>NZ_JAYSFG010000001.1:0-172442 GCF_041913445.1 Tabrizicola sp.
AGGCCGTCCCGAAGGCCATCGTGTCGCCATGCGCGAAGTTGGAGAAGCGCAGGACGCTGAAGATCAGCGTGATGCCAAGCGCCCCAAGCGCCAGTTGGCTGCCATAGGCAAGGCCCGGCACGACGATGAAGTTCAGGAAGGCGACAAGGGCGTTTAGGATGTCCATCAGGTCACGCTGGGTCCAGGAATTGGGAAAACGGGCTCAGCCGCCGGTGGCGACGCAGGCGCCCTCGCCGCTGATCGCCACCGGACCGGCGGCATGGGCGGTGAAGATGAACTGCCCCTGGGGGTAGATGCTGATCATGCCGGACATGCCGGCCTGAGGGGGCATCACCAGGACCAGCTCGCCCGTGTCCTCGATGTAGCCCGCGTCGAAGGCCTGCCAGGACTGGCCATCGGCCGAGACGGTCCAGGTGTCGCCGGTCTGCTCGATGGCGAAAGCGCCGCCGGGGTAGGGCTCGCAGGTGCCGCCGCCGCACTGGCGTTCGACAGTGCATTCGAAACCGGCAAGGGCCGGGGCGGGCGAGAGGGCCAGGACAGCCAGCGCAACGTGTTTCATCTCAGCCTCCAAGGAAGGACTTGCGGACATCCGGATCGGCCAGCAGCGCCGCCCCGGTGTCGGTGTAACGGTTGCGCCCCTGGACCAGGACATAGCCCTTGTCCGCGATCTCCAGCGCCTGGCGGGCGTTCTGTTCCACCATCAGGATGGAAATCCCGGTGCGCGCGATCTCGATGATCCGGTCGAAAAGCTCGTCCATCACGATGGGGCTGACGCCCGCCGTGGGTTCGTCCAGCATCAGGACCTTGGGCTGGGTCATCAAGGCGCGGCCGACGGCCACCTGCTGGCGCTGGCCGCCAGAAAGCTCACCGGCCTTCTGGTAGCGCTTTTCCTTCAGGATCGGGAAGAGGCCGTAGATCTGCTCCATCGTGTCGCGGATCGTGTCGTCCTCGCGGATGAAGGCCCCCATTTCCAGGTTTTCCTCGACCGTCATGCCGGTGAAGATGTTGTGGGTCTGCGGCACGAAGCCCATGCCCTTGCGCACGCGGGCCTGCGGGGACAGCGAGGTGATGTCCTCGCCCATCAGCTTCACGCTGCCCTGACGCAGCTTCAGCATCCCGAAGACCGCCTTCATCGCGGTGGATTTGCCCGCGCCGTTCGGACCGACGATCACCGCGATTTCGCCCGGCTCGACCGCAAGCGTGCAGGAATGCAGGATGTCGACGGCGCCATAGCCGCCGGTCATGTTCTCGCCGATCAGGAAAGGTGCGCTCATTCCGTCAGATCCAGTTGCAGGGCAGGGGACGCGGCAAGGCGGGGCCTCACGCTGCGCCCTCCTTGATCTTGTTCTTCAGACCGCGGCCCAGGTAGGCCTCGATCACCCGTTCGTCGTTCTTCACTTCGTCCACGGTGCCTTCGGCCAGGACCTTGCCCTCGGCCATGCAGATCACGGGATCGCAAAGGCGGCCGATGAAGTCCATGTCATGCTCGATCACGCAGAAGGTGTAACCGCGTTCCTTGTTCAGGCGGACGATGGCGTCACCGATGGTGTTCAGAAGCGTCCGGTTCACCCCGGCGCCGACTTCGTCCAGGAAGACGATCTTGGCATCGACCATCATGGTCCGCCCCAGCTCGACCAGCTTCTTCTGCCCGCCCGAGATCATCCCGGCCTTCTCGTCGGCGATGTGGCTGATCGTCAGGAATTCGAGCACTTCGTCGGCTTTCTGCCGGATGCGCTCTTCCTCCTCGGCAACGGCCCCGCGCGAGAACAGCGCGTTCCAGAGCTTTTCGCCCGACTGGCGCGGCGGGACCATCATCAGGTTCTCGCGCACGGTCATCGAGCCGAATTCATGCGCGATCTGGAAGGTGCGCAGCAGGCCCTTGTCGAACAGCTTGTGCGGCGGCAGGCCGGTGATGTCCTCGCCGTCCATGAAGACCTGGCCCGAGGTCGGCGTGTAGCGTCCGGCGATCACGTTGAAGAGCGTGGTCTTGCCCGCGCCGTTCGGCCCGATCAGCCCGGTGATGGTGCCGGTCTTGATCTCCAAGGATGCGCCGTCAACGGCATGAAAGCCGCCGAAATGCTTGTGCAGCTTCTCGACCCGGATCATGTGCTTCCCCTATCCCCGACCCGTCTCGCCAATGGCGGGGGCCTTCTTTTGGGCAACGGCCCGGGGTTCTCCCGGGCCGTGCCTTGGTTTCATGTCCCGATCAGATCAACGGAACTGGACGGTTTCGTACTTGCCGCCCTTGACTTCGAACTGCTTGTAACGGCCGGCCGATTCACCCGGTCCGATCAGCGTCACGCCCGAAGCGCCGTCATAGTCGATGGCGGTGCCGGCAGCGATCAGCTCCAGCGCCTTGCCAAGCTCGCCCGGAAGGATCTTGGTGCCCGAACCGTCGGCCGGACCATTGGCGATCTCCAGGATCTTCTCCTTGTAGACGGCCGGATCGGTCGAGCCCGAGGCTTCCATCGCCAGCATGATCAGCGCGGCGGCGTCATAGCTTTCCGGGGTGTAGGGCGAGGTGGCGTCGAAGGCCGGGTCGTTGGTCTTGCCCATTTCCTGCAGGACCGCAGCGCCGGGGCTGTCCGACTGCGCGACCTGGCCGTAGGACCCGTCCAGAGCCGGGCCGATGGCTGCGGGAAGCGAGTCACCCACCATGCCGCCGGGCAGACCGAAGGTCGAGAAGGCACCGGTGTCGAGCGAGGCTTGGATGATGCCCTTGCCGCCCTGGTCCAGGTAGCCCGCCACGACCAGAAGGTCGCCGCCCGCCGCAGCCAGCGCCGCGACTTCGGCCGAATAGTCGGCCTTGCCGTCGTCGTGCGCCGCGTTGATCGTCACGGTGCCGCCCTTGGCGGTGAAGGCCGAGGCGATGGCTTCCGCCAGGCCCTTGCCGTAGTCCGAGTTCGAATAGGTGAGGGCGATCGACTTGATGCCCTTCTCGGTCAGGATGTCGGCCATGACTTCGCCTTCGCGCGCATCCGACGGGGCGGTGCGGAAGAAAAGGCCGTTGTCCGGGTCGGCGGTCAGCGCCGGCGAGGTGGCCGAGGGCGAGACCATCACGATGCCGTTCGGCATGGCGACGTTGGTCAGGACAGCGCGGGTCACGCCCGAGCAGTCGCCGCCGATGATGCCCTTGACGCCTTCGGCGGTGATCATCCGTTCAGCCGCAGCGGTGGCAGCCGCCGCGTCGGTGCAGGTGGAGTCACCACGGACCGAGGTGTAGGTGTTCTTGGCCTTGCCCGAGGCGTTCACTTCGGCCATCGCCCGTTCAGCCGCCGCGGCCATGTGCGAGGTCAGAGATTCGATGGGACCGGTGAAACCGATCAGGATGCCGATCTTGACGTCCTCGGCAGCAGCGGCACCAGCCATCAGCGCGCAGGCCGAAGCGGCCAGCAGAAGTTTCTTCATTGATTATCTCCCTAGTTGGATCGAAATCCTGCGCCGACGGTAGTGCGGGCCGCGTGAAAAGAAAAGGCCCATTTTGTCGACATGTTGACGACACTGTTATGGCATGTGAGTCGACACAATCCTCGGGAGACCTACCTTTACAGCGTATCACCGGGCGTTGCCAATCCCGTTGCGCCCCCAGAAGAAAGGGATCCAGATCTTGAAGTCCTCGCTCTGCCTTCTGTCCGCTGTCGCCCTTCTGCCGCAGTCCGCCATGGCCGCCGACCTGCAGACCTCTGCCGGGGCGATGACCGTCACGCCCGTGGTCGACGGTCTTGAGGAACCGTGGGGATTGGACTTCCTGCCGGATGGCACTTTCCTGGTGACCGAACGCGACGGACGGCTGCTTCTGGTCCGCGACGGCGCGGCAGAGCCGGTGACCGGGGTCCCGGAGGTCGTGGCTGACGGGCAGGGTGGCCTTCTCGACGTCATGGTGCCGGGGGATTTCGCCTCCAGCCGTGAGGTCTGGCTCAGCTATTCGGCCGCTGCCGACGGCGGGGTGACCACCGCGGCGGGGGTGGGGCGGCTGTCGGAAGACGGTACCACGCTTGAGGACTTCCGCACCGTCCATGCGGGCGAGGGTTACCCCGGCGGGCGGCATTTCGGGTCGCGACTGGTCGAGATGCCGGACGGCTCCATTGCGCTGACCACCGGAGACCGGGGAACCGGCCCGGGGGGAATGGAGGCGCAGGACCCGTTGCTGACAGCGGGCAAGGTGATCCTGCTGAACCGCGACGGCAGCCCCGCCGTGGCCCGGGACGGCTGGCGGCCGGGGGTATCTTCCATCGGCCACCGCAACATCCAGGGTGCGGCGCTTGACCTGACCGGGCGGCTCCTGACCGTCGAGCATGGCGCCCAGGGCGGGGACGAGCTGAACGCCCCCGAAACGGGGCGCAACTACGGTTGGCCAGAGATCTCTTACGGGCGGAACTACAACGGCGACCCCATCGGGCGCGGGACTGAGGTGCAGGGGATGGAGCAGCCGCTGCACTACTGGGACCCCTCGATCGCGCCGTCGGGGCTGATGGTCTACTCGGGCAAGCTGGTGCCGGAGTGGACGGGGGACATCTTCTTCGGGTCGCTGAATTCGAACTTCCTGGGCCGGCTGGATCCCGACAGCCCGGCTTCCACGGGCTTCGCCGAGGAGCGGATCGAAAGCGACCAGACCGGCCGGGTCCGCGACGTGGTCGAGGCGCCGGATGGGTCGATCTGGTTCCTGTCGGTCTATGACGGGGCGGTCTACCGGATGGCCCCGGCCGAATAGTGTCCACGGTGGACAAGCGCCACTTACCGAAGAAATATCAATGGCTTGCCGATTTCTGGTTACGTGGTGTTAACCAGTGTGTTCGCGCCTCAGATCGACAGGCGCGCCGGCACCGCGCCGGGCATGCCTTGCGTGCCACGCTCGCGGTAGGGGGTGGTGCTGTAGTGGCTGCGGTAGCACTTCGAGAAGTGGGAGGGCGAAGCGAAACCGCAGGCGAGCGCCACGTTGATGACGCTCATGTCGGTCTGCATGAGCAGGTTCCGCGCCTTCTGCAGGCGCAACTCCATGTAGTACCGCTTGGGGCTGCGGTTGAGGTAGCGGCGGAACAGGCGCTCCAGCTGGCGGGTCGACATGCCCACCTCCTCGGCCAGGTCGGCGGGGGACATCGGGTCCTCGATGTTGCCCTCCATCATCTGGATGACCTGGGAAAGCTTCGGATGCCGCACCCCGATCCGCGTCGGGATCGACAGGCGCTGCGTGTCCTGGTCGGTCCGGATCGAGGAATAGATCAGCTGGTCCGCCACCGTGTTGGCCAGATCCTCGCCATGGTCGGCGGCGATGATCTTCAGCATCAGGTCCAGGGAGGAAATGCCGCCCGCCGTGGTCCAGCGATTGCCGTCCATGACGTAGACCGACTTCGTCAGCTTCACGTCCTCGAATTCCTCGGCGAAGCCATCCTGGTTTTCCCAGTGGATGGTGGCCTTCTTGCCGTCCAGAAGCCCCGCCTTCGCCAGCGCATGGCCCCCGGTGCAGATGCCGCCGATGGTGACCCCCCGCCGCGCCTCGCGCCGCAGCCAGTTGACCACGCCCTTGGTCGTGGTGCGCTGGATGTCGAGGCCGCCGCAGACGAGGATGGTGTCCTCGCGGTCCATTTCCTCAAGCCCGATGTCCAGCCGGAAGGTGGCGCCGTTCGAGCAGCTCTTTTCACTGCCCTCACCCGCCAGGACCCAGGTGTAAAGCGTCTCGCCCGCGACACGGTTGGCCAGCCGCAAAGGTTCGATGGCCCCGGCGAAAGAGATCATCGTGAACTTGTCCAAGAGCACGAAGACGAACCGCCGGGTGGTGCTGGTCTTCTGCGTCTGGGTGGCTTTGCGCGGCGCGAGCGTCATGTCTGCGACCTGATAATGTCGTTTGCGGGCCAAGGAAACGCATATTCCCGGCATTCGCAAGGGCTGAAAGCGTCGGTTTTCGCCCAATCGCCCTTTGCAAAGGCGGAAACGGGGGCGTATACCGCTGGCCGATTGCAAGGCTCCGGAGTGGAACGATGACCAAGGGATGGACGAAGACGGCATGGCGCGCGAAACCGCGGATCCAGATGCCGGATTATCCCGATCAGGCAGCGCTGAATGGTGTCGAGGCGCAGCTGTCGAAGTATCCCCCGCTGGTCTTTGCCGGTGAGGCGCGGCGGCTGAAGAAGCAGCTTGCGCTGGCGGCCGAAGGCAAGGCCTTCCTGCTGCAGGGCGGCGACTGCGCCGAAAGCTTCGCCGAATTCAGCGCGGACAACATCCGCGACACCTTCCGCGTCATGCTGCAGATGGCCGTGGTGCTGACCTATGCCGCCAAGGTGCCGGTCATCAAGGTGGGTCGGATGGCGGGCCAGTTCGCCAAGCCGCGCAGCGCGCCGACCGAGGTGATCAACGGCGTCGAACTGCCCAGCTACAAGGGCGACATCATCAACGGCTTCGACCCGACGCCCGAGGCGCGGATCCCCGATCCGAACCGGATGCTGCAGGCCTATACCCAGGCGGCCGCATCCTTGAACCTGCTGCGCGCCTTCTCCACCGGCGGTTTTGCCGACATCCACCGCGTACATTCCTGGACGCTGGGCTTTGCCGAACACGACAAGGCCGAACGCTACCGCGAGATGGCGAACCGCATTTCGGACGCGCTGGACTTCATGAACGCGGCGGGCGTCAACAGCGACACCGCGAACGAGCTTTCCCGCGTCGACTTCTACACCAGCCACGAAGCGCTGCTGCTGGAATACGAAGAGGCGCTCTGCCGCGTCGACTCCATCACCGGGCAGAATGTCGCCGGGTCCGGCCACATGATCTGGATCGGCGACCGCACCCGCCAGCCCGACGGCGCGCATGTCGAATTCTGCCGGGGCGTCCTGAACCCCATCGGCCTGAAGTGCGGTCCCTCGACCACCGCGGACGACTTGAAGGTCCTGATGGCCAAGCTGAACCCGGAGAACGAGCCGGGCCGTCTGACCCTGATCGCGCGCTTCGGCGCGGGCAAGGTGGGCGAGCATCTGCCGCGCCTGATCAAGACCGTCCGCGAGGAAGGTGCCAACGTCGTCTGGTCCTGCGACCCGATGCATGGCAACACGATCAAGGCGGCCTCGGGCTACAAGACCCGTCCCTTCGACAGCGTCCTGCGCGAAGTGCGTGAGTTCTTCGCCATCCACAAGGCGGAAGGCACCCAGCCGGGCGGCGTGCATTTCGAGATGACGGGCCAGGATGTGACCGAATGCACCGGCGGTCTGCGCGCGGTCAGCGACGAAAACCTGGCCGACCGCTACCACACCGCCTGCGACCCGCGCCTCAACGCCAGCCAGTCGCTGGAACTGGCGTTCCTGGTGGCGGAAGAGCTGTCGTCGCAGCGGGAAGCCGCGCGTCGCGTCGCGCTTTAAGGGCGTTTCAGAAGTCGGGATAGGGGCGGTGGGGCAACCTGCCGCCTTTTTCAGTCGCTGACATGCACCAGCGACAGGTGGCCGAACCGCCGGACGGGCGCGGCCTCCGGCGGGCTTTCGGGCAGGGGGGCCCGCGGCAGGCACGCATCGCGCCAGCTACGGATCTGCAACTTGCATCGCGCCGTCGGCCCCGGAACAAAGCTGACTGCCCCCAGTATCAGCTTTGCCCCGCCCTCATCGGCCAACGGCAGAAGTAGTAGTCGCGCGATCAACCCGCCCCCGCCGCCACGGTCCCGGCCGAGGTCCAGTTCCGCCACGGCGGGCATGTCGAACACCCGCTCGATGCTGACGCCAAGCTGGGCCCGCGACTCGGCGGCGAAGAGACAGCTTAGCGGCAGGCCACGCACGTCCATCCCCGCAAAGTCTGCCAGGCCAGAGCCGGCGATGCGCACCTGCACCAACCCGCGTCCGATCCGTTCGGCCAGGAAGACCCGGTCCAGCACGCCGCTCAATCCCCGGGGATCGATGTCGGTGCGCCGTGGCAAGCCCGCGTCGCGGCGCAAGCTTTCCCAATAGGCGCGGACCTGCGCCAAGCCCTCGAAGACCAGCGGGGTCTGCAGGGGACGCTGCGGACGAAACCGATCCAGGAAGCTGAGCGACATCATTCTCTCCTCGGCGCGAATGTGGGCCTTGCGGGTCGCGGGCCCGCCGCGTCATGAAGAAAATAGCGCGGATCCTGAAGATTCGGCCGAAAATCTATTCAAATGGTAAATGTCGCGCCCGTGGCGCTGAAAGGACCGCATGATCTCGATGACTGGTTTTGCCGCCCGGCGGGGGGCGGGGGCTGGCTACAGCTGGACCTGGGACCTGCGGTCGGTGAACGGCAAGGGGTTGGATTTGCGGCTCCGGGTGCCGGACTGGGTCGACGGGCTTGAGGCGGCGCTGCGGTCCGAACTGCAGAAATCGGTCACCCGCGGCAATGTGAGCCTTACTCTGAAGGTGACCCAGGACGAGGGGCGCGAGGACGCGGCCTTCCGCCTGAACGACACCGCGCTTTCGGCCGCGCTGGCCGCGCTGGGGCGGGTCGAGGCGGCAGCGATGGCCGCCCATGTGACGCTGCGCCAGCCGACGGCGGCGGATGTGCTGACGCTGCGGGGGGTGATCGACGCTTCGGCGCAGGAGATGGACACCACGCCGCTGCGCGAGGCGCTGCTGGCGGACTTCCCGGCACTGCTGGCCGACTTCCACACCATGCGCGGGGCCGAGGGGCGGGCGCTGGCCACGGTGCTGACGGCACAGCTGGACCGGATCGCCGACCTGACCTCCGAGGCGCAAAGGGAATGCGCCACGCGCACCGCGACCCAGGCCGAGACGCTGCGCGAGGCCGTGGCGCGCGTCCTGGCCGCGACCGATGTCGTCGATCCGGCCCGGCTTGCGCAGGAACTGGCCCTTCTTGCCGTCAAGACCGACGTGACCGAGGAACTGGACCGCCTGACAGCCCATGTCGCCGCCGCCCGGTCGCACGTGGCCGAGGGTCAACCTGCGGGCCGCAAGCTCGACTTCCTGATGCAGGAATTCATGCGCGAGGCGAACACCTTGTGCTCGAAGGCCCAGTCCCTCGCCCTGACCCGGATCGGCCTTGACCTGAAAACCGTGATCGATCAGATGCGCGAGCAGGTCCAGAATGTGGAATGACCGATGACCCGCCGCGGGCTCCTTCTTATTCTCTCCTCGCCCTCGGGCGCCGGCAAATCGACGCTTTCCCGCATGCTGATGGCCTGGGACCCGTCCATGCGCTTTTCGATTTCGGCCACCACCCGCAAGCCCCGGCCCGGCGAACAGGACGGCCGCGAATACTATTTCCGGAGCCGCGAAGAGTTTCAGGCGATGGTCCGCGACGGCCAGATGCTGGAACATGCCGAGGTCTTCGGCAACTTCTACGGCTCGCCCCGCGCGCCGGTGGAGGCCGCGATGCAGGCGGGCACCGACACCGTTTTCGACATCGACTGGCAGGGCGGCCAGCAGGTGAAACAGGCGATGCGCGGCGACGTCGTGTCGATCTTCATCCTGCCCCCCTCGATTGCCGAGCTTGACCGCCGCCTCCGCTCTCGCGCGCAGGACAGCGACGAGGTGATCGCCGGCCGCATGGCGAAAAGCCGCGACGAGATCAGCCATTGGGCCGAATACGATTACGTGCTGGTGAACGACGACCTGGACCGCACTTTCGACAGCCTGAAGACGATCCTGACCGCCGAACGCCTGAAGCGAGAACGCCAGCCGCAGCTTTCCGCCTTCGTGCGGTCCCTGAACGAGGAGTTCGAAGCCCGATGATCTATGCGCTTGACGGTGTTGCCCCGCAGATTGCCCCCTCGGCCTGGGTGGCCGACACGGCCGTGCTGGTCGGCAAGGTCGTCGTCGAGGACGATGCCTCGGTCTGGTTCGGCGCAGTCGCGCGCGGCGACAACGAGGAAATCCGCATCGGCGCCGGGTCGAACGTGCAGGAGAACTGCGTCTTGCATACCGACATGGGCTATCCGCTGACCATCGGCGCGAACTGCACCATCGGCCACAAGGCCATGCTGCACGGCTGCACCATCGGTGACGGCACGCTGATCGGCATGGGGGCCACGGTCCTCAACGGGGCGAAGATCGGCAATGGCTGCCTGATCGGTGCCTGCGCGCTGATCACGGAGGGGAAGGTGATCCCCGACGGCAGCCTGGTGATGGGCTCTCCCGGAAAGGTTGTGCGCGAGCTGGACCCGACGGCACGAGCTAGGCTCCTCGCCTCGGCCGCCGGCTACCAGGCGAACGCCCGCCGCTTCCGCGCCGGGCTGACGCCGGTGTGAGGGCGTCAGCCTTCCTCGACAAGCTCGATGGTGATCCCCTGCCGCGCGGCGTGGCTTCTCAGCTCGCGCAGGACGATCTGCCGGTTCGGCAGTTTCGGCGACACGACCCGCAGCGTCTTGCGGTAGTCCTGCGCCCCAAGCTTTTCGATAATTTCCAGCGCGTCGAAGGTCTTGCAGAAAAGCGGCGTCACCACGAGCTCCAGCGTGGTCGGCAGCGGCAGCTGAGTTTCGAAGGCCTCGAGCGCGATGGAAGCGAATTCCTCGGGTCGCAGGCTGCCCTCGGCGGCGCGCGCTTCCGGAATGCCGATCACCAGGCACCTAAGCTTTTGCGACAATTCTCGACCTCTCCATGCGTGAGGCGCCGCCAATTCTTTGTCTGACAGGACTTGCATCGGGGCCGACCAAAAATCCCGGAAACAGGCCGGACCCGCACCACTTACATATACAACCGGGAATTTACTGGTATTCCTGCACAAGACAAGGGTGGAGGCGCGATTGTTGCAAGGGAAGCGAAGCCGATGACCACGCTTGATCCGCAAGCTCTGCTGGCCGGCCTGCCGCTGCCCGCGATGCTGGTCCGCCGCGACGACCGCATCCTGGCGTTGAACCCCCCCGCCGAGGCGCTGTTCGGCGCGGGCATGGTCGGGCGCCATCCCGCGATGGCCGTCCGCGCGCCGGCGGTGCTGGAGGCGATCGGGGCTGTCACCCGGCAGGGCGGCGTGCAGGAGGCGCGGATGACCCTTCGCCGCGAGGGGCAGGAGGCGGTGTTCCAGGCGACGGTCTCGGCCCAGGGGGACCTGGCGCTCGCCGTCTTCCGCGACGTGACCGAGGTGGAGCGGGCGGGGGAGATGCGGCGGGACTTCGTGGCGAACGTCTCCCATGAGCTGCGGACGCCGCTCACCGCGCTGATGGGGTTCATCGAGACGCTGAAGAACGCCGCCAAGGACGACCCGAAGGCGCGGGAGATGTTCCTGGGGATCATGGAGGCCGAGGCGGGGCGGATGAACCGGCTGGTGCGGGACCTTCTGCAGCTCTCGCGGGTCGAGGCGGAGGAGAGGGTGCGGCCGAAGGACCCGGTGGAGCTGCGCGGGGTGCTGGAGGGGGTGATCGGGTCGCTGAAAGGGGTGGCGGAGAAGAAGGGCGACCGGGTGGAGCTGGTGGGCGCGCCGGTGAAGGTGCCGGGGGACCGGGACCAGCTGGTGCAGGTCTTCACGAACCTGGTCGAGAACGCGCTGAAATATGGGCGGGCGGGGCAGGTGGTGCGGGTCTCGCTGTCGGCGGAGGAGACGGTGCGGGGGCCGGCGGTGCGGGTGGAGGTGGCGGACGAGGGGGAGGGGATCGATCCGGTCCACCTGCCGCGGCTGACGGAGCGGTTCTACCGCGTCGATTCCCACCGCTCGCGCGAGATGGGGGGGACGGGGCTGGGGCTGGCCATCGTGAAGCACATCGTGAGCCGGCACCGGGGGTGGCTGCGGGTGGAGAGCGTGGTGGGCGAGGGGAGCCGGTTCTCGGTCGTCCTGCCGCTGGGGTGAGGTGGGGGCCGCAAAGGCGACGGCTGTCCACGGTGGACATTTTCGGATTATGATTTGAAAGCAATGGGTTGCACGTGGACGTTAGGGGTTTGTTAAGGGGGTGGTTAAGGGAGGGTGAAAGCGAGAGTGATTGTAGGGTGTGCTACAGCGCACCGTTCATGGAATGCCGCGATTACCCTTCTAACGACGGTGCGCGAGTGGTTGGCCGTGGTGGTGCGCTGTAGCGCACCCTACGATGACGCGGGACGCCCAGAGCATCGGCATCGCGACGGTGCTGGTGCAGGCGAACGACGAGGCCACAAGAGTGTGGTATCTGGCACAGGCGGAGTGGCTGGAGTTCCCGGCGGCGACGAGGACGTTGTAATCGCCGGTGGTGAAGTTGTTTACTTAACAGCGCGCGGGCGCTGCTTACTGAGTAGCATGGCGCGTTACGCGACTCTGCTAAAATGGTAGTCAAAATCAAAATGCTAAGGGTAGGCCATGATCGACCGGAAAGACCTTTCTGACAGTGAGTATGTTTTTCTGGTTTCTCAGAAGATACTCCCTTCTCAGCTCTTTGACGCTCGAGGCAGGAATGCAACATCTTGGGGCGATGAAGCCAAATCACAGGGTTATCTATTCGGCTTGGGAATACCCTGTCTTTCAGGGCACAGGATTCGGCTCCGTTCTGGGCACTGCTGTCAATGTGATACTTCCAGAATTGCTTACATAAGGAGGCACTCCGCTCCGGGCTTTGTTTACATAGCTTCGTCTACTACCGGAAAAATACATAAAGTTGGCTCCTGTTCAGACATTGCAGAACGGCAGACTAGACTAAATTATGACTCGTACGCAGGGTTCGATGATTGGAAGATCATTGCTTTCGCGAAGTCCCAATCGATGGGCGCCGTTGAATTTGATATTCATCGCGCTCTTGAAGATGAAAGGATAGACCGAAGCTATAAAAAGAGTGGCTCAACTTATATTGCTCGTGAAGTGTTCAAAGACCTTCGGAAAGTTTGGTCAGCCTACCGTACAGCAACACTGAAAATCGATGCAAAGGAGAAATGGCAAATACGAAACATCATGCTTTATGATTTCTGAAGTAACTTAAATGGAGGTGGCACTGCACAGGTAAGCAGCATAGTTGACTAGACTTCACAACCTCCCCAACCGCTCCGTCAAGAGCCGGTAGAACCCCTCCCGGTCCACGGAGCCCATGAACATCGCGTTGGGCTCCCGCCCCGTCACGCGCCACCAGTCGGCGACGGTCATGCCGAGGGTGAGCTCGGAGCCCGTCTCGATCTCCACGTTGATGTGGCGGCCGTGGAAGAGGGCGGGCTCCAAGAGGTAGGCGATCACGCAGGGGTCGTGCAGGGGGGCGCCTTCGGAGCCGTATTTGGCGGTGTCGAAGCGTTCGAAGAAATCGGTCCAAGAGGCGACGGCCTGACCCACGGGGGTGCCGAGGGCGCGCATCTCCTCCACCCAGGCCCGCGAGGTCAGGGCCTTGTGGGTGACGTCCAAGGGCATGACGACCAGCGGCACGCCGGATTTGAACACGATTTCCGCGGCTTCGGGGTCGACGTAGATGTTGAACTCGGCCGCGGGGGTGACGTTGCCGACCTCGAAATAGGCGCCGCCCATCAGGACGATCTCGGCCACGCGGGGGATGATGTCGGGGGCGCGGCTAAAGGCGGTGGCGATGTTGGTCAGGGGGCCGAGGGGGCAGAGGGTGACGGTGCCGGGGGCGTGGTGCCGCAGCGTGTCGATCAGGAAGTCGACGGCGTGTTCGGGCTGCAGGGGGTGCGTGGGCTCGGGCAGCGGGATGCCGTCGAGGCCGGTCTTGCCGTGGACGTATTCGGCGGTGACGAGCTTGCGTTTCAGGGGGGCGTCGCAGCCGGCGTAGACCGGGGTCTGGTGGCCGGAAAGCTGGACGATCTGGCGGGCGTTCTTCTGGGTAAGGGGCAGCGGCACGTTCCCGGCAACGGCGGTGAGGCCGAGGACATCGAGCTCGGGGCTCGCAAGGGCGAGGAGGATGGCGACGGCGTCGTCCTGGCCGGGGTCGGTGTCGATGATGATCTTGCGGGGCATGGGCGACTCCTTTGCGCGGAGTAAGCGGGGTCTGGCCGAATTTGTCCAGATGGTCAGGAAATTTGCCGGTGCGCTGTGGCGGGGCGGGTGTAGGCTTGCGGGCGTCACGCGGAGGAGGCGGCGATGGAGATACTTGTCGGGACGACGAAGGGGCTGTTCGTGCTGGAGGGCGGCCGGGTGGAGGGGCCGTTCTGCGAGGGCTGGCCGATCAACCATGCGATCGGGCGCGGGGGCGAGATCCTCGCGGCCGGGGGGAGCGGGTGGCATGGCGCGGGGGTCTGGCGGCGCCGTGGCGGGGAGTGGTCGGTGTCGACGGGGCCGTTTCCGGGGGCAGAGCAGTTGTGGTCGCTTTGCTACGATCGGGGGCGGGTGCTGGCGGGGTCGAAGCCGGCCTATCTGTATGAGAGTGTGGATGGTGGGGTCTCGTGGAGCAGGCTGGAGGCCTTGACGGACCAGCCGGGGGCCGATCAGTGGCAGCCGGGGGCGGCGGGGCTGACGTTGCACACGATCCTGGCGGATCAGAAGGGCGGGATCTGGGTCGGGATTTCGGCGGCGGGGGTGTTCGAGAGCCGGGATGGCGGGGTGAGCTGGCAGCAGCGGAACCGGAGGGGGAATAGGGCGGGGCCGGCGGGGGCGCTGGAGCGGTTCTGGGACGGCGAGGAGATCCGGCGGGAGGATGAGATCTTCAGTTGCGTCCACAACCTCGCCTTCGGGGCGGTGGAGGGGCTGATCTACATGCAGAACCACCAGGGGGTGTATCGCAGCCGCGATGGCGGCGCGGTCTGGGAGGAGGTGACGGAGGGGTTGCCGTCGACGTTTGGGTTTCCAGTGGCGGCGCATCCAGAGAAGCCGGGGGTGGCTTGGGTGTTTCCGCTGAACGGGGATTCCCTGGGGCGGTATCCGGTGGGGGCGCGGGCGCTGGTGTGGAAGACGGAGGACGGGGGGGAAACCTGGGCCGGGAAGGGGGAGGGCTTGCCGGAGCGGGACTGCTTCTTCACGGTGCTGCGGCAGGGGATGGCCTCGTGCCCCGGAGGGGTGGCATTCGGGACGAACTCGGGGTCGGTGTTCCTGTCGAGGGACGAGGGAGAGACCTGGGAGGAGGTCGCGCGGCATCTGCCGACGGTGTTGTCGGTGGAGTTCATGGGGTGAGCTGTCCACGGTGGACAGGCTTTCGGAGGCTTGGAAATCAAGGGGTTGGATGCGGGCATTAGGCAGTTGGTAAGGTTCGGATCGTTCCCGCCGCTTCACTGCTTCCATACTGCGCTGCGCAACGATGGTGGTCCGCCTCAACTGCCACCCGAGCCTTGACCGGGCCACATTCCGCGCGAAGGATGGGGCATTCTCCGGAGAAGTGATCTTGCGCATCCTTGTCATTGTCCTGCTGGTCCTGATTCAGATCGCTCCGGCGCGGGCCTTCACCGCCGATCAGTTGCGGGACGAGTTCGACGCCCGGTTGCTGACCGATCAGGAGAAACGGCTTTTGCAGGCGGGGCTGGCCTTTGCCAATGTCTACAACGGGTTGATCGACGGGGCCTGGGGCGGCGGCAGTCAGCGCGCCTTGGAACGGTTTACCGCAGAGAACGGCGGATCGGCGGCATTCGTCACCAATGCCGATGCGGTCTATGCCGCGATGCAGGCCTTTTCGGCGATCGACGCCGAGGGGTGGGAGCGGCAATACATCTCGGCCTTGGACATGTCCTTCCTGGTGCCGACGGCTGTGCTTGTCGACGGTGCGCCGTCGGACACATTCGTCAACATGACCGTCGCGGGCCGGTCCATCGGCTATTCGATGACCATCGACAGCGGTACGGCGGCGAAGAGCTATCATCTGTACACCCTGCGTCAGGCGGTGAGTGAGGCCTATACGGTCCGCAAGCCGAAGCTGTGGATCACCTCGGCGCGGACGGTCGAGGGCGTGACGCTCTACACGCGGTCGGACCTGCGGGGCGGGGGCTGGTCGACGCTGATGATCTCGGGCCAGGATCGCGACGCGGGGGCTCTTGCAGCGATCACGGGAAGCATCGCGCCCGGCTATGCGCCGGCCATCGGGATTTCGCCGGGCAGGCTGGCGACGGGCATCGAGGTGCTGGCGGGACTTCTGGCAGCGGAAGATGCGCCGAAATCCCCTTCGGCCCCAACGCCGGGTGCGACCGTCGCCAAGTCCGATCCGGCCCCTGCGCCCGCACCATCGGGGACCGGAACCGGGTTCATCGTCACGGAGACCGGCGCGATGCTGACCAACCAGCATGTGATCTCGGGCTGTAGCCGCCTGACCGTGGACGGGCATGTGGCCAAGGTCCTGGCCGAGGACGAGGTCTTCGATCTGGCGCTTTTGCAGGTGGATGGACTTTCGGCAGCGGCGCCAGCGGTCTTCGCCGACAGTCCGGCGCGGTTGAATTCGGACGTGACGGTGGTGGGCTATCCGCTGTCGGGACTTCTGGGCGGGTTGAACGTGACGCGCGGCGCGGTCACGAGCACCAAGGGGATCGGAGGAGACGGGATCAACATGCAGATTTCAGCGCCGGTGCAGCCTGGCAACTCGGGCGGGCCGGTGCTGAACGGGGCGGGTCAGGTCGTCGGCGTGGTCGTGGCGCGGCTGAGCGATGCATATGCGATGGAGAGCTATGGCACGGTGCCGCAGAACGTGAACTTCGCGATCCGGGGCGAGATTGCCAAGCTGTTCCTGGCGCAGAACGGGGTCGAGCCGGTGGTGGCCGAAGCGGCGGCCCCGGTTGCGCCGGAGGAGCTGGCGGAGGTCGCGCAAGGGTTCACCCGGCTCGTCTCCTGCAATTGAAAAGGGCGCGCTTTCGGCGCGCCCCAGGGGCGTCGGGGTGAACCCCGACCTGCGGCCCATCAACCGTCGAAGTCGACCGTTTCCATGATCTTCACCGCGGCGGGGCGCTGTGCGGCGATTTCGGCGAGGGTCTTCGAATCCGGCGTGAACTCGCCCCAGGAGGTGACGAGGGCAGAGCGTTCGACGCCCGGCTTCACCGGGTATTCGTGGTTCGTCTCGGCGTAGATCTTCTGCGCCGCGTCGCCCGAGAGCCATTCCATGAACTTCAGCGCGTTTTCCTTGTTCGGCGCGGATTTGGTCATGGCCACGCCCGAGATGTTGAGGTGGGTGCCGCCGTTCTCGAAGGTCGGGAAGACGATGTTCACCGATTCCGCCGCCGGGACCTGTTCCGGGTCGGCCAGCATCTGGCCCATGTAATAGGTGTTGCCGATGGCGATGTCGCATTCGCCGGCCGCGATGGCCTTGACCTGGTCGCGGTCGCCGCCGTCGGGCTTGCGGGCGAGGTTGGCCTTCACGCCCTCGGCCCAGGTGGTCGCATAGGCCTCGTCATGATGGGCAATGATCGCGCCAAGGAGAGCGACGTTGTAGTCATGGAGCCCCGAGCGCGAGCAGATGCGGCCCTTCCACTTGTCAGAAGCGAGGTCTTCGTAGGTGGTGACCTCGCCGGGCTGCACGCGGTCCTTGGAGGCATAGACGATCCGGGCGCGGGCGGTCAGGCCGAACCACTTGTCTTCCGGATCGCGAAGCTCGGCCGGGATGTTGGCTTCCAGGACCTCGGACTGGACCGGCTGGACCACATCGGCCTCGACGATCTGCATGAGCCGCGCGATGTCGACGGTCAGCACGAGATCGGCGGGGGAACGGTCGCCCTCGGCCACCAGACGCTCGGCCATGCCCTTGTCCACGAAGGCCACGTTCACCTTGATCCCGGTCTCGGCGGTGAAGGCGTCGACGAGCGGCTGGATCAGTTCCGGCTGGCGGTGCGAGTAGACGTTGATCTCTTGCGCAAGGGCCGGGACGGAGCAGGCGAGGAGGGCAAGGGTCGAGAGACGCAGCATTGGCTGACTCCTTTTGTCAGGTTTCATGAGGCGCTTAAACCTGACTGTTTTGCTTGGGTCAAGAGGTTGAGTGAAAGGGTCGGAAAATTTGCCGAAGCACTTGGGACAGGCGTCGGAGCCTCCGGCGGGGATATTTGGGCAAAGATGAAAGGTCAGGGGGCCAGCTTGTCTTCGGCCTTGGCGCGGTTCCAGAGCGCATCCATTTCGGCCAGGTCGCTGTCGGCGGGGCGCTTGCCTTGTTCGGCGAGCCAGTCCTCGATGCGGGCAAAGCGGCGGGTGAATTTCGCGTTGGCGGCGCGGAGGGCCTGTTCGGGATCGACCTTCAGGTGGCGGGCGAGGTTGGCCATGACGAAGAGGAGGTCGCCGATTTCCTCGGTGAGCGCCGCGTGGGTGAGGGTGTCGCGGGCCTCGACGACCTCGCGGGCTTCCTCGACGAGCTTGTCGAGGACTTCGTCCGTGGAGGGCCAGTCGAAGCCAACGCGGGCGGCGCGGTTCTGGAGTTTCAGGGCACGGGTCAGGGCGGGGAGCGAGGCGGCGATGCCGTCGAGCGTGCGTTGGGGGCCGCGTTCGCGGGCCTTCTGCGCCTCCCAGTCGCGGGTCTGCTGTTCGGCAGTCTTGTCGCGGGACTCGGTGCCAAAGACATGCGGGTGGCGGGCGATCATCTTGTCCGAGATGGCGGTGACCACGTCGGCGAAGGTGAAGTGCCCGGCCTCGGCGGCCATCTGGGAATGGTAGACCACTTGGAAGAGGAGGTCGCCAAGCTCGCCCTTCAGGTCGGGCCAGTCGGCGCGGTCGATGGCGTCGGCGACCTCGAAGGCTTCCTCCAGCGTGTAGGGGGCGATGGTGGCGAAGGTCTGCTCGATGTCCCAGGGGCAGCCGGTCTGCGGGTCGCGGAGCGCGGCCATGATGGCGAGGAGGCGGTCGATTCCGGAGGGGGCAAGCTGGATGACGTCGCGGTCAAGGGGGGATTGGGTCATTGCGGCCACCGGGGTTTTGCGATTTGATCAAAGGTCACGTCCGAAGGAGTCCGACATGCCCGTTCTGAACCGTATCGCCTCTTACGCCGAGGAAATGAAGGGGTGGCGGCGGTATCTGCACCAGCACCCGGAGCTCGCGTTCGATTGTCACCGGACGGCGGCCTGGATCGTGGAACGGCTGCGCGAGATCGGAGTGGACGAGATCCACGAGGGGATCGCGAAGACCGGGATCGTGGCGCTGATCAAGGGCCAGGGCGAGGGGCCGGTGATCGGGCTGCGGGCGGACATGGATGCGCTGCCGATCGAAGAGCTGACGGGGGCGCCCCATGCCTCGACCGAGAAGGGGAAGATGCATGCCTGCGGGCATGACGGGCATGTGACGATGCTTCTGGGCGCGGCGAAGTACCTGGCGGAGACGCGGAACTTCAGGGGCACCGTGGCGCTGATCTTCCAGCCGGCCGAAGAGGATGGTGGCGGCGGGCAGGTCATGGTGCAGGAGGGTGTGATGGACCGGTTCGGGATCGGACAGGTCTATGGCATCCACAATGCGCCTAATGTGCCCTTCGGGCATTTCCACACCACGCCGGGGCCGCTGATGGCCTCGGTCGACACGGCCACGGTCAAGGTGACCGGGAAGGGCGGGCACGGGGCGACGCCGCACGAATGCGTGGACCCGGTGGTGGCCATCGTCGGCATGGTCCAGGCGGTGCAGACGATCATCCCGCGCAATGTCTATGCGATGGACGAGGCGGTGATCTCGGTCACGATGATCCACACCGGGACGGCGAACAACATCATCCCCGAGGATGGCTTCTTCTGCGCGACGATCCGCAGCTTCAAGCCGGATGTGCGGGCGCTGTTGAAGAAGCGGTTCCACGAGATCGTCGAGGGCCATGCGGCGGCCTATGGGGTGCGGGCCGAAATCCATTACGACTGGGGTTATCCTGCGACCATCAACCACGAGGACGAGACGGAGTTTGCCGCCGAGGTGGCCCGGGAAGTCTCGGGCGCGGATGCGGTCGATGCGCGGGCGGGCCGCGAGATGGGGTCGGAGGATTTCAGCTACATGCTGGAGGCGCGGCCGGGGGCCTACCTGTTCCTCGGCACCGGGCCGGGGGCGGGGCTGCACCACCCGGCCTATGACTTCAACGACGAGGCGGCACCCGTGGGCGCAAGTTTCTTCGCGCGGCTGGTGGAGCGGGCTCAGCCGCTGACCTGACGGACAAGCGGGATCAGTGCGAAACCGATCTGTCCGGCCAGGCCGAGGGCGCCGGCAAGCGTGGTCATGGCGGTCAGGAACTGCACCGGGGTCTGACCGAAGGCTACAGCCGTCGCAAGCTCCAGCAGCATCAGAAGCGCGAAGGCCAAGGCTGCCATCGCATGGCGTTGTGACCCGACCGGGGACCAGCGCCGCAGGACGCGGCCCGCGACGAGCCGGGACAGTGCCAGCACAAGCGGCACCTCCAGCGCCACGGCGAGGAGGGGGCCCGTGGCAGGCGCGACCAGTGTCACGCGGATGGCTCCGATGACGAAGGCGCAGGCGAAGACCGGCAGCGTGTAGGCGAAAGCTGCCTTGACGGAGAGATGGATTGTCACGCCTTCTTCCCGCATTCTGGGGGTCCGCCGGTCCCTCGCCGCATCAGGAGATTCCCTTTGAGACTGTCGGTCCTTTTCGCCGCCCTTGTCCTGGCCGGTCCCGCCTTTTCAGACGACTACGTTACCTTCCAGTCGCCCACCGGCAACATCCATTGTGCCTTGTTCCGGGGTGACAACCTCGCCTCGGCCCGCTGCGACCTGCGGGAGCTGACGCCAAGCTACACCCGCGCGCCGGCGGATTGCGAGTTCGACTGGGGTTCGTCTTTCGCGGTGGACGATCGCGGCAAGGGTTACCTCGCCTGCGTGTCGGATACGGTGGCCGATCCGGGCAATCCGGTTCTGCCCTATGGCGAGGCCCTGTCGCTGGGCGGCATCTCTTGCGTCTCGGCCAAGACGGGCATGACCTGCACCAATGCCGAGGGGCACGGGTTCAGCGTCGCGAAGGCGAAGCAGAAGCTTTTCTAGGACGCGGCCCCGGGGGCGCTTCGCCCCCCGGACCCCCCGAGGATATTTGCGGCAAAGATGAAAGCCGCGAATCGGGGCCGTTTGCCGGTTCGGCTGGCGACGGTCCTAATGGGGTCCCGATCAACCTTTGGACACCATATCTGGGTCACCCCCAACCTTTGGAACAGGGTGGGGGCTGGTCCGGTTTTGATCAAAATGCTAGGCTCGGCTTGTTATCCATTTGTGTCATTCAACACGGAGATCCCACATGACCGCCCCCATGGCCCTGGCACGGCCCAGCCCGAATTCGCTTTGGGAAATGGACCGCAGCCACGTTCTGCATCCCTGGACCAACTTCGGCCCCTTCGAACGAGAGGGGTCCCTGGTGATCGAGCGAGGCGAGGGCTGTTACCTCTGGGATGCCGAGGGGCGGCGCTATCTGGATGCCGTGGGCGGCATGTGGTGCACCAATGTGGGGCTGGGCCGGAAGGACATGGCGCAGGCCATTGCCGCACAGGTCGAAAAGCTCGCTTTCTCGAACACCTTCGTCGATGTGACGAATGACCCCTCGGCGCGGCTGGCGGCGAAGCTGGCGCAGCTGGCCCCGGGCGACCTGAACCGGGTGCATTTCACGACTGGCGGGTCGACGGCGGTGGATACGGCTGTGCGGATGGTATGGTTCTACCAGTCCTGCATGGGCCGGCCCGACAAGACCGACATCGTGGCGCGGGATCATTCCTACCACGGCTCCACCTACCTGTCGCAGTCGGTGGGCAAGCGTCCCGGCGACCGGGTGGAGGAGTTCCGCTACAAGGAAACCGGCATCCACCACCTGACCCCGCCCAACACCTACCGGCGGCCCGAGGGGATGAGCGAGAACCAGTTCTGCGACGCGCTGGTGGCGGAGTTCGAGGCGCTGATCGACCGCGTAGGCGCGGACCGGATCGGCGGGTTCATCGCGGAACCGATCCAGGCCAGTGGCGGGGTGATCATGCCGCCGCAGGGCTACCTGCGCCGGATGTGGGAGGTCTGCCAGCGCCACGACATCCTCTTCATCGCGGACGAGGTGGTGACGGCCTTCGGGCGGCTGGGGCACTGGTTCGCCAGCGAGGCCGAGTTCGGCGTGGTGCCGGACATGATCACCTGCGCGAAGGGCCTGACCTCGGGCTACCTGCCGCTCGGCGCGCTGATCTTCAGCGACAGGATCTGGGAGGCGATGGCCCAGAAAGGTGAGCGGTGGTTCACATCCGGCTTCACCTATTCCGGCCATCCGGTCGCCTGCGCCGCGGCGCTGAAGTCGATCGAGATCATCGAGGACGAGGGCCTTTTGGAAAATGCGGCGCGGGTCGGGGACTATTTCCTGGACCGGCTGAAGGGGCTGGAGGCGCTGCCGCTGGTGGGGCAGGTCCGGGGGCGGCGGCTGATGGTCTGCGTGGAGAACGTGGCCAACAAGCTGACCAAGGAGCCCCTGCCGGACGGGGTGAACGAGTCCAAGCGCATCTCGGACGCGGCCGAGGCGATGGGGATGATGGTGCGGCCGCTTGGGCACCTGAACGTGATGTCCCCGGCGCTGGTGATCACCGAGGCCCAGGTGGACGAGGTGGTCGAGGTGCTGGAACGCGCGATCCGGCAGGTCACGGACGAGCTGGTGCGGGAAGGGCACCGGATCGGGTAGGGGGCCGGAGTTTTCGAAAACTCCGGACCGGAGCCTTCGAAGGCTCCGATGCGATTTCTTCGAAGAAATCGCCCGCTTGACAGGCGCGCGCGGGGCGGGTTTCTTGCCCGGACCGGATCCGCGCGTCTCCGCTGAACGACTGCGCTGCAAGACCCGAGACCAATCATGGCACTTGAAGACGCGAAGACGCAGGTCGACACTGCGTTCACCCGGAATTCGCACCGGGGCTATTCCTATGAAAACGCCTTCGGCGGCGCGACCTCCTTCCTGCGGCGGACCTATACGAAGGACCTGACGGGTGTGGACCTGGCGATCACCGGAGTTCCCTTCGACCAGGCGGTCAGCCACCGCGCGGGCACCCGCTTCGGCCCGCGGGCGATCCGCGAAGCCTCGGCGCTGATGCCCTACGACCCGCCGCCGGGCTGGGGGACGGACCCGCTGGAGGACCTCAACGTCATCGACTACGGCGACGTGGCCTTCGACTATGCCAATGTGCCGGAGTTTCCCGAGACGCTGACCAACCACATCCGCACCATCCTGAAGGCGGGGGCGGGGAGCATCGTGCTGGGGGGTGACCACTTCATCACCTATCCCATCCTGAAGGCCTATGCCGAGAAGTTCGGACCTGTCTCGATGATCCACTTCGACGCGCATTCGGACCTCTGGCCCGACGACAACCCGGCGCGGATCGACCATGGGACGATGTTCTACAAGTCGGTCAAGGCGGGGCTCGTCGATCCGAAGCGGTCGGTCCAGATCGGGATCCGGACGACGACCGAGGATTACCTGGGCGTCAACGTCATCACCGCGCGCGAGGCGCATGAGTGGGGCGTCCAAAGGGTCGTGGAGACGGTGAAGGGGATCGTCGGCGACCGGCCCACCTACCTCACTTTCGACATCGACGCGCTGGACCCGGCCTTTGCGCCCGGGACGGGGACTCCGGTCTGGGGCGGGCTGGCAAGCTGGCAGGTGGCGGCGATGCTGCGCGACCTGGCGGGGATCAACCTTGTCGGCGGGGATGTCGTCGAGGTCTCGCCGCCCTATGATACCACGGGGGCGACGGCGGTGGCCGGGGCGCATGTGGCCTATGAGCTGATCTGCCTCTATCATTGGGCGCGGACGCAAAGGTGAGGAGAGGGCGCATGGCGGCATGGCTGGTCTGGGGGCTTCTGGCGGCGCTGGTGGTCTTCGCGGGCTATGTCCGCCTTGCGCCTTCGGACCCCGCGCGCTGGCATGTCGCGCCCCTTGGTGACGGGCCCTGGGGCGTGGTGGTCCCGGCCGAAGGGTCGGCAAGCCTGCGGCTGGAAAGCGCGGATGCGCGGGAGCTTCTGGCGCGGCTGGATACCGTGGCGCTGGCCACCCCGCGCACCACGCGCCTTGTGGGCAGCGTGGAAGAGGGGCGGATCACCTGGGTGACACGCAGCGCGCTCTGGGGCTTTCCCGATTACACGACGGCCGAGGTCCGGCCGGACGGGCTTTACATCTACGCCCGCCTGCGCTTCGGACGCGGCGACATGGGGGTCAACGCGGCGCGGCTGCAGGCTTGGGCGCAGGCGCTGACCCAAGGCTGAGGCGCGGGGCGGCTTGCGCGGCCCCCGGCGGCCGTGCGATGAGCGCGTGAACCCTTGCAGTCCGGTCGATGCCCCCATGTCCCATCCCGTTCCGTCCTGGCAATGCGTGCTGATCGCCTGGGGCGAGCGGTATCCGGTCGCCGAGATCAACCGGCTGATCCAGCAGGTGCGCAGGCACGCCCAGGGCCTGAAGCGGTTCGTCCTTCTGTCCGACCGTCCGCGTCCGGGGCTGGAGCCCGGGGTCGAGCTTCGCGACATCCCCGACTGGTTCCTTCAGCCCGAGATGCGGCAGAGCGGCTGCCAGGCAAAGCTTTGCCTCTTCGAGCCGGGCGTGGTGCCCGCCGACATGCCGGCCATCTTCCTGGACCTCGACACCCTGGTCTTCGGTGACCTGTCGCGCCTTCTGACGATCATGGAGGGACCCGAGACGATCGCCATCCTGCAAAGCGCGCTCCTTCCCTTCGGCCGGGTCGCACGCTGGCTGCACCGGGCCACGAAGGGCAAGCGCTATGCGCGGGGCAATTCCTCGGTTGTCGTCTACCATCCTGCCCATTCCACCTATGTCGCCGCCCGCTACCGCGAGCTTGTCGCCCGGCACGGGACGCATGGGATCAAGCCGATGATGGCGGACGAACGCTTCATCTCCTGGTCCGCGCAGCCGGTGATGCGGGCGGTGCCGACCTCGCTGGTGGTCAAGTTCCCGACCGAATACATGCAGCCCTGGCGCTGGCTGGTACATCTGCGCGCGAGCCTGCCCTGGATCCGCCGCCGCCGCGAGGGGCTGATCGCAGTGACCTTCCCCGGCGTGAAGCTGAAGGGCGAGGACCTGGCGGCCCTGCCGGAAGGGGCGGAGTTCACCGACCGCAAGGGCCGCAAGCTCTTTTGGACCGATCGCGCCCTGGGCGGCCTCAGGCGCCGGATCATCGACATCTACGGCCCGCGCTAGCCGGGCCTTGACGCCCGCGGACCCGCCTGCCAAACCCCCGGCCATGGTTCCGTTGGACAAGCTTGCCCAGATCACCGAGCGTTTCGAGTATCTCGAGGCGCAACTGAACGCAGGTGCGGCCGCGCCGTCCGAGATTGCGCGGATTTCCAAGGAATACACCGACCTCAAGCCGGTGGTGGAGGAGATCAGCGCCTATCGCCGGTCGCTGGACGACCTGGCCGAGGCCGAGGCGATGCTGGCCGACCCCGAGATGAAGGCGCTGGCCGAGGAGGAGCTGCCCCGGCTAAAAGCGCGCATCCCCGAGATGGAGCAGGCCCTGCGGCTGGCGCTGCTGCCGAAGGACGCGGCCGACGCGCGGCCGGCGATCCTGGAAATCCGGCCGGGCACGGGCGGCGACGAGGCGGCGCTGTTCGCCGGTGACCTGGCGCGGATGT
The DNA here is from genome assembly GCF_041913445.1 of Tabrizicola sp. Taxonomy (GTDB): domain Bacteria; phylum Pseudomonadota; class Alphaproteobacteria; order Rhodobacterales; family Rhodobacteraceae; genus Tabrizicola. The sequence goes on from NZ_JAYSFG010000001.1 coordinate 25,290, forward strand.
ACCAGCGCTATGCCGAGCGCATGGGCTGGCGGTTCGAGATCATCAGCGAACAGGCGGGGGACGTCGGGGGGCTGAAGGAATTCTCGGCCCTGATCGAGGGCGAGGGCGTCTATGCCCGGATGAAATACGAATCCGGCGTCCACCGCGTGCAGCGGGTGCCCGAGACCGAGGCGCAGGGGCGAATCCATACTTCGGCGGCCACCGTGGCGGTGCTGCCCGAGGCCGAGGAAGTGGACATCGACATCCCCGCCAGTGACATCCGGATCGACACGATGCGGTCCAGTGGCGCGGGCGGGCAGCACGTGAACACGACGGATTCGGCCGTCCGGATCACGCACCTGCCAACGGGGATCGTGGTCACCTCTTCGGAGAAGTCGCAGCACAGGAACCGCGAGATCGCGATGCAGGTCCTGCGGGCGCGGCTCTATGAGGCGGAACGCGAACGGCTGCATTCCGAACGCGCGGCGGACCGGAAGAGCCAGATCGGCTCTGGCGACCGGAGCGAGCGGATCAGGACCTACAACTTCCCGCAAGGCCGGATGACCGACCACCGGATTAACCTGACACTCTACGCGCTGCCGCAGATCATGGCGGGCGACCTGGGCGAGATCATCGACGCGCTTGTGGCCCATGACCAGGCCGAACGGCTGGCGGAGATGGAGGGATGAAGGCCCAGGACGCGCTGCGCCGGGCGATCCCTGAGTTGCAGGAGGCCGGGATCGAGGACGCGGCGCGCGATGCGCGGGTCCTTCTGGCCCATGCGCTGGGGATCGGCCATGACCGGCTGACGCTGAAGCTGCAGGACGAGATGACCCCGCCGCAAGAGGCGATGTATGACGCGGCCCTTGCAGCGCGCAGGGCGCGGCAGCCGGTGGCGCAGATCACCGGGCGGCGGCTGTTCTGGGGCCTGTCGTTCCGCGTCACCCGCGACGTGCTGGACCCGAGGCCGGAGACCGAGACCCTGGTGGCCGAGGCTCTGTCGCGGCCCTTCCTCAAGATGCTCGACCTTGGCACCGGAAGCGGCTGCATCCTGCTTTCCTGCCTCAAGGGCATGCCGATGGCGCGGGGGCTTGGGACCGACATCTCGGACGCGGCGCTGCAGGTGGCGATGGGGAACACCCGCGACCTGGGGCTGGAGGCGCGGGCGCGGTTCCGGAAGTCGGACTGGTTCGCGGGCGTGACCGGCGCCTATGACCTGATCGTGTCGAACCCGCCCTACATCGCCGCCGAGGAGATGCCCGCGCTGGCACCCGAAGTTCGCGACTGGGAGCCGCATCTGGCGCTTACGCCGGGGGGCGATGGGCTGGACGCCTACCGCGCCATCACGCGGGGCGCGGGGGCGCGGCTGATGCCGGGCGGGCGGCTTCTGGTGGAGATCGGGCCCACGCAGGGTGCCGCGGTCGCCGATCTGTTCGCTGTCGCAGGGTTACAGGACGTGCGTGTCCTGCCCGATCTGGACGGGCGCGACCGGGTGGTGAGCGGCGAAAAACCCGGTGGGGACAGTTGCGGCTGCGCCTGAGCCGCGCTGAATCCCGCACCAATGCACAATTATCCCTTGTCACACGGGAAAGCCTGTGGTTAGTGGCCAATGTCGCGCGCGGGTTCCCACCTGCCGATGACGCACTGCCCAGGCCCTGCTGACCCGAAATTGCAGCCCATGAGGGGCGGCGGTCGCAGGCCAAAGCCATCAAAAGGACCAGATGCGCTCCTCCAAGAAACGCTCGCGTTCCACCAGAACCGCCCGCGCACCCTCGGCAACATCATCAACCGCGTGTTCGATTCCTCGGGTCCCGAGGGCAAGGTCCGTGGCACGCCGCAGCAGATCATCGAGAAGTACCAGATGCTCGCGCGCGATGCGCAGCTGTCGAACGACCGCGTGGCGGCCGAGAACTTCCTGCAGCATGCCGAGCATTACACCCGGATGCTCGCCGAGGCGATGAAGGAGATGGCGGCCGAACAGGAGGCGCGCCAGCAGCAGTACCAGCAGAACGGCGGGCAGAACGGCGGGCAGGGTGGCCAGCAAGGCGGCCAGAACGGCAACGGCGGACAGCAGCACCAGCCGCGCGGCGACCGGCCCGAGGGGCAGGATCGGCGCGAGGGGCAGGACCGGCAGGACCGCCGCGACCGGGATCGCGATCGTGACCGGGGCGAACGGCAGGACCGCGGCGACCGGCCGGACCGTGGCGAGCGGCGCGATTTCAACCGCGACTTCCGCGAAGAGCGGAGCTTCCCGGCGGAAGAGCCGGCTTTGGCAAGCGACGTGATCGACCTTGATGCCGGCGACGACACCGGGCTGATCGAGACGCCGGAATCGCAGACGCGCGGCCGGAACGAACCCGAACCTGCACCCGAGCCTGCCGAGGCCGGGAAAGAGGACCGCCCGCGCCGCCAGCGCGGCCCGCGCAAGCCCAAGGGCGACAAGCCCGACGGCGATCCTCCGAAGGAAGCCGCAGAATAGGACGGGGCCGCCTTCGGGCGGCCTTTTCATTTGCTCATAAGGAAAAGGTCTTCGGACTTGCGCCCGAAGACCTGCCGAGGCCGGGGGTGGAAGGGGACATGACTTTGCCCCGGACGCGGTCCGGACGCGCGGGAGTAGTGACCCTCCCGCGCGCCAGGTTCGGGGATCACATCGCCGGCAGAAGCACCGTGTCGATGACGTGGATCACGCCGTTCGACTGCTTGACGTCGGCGATGGTGACGGTGGCGACATTGCCCTGGCCGTCCTTGATCTTGATCGCGTCGCCTTCGACCATCGCGGTGAATTCGCAGCCGCCCACGGTCTTGACCGGGTGCATGCCGCCGTCATCGGCGATCATCTTGTTGATGTCGGCCGCAAGCGCGTTGGCCGCGACGACATGGCAGGTCAGGATCTTGGTCAGCTGGTCCTTGTTCTCGGGCTTCAGAAGCGTCTCGACCGTGCCGGCGGGCAGCTTGGCGAAAGCGTCGTTCGTCGGCGCGAAGACGGTGAAGGGGCCTTCTCCCTGCAGCGTCTCGACCAGGCCCGCGGCCTGCACGGCGGCGACGAGCGTGGTGTGGTCCTTCGAATTGACAGCGTTCTCGACGATGTTCTTGTCTTCGTACATCGGCGCGCCGCCGACCATCGGGTTCTCGGCCAGAGCCATGCCGGTGGTCAGGGCCAGGATCGCGGTCGCAAGCTTCAGGGATTTCATCGGGTCGTTTCCTCCGGTTACGGGCGGGGTCATTCCCGCCTCACACCTGAAGGAACGGAGGCTTTCTGCCGAAGTTTCGCGGGGCGATTGCGCTCACGCTTTCGTGATCAGGCGCCGATTTCGGCGGTCAGGATCACAGGGCCGGTGGGTGCGCCGGTGGGCGAGCCGCCCTCGGGTTCGATGGACACGGCCAGCACGAAGCCCGCCGGCGGGACCGGGTAGGCGACGGTCAGCGGGCGGTCCTGCAAGAGGCCTAGCGAGACAGGGTTGGCGCCGGGGGCGATGACCCAAAGCTCGTGCACCTGACCCGCGACGGCCGGAACCCCGGCCACGCGGGTGACCTGCAGGCTGCCGCCGAAATGGGTGACACGGTAGGCGAGCCGGTTGTCCGCCGTGGCAAGGGTGGCGACGGGCGTCAGACGCGGCGGGGCCAGGACCGAGACCGCGGCCAGCGACAGAGCCGTGGCGACCACAGCGCCCGACAGCCAGCCCAGAAGCCCGAACCTCCGGGTGCCGGGCTGCTTGGGGAACAGCCGCGCTTCGATCTTCGGCAGGAGGTTCGGGGCAGGGGCCTCGGCAAAGCCGTCGTTCAGGCCCGAGAGCTTGTCTTCCCAGTCAGCGACGCGGGCGGCAAAGGCGGGTTCGCGCTTGATGCGGGCTTCGACCTCGGCGCGTTCGGCCGCGTCGAGGACGCCCAGCACATATTCGGCCGCCAGCGCGTCCTCGGCTTCGCGGGGGGTGAGCGGAGCGTCGGTCATGTTTCCAGACACTCCTTCAGCTTCAGAAGGCTGCGGCGCAGCCATGTCCGCATGGTGTTGAGCGGCACGGCATGGCGCGCGGCGAGGTCCAGGTAGGACAGCCCGTTCAGATAGGCCCCACGCACCGCGTCGGCCTTGTCGGGGTCAAGCGTGTCGAAACAGTCGGCCATCCGCTTTGCCTCGCCCTGCGCCACCAGCCGGGTCTCGGCCCGAGGCGTGCTGTCCTGGACGGTGTCCAACCCCTCGTCCGAGGTCGCTTCGGGCCGCGCGCGCAGGCGGTCGATGGCCAGGTTGCGGGCGATGGCGATCAGCCAGGTCATACCCCGGCCCTTCGTCGGATCATAGCGACCGGCGCGGAGCCAAACCCGTGTGTAGACCTCCTGCAAGGCATCCTCCGCCTCTGCGCGTTCTCCCAACATACGGAGGAGCACGCCCATGAGTTTCGCCGAGCTGACACGATAGAGCGAGCGGAAGGCGGCGCGGTCGCCCGCCGCGCATTTCGTTATCAAATCGGCGACGGGATCGTCCATGCCGGCGACGTTACGGATTTTCGCCCCGCACGCAAGGACTTATCCGCGCCGCCGCCTGCGCCCGCCCTCGTCGCCGGACTGCTTGGTGTTGAAGCTGACATCAGGCAGATGGACGATCCCGTTCAGGTTCGGGAAGGGATCGACCGCGTGCGGAATGGCGTTGGCGTTGACGAAATGCTCCTGGAAGCGGGGCTCGATGGCGGTCTCGACCTTGTGGATCTGGTGGACGGTCGCCTCGATCTGGTCGCGTGCCGCGACACTGCAGAGCGCGATCCGCGCGCCGGTCCCGGCGGCGTTGCCGGCGCTGGTGACCTTGTCGAGCGGCACGTCAGGGATCATCCCCAAGACCATCGCGTGCTTGGGGCTGATATGCGCGCCGAAGGCCCCGGCCAGCGTCACGCGGTCCACGGTGTCGACGCCCATCTCGTCCATCAACAGCCGCGCGCCCGCGTAAAGCGCCGATTTCGCCAGCTGGATTGCCCGGATGTCGCCCTGAGTGACGCTGATCCTCGGGCCGCCCTCGGCGCTGCCGTCGTAAAGGAGGTAGCTGTGCGTCCGCCCGGTCGCCTCGCAGCGCGCCGTCCCGGTCTGGTCCGGCCCGCCGATCAGTCCCCCCGCGTCCACAAGGCCCGCCATCCGCATCTCGGCCACAGCCTCGATGATGCCGGACCCGCAGATGCCGGTGACGCCGGTGGTGGCGGTCGCCGCGGCAAAGCCCGGATCGTCGGACCAGAGGTCGGAGCCGATCACCCGGAAGCGCGGCTCCTTCGTCGCAGGGTCGATCTCCACCCGCTCGATGGCACCTGGCGCCGCGCGCTGACCGCTGGAGATCTGCGCGCCCTCGAAGGCGGGGCCGGTGGGAGAGGAGCAGGCAAGGACGCGGGTTTCGTTGCCGAGGAGGATCTCGGCATTGGTGCCCACGTCAACAATCAGGACCATGTCCTTGGATTGGTTCGGCTGTTCGGACAATGCCACGGCGGCCGCATCCGCCCCCACATGGCCCGCGATGCAGGGCAGCACATAGACCCGGGCGTTGCGGTTGAGGCTCGTCAGGTCCACGTCGCGCGCATCGAGGCTGAGGCTGCCCGAGGTCGCCAGCGCAAAGGGCGCCTGGCCCAGTTCCACCGGGTCCACGCCCAGGAACAGGTGATGCATGACCGGGTTGAAGACGATGACCATCTCGTAGATCGCCGCCGGGTCGACGCCCGCCTCTTCGGCAATCGCCTTGGCCAGCGTGTCGATCGCCTCGCGCACCACGCGGGTCATCTCGACATCGCCGCCGGGGTTCATCATCGCGTAAGAGACGCGGGACATCAGGTCCTCGCCAAAGCGGATCTGCGGGTTCATCAGGCCCGACGACGCCAGGACACGGCCGTCCGAGAGGTCGCAGAGATGCGCGGCGATGGTGGTGGAGCCGAGGTCGACGGCAAGGCCCAGAAGCGGCCCTTCATGGAAGCCGGGGAAGATGTCCAGCACGCGGGTCCTGGCATCATGGTTGCCCTTGTGCAGGACGACGGTGGCCTTCCATTCGCCCTTGCGCAGGACGGGCTGCAACCGGCGCAGGACCGAGAGGTCGGCCTCGATCCCGTCGACCTGCCACTGGTCCTTCAGCGCGCGCGCCAGGCGTTCGAAATCGCCGGTGGGCTCGTGCATGTCGGGCTCTTCCACCTCGACATAGACGGCGCGGGTGGCGGGGTCCATGACCATGACCCGCTCGGTCGCGGACTTGCGGATGACCTGCTTGTGGACCTGGGATTCGGGCGGCACGTCGATGACCACGTCGCCCATCACCTTGGCCTGGCAGCCGAGCCGCCGCCCGTCGATCAGCCCGCGGATGCGCTTGTAGCGGTCCTCGACGGCATTCCACTCCGAAAGCGCGTCCTCGGCCACCGTCACCCCGTGCTTGGGGAACTCGCCATATCCGGGCGTGATCTGGCACTTCGAACAGATGCCGCGCCCGCCGCAGACGGAATCGAGGTCCACCCCCAGCTGCCGCGCGGCGGTCAGGACCGGCGTCCCCAGCGCAAAGCGCCCCCGCTTGCCCGAGGGAGTGAAGATCACGAGTGCGTCCTGATCGGTCATTCTGGCCTCTGCCCCTGTACGGGGTCTTCATGGGTGAAGTGGTAGGTGATCTGGTCGAAACGGTCGCGGGCGAAGGTGTAGAACCAACGCAAGGGCTCGGTCACCTCGGGCACGCCATGCTCGGCCATTCCGGGGATGTAAAGGGCTACCCCCGGTGCCAGCCGATGCGCCGCCCCGTCGACAAGGACGATACCTTCGCCCGCAAGACCGAAATAGACCTCCGGCTCGGCATGGCGGTGAAGCGCGAAGGTCTCGCCGGGCTGCATCTCGGCGATGCCGCAGACGAGCGCCTCGCTCGGGGTCACCTCGCCGGAAATGAGCGTACGCCACGACAGCGTGCCGCGCGCCGGGTCGTCCCAGCGGGCGGGGGCGCAGTCCTGCGCGTCGATGCGGATGGCAGCGGTGCGGCTCATGCTCTGCCGGTTCTAATGCGGCTTTGGCCGACCGCAATGCTGGAATGCGGCAACTGGCAGCGCCATTCCGTCACCAGCGCGGCACAACGCAGCGCGCGCCCCCCATCCCCTTTCACATTTGCGCAAATATCCCCGCCGGAGGCCACCCGAGCGCTTTTGCGTCCTTCACGCAAAAGCGCGAGACAAAAGGCCTTCGCGCCGCAAGGCGCTCAATCTGATAGCCGTCCCGACCCGCTTACCCTTCGGCCAGACGGGCGAACTCGGCCTCCGCCTCCGCATCGGCGGGGAACATCAGTTCGATCTTCATGTCCGACAGCGCCACCTCCTCGGCGGCACCGAACTGGGCATAGGTAGAGAACATCGCCAGCCGCCGGTCGCCCAGCCGGTAAACCGTCGGCAGGATGGCCCGGCCCGTGGCGCGGGGCTGGTGGGCGGCGATCTCGGGGTTGGCCATCAGCGCGGCGACGGCGCGGTCCAAGGCGTCGATCCCCCCGGCGCGGGCGCTTTCGGCCCTGAGGCGCAGCGCGGTGTGGTGGCCGACCTCGATCCAGTTCTCGATCAGGGTCGAGAAGACCGTGGCGTCGGACAGGGCGTCCAGAAGGCTTGCGCCCTCGACAAACCCCACCGCGCCGAAAAGCCGCGCGGCGGGCGGGTTCATCGCGACGATCCGCCAGAGCCGGTCCAGGATCAGCGCGGGGTAGGGGGCGTGGCGGTCGATCATCCAGCCCATCGCGGCGCGGACCTGGGCCATCTCCTCGGCGGCCAGCGGCAGGACCGGAAACTGCGGCGCGAACCCGGCGGCCGAGAGAAGGCCGTTCTGGTCGCCGTGCGGCAGGCCCATGACCTCGGCCAGCCGCAGGACCATGCCCCTGGAGGGACGCGAGCGCCCGGTCTCCAGAAACGCCAGGTGACGGGGCGAGACCTCGGCCTCGGTGGCAAGGTCCAGCTGGCTCAGGCGACGGGTGCGGCGCCACTGGCGAAGCGCGGTGGGGAAGGCGTGCATGGGGGGTCTCCTTGCGGCCAGTCTAGCGCAAGGGCGGGTGCAAGACACTTACCTGTCAGGGAATTGGACCGCTTCCCCGGACAGGCTTTCCTGAGGGCCTCATCAGAAGAAGGAGATGCATGATGACGTCCGAACAGAAAGGCCTGCGGTTTGCGGCGGGTGTGACGATGGTGACGGGGCTTGCACTGGCGCTGTCCGCGGTTCCGGCGCTGAACATCGGGGTGCGGCTTCTGACCGACCTTCTGGTCTGGCCCTTCGACGGGGCCGAGACGCTGGCGGCCTCCGAGACGCGCCTTGCGCTTTCCATTGGGGGCGGTGTGATGCTGGGCTGGGGGCTGATGATCTGGCAGCTGGCCGGAGAGCCGCTGGAGCACGCATCGGACGCGGTGCGGGGGATCATCCGTGCCTCGGTCCTGGGCTGGTTCCTCGTGGACAGTGCGGCCTCGGTGGCAGCGGGGGCGGCGCTGAACATCCTGCCGAACCTCGTGTTCCTGGCCCTGTTCCTGCTGCCGATGCGGCGCGGGGCCAAGGTCGTTCCGGCCTAGTCCCGATCCAGCCAGTCCAGGATCCCGGACCTGTCCCCGTCCAGCCTTGGGGCCGGGGGCAGGGCCGTGACTTCGGGCAGCGTCGACATCTTGATCGGATTGCCCGTGGCGATGAAGGCGGGCCCGCCGGGATGCGGCGTGACCGGAAGCACCATGTTCCGGGCGCGAAGCTGGGGGTCCTTCAGCACCTCGACCATGTCCTGCACCCGCGCCGTGGGCAGGCCCGCCGCGTCCAGCACCTGCAGCCAGTGCGCGACGGGCGCGCCCAGCGTCACCGTCTCGATCAGCCGCTTCAGAAGCGCATGGTTCTCGCAGCGCGCGACGTTGGTGGCAAAGCGCGGGTCGCCCGCGATGTCGAGGCCGAGGACCGTGCAGAGCCTGCCGAACATCGCGTCATTGCCCGCCGCGATGACCACGAACCCGTCGGCGGCGCGGAAGGTGGCGAAGGGAGTGATGGTGGGATGCCGCGCTCCGGTCGGGACGGGGGCCACGCCGGTCGCCGAGGCGATGGCCACCGCGTGTTCCTGGATCGCCAGCTGGGAATCCAGCATGGCCACGTCGATGAACGACCCTTCGCCGGTCTTCTCGCGCTGGTAAAGCGCCGCCAGGACCCCCTGCGCCAGATACATCCCCGCCACGATGTCGCCTATCGAGGCCCCCACGCGTACCGGAGGGCCACCCGTCTCGCCGGTGATCGACATCACGCCCCCGCGTGCCTGCACCACCATGTCGTAGGCGGGCTTCAGGGCGTCCGGGCCGGTCTGGCCGAAGCCGGAGACCGCGGCGTAAACCAGGCGAGGATGCCTGGCGTGCAGAACCTCCCACCCGTAGCCCAGCCGCGCCATCACGCCGGGACGGTAGTTTTCCACCAGCACGTCGGCGCGGGCCACCAGGCGGTCGAAGATCGCGCGGTCCCCGGCAGCCTTCAGGTCCAGCGCGATGGACTGCTTGCCCGCGTTCAGCGTCGCGAAATAGGCGCTTTCGCCCGCCACGAACGGCGGGAAGGCCCGCGTGTCGTCACCCGTCCCCGGCCGTTCGACCTTGATCACCCGCGCGCCAAGGTCCTGCAGAGTCTGCGTGCAGAAGGGACCTGCCAGCACATGGGTCAGGTCCAGAATGATGATGCCGTCAAGCGGGGCCATGCGGATCTCCTTTTCCGTCACCATGCCGCGTCCTGCACCTTGATACGTTGACGCCGGTCAAATCCCCCTCTACCTCGCCGGCATGGCACGCGCACCCCTTCTTCAGCTCTCCTCCATCTCGCTGACCTTCGGTGGGAACCCGGTCTTCGACGACCTTTCGCTCACCGTCCAGCCTGGGGACCGCATCGCGCTGGTCGGGCGCAACGGGTCGGGGAAATCGACGCTGATGAAGGTGATGGCGGGGCTGGTCGAGGCTGACCGGGGCACCCGCACCGTGCCCCCCGGCGTGACCGTGGGCTACATGGAGCAGGAGCCGGACCTGTCGCGCTTTGCCACGCTGGGCGATTTCGCGGCCTCGAACCTGCCGGAAGGGCAGGACTACCGCCTGGCCGTGGTGGCCGAGGGGCTGAAGTTCAACCCGGCCACCCCCGTTGCTACCGCCAGCGGAGGGGAGCGCCGCCGCGCCGCGCTGGCCAAGCTTCTGGCCGAGGCGCCCGAGCTGATGCTGCTGGACGAACCCACCAACCACCTCGACATCCAGGCCATCGAATGGCTGGAGGCCGAGCTTTCCACCACCCGCACGGCCTTCGTCCTCATCTCGCACGACCGCGCCTTCCTGCGCGCGCTGTCGAAAGCCACGCTCTGGATCGACCGGGGCGAGGTGCGCCGGCGCGAGGCCGGGTTCGAGGGCTTCGAGGAGTGGCGCGAGACGGTCTGGGCCGAAGAGGACGAGGCGCGCCACAAGCTGGACCGCAAGATCAAGCACGAGGCCAAGTGGGCCGTCGAAGGCATCAGCGCGCGCAGGAAGCGCAACATGGGCCGCGTCCGCGCGCTGCAGCAACTTCGGGCGGACCGCGCGGCGCAGATCCGGCGGCAGGGGACGGCGGCGCTGGAGCTTGCGTCGGGCCCGACCTCGGGCAAGAAGGTGATCGAGGCCGAGGGGCTCACCAAGTCCTTTGGCGACAAGCTTATCGTCAAGGACTTCTCGATCCGCGTCCTGCGGGGCGACCGGGTGGCTTTCGTCGGCCCGAATGGGGTGGGAAAGACCACGCTTCTCAAGATGTTGACGGGCGAAGTTCAACCTGACGCCGGGAAGGTGACGCTGGGCACCAACCTGGAAATCGCCATCTTCGACCAGACGCGCACGCGGCTGGACCTGGAGGCGAGCCTTTGGGACAACCTGACTGTCGATCCCTTGATGCGCGTGTCTGGCTCGTCCGACCAGGTGATGGTGCGGGGCACGCCGAAGCATGTGGTCGCGTATCTCAAGGACTTCCTCTTTCAGGAGGCGCAGGCCCGCGCCCCGGTGCGCAGCCTGTCGGGGGGCGAGCGCGCGCGGCTTCTCCTGGCCAAGCTGATGGCGCAGCCGTCGAACCTGCTGATCCTGGACGAACCGACCAACGACCTCGACGTCGAGACGCTGGACCTTCTGCAGGACATCCTGGGCGAATATGACGGGACGGTGCTGCTGGTCAGCCACGACCGCGATTTCATCGACCGGATCGCGACTTCGACCGTGGCGATGGAGGGCGACGGCAAGGCCACCGTCTATCCCGGAGGCTGGTCTGACTACGCGAACCAACGCCCGCAAGCGATTGCCGAGTCAGCGAAAACGGCTGCGAAGCCCTCGGCGGCTCCGGCGTCGAAGCCCGAGCCGGTGGCGAAATCCCAAGCGCTCAGCTTCACGGAACGGAAGCGTCTGGAGGATCTGCCGGCCCTGATCGAAAAGCTGGAATCCGAGATCGCCAAGCTGTCGACCCTCTTGGCCGACCCGGACCTTTTCAGCCGCGAGCCGGTCAAGTTCCGCAAGGCCACAGAGGCGCTTGCCGAACGGCAGACCGCGCTTGAGGCCGCCGAAGCCGAGTGGCTGGATCTCGCCGAGCGGGCCTGAGCCACGGGAACCGGCGGAGAGCGGCCCAAATCCTCGGGTTCCTCGGCTGATCTCCGCCGTGCCGGATGAAGTTCCATCAAGCGCGCGTGAAGTGGCATTGCCCTTGGGGGGCTAGATGCCCATTCCCTCATCCGAGCCGACCGGAACTTGTCCGCACAGACGGGCGTTACGGTCGGCCAGAACAAGGAGACAGAAATGAAAACTATCGCAGCATTGTTTGCTACCGTTGCCCTGACCGCCCCGGCCTTCGCCGGTGGTCCCGTTGCCGTTGCTGAAGAGCCGGTCATCGCGCCGGTGATGCAGGAAGTCGTTCCGGCCGGTCCGGATTGGTCGGGCGCCTATGTCGGTGCTCAGCTGGGCTACGGTGACGTCGATTCCACGCCCGAGGGCCTGGACGGCTACGGCTGGCTGGGCGGCGTCCATGCGGGCTATCGCTGGGATCTGGGCAACTGGGTCGCCGGTACCGAACTGACCTGGGACAAGGCCTCGATCGACCTGGGCGACACGGCAGGCGAGCTTGACAGCGTCGCGGCCCTGAAGCTGACCGCCGGTCGCGAGATCGGCAACAGCCTGGTCTACGGTGCGCTGGGTGTGGCGCAGGCCGATGCCACCGTCGGCGGCGTGGACTATAGCGACAATGGCCTCGTCTACGGCCTGGGCTTCGACTACGCGGTGAACGACCGCTGGACGGTCGGTGGCGAAGTGCTGCAGCACGACTTCAACGACTTTGACGCGACCGGCGTGGACTTTGACGCGACCACCGTCAAGGCGAAGGTCTCGCTGCAGTTCTAAGGCGGATCCATGCGGCGTGGGGTGCAGGCCCCGCGCCGCAGATCACTTGCAGGGCGACGGGCGCAAAAGGAAACTGCGGTCGTCGCCCTTGTTCCTTTCAAGGGTGACGAAGCCCGAATCGTTCTCGAAGGACATGCCAAGGCTCGACACCGCCACCAGGATCGCGCCGTCGTCCCGCTGGTCGATGCTGAAGCCGCCCGCATCCCCCTCCATCGCACAGTAAAGCGAGCCGCCCTCGTTCTCGCACAGGCCATAGCCTTCGAACGCCCCACCCGGCGTGCCACGGAGGACGAGTTCGACGTGGAGGAGAAGTCGCGGGTCGTCGCCTAGCTTGGCCGGAGAAAGCCGCATCGTGGTCACCTGCTGGGCGGGGTGCTGGGCCAGATGCCCGGCGCTGTAGATACGCGCGTAGCAGGTTGAAGCGTCCGGAAACATCCGGTCCTGCGGGCTTTGCGCCAAGGCAGGCTGCGCCAGGATCAAGAGCGCCGCGCAAATACCTGGACGGGCTACCATTTCCCGCTCGCCCCGCCTCCCGAGGAGCGCCCGCCGCCGAAGCCGCTGCTGCTGCCCGAGGACCGGCCCCCGCCGGACGCGAAGGAAGAGCGGCCGCGACGGGCTTCACGACTGGACCAGCCGATGGGGCAGGACTTGTGGTCATTGAAGCCGCAGGCCGCACAGGTCAGGTGGTGCATCGCGAGGCCGGTTTCGCGCTTGGTGGGCATCTGGATCACCTCGCTGGTCCGGTCCAGCCGCGGCGCACCGCAGTTGGGGCAGGTCTTCCGCGACCGGAGGCTGCGCCAGAAGGCGAAGCCCGCGATCCCGGCCACCGCACCCGCGCCCAGGAGCAGGTTCAGTGGCCCGGACGTGCCATCCGGGCTTTCGAAGCCGTCATTCACCGAGACCGGCGTCCCTGCGAGGAAGGGCGTGATCAGCCGGTCGCGCGCCGAGGCGACGCCGGCCTCGATCCCCGCGGCATAGTTGCCCGCGCGCAGGGACGGCAGGACGGCGGTGGACAGGACCCGGGCGGCGCGGCCGTCATAGACGGGGTCGTAGCTTGCGCCGAGGGCAATCCGCGCCTCGCGCGCCTCGACGTCCAGAAGCAGCATGATGCCGTCGTTGCGGTCTGCCTCGCCGACGCCCCAGGCATTGAAAAGCGTCTTGGCATAGTCCTCGATCCGTTGTCCGGCGCCGCCCTGGCTGGCAATGCCCGGCATGGTCACCACCACCATCTGCACGCCCGTCGCCGCACGCGTTTCGGTCAGAAGCCGGGAGATCCGGCCCTCTTCGGTGGCGTCAAGGACGTCGGCGAAATCCGACAGAGTGTCGCTTTGCGGGTCGGGAAGGGTCTGGGCGAAAACCGGCGCGGCAAGCGTCAGCGCGAGGAAAAGGACTCGGAGGAACATGAGGCAAGCATTTCTTGAACAGTCGTTGCGATCAGCATGACATCTTCCTTGGAACAGTCAAATGATCCCACCTGCACCCGGATCGCAAAGCGCCCGTCGACGCGGGTCTGGGTCAGGTAGATCCGCCCGTCGTCGTTGATCCGCTGCAACAGCGCCTCGGTCGCGGCATCGGTCGCCAGCGCGAAGCTGAAGAGCGACAGCCGCGGCTCGGTCACGATCTCGACCCCGGGCAGGGCGGCCAGCGCGTCGCGCGCCTCATGCGCCCAGGCGACATGGTTGCGGATGCGCGTGCGCAGGCCGTCCAGCCCGTAGGCGCGCAGCACGAACCACAGCTTCAGCGCGCGGAAGCGGCGGCCCAGCGGCACCGTCCATTCGTTGAAGTTGACGATCTCCTCTCGGCCCGCGGTTTCCAGGTAGGTCGGACGCAGGCCCAGGGTGCGCACCTGGGCGCCGGGATCGCACAGAAGCTGGACCGAGCAGTCGAACTGCGCCCCAAGCCACTTGTGCGGGTTGAAGACGACCGAATCGGCGCCCTCGATCCCGGCCCAGAGCCCGCGGAACTCTGGGCAGATCATGGCCGAGCCCGCCCAGGCCGCGTCGACATGGGTGGGCAGGCCCTCGGCCCTCGCCACCGCGATGCATTCGCCGATCCGGTCGAAAGCGCCCACGCTGGTCCCGCCCGCGCAGAGGATCACGCCCGCAGGCTGCAAGCCCGCCGCCCGGTCCGCCGCAATGGCCGCCTGAAGCGCCGCGCCGGTCATGGCTCGGTCGGAATCCGTCGCCACCTTCACCAGGTTCCGCTGCCCGATCCCCGCCACCCGGATCGCCTTGTCGACTGAGGAATGCGTCTCGGCGCTGGCGTAGAAGCGAAGCACCGGCCCACCGGACAGACCCTCCTCCAGGCCGCGCCACTCCAGCGCCTTCTCGCGCATCGTCAGCACCGCCGAGAGCGTGGCGTTGGTCGCGGAATCGTGGATCGTTCCCACGAAGCCCTCGGGCAGGCCCACGGCCTGGCGCAGCCAGTCGACCATCACCTGCTCGACCTCGGTCGCGGCCGGAGAGGTCTGCCAGATCAAGGCGTTGCAAGCCATCGCATTGACCAGCTGTTCGGCCAGCATCGAGGCCGGGGCGGCATTCGCCGGGAAATAGGCGAAGAAGCGGGGATGCTGCCAATGGGTCATGCCGTCCGGCACGATGGATTCGAAATCGGACCAGATCGTCTCCATCGGCTCGGGCGCGTCGGGCGGCGCGTCGGGCAGTTGCCGGGCTATGGCCCCGGGATGAAGCGGCGCACGCACCGGGCGGTCGCGCAGGCCCGCGTGGTAGTCCGCCGCCCAGTCCGCCGCCCGCTTCGACCAGTGCCGCAAGCCTTCGTGATCCATCGCCAGCCCCCCGTTTTCCCGCGGCACAAAGCATGTCGCCGGAAAATCGGCAAGCTTCCACCCCCATGCCGACACGCAAGCTCCTTTTTCCGGCCATCGGGATTGGCTAAGGTCCGCCGCGTCACCACCTTGTTGCGAGGTTTCATGTCCCTGACCCGTCGTGCCGCCCTTATGGGCCTTACCGGCCTCGCACTTGCCGCCTGCGTCGGTCCGGGGGCCAGCTTCAAGACCGAATACACCCAGGTTCCCCCGGTGCTGGCCGCAGGCTGGAAGCTGGGCGATGTGCAGGTCAGCGTGCCCCGGACGCTGACGGCGTCCGAGGCGAAGACTTACCTGCCCACCGCCGATATCGTCTGGCGCGAGGACCCGATGGGCGACCGCTATGCGCAGGTCGAGGCCATCATCGAGACCGCGGTGCGCCGGGGCGCGGCGGGCCTCTCCGGCGGGCGGCGGGTGATCATCGCGGTGACCGTGACCCGCTTCCACGCCCTCACTTTCGAGGCCGAACAGCGCTTCGAGAACGCCGGCGTCCACAACATCCGCCTTGTCGCGCAGGTGGCCGATGCCGCCACGGGCGAGGTGCTGGTGCCGCCGACCCCGATCCGCGCCGAACTGCCCGCGCTCTCTGGCAAGGCGATGCGCGAGGCGCGGCGGAAGGGGCAGAGCCAGAAGTCGATGATCACCGACCATGTCGCAAAGACCGTGGCTGGCTGGCTGGGCCTTGGTCCCGACGTGCGTGGCAGCTTCAGCCGCCAGGGCAACTGACGCCTATCCCAGCGCAGCCTGCACCTTCCGCGGCAGGCCCGCCCGGATCAGCGCGTAGGAGGTGTCGATGCGATCGCGCAATTCGTCGTCGCTGACGCAGCCGAAGGGGATCCGCGCCCAGGAGGCGTGCAGGTAAGGCGCGCGGATCGCGCGTCCGGTCTCGATCAGCAGGCGCGCGGTCTCGACATGGTCGGTCTTCACGCTGACGCCGTCGCCCGCCTGTCCGATGATCGCGAACATCTTGCCCCCGACCTTCCAGCAGTCGTGGTCGGGGCCGAAGGGCTGGCTGACCTCGGCCCCCGGAAAGCGGGCGCAGTGGGCGTTCACGAAGGCGCGGTCCTGCATGGGTCAGGATTTTCCTTGGCGGTTGCCGGGGGCTGATGTAAGTGTCCCACCCATGACGACATTGCGCAACATCTGCATCTGCTGCATTACCCGCTGACTTCGGTCGCGCGGGCGCTTCGTCATTCCTCTCCCGGATTGAACAGCCACCCCGCGCGGGATGCCCGCGTGCCTGAGGGACTGACATGGTGACGATCCGCCTGACGAATTCGAAGACGCGCCGGAAAGAGGAATTCGTTCCGATCCGGGCGGACGACGTGCGGATGTATGTCTGCGGCCCCACCGTCTATGACCGCGCGCACTTGGGCAATGCCAGGCCCGTGGTGGTGTTCGACACTTTGTATCGCCTCCTCCGCCACGTCTACGGGCCGGACCACGTGACCTATGTGCGCAACTTCACCGACGTCGACGACAAGATCAACGCCGAGGCCTTACGGCGGCAGAAGGCAGGCGCCCCGGGCACGCTGGAGGAGCTGATCCACCAGCGGACCGAAGAGACGATCGCCTGGTATCACGCCGACATGGACGCTTTGGGGGCCTTGCGGCCGAACCACGAGCCCCGCGCGACGGAATTCATCGGCCAGATGATCGCGATGACGGAGGGGCTGATCGCCTCGGGACATGCCTATGCCGTCGAAGGACACGTGCTGTTCCGGGTGCGGTCCTACAAGGACTACGGCAAGCTGTCGGGCCGCAGCGTGGACGACATGATCGCCGGCGCTCGGGTCGAGGTCGCTCCGTTCAAGGAAGACCCGATGGATTTCGTGCTGTGGAAGCCGTCCTCGGGGCAGGAGCCGGGCTGGGCCTCGCCTTGGGGCAAGGGGCGGCCGGGCTGGCACATCGAATGCTCGGCCATGGCGCATGAGCTTCTGGGGGAGTCGTTCGACATCCACGGCGGAGGGCTGGACCTGCAGTTCCCGCACCATGAGAACGAAATCGCGCAGAGCGCCTGCGCCCATCCGCACGGGGATTTCGCGCACTACTGGCTGCACAACGAGATGCTGCAGGTCGAGGGGAAGAAGATGTCCAAGTCATTGGGCAACTTCTTTACGGTGCGGGATCTCTTGGACCAGGGGATCCCGGGGGAGGTGATCCGCTTCGTCTTCCTTATGACGCATTACCGCAGCCCGATGGACTGGACGGCCGAGAAGGCTCGGCAGGCCGAGGCGACGCTGCGGAAGTGGCGGGCGGCGACGGCGTCGGTTGAGGCGTCAGTGCCACTGCCCGGCGTGGTCGAGGCGCTGGCGGATGACCTGAACACAGCCGGGGCACTGGCCGCGCTGCATGCGGCGGCGGGCGAGGGGGACTGGGCGGGGATGAAGGCGTCGGCGGGGCTTCTTGGGCTGTTGAGCGACGGGCTTGGCGACTGGGCCTCTGCACCCGAAGTTGACCTGAGCGTGCAGACAGAGCGTCTGTCGAGCTTGCGCACCGCCGCGATGGCATCCAAGGACTTCTCCGCCGTCGATGCTCTGAAAGCCGCCCTGATCGCCGCAGGGGTCGAGGTCCGGATGTCCAAGGCAGGCATCGAACTCGTCCCCGGTCCCAACTTCGACCCGGCTAAGCTGGAGGCGCTTCAGTGACCACCCCGCGCGACTACGGAGTTTTCGAAAACTCCGGACAAATTTCTTCGAAGAAATTTGCAAAATCCTTCGAAGGATTTTGGCCCGGCCCAACCGTTGACACCAGGTTAACGCCCGCGCGCAAGTCCTTGAAATCGCTCGCCCTGAAATCCTGTCCTGCGTGGACACGCCCATGACCCGCGACCGCCTTTTCCTCTTCGACACCACCCTGCGGGACGGCCAGCAGACCCAGGGCGTCCAGTTTTCCACCGCCGAGAAGGCCCAGATCGCCCGGGCCCTTGACCGGCTGGGGGTCGACCATATCGAGGGCGGCTGGCCCGGCGCGAACCCGACCGACTCCGACTTCTTCGCCGCCCCCCCGGCGACCAAAGCCACCCTCACCGCCTTCGGCATGACCCGCCGCGTGGGCCGGTCGGCCGAGAACGACGACGTCCTCGCCGCCGTCTTGAATGCAGGCACCCCGGCGGTCTGCCTCGTCGGCAAGACCCACGATTTCCACGTCACCACCGCCCTCGGCGTGACCCTGGACGAAAACCGCGAGGCCATCGCCTCCTCGATCCGCCACCTGGTAGCCAAGGGCCGCGAGGCGCTGTTCGATGCCGAGCACTTCTTCGACGGCTACCGCGCGAACCCCGCCTACGCCCTGTCCTGCCTGAAAGCTGCCCTCAACGCAGGCGCGCGCTGGATCGTCCTCTGCGACACCAACGGCGGGACGCTGCCGGCCGAGGTGGGCCGGGTGACGGCCGAGGTGATCGCGGCGGGCATCCCGGGTGACCGGCTCGGAATCCACTGCCACGACGACACCGGGAACGCGGTTGCAAACTCCTTGGCGGCGGTGGAGGCCGGGGCGCGGCAGATCCAGGGAACGCTGAACGGGCTGGGAGAGCGCTGCGGGAACGCGAACCTGACGACGCTGATCCCGACGCTGCTGCTCAAGGAGCCCTACGCGAGCCGCTTCGAGACAGGCGTGACGCCGGAGGCTTTGGCCGGGCTGTTGAAGACGTCCCGCATGCTGGACGACATCCTGAACCGGGTGCCGCTGCGGTCTGCCCCTTATGTGGGCGCGAGCGCCTTCGCCCACAAGGCGGGGCTCCATGCCAGCGCGATCCTGAAGGACCCGACGACCTACGAACACATCGATCCCGCGCTGGTGGGGAACGAGCGGGTCATCCCGATGTCGAACCAGGCGGGGCTGTCGAACCTGCGCGCCCGGCTGGCCGCGGCGGGGATCGAGGTGGACCCGAAGGACGCGCGGTTGGGCCGGATCATCGAGGTGGTAAAGGCCCGCGAGGATCAGGGCTATGCCTATGACGGGGCGCAGGCCAGTTTCGAGCTGGTCGCGCGGCGGGAGTTGGGGCTGTGTCCGGAGTTCTTCGAGGTCAAGCGCTACCGGGTGACGGTGGAGCGGCGGAAGAACAGGTACGACCGGATGATCTCACTTTCGGAAGCCGTGGTGGTGGTGAAGATCGGTGACCGGAAGAACATGTCGGTCTCGGACAGCATGGACGAGGACGGCCACGACCGCGGGCCGGTGAACGCGCTGGCCAAGGCGCTGGCCAAGGACCTGGGGCCCTACCAGGCCTGCATCGACGACATGAAGCTGGTCGACTTCAAGGTGCGCATCACCAATGGCGGGACCGAGGCCGTGACGCGGGTCATCATCGACAGCGAGGACGGGCAGGGGCATCGCTGGTCGACGGTGGGGGTCAGCGCGAACATCATCGACGCGTCCTTCGAGGCGCTTCTCGACGCGATCCAGTGGAAGCTGATCCGCGATTTCGGAGCGCCGAAGTGAGCGTGGCCGCCTGCGCGGAGCTGGTGCAACGGGGCGACCCGGACCGGTTCCGTGCGGTGATGGCGGCGCCGGTCGACGCGCGGGCGCAGCTTTTCCCGCTTTACGCCTTCAACCTGGAGGTTGCGCGCGCCCCTTGGGTGACGCAGGAGCCGCTGATCGCGGAGATGCGCCTGCAATGGTGGCGCGACGTGGTCGAGAATGCCGCCTCGGGCGCGGCGCGGGCGCATGAGGTGGCGGGGCCGCTGCACGAGTTGATCCGGGACTTCGGCCTGCCGGTCGAGGTGATGGATCGCCTGATCGCCGCGCGACGCTGGGACATCCACCGCGAGCCGCATGACGGGGTGGAGGGGCTGGCGGAGTATCTCGAGGATACCGGTGCGGGACTGGTCTGGTTGGCCGCCCGGGCGCTAGGGGCGCCGGATTCGGCGGAAGCCCCGGTGCGGGCCTATGGCTGGGCGGCGGCGGCGGCGATGTATATACGCGCCATCCCGGCCCTTGCGGCGCGGGGGCGGCAGCCGTTGCCCGAGGGCCTCGGTCCCCAGGACCTGGCGCGGCGAGGGCTGGAGAAGCTTGCCCAGGCCCGGAAGGGGCGCAAGGCGGTGTCGAAGGAGATCGCGCCGGCGCTGCTGGCGGGCTGGCAGACGGAAGCGCTTTTGCGTCAGGTGGTTGGCGGGCGATCCTCACCTGAAATGTCCGAGGCCGGAAAACGCTGGGGACTGCTCTGGCAGGCGCTTACGGGTCGCTGGTAGGGCCGGAGTTTTCGAAAACTCCGGACCGATTTCTTCGAAGAAATCGGGCTCAGGCGCGACGCGTCTCGGGGCGGAGCCAGAGCCAGATCAGCGCGCCCCCCGCGAGCACGAGGAATGGCAGCATGGCGAGGTTGACCATCTGCCAGCCCGCCTGCACCGAGCCGCCCGAGCAGTTCATCAGCCCGCCCGAAGAGAAGCTGGCCATCGTGACGCCGCCGAAAACCACGAGGTCGTTCAGGCCCTGCAGGCGACCACGCTCCTCGGGGCGTTGGGCGCTGGTCAGCATCGTCGTGGCGCCGATGAAGCCGAAGTTCCAGCCGAGGCCGAGGAGGATGAGGGCGATGAAGAAGTTCTCCAGCTGCACGCCCGCCATCGCGACGGCCCCGGCGGCGGCGAGGATCGTGAGGCCGATTGCGATGATCCGCTCGGTCCCGAAGCGCGCGATCAGGTGGCCGGTGAAGAACGAGGGCGCATACATCGCGAGGACATGGGCGGTGACGATGTCGGCGGCGTTGCCCTTGGTGAAGCCGCAGCCCACCACCGCGAGGGGTGAGGACGTCATCACCAGGTTCATCAGCGCGTAGGAGACCGTAGCGCAGATCATCGCGACCAGGATCGTAGGCGTCCGGATCAGTTCGGCCCGGCTGCGACCCAGCGGGCTGCCCTCGGCCGGGGGCTTGGGCTTGGGGATGTCGAGCGCGAGGAAGAGGAAGGAGCCCACGAGGTTGAGAGCGATCACGGCAAGATAGGAGCCGAGGAAGGGGACGGCCATCTCGTCGGCGGTGACCTTCACGAGTTGCGGGCCGACGACGGCGGAGAGGAGGCCCCCGGCCATGACCCAGGAGATGGCCTTGGGGCGGAAGGCTTCCGAGGCGGTATCGACGGCGGCGAAGCGGTAAAAACCGTTTGCGGACATGTAGATGCCCGAAATGAGCGCGCCGAGGCAGAAGAGGGTGAAGCTGCTGGTCGAGAGGCCCCAGGCACCGATGGCGGCGCCTGCCGCGCCCCCGGCGGCGCCGAAGAAGAAGCCTGTCCGGCGGCCGAAGCGCTGCATCAGCATGGAGAGCGGGGTCGCGGTCAGCATCGAGCCGATCACCATCATCGTGATGGGCAGCGTGGCCCAGCAGACGTTCGGGGCGAGAGAGGAGCCTGCCAGTCCGGCGATGGTGAAGATCATCGGCAGTTGCGCGCCGAGGATGGCTTGGGCGGCGACGAGGACGAGGACGTTGCGGCGGGCGATGGAGTCGTTGGGCATGTCTATCGGTAGGAGCCTTGATGCGGAACGGCAAGGGGCGATGTCGGTTGCCTTCGGCGAGGATATTTGGGCAAAGATGAAACATGGTGGGACGGATCATCACTTCGCTGGACTGCGTTGCGGAAGGCGCGGACTGGCTTGGCCGCCGGGAGCCGAAGTTTGCCGAGGCGCTGGCCTTGTGCGAGCCGCTTCCGTTGCGGCGCGAGGCGGACGGATTTGCAGCACTTCTGCGGGCGATCGTGGGGCAGCAGGTCTCGGTCGCCTCGGCGCGGGCGATCTGGGGGCGGCTGGAGGCGATGGGCCTGACCGAGGCGGCGGCAATGGCGGCGGCTTCGGATGAGGAGTTGCGGGCGGCGGGGTTGAGCCGGCAGAAGGCGCGCTACGGGCGGGCGCTGGCGCAGGCTGGTATCGATTTCAATGGCTTGCGAGGCGTTCCTGATGAAGATGTCGTGCGGACTTTGGTTGCGGTTCCCGGGATCGGAGTCTGGACGGCTGAGATTTATGCGATGTTCGCCCTGGGGCGGGCGGATGTGTTCGCTCCTGGTGACCTGGCCCTCCAGGAGGCGGCGCGGCTTCTGTTCCGGCTGGAGGCGCGGCCTACGGACAAGGTGTTGCGCAGGATGGCCGAGGACTGGTCGCCCTGGCGGTCGGTTGCGGCGCGCATCCTTTGGGCCTACTACCGGGTTGCCAAGGAGCGGGAAGGGATCTGAGGATGCGGGAATTGCGCTATGGCCGTGCCGGGGCCGAGAAGGGCCAAGCCACGGGGTTGATCGTCTTTCTGCATGGCTATGGTGCGAATGGGGCTGACCTTCTGGGCCTCGCCGACCCGATGGCGCCGCATCTGCCGGGGTTGGCCTTCGTCGCCCCCGACGCGCCCGAGCCGTGCCGGGGCGGGGGCTTCGGGTTCCAGTGGTTCCCGGTTCCCTGGCTGGATGGCTCGGCCCAGGCGGAGGCCGATGCGGGGCTGGTCGCCTCGGCCGCGGATCTGGATGCCTTCCTGGACCAGGTGCTGGAGGACGAGGGCCTGACGCCGGACCGGCTGGTGCTGATGGGCTTCAGCCAGGGCGCGATGATGTCGATGCATGTCGCCCCCCGGCGCGACCGGGCGGTTGCGGGAATCGTGGCGATCTCCGGCCGCCTCTTGCGCCCCGAGGCCCTGGCGGCTGAGACGAAGGTGAAACCTCCGGTGCTGCTGGTCCATGGCGATCAGGACCCGGTGGTGCCGTTCTCGGACATGGGGAAGGCAGGGGACGCACTGACGGCGGCGGGGTTTCCGACCTATGGCCATGTCATGAAGGGCACGGGGCACGGGATCGCGCCGGACGGGCTTGGCGTGGCGCTGCAGTTCATCCGCGAGCGGTTGGGGATCAGCGGGTAAGGGCTGAGAAGCCTGCATCGGCCAGAACCCGGTTGAAATTCGGCCGGCAAGTCATTGATAGGGCATAAGTATTGTATTTCGCAGGCGCAGGGATCAGCCCTGCGCTTCGAGATACACTGCGCAGCCGGTCAGGGCGGCGTAGTCGTCTTCGACCACGGTGACCGAGAAGTCCTTCTGCAGAAGATCCACCCGCCGTGCCTCGCGGAATGAGCTTTGAAGGCCGAACCGGCCGAAATGCGGGGTCATCGCGCGGGCCATGCCGCCGATCAGGAAGATCCCGCCATAGGGCAGGTGGATCAGCGCCAGGTCGGCAAGCATCTGGCCCAGGATATGCACGTAAAGCTTTGCCGCATGGGTGGCGATCGCATCGCCCGCGTCGAGCGCGGCCAGCACCTCGGCCGAGGTCAGGCTGGCCGGATGGCCGGCGGCATAGGCGGCGAAGGCGTGAAGATTGGCCAGGCCGCGGCCGGCAAGCACTTCCTCGACCCCGGCATGGGGGACATCGCCTTCGGCGCGCAGCTTCTGCTCGATGAAGCGGATAAGCTGGAAGTCTTCCTCGGTCCGGACGGGCATGTTCACGTGGCCACATTCCGAGGGCGGAACGACACGGCCCCGGGGCGCGGGGTGGACGGGGGCAGCGTTGACGCCGGTGCCGAGGCCCACGACCAGCATCGCGCCTTGCGTCTGCGGGCCGTCGATGACGCGGCGCAGGTTTTCGGGCGCGACATGGCCAAGCGCCTGGCCCTGGGCCTGCAGGTCGTTCAGAAGCGCCACGCGGGTTGCGCCCGTCGCGCCGGTCAGCTTGTCGGCGTCGATCACCCAGGCGAGGTTCGTCATCTCGGCAACGCCATCCTGCACGGGCCCCGCCGCCGCGACGCAGACGCCCGAGACGCTGGCCCCTGTCTGGTCAAGGTAGTCGCGCAGCACATGGGCGATGTCCTGGCCCCGCGCCTGGTATTCGGCATTGGGGAAGCGGCGGATCGAGTCGAGCCGCACGCGGGTGCCGTCGGCCAGTGCGACGCGAGTGTTGGTGCCGCCGATATCGGCAAGGATCGCAAGGGTCATGGGCCGGTCCGGGATCAGGTGGGGCAGATGGCAGGGGTGATACGGGGAAACGGCGGGCCGCGCCAGTCCTTTGAAAGCGCTTCGGATCAGGGTTTCGGCGCGGGACCGGTCGAACTGCCCTCGACCAGTTCGGCGTCGAGCATCCGCTCAACCGGGGGCTGGTCAGGGTTGGCGATGCGGTCCAGAAGCAGCTCGGCCACCAGCCGGCCCGCCTCGCGGACAGAGGAACGCACGGCCGTGAAGATCGGCGTGCCCTCGCCGTTCTTCATGTAGCTGAGGTCGTCGTCGAAGACGATCACAGAGACGTCCCGGCCAAGGGTGAGCTTCGCACCCTCGACGGCGCGGCGCGCGCCCATGCCCGAAATCATCGAGGCGGCAAGGAAGGCGGTGGGGGGGTCGGGGAGCCGCAGCATCCGTTCGGCGGCGCGGAAGCCCGCGACTTCGGTCATCTCGTCCGATGCCATGAGGGATGGGTCCGGCGTCAGACCCCGCGCCTCCAGCGCCTCGACATAGCCGCGGCGGCGGCGGATGGCGAAATCCATGTATTCGAGCCCGTTGATCAGGCCGATGCGGCGGTGGCCGAGGTCCAGAAGATATTCGGTCGCACGCAGGAAGGCCCGGCGGTTGTTCACGTCCAGCCAGGAATAGGGGGCGCTGGTGCCAGTGGCGCGGCCGTGGACGACGAAGGGCAGTCCGATCTCGTTCAGAAGCGGAATCCGGGGGTCGTTCTCGCGCGGGGAATGGACGATCACGCCGTCGACGTTCCCCTTCACCTTCATGGTGCGGTAGGTCTGCTCTTCGTCTTCGTCGGGGACGACGGAGAGGAGCATGTCATAGTCGTTGCGGCTGTAGGTCTCGCCCGCGCCGGCGATGAAGTCGGCGAAGATGGGGTTCACGATCTCATGCCTTGTGGCAATGGGAATCACGTGGCCCACGGCCATCGCGCGGCCGGTGGCCAGGCGGATCGCGCGGGTGTTCGGGTGGTAGTTGTGTTCCTTGGCGGCGGCCATGACCCGTTCGCGGGTGGCCTCATTGACCTCGGGGTAACCGTTCAGGGCACGCGAAACCGAGAGGCCGAGTTTCTGGGCGAGTTCCTTCAGGTTCATCGCGGTGCGGCTACTCAACACGGTTTGGACCGGGGGACCATAACGGGGGGTCACCGGGGCGTCAAAGTTTTCCGTAGGGTCAGGGCGGAATCAGGGCAAGGAGGCCAAGCCAGAAAAGCGAGAGTGCCAGGGCGAGCGCGGCTGGCACCCAGAGGGTGAGCCGCGGCGTCGGGGCGGAGAACTTGCGTAGAGAGACGGGTTTCATACGGCATTAAGGGCCCGGAAAGGTTTCCCTGGCGTTAATGGCGTCATGTTCGATTGCGGCGTCACTCCAGAGTTCCAGCCCTTGCAACAAAGCGCGGTCTATGCGGCTGCGGTTGCTGACTGTGGGGCGCGGGTGCGATGGCTGGACGGCGTGCTGGCGGTCGAGCGGGGGCGGGTGCGGCTGATCTCTCGCGTGGCCGGGTTGGACCGTGCGGGGCTGCGACGGCTCGCGCGCTGGCCAGGGCTGACGCTGGCCACGCCGGAGGTGGGGGTGGCGGGATTCGGGCTGGTGCCGCTCGTGACGCCCATGCACCATGCCGTCTGGGCACTGGGGCCGGACCTGCGTGACGCGATGGCGCGGAACTGGCGTGGCCATCTTCGGCAGGCAGAGCGGGCGGGTCTGCGCGTCCGGCGCGGGGATGGCGCGACGCTGGAGGCCCTGGTGGCGGCCGAAGCGGCGCAGCGCAGGGACCGGCGGTACCGGGCGCTGCCGGTCGGTTTCACCCGGGCTTTGCCGGAGGAAGCGCTGCGGATCTGGGAATGGCGGCAGGCGGGCGCGATGCAGGCGGCGATGTGCCTGGTCCGGCACGGGAGCTCGGCCAGCTACCATCTTGCCTGGGCTTCGCCTGTGGCGCGTGCGGCAGGGGTGCACCAGCTGATGCTGACCCGCGCGGCCGAGGCCCTGTGGACCGAGGGGGTCCGATGGCTAGACCTGGGGTCGGTGGACAGCGAGGCCGCGCCGGGGCTCGCGCGGTTCAAGCTGGGGACGGGGGCGGAGTTGCGGCGGCTGGGGGCGACCTGCCTGGTCTTGCCCTGACGGGTCCGTCGGGGCAGGGTGCGGGCCAAAGGGGAGGTGCCGCATGGTCACGGTGACGGAAGAGATGGTCGAGGCCTACCAGCGCGACGGGGTGGTGCTGGTGAAGGGGCTTTGGGCCGACTGGGTGGAGATGCTGCGGGCGGGGGTCGCTCGGAACATGGCGGCCCCGACGAACCAGATGGCGACGTTGAAGCCGGGGGAGCCGGGGTATTTCTTCGACGACTACTGCAACTGGACCAAGGTGCCCGAATTCGCGGCGGTGATCCGGCAGTCGGGGGTGGCGGAGGTGGCGGCGAAGCTGATGGGGTCGGAACGGGTGCAGATGTTCCACGACCACGTGCTGGTGAAGGAGCCGGGGACCACGAAGCCCACGCCCTGGCACACGGACGGGCCGTATTACTTCGTGGAAGGCAAGCAGACGGTGTCGTTCTGGTCCCCGCTCGACCCGGTGAAGGAGGCAGCGTTGCGCTGCGTGGCGGGGTCGCATCTGTGGCCGAAGGACGTGCTGCCGACGCGGTGGATGTCGGAGACGAACTTCTATCCCGGCGAGGACGACTACATGCCGGTCCCGGACCCCGAGGCGGAGGGGATGGAGATCCGGGAGTGGGAGATGGAGCCGGGGGACGCGGTGGCCTTCAACTTCCGGACGCTGCACGGGGCGCGGGGGAACACCACGCAGAACCGGCGGCGGGCGTTTTCGCTGCGGCTGGTGGGCGAGGACGCGCGGTATGTGGAGCGACCGGGGCCGACCTCGCCGCCCTTTCCGGGGCATGGGATGGTCGCGGGGCAGCGGCTGCGGGAGGACTGGTTTCCGGTCCTGCGGGGGTAATGTCCACGGTGAACGGGAATTCGGGTTGAGCAGGATCAAGGACTTGGGCGCGGGCCTTTGCGATTGCTTCACCATGATCCCGCCTGACCGGAGGCCCGAATGACCCGTGAGCCGCGCCCGAAGCGCTATCCGCCGCCCGAATTTCCGCCGCGGCGACCTAAGCTTTTCGCCCGAATGCCGCCGGCGGTGTTCCCGTCGATCCTGGGGCTTTTGGGGCTGGCCTCGGCGTTGCGGATTGGTCTGGGGCGGCTGGGCTGGGACATAGGGCCGGGCGACCTTGTTGCCGGGCTGGTGGTCGCGCTTTGGGCTTTCGCGGCCGTGGCTTACGCGGTGAAGCTGGTGCGGCGGCCGGGTGTGGTGAGGGAGGACCTGCGGGTCCTGCCGGGGCGGTCCGGGCTGGCGACGCTGACGATGGGCGGGATGGTCGCGGCAGGGCTGGTCGGGGTCTACAGCGCACCGGTGGGGGCGGTCTTGCTGATCGCGGCGCTGGTGGGCCATCTGGTGCTGGCGGTGCTGCTGGTGCGGCTGCTGGCGGGCCTGCCGCCTGAGGCGCGCACGGTGAACCCGACGCTGCATCTGAGCTTCGTGGGCTTCATCGTGGCGGCGGGACCGGCACTGGCACTCGGGTGGGAGATCCTTGCCGAGGTGCTGTTCTGGGCGCTGATCCCGGTGGTGGTGGTGATCTGGGGCCTGAGCCTGCGACAGTTCGCGGGGGCCCTGCCGCCTGCGCCCCTGCGGCCTTTGCTGGCGATTCATCTGGCCCCGGCTGCACTGCTGGCGCTGGTGGCGGGGCTTCTGGGCAAGCCGGTGCTGGCGTCGCTGTTCCTGGGGCTGGGGACGGTCTATGCGATCCTGCTTCTGGCCGGCTGGCGCTGGGTGGCGGAGTCGGGTCCATCGCCCCTGTGGGGGGCCTTCACCTTTCCGCTGGCGGCGATGGCGAGTGCCATGCTGGTGGCGGGCGGGGCCTGGCTTTGGCCGGGTCTGGCGCTGGTTGCCGTGGGGCTGGGGGTGATCCCCGCGATCGCCTGGTGGGTGCTGAAGCGCTGGCCGGGGGGGAAGCTTGCCTCGGTGACCAACGCGGCGGAGGCGTGAGGGCCGGGCCGGGGCGACTTTTGAATTGAGCGCTGACGCGCGAGCCTTTTGTCTCGCCTCTGCGCGCGAAGGGCGCGCAACCGGCTCGGTTGTTGGGGGTTTTCCACCCCCAAACCCCCGGAGAATATTTGGATCCAGGTGAAAGGGATCAGGTCAGGCGATCAGGCTGACCCAGGCGCGGGCGAGGGTGAGGCCGTGGGCGTCGGCCTCTTGCCCCCGCGTCCGGGCGAGTTCCGGGTGGCGGGTGGTCCAGCCGGGGGACATGCGGTCGGTGAGGTCGGGGAAGGTGCGGGTCCAGTCCTGGACCACGGAGCGGCTCGCCTCGAAATGGAACTGGGTGCCGTAGGTGGCGCGGCCGATGCGGAAGGCCTGGTGGCGGGCGGTGGGGCTGAGGGCGAGGTGGGTGGCGCCAGTGGGCAGGGTGAAGGTGTCGGAGTGCCACTGGAAGATCGGGAAGGTCTCGGGGAGCGCGCCCAGGACCGGATCGTTGCGGCCGTCCTCGGTCAGGCTCACGTCGACCCAGCCGAATTCCGGCGCGGTGCCGAGGTGGTTTTCGGCGCCGAAGGCGCGGGCGAGGAGTTGCGAGCCGAGGCAGATGCCGAGGACGGGTTTCCCGGCGGCAGTGAAGGCGGCCATCAGGTCGGCGAGTGCGGGCAGATAGGGGTGGGTATGGTCGTCGCGGGCGGATTGTTCGCCGCCGAAGACGACCAGGGCATCGGCCCCATCGGTGGTGGGAAGCCGGTTGTCGGCCCAGGGCTTCCAGAGGTCGATGAGCGCTGCCTGTTCGTGCAGGGCGACGCCGACCTGGCCGTGGTGGGTGATGCGGGTATTCTCGACGATGGCGACGCGCATATCGGGTCCTTTTGTCTGACGCGTAATCTGCAAGGGGCAGGCGCGGGGGCAAGGGGTGTCTGGCGGGCGGATTGGCTCTTGCGCCCGTGCGCGGGTCGTGAAATGGGGAACCGCCAAACGATGCTTGCTCCCGGAGGGAAAACCCATGGAGATTCGTGAGGCTCTCACCTTTGATGACGTCCTGCTGGTGCCCGCGGCATCGAGCGTCTTGCCGTCCGATGCGGATACCTCGACCTGGGTGACGCAGGCGATCCGGATGAACATTCCGCTTTTGTCCTCGGCGATGGACACGGTGACCGAAGGCCGGATGGCGATTGCCATGGCGCAGGCCGGGGGGATCGGGGTGATCCACCGGAACCTCGACCCCGAGGCGCAGGCCCGGGAAGTGCGGCGGGTGAAGCGGTTCGAAAGCGGGGTCGTCTACCAGCCGATCACGCTGACGCCGGACCAGACGCTGGCCGATGCCAAGGCGCTGATGGAGCGCTATTCGATCACCGGGTTCCCGGTGGTGGATGAGAAGGGCCGGGTCCTCGGGATCGTCACGAACCGGGACATGCGCTTTGCCAGCGACGACAAGACGCCGGTCAGGGTGATGATGACCAGCGAGAACCTGGCGGTGCTGAAGGAACCCGTCGACCGGGCCGAGGCGATCTCGCTGATGAAGGCGCGGCGGATCGAGAAACTTCTGGTAACCGATGGCGCGGGGAAGCTGACCGGGCTTCTGACGCTGAAGGACACCGAGAAGAGCGTGCTGAACCCGCAGGCCTGCAAGGATGAGCTGGGGCGGCTGCGGGTGGCAGCGGCTTCCACGGTGGGGGATGCAGGGTTCGACCGCAGCCAGGCGCTGATCGATGCGGGCGTGGACCTGGTGGTGATCGACACGGCGCATGGGCATTCCGAGGGCGTGGCCAAGGCCGTGGAGCGGATCAAGAAGCTGTCGAACCGGGTGCAGGTGGTGGCGGGGAACGTGGCCACGGCCGAGGCGACGCGGGCCTTGATCGGCGCAGGCGCGGATGCGGTGAAGGTGGGGATCGGTCCGGGGTCGATCTGCACCACGCGGATCGTCGCGGGCGTGGGCGTGCCGCAACTGACGGCGATCATGGATTCGGCCCGGGCCGCCGGGGATGTGCCGGTGATCGCGGACGGCGGGATCAAGTATTCGGGCGACTTCGCCAAGGCGATCGCGGCGGGGGCCTCTTGCGCGATGGTGGGCTCGGCGATTGCGGGGACGGATGAGTCTCCCGGTGAGGTGATCCTGTGGCAGGGGCGGTCGTTCAAGGCCTACCGGGGCATGGGGTCATTGGGCGCGATGGCGCGCGGCTCGGCGGACCGGTATTTCCAGAAGGATGCGGCCTCGGACAAGCTGGTGCCGGAAGGGATCGAGGGGCAGGTGCCCTACAAGGGCTCGGCGGCGGCGGTGATCCACCAGATGGTCGGCGGTCTGCGGGCGGCGATGGGGTATACGGGGAACCGGACCGTGGCCGA
Organism: Tabrizicola sp.; assembly: GCF_041913445.1. GTDB lineage: Bacteria > Pseudomonadota > Alphaproteobacteria > Rhodobacterales > Rhodobacteraceae > Tabrizicola. Next base: position 55,715 of record NZ_JAYSFG010000001.1, read on the forward strand.
GATGCGGACGCGGTGCCAGTTCGTGCGGATCACCGGGGCGGGGCTGAAGGAGAGCCATGTCCATGACGTCCAGATCACGCGGGAAAGCCCGAACTACCGGATCGGCTGAGTGACGCGGGTCCTCCGTTTCAGGTCGGCGGCATGACCCCGGGCGCGCGCGCAGCGGCTGCGATCGAGGTTCTGGACCGTGTGCTCGCCGGAGAGCCGGCCGAGCGCGCCCTGACGAACTGGGGCCGGGCCTCGCGTTTTGCGGGGTCGGGCGACCGGGCAGCTGTGCGGGACATCGTCTACGATGCGCTGCGGCGGCGGGCCTCCTCGGCGGCCTTGGGGGGCGGGCTGACCGGGCGCGGGCTGGTGCTGGGGCTGATGCGGGCTGCCGGGCAGGAAGGGCTGTTCTCGGGTGAGGGCCATGCTCCGGCGCCGCCGGGGCCGGAGGAGGCGGAGCGGGAGCCTGACGCTGAGGAGCGGCTGGACTTGCCGGACTGGCTGGTGCCGGAGCTGCGGGAGAGCCTGGGCGCGGATTTCGCGGCGGTGTCCGAGGCGCTGCGGTCGCGGGCGCCGGTCTTCCTGCGGGCGAACCGGGTGAAGACGGATGTGGCGGGGGCTGTGGCCGCCTTGGCCGAGGAGGGGATCGTTGCACAGCCGCATCCCCTTGCGAGGAATGCGCTGGAAGTCACGGAGAATGCTCGGAAAATCCAGAACTCCCGGGCTTACCGGGACGGGTGGGTGGAGTTGCAGGATGCGTCCTCTCAGGCGGTGGTGGAGGCGCTGCCGCTGGCGGACGGGATGAAGGTCCTGGACCATTGCGCAGGCGGGGGCGGCAAGACGCTCGCGATGGCGGCGCGGGCGCGGCTGAAGCTTCTGGCGCATGACGCGAACCCGCGGCGGATGGCTGACCTGCCCGAGCGTGCGCGGCGGGCGGGGGTGTCCGTGACGCTGACCGAACGGCCCGAAGGCGGCGCGCCTTATGACCTGGTGCTGGTCGATGCGCCTTGCTCTGGATCGGGCAGCTGGCGGCGCGACCCGGAGGGGAAGTGGCGTCTGACCCGGGAAGCGCTGGACCGGGTGCTGCAGACCCAGTCAGCGATCCTGGACCGGGTGGCCCCGATGGTGCGAGCGGGCGGCTGGCTGGCCTATGCCACCTGTTCGATGCTGGAGCGGGAGAACCGAGGCCAGGTGCGGACCTTCCTTGCGCGGCATCCGGAGTTTCGGTTGCACGTCGACCACGCCTTCAGCCCCTTGCAGGGCGGCGACGGCTTCTTTCTTGCACTCGTACAGAGAAGCTGACATCCAAACTGCAACCTGGGCGTGCTTCCGGGTCGAGTTAACAGTCGATTAACCTTGTCCAGCGATGGTCCTACCAACCTGGCGCGGGTGCCAGTACGTTTGGAGGACCGATTTGTCAGGGCGGGAGCAGGGTGAGCGCATCGGGCTTTGGGGTCTCGTGGGTGTGGGTGTCCTTGGCCTGGCTCTTGTGCTGGCCTGGGCCGTCGGCGGCGGCGAGGATGGCCTGTCGCGCCTGATGGCGGGGCTCGTGCTGGTGGCGGTCGGGGTTGGGATCGCCGTCTGGCTGATGCTGGGCCGTGGCCCGCGGGGAGAGACGGAGCTTGCGCTCTTCCAGATGATGGCCGCAGATCCGGCGCCCTGTTTCCTGACGGACCCGGCCGGCCAGCTGATCCTGCGGAACGAGGCGGCCGAAGTGCGCTTCAAGGGAGACGCCCGCCAGCTGCACCAGCTCCTTGAACGACAGGTCCTGAACCCGGGCGAGCTTCTCTTGCGCCTGCAACGGGCGGCCGATGCCGAGGGATCGGCCCGCGAGGACCTTCCTGGCCCCGACGGCCTTCTTCGGCTCACGGTCCACCGGGCAAGCGGGGACCGCTTCTTCTGGCGGCTGGACGAGATCGCGCTGTCGCGCGAGGACATGGGCGCCGAGCAGCGGGCGGACCGCGCCCCGGCGGTGGCCGTCGGCAATGACCTTGAGGACGTGCCAGTCGCCATCATGACTTTCGGCCCGGATGGCGTGATGCGGATCGCGAACCTGGCCGCGCGCGAGCTGATGTGGAAGGGCGAAATCCGCGCGGCGATGTTCCACGACCTGTTCGAGGGGCTGGGCCGTCCCGTTTCGGAATGGCTGGCCGATGTGGTGGCAGGGCGGCATCCGGGCGGGTCCGAGGTGCTGCGGGTGCGGGGCGAGGAGGAGCGCTTCCTGCAGATCACGCTGCGCCGCTATGTCGATGGCGGGCGGCCCGGGGGCCTGGCGATCCTGAACGACGCGACGCGGCTGAAGACGATGGAGGCGCAGTTCGCCCAAAGCCAGAAGATGCAGGCGATCGGCCAGCTGGCAGGCGGAATCGCGCATGATTTCAACAACCTCCTGACCGCGATCTCGGGCCACTGCGACCTGCTTCTGTTGCGCCACGGCCGCGAGGACAGCGATTTCGCGGACCTGGAACAGATCCGGCAGAACGCGAACCGGGCGGCCTCGCTGGTCGGGCAGCTTCTGGCCTTTTCGCGCAAGCAGACGCTGAACCCCGAGGTGATCGACCTCGAGGATGTGCTGGCGGACCTGACCCATCTGCTCAACCGGCTGATGGTGGACAAGGTGGAGCTGTCGCTGGGGCATCTGGGGCGAGAGTCCGGCAAGACGCTGGGCAAGATCCGCGCCGACAAGCGGCAGATCGAGCAGGTGCTGATCAATCTGGTGGTCAATGCCCGCGATGCGATGCCGGACGGCGGCGACATCCGGATCGAGACCGAGCCGGTGACCCTGGCCGAGGACATGAAGCGCGACCGGGCGACGGTGCCGGCGGGGGACTACACGGTCATCCGCGTCGTGGACCACGGCATCGGCATCCCGGACCACCAGTTGCGCCAGATCTTCGAGCCCTTCTTCACGACCAAGCGCGTGGGCGAGGGCACCGGCCTTGGCCTGTCGATGGCCTATGGCATCGTCAAGCAGTCCGGCGGCTACATCTTCGTCGATTCGGTGGTGGGGCAGGGCACGACCTTCTCGCTCTGGTTCCCGGTCTTCGAGGGCGAGGAGCGGGCGGCAGCCGCCGAGGTGCGCCGCATCGCGATGAAGCAGGGCGAGGGGGTGATCCTTCTGGTGGAGGACGAGGCCTCGGTCCGCGCCTTCGCCAGCCGGGCGCTCTCGTTGCGCGGCTACACGGTGCTGGAGGCGGCGAATGCCGAGGAGGCGCTGGCGAAGCTGGACGACAAGACGCTGCACGTCGACCTTTTCGTCACCGACGTGGTGATGCCGGGGATGGATGGCCCGGCCTGGGTGCGCCGTGCGCATCTGGACCGGCCGAACGTCAAGGTCGTCTTCATGTCCGGTTATGCCGAGGACGGCCTGGCCGAGGACCAGGCGCGGGTGCCGAATTCGGTCTTCCTGCCGAAACCGTTCTCGCTGAACGACCTGACCAACACGGTGCAGGGGCTCTTGAGCTGACGAAGGCGACGGGCGGGACCGGGCCAAATTTCTTTAGGAAGAAATTTGACAAATTCCTTGCTTAAGGAATTTGAGCCTTGGCGGAACCCGTCCGCCTAGCCCCGCAGCAGTTTCGCCACGGCGGGTGCGAAATAGGTCAGGATCCCGTCGCAGCCAGCACGCTTGAACCCGAGCAGGCTTTCGACCATCGCCTTCTCGCCGTCGATCCAGCCGTTCTGCGCCGCAGCCTGGATCATCGCGTATTCGCCCGAGACCTGGTAGGCGAAGGTCGGCGCGCCGAAGGCGTCTTTCACGCGGCGGCAGATGTCGAGATAGGGCATCCCGGGCTTCACCATCACCATGTCCGCGCCCTCGGCCAGGTCGCGGGCGACCAGACGGATCGCCTCGTCGCTGTTGCCGGGGTTCATCTGGTAGGTCTTCTTGTCGCCCTTGAGCGCCCCCGAGGCGCCCACGGCGTCGCGGAACGGGCCATAGAAGGCCGAGGCGTATTTGGCGGCATAGGACAGGATCGAGACGTCCTTGTGGCCCGCGGCTTCGAGGGCTGCCCGCATCGCGCCAATCCGGCCATCCATCATGTCCGAAGGCCCCAGGATGTCGGCCCCGGCCTCGGCCTGCGCGAGCGCCATCCTGACCAGCGCCTCGACGGTTTCATCGTTCAGGATCACACCGTCCACCACCAGCCCGTCATGGCCGTAGGCGTTGTAGGGATCCAGCGCCACGTCCGTCATGACCGCAATGTCGGGCACCTGCGCCTTGATCGCGCGGATCGCGCGGTTGGTCAGGTTCTCGGGGTTCCAGGCCTCTTCGCAAAGCGCCGTTTTCAGCGCCGGATCGGTATAGGGAAAGAGGCAGATCGCCGGGATGCCGAGATCGGCCGCTTCGGCCGCGGCCTCGACCACGAGGTCGAGCGAGCGCCGCTCCACCCCCGGCATCGAGGCGACGGGCTGGCGCTGGTTCTCGCCGTCGCAAAGGAAGACCGGCCAGATCAGGTCGCCCGTTGTCAGCGTGTTCTCCTGCACGAGCGCGCGCAGGGCGGGCGTCCGGCGCAGTCGGCGGAACCGGGTTGTCGGATAGGGCGCTTGGGTGGGCTGCATGGCTGGCTCCTTCCTCCCGGTCAAGGGACTTGCGGCTTGCCGTTCTGCCTGCCATGGAAAGAGTGCCGCCTCAAGATATGTATAGGGGGCATTGCGATACCTGAGGGGGACCGGACAAGTTGGATGTCCTGGATACTGCGCTGGAAGTCATCGACCTCAGGTCGTTTTCCAATCTCTGGTACTGGATAGCGCTGGCGACGCTCTGGTCGTCCGTCAGCCACTGGGTGCTGGGCGTGCCGCATGACATGATCCAGCGTGCGCGCCGCGAGGGCGGCCAAGCGCAGGCGGATGTCGAGGACCTGGTCCGGATCAACATCAACCGGCTTTTGCACATCGTGGACAGCGGGGCCCTGCTGATGGTGGCGCTGACGGCCTTCTGGCTGACGGCGCTTCTGGTCCTGGCCTTCTGGTACGACATCGAGTTCGCCCAGGCCGTGGTGCTGCTTTTCGCGCCGATGCTGCTGGTCGTCTGGGCCTCGGTCCGGGCAAGCCGGCGGATCGTGGCCGAGGCCGCGACGGGCGAGGCACTTTTCCGCAGGTTGACCATTCACCGTCGGGTGGTGCAGGTCATCGGTATGCTGGCCATTACCGTGACGGCGCTTTACGGCATGTGGCAGAACATCAACGTCTCGATCCTGAACTGACCGGACGGTCCAGAGCTTCATGACAGCCGAACGTATCCTGATGGGCGGCGCGCCCGAGGGCTTTGACGCCCGGATCGTGGTCCGCGAATTGTCGCGCGGCCAGCCGGTGGTGCATGTCGCGCGCGACGACAAGCGGGCCGAGGCGATGCGGGCTGCGCTGGCCGTGATGGCGCCCGAGGCGGCGGTGCTGGACTTCCCGGCCTGGGACTGCCTGCCCTTCGACCGGGTGAGCCCGAACCCCGAGATCTCGGCCCGGCGGATGGCGACGCTGGCGGTCCTGGCGGACGGGTTGCCGGGGCCGTTCGTGCTGCTGACGACGTTGAACGCGGCCACGCAGAAGGTGCCGACGCGAGAGGTCGTGCGGGCGGCCTCGTTCCGCGCCACCGTGGGCGACCGGGTCGACGAGGCGCGGCTGAAGGGGTTCCTCGCGCGGATGGGGTTCACGCCGGTCTCCACGGTGGCCGAGCCCGGGGACTATGCGCTGCGGGGCGGGATCGTGGACATCTTCCCGCCGGGGCGCGGGGGGCCGATCCGGCTCGACTTCTTCGGCGACGTGCTGGATGGCGCTCGGCGGTTCGATCCCGAGACGCAGCGGACGACCGAGAAGCTGAAGAAGGTCGAGTTTTCAGCCGTTTCCGAGGTGATCCTCGACGACGCGGCCATCGCGCGGTTCCGGCAGAACTACCGGATCTCCTTTGGCGCGGCGGGGACGGATGATCCGCTTTACGAGGCAGTGAGCGCGGGGCGGAAGCACCAGGGGATGGAACACTGGCTCCCGTTCTTCCATGAGCGGCTGGAGACGATCTTCGACTACCTGCCCGGCGCTTCGGTACTGCTGGACGACCAGGTGACGGCTGCGCGCCGTTCGCGGTGGGAGGGGATCGCGGACAGCTACGACTCGCGGCACGAGGCGATGGGCGCGAAGGGGCGGATCGACACGGTCTACAAGCCGGTCCCGGCCGAGGAGCTGTACCTGACCGATGACGCCTGGGAGGCGGCCCTGGCGGCCGCGCGGGTGGTCCAGCTATCGCCTTTGCCGCAGTCTCCGGGACCGGGCGTTCTGGACGCGGGCGCGCGGACGGGACGGAACTTCGCGCCGGAGCGGCAGCAGGAGAAGGTCAACCTTTTCGGGGCCTTGGCGGACCATGTTCAAGCGCTGGCAAAGACCGGGCAGGTGGTCATCGCCAGCTGGTCCGAGGGCGCGCGGGAGCGGTTGAAGGGGCTTCTGGCCGACAACGGCGTCACGGGGGCCAAGGAGATCGCGGATTTCCGCGAGGTGCCGGAGGGGAAGGGCGGCCTCTTCCTCGTCGTCTGGCCGCTGGAGGCGGGGTTCGTGGCTCCCGGCCTTGCGGTGATCTCCGAGCAGGACGTGCTGGGCGAACGGCTCGTCGGCAAACCGCGCCGGAAGCGGAAGGCCGACAACTTCCTGCGCGAGGTCGATACGCTGTCACCCGGCGACCTGGTGGTGCATGTCGAGCATGGGGTCGGGCGCTATCTGGGGATCGAGACGATCACCGCCCTGGGCGCGCCCCATGCCTGCGTCATGCTGGAATATGCCGACAACGCAAAGCTTTACCTGCCGGTGGAGAATATCGAACTCCTCTCCCGCTACGGGCATGAGGAGGGTCTGCTGGACCGCCTCGGCGGCGGGGCCTGGCAGGCGAAGAAGGCCAAGCTCAAGGAGCGGATCAAGGAGATCGCCGACCGGCTGATGCGGGTCGCGGCGGAACGGGCCTTGCGCCACGCGCCGATTCTGGAGGCGCCGCATTCCATCTGGGAGGCCTTCGCGGCGCGGTTTCCGTATCAGGAGACCGACGACCAGCTGGCGGCGATTGCCGATGTGGTGGCGGACCTGGAGAAGGGCTCGCCCATGGACCGGCTGGTCGTGGGCGACGTGGGCTTCGGCAAGACCGAGGTCGCGATGCGCGCGGCTTTCGTGGCGGCGCTTTCGGGAATGCAGGTGGCGGTGATCTGCCCGACGACGCTGCTCGCCCGGCAGCACTACCGCAGCTTCGCGGAACGGTTCCGGGGCTTCCCGATCTCGGTCCGGCCCCTGTCGCGGTTTGTTTCCACGAAGGATGCCAATGCGACGCGGGCAGCGATGGCGGATGGGTCGGTGGACATCGTGGTGGGGACCCATGCTTTGCTGGCAAAGGGCGTGACGTTCAAGAAGCTGGGGCTTCTGATCATCGACGAAGAGCAGCATTTCGGCGTGGCGCACAAGGAACGGCTGAAGGAGATGCGCTCGGAGGTCCACGTCCTGACCCTGACCGCGACGCCGATCCCGCGGACCTTGCAGCTGTCGCTGACCGGCGTGCGGGACCTGTCGATCATCGCGACGCCGCCGGTGGACCGCCTGGCGATCCGCACTTATGTTTCCGAATTCGACACGATCACCATCCGCGAAGCGATCCTGCGGGAACGCTATCGCGGGGGGCAGACCTTCTATGTCGTGCCGCGCATCGCCGACCTGCCGGAGATCGAGGACTTCCTGAAGACCCATGTGCCCGAGGCTTCCTATGTCATCGCGCATGGGCAGCTGGCGGCCGGAGAGCTCGACGACCGGATGAACCAGTTCTACGACGGCAAGTACGACGTGCTGCTGGCGACGACGATTGTTGAAAGTGGGCTGGATATTCCCACGGCGAACACGATGATTGTTCACCGGGCGGATATGTTCGGCCTGTCGCAGCTCTATCAGATCCGGGGACGGGTCGGGCGGTCGAAGACGCGGGCCTATTGCTACCTGACGACGAAGCCGCGCGCGCCGCTGACGCCGCAGGCGACGAAGCGGTTGCGGTTGTTGGGGAGCCTCGATTCACTTGGCGCGGGGTTCAACCTGGCGAGCCACGACCTCGACCTGAGGGGCGCGGGGAACCTTTTGGGTGAGGAACAGTCGGGGCACATCCGCGAGGTGGGCTACGAGCTTTACCAGCACATGCTGGAAGAGACGATCGCCAAGATCAAATCGGGCGAGTTGCAGGGGCTGGCGAACATCGACGACGACTGGTCGCCGCAGCTGAACCTGGGCGTTCCGGTCATGATTCCCGAGACTTACATCCCCGACCTCGACATCCGGCTGGGGCTGTACCGACGGCTGTCGAGCCTGACGACCAAGGTGGAGCTGGAGGGCTTTGCGGCGGAGCTGATCGACCGCTTCGGGCCGCTGCCCAAGGAAGTGAACACGCTGATGCTGATCGTTCGCATCAAGGCGATGTGCAAGCGGGCGGGGATTTCGAAGCTCGACGCGGGGCCGAAGGGGGCGACGATCCAGTTCCACAACGACAAGTTCGCCAACCCGGCCGGCCTGGTGGATTTCCTGAAAGCTCAGGGGCCTGCGGCGCGGGTCAATGGCAACAAGATCGTGCTGACGGGCGAGATGAAGACCGAGGCCGACCGGATAAAGGGCGCGTTCAACATCGCCCGCGACCTGGCCGAGGTGGTGAAGGCCGGGAAGAAGGGCTAGCCGCGCGGCTCGCCCAGGGTCTTCAGCGACAGGATCAGATTGAGGCTGATCAGGACGGTGACGCCGAGGATGAGCGGCGTCGAGGTGCCGTTGAAGGCGAGGCCGATGGGGATCGCGAGGATCACCGAGCCGACGGTGGCGAGCGAGGAGATGACGCTGGCGGCGAGGCCGGCGATGTGGCCCACAGGCTCCATTGCGAGGGCGTTGAGGTTGCCCATCGTCAGGCCCATCATCGAGAAAAGCCCAATGCACCAAAGCATTTGCATGGCGAAGCTGAGGTTGCCGTGCAGAAGGCCGGTGCCGAGGGTGGCGAGCGCCAGGAGCGACAGGATCAGCACGCCCGCATAGGTGCGCTGGACGACGCGGCGCATGCCGAGGGTCATCACGATGCGCGAGTTGAGGAGACTGCCGCCCATCGAGGCCACGGCGATGACGGCGAACCAGAGGGGGAAGGTCTCGGCCCGGTCGAACTGAAGCTCGAAGATTCCTTGCAGGCTGGAGAGGGTGGCGAAGAGGCAGCCGAGCGTCAGGGTCTGGAGGAGGGTGGAGACCAGGACGATGCGGTGGGTGAAAAGCTCTTTGGTGCCGGTCCAGAGCGTGGCGAGGTGAAGCGGGCGACGGTTTTCCGGGGGCAGGGTCTCGGGCTGGCGGAGGCCGAGCCAGAGCATGGAGAGGCCGGCGAAGAGGATGTAGGCGAGGAAGATGGCATGCCAGCCGCCAAGCGCGATGATGCCCTGGCCCATCAGGGGGGCGAGGGCGGGGACGATGGTGAAGATCATCATCACGAAGGACATGATCTTGGCCATCTCGCGGCCCGAGAAGAGGTCGCGGACCATCGCGATGGCCACAGTGCGCGGGGCGGCGGCGGCGAGGCCCTGCAGGAGGCGGGCGGCGAGGAGGACTTCGAGGGACGGCGCGAAGTAGCAGGCGAGCGCGGCAAGGGCGTAAAGGCCGGAGCCCACCAGGATCACGCGCTTGCGGCCGAAGGCGTCGGAGAGGGGGCCGGTGAAGAGGGTGCCTATGCCCATGCCAAGGACGAAGCTGGTCACGACGAGTTGCGCGGCGTTGGGCGCCTCGGGCGAGAGGGTCGCGGCGATTTCCGGCAACGCGGGCAGCATCGCGTCGATGGAGATCGCGATGGTGGCGAACAGCATGGCCACAAGCGCCACGAATTCGGTCTGGGAGGGGCGGGTTTGGGTCACTCGGTGCGGCCCATCAGTTCCTCGATGACCTTGCCCCAGGTCTCGGGCGGTTGCGCGCCGCTGACCACGTACTGCTGGGCGATCAGGAAGGTCGGGACGGCGTTGACGCCTTTGTGGCGGGCGTCCTGGTCGCGGGCCTGGATGTCGTCGGCATCGGCGTCGGATTGGAGGAGGCGCATGGTCGCCTCGCGGTCCATGCCGTTTTCACCGGCGATGTCGGCGAGGGTGGCGAGGTCGCCGATGTCGCGGCCCTCGGTCCAGTAGGCGCGCATCAGGGCGTTGACGACGGCTTGCTGGACGCCCTCGATCCCGGCCCAGTGGATCAGGCGGTGAGCGTTCAGCGTGTTGGGCATCCGCTGGGGCTTGTCGGGGTCCATGTCGACACCTGCGGCCTTGGCGACCTCGCGGAGGCGTTCGTGGATGGCGTCGACGCGGGCCTTGCCGCCGAACTTCTGATCCAGGTAGGCGCGTTTGCTGACGCCCTCGGGCGGCATTTCGGGGTTCAGCTGGAACGGGTGCCACTGGATCACGAACGGGTGGTCGGGATGGTCGGCCAGAGCGCGGTCGAGGTTGGCCTTGCCGACATAGCACCAGGGGCAGACCGGGTCGGAGAAGATGTCGAGGCGAATGGGGGCGGTGGTCATTCGGGTCTCCTGTACCGGGCTTTCAGGGCCTTGCGGATGATCTTGCCGGTGCCGGTGCGGGGCAGGGCGTCGAGGCGCTGGTAGTGCCTTGGCTGCTTCCAGCGGGCAAGGGTCTTTTCGGCGCATTGGCGCAGAAGGTCTTCGTCGATGGCGCACGATGCTTCGTAGAAGAGGGCGAGGATCGTGGTGCCGGGGGTGGGTTCGACTTGCGTAGCGGCGCAGGCGGTGAGGGTCGGGAGGTCGTGGAAGGCGGCTTCGATCTCGGCCGGGGAGACGCGGAAGCCGCCGGCGTTGAGGAGGTCATCCTTGCGGCCGAGGTGGGTGATGGATCCGTCCTCGGCCATGACGGCGGCGTCGCCGGTGCGGAACCATGGGCCTTGCGGGGGCGGGTGGCCGAGGTAGTGGCGCATGAGGCCGGGGTCTTGCGTTGAAACGGAGAGTTCTCCGGGTTCGCCGCGTGGGGTGGGCTGGCCGTGGTCGTCGAGGATCGCGATGTGGCGGCCGGGTTGGGGGTAGCCGCTGGTGCCCTCGGGGGCGGGGCGGGTGGGGGAGCCGGAGAGGTAGGTGGAGACCTCGGACATGCCGAGCGCCTCGTGGAGGTCGGTTCCCGTGCGGTCGCGCCAGAGTTGGCGGAGGGCGTGGGGGAGACCTTCCCCGGCGGAGAGGCCGTGGCGGAGGTGGGGGAGCGATGGAAGCTCGGAGCGGAGGAGCTGGCGGTAGACGCCGGGGGCGGCGGCGAGGATCGTGGCTGCGCTTCGTGCCATGAGGGCGGGGAGGGCAGTAGCGGGCGTCCCGGCGGCGGGGATCAGGGCGGTGGCGCCGAGGGTCCAGGGGTCGAGGAGGCCGGTGCCTAGAGTATAGGTCCAGTTCAAGGCTCCGGCGTGGAGGAGGCGGTCGGTGTCGGTCAGGCCCTCCCAATGCTGGTGCATCTGGCTGCGCGCAAGGATGGCGCGGTGGGCGTGGCTGACGGCCATCGGGGTACCGGAGGTGCCGGAGGTGAAGATGATGTAGGCCTCGCGCCCTGGGTCGCCTTGGTGGAGGGCGGCGGGCGGAAGCTGGGACCAGGCGGCGAGGTCGGGGGTTAGGATCGGGGCGGGGTGGTCGGGGAGGGAGATGCCCGTTTCGGCGGCGATGAGTTTCGGGGCAACGAGGGCGGCGAGTTTGGTGATCTCTGGCCCGGTCAGGGCCGAAGAGGTGGGGATTGGGACGAGGCCGGCCCAGATCGCGCCGAGGTAGAGGATCGGGAAGGCGAGGGTGTTGCCGAGGCGGAGGAGGATGCGGTCTCCGGGCGTGAGGCCCTGGGAGAGCAGGGCGGTGGCGGTGCTTTGCGTCAGGTGGAGAAGTTGGGCGTAGGTGAGGGTTTCGTCGCGGTCGGGGTGAAGGATCGTCAGGGCGGGTTTATGAAGGCTCGCGGCGCTGGCGAGGACGTGGCCGGCGAGGTTGAAGGCCTGAGGGACCTTGGGAAAGGGGCGGGTGTCGATTTCGGACAGCATGGGGAAGGGGTAGGGGGCCGTTGCGGCAGTTGCAAGCTTTGGGCGGCTGGACTATCCGGGGCTTATGGCTCTGACCGATCCGAAAAGCATGATCCGCGTGGCGCGTGAGGCCGGGGGCGAGGCTCACGTCGAGCCGTTGAACCTGGGCGAACGGGTGCGGGAGCTGCGCCGGTCGCTGGGCTGGACGCTGGAAGAGGCGGCGAACCGGGCGGGCCTCGCGCGGTCGACGCTGTCGAAGATCGAGAACGGGCAGATGAGCCCGACCTATGAGGCGCTGAAGAAGCTGGCTGGCGGGCTGGCGATCACGGTGCCGCAGCTTTTCACGCCGCCGTCGAAGCAGCAGGTCATGGGGCGGATGGCGGTGACGAAGGCGGGCGAGGGGCAAAGCCAGGCCACGGTCACCTATGAGCATGAATTGCTGGCCAGCGGGTTGACGAAGAAGCAGATGCTCCCCTACCGCGCGGTGATCCGGGCGCGGGATCTGGATGAGTTCGACGGCTGGGTGCGGCATGACGGGGAGGAGTTCCTGTACGTGCTGACCGGCGTGATCCGGCTTTACACCGAGTTTTACGAGCCGGTGGAGCTGCGCCGGGGCGACAGCGCCTATTACGACGCGGCGATGGGGCACAATGTGATCAGCCTGTCCGAGGAGGACGCGACGCTCCTCTGGGTCACGTCCCTGGTTTGATCTGGCTCATGGCGGCGCGCGCGGCGGCGGGATAGGCTTCCCGAAACAGGGCCGGGAGGGGCTGGATGAGGTTTGCGGTCCTGACGGACATCCATGCCAATCGCGAGGCGTTCGAGGCGGTGCTGGCCGATGTGGCGGGGCATGGCGTCGACCGGATCGCTCTGCTGGGCGATATCGTGGGCTATGGGGCGGACCCGGGATGGTGCTGCGACAAGGCCGAGGCGCTGGTGGCCGAGAGGGCGCTGTGTGTCCGGGGGAACCATGACAACGCGGCCGCGGGCGCGGTGGAGGCGATGTCTCCCCTGGCGAAGCGCGCGCTGGACTGGACGGCCGGGCGGTTGAGCGCGGGCCAGAAGGCGTTCCTGGCGGGCCTGCCGATGGTGGAGGAGGCGGAGGGGGTGCTTTTCGTCCATGCCTCGGCCAGCCAGCCGGAGGCCTGGAGCTATGTCACGAGCGACACCCGCGCGGCGCCGTCCTTCAGGGCCTGCACGGCGAAGTTGATCCTTTGCGGTCATGTCCATGTGCCTATGCTGGCCAGCTGCGACATCGGCGGGGTGGTGCGGGAGCAGGCCTTCAAGCCGGGGTTGCCGATCCCCCTCTTGCCCTCGCGGCGCTGGCTGGGGGTGGTGGGCTCGGTCGGTCAGCCTCGGGATGGGGTGGCGCAGGCGGCCTGGGCGCTGGTGGATACGGGACGGCAGGAGCTGACGTTCCGCCGCACGCCCTATGACGCGGCGGGGGCGGCGGGGAAGGTGCGCGCGGCGGGGTTGCCGGAGGAGTTGGCGGTGCGGCTGTTGGTGGGACGATGATGCAGGTCAGGCCGAAGGAAGGGTTGCAGATCGACGGCTTCACGCTGGGCGAGAAGCTGCACACCGGTGGGTTCGCCACGATCTGGGCGGTGACGCATCCGGACCATGACCTGCCCATGGTGATGAAGGTGCCGACGATCCTCGACGGCTATGACGGGCCGACCATCGTGGGCTTCGAGGTCGAGCAGATGATCATGCCGCGCCTTTCCGGCCCGCATGTGCCGAAGGTGATCGCGACAGGGGGCTTCGACGTGATGCCCTATATCGTGACCGAGTGCATCGACGGCGGGTCCTTCCTGCCGGTGTTCCAGAAGGCCCCCTTGCCGCTCTCCGACGTGATCGAGATCGCCGCGCGGATGGTGGCGGCGGTGGCGGATCTGCACCGGCAGCACGTGATCCACCTGGACCTGAAACCGGAGAACTTCCTGCAGCGGAAGACCGGAGAGATGGTGCTGGTGGACTACGGCCTGTCGCGTCACGACCAACTCCCGGACCTGCTGGCCGAGGAATTCACCATCCCGATGGGGACCTATCCCTATATCGCGCCGGAACAGTACCTGCGCTGCCGGGATGACCCGCGGTCCGACCTCTTTGCGCTCGGGGCCATGCTTTACGCGCTGGCGACGGGGCGGAACCCCTGGGGGACGCCAGAGACCTTGCGGGGGGTCCGAAAGCGGCTCTGGCGCGACCCGGAGCCTCCGCGCGCGATAAGGCCGGAGGTGCCGGAATGGCTGCAGGAGATCATCCTGCGGGCGCTGTCGGTGGACCCGATGCGGCGCTACCAGACGGCGGCGCAGATGGCCTTCGACCTGTCCCATCCCCAGCAGGTGACGCTGACCGCGCGGGCGCACAAGCTGAAGCGGGATGGCTGGCTGCAGGTCTTCGACCGCTGGCGGGTGATGCGGAAGATCAGGCGGTTCACGGTGCCCACGTCCGTCGCGGCGCAGCTGGCCTCGGTCCCGATCATCGTCGTCGCGGTGGACCTGTCGCCCGAAGGCGAACGGCTGGCCGAGGTGCTGCTGCGCGCGGTGAAGCGGATGCTGATCCTGGAGCCGGATGCTCGGATCGCCTGCGTCAACGTGATCAAGACGGCGCGGATCGGGATCGACCAGGGCACGGACGACCAGGGCAACAACCTGCACGTCCTGCGGCTGGTGCAGTTGAAGGCCTGGGCCGAGGGGATCGCGCTGCCGGACCACCGGCTGACCTATACGGTACTGGAAGGCCCGGACCCCGGCCAGGCGATCATCGACTATGCCACGGCGAACCAGGTCGACCACATCATGATGGGCGCGCGGGGGCATTCGACGACGCGGCGCTACCTTGGCTCGGTCAGCGCGCAGGTGGTGGCCGAGGCGCATTGCTCGGTCACGGTGATCCGCTTGCCGGAGGGGAGGGCGGCCGAGGTCCAGCCCCGCAACGACACGGATGCGGCCCCCGTGTAAGGGGGGCCGTGCCGGTCAGAACGCGTCCTGCACCGTCCGCGCGCCGGCCGAGACGTCCTCGCCGATGCCCGCGATGGTGTTGCAGCCCGCAAGTGCGGCCAGAATGGCCAGGAGTGCCAGTTTCTTCATTGTCTTCTGCCCTGTCACTTCGCCTCGTACCACCAGGTGTCCGGCAGGAAGCCCGACCAGTCACCGTAAAGCGGTATCTTCTCGGGATACTTCAGGTTCGAGGAATATGCCAAGCGGGAAAGGTCGGAGTACCAGATCGGGATCACATAGCGTCCCGAGGTCAGCACGCGGTCCAGCGCCTTGGTCGCGGCGGTGAAGTCTTCCGCGTTCGGCGCCTTCAGCATAGCCGCGATCATCGCCTCGACCGCCGGGGAGTTCACGCCCATCCAGTTCCGCGTGCCGGGTTCGGTCACCCCCGCCGCGCCCCAGTAGAGCAGCTGTTCGTTGCCGGGCGAGAGCGAGAGTGACCGGATGTAATGGGTCATCTCGAAGTCGTAGTTGGTCGTCCGGTCCTTGTACTGGGCGTCGTCGACCTTGGTGAGCCGCGCCTGGATGCCAAGCGCCTTCAGCGCCTCGATATAGACTTCGGCGGCAGAGGCCATTTCGTCCTGGCCGGTGACGAGGAGGATTTCGAAGGCGAAGGGTTCGCCCTTGGCATTCTTCAGGACGCCGTCATCGCCCACGGTCCAGCCCGCTTCTTCCAGAAGCTTCGCGGCGGCGCGGATGTTCTTCCGGTTGGTCTGGTCGCCTTCGGAAACCGGAAGCGCGTAGCCCTCGATCGCGCCGGGGGGCAGTTCGGCGGCGAAGGGTTGAAGGAGTTCCAGCTCGCGGCCTTCGGCAGGCTTACCCGGGTCCATCGCCAGGAAGGAGTTGCCGAAGTAGGACGGGATGCGGGGCAGGACGCCCGCGTTGAGCGTCTGGTTGATGAATTCGAAGTTGAAGGCGAGGATCAGCGCCTCGCGCACGCGCCAGTCGGCGAAGAGGGGCTTCCTCGTGTTCATCACGAAGCCCTCGATCCCCGAGGGGCGGCCATGCGGGATTTCGGCCTTGATCACGTCGCCTGCGGCCACGGCGGGGAAGTCGTAGGAGGATTGCCACTTGGCCACGTTCGCCTCGCGGTAGGCATCGACCTGGCCGGCCTTGAACGCTTCGAAGATCGCCTGTGGGTTGGCGTAGTAGTCGTAGCGGATTTCGTCAAAGTTCCACTGGCCATGGTTGAAGGGCAGGTCCTTGCCCCACCAGTCGGGGTTGCGCTTGTAGGTGACCTGCACGCCGAGTTCCGAGCTGTCGAGCACATAGGGACCCGAGCCGATGGGAACCTCCATCGTCGCCTCGGCGAAGTCCTTGCCCTCCCACTGCGCCTTCTTCAGGATCGGGCGCAGGCCCAGGATCAGCGGCAGCTCGCGGTCTTCGACGTTGAAGGTGAACTTCACCGACCGCTCGCCCGTCTTCTCCATCGTGGCGATCTTCTTCCAGGCCGCGGCGTAGCGCGGGTTGCCCTGGGTGCCCAGGACCTCCATCGACCACATCACGTCTTCGACGGTGACGGGCGAGCCGTCGGAGAATCGGGCCTCGGGGCGGAGGGTGAATTCGACGTAGGTGCGGGCGTCGTCGGTGTCTATCGATTCGGCCAGAAGCCCGTAAAGCGAGAAGGGTTCGTCATAATTCCGGCCCATCAGCGTCTCGACCGTGAGGGTGGAGATGCCGATGGCGGCGCGGCCCTTGGTGACGAAGGGGTTGAAGCTGTCGTAGCTGCCTGCCTCGCCCCAGCGGTAGGTGCCGCCCTTGGGCGCGTCGGGGTTCACCTGGGGGAGCGACACAAAATCCGGGGGGAGGGCCGGGTCGCCATACATAGCTATGCCGTGCATGGGTTCCGCCTGCGCGGCTGCGGCAAAAAGTGCCAGTGCCGCCGTCAGCCCGAACCTGCGCCACGCGGCGGTCGTTTCCCGTCTCATCCCCCGATGCTCCCATATCCAGCGGTTGTGTGCGGCGAGACTAGGACGGAGATTGAATCAATTCAAACTTTTAGCTTGGCCATCGGCGGAGAGGGGACTATAAAGACCTTACTGCTCGATAGGTTTCTTGCCTGTATGAAACCTGCCTCAAAGACTGAACGCCGGCCTTGTGCCGGCGTTTTTTTCATCTTCCTTCCGTGACTTACGTTCATCCGCGAGGCATGCAATGCTTTCGCAAGTGCAGCATTTGGAGGGTGGGATGACACTTTCGGGCAAGCGGGCGGTCATCACGGGGTCGAACTCGGGGATCGGGCTGGGGGTGGCCGAGGCGCTGGCAGCGGCCGGGGCCGAGGTGATTCTGAACAGCTTCACCGATCGGCCGGAGGATCACGAGCTGGCGGCCGAACTTGGCGTGCGGCACGGGGTGGCGGCGCGGTATATCGCGGCCGACATGTCCAAGGGGGCGGAGTGCCGCGGGCTGATCGAGAAGGCGGGCGGCTGCGACATCCTGGTGAACAACGCGGGCATCCAGTTCGTGAGCCCGGTCGAGGAGTTTCCGGTCGAGAAATGGGATGCGATCCTGGCGATCAACCTCAGTTCCGCCTTCCACACCATCGCCGCCGCCCTGCCCGGGATGCGCAAGAAGGGCTGGGGCCGGATCGTCGACATCGCCAGCGCGCATGGCCTGACCGCCAGCCCGTACAAGAGTGCCTATGTGGCGTCCAAGCACGCGGTGGTGGGTTTGACCAAGACCATCGCGCTGGAGACGGCGGGGCAGGGGATCACCTGCAACGCGGTCTGCCCGGGCTATGTGCTGACCCCTCTGGTCGAGGCGCAGATCCCCGAGCAGATGAAGGTGCACGGGATGGACCGCGAGACGGTGATCCGCGAGGTGATGCTGCAGCGCCAGCCGAGCCGCCAGTTCGCCACGACCGACCAGGTGGGGGGCACGGTGGTTTTCCTTTGCAGCCCGGCGGCTGACCAGATCACTGGCACGACAATCAGCGTAGATGGCGGATGGACCGCGCTGTGAGGCGGGTCAGCCTGGCCCTGCAGGGCGGAGGCGCGCATGGGGCCTTCACCTGGGGTGCCCTGGACCGGTTGCTTGAGGAAGAGGACCTGGAGATCGAGGGGATCTCGGGCACCTCGGCCGGGGCGCTGAACGGGGCGGCGCTGAAGGCGGGGCTCATCGCCGGTGGCCGGGGTTCGGCGCGGAAGCGGCTGGACCGGCTCTGGGAGCAGGTGGGCGAGGTCGGCGATTTCCGGATGCTGCCCTGGATGGCGGCCTTCCTGCCCGCGCTGCGCTTCTGGCAGACGGCCAGCGCGGCCCTGCTGCCCTTTTCGCCCCAGGGCGTCGCGGCGCAGCTGTATTCGCCCTACCTTTTCGGTAGCCGCTGGCGGAATCCGCTGGAGCCGGTGGTGCGGGACCTGAACTTCAGCCATGTCTGCGCCGGGGACGGCCCTAACCTGTTCGTCAGCGCGACCAACGTGCGGACGGGCAAGATCAAGGTCTTCCACGGCCTGGAGATCACGCCCGAGGCGATCCTGGCTTCGGCCTGCCTGCCCTCGGTGTTCCAGACCGTCGAGATCAACGGCGAGGCCTATTGGGACGGCGGCTATTCTGGCAACCCGGCGCTGTTCCCGCTGTACGAGCCGCACCTGCCGGACGACATCCTGGTCGTGTCGATCAATCCGATGCGGACCGAGGACATCCCGGACACGCCCTTGGAAATCCAGAACCGGATCAACGAGATCAGCTTCAACGCGAGCCTTTTGGGAGAGTTGCGCGCCATCAACTTCGTCCGCCGCCTGATCGCCGAGGGCCGGCTGGAGCGGGGCACGATGAAGGCGGTGAACGTCCACATGATCTCGGACGACGGGCTGATGAACGACCTGTCGGCGGATTCGAAGCTGTCGCCGACACCGCTTCTGCTGGGTCGGCTGAAGGCCGCGGGGCGGGTGGCCGCAGAGCGGTTCCTGGCGGAGGGCGGCCAGCGGATCGGGCAGGAGCCAAGCACTGACCTGCGGAACCTTCTGGCCTAGACGAGCGGCTCTTTCGGCATCGGGTAGACGAGCCCGCCGGAGACGATCAGCTTGGCCGCGTCATCGACACCCATGTCCATGACGATCAGGTCCTTGGTCGGGACGAAGAGCAGCATGCCCGACGTGAAGGGCGTGAGGCCCACGAAGACCGCCGACATGTCCGGGCCGATGGCGGCGAGGCGCTCGGCCAGTTCGCCCTTGGGCCGGGTGGACATGAAGCCAAGCGCCCAGGAACCGGCACGGGGAAACTCCACCAGGACGACCTTGTCGAAGCTTTTGTCCTTCTTGTTGAAGAAGGTCTCGGCCACCTGCTTGATGCCGGAATAGACCGAGCGGACGACTGGCATCCGTTCGACCAGGTTCTCGCCCGAACGGATGACCGAGCGGCCGATGATGCCCTTGGCCAGCCAGCCGATGATGATGGTGACGATCAGGAAGACAAGGACACCGACACCGCGGACGGGAAATTCGTATTCGGGTCCGAACCAGCGGCCAATCACGGCGTCGGGCTGCCAGTAGGCGGGGATCAGCGGCAGGATCCAGCCGTCAAGCCAGCCGATGAAGGCCCAGACGATGTAGATCGTCAGGCCCACGGGCAGGACGACGACAAGGCCCGTCAGGAAGCTGGCGCGCAGGCTGCCGAGGAAGCCGCGACGGTGAGGATTGTGCGGATCGGTCACGAGTGGTTGTCCCCTTCGGCCCCTATCTAGGGGGTCGGCCACGCGCTTCGCAAGGACGCGCGCGGCAAATCGCGGGAAATTCAGCCCGGGGCGACCAGTTCCCGGGCGATCGCCGCGCCAAGACGGGCATTGTTCAGGACCAGCTCGATGTTCGCTGTCAGGGATCGGCCTTCGGTCAGCTCGAAGATGCGTTGCAGGAGGAACGGCGTGACGGCCTTGGCGGCGATGCCCTGCGCCTCGGCCTCGGCCAGCGCGGCTTCGATATGCGGCATGATCTCGGCCCGGGGGATTTCGGCGGTGGGCGGGATCGGGTTCGCGACAAGCTGGCCGCCGGGCAGGCCGAGGCGGGCGCGCATGGTCATGGCGGCGGCGATGTCGCGGGCGCTGTCCATGCGCAAGGGTGCCTTCAGGCCCGAGGAGCGCGACCAGAAGGCCGGGAAGTCGTCCTGGCCATAGGCGATGACCGGGACGCCCAGGGTTTCAAGGTATTCCAGCGTCTTCGGCAGGTCGAGGATGGCCTTGGCGCCCGCGGCCACCACGGTGACGGGCGTCTCGGCCAGTTCGCGCAGGTCGGCGGAGATGTCGAAGCTCGTCTCTGCCCCGCGATGGACGCCGCCGATTCCGCCGGTGGCGAAGACCTTGATCCCCGCGAGATGGGCGCAGATCATCGTGGCGGCGACAGTGGTGGCGCCGGTGCCGCCTGTGGCAAGGCAGGCGGCGAGGTCGGCGCGGGAGAGCTTCGCCACGCCCTTCGCCTGGCCAAGCGCGTCAAGCTGCGCGTCGGTCAGGCCGACATGGATCTGCCGGTCGAGGATCGCGATGGTTGCAGGTGTCGCGCCATGTGCGCGGACTTCGGCCTCGACCTTGCGGGCCGTTTCCACATTCTGCGGGAATGGCATGCCGTGCGTGATAATCGTGCTTTCCAAGGCGACAATCGGGCCGCCCTTGGCATGGGCCTCGGCCACCTCGGGCGAAAGGGTCAGGGGCAGGTCAATCATGGAGCGTCCGATCTATGGCAGGACCGCAGGCGTAGTCCTGGAATGTGGCGGTGAAGCCCGCACGCTCGGGCGAGCAGGCCATGATGCCGACCTGGGCGGGACCGGCGTCGAGATAGCCGAGCCGGGTCATGAGCCAGCTGCCGTCGGGCCGTTGCACCTGGACGCGGATCGCGTCGGCATGGCGGGTCAGGCGCAGGCGCAGGCGGTCGGCGGCGAAGGGCAGGGCGACGATGGACCAGTCCGAGCGGTCGTTGGTTATGACGGTAGAGAAGAACGCCTGGCCGTCGGTGTATTCGACCCCGGCCTTGACCCAGAGCGTGTCGTCCAGCCGCAGCATCAGCCCGGCCTGATCGTACAGCGCCTCGTAGCGCGCGGCGATGGTGACCTCGGCCGTAAAGTCGCCGGTGACGGGGTGGTGGAAGAAGTGCCCGCTGTCGCGGATGAAGCCGTAATGCGTCTTGCGCCAGAAATCGGTGCGGTTGCCCGTCGTCAGGGTCAGCGTCCCGCCCTTTACCGTCGCCTCAGGCGGCGGGTTCAGCCAGGTCATCCCGTCGAAGCTCATGATCCGATGTCCCCCGAGACATATGTGGCCGCCGCGCGCAGCGCCTCGTCCAGCGCTTCCTGCCGGGTCGCCCCGCGCCGTTCGGCCACCAGATGCGCCGCCATGAACGTGTCGCCCGCCCCGGTGACCCGCGTCACCAGGACCTTGGGCGGCTGGCCCATGACCACGCCTTCGTCCCGGCGCCCTTCGGCGGCGAGGTCACCGCCATTGGTCACGAGGACCCGGCCCGCGCCCCGGGACAGAAGCGCCTGGGCGGCTTCGGGCGCGGTGGCGGCTTCGGAACGGGCGAGGATGTTGGCCTCTTCGAGGTTGACGTAGAGAGTGGCCGAGGGATGGTCTAGGAGCGGAAGCAGACGGCCTGCCTTGCCCGGCGAGGCCGGTGCCACGCGCAGGTCGGCTGCCGCGAAGAGGGGCGAGGCGGCGATGTCCGCCAGAAGGGATTCCGTCAGGTTGCCGTCCAGCGCGATGGGGCCGGACCAGGGGGCGCCGGCGGTGCCGAGCCGGCCGTCGGCTAGGGGGCGGAGGATCTTGTCGCCCGCGGCCTCCAGCGAATGGGCGTCGGCCACGGCGGCGATCAACCCGTTTGCGCCTTCGATCCCCATATATCGGTCGGTGGGCAGGTCCTCGGACCGGTAAACATGCGCGGTCAGGAGGCCCAGTCGGTCGCAGGCGGCGATCAGCTCGTCCCCCTCGGCATCCCGGCCAATGGCGGTCAGCAGGGCAGGGGTCATCCCAAAGCGACGGAGCGTCATCGCGATGTTCATCGCCACCCCGCCCGGCAGCCGGGTGATCCGGCCGGGCACGTCCGAGCCCAGCCGCATCGAGGTGGGCGAGCGGCCGATGATGTCCCACAGGACGGAACCGATGCAGAGGATGTCTGGCGTCATGCCCCCTTGTGGCGCGGGCTTTGCCGCGCTGCAAGAGGGGCCTAGCCCTGGTAAAGCGCCTTGATCATCTGCCGTGCCAGCAGGACCTGGCGGATCAGCACCTGCGGATCGCCCATCCCGCGGGCCAGGATGATCCCGCCTTCCATGACCGCGTTGACATGGTCGGCGAGTTCCGCGGGATCGACCGGCTCGCGCGGGGGATAGGTCTCGGCGATGCGCCGGAACAGCGCTTCGAAACGGTCGCGGAAGGCCAGAAGCGCACGGCGGTTCGCGGCCTTGACCTCGGCATTGAAGAGCCGGTCCTGATAGGTGGCCGAGGCGAGGATGCAGCCGGGATAGCCGCCGGGAATCTCCTGGAACGCCTCGGCCATCAGGCGCAGGGTGATCAGCATCTGCTGCAGCGGGTCGTCGGACAGTTCCGCGGCGCGGGTGATGATGCCATCGATCATCCCGGCTTCCTGCAGGATGTGCCGTTCGATCAGGGCCCGCGCGAGGGCGTTCTTGTCGGGGAAGTGGTAGAAGAAGCCCGCCCGGCTGATCTCGACCGCGGCGGCGATCTCGTCGATCGAGGTGGCGTCGAAGCCCTTGGCGACCACGGCGTCATGCGCGACTTCGAGAATGCGCTCGCGCTTGCCGCGGGTGGGGCGGTCGATGATGTCGTCTGCCATCTGGTTGACTCGCAGTAGAGTTGACGGCGGCTTCTGACGGGCCGCTTTGCAGGGAACTGGCACAACCATCTGATCTGAAACGGATTTCCCCAGAACCCGAAGTGTACCACAGGTCGGCTGTCGGGAAAACCCGTCGGGGCGCATAAGCGGTCATCATGAACCGAAGATTGGATGACCGAATGACACGGATCGACAGATTGATGACGACCAGCCGCCCCTGGCCCGCCGACGCAGGGCTGGAGACCTTTGCCATCTTCAACGAGGGGCGTGACCTGCCGCAGTTCGCCTCGTTCGTGCTGCTGGAGGATGCCGACGGCCGCGGGATCCTGGACCGCTGGTTCACCACCTTCGTCGACATGGCGCGGGCAGGGGGCACGGGGTTCGTTCTGGATACGGCCACCTGGCGGGCCAACATGGGCTGGGCCGGTGCGCTTGGGCTGGACGAAGCCGGGATCGCCCGGATCAACGCCGAAGCGGTGCGCTGGGCCAGGGCCTTCCGTGACCGGCACGAGACGGCGGAGCTTCCGGTCCTGGTGAACGGGGTGGTCGGGCCCTCGGGCGACGGCTACCGGATCGACGCGGCCCGCAGCGCTGCAGAGGCCGA
Source organism: Tabrizicola sp. (assembly GCF_041913445.1). Taxonomy (GTDB): domain Bacteria; phylum Pseudomonadota; class Alphaproteobacteria; order Rhodobacterales; family Rhodobacteraceae; genus Tabrizicola. The sequence goes on from NZ_JAYSFG010000001.1 coordinate 79,054, forward strand.
GGCGGTCCACGCCACCCAGATCGACGCGCTGGCCGCGGCCGGGGTGGACATGGTGACCTCAGTGACGATGACCTATCCCGATGAGGCGATCGGCATCGCCCGCGCGGCAAAGCGGCATGGTCTGCCGCATGTGATCAGCTTCACGGTCGAGACCGACGGTCGGGTCGTCTCGGGGATGTCGCTGCACGAGGCCATTGCGGCGGTCGAGGCGGCGACCGACGGAAGCCCGCTCTTCTACATGGTCAACTGCGCGCATCCGACGCATTTCGGAACGGCGCTTCCCGGCCCGATGCGCGACCGGATCGGGGGCATCCGCGCCAACGCCTCGCGCCTGAGCCACGCCGAACTGGACGAGGCGACGGAACTGGACGATGGCGACCCGGCGGAGTTCGGCACGCTCTACGCCGAGTTTCCGCGCGTTCTGCCGAAGTTGCGGATCATCGGCGGCTGCTGCGGCACCGACCATCGCCATGTCGGCGCAGCCTGCGGCCATCTGCACCGGGCGGCCTGAGATGTGGCCCTTCATCCGACGGCGCCGGGACGGGGCGCCCCGCGACCCGCGAATGCGCGCGGACATGGGCCTGCTCCCAGTCGTTTCGGCCCATGCGGCTCTGATTTCCGCCCTGGGGCTTGGTAACCGGCGGTGATGCCGCGCTTTGCGCTTGCAGAACGGCGCGTCCTGGCATAAGGACGCGCCACTTCACAGGTGTCGTCGGGGCTGATGCGGGGAGAAATCCCGTGCGGTCCACCGGTTGCCCCCAAAAGGGGTGAAGACGGCGGCGCCGAGGTTCAAACCGGAAAAGGATATAGCATGGCTCTTCCCGAGTTCTCCATGCGTCAGCTGCTTGAGGCTGGCGTTCACTACGGCCACCAGACCGCCCGCTGGAATCCCCGCATGGGCGAGTACATCTACGGTGACCGCAACGGCATCCACATCATCGACCTGACCCAGACTGTTCCGCTGCTGGACCAGGCTCTCAAGGTCGTGCGCGACACCGTCGCCAAGGGCGGTCGCATCCTCTTCGTCGGCACCAAGCGTCAGGCCCAGAAGCCGATCGCTGAAGCCGCCGAGAAGTGCGCGCAGTACTACATGAACCACCGCTGGCTGGGCGGCACGCTGACCAACTGGAAGACCGTTTCCCAGTCGATCCAGCGCCTGAAGCAGCTGGACGAGATCCTGGGCGCGGGCGGCGAAGGCCTGACCAAGAAAGAGCGTCTGGGCATGGAACGTGACCAGGCGAAGCTGCAGGCCAGCCTTGGCGGTATCCGCGAAATGGGCGGCACCCCGGACCTGATCTTCATCATCGACGTTGGCAAGGAAGACCTCGCCATCCTGGAAGCGCAGAAGCTGGGCATCCCGGTCGTGGCCGTGGTCGACACCAACTGCTCGCCCAAGGGCGTGACCCATGTGATCCCTGGCAACGACGACGCGGCCCGCGCGATCCAGCTGTACTGCGACCTCGTGAGCCGTGCGGCTCTGGACGGCATGTCGGCCCAGATGGGTGCGGCGGGCGTCGACCTGGGCGCGCTGGAAGCGGCTCCGGAAGAAGAAGCGGTCGCTGAAGCCGAGGCCTGAGGCTTCGCGTTTCCAAGACTTTCACCCGGCGGGCCTGATCCCGCCGGGTCACCTGTTTCAAGGAGAGAGACATGACTGTCACCGCCCAGATGGTGAAGGAACTGCGCGAATCGACCGGCGCGGGGATGATGGATGCGAAGAAGGCGCTGACCGAGGTTGGCGGCGACATGGAAGCCGCGGTTGACTGGCTGCGCACCAAGGGCCTGGCCAAGGCCGCCAAGAAGGCCGACCGCGTCGCGGCCGAGGGCCTGATCGGCGTGGCCGTCACGAACGGCAAGGGCGTCGCGGTCGAGATCAACTCGGAAACCGACTTCGTGGCCAAGAACGAGGATTTCCAGGCGCTGGTCCGTGACGTGGCGAACGTCGCGCTGACCACCGGCGACTCGGTCGAGGTGGTGAAGGCCGCGCATCTGAACGGCAAGACCGTCGAGACCGTCATCCAGGAAGCCATCGCCCGCATCGGCGAGAACATGACCTTCCGTCGCCTGCACGTGCTGGAAGGCGACACCGTCGTCTCCTACGTCCACAACGCGGCCACCGCGGGCATGGGCAAGATCGGCGTGCTCGTCGCGCTGAAGGGCGACAAGGCCAAGGCCGAGGAAATCGGCAAGCAGTTCGCGATGCACATCGCCGCGACGAACCCGCTGTCGCTGTCGGAAGCCACCCTTGACCCGGCGGTGGTGGAGCGTGAGCTGGCCGTCCAGACTGCCAAGGCGCTGGAAGAGAACGCAGCCTCCGCGAAGCCCAAGCCCGAGCAGGTGATCCACAACAACATCATCCCGGGCCGGATGAAGAAGTTCCTTGCCGAGAACACGCTTCTGGGCCAGGCCTTCGTGATCAACCCCGATCTGACCGTGGAAGCCGCGGCCAAGGAAGCGGGCGTCGAGATCACCGGCTATGCCCGCGTCGCCGTTGGCGAAGGCATCGAGAAGAAGCAGGAAGACTTTGCCGCCGAAGTGGCGAAGGCTCTGCAGGGCTGATCTGCCGGAAGGCAGGGCAGGGGGCCGGTGCGCAAGCGCCGGCCCTTTTTGCTGCGCGGAAAGCGCGGAAATGGAAACGGCGCGGTTCCGGGGAGAACCGCGCCGCACGTCCTGCCCCGACCCTTGGGGATGAGGGTATGGGAGAGCAAGACATTAATACGGCCAACTGAATAGCGGCCAGACCGGAAATAAGAAGCAGTGCCAGCCAAGGTCCGCTGGTCCGCGTGGCCTTTGGTTTCCCTAAGGTCACCTTGACCTTGTGACATGTGACGCGTTCGTGAACGAGTGCGGAATACCCTACCTCGCGGCTTGGGCGACTTCGGGCAGGCGCTGGAAGATCATGTTCAGGAGCGCGCCCTTGGCGACCGCCTGGGCGGTGGTTTCGACCGCCAGCGCCTCACGCGCAAGGCGCAGGTGCTTTTCGACCATGGCCGGCGAGACGCCCATCAGAAGCGCCACATCCTGCGTCGTCTTGCCATCGGCCACCCATTCCAGCGCCTCGCGCTGGCGCGGCGACAGAGCCCGGTGGCGCGAGAGCTGTGGCAGGTGCACGATGGTCAGGTGCATCATGTTCGCCACGGCCATGATCTCGTCCTTGCGGGTGGCAAAGATCTCGTCCACCCGCGCCGGCGTGATCCCCGGATCGGCAATCAGCCCCAGCGCGCCCTTGGAGCGCGAGGAGACTTCGGGGAAGCTGACGGACATGCCGGCGACGATCCCCAGGGCCGCGTTCTGGCGCACGGCCTCGGCCTCTTCGGGGGAAAGACGCCCGGCCTCGAAGGCCTCTTTCACCCAGGACCAGGTGCAGGCGCCCGAATTGTGCTCGGCCCAGCGGAAGACCGGCGTCTTGGAATAGAACCCGCCCTGGAAGTAGCGCTTGACGTAATCGGCGTCGCAGGTGGTCAGGAACAGCGCATCCTCGGGATCGCCGATGGTCTTGAGGTGCTTGAACCGCGTGAAGCCATAATTGGCGCGGCTGAAGCCCAGGCTGGCGAAATATCCGGTGGCACGCTCCCAGGCCTCGTCGATCGAGGAGGCGGCGGCGATGCGGTTCAGCAATGCAAGAATGGTATCACTCATCTTCATCTTCCCTGTTGCCCTTGAACGCCGTCTGCGGGTCGCTTGCCCCGACGGCATTCCAGACTTGGACGTGAGATAAGGCCGGTTTCCTTGGCTTGTCTACGTTTAGCACACCCAAAAGGCGTGCAAAGCGTGCAGATGACGGAAGTTGTCACCCTTTTGGGGCAACTCTCGCTAAAGTCGAGCCGCGGAATGGGCGACGAGGCGGGGCAGGGCGGCGTGGTGGTCGAAGATCAGCCGGGCGCCGAGCGAGTCGGCCGGAGCCTTGCGATAGCCCCCGGTGAAAAGCGCGAATGGCACGCCCGCACGGGCGGCGGTTTCGGCATCGACCTCGCTGTCGCCCACGAAAAGCGCCCGGCCAGGCTGGAGCGCCGAAAGGGCGGCGAGCAAGGGTGCGGGGTCGGGCTTGCGTTGGGGCAGGCTGTCCCCGCCGATGACGACGGGGAAAAGCTCTGTCAGGCCGAAGTGCTGCAGGACGGCGCGGGTCGGGCCGGCCGGTTTGTTCGTGCAGATGCCCAGACCATGACCGGCTGCCGCGAGGTCCAGGAGCATGGTCTTGACGCCCGCATAAAGTGTCGTGAGATCAAAGGCTTCTTCGTAGATGCTAATGAAGCTTTCGACCAGTTCAGCGTGCAGTTCCGGGTCCTCCGCAAGACCCTGGTGCGCCATCAGGCGACTGACCAGCACGCCCACGCCGTTGCCGATGAAGCCCCGGACCGTTTCCTGAAGAAAAGCAGGCAAGCCTTTGGCACCAAATACGAAATTTGCCGCCGCGTGTATCTGCGGCGCGCTGTCGATCAGGGTGCCGTCCAGGTCGAAGACCAGGTTGATGGGGTCAGGCAATCGCAGCCTCGGCCGCTGCCCGGATCGCCCGGATGTTCACGCCATAAGGTGCGGGGTTGTCGACCGAGCCGCCCTTGAACACCGCAGAGCCCGCGACCAGCACGTCGGCACCGACCCTGGACACCAAGGGGGCCGTGGTCGCGGTGATCCCGCCATCGATCTCGATATGGACAGGGCGGTCGCCGATCATCTGCCGCAGGCGGGCGATCTTCGCGATCTGGCTTTCAATGAAACTCTGACCGCCGAAGCCCGGGTTCACCGTCATCACGCAGAAGAGGTCGACCATGTCCATGAGCTCAGCCACGGCCTCGACCGGCGTGCCGGGATTGATCGCAACGCCTGCCTTTTTCCCAAGCGCGCGAATGGCTTGCAGCGTGCGGTGAATGTGGGGGCCAGCCTCGACATGAGCGGTGATGACGTCGGCTCCGGCCTTGGCGTAGGCTTCCAGATAGACGTCGACCGGAGAGATCATCAGGTGGACATCCATGACGCCCTTGATGTGCGGCCGGATCGCCGCGCACATCGCCGGGCCGAAGGTCAGGTTCGGGACGAAATGGCCGTCCATCACATCGACATGCACCCAGTCCGCGCCTTGCGCCTCGATCGCGCGGCATTCGGCCCCGAAGTTCGCGAAATCCGCAGCCAGGATGGAGGGGGCGATCTTGATGGAACGGTCGAACATGGGGCAGGCTCCAGATGGGTTGGCGCTGCATATCCCGGCATATGCGGCCTTTCCAGCATCCATTACATTACATAATACTGATTATCCGATATTTGTGTGCAGCGGCGCCGACCCCGCCCCGCAATGAAAAACGGCCCGGTCGCGTGACCGGGCCGCCTAAAACTTCGTGGGAAGATCAGCCGACCAGTTCGAGGCCGGAGAAGAAGAACGCGATCTCGCGGGCGGCGGACGCTTCGCTGTCCGAGCCGTGGACCGAGTTCTCGCCCTTCGACAGCGCGAATTCCTTGCGGATCGTGCCAGCGGCAGCGGCGGCCGGATCGGTCGCGCCCATCACTTCGCGGTTCTTCGCGATCGCGCCTTCGCCTTCCAGGACCTGCACGACGACCGGCTCGGAGGCCATGAAGGCGCAGAGCTCGCCGTAGAAGCCGCGCTCCTTGTGCTCGGCGTAGAAGGCGCCGGCCTGGGCGGGCGTCAGGTGAATGCGCTTCGAGGCGACGACGCGCAGGCCGGCGTCCTCGAACTTGGCAATGATCTTGCCGGTCAGGTTGCGCTTGGTCGCATCGGGCTTGATGATCGACAGGGTACGTTCAACGGCCATGTGGCTCTCCATTCTTGGGGGCCTTCGTGGCCCTTTCCGGATGGCGGGCTGCTATCACGCGCGGCGACCTTTGAAAAGGTGCGGCGGCATTGACGTTTCGGGCCGGTTCAGGCACTTCGCTGCCCATGCTGAAGATCGAGGACATCACCTACAACGTCGAAGGCCGCCCCCTGTTCGAGGGCGCATCCGCGACCATTCCCACGGGCCACAAGGTCGGCCTCGTGGGCCGCAATGGCGCGGGAAAGACGACGCTGTTCCGCCTGATCCGCGGCGAGCTGGCGCTGGAGGGCGGGACGATCACCCTGCCCCAGCGCGCCCGGATCGGCGGCGTGGCGCAGGAAGTGCCGTCCTCGAACACCTCGCTTCTGGATACGGTGCTGGCCGCCGACACCGAACGCGCGGCGCTGATGGCCGAGGCTGAAACCGCCCACGATCCCCACCGCATCGCCGAGATCCAGGCGCGGCTGGCGGACATCGACGCCTGGTCGGCCGAGGGCCGGGCCTCCAGCATTCTCAAGGGCTTGGGCTTCGATGCTGAAGAACAGCTGATGCCCTGCTCGGCCTTCTCGGGCGGCTGGCGGATGCGGGTCGCGCTGGCGGGCGTGCTCTTCGCGCAGCCCGACTATCTGCTCCTTGACGAACCGACCAACTACCTCGACCTCGAAGGCGCGCTGTGGCTGGAGTCCTACCTCCAGAAATACCCGCACACCGTCCTCATCATCTCCCACGACCGTGGGCTACTGAACCGGGCTGTCCAGGGCATCCTGCATCTCGACAACCGCAAGCTCACCTATTGGCAAGGCGGCTACGACCAGTTCGCGCGCCAGATGGCCGAACGCCGGGCCGTGTTGCAGGCCGAGGCGAAGAAGGTCGAAGCCCGCCGCGCGCATCTGCAGTCCTTCGTCGACCGCTTCAAGGCCAAGGCGTCGAAGGCCGTGCAGGCGCAGTCCCGCGTGAAGATGCTGGAGAAGCTGACCCCCATCACCGCACCGGAAGAGGCGAAGAAGGTGGTGTTCAGCTTCCCTGCCCCCGAGGAACTCGCGCCCCCGATCATCAACCTGGACGGAGCCGCCGTGGGCTATGGCGGCCCGCCGGTGCTGAAACGGCTGAACCTGCGGATCGACCAGGATGACCGGATCGCGCTTCTTGGCAAGAACGGTGAGGGAAAGTCCACGCTTTCCAAGCTTTTGGCGGGGAAACTTCAAGCGTCCGAGGGCAAAATCGCCCGGTCGTCGAAACTGCGGATCGGGTATTTCGCCCAGCACCAGGTGGATGAACTGCACCTGGACGAGACGCCCCTCCAGCACATCATGCGCCTGCGACCCGCCGAAGGTCAGCCGAAGCTGCGGGCGCGGCTGGCGGGCTTCGGGTTGATGGCGGACCAGGCCGACACGGTCGTCGGGCGGCTCTCGGGCGGGCAGAAGGCGCGGCTCTCGCTTCTCCTGGCCACCATCGACGCGCCACATCTTCTGATCCTGGACGAACCCACGAACCACCTCGATATCGAAAGCCGCGAGGCGCTGGTCGAGGCGCTGACCGAATATCCCGGCGCGGTGATACTGGTTTCCCACGACATGCACCTTCTGGGCCTGGTGGCCGACCGACTCTGGCTGGTCAAAGGCGGCGCGGTGACCCCCTATACCGAGGACCTGGAGGCCTATCGTCGCCAGCTTCTTGCCGGCGACGAAGAGGTGAAGGTCGCGCCAAAACCCGTTGAAAAGAAGCCGAAACCCAGCCGTGACGAGATGCTGGCGCTGAAGGCCGAGGTCCGCAAGTGCGAAGACCGGCTGGAGAAGCTGAACGACATGCGCGACAAGCTGGCGAAGAAGCTGGCGGACCCGGAGCTTTACGAGGACGGCCGCAAGGGCGAACTGGAGACCTGGAACCGGAAGTACGCCGAGGTGATGGAAGCGCTCGACAAGGCCGAGGCGCTTTGGCTGACGGCGCAGGAGAAGCTGGAACTGGTCAGCGCCTGAGCGCTGGAGGTTCCGCTTCCCAAACGCGGTGGCTCCGCCTACCCTGCCGGAAAGCTGGAGCCGAGATGCCCGAGACAGCCTTCCTGATCACAGCCTTCGCCACGCTTTTCGTGGTGATCGACCCGCCTGGACTCGTCCCGCTCTTCATCGCGCTGACCCGCGGCATGGGCCCTGAAAAGCGGCGCGCGATGGCGCGGCGGGCGTGTATCATCGCGGCCTGTCTTCTGCTGTTATTCGGGGTCGCGGGCGAGGCGATCCTGAGCTTCATCGGGATCTCGATGCCTGCCTTCCGCATCGCGGGCGGGATCCTGCTGTTCCTGACTGCGCTGGACATGCTCTTCGAACGCCGCACCCAGCGGCGTGAGGGGCAGACGGCGGAGCCGGACCATGACCCTTCCGTCTTCCCGCTGGCTACGCCCCTCATCGCGGGTCCGGGGGCGATCGCTTCGGTGATCCTGCTGGTGGGCGAAGCGGGGCCAGCCTGGGGCGGGACGCTGGCGGTGCTGGGGCTGATGGTCTTGATGATGGCGGTGACCTACGCCTTCCTTCTGGCCTCGCCGCCGCTGGAGCGGATGCTGGGCCGGACCGGGGTCATCGTCATCACCCGGCTTCTGGGGATGCTGCTGGCCGCGCTATCGGTGCAGTTCGTGATCGACGGCGTGCGCGGCACCGGGCTGATCGGGTGACCTTTCCAAGCCCGCCCCCTGCCCCCATATCTGCCTGAACCGGAGGTTCGGATGGACGGAGAAACCCTGGCCCGGGTGGGCTATCTGGCGATCATCCTGGTCGCCCTTGGCGGCTGGGTGATGGTGGAGTTCCGCCAGCGGATGGGCCAGGCGCTGCGGATGGGGCTGGCCTGGGGCCTGATCTTCGTCGGCATCATCGCGGGCTACGGTCTGTGGTCGGACATCCGGCGGGACGTGATGCCGATCCAGGAGGTCGCCGCCAGCGGCGCGGTCGAGGTGCCGCGGTCGGCGGACGGGCACTATTATCTCACCCTGGTGATCAACGGGACCTCGGTGCCCTTCATGGTCGACACCGGGGCCTCGGGGATGGTGCTGGGCTCGCGCGATGCCGAGCGGCTGGGGATCGATCCGGAGAGCCTCGCCTTCCGGGGGCAGGCAAACACGGCCAACGGGGTGGTCCGGACGGCGCGGGTGTCGCTGGACACGGTCGAGCTGGGGCCGTTCCGGAACGAGAATTTCGGGGCCTTCGTGACCGAGGGACAGCTGGATCAGTCGCTGCTGGGGATGGATTACCTGGGCCAGTTCCGGATGGAGTTCGACGGGGCGAAGCTGGTCCTGCGGCAATAGTGTCCACGGTGGACATTTCCTAGTCCGCCATATCTTTCAAATACTTGCCGTTTCGCGTTAGGGTGGCGTTAACCTCTGCCCTGGCCCTTAGCGCGCGGCGCTTTCGGCCTTCTTTTCCCAGCGGCCCGACTCTTCGGACCAGTATTGCGCGGCGTGCCCGGCGGCAGTCATCGCCTTCCACTGGCCACGGGCGGCCTGCAGCCGGTCGGGGTCGTTGCCGTCGAAGAGGACCCAGACCCGCTCCATCGCGGCGATCTCGGCATCGGTGGCCCCTGCCCCGTCCACAAGCGCAAGGACCTTCGCGCCATTCGCAGGCTGACCGAGACCGAGGAGAACCGGCTGGTCGGCGTCATGCGGCCCGCCCTCGAGCCCGTGCGGCAGGAAACTTTCGTCGCCGCCCCTTAGCCAGAGTTGACCGTCCAGCCGCTCCAGCGCCGCCGGGTCGGTCCCGCGCACCATGACGCGCCAGCCCTGCTGCAAGGCCCGGGGCGCGTTGACGGCCAGCGTATCGGCGGGGGCCGACTGCATCAGGTGGAAAAACATCACCGTGCCCATGCTGGTCCTTCGGGTCCGCTCGTCGTGCGTCTGCGACTTCTCCTCGCTGGCGCGCCGTCCCGCGAGGAGCGATGCGGCACGCGAGCGAGGAGCCTTACTTCTCGAACCGGTCGCGGATCAGGCGGTCGAGCGCCATGACGCCCCAGCCGGTCGCGCCCTTCGGGGCCAGTGCGGTTTCGCCCTTGGTGAGTGCCGTGCCCGCGATGTCGAGGTGGCACCAGGGCGTTTCCGGCTTGACGAAGCGCTGGAGGAACTGCGCGGCGGTGATCGCGCCGCCGTCGCGGCCGCCCACGTTCATCATGTCGGCAATGCGCGATTTCAGCTTGGCGTCATAGGCATCGCCCATCGGCATCCGCCAGGCGCCCTCTCCTTCCGCCTTGGCGGCGGCGAGGAAGGCGTTGCAGAGCTCGTCGTTGTTGGAAAAGACGCCGGTGTTTTCATGACCCAGGGCGATGATGATCGCGCCGGTCAGCGTCGCGAGGTCGATCATCCCGGTGGGTTTGAAGCGTTCCTGCGCGTACCACATCACGTCGGCGAGGACCAAGCGGCCCTCGGCGTCGGTGTTGATCACCTCGATCGTGTCGCCCTTCATCGATTTCACGACGTCGCCCGGACGCTGCGCGCGACCGTCGGGCATGTTTTCCACGAGCCCCACGAGACCGACCACATTGGCCCTGGCCTTGCGGAGCGCCAAGGTCCGCATGACACCGGCGACGACGCCCGCGCCGCCCATGTCCATCGTCATCTCTTCCATGCCCGCGGCGGGCTTGATCGAGATGCCGCCGGTGTCGAAGACGACGCCCTTGCCGATCAGCGCGAAGGGCGCCTCGCCCTTCTTCCCGCCGTGCCATTGCATGACCACGACCTTGGACGGGCTTTCCGACCCCTGCCCCACGCCCAGGAGCGCGCCCATGCCGAGCTTCATCAGCTCTTCTTCCTCGAGGATCTCGACGTCGAGGCCAAGCTCCTGCATCGCGGCCAGGCGGGCGGCGAAATCGTGCGTGGTCAGGACGTTGGCCGGTTCGTTGACAAGATCGCGGGTGAAGAACACGCCCTCGGCCACGGCGGCCATCGGGGCTGCGGCGCGGGCGACGGCCTCGGGGTTCGTGGCCATGAGGGTGACGGCACCGGGGGCGGTCTTCTCGCCCGTCTTGTGGCTGTCGAAGTCATAGGCGCGCATGGCGAGGCCAAAGGCGATGTCGGCGGCGCGGGCATGGGCTTCGGCGAGGATCAGCGTGTGCCCTGCCCCGTGGGCCTTGCCGATGGTCGCCCCGGCCTTGCGGGCCTGGGTCTGGTCGGCCTTTTTCGGCAGGCGGACCAGCTGGACGGCATCGGCAGCAATGCCGGGTGGAAAGGCGAGCTCCATCGCTTCGCCGGGCTTGAGCTTGCCGAAGGCCTCCGACCCCGCCGCGCGGGCCAATGCGCCCTTGGTCAGCCGATCCAGCCGCCGGAAGCCCGGGCTTGCCGGCTGGCTTGCGTCGGCCAGGACCACGATGCTCCCGGTGGCGGCGGCCAGGGCCTCGAGGTCGGTGGCCTGGAACTGGATCGGCAGGGGTTTCGGCATGATGAACCTTTTTGTCCGTCGGGATCTTTGCGCCTTGGCGGCACATCGCCGGGAGGCTACAGCCGGGTCCGCCGATTGGCCAGATACCAGTTTTCGCCGCTGGCTAATTCCGCTAGGGTCGCGCCTAGATGTTGTAGGGACGAAGCAGGGCGTGTCTAGATTCGACAGATATCTCTTGTCGCAACTGCTGTCGCTGTTTGGCTTTTTTGCGCTGGTGCTGGTCGCGGTCTACTGGGTCAACCGGGCGGTGGGCCTGTTTGACCAGCTGATCGGCGACGGGCAGTCGGCGCTGGTCTTCCTGGAGTTCTCGATCCTGACGCTGCCGAACGCGATCCGCCTCGTCCTGCCGGTCGCAGCCTTCGCGGCCACGGTCTATGTCGTGAACCGGCTGATGCAGGAATCCGAGCTGGTGGTGATGCAAGCCACGGGGTTTTCCGCCTTCAGGTTGGCGCGGCCGGTGCTCTACTTCGGGCTGACGGTCATGGTCATGCAACTGGTGCTGACCAACGTACTGGTGCCCGCCAGCCAGCGCATCCTGAGCGAGCGGTCGGCCGAGATCTCCGAGAACATCACGGCGCGGTTCCTGAATGCCGGGCAGTTCATGCATCCCTCAAAGGGCATCACGCTTTACATCCGCGAAATCAGCCCGACCGGAGAGATCCTGGACCTGTTCCTGGCCGATGAGCGGTCGGAGACCGAGCGCGCGGTGCATACGGCGCGCAAGGCCTTCCTGGTGCGTGGAGAGGTGGCGCCTAAGCTGGTGATGGTGGATGGCTCGACCCAGCGGCTGAACCGGGCCAGCGGGCGTATGACGGTGACGCGGTTTTCCGACTTCACGCTGGACCTGGCGGGGCTGATCTCGGTCGGCGGGACGGGCCCCTTGGCGCTGAACGCGTTGCCGACGCCCGTGCTGATCACGGCATCGCCCGAGGCGGCGGCGGTGACGGGGGCGAGCGTGGCGCAGATGCAGGAGGAAGGGCATTCGCGGCTGGCGGGCCCGCTTCTGGCGGTGGCTGCGGCGCTGATCGGGTTCGCGGCGCTGATGCAGGGGTCCTTCTCGCGCTTCGGGCTGTGGCGGCAGATGGCGGTAGCGGTGGGGCTTCTGATCGCGATGCAACTGGTCTGGACCTGGGGCGGGGCAACGGCGCTGGAGCGCGACGGTGCCTGGCCCGCGGTCTACCTGGCGCCGGTGGCCGGGATCCTGGTGGCGGGCGCGATGCTTTGGTGGGCGCAGCGGCCACGGCAGAGGCGGGTCTTCGCATGACGCTGAGCCTTTACATCGCGCGGCGCTTCCTGGGGTCGGTGGGACGGGTGTTCCTGGCCTTCTTCGTGATCCTGATGCTGATCGACATGATCGAGCAGCTCCGGCGGTTCTCGGATGCGGGGATCGGGCTTGCGGGGGCGGCGCGGCTGTCGCTTTTCAGCGTGCCCGAGACGCTGTACCGGATCCTGCCCCTGATCCTGATCATGGGGGCGATCGCGAATTTCCTGGGCCTCGCGCGGTCGTCCGAACTGGTCGTGGTGCGGGCGGCGGGGCGGTCGGGGCTGCGGTTCCTCATGACGCCGCTTCTGGTGTCGATCGCGCTGGGGCTGCTGGCGGTGGCCTTCTTCAACCCGATCGTCGCCGCGACGTCGAAGGCCTATGACGACATGCGGTCGGAACTGAGCCAGGGCGGGCGGTCGGTGCTGTCGGTGGCGGATACGGGGCTTTGGCTGCGGCAGGGCTCGGCCGAGGGGCAGACGGTGATCCAGGCGGCGCGCTCGAACCTGGACGGGACCGAGCTCTTCGGGGTCACCTTCCTGGGCTTCGACATGGAGGGTCGTCCGACGCGGCGGGTCGAGGCGGAGACAGCGAAGCTGGTGGAAGGCGCCTGGGAGCTGACCGGGACCAAGACCTGGGACTTGGCGGCGGCCAACCCGGAGCTGACCGCGACGCGGGCCGAGGGGCCGGTCGCCCTGCCCTCGGACCTGACGCCCGAGAGGATCCGGGACAGTTTCGGCACGCCCTCGGCCATCGGGTTCTGGGACCTGCCGGGATATATCGCGGACCTGGAGCGCGCGGGCTTCTCGGCCCAGGCCTACAAGCTTTGGTACCAGATGGAGCTGGCGCTGCCCTTGCTGATGGCGGCGATGGTGCTGGTCGCGGCGGGGTTTACGATGCGCCATGTCCGTTTCGGCGGCACGGGGCGGATGGTCCTTTTCGCGCTGCTGGCGGGCTTCGGCTTCTACTTCCTGCGGAACTTCGCGCAGGCCCTGGGGGACAGCGGGCAGATCCCGATCCTGCTGGCCGCCTGGAGCCCGCCGGTCGCCGCCGTCATGCTGTCGCTCGGCCTGCTGCTGCACCTGGAGGAAGGCTGACATGGTGCGGCTTCTGGCGTTTCTGGCGCTTCTTCTGTCCCTCGCCCTGCCCGCCGCGGCGCAGGACAGCGCGACGCTGGTCTCGGACAACCTGGAGATCACCGGGGATACGCGCCTGATCGCGGACGGGAACGTGGAGGTCTTCTTCAAGGGTCGCCGCCTCAAGGCCAGCCGCATCGTCTTTGACCAGGAAACCGACCGGCTGGAGATCACCGGCCCCATCGTGCTGACCGAGGAGTCGGGCGAAACCCTGATCCTGGCGAGCCAGGCCGAACTGGCCGCGGACCTGTCCGAGGGCATCCTCACTAGTGCCCGGCTGGTCCTGAACCAGCAGTTGCAACTGGCCGCGAACCGGATGATGCGCGTCTCGGGCCGGTACACCGCGTTGCAGAACGTCGCGGCCTCGTCCTGCAAGGTCTGTCCCGGCAGCCCGACCCCCTTGTGGGAAATCCGCGCCCGCCGCGTCGTGCATGACGAGGTCGAGCGGCAGATCTACTTCAACCGCGCCCAGTTCCGGATTGCCGGCGTCCCGGTGCTTTACATCCCCCGCCTGCGGATGCCCGATCCGACGCTGAAACGGGCCACGGGCTTCCTGATGCCGTCGATCCGCACCACTTCGGACCTCGGGACCGGGATCCGGGTGCCCTATTTCATCGTCCTGGGCCAGTCGGCCGACCTGACGCTGACCCCCTATTTGACCGCCCGGCAAAGCGAAACGCTGGGCCTGCGCTACCGCCGGGCCTTCGCGACCGGGTGGATCGAACTGGAGGGGGCGGTGACCCGTGACCAGCTGATCGAGGGCGAGACCCGTGGCTATCTGCGGGCGAAGGGGTATTTCCAGCTGCCCGAACGGTTCCAGCTGAGCTTCGATGGCCAGACCGTGACCGACCGGTCCTATCTGCTGGACTATGGCATCGACAATTCCGACCGGCTGGACAGCCGGGTCGAGATCAAGCGCACGCGGCGCAACGAACATATTTCGGGGCGCATCATCAGCTTCCAGACGCTGCGCGACACCGAGACCAACACCACGATTCCGACCGTGATCGCGGACCTGACCTTCCACCGCCGCTTTTCCCTGGGACCCCTGGGGGGCGAAGGCGGGCTGCGGCTGCAGACCCACAACCATTCCCGCAGCTCCACGGACCCCGTGGACCGCAACGGCGACGGGATCGCCGATGGCCGGGATCTGGGGCGGATCTCGGCCCGGATCGACTGGCGGCGCAGCTTCCTTTTGCCGATGGGGATCGAGGGCACGATCCTTGGCGAAGTGACGGCGGACGCCTATACCATCGCAGAGGACGCGACCTTCGGCGGCAGCACCAGCCGCACGCATGGCTCGGCCGGGGTCGAGCTGCGCTGGCCCTGGAGCAAGACCGAAGCCGGCGGCGCGGTCCAGGTGATCGAACCCGTCGTGCAGCTTGTCTATGCATCTTCGAACGCCGAGCGCCTGCCGAACGAGGATTCCGTGCTGGTCGAGTTCGATGAGGGCAACCTCTTCGCGCTGGACCGCTTTCCCGGGTCCGATGCCGTCGAGCGCGGGCCGCGGGCCAATGTGGGGATCAGCTGGACCCGCCACGACCCGAATGGCTGGTCTATGGGGCTTACGCTAGGCAGGGTCTTTCGGGAAAGCGATCTTGGCCAGTTTGGCCCCGGCTCGGGCCTTGCGGGGGACAGGTCGGACTGGCTGGCGGGGGCGACGTTCACCCTGTCGGACAGCCTGGCGCTGAGCGGCCGCGTGGTGCTGGATGACGACCTGAGCGTCACCAAGGCGGAAGCCCGCTTCACGCTGAGCTCGCCGAAGACCGCCTTCAGCTCGTCGATGATCTGGGCCGTGGCGGACCCGCTGGAAAACCGCCCGGACCCGATCCAGGAGATCACCTTCGACGCGCGCCGCAAGATCAACCCCAACTGGACCGCGAAGGTTTCGGGCCGCTACGATTTCGAGGGCGATCAGGGCACTCTGGCCGGGCTGGGTCTGGAGTTCCTGAACGAATGCGTGCGGTTTGACGTTTCCCTCTCGCGTCGTTTCACGTCATCCACTAGTGTGTCGCCGACGACGGATTTCGGCCTGTCGCTGGACCTGGTGGGCTTTGGCAGCGGTGTCACCGGGGGTCCCGCACGGACCTGCAGGCAATAGCAAGGGCGGGCCAAAGACCCGCGGCATGAGGAAGAGCGACGCAAGCGATGCGATTTTCGGTTCTGAAACGGCAGGCTGCCGCAGTGGCGATGGGCGTTGTGCTGGCGGGTCCGGCGGTGGTTGCCCCGGCCTTCGCGCAGGACCTGTTCGCCCCGCGGGTCTATGTGAACGACCGCGCCGTCACCGAGTATGAAGTGCAGCAGCGCGCCCTGTTCCTGCGGGTGCTGCGCGCGCCGGGCAACCCCGAGGAAGAGGCTCTGAAGGCGCTGATCGAGGATCGGCTGCGCCAGACCGAGGCGGAGCGGCTGGACATCAAGCTGACCGAGAAAGAGCTGACCGACGGCCTGGCTGAATTCGCGGGCCGGGCGAACCTGTCCACCGAACAGTTCGTGGGCGAGCTGGCCAAGGCCGGGATCGCGCCCGAAACGTTCCGCGATTTCGTCTCGGCCGGGCTTTTGTGGCGCCAGGTGGTGCGGGCGAAGTTCCTGGGTCAGGTGCCGATCAGCGAAGCCGACGTGGACAAGGCGCTTGAGGCCTCGGCGCGTCCCAAGGCGCTGCAGGTGCTGGCAAGCGAACTGGTGATCCCGGCGCCGCAGGGCAAAGAAGAGGCCGCGATGGCCCAGGCGCAGGAGCTTTCGGACAGCCTCTCGGGCGAAGGTGCCTTTGCCGAGGCGGCACGGCGCTATTCGGCGGCGCCCACGGCGGGGGCCGGCGGCCGGCTGGACTGGCTGCCCCTGTCGAACCTGCCGCCGGCCATCGGGCAGAAGATCCTGGCGCTTGATGCGGGCGAGGTGTCGGATCCGGTCGCGGTACCGGGGGCCGTGGTCCTGTTCCTGCTGCGCGACGTGGCCGAGGATACTTCGGCGGAACCGATCTCGGTCTCGGTCGAATGGGTGGAACTCCTGGTCCCCGACGACGCGGCCGAGATCGCGCGGATCCGGGCGGCGGCGGACGACTGCGACATGCTGCAGGCCCAGTCAGGCGGCCAGACCGATCGGGTGACGCTGGCCAAGGCCGGGATGGGCGAGGTGCCGGGCGATGTGGCGCTGGAACTGGCGAAGCTGGACCCGAACGAGATTTCCGTGGCGCTGACCCGGGGCGGCCTGCGGCGGATGCTGATGCTTTGCGGCCGCGAGGCGGTACTGGACCCGGCGCCCACCCGCGACCAGGTGCGCGAGCAGGTCATCAACCAGAAGCTGGAAGGTCTGGCCGAGGGCTACCTGGAAGAGCTGCGCGCGGCCGCGATCATCCGCGAGCCGTGAGCGCTCCGGTTCTTCTGACCTGCGGCGACCCGTCCGGGATCGGGCCGGAAATCGCGGCCAAGGCCTGGGCGGCGGGCGAGCGTTTCGTCTGGATCGGTGATCCTTCGCATCTGCCCAAGGGGACGGAATGGCGCGAGGTCGCTGAGGGTGAAATCCCCGGCGATGGGCCGATGGCGGTGCTGCGGCAGGACTTCGCGGGCGCGGCGGCGCCGGGGAAGCCCGATCCAGCCAATGCGGCGGGCGTAGTGGCCGTGATCGAGCGGGCGGTCCGGCTGGTGGAGGCGGGCAAGGGCTCGGCGGTCTGCACCGCGCCGATCAACAAGAAGGCGCTGAAGGATGGGGCGGGCTTCGCCTTTCCGGGGCATACCGAGTTCCTGGCGCACCTGGCGGGGGTCGGGCGGGTGGTCATGATGCTGGCCTGCCCGGGCTTGCGGGTGGTTCCGGCGACGATCCACATTCCCCTGTCCGAGGTGCCGGGGGCGCTGACCGAGGCGCTCTTGGAAGAGACGATCCGGATCACGTGTGCGGGGCTGATCCGGGATTTCGGGATCGCCCGACCGCGCATCGCGGTGGCGGGGCTGAACCCGCACGCGGGCGAAGGCGGGGCGATGGGTTGGGAGGAGGAGCGGATGATGCGGCCTCTGCTGTCCCGGCTAAGGACGGAGGGGCTGGAGGTCTCCGGCCCCTGGCCTGCGGACACGATGTTCCATGCGGGCGCGCGGAAGGGCTATGACGCGGCGGTCTGTGCTTATCACGACCAGGCGCTGATCCCGATCAAGACGATCGACTTCGCGGGCGGGGTCAATGTGACGCTGGGGCTGCCGTTCGTGCGGACCTCGCCGGATCACGGGACGGCCTATGACATCGCGGGACGCGGCGTCGCGGACCCCACGAGCCTGATTGCGGCGTTGCGGATGGCGCGCGAGATGGCGGCGGCGCGCGGGGTTTGATGCGGCGGATGCCTCCGGCGGGGATATTTGGGCAAAGATGAAAGGCTGAGCTTGGGCACGATCGACGGCTTGCCGCCCCTGCGCGAGGTGATCCGGGCGCATGAGCTGGTGGCGAAGAAGCAGCTGGGGCAGAACTTCCTGCTGGACCTGAACCTGACCGCGAAGATCGCGCGGGCGGCGGGGGACCTGGCGGGCTTCGACGTGCTTGAGGTGGGTCCCGGCCCCGGTGGCCTGACGCGGGGGCTTCTGGCGGAAGGCGCGCGGCGGGTGGTGGCGGTCGAGAAGGATGCGCGCGCCCTGCCCGCGCTGGCCGAGATCGCGGCGCATTATCCGGGCCGGCTGGAGGTCCTGCACGGCGACGCGCTGGAGCTGGACCTGGCCGCGCATCTGAGCCCACCCTTCAAGATCGTGGCCAACCTGCCCTACAACGTGGGCACCGAGCTGCTGATCCGCTGGCTGACGCCGGAGCAATGGCCGCCGCTCTGGTCGTCGTTGACGCTGATGTTCCAGAAGGAAGTGGCAGAGCGGATTGTTGCGAAGCCGCGAACAGAGCACTACGGCCGCCTCGCCCTTCTGGCCCAGTATCGCTGTGACGCCCGCATCGTGATGACGCTGCCGCCCGAAGCCTTTACCCCGGCGCCAAAGGTCCATTCGGCGGTGGTGCAGCTGACTGCCCTGCCTCAGCCAAGATTTCCCTGCGACTTCAAGGCCCTGCAGCGCATAACGGCGATGGCCTTCAACCAGCGCCGCAAGATGCTTCGGGCGAGCCTGAAGGGCCTGCGGCCGGATATCGAGGCAGTGCTGGAAGGCGTCGGTATCCCGCCCACGGCGCGGGCCGAGGAGATAGGTCTCGAAGCTTTCTGCGCGCTCGCCCGCGCGGCGGCCTAGCGCGTCGCGGCCAGCGCCTTGCGATAGGTGTCGAGGTATTCCGCGGTATAGGCCCGGTAGTCGAAGTCGAGCTGCGAGTGGATTTCCTGGACCATGGACCACATCGCCTCACGCAGGGCCGCGGCGGCCTTCATCGCCCGGTAGCGGCGCCAGAGATCCGCATCGGGGGGCGCGCCGAAATAGGCGCCGAGGAGCCAGTCCTCCTGCGCGGTGTCGAGGCCGTTGTTCGCGGCCAGTCCGCCCAGGTCGAACAGCGGCGAGCCCCAGCCGGCATAGTCCCAGTCGATCAGCCACATCCGCTTGCCGTCGTGCAGGAAGTTGCCTGGCAGAAGGTCGTTGTGGCCGAAGACCATCTCGATCCGGCCCACGGCGCGTTCCAGGTCCTCGGCTTCGGCCAGGAGACCCGCCAGCGCCGGGCGGTGGCGCGAGTTCCCCTCCTCAAGCGTTTTGGCATAGTCGCGCACCACCTGGAAAACCCAGAAGGTCAACGCCGGTCCGCGCAAATGGCGGGGAATGTCGCGGTGGGCGTGCATGACGAGCGCGAGCGCCTGTTCCAGCATTTCCTGGTCGCGAAGGTCCTGGGCCGTCATGGTTCGGCCCTCGACGAAGTCGATGACCAGTGCGCCCGGTTCATGGTGGATCACGCCGGGCGACACGCCGGCGGCATGGGCGGCGCGGCTGGCGGCCAGTTCGTTGAAGCGCATGATCTGGTGGACCGGGATATCGTCGCCGATCCGCACCACGGCGCGCCGGACCTGATCGGTCACCAGGACGTTGAGATTGGTGATCCCGCCCCCAAGCGGGGTCGCCGTCGCCTCGCCGTGCCAGATCGGCAGCGAGAGGGCCCGCGTCAGGGGGTCCAGACGATCGTGCATGTCACCTCCGCGCCGCAAGGGGTGCGATGGACCTGCAGCGGGCCTGGCAAGGGACCGCACCGCCGCCACCGTCACCAGTTACCAGGGGCGCGTGCCTGCGCCCGTTACGGGAAGAATGCGGACAGAGGTCCTGCCTGTCAAAGCCAATCGCGACGTGTCAGGTCGCATGCTGCGGGTCGACGCACTGCCAAAGCGCCTGACCCAGCATCTCGATCCGGATCGGTTTGGCGACGACGGCGGCGAAGCCGTGGCCAAGGTATTCATCGACCTGGTGGGTCATGACGTTCGCCGTCACCGCGACGGCGCGGGGGGCCGGGCGGCCCAGATCCCGGGCAAGGGCGGTCAGCGCCTCGAGCGTGTCGAGACCGTCCATCCCCGGCATGGCGATGTCGAGCAGCACCGCGTCGTAGTTGCCGGTCCGGAAGCTTTCCAGCGCCTCGGACCCATCGGCAACGATCACCGTCTCGACACCGAGGGCCTGCAACATGCTTTGCAGGATGATCCGGTTCGTTGCGTTGTCCTCGGCCGCCAGCACCTTCATCGCGGGCAGGCGGAGCGCGCTGCCATCGGCGTCGCGCCGCGAGCCTTCGGCGAGGACGGGGATCTTCAGCCAGACCCGCGCGGTGACGCCCTGCCCTTCCACCGAGGAGAGCGACACGTCGCCGCCCATCAGCCGAGCCAGGCGGCGGACGATCGGCAGGCCAAGGCCCGTGCCCACATGGCTCCGGCGGGAGCCCCCCATGCCTTGGGTGAATTCCTCGAAGGCGCGGGCGATCTCGTCGGGGGACATGCCGATGCCGGTATCGCGCACCTCGATGGCGATGCTGTCGGGCAAGGAGCAGTCGATGACGACCCTGACCTGGCCCTGGTCGGTGAACTTGAGCGCATTGCCCATGAGGTTGTGCAGGATCTGGATGAGCCGCATCTCGTCGCCCAGGCGCAACTCGCCATCCGGGTCGCCGGTGCAGCGGATGACCAGCTTGACCCCCTTGTCGATGGCCGAGATCTGGTGCAGCGCGGCGACGCGGAAGAGGATGTCCGGCAGGCTGATCGGGCGCGGATCGAGGACCAGGCGGCCAGCCTCGATCTTGGCGAGGTCGAGGATGTCGTTGATGACGCCAAGGAGATGCTCGCCGGAATCGCGGATGACCCGGACCATCGCCTGTTCCGTCGGATCGGAGAGCCGCCCGGCCAGCACCGTCGCCATGCCGAGGACGCCGTTCAGGGGCGTGCGGATTTCGTGGCTCATGGCGGCCAGGAAATCGGACTTGGCGCGGTTTGCGGTCTCGGCCGCAGTCATCGCGGCACGGAGCCGGTCCTGGTTCTGCACCTCGTCGGTGATGTCGGTGAAGGTGCAGACGACGGCAGCCTCGGTCGCCGCGGCCGAGAGGCGCGCCGAGGTGGCTGCCACCACGCGGCGTTCGCCGGAGAGCCAGTGCAGGTCATGGCGGAGCTCGTGCATCCCCGGCTCGCCCGCCAGCGCGCGCGCGACCGGAAGCTCGTCGGGGGCGATCCGGTTGCCGCCGAGGTCGAACAGATCGGCAGTGCCGAGAAGAGACAGAAGCTGGCTTCCCGGAGTGACATGCCGGCCCAGGACCCGGTCTGCCGCGGCGTTCGAGAAGACGACCGCGCCGCGTTCGTCGACGACGACGATCCCGGACACCGAGGCCTCCATCACGCGGGCCAGCGTGTCGCGTTCGCGGGCCAGGGCGAATTCCAGCGCCTTTGCGGCCGAGATGTCGAGGTTGATGCCGCTGGTCTTGACCGGGCGGCCGGTCTCGTCCCATTCCGCGACCTGGGCGCGGGTGAGGACCCAGACCCAGTGGCCTTCGCGGTGACGGAGCCGGACTTCGTGTTCGACCTGCCACTGCCCGGACTCGAACGCCTCACGCTCGTGCGCGATCAGGCTTTCCATGTCGGCCGGGTGCAGCATGTCGAGCCAGCGCTGCAGGGACATTGGGTTCAGTTCGACCGCGTGGTAGCCAAGAATCTCGGCCCAGCGGTCGCTGACCAGCGTGACACCGCTGCGCATGTCATGTTCCCAGGTGCCGACCTTGGTGCCGTCGATGACATGGGCGAGGCGCTGTTCGGCCTCGGCCTGGACCGAGACGTCCAGCGTGATGCCGGAGATGCGGCGGGGGCTGCCGTCAGCCCAGTGCGCGGCGACATGGCCACGGGTGAGAAGCCAGACCCACTTGCCGCTGGAATGGCGGACGCGGCAGCGCAGGGAAAAGCTGTCGCGGCCCGAGAGGAACAGATCGCGCTGGGTTTCGACGACCGCCATCCGGTCCTCGGGATGGACGAGATCGATCAGGTCGGCCACCGTGGGCGCGGAGCCGAGGCCCAGCATCGTGGCCCAGTTGTCGTTGATCGTGGTGAAGCCGTGGTCGGACGCCCAGTCCCAGACCGCGATCCCGCCGCCCTCGACCACCTGCTGAAGCCGACGGTCGGCCAGGCGGCGGGCGGTGACGTCCTCGTAAAGCCCCACCGTCTCGCGTTCGGGGGTGGCGCGTTCGCGGACCCAGATCAGGCGTCCGTCGGCCAGTTCGTCCTCGTTGTCCCAGACCTCGGTGAGCGGGCGGTCAAGGCGGCGCTGGAGGTTCGCGTCGTCGCGTTCGCCCTCGGCACCGAAGACGCCATTGGCGATGGCCGCGCGGAGCAGGTCGTCGTAGAGCGCGCCCTCGCGGATCTGGTCGGCAATGCGGGAGAAGACGCGGACGTAAGGCGTGTTCCAGAGGACCAGGCGGTCCTCGGCGTCGAAGATGGCGAAGCCGTCGTCCAAGGCTTCGATGGCGGCCATGAAGCGGGATCGCGTGGCTTCAAGTGCATCGCGACCGGCCTGCAGCGCGGCCTCCTTGGCGCGGATCTCCATCATGTTCTCGATCAGCGACCAGACAAGGCGGCGGCCGTTCGGGTCGACGCTGACGAAGCAGCGGACCACGGCGGGGAAGGCGTGGCCGTCCTTGCAGCGGAACGTGGCTTCGACCGGGCCGTAGGTCTGGGCGGTTCGCAGCGCGGCGCGGGCGCCCTGGATGAGCCATTCGCCATCCTGGGGCAGGATCTGCTGCACCTGGAGGTTGATGCCGGCCTGCGGATCAAGCCCGAAGACATCCTTGAAGGCCCGGTTCACGTCGATGATCTCGCCGGTGTCGTAATCGTTCACCAGGATCGGATGCGGGCACATCTCGAAGAAGGCGGTGAACTGGCCCTCGCGGAACGAGGTCATCTCGCTGGACCGATCCGAAGCGGCGATGTCGCGGATCACCACGATCAGGTTCGCGGCCTGCGTCTGCGGCGTCAGTCCCATCCGGGCGACCGAGACCTCGTAGCGGTGCGGCGTCACCAGCGTGGAGACCCCGACCCGGCGCGTCAGGGCCGTGCTGTCATTGGGCGGTGCGGCGAGGATCTCGGTCATCAGCTGCGCCAGCGGCAGCGGCAGGATCTGGGCGACATGGCGACCGATACCACCCCGGACTAGGCCGGAGAGCCACGGAAGCTTGTCGCTGTGGCAGGCGATGACCTCGCCGGTGGGTGCAAGCTCGATCACGAGGTCCGGCAGGGCGTTCAGCGTGGCGGCAAGATGCGCGCGCGAGGCGGCTTCGGCCCGGGCCGCTTCGACCCGAAGGACGACGGACGACAGCGCGCGTCCGATCGAGGTCAAGAAGAATACCGCCTCGTCCTGCCAGGTCCGGTCCGGCCGGTTGCAGTCGAACCCGATGATCCCGAACAGCCGCCCACCTTCGCTGAGCGGGACCATCAGCGTGGACTTCACGCCGATGTCCTCGAGGAACTGCCGTTCGGGAGTGCCGGGGGCAAGCTCGGAAGGGTCCAGCACCGCGACGATCCGTCCTTCGATGAAGGCCTGGTGCCAGGCCGGACGCACCACCTGCCGGACGACCTGCATCACCGGCTTCAGCGGCCGGACGCCCGGGGCGACCCATTCGTGGGTGTTGCGGTAGCCGGATCCCGCCGCGTAGGTGAAAAGGAAAGTGCGGGCAAAGCCGTAGCTTTCACCGAGGCTGGCCAGGACCTCGTCGATGCGCTGGTCCATGGTCTCGGGCGTGACGTCGAGGAGCCGATTCATGAGCTCGACCACGCGGAGCTCTACCCGCGCAGGTTGTGCCTTCTTCGTATCAGGCTGGCCCGCGTGTCCCATTCACCCTCGCCTCAACAGCAAGAATTATCTGCCAGAAGCCCCACTCCCGCAACCCCATCTGTCCAGGGATCGCTTCGGTCCGGCCCTAGGCCCACAACCCAAGAGTTGTGCGCCGCAAGCCGGGGAAGACCGTGCCGACATCGGCAAGCCGCATGTGTCCCGACAGAAGCTCGGACAGCACGTCGCGGTAGTCGGTCACGACGGCGAGGTCCGCACCTTCCTCCAGCGCCTCGTTGCCGAGACCCGGCCAGCGGCCAACCATCCGCCCCCCCCGCGCCTGGGGGCCGAGCACCATCATCACGTTGCCGCGCCCATGATCCGTCCCGCCCGCGGTGTTCGAGCGAAGGCGGCGGCCGAACTCGCTCATCACCACGACCGAGACATCCTGCTGCCAGGCGCCAAGGTCGCGCCAGAAGGCCATGAGGGCCTGTGACAGCGTCCCGACCAGACCGTGAAAGGCCCCGGCCTGGTTCACATGGGTATCCCAGCCCGGGACGTCGACGGTTGCGACCCGCAGGCCGATCTCTTCCTTGATGGACTGGGCGACGGTCATCAGAGGGGCGCTGACCGGATTGTCCTGGGGGTAGTCGACCGTCGGATCGTAGCGGCGAAGCCCTGCGTCGGCGGGCGACCAGAAACGGCCCTTGATGAGGTCGGAAAGGCCGAGAAGATCCTGCACAGGACGGCCTAGCGGTCCATGCGCCCCGAAGCCCGACTGCAGCCGGGCGCGCAAAAGGTCGGACAGCCAGTGATCGGGGGCGACCACCAGATCGGCGAGGCTCTCCGCCACTGCGGCCTCGGCGCCCAGAAGGCTTGCGGGCCGCATGGCACCCACGGCCAGCGCGGGCATGGGGCCGCCAGGGGCGTCGGCCTGCAGCCAGCGCCCGATCCAGCCCGATGGGTCGCCGGGCGGGATGTCTGCGCCGAAAAGTCCGCGCTCGATCCGGGCCTCGGCGTCGAAATGACTGCGCGTCGCGTCCGGAAGACCGGCGGCATGGACCAGCAACAGGTCACCCGCGTCGTAAAGGTCTGCCAGGGGCGCGGCGGCGGGATGGAAGCGGAAATCCACATCGGCGATCTCCTGGCGGATCGCCCGACCGGCCCCGTCCCCGTCCCGGAGCACCCGCAAAGTCTCTGGCCGCGCGGCGATGAAATCCGGGTCCGAGGCGGGCGAGACCAGCGCCAGCCCGTCAGCGCCGCCGCGCAGGAAGATCACCACCAGGATCGGGTCACGCGCCATGGAACCACCTACCGCAACAGGAACTCCGGGCTCAGCGCCGCAAAGGCGACGACCGTCTCCGCCAACCCCTGGCGGTCACCGGCTGAAAAGTCACGGGCGGGCGTGCCCGGATCGAAACCGAAGGCCCCGGCCAGATCAGCGGCGATGTCCCCGCCCTGCCCCGGAGCCAGCGCCGCGGCATGCCGTGCGGCGAAATCCCCGGCCGTTTCGGCATCCGAGGCCAGAGCGGAGAGATCGGCGGTGGCGCCATCGAACCAGTCCTGCAGGCCGTTCAGCGCCAGATCGACGTAGCGGTTGAGCGTGCTGGCCCCGGTCCAGGCCGAAAGACGGTCAGGGTGCCCGGTGGGCGGACCATAGTCATGCTGCCGCCAGCCGGCGCGGGCGAGCGACCACGGAAAACCGTTTTCAACAGAATCGACCTCGGCTCCTGCTGCACGGTAGAGCGCAGCGAGAAATTCGAAGGGTCGGCGCAGCTTGGTGGCGGGCGCAGCGAACTCAGACGAAAGAACCAGGACTCGCAGCACCTGGGCGATCTGGTCGGGCGCAGCCTTCGCGGCAAGGAAGGTGCCGGCCATCCGGTCCACCAGCGCGGGGTCCGGGTCGTCGGAAAGAAGCCGCCGGGCGATCTTCCGGCAGACGAAACGCGCGGTGCCGGGGTGAGCGGCCAGAATGTCCAGCACCTCCTCCCCGTCTTCCATCGGGCCGCGGTTCGGCGCGAACTCGCGGCCGAGGATGCGCTTCTGATAGGGGTCATGCCAGCGCGCGACATAGTGGAAGCGGCCCGTGAGCGGCGCCGTTTCGCCGTCCGAGATCCAACGCCCGTCCCCCACGGTCCACCCGGTGAAGGCGCGGGCCACCTCGTAGACGTCGAGGTCCAGATAGCCCTCGGCCAGCCCCGCATCGGCCCCCGGCACCTGCCGCCAGTCGCTGTAACGGTCGTTGAGGTAGTTCTCCGCGCCAAGCGTGTGCAGCTCGAGCAGCTCTCGCGCGTAGTTCTCGTTCGCCGGGCTGGCTATGCTGTCGGCGTTGTTCAGGTAGTAAAGCATGGCGGGAGAGCGGGCGACCTCGCCCAGAAGGGTGCGGAAGTTGCCGAAGGCATGGGTCCGCATCAGGGCGTCGTGGCTGGCGAAGAAGGCGGCGGTGTATTCGTCCTTCAGCGCGTTGACGTTGAAGTGGTCGTGCCAGAACTGGGCCATGACCTCGCGCAGCTGCGCCTCGGCATGGACCGCGCGAATGAGGGAGGCGGCGATGACCTCGGTCGCGGGGCGGACACGCTCGCCGTAGTCCATGCCGCGACCGGGGGTCCAGTCGATCAGCGGCAGAAGCGTCGCGGGATCGGCCATCAGCGCGGAGAGGGGGCGAAGTTCGTCGGTGGCGGGCCAGCTTGCGCCGTCTTCATCTTGTCCGGCTGGATAGGCGATGCGAAGCCGCGCCCGGGCCAGCCGGTCGTCCAGGGCGGGATCGGTGATCGGCAAGGCGAGCTGGCGGTCGAACCAGGCTTCGGGGCCGAGCGCGGCGAAGGACTGGAGATCCTGTGCGGTGGCGCCGAAGGTCAGGCGGTTGAGCCAGAGCCGCGCCTCGCCCCCCTCGGCCGCGCGGGCCGGCGCCAGCGGCGGCAGCCCCGCGGCGGCGGCGACGGCAAGCAGGCGGGCGTGGAACATGCGCCGCGTGATCATGCCCTGTCCCTCCCTTATTGCGGGAAGAGTGCCACGGCAGACCCGTCGCGCAAACGATTGCGGTGGGCCCAAGCGGAACCCCGCCAGAGCTAGACCCCAGCCAGCACCGCGACCAGGGCCAGCGCGGCGGGGGCCGCCTGGACATAGACGATCCGCCGTCCGGCCGTCGCGGCCCCATAGAGCCCGGCCACGACCACGCAGGCCAGCACGAAATGCGCCAGCCCCTCACCCGCGCCGGGGAGACCCTGCACAAGCGCAAGAAGCAGTCCGGCGGCGAGGAAGCCGTTGTAGAGCCCCTGGTTGGCAGCCAGCACCCGGGTCGCGGCGGCGAATTCGGGCGTGGTGCGGAAGATCGCCCGGACGCGCGGGCTCTCCCACAGGAACATCTCCATCACGAGGATCCCGACATGGATCAAGGCAACAAACGCGACGAGCACCGATGCGATCATGCGGCAGGCATCCGGGTTTCGGCCATCTCGGCATACCAGCTTGATCCGAAGGGGATCGCGGCATCGTCGAAGTTGTAGGCCGGATGGTGGACCATCGCGGTGTCGCCGTTCCCAAGGAAGATGTAGGCGCCGGGGCGTTCGTTCAGCATGAAGCTGAAATCCTCGGCCCCCATCAGCGGTGCGGTGTCGGTGTCGACGTGGCCCGAGACCTTGCGCGCGACCTCTGCCGCGAAGTGGGTGTTCTCGGGCGTGTTGATGGTCACCGGGTAGCCGCGCGAGTAATGGACCTCGGCCCGTGCGCCAAGCGCCAGCGCCGTGCCCTCGACGATCTGGCCGATGCGGGTCTCGACGAAGTCCTGCACCTTGGGGTCCATCGTGCGCACGGTCCCCTTCATCTTCACGACCTGCGGGATAACGTTGTGGGCGGTCGAGTCGGTTTCAACCGTGCAGACCGAGACCACGACCTGTTTCAGCGGGTCGACGTTGCGGCTGGCGATGGTCTGCAGCGCCACGATGATATGGGCCGAGACGACGGTGGTATCCACGCAATCGTGGGGCTTGGCGGCGTGGCCGCCCTTCCCCGTCACCACGATCTCGAACTGGTCGGCCGCGGCCATCATCGCGCCGGGACGGATCGCGAAATGGCCGACGGGGATGCCGGGCATGTTGTGCATCCCGTAGACCTCTTGCACGTTCCAGCGCGCAAGCATCCCGTCCTTCACCATCTCGCGGCCCCCGCCGCCACCTTCCTCGGCAGGCTGGAAGATGCAGACGACGGTGCCGTCGAAGTTGCGCGTCTCGGCCAGGTATTTGGCCGCACCAAGGAGCATGGCGGTATGCCCGTCATGGCCGCAGGCGTGCATCTTCCCGGGCACGGTCGAGGCGTAGGGAAGCCCCGTCTGTTCCTTGATGGGCAGCGCGTCCATGTCGGCGCGAAGACCGATGACCCGGCCCTTGCTGTCCGTCCGGCCCTTGATCACCGCAACGACGCCGGTGCGTCCGATGCCCTCCACCACCTCGTCGCAGCCGAAGGCGCGGCAAAGCTCGGCCACCTTGGCGGCGGTGCGGTGGACATCGAACAGCAGTTCGGGGTGCTGGTGGAAATCGCGGCGCCAGGCGGTGATCTCGGGCAGAAGCTCGGCGAAACGGTTCTTGGGCGGCATGGGTGTCTCCTTTCCGACAGGGTGGACCTGTTGCCGGAAAACGGCAAGCCCGGAGGTTACGGGTCAGGAAAACCGGAACGTGATCAATGACCTGTTGCCGATGTCGCACGTTTTCGCCATATCGTCGCAAAATCGACATGAACCCGGCTTGTTGCGGCCAGAAGCCCGCGCAATATGGGAAAAAGAGCCAGGAAACGGAGCAGTCAGATGGCCACGAAACCCAGCCAGCCCCAGCAAGGCGGCAGCACGCAACAATCGCCCCAACAGCAGGGCCAGCAGGCGGGTGGTTCGACCCAGCAGGCCGGGCAGCCGATCTTCCGGGACTGGGCCTCGATCTGAGAGCCTCTTGGTCGACAAGACCACGTTGACAAAACACGGGCCAGCCGCGAGGCTGGCCCTGTTTTGTTCTTCCCCCTGCCCCATGCCCAGCCCCGTCTCCTCGATCCCGAACCTTGGACCCGCTTCGGAAGCGGCCTTTGCCCGCGCCGGGATCGGCAGCGCCGAGGAAATCCGCGAGATGGGTGCGGACGAAGCCTACCGGCGGCTTCTGGAAAGCGGATCGCGTCCGCATTTCATCGGCTACTACGTCCTGGTGATGGGCCTGCAAGGCCGCCCCTGGAACGACTGCAAGGGCGAGGAGAAGAAGGCGCTGCGCAAGCGCTTCGACGCCTTGTGTTCAGGCTTCAACCGGTCCGACGCGAAGCTGCGGGCGGATCTTGAGCAGACGCTCAGTTTTCTGGGCGTAATTCAAGCGCGTTGATCCGAAAGATTTTCGGCCGTTCGGGAAACAATCGCGCTTGTGCTGGAATCAGGGTTTGATGCGGATCCAAATCCCGTCGACGCGGACAATTGCGGGGGTGCCGCAATGAATACGGAAATAAGTCAATCCGGTCGCCTGCGCCAAATCGGGATTGAAACGGCTGCGCAACTCATTGGCCTTGACAAATGTCGTGGCCACATGGGCATCGGGGCAAATCTCCTGCCCCGGTGACAGAAGCATGTCCTGCGACGGACGGCCCGGTCCGAAGGCGTTGGCGGGGATCCGGATCGGAAGCGCACTGGGCTGCTTGCGCAGGAAATCCTGGTCCAGGTGGATGCGGTCGACCTCTTGCACCGTCGCGCTTGCGCCCGAATAGGTGCGCAGGTCATCCCGCACGCGCAAGGCTTCGACCGGCAGCTCGCCAAAGGTCGTGCTGATCCGGGATTTTCCATTGAGGCCAGGAAGATACCATGCAAGCCTGGGCTCGGGCCGGTTCTGCTCTTCTGGTCTGACAAGTCCGCTCAGGGCTTCCTTGATCCTGCGGAACCGGTCCAGCTCGATAACGGAACCTGATGACGACATGGTGGCGCGATCCTCAAATTGGGAATGTGCCATAAACAGTGGCGGGAAAGGACACGTGAAAAGAAACAATGGGTTCTGCACCCCAGCGCTGAACCCTTCCAATTATTAGCATATGTCAAACAGCCGCATAACCTGTCGATTTGGACAGGTTGGCGTCAAGGATCGATGAACAGTCCCCAAGCGGGATGCCGATTGGCGGCCGGCCTTCCTGCAATGCAACTTTAAGTTGGGCGACCGAAGGAAATTGCACCCGACGATTCTTTCGGATCGATTCCCGATCGGCAATTGTTGCGTCCGTCGCGCGGCAAACCGGTTGGCCGCAATTCAACGCAAAACGGTCGATCTGTTGCCCTTCTCTTGCCCGAGTCGCATGCTTATCTGTCGATGCGCGGAGGTGATGTCCCCTCATCCGCCGCGCAAGTGATTGGTGTGCTGTTTGCATCGACCCCGACGCAAGGGTCACCCTGCCGCCCGGCACTTCCCCGAGTCAGCCGGGCGGCAGAGGACCCCCTTGAGTGAGAGGCGGTCCCCGGCGCTGTTCAGATTGGCTGTGGTGCCCCCAGAGGGACTTGAACCCCCGACCCTCTGATTACAAATCAGATGCTCTACCAGCTGAGCTATAGGGGCCACGCGTTCCAATTACCGCCGTGGCCCGGCTGGTGCAAGGGTTCAGTCTTGGCGGCGGGCCACAACCATGACGGCGACCAGGCCGACCGCCATGACCAGCAGTGCGGCCGGAGCGGCCTCGGACAGGCGTTCCAGGCTGGCCAGTTCGAAGACGCGGGTGGAGAGCGTGTTGTAGTTGAACGGGCGCAAAAGGAGCGTGGCCGGCAGTTCCTTGACGCAGTCGACGAAGACGACCAGAAGCGCCGTCAGCACCGAGCCGCGCATGAGCGGCAGGTAGACCGCCCGCAGCGTGCCAGAGGCCGAGCGGCCCAGCGACCGGGCGGCCATAGAGAGCGAGGGCGAGACCCGGCCGAAGGCTGCATCCACCGCCCCCTGCGCGATGCCGAAGAAGCGCACCATGTAGGCCAGGCCAAGCGCGAAGGCCGTGCCCGTGATCATCAGGCCCGGGTCCCGGCCGGTCAGCGCCAGGATGCCGTCGGCCAATCGGTGGTCTAGCGCCGCGAGCGGCAGGAGAAGCCCCAGCGCCAGCACCGCGCCCGGTGCGGCGTAGCCGATCAGCGTCAGCGGCAACAGCCACTGCGCCCCGGTCGACCCCTTCATCCGCAGCGCGTAGACCAGGAAGACGGCCGCCCCGACCGTGGCCAGGGCCGCGACGCCACCGACGACGAGCGTGTTGACCAGTGCCTCGAGAAGGCCGGGGGCGAGCCAGCCCTCGGGCGCGGCGGCGGAATGGACCAGCATCACGCCGACGGGCAAGAGGAAGCCGCCAGCGAAGGGGATCAGGCAGAGGACGGTCGCATACCAGCCCTTGCGGCCCGTGATCCGGGCCGGTTCGTGCGGCTGGGCGCTGCGGCCAAGACGGTGGAAGCGCGCCCCGCCGCGTCCGGCCCGTTCGAGCCCGACGAGGAGGAGGATCAGCAGAAGGATCACCCCGGCGATCTGGGCCGCCCCGCCGGCATTGCCGCCGTTGAGCCAGGTGGAGAAGACGCCCGTGGTCAGGGTCTGCACGCCGAAATGGAGGACCGTGCCGTAGTCGGCCACCGTCTCCATCAGCGCCAGGGCCACACCGGCGGCGATGGCGGGCCGGGCGAGCGGCCAGCCGATGCGGAGGAACATCCCCCAGGGGCCGCAGCCAAGCGCACGGGCCACCTCGTAGGCGCGGCCGGACTGTTCGCGATAGGCCGAGCGGGCGAGGAGGTAGACATAGGGGTAAAGCGCGAAGGACAGGACCAGGATCGCCATGGGAAGCGACCGGGTCTCGGGGAACCAGTAGTCCCGCGCCGATGCCCAGCCGAAGGTGGCGCGCAGCCCCGACTGGAGGGGGCCGGCGTAGTCCAGAACGTCCACCAGCGCGTAGGCCCCGACATAGGCCGGGATCGCCAGCGGAAAGAGCAGCGCATGGGACAGCCAGTCGCGGCCGGGAAAGCGGTACTGGCTGACCAGCCAGGCCGCGCCGGTCCCCATCGCCGCAGTCAGGATGGCCACCCCGGCCATCAGAAGCAGCGTGGTCGTCAGATAACGCGGCAGCACGGTCGCCATCAGGTGCGGCCAGATGTTTTCGGTCGGGTTGAGCGCGATCCAGGCGATCGACACGATCGGGGCCAGCACGATGACCGCGATCAGGACCGCGCCGATCGTCCAGAGATCGGGCCGGATCCGGGGGGCGGCGGCAAGTTGAGTGAAACGGTCGGACATGCTGGTCACGGGTTACAGGAAAGCGGTTTAACTGTCCAGAAAAGCCCGTATAGTCGCGCCTCCGGGCCAGGGTCGGCCGGAACCGAGACCGAGCGTAATGCGCATTGTGTACCATTTGGGGGTTCATTGTACCGACGAGGATCGGCTGATCCGCTGCCTGTTGAAGAACCGCGCGACGCTTGCCGAAGAGGGCATCGCCGTCCCCTCCCCCACCCGGTACCGGACGCTTCTGCGCGACGTTGCCAAGCAGCTGCGCGGGGCGCGGGCGACCGAGGACGCGGCGGCGATGGTCTTGGACCAGATCATCGATGACCCTTCGGCAGAACGGGTGATCCTGTCCTGGACAAGCTTCCTCAGCTTCCCGGCCTTCGCGATCGGCAATGGGCTTTATGGCCAGGGCGGCGAGCGGCTGCACGGCTTCACCCAGATCTTCCCCGAGGCAGAGGCCGAGTTTCACCTTGCGATCCGCAACCCCGCCACCTTCCTGCCCGACCTTCGGACACGTGTCATTGTCAAGGGGCAAGGCGATGTGCTGGCAGGGGTGGATCCCATGGGACTGCGCTGGTCGGACACGATCCGCGCGATCAAGGAGGCCAACCCCGGGGTCCCGCTGACCGTCTGGTGCGACGAGGATGCGCCGCTGATCTGGCCCGAGGTGCTGCAGGCGATTTCGGGCCATGCGGCCGATACCCGGCTTGAGGACGACGATGAGCTCTTGGCCGATCTGATGACAGAGGCGGGCCTCCAGCGCTACCAGACCTACTGCCGCGATCACCCACCGCAAAGCGTGTCGCAGCGGCGTCGCATCGTCACGGCCTTCCTGGAAAAGTTCGGGCGGCCCGAGAAGCTGGCCGTCGAAGCCGATGTCCCCGGCTGGACCGGGGCGCTGGCGGAGCGACTGACGCAGTCCTACCTGCGCGACGTGGACCGGATCGCCCGGATCCCGGGGGTCCGGCTGGTCGAACCCTGATCAGCTCATCCCGAGGGCGGCCTTGTAGACCTCGAGCACGGCTTCTTCCTCGGCCAGCTCGTCCGGCTTGCGCTTGCGCATCGCGATCACCTTGCGCATGACCTTGGTGTCGTAGCCCCGGCCCTTCGCCTCGGCCATCAGCTCTTTCTGCTGCTCGGCCACGTCCTTCTTTTCCGAGTCCAGCTGCTCGTAGCGTTCGATGAACTGGCGAAGCTCGTCGGCAGTGACGGCATAGGGGTCGGTCGCGTCAGGCATGGCGGTCCTCTGGGCTGGCGGTGGTCCGGGGTTCCTACCCTGCCGATGCCTTCGGGTTCAAGCGGGATCGCCCCTGCGCGGCCACTCCTTGCGTGGAGAAGCCTTACCGGCTAGCAGAGCGCCAGCGACAGGGAGAGGCATGATGCAGGCATTGATCTGGGCAGGCGCGGCCCTGACCGTCCTCGGGCTTGCGGGGCTTGGCTACTGCATCCTGCGCGCCACGAAGGCAAAACGGTCCGGACTGGACGACGCCGCCATGCGGGCAGAATTGCAGAAGGTCGTGGCCATCAACCTGGCGGCGGTGGGGTTTTCGGCCCTGGGCCTGGCGGCGGTGGTGACGGGGATCCTGCTGGGCTGACCCACACCGGGACCTTTAGACCGGCATGTTGTCGAAGCCTTCCTCGACTTCGGCATCGGTCTTGGGCTCGCCCTCCTCTCCCGGGATCATCGCGGCAAGGGCGCGCATTTCTGCCAGAAGAAGATCAAGCCCCTGCTGCTGCAGGTTCATGCCGGCTGCGAGGAGGTCGGCTTCGTCGCGGATCAGATCGGCGGGTGTGCGGGCGGTCATTTGGCGCAGCTCCGGCAAAGGGGGGTCCAGGGAAGAAGGTCCAGCCGCGCCTCGGCGATAGTGTCACCGCAGCGGACGCAGGTGCCGTAGTTGCCGTCCCTGATCCGGTCCAGCGCGGCACGGATCTGGGTGATCTCGGATTTGCCCGCATTGCCGGTGGCTTCCAGCACCTCGTCGCCTTCCCGCTCGGTCGCAAGTTCCTCCCAATCGCGGTTCTGGTGCGAATCAAGTTCCTCTTCGATCGCCTCGAGGCGTGCGCCGAGTTCAATCAGACGCTTCTCCAGCGCGGCTTTGCGGGTGGCGAGCGGTGTGGTCAGATTGGCCTGCATCGGGTCCTCCTCTATTGCCAGAAGACTAGACCTGCGCGCAGGGACCCGCCTTGACTCAGGTCAACGGCTTTGCGCTTTCCAACCAAGCTGGCTATGGTCGCAGCGGTTTCGTTTTGCGCCCCGGCGCCCGATGGAGAGACAGATGGAAATCCGCGCGATCACCCCCGACTATGCCGTCTCGCCGCAGATCGAGCCGGGGGACCTGCCCGCGATCAAGGCGGCTGGCTATGTGACGGTGATCGACAACCGCCCGGACGGCGAGATCCCGCCGCACCTGCACACCGCCGCAATGCGCGCGGCGGCCGAGGCGCTGGGGCTGACCTTCGTGGCGAACCCGGTGATCGGCGGGGCGCTGACGATGGACAACGTGACGGCGCAAGCGGCGGCCATCGCGGCTTCGTCCGGTCCGGTCTTCGCCTATTGCGCCAGCGGCAACCGGTCGTCGGTGGTCTGGGCGCTTGCCAATGCGGGAAAGCGGTCGACCGACGAATTGATCGGCCTGCCCGCGCGCTTTGGCTACCAGCTGGAGCACTTGCGCCCGCAGATCGACGCGCTGGCCGGCGGCTGACCTAGCCGGCTGCCCGCAGTTCGGGTGGCACGGGTTCGGCCGAGGGGGCGAGCCTTGCGGAGGATGATCCCGTGCGGGCCGCAGCCGCCTCGTTCAGCTTGACGGCGCGCATGCCCCGGTGCTGGCCCAGCCGTGCCCCGGCAATGCGCTGGCCGTCGATGGTCTCAAGCGAGATGTCGTTGAGCGCCGCCGTCTGCAGGACAAGCGTCTCACCCACTTCCAGCGACATGACCTGGCGGAGCGACAGGGTCAGACGCCCGACGACTGCGTCCAAACGGGAATCGGCCTGCATCACCTGGGCCGACAGCGCCGCGGTGAAGGGCGGGGCATCGGACTTCGCCTCGGTTTCGGGGACCACGGGCACCTCACCCCGGCCGTTGGCGGGCAGGACCAGAAGGACCCGCCCCAAGCGCCCCTCGCCGCCAAGAGAGATTTCGGCCGAGAGCACGCGGTATGCGTCTTCTTCCAAGAGAAGGCCAAGCGGGCGCGCATCCTCAAGGTAGCTGGCGTAGCGGAAACCGCCGGCCCAGGAAAAGTCGGCCTCCTCGGCCAGGGTTTCGTCAAGGCCCATCAGGGCGCGGTCGATCACGCCCGCGACCATCGCGGCGTCGATCCGGCTGGCCTTGCGCGGGGGCGGAACCTGCGACCCAAGCCGGCCCAGGGTCTGCTTTTCGATGAACGAGGCGGTGACGACGGGCGCCAGCATGATGACCCCAAGTCCGCCGCCCGGCCCGTCCAAGAGCGCGATCAGCGCGAGGTCCGGGGCCTGTTCCAGAACCTCGGCCAGGCTTTGCCGCGCCACGACGAGGCTGCGGAATTCGAGGTCGAGGCCCATCGCGTCCCGCGCCGCACGCGCAAGCGCCAGGCGCCAGCCCCGGTCGGCGCCGGGTGCCCCTTCCGCCTGGGTGGGGCGGGCACGGTCGATCTTGCGGCGGATCACGTCGGTCATGGCGGTCCCTCGGAGGCCACCCTAGCCCGCGCTTCCCTTAGAAAGGGTTAACGTCCGCCAGCTTCAGGCCGCCTGCGACCGTTCCAGCCGCAAGGGCAGCGTGACGCGGAAGGCCGCACCGCCCTGCCCCGGCAGATAGGCGACCGAGCCCCCGAGGTTGGTCATGATCTCGCGGCAGATCGCCAGGCCAAGCCCTGCCCCCCCGGCGCGGTTGGCGTCGGTCAGGCGGGCGAACTTCTCGAAGATCAGCGCCTGGCTGTCCTTCGGGATACCCCTTCCGTTGTCGATGAAGTCCACCGTCACCCGACCGGCGCGCTGGCGCACGACGATCCGAAGCTCCGGCCGGGTCGCATCGCAGTATTTGCGGGCGTTCGAAATGAGGTTGATGAAGACCTGGGTCAGACGGTCAGCGTCGGTCTTGAGATAGATCGCCTCGGACGGCAGGTCGCGGACCACGGTGAACTCGCGGTCCGGACGTGTCTGCCGCGCGGCGGTCAGGGCGGTCTCGATCATTCCCTGCAGGCTGGCCAGAGACAGGGACAGCTGGACCGAGCCGTTTTCCAGGACCGAGAGGTCCAAGAGGTCATCCAGAAGCCGCGTGAGCCGCTTCGCCTCGTCATGGATGATCCGGCCGTAGCGGGTCACCGCATCGGGCGGCAGGCCGCCCTCGGTCAGGATTTCCGAGAAGGCGCGGATCGAGGTCATCGGGGTGCGCAACTCGTGGCTGATCTGGCTGAGGAAGGCGTCCTTCTGCAGCGAGAGCTGCGTCAGCTTCTCGTTGGCCTCCCGCAGGGCGCCGGCGGTCCGGGTCAGCTCGGCCTCGCGCGCTTCGAGCTGCGCGGAATATTCCAGGATCTGTGCGGATTCGGAGGCCACGGCCATCAGGTCCTCGACCGTCACCGTCGCGCGGCCGACAAGCTGGCTGATCATCGCATGGGCCGTCGCGGCCCCGACCGAGCCAGAGAGCCGCGCTTCCAGCCGGTCTAGGAAAGCAGGGGTCGGATCGGGCAGGAAGCCCTCTTTCCCCTGCGACCGGGCCGCAGACTGGAAAAGCGAGAGCGCCGTCTCCTCCCCCAGGATGCGCTGCGCCATGCCCAGAAGCGCCTCGGGCTCGGCCCGGCCGCGCGCCCAGCGTTGCGGGCCGACCGCGCCTTCGAACACGTTCACGAAGGCCGCGCCCTGCAGGCGTTCGACCGGGCCCGGGAAGGTCAAAAGCGAGCCAAGGCAGAAGGCCAGCATGTTCAGCGCCATCGACCAGAAGAGCGCGTGGATGATCGGATCCATCGCCTCGGTCCCGAAGAGCGCATGGGGACGCAGCCAGGACTGGCCGAAAAGGCCCTCGGAGAAGATCGCCTGAGACAGCGCGGCACCCGGCCCGAACGAGGGCAGGAACGAGGTGTAGGCCCAGATGACAAGGCCCGTGGTAAGACCAAGCATCGCCCCGGTCCGGGTCGCGCCGCGCCAGAAGATGCCGCCGATCAGCGCGGGCAGGACCTGCGCCACCCCGAGGAAGGCGATCAGCCCGATGGCCGCAAGCGCGGCAGACCCGCCCGAGACGTGATAGTAGCCATATCCAAGCGCCAGCACGGTCGCGATGGCCAGCCGCCGGGCGTTGAGGACGACCGACCGCAAGTCATCCTCGGCCGCGGCGCCGGGGCGCAGGCGCAGCCAGAGCGGAATGACCACGTGGTTCGAGATCATCGTGGCAAGCGCGATCGACTCCACGATCACCATCGACGTGGCCGAGGAGAACCCGCCCAGGAAGGCCAGCATCGCAAGCCCGGCCTGGCCCTCGGCCAGGGGGAGCGTCAGCAGGAACATGTCGGGGTTCGCGCCCTCGGGCATCCGCTCCAGCCCCACCACGGCGATGGGCACGATGAAGAGGCTCATCGCCAGAAGATACAGCGGAAAGGCCCAGCTTGCGCGGGCGAGATGGCCCTCGTCCTCGTTCTCGACCACCATGACCTGGAACATGCGGGGCAGCGTGATGACCGCAGCCGAGGACAGGAAGATCAACCCGGTCCAGCGCCCCGGCTGGACCTGCCAGGCCGCAAGGTCGGCGGCGTCGATCCGGGCGATGACATCCGCCACGCCGCCCGCGATCCCCCAGACGACGAAGCTGCCCACCGCGAGAAGCGCCACCAGCTTGACCACCGCCTCGACCGCGATGGCGGTCACGACGCCGTGGTGCTGTTCGCGGGCATCGAGGTTGCGGGTCCCGAAGAGGATGGTGAAGAAGGCAAGCCCAACCGCCACCCAGACCGCGATCTGGTCGGGGGCCATGGGGCGCGATCCGTCCGGCGCGGCCTTTGCGAAGACGCCGAAGGACAGGACGACCGACTGCAGCTGCAGAGCGATATAGGGCGTCGCCGCCACGACGGCGATCAGCGTCACGATGACGCCCAGCGTGTTCGACTTGCCGTAGCGCGACGAGATCAGGTCGGCCAGCGAAGTGACATGGTGTTGCCGACCGATCCGGACCAGCTTGCGCAGAAGCCACCACCAGCCCACGAAGACCAGCGTCGGCCCGAAGTAGATCGTCAGGAACTCAAGCCCCGAACGGGCGGCGTAGCCCACGGCACCGTAGAAGGTCCAGGCCGTGCAGTAGATCGACAGCGACAGGGTGTAGACCAGCGGTGAGCGCAGCCAACCCAGCCGCCCCCGCGACGCACGCCTTTCGACCAGGAAGGCGACGGTGAAGAGGAAGGCCACGTACAAGAGGCACGAGAGGACGAGGAGGTTGAAAGGCACCTCAGTCCTCCTCGTCGCTCGACCCGGCCCCTCCGCGCAGCCCCG
Organism: Tabrizicola sp.; assembly: GCF_041913445.1. Classification (GTDB taxonomy): domain Bacteria; phylum Pseudomonadota; class Alphaproteobacteria; order Rhodobacterales; family Rhodobacteraceae; genus Tabrizicola. Next base: position 117,477 of record NZ_JAYSFG010000001.1, read on the forward strand.
GCGCAAAGGCGGCCGCGAGGCCGATCAGCACCAGCCAGACGACGAAGAAGTAGATCACGTCGCCCGAGGTCAGGGTCATGCTGGCATCCGGCGCCCAGAGAAGCGGCAGCAGCAGAAGGAAGATCCCGACCACCGGCAAGAGCCGTGCCGCATCGCGGAGCCGCCGTCGGCGATACGGTGCCCGAGCAAGAAACAGGGGACCCCTGGGCCGTTTCATCTGGTGCCACGGCCCAGCATGGCGCGGACCTCTGCCACGATCTCGGCGTTCGAGAAGGGCTTGGTCATGAACCGGTCGGCGCCGGCCTGTTCGGCCATCTCCCGGTCCCTCCCGCGCGCGGTCAGCATCATCACCGGAAGGTCTCGGCTTTCCGGATCGGCGCGAAGCGCGGTGAGGATTTCGAGGCCCGACATGCCCGGCAGCATATGGTCGAGGATGACAAGGTCCGGCGGGTCCTGCCGCACCAGCACAAGCGCGGCCGCACCCTCGGCGGCATGGCTGACGCGCAAGCCGTCGCGGGTCAGGAGGAACCCTATCGCCTCGGCGATGTTCGGTTCGTCCTCGATCAGAAGGACATGCTGCGTCACTGGTTCCCCCCGGACGGTCTGCAGCCGCCCTGCCCCAATATCGGCAGAAGCGGCGCGCCTGTCAAAGCCTAGCCGCGCCCGGCACCGCACCAAAAGGGCCGGCTCAACCAGAGCCCTCGGCCGCAAGGATCGACGGTTCGCGCCGCGCCGGACAATCGCCCAGAGCGCAGACCCGGCAGCTGGACCCGACGACAAGGGCAGGCCCGGCCCCGTCGTCGGGCAGGATCAGCATGGCGGCTTCGCGCAGTTCCGGGCCGCGGAGGCCCTGCGGATGGCGGGTTTCGGCCCAGGCGACGGCGCGGTGCCTGCGGTCGCTTTGCCCCGCCATCTGCAGGCGGGCCTCGAAGGGTTGATGGGGATGGCCAAGCGCACGGTAAAGCGGCCAGAGCGGGCAGGCCGAGCCGAAACGCGGCAGCGGAAAGCCGGTTGCGGGCTTGCGGAAGGTCAGGGTGCCGGACGCGTCGCAAAGGACAAGCCCTGCCGCCAGCCCGGCCGTTCCCGCAATCCGCCGCATCACCACCAGCGGCGAAACTCCGCAGCGGTCTGCCAGGACCAGGGGATCGGGCCCGAGCTCTGCCAGGGCCGCCTGGAACCGGGATTCGGGCAGGATGGCCGCGTCCTCGCGGGCACGGGCAAGGTGCGTGCGGGCAAGGCTGCGCGCGGCGCTTGAGACAAGCCCGCTGATCTCGTCCTCGAGCCCTGCTGCCAGGAGCGCGTCGGGGATCGACCAGCCCCGCCCGCGCAGCCAGTCCTCCACCTCTTCCTGCGGGGCTGCGATCCCCTGCTCCTTGATCCCCTGCCCCGCGTCCAGGAACCCCACCAGCGCCTCGGCCCCGGCGGCCAGCCGTTCGCTGTCCTGGTGCAGGTTCTGGTGGAACCTGTGCGCCCATTCCGGTTCCAGATCGGGCATTTCCGCCAGGATCGCCGCGGTCGCGCGGACGGCCGACAGGGACGAGAGAAGTTCGTGCAGCGACTGCGAAAGGTGCGGGTCGTGCGTCATCCGGTCGTTCAGCGCCTCGACGGCGCGTTCCAGGGCCCTGCCCTGAGCATCCAGGGTCAAGATCAGCCGGGCCCATCCGGGAAACCGGTCGACGAAATCCTCGACCTGCTCCACCTCCGGCCCCGCCCCGACCCGGGCCGCGGCGGCGCGCAAGTCCTCGACCAGGGCGGCATCCTGCCCCTTGTCCAGCGCAGTGCGGTCGATCTGCAGCGCGTCTGCCAGCCGTTCCATCACCTCGGGGGTGACCTTGCGGCGGTTGTGCTCGATCAGGTTCAGGTAGGAAGCGGAGATGCCGGCCGCTGCCGCGACCTCGGACTGCCGAAGCCCGGCCGCCAGACGGCGGTCGCGCAGCTTGGTCCCGGTCAAGGCAGAAAGCGGCATCGGGCCCTCCTGCCGCCAGTTTTACGGAACTTGTAAAGATTTACAAACGCGAAGGGCCGCACCCTTTGGCGCGGCCCCCGAATTTCGCCAGGTCCGAAATCAGAATATCATGCCGGCGCGAAGGGTGAAGGTCGACACGTCCGGCTCGACCTCGCGCACAGCGGCGCTTGCGTCGTTCTGCATCTTGCGGCTCAGGTATTCGCCGCCGATCGTGAAGGCATCGCTGATCTGGTAATCATAGCCGAGGCCAATCGAGATCCCGCTTCCATCTGAGGTCCCGCTGCTGACGAAAGCCTCGTTGGTGCTGTAGCCCAGGACGCCGTAGACCAGTCCAGGGCCCGCCGCATAACCAAAGCGGCCCTTCAGGTCCATGAGCAGTTCGATCCCCTGCGTGGGGAATGCCGCGCTGTTGATGTCGCCGGAATTGAAGGCGATCTCCGCGCCGTAGACCAGGTTGTTGCGCTGAAGGTTATAGCCCGCATGGAGCCCGTAGATCGTGCCGCTGTCGAGGGTATCCAGACCTGAAGGCGGCACCCCGACTTCGCCCGAACCCGATCCAACGGCGACGCCGATATAGCCGCCGGTCCAATCCTGTGCCGAGGCCACAGAACCAGCGAACAGCATTGCGAGGGTAACGAGAGCTGTTTTCACTTTTCACTCCTTAATGAACCTGCCTCCAATTATCGGTAACACAATGCGAATCGAACGGAATCTCTAAAGATTGCCCTCCGAGAACCCCACACGCTCACGTTGCATAAATGCAAGAAGGGTGCAGCCTTTCGGGCCGCACCCCCTGTCTTAGGACAATTTGCAGATTACTGCGCCAGCGCCTTGTCGGTGATCATGCTGGTCCAGGCCCCTTCCGGCGCCTTGGTGATCACCGGGTCCGACCCGCCCGCCAGAAGCGAAGCAACGGTCCGTTCCGCCGCCGCCACGTCCAGCGCGCCGTTCGAGCCGGCAGTCAGCTTGGCAACCTCGGACATCATGCGCTTCTGGTGCTGTTCGGTCTGAGCGCCGGTCTGGTCGTTCTCCAGCACGATCATCGCGGCTTCGTCCGAGTTCTCCTCGGCATATTTCCAGCCCTTCATCGAGGCGCGGACGAACTTGACCATCGTCTCCTGGAAGGCCGGATCGGCGAGGCGGTCTTCGAGGACATAGAGACCATCCTCCAGCGTCGCGACGCCCTGGTCTTCATACTTGAAGGTGACCAGCTGGTCCTCGGTGATCCCGGCGTCGATGACCTGCCAGTATTCGTTGTAGGTCATGGTCGAGATGCAGGCCGCCTGCTTCTGCAGGAGGGGATCGACGTTGAAGCCCTGCTTCAGGACCGTAACGCCACCGGGCGAGCCGTCGGTCTTCAGGCCAAGCTGCGACATCCAGGACAGGAACGGATATTCGTTGCCGAAGAACCAGACCCCCAGGGTCTTGTCGGCGAAATCGGCCGGCGAGGTGATCCCGGTTTCCTTCAGGCAGGTCAGCATCATCCCCGACGAGGCGAAGGGCTGGGCGATGTTCACCAGCGGCAGGCCCTTTTCGCGCGCGGCCAGCGCGGCCGGCATCCATTCCACGATCACGTCCGCCCCGCCGCCCGCGATGACCTGGGTCGGCGCGATGTCCGGGCCGCCCGGCAGGATGGTGACGTTCAGGCCCTCTTCCTCGTAGAAGCCCTTGGCTTGCGCGACATAGTAGCCGGCGAACTGGGCCTGGGTGACCCATTTCAGCTGCAGCTTGACGTCCTCGGCGATGGCGCCGGTGGCCGAGGCCGCCGCCAGGAAGGCCGCCGTGATCAGTTTCTTCATCTTCGTTTCTCCCGTGTTGGGCCCGTTCGGGGCCTTTGTTAATGCCGTTGCGACGGGTGCCAGAAGGTCACCCACCGTTCGATCAGCGTGATCAGCCCGTAGAGGACCGATCCCGCCAGAGCCGCGACCGCAATCGTGGCCCAAACCATGTCAAGGCCAAGTCGCCCCACCTCGGTCGAGATGCGGAAGCCCATGCCATAGACCGGACTGCCGAAGAATTCGGCAACGATGGCCCCGATCAGGGCCAGAGTCGATGCTATTTTCAGCCCGTTGAAGATGAAGGGCATCGCGGCGGGAAGCCGCAGCTTGACCAGGCTTTGCAGGTAGGACGCGCCCCAGGTCGCCATCAGGTCGCGCTGCATCCGCTCGCTGGCCTGCAGGCCCGCGACGATGTTCACCAGCATCGGGAAGAAGACCATGACCACCACGACGGCGGCCTTGGACTGCCAGTCGAAGCCGAACCACATCACCAGGATGGGGGCAAGGCCCACGATGGGCAGGGCCGCGACGAAGTTGCCGATGGGCAGAAGACCGCGTTGCAGGAACGGCGAGCGGTCGATGGCGATGGCGGTCAGGAAGGCCGCCCCTGCCCCGATCAGGAAGCCCGGGACCGCGCCTTTCAGGATCGTCTGCGCGAAGTCCTGCCAAAGGGTCGGCACCTCTCCCGCGATCTTCGCCGCGATGACGCTGGGGGCGGGAAGGATCACGCCCTCGATCCCCAGGCCGCGCACCAGCCCCTCCCACAGGACCAGCACCGTCGCCCCGAAGATCAGAGGCACCAGCGCGCGGCCAGGACCGGACCTCGACGCCCGGCTGCCAGCCAGCCAGACGTTGACCGCCCAGGCCGCCAGCCAGAAGCCGATGGCAAGCCAGAGCGCGGTCATGCCGGGACCCCCATCCGCTTGCGGGCCAGCCGCTCGACAAAACCCACCGCAAGGATCAGAAGCCCCGCCAGGATCGCCGCCGCAAACAGGGCGGCCCACATGATCAGGGGTTCTCCGAACTGCGAGCCGATCAGCATCCGCGCCCCAAGCCCCTCGATGGCGCCGGTGGGAAGCTCGCCCACGATCGTGCCCACCAGGCTTGCCGCCACGGCCACCTTCAGCGAGGCGAAGAAATAGGGCATCGAGGCGGGCAGGCGCAGCTTCAGGAAGGTCGCCGTCTCGCTGGCCCCGTAAGTCTTCAGAAGGTCAAGCTGCATCTGGTCGGGGCTGCGCAAGCCCTTCACCATGCTGACAAGGACCGGGAAGAACGAGAGGTAGGCCGCGATGATCGCCTTCGGGACATCGCGGTCGGTCAGGCCCAGCTGGCTGGACAGCGTGATGATCATCGGCGCCAGCGCAACGATGGGGATGGTCTGGCTGATGATCGCCCAGGGCATCACCGACATGTCCATCACCCGGAAGCGGACGATGGCCATCGCCAAGAGGACGCCGGTGATGATCCCAAGGCCGAAGCCCATCATCGTGCCCTTGAAGGTGATGAAGGCATGGTAGACGAGGCTGCGCTTCGAGGTCACCGCCTGGCCGAAGAACCCCTTCCAAAGCTCGGCCCCCACCTGGTGTGGCGGCGGGAGGAGCGGTCGGTCCTGGTTCATGGTCTGCGGGATTGCTTCAGCCCAGGTGACAGTGGTCCCGGCGCGTTCGGCCTGATCGAAGACCCAGGTCGCGTTCATCCAGACCGCGGCGGCATACCAGATCGCGATGATCCCGGCGAGGACGGTCAGGACGGGAAGCGCGCGGCTCATGCCTTGCCTCCCGTCGGCCAGGCGATCATGGCGACCGCGACCACGCCAAGCGCCATGCCGGCCATCTGCAGGCCCGTCGGACGCTCGCCGAAGACGAAGATCGCCATGACGCTGATCGCCACCAGCTGGAAGATCGCCGACAGGGCAATGGCAAGGCCCAACCCGTTGGCCTTCATCACCTGCACCATGATCCAGTTGCCGACGCAGAACATCGCCAGCGCGCCGACCAGGATCGGCAGCTGCCCCTTGGTCGCATAGACCTTGAGCACCGCATTGGCCGCGACGAAGACCACCGTGGCGGCGGACAGCCAGAGGAAAGTCACTCCGGTCATGCCCGCCCCCCAAAGATGGACGGGACCTGTAGAAAAGCGTCGGCCCTAGTCTTCATGGTGACCGGCCCTCAGCCCCTCGCGCACGCGGTGGGCGATCTCGATGAACTCCCGGCTGTCGCGGATGTCGAGCGGCCGCTCCTTCGGAAGGGGCGAGTCGATGACGTCGGTGATCCGCCCCGGCCTGGGGGACATGACGACGATCTTGGTGGACAGGTACACCGCCTCGGGGATCGAGTGGGTGACGAAGCCAATGGTCTTGCCGGTCCGCGCCCAAAGCTTCAGCACCTCTTCGTTCAGCCGGTCGCGGACGATCTCGTCCAGCGCGCCGAAGGGTTCGTCCATGAGCAGGATGTCCGCGTCGAAGGCCAGCGCCCGGGCAATCGAGGCGCGCTGCTGCATCCCGCCGGAAAGCTGCCAGGGGAACTTCTTGCCGAAGCCCTTCAGCTCCACCAGCTCCAGCACGCGCTCGGTCCGTTCCTCCTGCTCGGCCTTGGAAAAGCCCATGATCTCAAGTGGAAGCTTGATGTTCCCCGCGATGGTCCGCCACGGGTAAAGCCCGGCTGCCTGGAAGACATAGCCATAGGCCCGCTTCCGCCGGGCCTCGTCCGGCGACATCCCGTTCACGGTCAGCGTGCCGCCCGTCGGATGCTCCAGCGCCGCGATGGCGCGCAGGAACGTGGTCTTCCCGCAGCCCGAGGGCCCGATGAAGCTGACGAAATCGCCCTGGTTGATCGTCAGGTTCACGTCCTTCAGCGCTTGCACCGGCCCGTCGGCGGTCTGGAACACCAGGTTCACCCCCTTGGCCTCGATCACCGGCTGGCCCTGGCTTGCCATGTCCTTCACGCCCACGTCCCCTCGTTCATTTCTCGCGCAGCGGCTCGCGCAGCTTCACATTCCCGTTGCCGATCCCCGGCAGACTTGCGACCGCTGCCTTGCGTCCCCACCTCGCCCGAAACCGGAGGACCGCCATGCTTATCAATGTCTTGCAGACGACCCTCGCCTTCGCCCCCGCACCCGAGGACCTGGAAGAGGTCTTCTTCGACGCCCCCGTAATCGCCTTCGCCCCGCCCGACCGGGACGACGAGGAATCCGAACCCGGCGAGCCCTGAGGCATGGTATCCTCCGCGCAGCCGCGAAGGAGCCCGCCCATGCCCGATTGCCGCAAGATCCGCCCTGCCGACCGCTATTCCGGCAAGCAGGGTTTCACCTACGACGCCGGAATCGCTGCGGAAACAGTGGGTTCCACGGCGATCTGCATGCATCTTCTGACTGTCCCGCCGGGGGGCCGCGCGAAGGCACACAAGCATGCGACGCATGAGACGGCGATCTACCAGCTGACGGGCCGGGCGGTGATGTACTGGGGCGAGAGGTTGGAAAACCGGATGGAGACCGAGGCCGGCGACCTGATCTACATCCCCGCCGACGTCCCCCACCTGCCCTTCAACCCCGGCCCCGAGCCCTGCACAGCCGTCATCGCCCGGACCGACCCGAACGAGCAGGAAAGCGTCGTGCTCTTGCCGGAATTGGAGCATCTGGTGCCTTAGACGCCCGTTGCCGGGATACCCGTCCGCTCCACCGGACGCGGGGCGGTCAGGTCCTTCCACTGGGTCAGCGCGCGGTTGACCGCCGGACGGGCCTCGCGGGCAACGAATTTGCCGTGGCCCTCTTGCGTGCGCACCTCGCCGTCGTGGATCGCGACATGGCCGCGGGTTAGGGTGAACCGTGGCAGGCCCTTCACGGTGTGGCCCTCGAAGACGTTGTAGTCGATCTTCGACTGCTGGCGCGCCGCGCCGATGGTCTTGGTCTTCTCGGGATCCCAGACCACGAGGTCCGCATCCGCCCCCACCAGCACCGCGCCCTTCTTCGGGTAGCAGTTCAGGATTTTCGCGATATTGGTTGAGGTTACGGCCACGAATTCATTCGGCGTCAGGCGGCCCGTGCCGACTCCGTGGGTCCAGAGCATCGGCATCCGGTCCTCCAGCCCCCCCGTCCCGTTCGGGATCTTGGAAAAGTCGCCAAGGCCGTAGCGCTTCTGTTCCGTGGTGAAGCTGCAATGGTCGGTCGCCACCACCGAGAGCGAACCGCTCATGAGACCCGCCCAGAGGCTGTCCTGGTGCTGCTTGTTGCGGAACGGCGGGCTCATCACCCGGCGTGCGGCGTGGTCCCAGTCGGGGTGGAAGTATTCGGACTCATCCAGCGTCAGGTGCTGGATCAGCGGCTCGCCCCAGACCCGTTTCCCCTGCTGGCGGGCCCGGCGGATCGCCTCATGCGCATCCTCGCAGCTGACGTGGACGACATACAGCGGCACCCCCGCCATGTCGGCGATCATGATCGCGCGGTTCGTGGCCTCGCCCTCCACCTGCGGCGGGCGGGAATAGGCGTGGCCCTCGGGGCCAGTGTTGCCTTCCTTCAGAAGCTTCGCCGTCAGTTCCGCCACCACGTCGCCGTTCTCGGCATGGACCATCGCGAGGCCGCCCACATCCCCCACCCGGCGGAAGGAGTTGAAGAGCTCGTCGTCGTTCACCATCAGCGCGCCCTTGTAGGCCATGAAGTGCTTGAAGCTGGTGATGCCCGCCTTGGCGGACTCCTCGATCCCGGTCCAGACCTTCTCGCCCCACCACGTGACGGCCATGTGGTAGGAATAATCGCAAGTGGCCCGAGTGGACTTGTTCGACCAGACCTTGGCCGCATCCATCAGGTCCTGTCCCTGCCCCGGCAGGATGAAGTCGACGACCATCGTGGTCCCGCCACTCAGCGCCGCCCGGGTGCCGGACTCAAAATCATCCGCCGAGTAGGTGCCCATGAAGGGCATCTCCAGATGCGTATGCGGATCGATCCCGCCGGGCATCACATAGCAGCCGGTTGCGTCCAATTCGGAGCCGCCCTTGAGGCCCTGCCCGATCTCGGTGATCACCCCGTTCTCCACCCGCACATCCGCCTTGTAGGTGAGGTCGGCGGTGACGACGGTGCCGTTCTTGATGATGGTGGTCATGTGCGGCTCCTATTTGACAAGAACGTTTCGAAGATTGGCAACAACCGCGAGAAGCGCCGCGCCCGCGACCCCGCCAAGGACGACAAGGCCGAAGAGCCTGCCCGGCGCAAGGTCGGTCCCGGCCATGGTCACCAGCGCCCAGATCAGCGCCAGAACCGACCCGAAGATGAACCCCAGCCCGCTGAGGCGCACCACGCTCCACTTGCTCTCGGCGCTCACCCCACCACCTCCGCCACCTCAAGGCAGGCGTGGAGGAGAACATCCGTCCCCGCCGCCGCCCATTCGGGGCTGATTTTCTCTGCCTCGTTGTGGGAAAGGCCATCCACGCAGGGGCACATCACCATGACCGTCGGCGCGACGCGGTTGATCCAGCAGGCGTCGTGGCCGGCGCCGGAGACGATGTCCATGTGGGAATAGCCCAGCTTTTCAGCGGATTGCCGGACGATCTTCACAAGGCCGGGGTCAAAGGTGACGGGGTCGAAGTGGCCCACGTCCTCGATCTCGCAGCCCAACCCCAGCTCCTTCGCCACCGCATGGGCGGCACGAATGACTTCGGCCTTCATCGCGTCGAGCTTTGCCTGTTCGGGGGACCGGATGTCGACGGTGAACACCACCTTCCCCGGGATCACGTTGCGCGAGTTCGGGAAGACCTTCACCTGCCCCACCGCGCCCACGGCGTTCGGCTGGTGGCTCATCGCGATCTGGTGGACGCGTTCGGTGATCCGCGCCATGCCGAGGCCCGCATTGACCCGCATGTGCATGGGGGTCGATCCAGTATGGGCGTCCTTGCCGGTCAGCGTGATCTCCAGCCACCACAGGCCCTGGCCGTGGGTCACGACGCCGATGTCCTTGCCCTCGGCCTCCAGGATCGGACCCTGTTCGATGTGGAGTTCAAGCATCGCGTGCATCTTCCGCGCGCCGACCTTCTCATCGCCCACCCAGCCGATGCGGGCCAGTTCCTCGCCGAAGACTTTGCCGTCGAGGTCCTTGCGGGACTTGGCATATTCCTCGGTATGGATGCCCGCGAAGACCCCCGAGGCGAGCATGGCAGGCGCGAACCGCGCGCCCTCTTCGTTTGTCCAGTTCGTCACCACGATCGGGTGCTTCGTCTTGACGCCCATGTCGTTCAGCGTTCGAACCACCTCCAACGCGCCCAGGACGCCAAGGACGCCGTCATACTTCCCACCCGTCGGCTGCGTGTCGAGGTGACTTCCCATGTAGACCGGCAGTGCCGAAGGGTCCGTCCCTGGACGCGTTGCGAACATGTTGCCCATCGTGTCGACGCCCATCGACATCCCCGCCGCCTCGCACCAGCGCTTGAAGAGGTGGCGGCCTTCGCTGTCGGCGTCGGTCAGGGTCTGCCGGTTGCAGCCGCCCGCCACGCCGGGGCCGATCTTGGCCATCTCTTCCAGCGAATCCCACAGGCGCGCAGGATCGATCCGCAGGTTGTCCCCGGTGGCTGGCATCAGCTTAGCTCCCTGTTCGCGCGGGGCCATCCTGCCCCTTGCCGCGACTCGTTTCCTGACCGTATGGTCAAGGTGAAGCGCAACACAACCTGACCAACCGGTCAACAAAAATATGGGACCTCGATGAGCGGCGATGCCCAGATTTCGCGCCTTAAACCGGGTCGCCGCACAGATATTCGGCGCGAGAATGAGCGTGCGATCCTGGAGGCCGCCGAGAAGGTCTTCGCCGAGGCCGGGTTCGGGGGGGCGACCATGCAGCTCATCGCCGACATGGCGGGGCTTCCGAAGGCCAACCTGCACTACTACTTCGCCACCAAGGAAGACCTCTACCGCCGCGTAGTGCAGCAGATCTTCGAGATCTGGCTGGATGCGGCATCGAGCTTCGACGACGCGCCGGGGCCGGTCGAGGGGATCGGGGCCTACATCGACGCCAAGATGGACATCAGCAGGACGCATCCACATGGGTCCAAGGTCTGGGCGTCCGAGGTGATGCACGGCGCGCCGGTGATCCAGGACTATCTGGAGACGACGCTGCGCGACTGGACCGAGGGGCGGATCGCGGTGATCCAGCGCTGGATCGATGAGGGCAAGATGCAGCCGGTGAACCCGCGGCACCTTCTCTACATGCTTTGGGCAACGACCCAGCACTATGCGGATTTCGGCCACCAGATCCAGACGCTGAACGGCGGCGCGCCGCTTACGGACCGGCAGTGGCGCGAGGCGAAGGCGAGCGTGCGTGACATGGTCCTGCGCGGAATCGGGGCGATCTAGGAGATGACGATGGACATTGCCCACCTGGAAGCGGAGTACGCCGCACTGGACCTGCCGCAGTTCGACGAGGTCACGGCGCTGCGGCTTGGCCAGGTGCTGGTGGATCTGGCACTGGCGGACCGCCTGCCGGTGGTGATCGACATCCGCACCCCGGACCGGACGCTTTTCCATGCGGGCCTGCCCGGTTCGGCACCGCTGAACGACCTCTGGGCGCGGCGGAAGTCGAACACGGCGCTGATGTTCCAGCTGCCCTCGCTTCTGGTGGCCGCGCGGAACAAGGCCAAGGGCGAGCCCCTGGACAAGCATGGGTTGTCCGGCGCGGACTATGCCGACAGCGGCGGTGCGGTGCCAATCCGGGTCCGGGGCGTGGGCGTGGTGGCGGTCGCGACCGTCTCGGGCCTGCCGCAGGTCGAGGACCACAAGCTGGTCGTCCGCGGGATCCGGGCACTGGCAGGCGGCTAGCTGCGGCGGTTCACCGCAGGTGGTTGCGCCTGTCGCGGCCCTGCCTAGCTCTCCTGGACGAAAACCATGGAGACATCAATGTTTTCAGGCCTGAAGCGTTCGCTCCTGCTCATCACGGCGATGCTGACGGTGGTGCCTTGGGGCATCATGCAGGCGGTGCAGTAGCCTCTGCGGCCGCGCCGCAGGGCCGCTGTCCACCCCCTCGGGATGGCGGGCCTGCGGCATCTTCCTCTGCGGGGGGTCAAGTGCCGCTGGCAGGCGGCGAACCATTTGACCTTCCACTTACCCCCGCGCTATCCAAGGGGTCCGCACCAGCAGTCCGGACCCATGGCACCGACCCAGCGCCCCAGATCCCGCATCCAGCAACGCAACCGCGAGCTTATCCTGGACGCGGCGTTGGAGGTATTCTCGGCCCACGGCTTCCGGGGCGCGACGCTGGACCAGATCGCCGAGGTGGCGGGGCTGTCCAAGCCGAACCTCTTGTACTATTTCCCGTCGAAGGAAGAGGTCCACACCGCGCTTCTGACCGGGCTTCTGGACACCTGGCTTGACCCCTTGCGCGCGATGAACCCCGCCGGGCAGCCCTTGCAGGAAATCCTCGCCTATGTCCGCCGGAAGCTCGACCTGGCGCGGGACTTCCCGCGGGAGAGCCGGCTTTTTGCGGGCGAAATCCTGCAGGGCGCGCCCCGGATACGGGAGGCGATCGAGGGGGACCTGCGTCGGCTGGTGGAGGAAAAGGCCGCCGTCCTGACGCGCTGGATGGACGAGGGGCGGATCGCGCGGGTCGATCCGGTGCACCTTGTCTTCTCGATCTGGGCGCTGACCCAGCATTACGCGGACTTTGACGTGCAGGTCCGGGCGGTGCTGGGTCCCGATCACGACCCGTTCAAGGAGGCCGGAGGCTTCCTCGAGACGCTGTTCACGCGCCTCTTGCGGCCCTGACGACCGCGCGTGGACAGGACCGGGTACCAAAGGAAGATCAAGGACTTCGCCGTGGACATTCACGTTTCGCAAACCTATGCGATCCCTTGAATTTTAGGTATTTGCCGCGTGTCCGTTAGGGAAATGTGAGGTAATTTCCGCCGAGGGGGTCACCATTGGGGGTCATGCCATGGACCTGATTTCTGCCATCCGGTCGCAACAGCCGGTCCAGCTTCCCGCGGCGCAGCAGGCACCGGACCGGGCGGTCAGCGCGGCGGCCGCGGCAAGCAGCAAGCCGGTCGCCGAAACGATCCACCGCCAGGCGCCGCAGCCGCCCGCATCCGCGGGCGCGCAGGTGTCGATCCGCCTGGCCGATCGCGACGACGACCGACATCCCGCGGCCGAGGCGCGGGCTGCCGCCCAGGCTGCACGGGATGCCTATATCAAGGCCAGCATCGCGGCGGGCGTCAGTCCCCTGCCCCTGCCCTAGCTCAGGTCAAGCACCAGGTCGAAACCCGCCTCGGGCGCGGCATGGGCGAAGTACCAATCCTCGGCCTCGTGCCACTGGCGTTCCCAGGGGCCGATGTCGCCTTCGCGCTGCAGAAGACGCGCCTCGCGCAAGGCGGGCGGCACAGTGGCGAGGATCGACAGATCCACCAGGTCCCGCAGTTCCGGCCGCGCCGAATAGGCGCCCTCCAGGATCAGGATCGGCGCCGGAGCGACCTCGGTTGCCTTGGTCGCAAGCGAGCCGTCGAAAGCGTCCCAGTCGAAGGCGTGATAGCTGGCCGGGTGACCCGCGCGCAGAGCGGTCAGGACCCGGCGCTGCGCCTGCCAGTCGATGCAGCGCGCGGCGCGGGATTGCGGCGTGTCGCCGAGGATCCCGGTGCCCCCGGCATAGAAATCGTCGCCTTCGATCACCGTGGCGCCCAGCCTTTCTGCCAGCGCCTCGGCCAGCGTGGACTTGCCCGTCCCGCTGCGCCCGTCGATGGCGACGACAAGCGGCCCGGAGGTCTTTCGGGCCGCTTTCAGGATCAGGGCTTCGGCCTGAAGGACGGGCTCCGTCACTCCGCCGCCTGGGCCATCGGGTTGTTCGGATGCGTCGTCCAGTCGGCGAAGTCGCCAACCACCTTGCCCGTGCGGGGATCGACGGCCCCTTTCGGCAGTTCGCGCATGGTGATGCAGTTGTCCACCGGGCAGACGTCGACGCAGAGGTTGCAAGCCACGCACTCCTCGTCCTTCACCGTGAAGACCCGGTCGGGCGACATGGCGATGGCCTGGTGGCTGGTGTCCTCGCAGGCCGCGTAGCAGCGCCCGCAGGAGATGCAGAGGTCCTGGTCGATCTGCGCCTTGGTGACGTAGTTCAGGTTCAGGTGCTGCCATTCGACGAAGTTCGGCACGGCGCGGCCGATGAGATCGGAAAGCGACATCTGCTTTTCGTCGAGGTATTGCGAGAGCCCTGAGATCATCTCCTGCACGATCTTGAAGCCGTAGGTCATCGCGGCGGTGCAGACCTGCACGTTGCCTGCACCCAGGGCCATGAACTCTGCCGCGTCGCGCCAGGTGGTGACGCCGCCGATGCCGCTGATCGGCAGGCCGCGGGTTTCCTGATGGCGCGCGATCTCGGCCACCATGTTCAGCGCGATGGGCTTCACCGCCGGGCCGCAATAGCCGCCGTGCGACCCCTTGCCGTCGATCATCGGGAAGGGCGAGAAATGGTCGAGGTCGACATTGGTGATCGACTTCACCGTGTTGATCAGGCTGACAGCATCCGCTCCGCCCCGGTTCGCCGCCATCGCGGGCGGCAGGATCGAGGTCACGTTCGGTGTCAGCTTCACGATGCAGGGCATGCGGCTGTACTGCTTGACCCAGCGGGTCACCATCTCGATGTATTCCGGCACCTGCCCCACGGCGGACCCCATGCCGCGTTCGGCCATCCCATGCGGGCAGCCGAAGTTCAGCTCGACGCCGTCGGCCTCGGTATCCTCGATCTGCTTGAGGATCGCCTTCCAGTGGTCCTCCTCGCAAGGCACCATGAGGGAGATGACCAGCGCCCGGTCCTTCCACTTGCGCTTGACTTCCTTGATCTCGCGCAGGTTCACCTCCAGCGGGCGGTCGGTGATGAGTTCGATGTTGTTCAGGCCCAGAAGCCGGCGGTCCGCCCCCCAGATCGCGCCGTAGCGCGGGCCGTTCACGTTGACGATGGGCGGGCCTTCCGCGCCCAAGGTCTTCCAGACCACGCCGCCCCAGCCCGCCTCGAAGGCGCGCTCGACGTTGTATTTCTTGTCCGTGGGCGGCGCCGAGGCCAGCCAGAACGGGTTCGGGGACTTGATGCCAATGAAATTCGAGCTGAGGTCAGCCATTTGACGCCTCCTTGCGGCACGCTGGGAGTGATGCGGGGGAAGTAGGGTGGGCGAAGCGCCCACCGCGGCTTAGAAAAGCGACCAGATCCAGCCGATGAGATCGCCGCCGAACTGGCCGAGCTTCGGCACGATGAAGGCCCAGGCGACGCAGCCGAGGCTGTTCCAGAACATGAAGCGCGGCAGGGTCATGCCGCTCATTCCGGCCATGAGGAACACCACGGGCCGGAAGATCGTGGTGAAATGGCCGATGAAGATCGTCACCGGGCCATACTTGTCGAAGGTGGCCTGAGCCTTTTCCACCCAGTCCGGATGGTCGCGCAAGGGCCGCATGGTCAGGATATGCGTGCCGTAGCGCCGCCCCAGCCAGTAGCTGAAGGTCGACCCGATCAGCGCGCCGATCGTGGCCCCGATCCAGAGCGCGGTGAAGGACAGCGCCCCGGTGGCGGCAAGCGCCCCCACGGCGGCAAGCACCGGCGTCGATGGGATGAGAAGCGACAGGAAGGCCGTGGTCTCGGCAGCTGCGAACAGCACCATGATGAACGGAAACCAGTCCTGGTTCTGTTCGATGAAGGTGATGATATCGGCGGCGAATGCGTCCACGAGGATCCCTTTCCGGCGCCCCTTCTGGCCCGGCTCCCCGACGAACGCAAGGGAGGAGCGTGTGCATCAGAGTGCCATGAGCGTCAGGTGGATCGCCTCGGCGGCGTCGCGGCCTTCAGCGACGGCGGTGACGGTCAGGTCCTCGCCCCCCGCCGCGCAGTCGCCCCCGACCCAGACCTTGCCGGTCGTTCCCGCGATCTTGCCGCCGGTAACCGGCAGGCCGTCGGGCGCGCCCACCAGCGTTTGGCCGATCGCCTTGAACACCTGGTCGGCCTTGAGCGTGAAGGTCTCGGACGAGAGCGTCAGGCCGGTCGGGCCTTCGGAGGTGTAGGCGAACTCCACCGCCTCGGCCTTGCCGTTCCCAAGGACGCGGACGGGGGCGGCGTTGTGGATGATGCGGACGCCCGCCTGGGCGGCATGTTCCTGTTCGTAACCCGAGGCGGACATCTTCTCCTGTCCCCGGCGGTAGACGATGGTGACGTTCTCGGCGCCAAGGAGCTTCGACTGGACGGCCGCGTCCACGGCGGTCATGCCGCCGCCGATGACGACGACGTCTCGGCCGATGGGCAGGGTGGAGACATCGGCGGCCTGGCGCAGTTCGGCGATGAAGTCGACGGCGTTGCGGACGCCTGCCAGGTCCTCGCCCGCCGCGCGAAGCGCATTGACGCCGGCAAGGCCGATGCCAAGGAAGACGGCGTCATATTCGGCTTCCAGCTGGGCCAGCTGGATGTCGCGGCCAAGCTCCATGCCGGTGCGGATCTCGATCCCGCCGATCTGGAGAAGCCAGTCGACCTCTTTCTGCGCGAAGCCGCCGGTGGCCTTGTAGCTGGCGATACCGTATTCGTTCAGGCCCCCCGCCTTGGGGCGGCGTTCGAAGATTACGACGTCGTGGCCGTGCATGGCGAGGCGATGGGCGCAGGCAAGGCCCGCAGGCCCGGCGCCGACGACGGCGATACGCTTGCCGGTGGATGGGGCGCGGGTGAAGGGGTGCAGGCCCTTGGCCATCGCCACGTCAGTCGCATAGCGCTGGAGGCGGCCGATCTCGACCGGCTTGCCCTCGGCGGCCTCGCGGACGCAGGCTTCCTCGCAGAGCGTTTCGGTGGGGCAGACGCGGGCGCAGATGCCGCCCAGGATGTTCTGGTTCCAGATCGTCTTGGCCGCTGCCTCGGGTGTGCCGGTGGCGATCTGGCGGATGAAGAGGGGGATGTCGATCGAGGTCGGGCAGGCCGTGATGCAGGGCGCGTCGTGGCAGAAGTAGCAGCGGTCGGCGGCGACCCGCGCTTCGTGCCGGTCAAGCGCGGGCTCGTGGTCGGCGAAGTTCGTGCAATAGGCTTCGGCTGGCAGGCGGCCCGGAACAATGCCGGGCGTCAGCGGGCTGTTCGTCATGGGACGTCTCGTCCTCCCCTGTGCTTGTTTTGGGAAAGGCTGGCACAGGTCCATTTTTTTATCAAACGGTAAATTTTCGTCGGACACAGATTCCCGAGGGAATGCCCGTTTTCCGGGCAGCGCGGCTGGTAGCGCCAACGCTTTCGCGGCTTTTCAGCCCCGGCAGGGTCGCGTATAAGCGCCCAATACCAGACTGCGGGGGGCATTTCCCAACCCGCGCGCGCCCAGGGCAGAGAAGAACAGAGGACCCGATGAGCAAGCAGAACACCGACACCGATGTCGCCTTCATCTCGGCGCTTGCCGAGCTTCTGAACAAGAACGACCTGACCGAACTGTCGGTGAAGCGGGAATACGGCGAGGACGACAGCCTGGAGGTTCGCGTCGTCAAGCAGGCCAACGTCGTGACCGTGGCCGCGGCACCCGCACCTGTGTCCTATGCCCCTGCCCCTGCCCCGGCTGCCGCCTCTGCGCCTGCTGCAGCGGCCCCGGCTGCCGCCCCCGCCAACGAGGACCCGGCCCAGCACCCCGGTGCCGTGACTTCGCCCATGGTCGGCACGGTCTATCTGGCGGCCGAGCCCGGCGCCTCGCCCTTCGTGACCATCGGCGCGCAGGTGAGCGAGGGCCAGACGGTCCTGATCATCGAGGCGATGAAGACGATGAACCACATCCCGGCCCCGAAGGCGGGCACGGTGAAGCGCATCCTGGTCGAGGATGGCCACCCGGTCGAATACGGCGCGCCGCTGATGATCATCGAATGAGGGGCGCACCCATGTTCGACAAGATCCTGATCGCCAACCGGGGTGAGATCGCCCTGCGCGTGATCCGCGCCTGCCAGGAAATGGGGATCAAGTCGGTGGCTGTCCATTCCACCGCTGACGCCGACGCGATGCATGTCCGGATGGCCGATGAATCGGTCTGCATCGGCCCCGCGCCCTCGTCGGAAAGCTATCTCTCCAAGGCCGCGATCATCTCGGCCTGCGAGATCACCGGGGCGCAAGCCGTGCATCCGGGCTATGGCTTCCTGTCCGAAAACGCGGCCTTCGCCCAAGCGCTGGAGGACCACGGGATCACCTTCATCGGCCCCAATGCGGAACATATCCGCATCATGGGCGACAAGATCACCGCGAAGGAAACCGCGAAAGAGCTGGGCATCCCCGTGGTGCCGGGCTCGGACGGCGGCGTTCCGGACTTCGAGACGGCCAGGCGCGTGGCCGAGGAGATCGGCTATCCGGTCATCATCAAGGCCACCGCCGGCGGCGGCGGTCGGGGCATGAAGGTCGCCAAGGACGCGACCGAGCTGGAAATCGCCTTCCGCACCGCGCGGAGCGAGGCGAAGGCCGCCTTCGGCAACGACGAAGTCTACATGGAGAAGTATCTCCAGCGTCCGCGCCACATCGAGATCCAGGTCTTCGGCGACGGCCGTGGCGGCGCGGTGCATCTGGGGGAACGCGACTGTTCGCTGCAACGCCGCCACCAGAAGGTCTTCGAGGAAGCGCCCGGCCCGGCCATCACGCCGAAGCTGCGCAGCGAGATCGGCAGCATCTGCGCCGAAGCGATGAAGAAGCTGAAATACATCGGCGCCGGGACGATCGAGTTCCTTTACGAGGACGGAAAGTTCTACTTCATCGAGATGAACACCCGCCTGCAGGTGGAACACCCGGTGACCGAGGGCATCTTCGGCGTCGACCTCGTGCGCGAACAGATCCGCGTCGCCTCTGGCATGGACCTGTCCTTCACGCAGGAGGAGCTGGAGATCAACGGCCACTGCATCGAGGTGCGGATCAACGCCGAGAAGATCCCCAACTTTTCGCCCTGCCCCGGCCGGATCACCCAGTTCCACGCTCCGGGCGGCCTTGGCGTTCGGATGGATTCCGCGATCTACGACGGCTACCGGATCCCGCCCTATTACGACAGCCTGATCGGCAAGCTGATCGTCCACGGCCGTGACCGGCCCGAGGCGCTGGCGCGGCTGAAGCGGGCGCTGTCCGAGCTGATCATCGACGGCATCGATACGTCGATCCCGCTGTTCCACATGCTTCTGGCCGAGCCAGACATTCAGAACGGCGAATACAACATCCATTGGCTGGAGAAGTGGCTGGCCGAGAAGTTCGCCTGACCTGAGGGGGCGCCCACCTGGGCGCCCTGCCGCAAAAGTCTTCGAAGACTTTTGCAAAATCCTTCGAAGGATTTTGTAAGTGCCCGAGAAGCCTTTACCCGACGAACTTACACCGGACATCCTGTTGCGGGCCTATGCGATGGGCATCTTCCCGATGTCCGACGGCCGCGACGACCCCGAAATCCACTGGATCGACCCCCGCCGCCGGGGCGTCCTGCCGCTGGACGGCTTCCACATCTCGCGGTCCCTGGCCAAGCGCCTCCGCTCGGGCCGGTTCCATGCCACGACCGATACGGCCTTCGAGGCGGTCGTCGAAGCCTGCGCCGAGCGGGACGAGACCTGGATCAGCCACCGGATCCAGCGGCTTTATGTTCAGTTGCACAGCCTTGGCTTTGCCCACAGCTTCGAGGTCTGGGAGGGTGACGCGCTTGTCGGCGGAGTCTACGGCGTGGTGCTAGGGGCGGCCTTCTTCGGCGAAAGCATGTTCAGCCGCGTGACCGATGCATCGAAGGTCGCGCTCGCCCATGCGGTGGACCGGCTGCGCGCCGGGGGGTTCCGGCTGTTCGACACGCAATTCCTGACGCCGCATCTGGCCAGTCTTGGCGGGAAAGAGATCCCGCGGGCCGAATACCACCGCCTGCTGGCCGAGGCGCTGGAGGGGACGGCCACCTTCGACCCGCCGGGCTATTCGTTCTCGGTGTCCTCGGCGGGCTCTTCCGCCGGGGGTTCCGGCAGCACGCAGTTCAGCACCCAGACGTCGTAGCGCGGGTGATCCAGCGCCGAAAGCGCGGGCGAGGAGGCCAGCATCCAGCCCGCGAAAAGCTGGGTATTCGTCGTCTCTTCCAGGATCGTCAGGTGGGCCTCGGCGTCCGACGCCGGGTTGCCGGTCGGGTAGCGGCAGCTGTCCAGCTGCACCACGAGGCGCCCGAACTTCGCGGCCTGGCCCACGTCCAGCGCGACATCGCCCGTCTCGCTGGTCAGCTTGTCGAGAAAACGCAGCTCGGCCCCGGTGGACTCGGTGAACTCCGGTCCTGCCGGTTCGGCCTGGTCCTCTTGCGCCGCAGCCGGAAGCGCCAGCGCCAACAGCAGCAGAAGCGCCCTCATGGGGTTGCGGTCTCTGCAGTGACCTCGCCTTCGGACCCGCCGCCAGCGAACTTCATCAGCAGCGTGATCAGGCTGACTGCACCCTGCGTGTCCTCGATCTCGCCACCGGGTTCCAGGGTCTCCAGCGCGCCGCCAGGCTGGACCTCGACGAAGGTGCCTCCCAGCAG
This sequence comes from Tabrizicola sp., assembly GCF_041913445.1. GTDB lineage: Bacteria > Pseudomonadota > Alphaproteobacteria > Rhodobacterales > Rhodobacteraceae > Tabrizicola. Next base: position 137,666 of record NZ_JAYSFG010000001.1, read on the forward strand.
GCCCTCGGACGAGATCATGATGGTCGAATCGACCGGGACCGCCACGTCGTTGCGCATCGAGATGGTGGCATCGGCGAAGAAGGTCTCGGGGTTCAGGGAGAGGCTGGTGACGGTGCCGACCTTGACGCCGGCCAGGCGCACGTCGGTGCCGACGCTCACACCCTCGACCGAGCGGAAGCTCGCGGTCAGGGGATAGCTTGACGGCTCGCTCACCACGCCCGAGCCGCGCACCGCGTAAAGCGCGAAGCCCGCGGCCACGGCCAGGACGGCGGCCCCGGCAAGGATTTCGGCGCGTTCGTAAGCCATCACTCGGGCTGCCAGGCCTCGTAGTCGCGGCGGGCGACGGGTTCCACGCGGCGGATCGAGCCCGGGGGCGCATAGGCGGCCTCGGTCCCGGTCAGGTTCTCCTGGTGCGGCTTTTCCCAGGCCTTCTTCTTCAGCGGAGCCTTGGTCGGCGGCTCGTCCCAGGTGTAGTGCAGCCAGCCGTGCCAGTCGGGCGACACGCGCGAGGCTTCCATGTCGCCGTTGTAGATCACCCAGCGCCGCTTACCGTCGGCGGTCTGGTAGAAGATGTTGCCCGCGTCATCCTCACCGACCTTCACACCCTTCCGGGCGGTGAACAGCTGGGTGCCGATGGTCTGGCTGTTCCACCAGGTCAGCAGGCGCTTGAGGAAGTACATGGGCGGCCTCCGGTTCGTTTCCCCTCATATGGCGGAAAGCCGGGAGAAGGTCTAGGGGCGAGCCGCTGGACAGTGGCGATCCAGTGCCGAACCGCCCAAGAAAAAAGGCGGGCCCGAAGCCCGCCCTTCGCGCGATGTCGGCCGCGTCAGGCCTTCGCCGGTTCCTTCTTCTTCGTCTCGGTATAGACGAGCATCGGCTTCGCGCCCGAATTCACCGCCTCGTCCTTGACGACCACTTCCTCGACCCCGTCCATGCCCGGAAGTTCGAACATGGTGTCGAGGAGGATGTCCTCCATGATCGAGCGCAGGCCGCGGGCGCCGGTCTTGCGCTTGATGGCACGTTTGGCGATGGCGATCAGCGCGTCGGAGGTGAAGGTCAGCTTCACGCCCTCGATCTCGAAAAGGCGCTGGTACTGCTTCACCAGCGCGTTCTTCGGCTCGGTCAGGATGGTGACCAAAGCGGCCTCATCCAGATCGGTCAGCGTGGCGATCACGGGCAGGCGGCCGACGAATTCCGGGATCAGGCCGAACTTGAGCAGATCCTCAGGTTCCAGCTCCTTGAAGAGGTCGCCCACGGTGCGCTCGTCCGGACCCTTGACCTCGGCCCCGAAGCCGATGCCCGAACCCTTGTTGCGCTGCGCGATGATCTTTTCCAGACCCGCAAAGGCGCCGCCGCAAATGAAAAGGATGTTCGTCGTGTCCACCTGCAGGAATTCCTGCTGCGGATGCTTGCGGCCACCCTGCGGGGGGACCGAGGCGACGGTGCCTTCCATGATCTTCAGAAGCGCCTGCTGCACGCCCTCCCCGCTCACGTCGCGGGTGATCGAGGGGTTGTCGGACTTCCGCGTGATCTTGTCGACCTCGTCGATATAGACGATCCCGCGCTGCGCGCGTTCGACGTTGTATTCCGACGCCTGCAGAAGCTTCAGGATGATGTTTTCCACATCCTCGCCCACGTAGCCCGCTTCGGTCAGCGTGGTGGCGTCGGCCATCGTGAACGGCACGTCCAGGATGCGGGCCAGCGTCTGGGCAAGCAGCGTCTTGCCGCAGCCGGTGGGTCCGATCAAGAGGATGTTCGACTTCGACAGCTCGATGTCGTTCTTCGAGGAATGGTTCAGTCGCTTGTAGTGGTTGTGCACCGCGACCGAGAGCACGCGCTTGGCGTGGATCTGGCCGATCACGTAGTCGTCCAGGACCTTGCAGATTTCGCGCGGGGTCGGCACGCCGTCCGAGGATTTCAGACCCGTGGTCTTCGTCTCCTCGCGGATGATGTCCATGCAAAGCTCGACGCATTCGTCGCAGATGAAGACCGTGGGGCCCGCGATCAGCTTGCGCACCTCATGCTGGCTCTTGCCGCAGAACGAGCAGTAGAGAGTGTTCTTGCTGTCGCCGCCGGTGTTCGTTGCCATCCGCAGTCCTCTGAAGCTTGCCACCGGTGAAGGGGCCGGTGCCTTGGTGGAAGTTTAGGCCAACCCCCAAGGCACCACAATGCGAAAATCCCGCCAGACCATCCGGCGGGATTGGGGCGTCACTTCGACGTATCGTCGGCCTTTCCGCGGCTTTCCAGGATCTGGTCGATCAGGCCCCAGGCCTTCGCATCCTCGGCCGACATGAAGTTGTCCCGCTCAAGCGCCGCTTCCACCGTGTCGTAGTCGTTGCCGGTGTGCTTGACGTAGATCTCGTTCAGCCGCCGCTTCAGCTTTTCCGTCTCCCGCGCGTGGATCATGATGTCCGTCGCCTGGCCCTGATAGCCGCCCGAGGGCTGGTGGACCATGACGCGGCTGTTCGGCAGCGAGAAGCGCATCCCCTTTTCGCCCGCGGTCAGGAGAAGCGAGCCCATCGAGGCCGCCTGCCCGATCACCAGCGTGGAGATCTTCGGCCGGATGTACTGCATGGTGTCGTAGATCGACAGGCCCGAGGTCACGACCCCGCCGGGGCTGTTGATGTACATGCTGATTTCCTTGGTCGGGTTTTCCGATTCAAGGAACAGAAGCTGGGCGCAGATCAGGCTGGACATGCCGTCATGCACCGGGCCGCCCAGGAAGATGATCCGTTCCTTCAGCATGCGGCTGAAGATGTCGTAGGCGCGTTCGCCGCGGCTCGTCTGTTCGACGACCATGGGGACGAGCGTGTTCATGTAGTGGTCAACGGGATCGCGCATCGGTGCCTGCCTCTTTCAGTCGTTCGAGGATTATCGTCGAATGTATTGCCAGAGTCTTAGTGGGGTGACACGGGGGCTGCAAGGGCACCCCCCTGCGATTTGACTGTGGGGTGTTGCACCCTTGAAGGCGGGGATCCGCGGGCTACACCCCGGCCATGTTCACGCCGACCAAAGCCGCCGGACTTGACCGGCTGACCGATTTCCTTCCCCGCGCGAGCCGCGACTATGCGGCCTTCCGCAACCTCGATCTTGACGGGCATCCCCATGTCTCGGCCCTGTCGCCCTGGCTGCGGCACCGGCTGCTGACCGAGGCGGAAGTCATCGACGCGGTGCTGCGCGCCCATCCGCGCGGGGCCGAGAAATTCCTGGCCGAGGTCTGGTGGCGGACCTACTGGAAGGGCTGGCTGGAGTTGCGGCCGGGGATCTGGGCGGCCTACCGGCAGGGCCTGCAGGGCGCGCTGAACCGGCTGGCGGTCGAGCCGGGCCTTGCCGCCCGGGCCGAGGCGGCGATGCTGGGCGAGACGGGGATCGACGGTTTCGACCATTGGGCGCGGGAACTGGTGGCGACGGGCTATCTGCACAACCACGCCCGGATGTGGTTCGCCTCGATCTGGATCTTCACCCTGCGGCTGCCGTGGGAACTGGGGGCGGATTTCTTCCTGCGCCACCTGATCGACGGCGACCCTGCCTCCAACACCCTGTCCTGGCGCTGGGTGGCGGGGCTGCACACGGCCGGCAAGACCTATCTCGCCACGGCCGAGAACATCGCGACGAACACCCGCGGCCGCTTCCGGCCCGAGGGGCTTGCGCCCGAGGCCCCGGCCCTGCCGATGCCGCCCCACCCTGCCCCGCGCCCAAGCCCGCAGGGCGATGCGCTTGACCCGACCGCCGCAAGCCTTCTCCTCGTCACCGAAGAGGACCTGAGCCCGGAATTCCTGCTGGACGTTGGTCTCTCCCCGCGCGCCGTGGCGGTGCTGACCGATGTCGCCGGACGCTCGCCCCTGGCCGTTGCCGCGCCCGTCCATCAGTTCACCGCCGACGCGATCGGGGACGCCTTGCGCCGGATCGGCGCGCCGACGGCACCCCGGTTCGACCGTGGCGAGCTGACCGGCCTGCTTGACCTTGCCGACCGCGAAGGGGTTCTGCAGATCGTCACCCCCTACGCCCCGGTCGGTCCCGTCGCCACGACCTTGGCCGAGTTGACCCGTCTGGCCACGGCGCGCGGGATCTCGGTCACCCGAATCCTGCGCGACCACGATCGCACCGCCTGGCCCCACGCCACGCATGGGTTCTTCCGCTTCCGCGAGGCGGTGATGGGCTGAGGGCCTAGCGGAAAGTCCGCACCGCCAGCGCCATGCGCGCGCTTGCGGTGACCAGGCACAGGGCGCCGAAGATCCAGGCCGCCGGGACGAAGAGGCCTGGCACCAGGACGATCAACAGGAAGAAGAGGATCGTTTCGGTCCCCTCCAGCAGACCCGCCGTGAAGTAAAGCGACTTCTCGCCCCGCGACCGCGTCTCCATCCCGCGCTTTTCAGCCAGGATCGCGTAACCCAGGAAGGTGGCCCCGTTCACATAGAAGGCGGCCAGCAGGAAGGCGCCCGCAGCCCCGTTATTGGCCGGATCGGCCAGGACGAAGGCCAGGGGGATCGCGCCGTAAAAGGTGAAATCGCAGACGATGTCGAGGTAGCCGCCGAAATCCGACTTGCCGCGTGCGCGCGCCACGGCCCCATCCAGCCCATCGGCCAGCCGGCTGGCAAGGACCAGAGCCGCGACGAGGGCGCCGCTGTAACCGAGTGCCACCAGCATGGCACTTGCAAGGCCTAGGACCAGGCCCACCAGCGTCACCGCATCGGCCGAGGCCCCCCGCGCGGCCAGCCAGCGGCCGCCCCGGTCCAAGGGTGCGTCGATCACGTCGCGGATCATTCCATCCAGCATGGCGTCTCCCGTTTCGTGCGCACCATGCCACGAACCCGCTGCAACAGTTGTCACGTTTGCGCAGGCCGGTGGCAACACTTCGCGCACACATCCAGAGGTTGAGTTTCTTGGGCGGCCATTCCCGTATATTTCACTCTTTACGCCACATTCTGCCTGATTCCGGCCCAACTGATCCGGAAACTGAAATGGTGCCACTACCGGGGGACCAGAAATGCCGAAGTGCTTGACCCTTGCGGCCGCTGCCGCAACCGCATTCCTTTGCCTTTCCGCCGCCGCCCAGGCCGGCTGTTCGGTTCCCGGCAACGCCAGCGCCATGCAGCAGGAGTTGCTGAGCCACCTGAACGCCGAACGCAAGGCACGCGGCCTGCCCGCATTGGTCCTTTCCGCAAAGCTCGACAAGGCGGCGCAGGGCCATGCCTGCGATAACGCCAAACGCAAGTCGATCAGCCACACCTCCTCGGACGGTGGCACGCTGAAGACGCGGCTGCGCAAGGCCGGATACGCTTTCCGCACCGCCGCCGAGAACACGGGCCGCGGCTTCGCCTCGGGCGCGCGGGCGGTGGAATGGTGGATGAACTCGCCCAAGCACAAGGACAACATCCTTCTGCGCAAGGCGCGCGAGGTCGGCGTCGGCATCGCCGTCAGCCCGGCCCCGGACAACAAGCTGCACTGGATCATCGTGGTCGGCGCCTCGAAATAGGCTAGCGCGCGATCACCAGCTCCGCCTTCAACCCGCCGAGGGCAGCGCTTTGCGAAAGCCGCAACGTGCCGCCGTGACTGATCGCGATATCCGAGGCGATCGACAGCCCCAGACCGACACCTGCCCGGCGGTTCGGATCGCGTGAGGCATCCAGCCGAGTGAAGGGGCGCATCGCCTCGTCCCGACGGTCCGCCGGAATGCCCGGACCGTCATCCTCGACCGAAATGCGCAGGCTGCGTTCCAGGAAGGTCAGGCGCAGCTCGACCCGCTTGCCATAGCGCTGCGCGTTCGAGACCAGGTTCTCCACCGCCCGGACCACGGCCTGGGGTCGCATCTCGACCTGTTGCGGCGTGCCTTCGATCCCCGCCAGCGTCACATCGGCCTTGTCGGCAATCTCGCGGACCAGCGCCACGGCGTCGGTGGCTTGCGACCCTTCCATCGCGTCGCCGCGGACGAAGGCCAGGAATTCGTCCACCATGCGCTCCATCTGCACCACATCGGCCTGCAGCGCCGCCACCTCGGGATCCTCGGGCATCAGCGACAGCGCCAGCCGCATGCGGGTCAGCGGCGTGCGCAAGTCGTGGCTGACGCCGGACAGCATGAGCGTGCGCTGCTCGATCTGGCGTTCGATCCGGTTGCGCATGTCCAGGAAGGCTCGCCCCGCGGCCCGCACCTCCTGCGCCCCGCGGGGACGATACTCGACCATCCGGCCCTTGCCGAATTCCTCGGCCGCCTGGGCGAGCTTGGTGATGGGGCGAAGCTGCCGGCGCAGGAAGACATAGGCGATGATCGTAAGCAGGACCGACGCGAAGACCATCACGACGATCAGCTGGTGCGGATTGGTCGCCGACATCCTGCGTCTGCTGACCTCGGCACCAACAGGTCCAAGCGGCGTGTCGAAGCGCAGCGCGACCTGCCGATTCTCTCCGGTCAGATCGACGGCCACCAGACCGGGCAGACGCTCACGCAGGGTGGAGATGATCGTGCTTCCGGAGAGGTCGATCATGGGAAGCCGGTCCTCGACGGGGGCGTCGGGGCCGGCCGGAACCGTCAGAGTGATCTCCAGCGCGTCGGCCAGGGGCACGACCCGCGCCCTGGCCTCGGCGATATCACGGCTGGACTCGATCTGGTCCAGAAGGAAGGCCAGATCGATCGCGACACCTTGCGTCATCTGACCGGTCACGTCTTCATAGAAGCGCTGGATGAATTCGGTCGAGAACAACAGCTGCAGCGCCACGATCGGCACGATCAGGATCAGTGCCGCGCGGCCGTAGAGACCTCTGGGAAGGAGACGTTGAAAGACCGACATCGCCTGACAGCCTATCCGCCCCGCATCTCTTTGGAAACCCGCCGCCCATGACCAGTCTGCCCCCGATCCGCCAGCTTCTCGCGCCGAACCCCTCGCCCCTGACAGGCAAGGGGACGAACACCTGGCTGGTGGGCGGAAGCGAGCTGGCGGTGATCGATCCCGGGCCGGACGATGACCGCCACCTCGCGGCGATCCTGCAGGCGGTCGCGCCGGGGCAGAGGATCGGCCGGATCATCGTCACCCATGCGCACCTGGACCATTCCGCGCTGGCTCAACGGCTGTCCGCCGCGACGGGGGCGCCGGTCCATGCCTTCGGCGCGGCGACCGCGGGGCGCAGCGCGCTGATGTCGCGCCTTGCAGCCAGCCTCTCCACCCATGGCGAGGGGCTGGACCACGGCTTTGCCCCCGATCACGTGCTTGCGGATACCGAGCGCCTCGACGGTCCGGACTACAGCCTTTCCGCGCTGCATACACCCGGCCATCTTGGCGGCCATCTGTGTCTTGCGCTTGGCGACATCCTCTTTTCGGGCGACCATGTGATGGGCTGGTCGACCACGATCGTCTCGCCGCCCGATGGGGACATGTCGGACTACATGGCATCCCTTCACCGCCTGTCGAACCAGAGTTGGAGCCAGCTCCTGCCGGGCCATGGCGATGCCATCGCCGACCCGGCTGCGCGCCTGGCCGAACTGGTCGCGCACCGCCGCCAGCGCGAGAGGCAGATCCTTCAGGGGCTGGAAGCGGCTCCGGCAACCATCCCGGTGCTGACCCGGCGCGTCTACCACGACACCCCGCCCCATCTTTTGCCCGCGGCCGAGCGCAACGTCCTTGCGCATCTCATTGATCTGGCGTCAAGAAACCTGGTCGCGGCCGATCCGGACCTGCATCCCGCGGCCGAATTCACGCGCAAGTAGGACCGGACGCACTTTCACGCCTTTTGCCCCTTGCCGCCCTTTACTGCCCTTGCTATAGACCCGCCCGTGTTCCGGCGTAGCTCAGCGGTAGAGCAGTTGACTGTTAATCAATTGGTCGTAGGTTCGATCCCTACCGCCGGAGCCAACACCACGAGGGCCCGTGAGAAATCACCGGGCCCTTCGTGTTTCTCAGCCCCCGATTTCCCCCGCAACCGGCTTGCCTTCACCGGCGGGAATGGCTAAATCGACAGCCATGCGGGTGTAGCTCAATGGTAGAGCAGAAGCTTCCCAAGCTTACGACGAGGGTTCGATTCCCTTCACCCGCTCCATCCCTTCTCGGCGATTGACAGTGGCCTCCCGGCGCTTAAGCCTTTCGCGCAGACCGCAACCGGAGCCCTCCCATGTCCCCTCGCCTTCTTCTCCTTCCCCTTCTCGCCCTTGCCGGTTGCGTGCAGGACAGCGGCCCGATCGAGCCTTATGCCTTCGTGGGCACTTGGGATTGCGGCGTCGAGACCTTCACCTTCACCAATTCCACCTACAACAACGGGTCGGACACCTTCCCGATGCAAAGCGTCACCCGGAACGGTCGCGACTACATCCTGCGCTTTGCCGATGGCTATTCCATCGCCTTGGCCGCCGTGACCGAGACGGGGATGACCTGGGTATCGGGCGCCTCGGGCGACCAGTTCAACTGCCGTCGCGTGAACTGACTTCCGTTTGCCCCCGGAACCGGCTAACCAGCCGCCCGACGCCAACAGGGAGACACACATGAACACCGACATCACCCGCTACGGCACCGGCCCCCGCATGTCCGAGGCCGTGGCCTACAACGGCATCCTCTGGGTCGCAGGCCAGCTGGGCGAGCCCGGCGGCTCGGTCGCCGACCAGACCCGCCAGGCCCTTGCCGCCATCGACGCGATCCTCGCCAAGGCCGGCACCGACAAGACCCGCATCCTTTCAGCGCAGATCTGGCTGGCCGACATGTCCACTTTCGCCGAGATGAACTCGGTCTGGGACACCTGGGTCCCGCAGGGCCACACCCCGGCCCGCGCCACGGGTGAGGCGAAGCTCGCGACCCCCGACTACAAGGTCGAGGTCATCGTCACCGTCGCGCTGAAGTAAGCGCCGGAAATTTCGAAATTTCCGGATCGGAGCCTTCAAAGGCTCCGGTCCGATTTCTTCAAAGAAATCGGGCGTTTCAGGCCCGAAGGAAGTCCACCAGCGCCGCGGTGGACCCATCCTTGCCCGCGGTCCCCGCCTTCCCCTCCAGCACCGGCTGCAGCGCCAGTGCCAGCTCCTTGCCCAGCTCCACCCCCCACTGGTCGTAGGAGTTGATCCCCAGGATCACGCCTTCCACGAACACCCGATGCTCGTAAAGAGCGATGATCTGGCCCAGCGTGAAGGGCGTCAGCTGGTCATAGGCCAGCACCGTCGAGGGCCTGTTCCCCGGGAACACCCGGTGCCGCGCCTGGCGTTCCAACTCGGCCCCGGTCAGGCCCTTCTTCGCCATGATCGCCCGCGCTTCGTCCAGGCTGCGACCCCGCAGCAGCGCCTCGGCCTGCGCCAGACAGTTCGACACCAGCAGCAGATGCTGATGCGCGAGGTCCGGCTCATGACCCCGCTTTGCCACGAGGAATTCGCAAGGAACGACGCGCGTCCCCTGATGGATCAGCTGGTAGAAGGCATGCTGCCCGTTGGTCCCCGGCTCGCCCCAGACGACAGGGCCGGAGTTGGTCTTCAGGTCCGATCCGTCGATAGCGACGCGCTTGCCATTGGATTCCATCTCCAGCTGCTGCAGATAGGCAGGAAGCCGCGCAAGCCGTTGATCGTAAGGCAGAACCGCCCGGGTCGCGTGTCCGCACAGCTGGTTGTGCCAGATGCCGACCAAGGCCAGCATCACCGGCATGTTCGCCGCGAATGGAGCCGTCAGGAAATGCTGGTCCATCGCCCGGCCACCGGCGAGGAACTGGTCGAACGCCTCCGGCCCGATGGCGATCATCAGCGACAGGCCGATCGGCCCCCACATCGAATAGCGCCCGCCGACCCAGTCCTCGAACCCGAAAACCCGCGCGGGATCAATGCCGTAGGCCGCGGTCTTGTCACCCGCCGTGCTGACGGCGGCGAACTGCGCGGCGGGATTCGCCACCTTCGCCCCCATCCAGCGCTTGGCCGTGTCGGCGTTGGTCATCGTCTCGATGGTGGTGAAGGTCTTCGACGCCACGATCACCAAAGTTGTTGCCGGATCAAGGTGTTGCAGGACGTCGTGGATATGCGCGCCGTCGACATTCGACACGAAGTGGCAGCGCGGGCCATCTGCATAGGGCGCGAGCGCGAGATAGGCCATCGCCGGGCCAAGGTCCGAGCCGCCAATCCCAATGTTCACCACATCGGTGATCTTGCCGCCCTGGCCCTTGAACGCCCCGGACCGCACATCCCGCGCAAACGCCGCACAGGCCGCACGGATGCGGCGCACCTCGGGCAGCACGTCCTTGCCGTCGACCTTGATGACGTCGGCGTCACCCGCACGCAGCGCCACATGCAGGACTGCCCGGCCCTCGGTGTCGTTGATCTTCTCTCCGCCAAACATCGCCGCGCGCTTTTCAGCCACGCCCGACGCCTCGGCCACCGTCACCAGCGCGCGCCGTGTCGCGGCATCGATATTGGTCTTGGAATAGTCGAACAGCATCCCGTCAGTTGTGACCGAGAACTCCCCTGCCCGGCTTTCATCAAACAGATCAAGGATATGGCGGCCCTTGTTCACATCGTGAAGCCGCTGCAGGTCTGCCCATTTCGCCATCTTATTCCGCCCAGTGCACGGTTGCGTTGTCGAGAACCGCCCGCACGGGGGCCTCGGAAGGGGTCAGGGTCATCGCGCGCTCCAAGGCCTCGCGCTTTTCCTGCCCGGTGATCAGGATGTGGATGTTGAACGCGCCCCGCAGGACGGGGGCGGTCAGGGTGATCCGCGGCTCGCCCGCCGCCTCGGCCCGCATCGGCAACAGAAGCGGCGCATTGGCTGACAGGCCCTCTTCCAGCCGGTCGGCGCCCGGGAAAAGGCTTGCCGTGTGCATGTCCGCGCCCATGCCCAGGAGCAGGACGGAAATCGGCAGGTGCGGCTTCAGCCCGTCGGCCAAGGCCTCCAGCATCTCCTCCGGCTGCTCCGCCGGAGCATACAAAGGCACCAGACGCGCGGGTGCGGCCCGGCCGCGCAACAGCCGCTCACGGACCAGCCGCGTGTTCGACCGCTCGGACGTCTCGGGCACCCAGCGTTCGTCGTTCAGCACCACGGCTACATTCGCCCAGTCGAGGTCCACCCCCGACAGCGTGTCGAAGATCGGACCCGGAGTCGTTCCGCCCGGCACCGACAAGGTAGCCTTCCCCTCCCGCCGCAGGAAATCCGCCAATTGCCCCGCGATGGTATTCGCAAGGCCCAGCATCAGGAATTCGCGGTCCGGGTAGGTCTCCAGCTTCATTCACGTATCTCCCGCCAGCGCCGGCCGTCCCGGTGCATCAGCATCAACGCGTCCTCGGGGCCCGAGGATCCGGGGTCATAGGTCTGGGGCTTGTCGCCGCGCGCTTCCCAGCCCTGGATGATCGGGTCGGTCCAGGCCCAGGCGGCCTCGACCTCGTCCCCGCGCATGAAGAGCGTCTGGTTGCCACGGATCACGTCCATGATCAGGCGTTCATAGGCGTCCGGCACATCCTCCGCCACTTCGCCCAGGGCATCGGCGAAGGACATGTCGAGCGGCACCTGCATCAGGCGCATGCCGCCGGGGCCGGGTTCCTTGATCATGACCATCAGGTTCATCCCCTCGTTCGGCTGCAGCCGGATGACCAGCACGTTCTCGTGCCAGCCGGTCGCGTCGTCGAAGATGGCGTGGGGCGGCTGCTTGAAGGTGATCGCGATCTCGGACGCCCGCGCGCGCAGTCGCTTGCCGGTGCGCAGGTAGAAGGGCACGCCCTGCCAGCGCCAGTTGGAAATCTGCACCTTCAGCGCGATGTAGCTTTCCGTCTTCGAGGCGGGGTTCTCGGAATGGACGACGTAGCTCTTCTCGCCCTTGCCCGCCCCATACTGCCCGCGCACGATATCCTCATGCGGGACGGGCTTCAGCGCGCGGATGACCTTCAGCTTCTCGTCCCGCACCGCGTCGGGGTCGAAGTGATAGGGCGGCTCCATTGCGATCAGGCAGAGAAGCTGCATCAGGTGGTTCTGCACCATGTCCCGCATCGCGCCCGACTTGTCGTAATAGGCCCCGCGCCCATCGACGCCCACGGTCTCGGCCACGGTGATCTGGACGTGGTCGATGTATTCGGCCTTCCACAGCGGCTCGAACAGGATGTTGGCGAAGCGCACCGCCATCAGGTTCTGGACCGTCTCTTTCCCCAGGTAATGGTCGATCCGGTAGATCTGCGTCTCGTTGAAATGCTTGGCCAGCACCGCGTTCAAGGCCTTCGCCGACGCGAGGTCCCGCCCGAAGGGCTTTTCCACCACGATCCGGCTCCAGGCGTCGGCGATGCCGTTCTCGGACAGCCTTTGCGCAATGTCACCGAAAAGGCTTGGGGCGACCGAGAAATAGAAGGCCCGCACGACATTGTCGCGCATCAGCTCCTTCAGCTGCGCCCAGCCCCCCGTCCCCGTCGCATCGATCGAGACATAGTGGATCCGTCCCAGGAACCCTTCGATGGCGGCGGCGTCCTGCCGGGCCTTCGGCACGAATTCCAGAAGCGCCTCACGCACCTGCTCGCGGAAGCTTTCGTCCGTCAGATCGGCCCGCGCCGCCCCGATGATCCGGCTGTCCGCCACCATTTGCCCGGCCATGAAGCGCCGGTAGAGCCCCGGCAGGATCTTGCGGCGCGCCAGGTCGCCCGTGCCTCCGAAGATCACCAGATCGAAGACATCGACCGGAATGACACGCGAAACCATGATCGTCTCCTGCGAGGGCGATGTTAGCGCTAACGCCAACCGATTGAGCGGCTTCTACAGCCTGCATCGCCCCCTGTCTAGCATTGCCGGACCCCAGGGGGAACATCAGCCGTCCTCCAGCGCCTCCCAACGCACGCGCATCAGGCCGGGTTCGGCCGCGAGCCGCTGCACCGCCTGTTCCAGCGCCACTTCGCCCACCGTCTCGGCCGTCACCGTCGCCGACAGGTCCAGCTGCCCGGCCTCTCCAGCCGCCACGCCGATCTCCGAGAGGTGCAGCCCGCCCAGCGAGAGGGTCCGCAGCATCAGGCTGCGCACGCCGGCCTCCTGCGCCGGGTCGACCGAGACCTGCACCCGGTAGGCCTTCAAGACCGGCACACCGGCTCGGGTGTAGCGCTTCAGAAGCTTGACCAGCGGGCGCAGGCCCAGGTTCACGAAGACCACCATCGCGGTCAACAAAAGCGCGTGTTCCCAGGCGCCATGCCCCGCCATCATCCCGACGCCGGCCGAGCACCACAGCGTCGCCGCCGTGTTCAACCCATGCACGTTGAACCCGTCGCGAAAGATGATCCCCGCCCCCAGGAAGCCGATCCCCGACACGATCTGCGCCGCGACCCGCGTGGGGCTGACCTCGTCGGGGTAAAGCCCCGAGAAGATCACGAAGCTTGCAGCCCCCAGCGCCACCAGGGCATTGGTCCGCAGGCCCGCCATCCGCTGCCGGACCTGACGCTCCGACCCGATCAGCGCACCGCAGCCAAGGGCGACGCCCAGGTTCACCGCCGCGGCTTCCAGTCCCGTGAACATCGCACACCTCCCCGTCCAAAAGCGCAGGAGAGCACTCCGGTTCCGGTTTGTTAAGCACTTCGCACGGCGCTTCGGTCGCCAATCCCGACCTTCACAAGCCTGCAGCCGGGCTCATGCCTCCAGTTCGGCGTCCCAGTAGAGGTAGTCCATCCAGCTTTCGTGCAGGTGGTTCGGCGGGAAGCGGCGGCCGTGGGCCTGCATCTCCTCGGCCGAGGGCGCGCGGGGCAGCCGGTTCAGATACATCCCCGCCTGCTTCAGCGTCCGCGATCCCTTGCGAAGGTTGCAGGGACTGCAGGCCGCGACGACGTTCTCCCAGCTGGTGATGCCGCCCTTCGACCGGGGCAGGACGTGATCGAAGGTCAAGTCGCCCTTGGCGCCGCAGTACTGGCAGCAGAATTCGTCCCGCAGAAAAAGATTGAAGCGCGTGAAGGCCACGCGCTTCTGGGGTTTTACGAATTCCTTCAGGACGACCACGCTGGGTATCCTGAACTCTTGCCGCTGACTGTGGACCACGGCGTCGTATTCGGCGACGATCTGCACGCGGTCCAGGAAAGCGGCCTTGATCGCCTCCTGCCAGGGCCAGAGACTGAGCGGGTAATAGGACAGCGGGCGATAGTCGGCGTTCAGCACCAGCGCAGGGTAATGCTTCAGCGCCGCGGGATCGCGCACGAACTGGGTTCTGAAATCGCCGTCCATTCCGTCAAAGACTCCGCGCTTCGCCCGTAGACCATCCGGCCACAGGGCGGGGAGTCCCGCCCCGTTGCCGAAAACTATATCTGGCGTTCCTGCCTTGGCAACCCCCAAGCGCGTGATCGCGCGCCCGGGCCTTGGGCGACTTCCGCACCTGCACTGTAACCGGGCGATGACGGGCGAAGTTCCCCGGCTCGTGCGCCGCCGCGCCGGTTGCCGCCCAGTCCCCCACCCCCCGGGTTGCGTCCGCTGCCCCGCGTCGCTAACCCTCGGTTGTCCGAAACCGGAGCCGATGCATGACCCTGACCCGTCGCAGCCTTCTCGCTTGCGCCAGCGCCGCCGCCCTTGCCGCCTGCGGCCGCAAGTCCGAACGCGTGACCCGCGCGCCCATCGCACCCGGCGCGAGCCCCGAGATGATGGCGCTCGTCGCAAAATATGCCGACATCCATGACATCCCGGAAAGCCTTCTCCACCGGGTCATCCAGCGCGAAAGCGGCTACAATCCGGGCGCGCGGAACGGCCCCTACTATGGCCTCATGCAGATCCTGCCGCAGACGGCCCGGACGATGGGCTACCAGGGCCCGCCCGAGGGGCTGCTCGATGCGGAAACCAACCTGATGTATGCCGGCAAGTACCTGCGCGGGGCCTGGATGGTGTCAGGCGGCTCCGAGGACGCGGCCGTCGGCTGGTACGCCCGCGGCTATTATTATGAGGCAAAGCGCCTGGGCCTTCTGGAAGAAACCGGCCTGCGCACCTAAGTCCTTCCCAGCCGGAGGGGACCATGCCAGACCGACCTGACATCTGCGTCCTCTCCAATCCGCGGTCCGGCACGGCGCGGCGCAACCCTGGTGCGGTCGACCGGGCGATGGCCGTCTTCGGCCCCCGGGCCGAGCTGCGGTCCTTCTCGGGCGATCCGGCGGACGAGGCCAGGCGCGCCGTCCAAGACGGCTTCCGCATCGTCGTGGCCGCCGGCGGGGACGGCACCGTGGCGGGCGTCGCCCATGCGCTGGCCGGGACCGACGTGGCGCTGGCGGTCCTGGCGCTTGGCACCTTCAACTACTTCGCCCGCGGCCTTGGAATGCCGGAGGACCCCGAGGCCGCCGCCCGCGCGATCTTGTCCGGCGCGCCGCATGACATCGCTGTGGGCACCCTGAACGGGCGGGTCTTCCTGAACAACGTGGCCATCGGGCTCTATCCCGCGATCCTGGAAGAACGAGAGGCCACCTATGCCCGCTACGGGCGTTACCGGATCCTCGCCCATATCGCCTCGCTGCGGACGATCCTGCGTTTCCAGCGGCCGTACCGGATGGTGCTGCAACAGGACGAGACGCAGCACCGCATCCGCACGCCAATGCTGTTCGTCGCGCGCTCGGCCTACCAGCTGGACCAGTTCGGGCTGGAGGGGGCGCGGGCAATCTCGGACGACCGGTTCGTCATGTTCCTGGCCCCGCAGCAGACCCGGCTCGGCTTCCTGCGGCTGGCCTGGAAGCTGATCCGGCGCAAGGTGGACCACGGGCGCGACGTCATCGTCTCGACCCCGCGGGAGATCGGGGTGTCGGTGCCGGGTCGGCGGCGGATCTCGGTGGCGCTGGACGGCGAAAAGCTGAAGGTGCGCCTGCCGCTCCGGATCGAGATCGCCGAGCATGACCTGCAGGTGATCCTGCCCCCCGACAATCCGGCGGCGCGGAAGGCATGACCCGGATCCTGCATCTGTCAGACATCCATTTCGGGGCGGTCGATGCGCGCCTGGTCGAGCCCGTGCTGGCGCTGGCCCATGATCTCCGGCCCGACGCGACCGTCGTCTCGGGGGACCTGACGCAGCGGGCGCGGGCCAGCCAGTTCGCCGCCGCGCGCGCCTTCCTTGGCCAGTTGCCCGGCCCGGTGCTCTGCGTGCCGGGAAACCACGACATGCCGCTACACAACCTCGCGCTTCGGCTGGCCGCGCCCTTCGCCCGCTACCGGGCCGCGATGGGGCCGGAGCTTGAGCCGACAGTGACGCTCCCCGGGGCCGTGCTGCAGGGGGTGAACACCGCCGATCCGCTGGTCTGGAAGGCGGGCCGCCTGCGCCCCGCTTCGGCGCAACGCCTGGCGCATTCCTTTGCTGCAGCACCGCCGGGGACGATACGCATCGCCGTGATGCACCACGCACCGGTGCCCGCCGCTGACGGCACGCCCGCCGACATGGCCGCCCCCGCTGCGGCCCTTGTGGCTCTGGCTGCGGCAGGGGCCGACGTCGTGCTTTCGGGCCATACCCACATGCCGCATGGCGGCTTCGCCGAAACCGCTGCCGGGGTCCTGTTCCTGCAGGTAGGCACCGCGATTTCCACCCGTCGGAAGACCAGCGCCAACGACCTGGCGCTGGTCACGCTGGGGCACGGAGAAGTGACCGTCGAAAGCTGGCTCTCGACCCCGGGTTCTGCGGGGTTTGCCCCCGGCCCCATTGCCCGCTACGCCCGCCCCGATGCAGCGTGGAAACGGTTAACCCCACCCTAATGCCCACGCATAACCCCTTGTTTTTCAAGGGACCGGGAATCTGTCCTGCGTGGACAGCCGGTTTGTCGGCGCTCTTTCAGGTCACCACGTCGGGCGCCGTCCGCCCGGTATACCCGGCGATCCCCGCGATCTGGTGCGCCGCCCGGATGACCCCCGCCAGCGCCTCCTGCGCATCGAGGTCCAGGCCACCCGGCCCAGGTGCGTAGCGTTCCAGGTAGACCCGCAGCGTCGCCCCTTCCGTCCCGGTCCCCGACAGCCGGTAGACGATGCGCGAGCCATCCTCGAACAGGACCCGCACCCCCTGCTTCTGGCTGACCGAGCCGTCCACCGGGTCGGTATAGGCGAAATCATCCGCCGCGCGGACCGTCATCCCTTCGACCTGCCGCCCGACCAGCCCTGCCAGCGACCCGCGCAGGGCTGCGAACATCGCGTCGGCCTTCGCCACCTCGATCGCCTCGAAGTCGTGGCGGCTGTAGTAGTTCCGCCCGTATTTTGCCCAGTGCTCGCGCAGGATCTCCGCCACCGACTGCTTCCGCACCGCCAGGATGTTCAGCCACAGCAGGATCGCCCAGAGCCCGTCCTTCTCTCTCACATGGTCCGACCCGGTGCCGAAGGACTCTTCCCCACAGATCGTGGCCTTTCCTGCATCGAGGAGGTTCCCGAAGAACTTCCATCCCGTCGGCGTCTCGTACTTCCCGATCCCCAGGGCATCGGCCACCCGGTCCGCCGCCGCCGAGGTCGGCATCGACCGAGCGACACCCGCCAACCCCTTTGCATAGCCCGGCGCCAGATGCGCATTCGCCGCCAGCACCGCGAGGCTGTCCGACGGCGAGACGTAGATCCCCCGCCCCACGACCATGTTCCGGTCCCCGTCCCCGTCGCTCGCCGCCCCGAAGTCCGGGGCCGCATCCGAGAACATCTCGTCCATCAGCGCCTTGGCCCAGGTCGGATTGGGGTCGGGGTGCATCCCGCCAAAATCCGGCAGCGGGGTCGCGTTGACGCATGTCCCCTTCGGCGCGCCGAGCCGGTTTTCCAGGATTTCCACCGCGTAAGGACCGGTCACGGCGCACATGGAATCCATCCGCATCCGGAACCCACCCGCGAACATCGCGCGGATCGCGGGGAAGTCGAAGAGGCTCTCCATCAGCGCGGCGTAGTCGCTGACCGGGTCCACCACATCCACCACCATCGCGCCCAGCTGGTGCCGCCCGACGGTCCCCAGGTCCACATCCTGCGCCTCCAGCACCTTGTAATCGGTGATCTCCGTGGTCCGCTTGTACATGGCCTCGGTGACCCCTTCGGGAGCAGGCCCGCCGTTCGGCATGTTGAACTTGACGCCGAAGTCCTCATCCGGCCCGCCGGGGTTGTGGCTCGCCGACATGATGATCCCGCCGTCGGTCTTGTTCAGACGGATCAGATGGCTCGCCGCCGGAGTGCTGAGGATCGCCCCCTGCCCCACGATCACCCGCGCCGCACCATTGGCCGCCGCCATCCGCAGGATCACCTGGGCCGCGCGGTCGTTGAAATATCGCCCGTCGCCGCCCAGGACAAAGGTCTTCCCCGCCGCGCCCACCACGTCGAAGATCGACTGGACGAAGTTCTCCAGATAGTGCCGCCCCATGAAGACCGGGGTCTTCTTGCGCAGGCCCGAGGTCCCCGGCTTTTGCCCAGCGATGGGTTGCGTCGCGACAGTGGTGATCTGGGTCATGGTCTTCCTCCCTTGCCGGTCAGGGACCGGAACAGCAGTACGGATTGCGCAGGCGCCTGGGTCAAGTCCGACGGCTTGCCATCGGGCACCAGTTCCGGCCGCGTGGTGTCGAGCAGAAGCTCCCACCCCGGCGCAGTGTCGGGCAGGTGCAGGCCCGACGCCGCTCCGGTATTGAAAACCACGAAGACCGCCTCGGGGTTCGGATCGCCGCCTTCGGCCTGCATCCGCAGCTCCACGCAAAGGCAGCGGAAGGCGGGGTCGTGCCATTCCTCGGACTGCGGGACCGTCCCGTCGGCGCGCCGCCAGATCACGTCCGGCAGACCGTCCGACTGACGCTTGCGGGCGTGCAGGAATCGCCGCTGCCGCAGGACGGGAAGATCGCGCCGCAGCGCCGCCAGCCGCTGCACAAAGCGCATTAGCCCGGCATCGCCCTTGGTCCAGTCGATCCAGGAGGTCTCGTTGTCCTGGGCATAGGCGTTGTTGTTGCCGCCCTGGGAGTGCCCGATCTCATCCCCCGCCAAGAGCATCGGCACGCCTTGGGACAGCATCAGCGTGGCCAAGAGGTTCCGCTTCCGCAAGGCCCGCGCGGAAAGCACCTTGGGGTCCTTCGTCGGCCCTTCCACCCCAAGATTGTCCGAATGGTTCTCATGGTGGCCGTCGCGGTTGTCCTCGCCATTGGCGAAGTTGCGTTTGATCGTGTAGCTGACGAGGTCTTCCAGCGTGAAACCGTCATGGCTGGTGACGAAGTTGACGGAAGAGGTTGCCGCGCGGCCTGAATGGTCGAAGCGTTCGGCACTGCCGAGGAAGCGGGCGGCAAGGTCGCGGGTCATCCCCGCGTCGCCCTTCCAGAAGCGCCGGACCCCGTCGCGGAACTTGTCGTTCCATTCGTGGAACGGATGCGGATAGGACCCCAGCTGATAGCCGCCGGGACCGATGTCCCAGGGTTCGGCGATCAGCTTGACGCGGGACAGCACCGGATCCTGCCGGATCGCATCGAAGAAGCCGCCGTTCGGGTCGAAGCCATGCATCTCGCGTCCAAGGACCGTGGCCAGGTCGAAGCGGAAGCCGTCGACATGGGTCATCTCGACCCAGTAGCGAAGCGAGTCCATGACCATCCGCAAGACCATCGGATGCGTCAGGTTCAGCGTGTTGCCGGTGCCCGCGTCATTGGCATAGGTCCGCCCGCCCCCGGACAGCCGGTAGTAGCTCGCGTTGTCCAGTCCGCGGAAGGACAACGTCGGACCCCATTCGTCGCCCTCGGCGGTGTGGTTGTAGACCACGTCCAGGATCACCTCGAGCCCGGCCGCGTGGAAGCGGCGGACCATGGTCTGGAACTCCCACAGGGCGCCCTGGCTCATGTAGCGAGGTTCGGGGGCGAAGAAGGCCAGCGTGTTGTAGCCCCAGTGGTTGCGCAGACCCTTGGCGACCAGGAACCGGTCATCGATATAGGCCTGCACCGGCAGAAGCTCGATCGCCGTGACGCCCAGCTTCAAGAGGTGGTCGATCACCGCATCCGAGGCGAGGCCGAGGTAGGTCCCCCGCAGGCCCTTCTCGACCCCCGGATGCAGCTGGGTCATCGACTTGACATGCGCCTCGTAGATCACGCTGTCGATCCGCGGCGTCCGGGGCGACTGGTCGTTGCCCCAGGTAAACGAGCTGTCGGTGACCACCGCCTTCGGCACTGCGAAGGCGCTGTCGCGGGTGTCGAAACTCAGGTCCCCCCGCGGCGAGCCGATCTTGTAACCCATCAACGCGTCCGACCACTTGAGCCGCCCTTCCAGCGCGCGGGCATAGGGGTCGAGCAAAAGCTTGTTCGGGTTGAACCGGTGTCCCTGTTCCGGCGCGTAAGGGCCATGCGCGCGGAAGCCGTAGACGGTGCCCACCGTCAGCCCGCCGACATGGATGTGCCAGATGTCTCCATCGCGTTCGATGATCGGCAGGCGGCACATCTCCTTGCGGCCGTCGGGGGTGAAGAGGCACAGCTCGATCCGCTCGGCATGGGCCGAGAAGACGGCGAAGTTCACGCCGTCGCCGGTGAGCGACGCGCCCATCGGCCAGGGGCGGCCCGGTCCGACCGCATGGCCCTGCAGCCGCGCGGGCAGCGAAACGGCCTGCGCTGTCACGCGACCAGCCTTTCGTAGAGGCTCGCATAGGCGGCGGCCGAGGTCTCCCACCCGACGGGATGCGCCATCGCGTTCGCGCGGAGCTTGGCCCAAAGCTTCGGCTGGCGATGGATTTCCAGCAGCTGGTCCAGCGCGCGCCCGAAGGCCAGCGCGTCCACCGGGTGGAAGGTGACCCCCGTCGCGGCCCCCGCCGCCAGCGTCGCCGGATTGGCCCCGATCACCGTGTCCGCCAGCCCGCCGACCATCGACACCACCGGAAGCGTCCCATAGCGCAGCCCATACATCTGGGTCAGTCCGCAGGGCTCGAACCGGCTGGGGACCAGAACGGCATCCGCCCCGGCGAAGAGCCGATGGCTCAGCTTCTCGTCATAGCCGATCTGCACCGCGACGCGCCCCGGGAAGCGGGCGGCAAGATCGCGCATGGCGCCTTCCAGGTGCGGCTCGCCCGAGCCGAGCACGATCAGCCCGCCGCCACCCACCACGAAATCCGGGACGACCTGCGGCAGAAGGTCGATCCCCTTCTGGTCGGTCAAACGGCTGACGACGATCGCCAGAGGCCCCGGCACCTCCAGCCCGAACTCCTCGCAAAGCTTGGCGCGGCAGGCTGCCTTCCCCGCCAAAGCCTTGGGCCCGAACGGAGGGTCCTCGACCTGGGGCGACCAGCTTTCCGTGTCCACCCCGTTCAGGATGCCCGACACGACCTGGGCCCGGTTGGCAATGACCCCCTGCAGGCCCATGCCGAACTCTTCCCGCATGATCTCGGCCGCATAACTGGGCGAGACGGTCGTGATCCAGTCCGCCGTCACCAGTGCCGCCTTCAGGCTGGAGATTCCGCCGTAATACTCTAACGCATCGGCGTGGAAGGCATGTCCCGGCAGGCGCAGCGTGCCCAGCATGTGGCCGGGTGCCCAGCCCTGGAAAGCGATGTTGTGGATTGTGATGACCGACTTGCACCCGCCATTGCCATGATAGGCCAGATAGGCCGGCGCCAGCCCCGCCTGCCAGTCATGGGCATGCAGCACGTCGGGCTTCCACCCCTCCAGCCCCTCGCGCGCGATGCGGGATCCAACCCAGGAGAGCGCCGCAAACCGGATCGCGTTGTCGGGATGCTCGCCCTGCGGCCCGGAATAGGGCCCGCCCTCCCGGTCATAAAGATGCGGCGCGTCGAGGAGGAGCAGCGGCACCCCCGCTTCTTCTCCCGCCAGCACCCGGCCCGACCCGCCCCAAAGGTCCGGCTCCTCCCAGACCACCGGCCAGTTGGCGGCCCGGGCACGCAAGGCGCGGTATGCGGGCAAAAGCACCCGCATGTCCCAGCCTGTCGGCTTCAGCGCGGAGGGCAGCGCCCCCACCACGTCCGCAAGCCCGCCGGTCTTCACCAGCGGGACGCATTCCGAGGCCACCGACAGAACCCGACCGCCCATTCGCCTTGCCTTTCAAACGCTTCCTGCCCGGGGGTAACGCGACCTCCGGGCAAGGTCCAGCCCCTCAGCCAAGCGCCTTGGCCCGGGCGTCCAGCATGTCCTGAGTGATCAGCACGATGCCGTTGTCGGTCCGCCGGAACCACTTGGCATCGGCCTCCGGGTCCTGTCCGACCACCAGCCCCTCGGGAATCACCACCCCCCGGTCGATCACGCAGTTCTTCAACTGGGCCTTCCGCGCCACGCAGACCTGCGGCAGGGCCACGACATATTCCAGGCTGGAGAAACTGTGCGTCCGGACCCCGGTAAACAGCAGCGAGTTCGACACCGACGAACCCGAGACGATGCAGTCCCCGCTGACCAGCGAACTGACCGCCGACCCGCGCCGCCCATCCTCGTCATGGATGAACTTGGCGGGCGGCACGATCTCGGCATAGGTCCAGATCGGCCAGGCGCTGTCGTAGATGTCAAGCTTGGGGATGAAGTCCGTAAGGTCGATGTTCGCCTGCCAGAAGGCGTCGATCGTCCCCACGTCGCGCCAGTAGGGCTCGGTCTCAAGCCCGCTCATGACGCAGCTGTCGGCAAACTTGTGCGCCACGGCCTTGCCGTTCTTCACGATCTGCGGGATCAGGTCGAAACCGAAGTCATGGGTCGAGTTGTCGTCCTGCATGTCGCGGATCAGCAGGTCGCGCAGGAAGGCCCAGTCGAAGACATAGATCCCCATGCTGGCCAGAGCATGGTCCGGATCACCTGGGATGCCCGGCGGGTCCTTCGGCTTTTCCAGGAAATCGGTGATCCGCAGCGTCTCGTCGACATGCATGACGCCGAAGGCCGTCGCCTCCATCCGCGGGACGGTCAGGCAACCGATGGTCACGTCGGCGGCCTGCTCGACATGCTGGCGCAGCATGATCTCGTAATCCATCTTGTAGATGTGGTCGCCCGCCAGCACGATCACGTATTTCACACCGTAGCTGTCGATGATGTCGATGTTCTGCGCGATGGCATCCGCCGTGCCGCGGTACCAGTTGACCTCGTCCATCCGCTGGCTGGCGGGCAGGATGTCCAGGTATTCGTTCCGCTCCGCCCGGAAGAAGCCCCATCCGCGCTGGACGTGGCGGATGAGGGAGTGCGCCTTGTACTGCGTGGCAATCGCCATCTTCCGGATGCCGGAGTTGAGCGCATTGGACAGCGCGAAGTCGATGATCCGGGTCTTACCCCCGAAGTAGACCGCCGGTTTCGCTCGCCGGTCGGTCAGCTCCTTCAGCCGACTGCCGCGTCCGCCCGCCAGGACAAAGGCCATAGCCTGGCTCGACAGGCGCTGGTTCGGTCTTGGTTTCATCGCACTTCCCTCCCCCAAGGCGGTTCTCCCGCCGACTTCTAATCCTGTTGCAGATAGATTGCCGACAGCGGCGGCAGCGTGACAAGCGCCGATTGATGCTGGCCGTGCCAAGGCGTCTTTTCCGTGGTCACCCCTCCCAGGTTCCCACGGTTGCCCCCGCCATAGATCTCGGCGTCGGTGTTCAGGATTTCATGCCACTTGCCCGCCGCCGGCAGACCGAGGCGATACTGGCGTTCCAGCGGAGTCATGTTCACCACCGCCACCACCTGCTTGTCGCCCTCGTTACCCTTGCGGACCCAGGCGAAGACCCCCGCCTCGGCATCGTTGGACTCGATCCAGGCGAAGCCCTCGGGCCGCGTGTCGTTCACATGCAGCGCGCGAGTCTCGCGGTAGACCCGGTTCAGGTCGCGGACCAGGCGCTGCATCCCCTTATGTTCAGGGATATCAAGCTGATGCCAGTCGAGGCTCTGGTTGTGGTTCCATTCCGCCCCCTGCGCGAACTCCTGCCCCATGAAGAGCAGTTTCTTCCCCGGATGCGCCCACATGAACCCGTAATAGGCGCGCAGGTTGGCGAATTTCTCCCACGCGGTGCCGGGCATCTTCGACAGCATGCTGCCCTTGCCGTGGACCACTTCGTCGTGGCTGATCGGCAGGATGTAGTTCTCTGACCAGGCGTAGACGAGGCCGAAGGTCATCTGCCCGTGGTGGTACTTCCGGTAGATCGGGTCCTTGTGCATGTAGGACAGGGTGTCGTTCATCCACCCCATGTTCCACTTGAACCCGAAGCCCAGGCCGCCCCAGTTCGCGGGACGGCTAACGCCCGGGAAGGCCGTCGATTCCTCGGCCACCGTCAGGATCCCCGGCACTTCGCCATAGGTCGTGATGTTCATCGACCGCAGGACGTCGATCGCCTCATAATTCTCGCGGCCCCCATCCTTGTTCGGGATCCACTCGCCGTGCTTGCGGGAGTAGTCACGGTACAGCATCGAGGCCACGGCATCGACCCGCAGCCCGTCGACGTGGTATTCCTCCAGCCAATACAAGGCGTTACTGACGAGGTAGTTCTTCACCTCGACCCGGCCGTAGTTGTAGATCAGCGTGTTCCAGTCCTGGTGGAACCCCTCGCGCGGGTCCTGGTGTTCGTACAGCGCCGTGCCGTCGAACCGGCCCAACCCATGCGCGTCGGTCGGGAAATGCCCCGGCACCCAGTCCAGGATCACCCCCAGTCCCTTGCGGTGCGCGGCATCGACGAAGGCGCGGAATTCCGACGGCGTGCCATGCCGGATCGTCGGCGCGAACATCCCCACCGGCTGATAACCCCAGGAGCCGTCAAAGGGAAACTCGCTTACCGGCAGACATTCGATATGGGTGAAGCCCATGTCGGCGGCATAGTCGACCAGCTGCTCCGCGAGCTCCAGATAGCTCAGCATTCGGTCGCCCGGCGCCCGCCGCCACGACCCGAGATGCACCTCATACACGCTGATCGGCGCGTCGATGGTGTGCTTCGCGGCCCGAGCTTCCATCCAGTCGCCGTCATGCCAGTCACCCTGAATTGTCCTGACAACCGAGGCATTTGCGGGCGGATGTTCAGAGCCGAAGCCCACCGGATCGGCCTTGAGCGGCATCACCGCGCCGCCCGGCCCCTTGATCTCGTATTTGTAAGTCGTGCCCTCGCCCAGGCCGGGGATGAAGATCTCCCACACCCCCGTCGCACCCCGTCTCCGCATCGGGTTCCGTCGCCCGTCCCAGACGTTGAAGTCTCCCACGACGGAGACCCGTTCCGCATTCGGCGCCCAGACGGCGAAATGCACGCCATCCACGCCTTCATGCGTCATCACATGCGCGCCAAGTGCCTGCCAGAGGCGGCGGTGGCTGCCCTCGCCCAGAAGGTATTCGTCAAGCTCTCCCAGCACCGGGCCGAAGCGATACGGGTCCTCGAATTCCCAAGTCGTTCCATGCCCTTCCGCACGGAACGTATACTGAGCCTTGCGCGCCATCGGGCAGGTGAACAGCCCAGGCAGGCCCGGATAAGGCACCGCCTCGAGCTCGGTCTTGCCCGAGACCACCCACAGCCGGTCCGCCCCCGGCACGAAGGCCCGGATTTCCCAGCCCTTCCCCGACTTGTGCGGCCCCAGGACGCCGAACGGATCGCCGTGCCAGCCCCCGGCAATCGCCTCGGCCGCGCCCCTGTCGAGTGTCGTCTCAGCCATGCTTCCCCTCCCGAAAGCCTGTCAGAGCGCGGATGTCGCCTGCCAGATCTCTTCCATGTAGCTGCGGATCGTCCGGTCGGATGAGAAGAACCCGCTCCGCGCCGTGTTCATCGCCGCCATCTTCCACCAGCGGTCCGTATCGAGATAGGCCTTGTCCACCTCGCCCTGCGCCGCGTGGTAGGCGGCGAAGTCGGCGGCGACGAGGAAGTAGTCGTGATGCCAGACCCGGTGGACGAGGCCGTGATACCGCCCCGGCTCGTCCGGAGAGAACCGCCCCTCGGCGATCATCTGCAGCACATCCATAAGGGGCTGGCTCGCCTCGATGGCCTTCTTGGCATGGTCCGGGTCCTCGCGGCGCTTGGCGACTTCCTCGGCGGTCAGGCCGAACAGGAAGAAGTTCTCCACCCCCACTTCCTGCAGGATTTCGACGTTCGCGCCGTCCAAAGTGCCGATGGTCGGCGCGCCGTTCATCATGAACTTCATGTTGCCCGTCCCCGACGCCTCTTTCCCGGCGGTCGAGATCTGTTCGGACAGGTCCGCGGCCGGGATCACCCGCTCGGCCATCGTGACGTTGTAGTTCGGCGGATAGACGATCTTCAGCAGGTCGCCCGTCACCGGGTCTGCATTAACAACCTGCGCCACGTCGTTGATAAGCCGGATGATTTCCTTCGCCACCGCATAGCCCGGTGCGGCCTTGCCACCGAAGATCTTGACCCGGGGAACCCAGCCCGCCTTGGGGTTCGACCGCACCCGATGCCAATGCGCGATGGTTTCGAGGATGTTCAGAAGCTGGCGCTTGTATTCGTGGATGCGCTTGATCTGCACGTCGAACAGGGCGTCGGGCGACACCGCGATCCCCATTTCGCGCCCGATCCAGTTCGACAACACCACCTTGTTCTCGCGCTTGGCCGCCGCGAAGCGCTCGCGGAAGCCCGCGTTTGGCACATGGGCTTCCAGCTCGCGCAGGCGGTCGAGGTCCGCCTCCCAGCCCGGCCCGATGCTTTCGGTGATCAGCGCCGACAGGGGCCGGTTCGCCATCCGCAGCCAGCGGCGCGGGGTCACACCATTGGTCTGGTTGATGATCCGCCCCGGATGCAAGCCGTTAAGTTCCGGGAACAAATTCTTCTTCACCAGGTCCGAATGCAGCGCCGAGACGCCGTTGACCTTGTGGCTCATGATGAAGGCAAGCTCGCCCATCCGCACTTCCTGGTGCTTGACGATGCCCACGTAATGCGGCCGGTTCGGATAGGCGCGGCGGTGCCAGCTGTCGATCTTCTCGACGATCTGCATGTGGCGCGGCAGAACGTTGCCGAAGGTGAAAGTCGCCCATTTTTCAAGGGCTTCCGGCAACAAGGTGTGGTTCGTATACCCCAGGCAGGCCCGCGCGATGGTCAGCGCCTCGTCGAAGGGCAACCCATGCTCATCCGACAGAAGCCGGATCAGCTCCGGCCCCGCGATCGCCGGATGGGTGTCGTTCATCTGGATGGCCACATGCCGAGGCAAGGCGCGCAGGTCGGAGTGGTTGGACAGGTAGCGCCGCAGGATGTCCTGCAAGGCGGCCGAGGTCAGGAAGAACTCCTGCTTCAGCCGCAACTCCTTTCCCTGATAAGTGGTGTCATCCGGGTACAGCACCCGGGATAACGTCCGCGCCAGGGTCTCCGGTTCCGCGGCCGCCGTGTAGTCGCCCCGGTTGAAGCGTTCGAGGTCGAAATTCGTCGTCCCCTTCGCCCCCCATAGCCGCAGCGTGTTGGCCCACTTGCCCTGCCAGCCGATAACCGGAGTATCGAAGGCCTCGGCCGTCACGGTTTCCTGCGGATACCAGATGTCCTTGCCGTCGCGGCTTTCGACATGGCCCTTGAAGCCCACCGTATAGGCGCTTTCGGGCCGCGCGAATTCCCACGGATGGGCCTGCGCCAGCCAGTTCTCGGGCGTCTCGATCTGGCGGCCGTGGTCGAAGTGCTGGCGGAAGAGGCCATGCTCATAGCGGATGCCGTAGCCATAGGCCGGGCAGCCCAGCGTCGCCATCGACTCCATGAAGCAAGCCGCAAGCCGGCCAAGACCCCCGTTCCCCAGCGCCGCGTCGGGTTCGTCGTCGATCACCACCCGGATGTCCTGGCCGAAATGCGCCATCGCCTCGGCCGCCATGTCGTAAAGGCCCAGGTTGATCGTCGCGTCTTCCAGAATGCGGCCGATGAGGAATTCCATCGAAAGGTAGTAGACCCGCTTCTTGTCCTCGGCCCAGGTACGGCGGGTGGAGGCGAACCAGGGCTCGACAATCTGGTCGCGGATCGCATGGGACAATGCCATGCGCCAGTCATGCGCGCTGGCGTGCGGAGCGTCTTTGCCCACCGTGAAGGTCAGATGGCGCAGGATCGAGGCCTGCAGGATGTTCGGGGTAACGCTCAGATCGGTCACGGGTTTGTCCAGCAAAGTCTTCTCCTGGGAAAGCCTAAGCGCCGATGGGCGGCGGTCAAGCGGGCTTTCGGGGGCGGCGGGTCGGAACGCTCCTGTTACCGCAAACAATAAGTCTGTTTAAGTGATTTAAAGCGGTTTGGAAACGTGATTCGCCATTTTTTCCGGCGGATCGGCAGGGATGTCGCACTGGGACGACAAACCCTTGACGTGACAGCCAAGGTCTGGACCAATCAGTGGCAAAGAGGACCATCATGACCACACTTTCCGTTCCCGATATGACCTGCTCCCACTGCAAGGCAACGGTCGAGACCGCACTTGGCTCCGTCCCACAGGCGGGCGCGGTCACGGTCGACCTGACGACCCGCAAGGTCGAGGTGACCGGCCCTGCCCCGGCGTCCGACCTGATCAAGGCGCTGGACGAGGTTGGCTACACGGCCACCGTCGCCTAAAGGCTTGGCCCCGGCTCGATCCGGCTGCCGTCGCTGAACCGCGACAGGCGGAAGCGGCTCAGGTCGTGACCGACGGGCCGCCCCATCACGAGGTCCGCCACGACGCGCCCCATGCCGGGCCCGATCCCGAAACCAAGTCCGCTCATCCCCGTGGCAATGGTCAGGCCGGGGATCGGCGCGTGATCGACGATGGGCACGACGTCGGGCAGGCTGTCGATCATCCCGGCCCAGGCGGCTTTCAGCTTGGGTCGCCCCAGCGAGGGGAAAGCCTTGGCAAAGCTGTCCTGCACCTCGCCCAGGGTCGCCATGTTCGGCGCCGGGTTCAGGATGCGCTGGCGCTCGAAGGGGCTTTGCGCGTCCAGCGACCAGCGGCGCGGCGTGCCCCAGGCATCCGGAAAACCCTTCGGGGCCGCCAGGCGGAAGTTGGTGGACCGGAAATCCTTTTTCAACACAGGGAGATAGACGCCGAAGCTGCGAAAGGCGTCCTTGCCGATGAAGAAGTCGTGCCGCGCGCCGGGGGCGATGGAATAGCCGCCGTCCGCCCGCCTGCGGAAGGCGAAATCATCGTCCGCCGCATTGCCTGGAAAGATCTCCGGCATGGGTTCCGTTGCCGCCACGGAGGCCAGGACCGACAGCTGCGGAATGCTGACACCATGCGCCCCGAGGAACAGCCGCGACCAGGCCCCGGCCGCCACGACCACATGGTCGCAGGCGATCCGCCCGGCCTCCGTCACCACGCCCGCGACCTTGCCGGCTGCCAGGTCCAGCCCCCGTACGGCACAAGCCTCACGGATGACGACGCCCTTCTCCTCGGCCACCGCCGCCAGCGCCGGGACCGCGACCCAGGGCTCGGCACGCGCGTCCGAGGCGGTGAAGAGGCCGCCCTTCCACGGCGCCACCGCTCCCTTCAGCATCGCCATCGTCTCGGAGGCCGTCAGAAGCCGGGTGTCCAGTTGGTGCGCGCGGGAATGTTCGGTCCAGGCCTCGAACCCGTCGATCTCGCGCTCGGTCTTGGCCAGATAGAGGACACCCGTCTGCCGGAACCCCAGCCCGTCGCCCATCTCGGCCGCCAGCCGCTTCCAGATCGAGAGGCTTTCGACCATGATCGGCAGCTCGCCCGGGTCCCTGCCCTGCTGGCGCACCCAGCCCCAGTTCCGTCCCGACTGCTCTCCGGCGATCCGGCCCTTTTCGCAGACGACAACGGACAGCCCCTTTTCGCGAAGGAACCAGGCCGTCATCACCCCGATCACGCCGCCGCCCACCACCACCACGTTGGCCCGTGCCGGCAAGGGAGCGTTGAACCGGACCGGAGTGGCCTCGGAAATCGGGAAGTTCATGCGCAGCGCTCCAGCAGCCGCTCCATGAACCGCTGCCCGGCCTGGAATTCGCTGACCTCGAGATACTCATCCGCCTGGTGCGCCTGGGCGATGTCGCCGGGGCCGATCACCACCGCCGAATAGCCCGCGTCCTGGAACTGCCCGGCCTCGGTGCCATAGGACACCACCCCCGTCGCATTGTCCCCGGTCAACGCCCGCGCAAGCGCCTCGGCCGCGCCATCGACCTCCGGCCGCAGGGGCGAGACATCGAAGAACTTCTCCAGGTGCACCCCCGCCTCGGGCCGCTTCGCCTTCAGCGCGCGGTCCAGGGCCATCGCCGCCTCACGGAACGCCCCGGCATGGGCCTCGGGGTCATCGTCGGGCACGCAGCGCATCTCGACCGCGAAGCGGCAATCCCCCGCCGTGATGTTGTCCGCCGTGCCCCCCTGGATGCGGCCGATGTGCAGCGTCGTGAACGGCGGATGGAAGCGCGCGCCGATGGCCCCCGGCGGCCGCGCCTGGATCGCGTCGTTGTGGTCATTCACCCACTGGATCAGCCGCGCGCCTTCCATGATCGCCGACACGCCCTCGGGCAACAGCGAGGAATGCACCTCATACCCCTTCACATGCACCGCATAGCCCGTGCCGCCCTTATGCCCGGTGATGATCTTCATCCGCGAGGGTTCCCCGATCAGCGCCACCTCGCCCTTCGGCACCACTTCCTGCATCGTGCGGATCATCGGGGGCGCACCGGTGCAGCCCACCTCCTCGTCGTAAGAGAGCGCCAGCTGCAAGGGCCGCGCCACGCCCCGCGACTGCGCCTCGACCACCGCCCAGACGGCCAGAGCCACGAACCCCTTCATGTCGCAGGTCCCGCGCCCGTAAAGCTTTCCGTTCCGCTCCACCACCGTCCAGGGATCACTGGTCCAGGCCTGCCCGTCCACCGGCACGACGTCGGAATGCCCCGACAGCACCACCGCCCCCTCGACCCAAGGCCCCGCATGGGCGATCAGCGCCGCTTTCTGCCGGTCCTCGTTCCAATGCCGGAAGCACTTCACCCCCTGCGTGGTGAGATACCCCTCCAGCCATTCCACCAGGTCCAGGTTCGATTCGCGGCTGACCGTCGGGAATTTGACCAGTTGATCCAGAATCTGACGCGGCGTCAGTTTGGTCATCACTTTTTTCCTTGCCAGAGCTAGATTTGGTAGCCAGCCTGTCTATGTGCCCTGCCGTAGTCAATATCTGGCAGAATGCAGCGCAATCCGGTCATTCTGCCGGGGGAAGGCTGTAGAATCGCGCCGCAAATCGGGATTGATAGAAGGCCAAGAATCGTAAAGAGTTGACCACAAGAGACAGCCCAAGGTTGTCGGGCCGAAAAATCGGCCAATAAAAACAAGACTTAAGAAGTCGCGGGGAGAACTGAATGGCCGATGGGGCCGCGCCCGTCCTTGATGTCAGGGACCTCAAGACCGTGTTCCGCACCCGTGGCGGCGAAGTCCATGCCGTGAACGACGTGAGCTTCCACCTCAAGCCGGGTGAGCTTCTGGGCGTGGTGGGGGAAAGCGGCTCGGGCAAATCGGTCACGATGATGTCGCTTCTGCGGCTCCTGCCCACTCCGCCCGCCGATATCCGCAACGGCAAGGTCCTGCTCAATGGCCGCGACCTGCTGGCGATGTCGGACGACGAACTCAGGTCGGTGCGCGGCGCCAAGGTCGGCTTCGTCTTCCAGGACCCGATGACCAGCCTCAACCCGGTCTTCACGCTGGGCAACCAGATCATGGAGCCGCTGATCAAGCACATGCGGATGACCAAGGCCCAGGCCCAGGCCCGCGCGGTCGAGCTTCTGGAACTGGTCGGCATACCCGGCGCGGCGCAGCGCCTGCACCAGTACCCGCACCAGTTCTCGGGCGGGATGCGCCAGCGCGTGATGATCGCCATCGCACTCGCCTGCGACCCGGATGTCCTCATCGCCGACGAACCCACGACCGCGCTGGACGTAACCATCCAGGCGCAGATCCTGGAACTGGTGAAAGAGCTTCGCCAGAAGCTTGGCATGGCGATCATCTGGATTACCCATGACCTTGGCGTCATCGCCGGCATCGCGGACCGCGTCATGGTCATGTACGGCGGCCAGGTCGTCGAACACGCCCCCGTCCGCGAGCTTTTCGCCAACCCGCAGCACCCCTACACCCGCGCTCTTCTTCAGACGATCCCCCGGATTACCGGCCCGCGCACCGCACGGCTGAAGGTGATCCAGGGCCAGCCGCCGATCCTGACCGCCCCGCTCAACGCCTGCCCCTTCCGCGCGCGCTGCGAGCACCGCTTCGACACCTGCGACGCGGTGAACCCGCCCCGCCGGGCCGTGGACGGCCAGCCCATCGGCCAGGGCCATGACGTCGCCTGCCACTGGAGCGCCCCTGCCCGGCAAGAGCCCGCCCATGCTTGACGCGCGCCCCGCCCCCCTGGTCCAGGTCGAAGACCTGAAGATGCACTTCCCGATCTACACGGGCCTTTTCCGCAAGCACACGGGCGACGTGAAGGCCGTCGACGGGGTCTCCTTCCACATCGACGCAGGCCAGACCCTTGGCCTCGTCGGCGAATCCGGCTGCGGCAAGTCCACCGTCGGCCGCGCCATGCTGCGGCTTTATGAGCCCACCGCAGGCCGCGTCATCATCGACGGCGACGACGTGGCGAAACTCGCGCCCGAGCCTCTCCGCAAGAAGCGCCCGACCATGCAGATGGTCTTCCAGGACCCGCAGGCGAGCCTGAACCCCCGCATGACCCTGGCCGAGATCGTCAGCGAACCCCTGGACGAACACACCCGCTGGACCCGCGACCAGAAGCTGGAACGGGTCTACGAGCTGATGGACCAGGTCGGCCTTAACCGCCGCTTCGTGAACCGCTTCCCGCATGAATTCTCGGGCGGCCAGCGCCAGCGCATCGGGATCGCCCGCGCCTTGGCCCTGAAACCCCGCTTCATCGTCTGCGACGAGCCCATCGCGGCGCTCGACGTCTCGATCCAGGCCCAGGTCGTGAACCTTCTCGAAGACCTGCAGGAAAAGCTGGGCCTCACCTACCTCTTCATCAGCCACGACCTCTCGATGGTCCGCCACCTCGCGCAGCGCGTGGCCGTCATGTACCTTGGCCGCATCGCCGAGCTGTCCCCGTCCAAGGACCTCTACGCCCGCCCCCTGCACCCTTATGCCGAGGCGCTTCTCTCCGCCGTCAACGAGCCCGACCCCGAGCTTGCCGCGCGGCGGAACCGCATCATCCTGAAGGGCGACGTGCCCTCCCCCGCCAATCCGCCGAAGGGCTGCAACTTCTGCACCCGCTGCCCGAAAGTGATGGACATCTGCAAGACCGTGAAGCCCGACCTCATGGAGGTCGAACCCGGCCGCCTGGTCGCCTGCCATCTTTACACCGCCGCCGGATCAACCGGCGCGTCCGAGGCTAACGAGCGTAACCAACAAGGAGAGACCCGATGAAAATGAGAGCCGCCCTTCTGGGCGCAGTGGCCGTGCTGGGGCTGGCGCCCGCAGCCTTCGCGGAACGCGGCGCGGATGGCGAGGTGAAGCTCACCTTCCCGCAGGCCGTGTCCATCATGAACCCCTACCTCTCGGGCGGGACCAAGGACATCTACGCCTCCTCGATGGTGCTGGAGCCGCTGGCCGGCCTTGATCCGCAAGGCAACCTCGTCCCCAAGTTGGCCGCCGAAATCCCGACCCGTGAAAACGGCGGCATTTCCGAGGACCTGACCAGCATCACCTGGAAGCTTGCGCCCGATCTGAAGTGGTCGGACGGCACGCCGGTCACCGCCGACGACGCGGTCTTCACCTGGCAGTACTGCACCCATCCCGAAGGCGGTTGCGCGCAGGCCACCAAGTACGAAGGTGTCTCTTCGGTCGAGGCGGTCGATCCCTCGACCATCAAGGTGACCTTCGACGGCCCGAAGCCGAACCCCTACACCGCCTTCGTCGGCGCCCTGTCGCCGATCCTGCAGAAGGCCCAGTTCGAGGCCTGCATCGGGGCCGCGGCTCCGACCTGCACCGACCAGAACAACATGCCGATCGGCACCGGCCCGTTCAAGGTGACCGGCTTCACGGTGAACGACACCGTGACGATGGCGATGAACGAGAACTATCGTGACCCGGCGAAGCCCGCCTTCGCCTCGGCCGTGATCAAGGGCGGCGGCGATGCCGAAGGCTCGGCCCGCGCGGTGATGGAGACCGGCGAATTCGACTACGCCTGGAACACCCAGATCCCGCCGGACAGCCAGGCCGCGATGACCGCCGCCGGCAAGGGCCAGTTTGTTGTCGCCTTCGGCACGCTCGTCGAGCGGATCGAGATGAACCTGACCGACCCGTCGCCCGACCTGCCCGAGGGCGAGCGCGCCACCGCCAAGCACCCGCACCCGTTCCTGTCGGACATCAAGGTGCGGACCGCGCTGTCCAAGGCCATCGACCGCACGATCCTGGTCGAAGTCGGCTACGGCGCCGGCGGCAAGCCCACCTGCAACGTGATTCCGGCGCCTGACGCCTGGGCCTCGGACAACACCGGCTGTATCGCCCAGGACATGGAAGGCGCCAAGGCGCTTCTGGACGAAGCCGGCTGGACCGACACGGACGGCGACGGCATCCGCGACAAGGACGGCAAGAAACTGTCGATCCTGTACCAGACCTCGGTCAACCCGATCCGCCAGGACTTCCAGGCGCTGATCAAGGACTGGTGGACGGAACTTGGCGTCGAGGTCGAGCTCAAGGCCATCGACGCGGGCGTCTACTTCGGCGGTGACCCGGGCTCGCCCGACACCTTCCAGAAGTTTTATGCCGACGTCGAGATGTACGCCAACAACTCCGACAACCCGGACCCCGAGACCTACCTGGGCCAGTACCAGTGCAAGAACGCGCCCACGCCGGAAAACGGCTGGCAGGGCGAGAACATCAACCGCTTCTGCGACCCGGCCTATGACGAACTGCATGCCAAGCTGACCCAGACCACGGACGTGGCCGAACGTCAGGCGATCGCCAAGCAGTTGAACGACATGGTGACGAAGGACTCCATGGTCGTGATTCCGCTGGTCCACCGCGGCACGCTCTCGGCGCATTCCAACACCCTCGGCGGCGTCCAGATCAACGCCTGGGACTCCGAGATGTGGAACGTCGCGGACTGGTTCCGCGTGAAGTGACCTGATCCCC
>NZ_JAYSFG010000001.1:172452-235461 GCF_041913445.1 Tabrizicola sp.
GGGGGGGGTCCCTTACCACGGGGGGGGTCGCGTAGTTGTTGACGGGGGGGGTGGGGTGCCGGGTTAAGTCCCGGGACCCCGGGGGGGCCGGCGGGGCCGCCCCCGCGACCTTTCCGTACCCGTTCCCCTAGACGAGAGCCGCATGCTCACCTTCACGCTTCGCAGGCTTCTCCTGGCCATTCCCACGCTCCTGGTCATCAGCCTGGTGATCTTCCTGCTGGTCGACCTGGCCCCCGGCTCGCCCATGTCCGAGATTCCGCTGACCGTGCCCCCCGAGGTGCGCCAGAAGATGATCGAGGCGCTTGGCGCCGACCAGCCGGTCTTCGTGCGCTACGTGCTCTGGCTCCGCCAGTTCTTCTGGGTCGAACCCGCCTACCTGATCGACAGCTGGTTCGGCACCACCTGGGCCGAGGGCGAACAGCGCATCCTCTCCTGGCAGTCGCGCAGCCCCGTCTTCACCATCATCGGCCAGCGCATTCCGCAGACCCTGATCGTGATCGGCACCGCCTATCTCGTCGGCATCCTGATCGCGCTCCCGATCGGCATCTACTCGGCCTACCGGCAGTATTCGCTCTTCGACCAGGGCGGCACGCTCTTCGCGATGATCGGCTTCTCGGTGCCCACCTTCTTCTCGGGCACGCTCTTCATCATCATCTTCGCAGTCTGGCTGGGCTGGTTCCCGACCAAGTACGACACCCAGCTTGTGGTGAACGACTGGGACAGCCTCCTGGAACAGATGCGCCAGATGGCCCTGCCCGTCATGACGCTCGGCCTTGCCAATGCCGCCGCGATCAGCCGCTACATGCGGTCCTCGATGCTCGACAACATGACGATGGACTATGTCCGCACCGCCCGCGCCAAGGGCATGACCGAACGCACCGTCGTCCTGAAGCACGTCCTGCGCAACTCGCTGATCCCCGTGGTGACCGTCATCGCGCTTGGCATCCCCTCGATCTTCGGCGGAGCGATCATCACCGAGAACCTCTTCGGCGTGAACGGCATTGGCGCGGCGCTGATCGGGGCGATCCATGCCTCGGACCTGCCGATGGTGCAGACGCTCGCCTTCATCTTCGCCGTGCTGATCGTCCTCTTCAACCTGATCGCCGACATCCTCTACGGCCTTCTCGATCCCCGGATCCGCTATGACTGACGCCACCTCCGCCCCGCCCAAACCGGCAAGCCCCACGCGCGAGATCTGGCAGCAGTTCCGCACCCACAAGGGCGCGCTCTTCGGGCTGATCGTGCTTAGCCTCCTGATCCTCTTCGTGGTCATCGGCCCGATGCTCTGGGACCCGCCGCAGCGCCTGTCCGATACGATCCGGATGAAGAACCAGGGGCCGTCGCTGAAAGCGCCCTTCGGCACCGACCAGCTTGGCCGCGACCTTCTTCTGCGGATGATGCTCGCGGGCCGCGTGTCGCTGGCCGTGGGCCTTGTCGCGATGGTCATCGCCATCGTCTTCGGCACCCTGATCGGCATCCTCGCGGGCTACTTCCGCCGCCTCGACGGCCCGCTGATGCGGCTGACCGACATGTTCCTCGCCCTGCCGCTCATCCCGCTCCTCCTCGTGATGGTGATGCTCTTCCGCGACAAGATCGCCAGCCTCATCGGGCCGGAACTGGGCGCCTTTCTCCTCATCGTCTTCGCCATCGGCATCACCTCCTGGATGGCCACCGCCCGCATCGTCCGGGGCGAGGTGCTGACCTTGAAGGAACGCGAATACGTGCTGGCCGCACGCTCCATTGGCGCACGCCCAAGCCGCATCATCCGTCGGCACATCCTGCCGAACGTGGTCTCGCCCGTCATGGTCGCCGCCACCCTGGGCGTGGCCGAGGCGATCATCACAGAATCGGTGCTGTCCTTCCTGGGCCTCGGCTTCCCGCCCGACTTCCCGACCTGGGGACGTCTTCTGTACGACGGCCTGCAATACATGCAGGTCTACCCCGAGCGGGTGATCTGGCCGGGCCTGGCCATTTCGCTGACCGTGCTCTCGGTGAACTACATCGGCGACGGCTTGCGCGACGCTTTGGACCCCCGCATCCGCGGCCGCTGACGGCGTGCCGTAACGCGCGTCAGTGCAAGGTCTTGCGGATGCGCCGGACCATCAGCCAGACGGCCAGAACGACGACGGGCACCAGCCCGGCGAGCAGCGCTCCATGGCTGATGTGCAGCGCATGGGCGGCAGGCTCCAGGAAATAGGCCGCAAGGTTCACAGCGTAGTAGCTGATCGCCACCGTCGAGAGCCCCTCGACCGTGCGCTGGAGCCGCAGCTGCAGGTCCGCCCGCTGGTCCATGCTTTCCAGAAGCTTCTGGTTCTGCGCCGACCGCTCCACGTCGACCCGGGTCCGCAGCAATTCCGCCGCGCGCTCCGCCCGCTCCGCCATCGCCGCCAACCGGCTTTCCGAGGATTTCACCGTCCGCATCGCCGGGTCATAGCGGCGCATCATGAACTCGCCGAAGGTTTGCCGCCCCTCGATCCGCGTCTCGCGCATCACCTCGATCCGCTGGTTGACGATCGCCTCATAGGCCGCCGTCGCCCCGAAGCGGAAAGAAAACTGCACGGCAAGGCTCTCCAGTTCCGCCGAAATGGTCAGCAGGTTGTGCAGTGCCACTTCCGGCGCGGGTTCGGCATTGTCGAGGCCCGAGACCAGCGCCGACAGCTTCGGGTCCAGCGCATTCAGCCGCCCCGACAGGTCTCGCGACCGCATCAGCCCCAGCATCGACATCGCCCGGTAGGTCTCGATCTCGCACAGGCGCTGGACGATGCGCCCGACCCGCCGCGTCCCCGTCCCCGGGGCCACGAAGACCGCAAAGCGCATGTGCCCCGCCGGGTCGATCCGGAAATCGCCAGCGACCACCGCCGCCCCGTCCACGACGCGGCTGACCGCAAGGCTTTCCGGCACGAACCAGTCATCCACCTTCCGCAGAAGCTCCTCATCCGTCGCCGGCATCGGCTCGACCCGGATCAGGACCGAGGTCAGCCGCTTTCCGGGTGCTGCCGCCAGCCAGTCCTCGGGCAAGACCTCCGCCTCGGCCGGATCGAAGGGCCGCGACGAAAGGCCCTTGGTGAAGGCCGTGTAGGTGACGAACTCGGTATGGCTTTCCCACTTCAGCTCCGCCCGCCCGATCGGACCCTGGAAATGGGTCGCCCCGGGCTGCGGATGCGCGCTGCCGTGGCGGTCGAGGATGTCCAGAAGATGCGCGAGGTCCTTCCCCCGGTCCCGGTTCTGCGCCTGCACGGGTTCCTTGATCGCCACGTAGACGGCGGTCGAGGGCACCTCCAGCGACGGAAACGGCCGCGCATGCAGCTCGTTGACGGTGGCATAGCGCAGCGGATGGTCGGGGATCGGCATCATGGATCTCGCAGAGGCTTGCCCGAGACGTAGGCCGCCCCGCCACCGCTTTCCAGAAAAATGCCGGAATACGGGGGTATGCCGCGCCCCTGTGGCAATTCCGCACTGCGGCAAAGCAGGGCGGGCGATATCAAGTCGCGCCAGCCGCGGCCCACGCTTTCGTCCCCGGACATTGAAAAGGCCGCCCCGGGGGCGGCCTTTCCTTACTCGTCGCGGGCCATGGCTCAGTCGATGAGCGGCAACAGGGCATCCAGCGACTTCTTCGCATCCCCGTAGAACATCCGCGTGTTCTCCTTGTAGAAGAGCGGGTTCTCGATCCCCGAATAGCCCGTCCCCTGCCCGCGCTTCGACACGAAGACCTGCTTCGCCTTCCAGCACTCCAAGACCGGCATCCCCGCGATGGGGCTGTTCGGGTCCTCCTGCGCGGCCGGGTTCACGATGTCGTTCGACCCGATGACGATGGCGACGTCCGTTTCCGGGAAGTCCTCGTTGATCTCGTCCATCTCCAGCACGATGTCGTAGGGGACCTTCGCCTCGGCCAAGAGAACGTTCATGTGCCCCGGCAGACGCCCCGCCACGGGATGGATCGCGAAGCGGACGTTCTTGCCCTTGGCCCGAAGCTTCCGCGTCAATTCGCTGACCGACTGCTGCGCCTGCGCCACCGCCATCCCGTAGCCCGGGATGATGATGATCGAATCCGCATCGTTCAGCGCCGCCGCCACGCCCTCGGTATCGATGGCGATCTGCTCGCCCACGACTTCCATCGCCGGCCCCGTGGTGCCGCCGAATCCGCCCAGGATCACGCTGATGAAGGACCGGTTCATCGCCTTGCACATGATGTAGGACAGGATCGCCCCCGAAGAGCCGACCAGCGCGCCGACGACGATCAGCAGGTCATTGGACAGCGAGAAGCCGATGGCCGCAGCCGCCCAGCCGGAATAGCTGTTCAGCATCGAGACCACGACCGGCATGTCCGCCCCACCGATCCCCATGATCAGGTGATAGCCGATGAAGAGCGCAGCCAGCGTCATCACCAGAAGCGCCAGCGTGGACCCCGACTGCAGGTAGACGAACAGCAGCACCAGCGACAGAAGCGCGGCACCGGCGTTCAGCGCATGGCCTCCGGGCAGCTTCTTCGCCTTGCCATCGACCTTTCCGGCCAATTTGCCGAAGGCGATGACGGACCCGGTGAAGGTGACCGCCCCGATGAACACGCCAAGGAAAGTCTCGACCCGCAGGATGGCGACCTCGACGGGAGTCTTCTCGGCGACCTTTGCGGCAAATCCGGTCAGCGCCTGACGCGCCGCCTCGTCCAGACCTGCCAGAGCGGTCAGCTCGATATGGGTGTTGAAGCCGATGAAGACCGCCGCCAGGCCGACAAGGCTGTGCATCGCGGCGACGAGCTGCGGCATCTCGGTCATCTGGACGCGCTGCGCGACGTACCAGCCGATCACGCCGCCCGCGGCGACCATGACAAGGCTGATCAGCCAGTTCCCTGCACCCGGCCCGTAGAGCGTCGCCGCCACGGCGAGCGCCATGCCGACGATCCCGTACCAGACGGCGCGCTTGGCGCTTTCCTGCCCCGAAAGGCCACCCAGCGACTGGATGAAGAGGACAGCGGCGACGACATAGGCCGCGGTGGTAAATCCGTATTCCATTCTCGCGCGCCCCTCTTACGACTTCTGGAACATGGCGAGCATGCGCCGGGTGACCATGAAGCCACCGAAGATATTGATCCCGGCCATGAAGACCGACAGCGCGGCAAGGATCACGACCAGCCAGTTGCCCGACCCGATCTGCATCAGCGCGCCAAGGATGATGATGGAGGAGATCGCGTTCGTCACCGCCATCAGCGGCGTGTGCAGGCTGTGCGAGACATTCCAGATCACCTGGACGCCCACATAGACCGAGAGCACGAAGACGATGAAGTGCGACATGAAGCTGGCCGGCGCATAAAGCCCAGCGGCCAGGATCAGCGCCCCGCCCACCACGAGCAGGCCCACCTGGTTCCGCGTCTGCGCCTTGAAGGCCGCGACTTCCTGCGCGCGGCGTTCCTCGGGCGTCAGCTCCTTGGCCTTCTCCTTCGGCTTCGCCGCCGCGATGGCCGCGATCTTCGGCGGTGGCGGCGGATAGGTCACCGCCCCCATATGCGCCGCGGTCGCGCCCCGGATCACGTCATCCTCCATGTTGTGCGCGATGACCCCGTCCTTCTTGGGCGTGAGGTCGGTCAGCATGTGGCGGATGTTGGTCGAATAAAGCGTCGAGGCCTGGGTCGCCATGCGGCTCGGGAAGTCGGTGTAGCCGATGATCGTCACGCCATTGTCGGTCACGATCTTCTGGTCCGGCACCGTCAGGTCGCAGTTGCCGCCACGCTCCGCCGCCAGGTCGACGATGACCGATCCCGGCTTCATCATCTTGACCATGTCCTCGGTCCAGAGCTTCGGCGCGGGCCGGCCCGGGATCAGGGCGGTGGTGATGACGATGTCCATCTCGGGCGCAAGCTCACGGAACTTGGCCAGCTGCTTTTCCCGGAACTCGGGGCTGGAGGGCGCCGCATAACCGCCGGTGGCCGCGCCGTCCTGGGTCTGCTCGAACTCCAGGAACACGAAATTCGCGCCCATCGATTCAATCTGCTCGGCCACTTCGGGGCGCACGTCGAAGGCGTGGACAATGGCGCCGAGGGACACCGAGGTCCCGATGGCCGCCAGACCCGCCACGCCCGCGCCGACGATCAGCACCTTCGCCGGGGGCACCTTGCCCGCCGCGGTCACCTGGCCGGTGAAGAAGCGGCCGAAGTTGTTCCCGGCCTCGATCACCGCGCGGTAGCCCGCGATGTTTGCCATCGAGGACAAAGCGTCCATCTTCTGCGCGCGGGAAATCCGCGGCACCATGTCCATCGCCACGATGGTCAGGTTCTTCTTCGCCGCCGCCTCCAGCAGCTCGGGGTTCTGCGCCGGCCAGAAGAAGCTGATCAGCGTCTGCCCGTCCTGAAGCGAGGCCAGTTCCTGCGCATCCGGCCCGCGCACCTTGACGATCACGTCCGCCGCCGCGATCACCGAGGCCGCATCCGGCAGCACCTCGACCCCCGCCGCCGCATAGGCCGCATCCGAGAACCCGGCTTTCGCGCCCGCCCCCGCCTGGATCACCGAGGAA
The DNA here is from genome assembly GCF_041913445.1 of Tabrizicola sp. GTDB lineage: Bacteria > Pseudomonadota > Alphaproteobacteria > Rhodobacterales > Rhodobacteraceae > Tabrizicola. Next base: position 178,957 of record NZ_JAYSFG010000001.1, read on the forward strand.
TGCCCAAGCTTGGCAAGTTGCGTCGCCGAATCCGGCGTCATCGCCACCCGGTTCTCGCCCGGGAAAACCTCTGTCAAAGCGCCTATCTTCACCCTTGTCCCCCGATCTGGCATGCGCGGTCATAAACCAACCTGTCGCACATAGCATTGCGCAACATTATTTCAAACCCTACTTTTCCCGCCACGGCGCAGCGTCATTTCCGACCGACCCACCGCCGCACCCGGGCGGCCCAGAGGTCGAATTCCGGCCCGAACGCCTCGGTCAGGCGGGCTTCCTCGTCGCGGATGAAGCGGGTCTGGATCAGCCAGACGAAGCTTGCGATCAAGGGAAGTGCAAGGACCGCATCCAGCCAGAGCACGGCGCCGGTCAGGATGATGGCATCGGCCAGGTAGATCGGATTGCGCGACCATGCGAACAGCCCGCCCGTCACCAGGGCCGAGGGGTTCCGCCGCGGGATTACCGTCGTCCGCGCCAGGACCATCTGCAGCGCCGCCGCGCCCATCAGCACAAGGCCGGCGAGAACCAGTGCCTGCCCCACCATCTTGCCCACGGGGCCAAACAGCTGCGGCGAGACCAAGGACAGCACCCAGGCCGCCGCGATATGCAGCACCAGCCAGCTGGGCGGAATGTCGATGTCACGCAGCGTCAAGGGCACGGGCCAGGATCCTTTCCGTCCCCTCTAGACGCTGCACCCACCTGCCGCAAGGTCAGCTGTCGCCTTCCGCGAGTGAAATGCCGCATTCTGTCCATTGGGGCCCCCGAACAGTTTCAAGCTTGAAATTTCTCGCCCTTCGGCCCATAACCGCGCAAACCCTGAAGGACCGCTTCATGCCCATCGACTTTGCCGCCACCAAGTCCCGTTTCCACCTGCCCGAGGGCATCGTCTACCTCGACGGCAACTCGCTTGGACCGATGGTCAAGACGGCGCCCGCGCGGATGGAGCAGGCGATGCAGGCCGAATGGGCCGAGATGCTGATCCGCGGCTGGAACAAGGCCGGCTGGATGGCGCAGCCCGCCGTGATCGGGGACCGCATCGGCCGGCTCATCGGTGCGCCTGCGGGCACCGTGGTGCTGGGTGACACGCTGTCGATCAAGGTCTACCAGGCGCTCGCCTCGGCGCTGGAGATGAACCCCAAGCGCAAGGTCATCCTGTCCGACACCGGCAACTTCCCCTCTGACCTCTACATGGCGGAGGGGCTCTGCCGGACGCTGGGCGGCCAGTATCGCCTGAAAACCGTCGCGCCCGAAGAGGTAATGGCCGCCATCGACGACACCGTCGCCGTGACCATGATCACCGAGGTCGACTACCGCACCGGCCGCCGCCACCACATGGCCGACATCACCCGTCGCGCGCATGAGATGGGGGCGCTGACCGTCTGGGACCTCGCCCATTCGGCCGGCGCGATCCCGGTGGACGTGACAGCCGCCAAGGCCGACTTCGCGGTGGGCTGCACCTACAAATACCTGAACTCCGGCCCCGGCGGCCCGGCCTTCATCTACGTCGCCCCCAAACACGCCGACACCGCGCGCCCCGCGCTCTCGGGCTGGCTGGGGCACGAGGCTCCCTTCGCCTTCGACCTTTCCTACCGCCCCGGCGCGGGGATCGAGCGGATGCGCGTCGGCACCCCGCCCGTCCTGCAGATCGCCGCCCTCGACGCGGCGATGGACGTCTGGGACGGGATCGACCTGCGCGAGGTCCATGCCCAGTCGCTGCGCCTGCAGGACCAGTTCATCAAGGGCGTCGAGACGCGCGCTCCCATGCTGCAACTGGCCACCCCCCGCTCGCACCAGATGCGCGGCTCCCAGGTCAGCTTCCGTCATCCCGAAGGCTATGCCATCATGCAGGCCCTGATTGCCGAGGGCGTGATCGGCGACTTCCGCGCCCCCGACATCCTGCGCTTCGGCTTCACGCCGCTTTACATCGACGAGGACGACGTGGCCCGCGCCGTATCGATCCTCGCCCGGATCATGGACTACGGCACCTGGGACAAGCCGGAGTTCAAGCAACGCGCCCGCGTCACCTGACGGGGCCGGAAAGGACCGCGTGCCACACCTTCGCCACCTCCTCCTCGCGATGCTTCTCGCCGGTGCGGCCCAGGCCGAACCGCTTGAGCTGAAGCGCGGCGTCCACATCGGGCTTTGGCTCGACTGGCGGAGCATTGACGAGCTGATGTCGAACCCGGCCTACGTCGACGAGCGGTCTGACACCACGCCCGAACAATATCGCGGGCTGGTGGACCAGGGCTTCGACTTCGTGCGGGCTGCGGTCGATCCGGGGCCTCTCCTGGCCTTCGGACCGGGCGAGGTGCAGGACAAACGGCTGGCCCTCCTGCGCAGCGACATCCAGGTCGCGGTGGATGCGGGGTTGAAGGTGGTGGTCGACCTGCATCCCCAGCCGCGCGGCACGGATCCAGGCGGGATCGAAAGCATCCTCGGCCCGGCCTGGCCGGACTATGTCGCGCTCACCCGGCGCATCGCCGCAACGCTGGCAGACCTGCCCGCCGACCGGGTTGCGCTGGAACCGTTGAACGAGCCGACCATCGACTGCGATGCCGTCTACGCCGGCGCGCCCGCCCGCTGGCCCGCCATGCAGGCCGAGGCCCATGCCGCCATCCGCTCGGTCGCACCGGACATGACCGTCATCCTGACCGGGGCCTGCTGGTCCCAAGCCAATGCGCTTGCCAGCCTCGACCCTGGCCTGATCCCCGACGACAACGTGCTCTGGACCTTCCACAGCTACGAGCCCTACCTCTTCACCCATCAGGGTGCGGGCTGGGCGGGTCCGCCCCAGACCCATTTCTGGAACCTCCCCTACCCGCCCTCGGCCGTCTCGGACCAGATCGCCGAACAGGTCCTGTCCGACGCCATCGCCCACATGACCGCGGAAACCGGCGCAGCCGACGTCGCCCTGCTGACCCAGGCGCTGCAGGACTATCGCGCCCAGCCCGACGAGATCGTCTCGCTTGAAATCACGCGCGCTGCCGACTGGGCGGACAGCCATGGCATCCCCCGCGCCCATCTCTTCCTCGGCGAGTTCGGTGCGCTTCATACCGCGGGCGACCGGTCGCTCCCGCGCGAGTGGTTCCATGCGTTCCTGTCCGACAAGCGCCGCGCCGCCGAGGAAGCAGGCATGTCCTGGGCCGTGCTGACCTGGGTGGGCGGCATGGGTATCGCGCCCGAGGACGACCCCCAGCGCCGCCTCGCCCCGGAAACCTGCGCTGCCCTTGGCCTGCCATGCGCAAAGTGACCCTTCCACCGCTCTGCCGCCCCGCCGGCTGGGTCGCCCTCTGGCGGCGCATGGGCAACCTGTCGATCCTGAACTGCAAGGACCGTCTCTCCACCTGAAAGCCCTTTCACATTGGAGACGACCATGACCACCTGCCCCTTCAACCCCGCCGAGGACGGCGCCCAGATGGCCTTCGACGGCCGCATGTCCTATGGCGACTACCTGCACATCGACCGGATCCTCGGCGCACAGGACCCGCTCACCGATGCCCATGACGAGATGCTGTTCATCATCCAGCATCAGACGTCCGAGCTCTGGATGCGCCTTGCGCTGCACGAGATCGACGCCGCCCGCCGGATGATCGCCGCCGACCGTGCGCAAGAGGCGTTCAAGATGCTGGCCCGCGTCGCGCGGATCTTCGAGCAGCTCAACTCTGCCTGGGACGTCCTGCGCACCATGACCCCCTCGGACTACACCACCTTCCGCGAGAAGCTGGGCCAGTCCTCGGGTTTCCAGTCCTGGCAGTACCGGCTGATCGAATACGCCGTCGGCAACCGCAACCTCGCCATGCTGAAGCCGCACGCCCACCGCCCCGACCTGACCGCGCGGCTGGAAGCTGAACTCGCCCGGCCCACGCTCTACGATGAGGCTTTGCGCCACCTCGCCCGCCAGGGCCTGCCCGTCCCGCAGGAGGTGCTGACGCGCGACCTCCGCCAGACCTGGGCGCTGCATCCCGGGGTCCAGGCCGCGTGGGAGATCGTCTACCGCGACCCGACGGCGCATTGGCAGGCTTACGAGCTGGCCGAGAAACTGGTGGATTTCGAGGACTATTTCCGCCGCTGGCGGTTCAACCATCTGACCACCGTGGCCCGCGTCATCGGCATCAAGCGCGGAACGGGCGGCACCTCGGGCGTCTCTTACCTGCGCCGAATGTTGGACGTCGAACTTTTCCCCGAGCTTTGGTCGCTGCGCACCAGCCTCTGATCCTGGCCGGCGCGCGCGAAATCTGCGGCGCGCCGGCAACTATGCCTTGAAAATCTGGGGACCTCACGCCCGCGTGATCAGATTCCGGTTCCTGCATGGTTTGACCGCAGGGGGGCCGCTCGGATAGCGTGCGGAAAATTGCCTACGGCCGGTGCCGGGGCGACCTTACGATGTGGACCCAAACATGTTGACGACCCTAAGCCGTTTTTCCCGCCACGCCCGCCTGACCCCCGGGGTCCTTGCCATGGCGCTTCTGGCCGCCTGCGTCGACCCTGCCGCCGGTCCCACCGCCTCGACACAAGGGATGCCGAAGCCGGGAGAGAACGTCTACGTCGCCTCGATGGACGCCGGCATCGAGATCCCTGCCCTCCCGGTCGAGAAGATCCCCGAAACCCACCGCCGCCAGGTGGTCGCGTATGAGACCGACCAGGCCCCCGGCACGATCATCATCAACCCGAAGACCCGGCTCCTCTACTACGTCGTCGGCAAGAACAAGGCGATCCGCTACGGCATCTCCGTCGGCCGCGCCGGGTTCGAATGGTCGGGCGAGGCCATCGTGGCCGACCGCAAGCCCTGGCCGACCTGGACCCCGCCGAAAGAGATGATCGCCCGCGACCCCAAGCTTGCGAAGTGGGAGAAGGGACAGCCCGGCGGCCCCACGAACCCGCTCGGCGCCCGCGCGATCTACCTGACCTCGGGCGGCAAGGATTACGGTTACCGCATCCACGGCACGCCCGACTGGCAGTCGATCGGCCGCAATGCCTCGTCGGGCTGCATCCGGATGATCAATCAGGACGTGATCGACCTCTACGGCCGCCTGAAGGGCGGCGAGAAGGTGATCGTGCTGACCGCCTCGGGCGAGATGCCGAAGGGCCTCTACATTCCGAAGCCGCCGGCTCCGAAGAAGGCCGTCGCCGTCGCGAAGCCCGCACCCGTCGATGCGGCCCTTCCCGCGCTGCCGGCGCCGCCCGCGCTCGACCCCGAGCTCATCGCAGCCCCCGCGACCACGCCGACCACCCCAGCGCCCGCGGCCGCCACCACGCCCGCCCCCGCAGCCACGCCGGATGCAACCGCCCCGGCCTGCAAGGTGCCGCTGGTGAACGGCGTCTGCCCGCCCGGGAACTGAGCAAAGGCTCAGGAATGCAAAAGGGGGCGCCCGACCGGCGCCCCCTTCGTCATTTCCGGCCGGTCACTTCAGCCAGGTATCGTAGTCACTGACCAGAAGGTGCCAGGGCGCCTCGTCTTCGTCGATCTCGGCGAAGCGGCCGATGGGTTCGCGGAAGATGTTGTCGGTCAGGTCGTCGTTCACGGTCGACACCTCGCCGATCAGCACGTCGCCCCCCTCGCCCCAGAAGGCGTGCCAGTCACCCGGCATCAGGGTGACGCTTTCCCCGGGGGCGAACTTCAGCTTCTCGCCGGGCTTGTAGGGCCGCCGGATCCCGTCGCACCAGACCACCCCGCCCTTGTCCCAGGCGAAGTTGCCCTTGTCGTCGGACCCGTAAAGCTCGATCACCAGCGTGGCCCCACCGCGGTTGATGATGTCCTCGGCCTTGATGACATGGGTGTGCATCGGGCTCAGCTGGTCTTGCCGGCTGATGAGCAGCTTCTCGGCATAGCACATGCCGCCCCCGCGCTGCAGGTCGGCCAGCCGCCCGTTCCGCAGCGTGAACAGGAACAGCCCCATCTCGTCGAACTTGCCCTGGCCATAGTCGGTGATGTCCCAGCCGCAGCGCGCCTCGACGATGGCGCTCGCGTCCGTGCGCGCCTTGAACTCGGCCGGCGACCAGTTTGCGAAAGGCGGCAGCACAAACCCATAGTGCCGGATCATGTCATCCGCCGCGCGCATGATCTCGTTGATGCGTGACCGTTTCATTCCTGCCTCCTGACCCCGTCAGACGGCAGTTATAACGATTGCACAAGCCGCCACAACGCCGTTGACGTCACCGCTTCCCGAAAATCGACCCCAGGATGCCCCGCACCAGCGCCTGACCGGATCTTGTGCCCAACTGCCGCGCAAAGCTTTTCGCGAAGGCCGTCCCGATCGAATCCGACCGGCTCGAGCTGCTCCGTCTCGGCCTGTCGTCGCCATAGCCATTGCCGTCATAACGCCGGGCGCGTTCGAACTCGCGCTTTTCCTCGGCTTGGCGCTCCTCCAGCTCGGCCGCATCACGCGCCGCAGCTTCCGCCCGGGCGCGCAGCTTCTCGAAGGCGCTTTCGCGGTCCAGCACCTGCTCATACTTGCCCCTGACAGGTGAGCCCGCCATCACCGCTGCCCGCGCCGCATCGTCCAGCGGCCCAAGCTGGCTGGAGGGCGGCCGGACCAGCGTCCGCTCGGCGATGCCCGGCACGCCCTTGGCTTCCAGAAGCGAGGTCACCGCCTCGCCTGTTCCCACATCCCGGATCGCCTCGTCGATCTTGAAGCGCGGGTTCGGACGGTAGGTTTCCGCGGCCTTGGCCAGGTCTTTCTGGTCCTTCGCCGTGAAGGCCCGCAGCGCGTGCTGCACGCGGTTGCCAAGCTGGCCCAGGATCGTGTCCGGGACGTCCGCAGGGTTCTGAGTGATGAAATACACCCCCACCCCCTTCGACCGGATCAGCCGCGCCACCTGTTCCACCTTGGAAATCAACGCCTTGGGCGCGTCGGTGAACAGAAGATGCGCCTCGTCGAAGAAGAAGACGAGCTTCGGCTTCTCCGGGTCGCCCACCTCGGGCAGCATCTCGAACAGCTCGGACAGAAGCCACAACAGGAAGGTCGCATAGAGCCGGGGCGAGTTCATCAGCTTGTCCGCCGCCAGGATGCTGATCCGCCCCGCACCCGACGCATCCACCGTCATCAGGTCCGCCAGATCCAGCGCCGGCTCGCCGAACAGGCCCCCGCCGCCCTCGTTCTCCAGGACCAGAAGCCGCCGCTGGATCGCCCCGACCGATTCCTTCGACACCAGCCCATAGCGGGCACTGATCGCCTCGGCATTCTCGGCCACGAAAGTCAGCAGCGCCTGCAGGTCCTTCAGGTCCAGAAGCGGCAGTTCCTCTTCGTCGGACAGCCGGAAGGCGACATTGAGCACACCCTCCTGCGGCTCGGACAGTTCCAGAAGCCGCGACAGCAGCAAGGGACCCATCTCGGCCACCGTCGCCCGCACCGGATGCCCCTTCTCGCCGAAGAGGTCCCAGAAGATCACCGGGAAGGCGCGGTACTTCAGGTCAAGCCCGATCTGCGCCGAGCGCTTGGTGAAGGCCTCGTGCAGTTTGTGGCTGGCCGACCCCGAGGCCGCGATTCCCGCAAGGTCCCCCTTCACGTCAGCCATGAAGACCGGAACCCCTGCGGCCGAAAAGCCCTCGGCCAGGATCTGCAGCGTGACCGTCTTGCCAGTCCCGGTCGCCCCGGCGATCAGCCCGTGCCGGTTGCCGTACTTCAAGAGAAGCCGCTGCGGCACCGCGTAGTTCTCGCCGCCGCCACCTACGAAGATGCTGTCTTGCGCGCCTGCCTGATCCGCCACCTTGACCCCTCACAACCCCTGGTTGAAACCCGTGATCCGCCCGCGCCAAGGCACCGGCCTCGTCAAACATACAATGTTAACCCCGTTCTGCCAGACTCATCTGGTCAGACCCGGCGCGTTGTCGGGGCTGACGGTGACTTCCTCCCTGTCAACTGGCCGCGCCCTTGAAAAGGCGCGGTTTTTTTCTGCGACGTTCCGCAAAAGAACCCGTTGACGGCTTGGCCTTTCCGCAATAGCGTCCGTTCCCATGAAGTCGGCCAGTCCGACAGGGAGCAAAAAACAAATTGCGGAAAGGGCCGGACTACCGGCCCTTTTTCATTTTCCGGCCGGGGCCGGGCAGAAGCGCGCCGGGCGTGTTTTTCGCACCTGACTTGGCCCCGGCCCCATGCTAGAGACCCGCCAAACACTCGACCGACCAAAGGACATGTCGAAGATGGCAAAGACCACGAGCACCGCCCTGGCCCTGATCCTCGCGCTGGCCGCGACCCCGCTGATCGCGCAGACCGAGGAAGCCCCCGCGACGGAAGAGGCCGCCCCTGCCGATGCGGCTGCGGCCGGTGACCTCGCGCTCGGCCAGGAGGTCGGCGCGGCCGACGGTCCGGGCAGCACCTACACGGTCGCCAACTTCGAGGCGTGGGAGCAGAAATGCGTCCGCACCGAAAACGGCGTCGATCCCTGCCAGCTCTACATGCTTCTGAAGGATGCCGAGGGCAACTCGGTCGCCGAGTTCACCATGTTCAACTTGCCCAAGGGGGCGGAAGGACCCGCTGTCGCGGGCGCGACCTTCATCGCCCCTCTCGAGACGCTCCTGACCGCCGGGATGACGCTGCAGATCGACGACGCCAAGGGCAAGCTCTACCCCTTCACCTTCTGCGCGCCCATCGGCTGCGTCGCCCGCATCGGCTTCACGGCCGAAGAGATCACCGCGATGAAGGCCGGTGCGAATGCCAAGATCACCATCGTCCCCTTCGTCGCCCCCGACGAAAAGGTCGAGCTCTCGATCTCGCTCAAGGGCTTCACCGCGGGATATGACGCCGTGACGGCCGCCAACGACGCGGCGGATGCTGCGGGCCAGGCCGCCCAGCCTGCGGAGGCGGCTCCGGCGGAAGGCGCTGCCAACGAATGACCTGACACCTGCGTCAGCGTGAAAGGGCCGGTCCAAGCGACCGGCCCTTTCCTGTTTCAGCGCCGGAAGGCGAGGACCGCGTTCAGGCCGCCAAAGGCGAAGGCGTTGGACAGCGCCGCCGTGACGGTCGCGGGCCGCGCGGCATTCGCGACCACGTCCAGGTCGCACTCCGGATCCGGGACACGGAACCCCAGGGTCGGAGGCAGAACCCCTTCTGACAGCGCCAGGATGCAGGCGATGGCCTCCAGCGCCCCGGTGGCGCCGATGGCATGGCCATGCATGGACTTGGTTGCGCTGACCGGCGGAGGCGCGGCAAAGACCGCACGGATCGCCGCTGCCTCGGTCCGGTCATTGGCCAGCGTCCCGGTGCCATGTGCATTGATATAGCCGATGTCCTCGGGACCCATTCCGGCATCCGCCAGCGCCAGCCGCATCGCCCGGGCCGCGCCCTCGGCGCTTGGGGCCACGATGTCCCCGGCATCCGCCGTCATCCCGAAGCCCGCCACCTCGGCAAGGATGCGCGCGCCCCGTGCCCGGGCGTGCTCTTCCTCCTCGAAGACCAGCACGCCCGCACCATCGCCGATCACCAGTCCCGTGCGGTCCTTGCTGAAGGGCCGACAGGCGTCGGGCGCCAGCACCCGCAGCCCCTCCCAGGCCTTGATGCCGCCAAAGCAGAGCATCGCCTCGGCGCCCCCGGTCAGCATCACGTCGGCGGCCCCCGCCCGGATCTGCTGCAGCGCCAGGCCCATCGCGTGGTTGGCACTGGCGCAGGCCGAAGACACGACCAGCACCGGCCCCGTCAGCCCATGCCGGATCGACAGGTGCGAGGCCGGGGCATTGTGCATCAGGCGCGGCACCACCAGGGGCGAGACGCGGTTCTTCCCCTCGGCAAAGACCGCGCGGTAGCTGTCCTCCCAGGTCTGGATCCCGCCCGCCGCCGTGCCCAGGATGACGCCACCCCGCGGGCCAAGACCCGCCGGCAGGCCCGCCATCGCGACCGCTTCCGCCCCCGTTACCAGGGCGTACTGCGTCACCCGGTCCAGAAGCGGCAATTCGTTGCCCTTGAAGTGCCGCTCCGGCGCCCAGTCGCGCAGCGCGGCGCCGATCCGGATGGCCAGCCGGTCCGCATCGCGAAAGTCCAGCGGACCGATGCCCGACCGCCCTTCGCGGAACGCCTGGAAGGTCCCCGGTACACCGCAGGCCAAGGCGTTGACCGTGCCGATGCCGGTAATGACGACCCGCCTCATGCGGCCCGCTGGGCGATCAGACGCTCGACACCGGCCACGATGCTGGTCACGCTCGAGAAATCGAAGTCCGGCCGGTCGGGTTCATTGGCATTGAACGGGACCTGGATGTCGAAGCGTTCTTCCAGCGCGAAGATCGCCTCGACCTTCCCCAGCGAGTCGAGGCCGAGGTCGTCCACGCTGGCATCCTGCGCGATCTCCTCGACCGGCAGAAGCAACTGCCGCGCCAGGATCTCGATCACCGCCTCTTGGATCTCGGGCCGCTGGACCATGTCTCACTCTTCCCCGGCCTCGGGCTGCCCCTTCTCCAGCGCCGCCACCCGCGCCGCCAGTCGCGGCAAGCGGCGAAGCGCCTTCTGCATCTCGACATGGGTTTCCATCTTCACCGCCGGATAACCCAGCAGGACCCGGCCCGCCGGCGCGTTGGTGAAGATCTTGGTGGCCCCGCCGGCGATCACGTCATTGCCGACGAAGATGTTGTCGTTGACCCCGCACTGCCCGCCCATCACCACCCGGTCCCCGATCCGGGCCGAGCCCGCGATGCCCACCTGGCCGCAAAGCAGGCAGTCGCGCCCCACCTGAACGTTGTGGCCGATGTGGACGAGGTTATCCAGCTTCGTCCCCGACCCGATCTGGGTGTCCCGGATCGTTCCCCGGTCGATGCAGACATTGGCGCCGATTTCCACGTCATCCCCGATGGTTACCGCGCCCAATGAATGTATGCGCGTCCAGGTCTGATCCTTGATCTCGGCGCGGCTGCCCAGCGTCTCGCGGATCTCCTCGACCCCGGATTTCTCGGGTGTCACGAAGCTGAACCCGTCTGCCCCGATCACGGCTCCCGGCTGGCAGATGAAACGGTCGCCGATGGTCACCCGCGCCCCTATGCGCGCGCCCTGCAGGATCAGCGGCTCCGCCCCGATCCGTGCGCCCTCGGCGATGGAGACATGGCTCGCGATCCGCGCCCCCGGCCCGATCCGAACGCCCGCCCCGATCACCACGAAGGGCCCGATCGCCGCGCCCGCCCCGATGTCGGCCGTAGGGTCCACCACCGCCATGGGATGCACCCCCGACGCTATCGCCGGCCCCGGGTCCATCAGCCGCGTCAGCCCCGCCATCGCCAGGCGCCCGCGCGGGGCGAAAATGGCAGCCTCCAGCCCCATGCCGCGCCAGTCGGCCCCCGGCCAGACGATGGCCGCCCGCGCCTTCCCCTTGCCGATCCCGTCCGCGTAACGCGGGTCCATCGCCAAGGCGAGCTGGTCCGGCCCCGCCGCCTGCGGCTCGGATGCGCCCGTGACCGTCAGGTCAAGGTCCCCCTCGGCCTCGGCCCCCAAAGCGCGCGCGATATCCCCGATCCTGTGGGCCATGACGTCCTCGGCTGTTCAGCCCCAGACTTACCCCTGAACGCCCGCCAGTTCCACCCCGGCCTCGGACAGCGCCCGCCAGAGCGCCGCGTCCCGCTCATAGACGTCGCGGCGATAGGTGATCCGGCCCTTGGCGTCGGGATAGGCGGTGAAATAGACCAGATGCACCGGCAGGTGCTGCTTCAGCTTCACCGTGGTTTCCTTGCCGGTCTCCAGCGCCGCCTCGAACTCGGCCTCGGCATTGTCGACCTGCCAGGACAGAAGCTCGTGCGCCAGCGCGAAGGGGTCCGCGACGCGGATGCAGCCGTGGCTGTAGGCCCGCACTTCCTTGTCGAACAGCGACTTCGACGGCGTGTCGTGCAGGTAGATGTTGTGCACGTTCGGGAACATGAACTTCACCTTCCCCAGCGCATTCCCGTCCGACGGCGGCTGGCGCATGCCGAAGGGGAAGGACCGCGCACTGTAGGCGGCGAAATTCACCGACCCCCGAGGCACCACGCGCCCGCGCCCGTCGATCACCTGGATATGGCTGACCGCGTTGGGGTTGCGCTGCAAGAGCGGCAGGTATTCCTTCACGATGATCGACCGCGGCACCCCCCAGGACGGGTTGATGACCATATGCTCCATCTCGTCCGAGAATTCCGGGCTGCGCTGGTCGGGGACGTTCTTGCCGATCACCACGCGGGTCTCGAAAACGGTCTTGCCGTCCTCGACGATCTGCGCGCGGAAGTCGGGCAGGTTCACCCAGATATGCTTGACGGACCGGTCGACATGCATCCAGCGCTCGCGCTCCATCGCGACGATCACCGATTTCAGCCGCTCTTCCGGGCCGATGTTGATCTCGGCCAGCGTGCTTTCGTTCGCCGCTCCGTCCGCGGTCAGGCCGTGGTTCAGCTGGAACGCCGTCACCGCCGCCTGGAGCGCCCGGTCATAACTCGCCACCGCCGTGGGCGCGAGGTAGCCCATCCGCACCAGCCGGTCGCGCAGCGCGATCACCGCAGGTCCCGCATCCCCCGGCGCCAGCGCCGCGGCAGTCACCGTCTCGCCCCAGCCCCCCGCCCGGATCTGCGCCTCGAGGCCCAGCTTGGCCTTCATCAGCTGCATGTACTGCCGCGACTTCGGCAGAAGCCAGTCAAGCACCGCCTGCGGCTCGCCGTTGGAGATCCGGCTCAGCAGCACCTGCGGCTCGATCCGGTTGATCTCGCGCACGATGCCCGCGTCGACCTCCGACGGCACCAGCGCGCCCGAGGTCAGGTCCCGCGCCCAGGCCAGATAGGCGCGCGTCATCTCGACCTCGACGCGGCCCCGGTCACCCTCGGTCTCGGCCGCCTGCAGCGCCGCCGTCAGCGCCTTCGCATCATAGCGCGGCACCGGCAGGCCATGATCGGACGCCGTCGCGATGGCCTGAAGCAGGGCCGACCGACGATCTGCGTCCTCGGCCCCCGTCCAGAGCGTCTCGTAGTCGGTCGACCGATACCACTCGGCAATCGCCGGGTCCGCCGAGGCGCTTGCGGCAAGCGACTGGGTGAACGCCGTGGCCTCTGCCCGCGCCGCAACCGCGCCAAGCGGCGCCGCCATGAGCGAAAGCGTCAGAAGCAGCGACAGCCGCGACAAGGTCGGCGGGACGGGAAGTTGCATTCGGCCCTCTATTCCAATCACTTGAACTCTTCTTGGCATCTTTTCGCCGATCTGCAAACCCTGTCCAATCACAAAGCCGAAGCGCACTTGACGCGCGTCTGTTGTTGCAGTCCCGGCAACAATCCTGCCCGCCCTTGATGCACGCACACCACAGTCGGCAAAATTTGGCGGCGTTCAGCAAAAATTTGCCGATTGCGGTTGATCTGTCGAGACCGCAGTCAATCGTCGCTTGGGCTTCGATTCTTCTTGTGCAATAACAACGCTGCACTTGGGGAAGAAGTTGCACGAAGAACTGCGAACCGCAGTCGAAGACAGCACGGGGACAGGCGTTAGAATGACGGACAACAAGCTTATCGGCGTCTCGCGGCGCGGCCTTCTTGGTGCATTCGCTGCGACGGCCGTGATAGCCGCACCGACCTACACCAATGCATTCGGTGTTCTCAAAGGCGCAGGCGACATCCGCCGCATCCGCATGTACTCGGGCCGCACGGGTGAGGCGATCGACACGATCTACTGGATCGAAGGCGAATACATCCCCGAGGTTGTCAAGGAAATCAACTACTTCATGCGCGACTGGCGGTCGAACGACGTCACCAAGATCGACATGCGCACCATCGACATCATGGCCGCCGCTCACCGGCTGATGGACGTCTCCGAACCCTACATGCTCCTGTCGGGCTACCGCTGCCCCAAGACCAACGCGATGCTCCGGTCCAAGTCGCGCGGCGTGGCAAAGAATTCACTCCACATGAAGGGCCAGGCGGCCGACCTGCGGCTCCAGTCGCGCTCGGTCGGGCAGATGGCCAAGGCGGCTGCGGCCTGCTCGGCGGGCGGTGTCGGCAAGTACTCGCGGTCGAACTTCGTTCACATGGACTGCGGCCCGGTCCGCAGCTGGGGCGGCTGAGGCAGCACCCCTTGATGAAAACAGGCGCCTGCGGGCGCCTTTTTCATTTGCATTTTAAGGAACACCGCCGGCCACTCCCCTCGCCCCCAGGGGGAGAGGGGCCGGGGGTGAGGGGCGGTCAGCCCAGCGGGCCCGCCTCGGGATCGTCGACGGCCCCGCCCTGCCCTGCGCCTCCTCCGACCTGCCGGCCGCGGAAGCCCATCGCCACCACGAACTTCTCGGAACTGTCCGCCCGGCTTGCGGGGGGCTTCACGTTCGCCACCTTCCTGAAGTTCTTCTTCAGCATGGCCTGCATCTCCTGCTCGGCCCCGCCCGCCAGGACCTTGGCGACAAAGGTTCCGTCATCCTCCAGCACGTCGAAGGCAAAGGCCAGCGCCGCCTCGACCAGCGCCACGATCCGCAGGTGATCCGTCCCCTTATGCCCGGAAGCCGCTGCCGCCATGTCCGACATCACCACATCGGCCCGGCCGCCAAGCCAACCCTTCACCTTCTCGTCCGCATCGTCGGACAGGAAGTCCAGCTGGTGGATCTCGGCCCCGGCAATCGGTTCCACCTCCTGCAGGTCGACGCCCAGCACCGTGCCCTGCGGCTTCTTCGGGTTCTGCCCCAGCGCATTCACCCGCACGACCGCCACCTGGCACCAGCCGCCCGGAGCGCAGCCGAGGTCCACAACCCGCGCCCCCGGTTTCAGGAAGCCGTACTTGTCGTCCAGCTCCAGGATCTTGTAGGCCGCCCGGCCGCGATAGCCCTCGCGTTTCGCCCGCTGGACGTAAGGATCGTTCAGCTGCCGCTCGAGCCACAGGGTCGAGGACAGCTTCCGCCCCTTGGCGGTCTTGACCCGCACCCGCAGCTCGCGCTGCCCGCGTCCCGAGGTCTGTTTCTCGCTCATGTATAGGGTCCGTCCGCCAGCACGCCATCCGCGCTCATCTGCGCGTAAAGAAGCCCCTCCCTAAGGCCCCTGTCGGCCACCGACAAGCGGTCCGTGGGCCAGATCCGCATCAGCGCCTGCAGGATCGCCGAGCCCGACATGATCAGCGCGTGCCGGTCCCGCCCGATCCGCGGGTCGGTCCGCCGACCTTCCGGGCCAAGCGCCAGGTATTCCCGGATCACCAGATCGATCTGGTCGCTGGTCATCTGCAGCCCGTCCACCTTGGTCCGGTCATAGCGCTTGAGGTTCAGGAATGAGGCCGCCACCGTCGTCACCGTGCCGGAGGTCCCGATGATCTGGAACCCCTCCCGCGGGTTGTCGGCATTGTAGGGGCTGAAGCTTGCCAGGTTCTCTTCGAAGAACCAGCTCATCAGTGCGAACCGCGCCGCGTCGTCGTCGACGTCGATGAACTGATCCTTCAGCGTCGCGACCCCCAAGGGCACGCTGATCCAGTCCACCACCCGCGCCACGGCACCCTCGCCCTGCGCATTGAACCCCATGTGCAGCCGCATGATCGCCTTCGGCCGGTCCGCCGGTGGCACCGCGCTCAGGTCGATCCAGACGAGTTCCGTCGACCCCCCGCCGATATCCACCACCAGAAGCTGCTCGGTCGTCGGGTTGACCAGCGGCGCGCAAGAGATGACCGCCAGCCGCGCCTCTTCCTCGGGCGCAATGATCTCCAGCGCAAGACCCGTTTCCCGCCGGACCTGCCGGATGAAGTCCCGCGCATTCCGCGCCCGGCGGCAGGCCTCGGTCGCCACCAGCCGCATCCGCTTGACGCCATGCTTCTCGATCTTCTTCTCGCAGATCCGCAGCGCCTGGATCGTCCGCCCCATCGACGCCCGCGACAACCGGCCCGAGGCTTCCAGCCCCACGCCCAGCTGCACCGATTTCGAGAAGCTGTCCACGATCGAAAACTGACTGCCCAGGGGCTGGGCAATCAGCATCCGGCAACTGTTCGTTCCCAGATCCAGCGCCGCATACAGCGGGGCCGGACCGGCTTCATGCAGGGCTGACGGCCCATCCGCGCGGGAAACATCCTTCGGTGTCTCGACCGGCGCGTCTGTCGCGTCCGCCCTACGGGGACGCTCGGGCGTCATGACCGCCCTCCATCTGTGGTTGGGGTCAGGGTAGACGCCTTCCCGCCCCCGCGCAAGCGCGCATCGCGCCAGGCAACACGGCCTCAAGCAAGGCTCATGTTCTGCATGAGGATTTTTCCAACCCCGACAGTCGCCCCGCGCCATGCCCCGTGCTATGACCGGCCCGCGACACGGACGGGTCGCATCCCGCATCCGCCATGTCGAAAACCGACACCGGTTGCCTGGGACCGACGTCTATCAACAGGGCAACACGAAGCGCAGGGAATCACAGCATCATGGCCGAAGTCACCATCGTCTACTGGCGCGACATCCCGGCCCAGGTGATCGTCGGCAAGGGCCGCCGTGGCTCCAAAGTCCAGCTTCCCGAACGCTTCGAACAGGCCATCGACCGCTGCGCCATGAAGATCGGCGCCAAGGATGCGGATGCCTATCTCGCCGAATGGCGCAAGGTCGTCGTCGCTGACGTGGAGGGCGAACCCGACACCATCGCCGCCGACTATGCCGCGAAGCTCGAAACCGAATTCGACACCGCCCGCATCAAGACCCTGATCGACGCCGAAGGCTGGGCCAAGGCCTGAAGCCCGCATGACCCCGCCCAAGCCTTCCACCCTCAAGGAGACCGTCATGGCCCTGTTCAATTTCCGCCGCAAGGAAGAAGCCGCCCCCGCGACCGGCGGGCTTGAGACCTTCCTCAAGGGCTACTCGATCGAGGTCATGCCCCGCACCGCCGAAAAGGTGGAAAGCTTCCGCGACATCCTGCCCACCGGCACGCGCGTCTACATCGCCAACATCGAAAGCCCGATCGAGGAGATGACCGCCACTGCCAAGCGGATCGTCGACGAAGGCTTCGACGTGATGCCGCACTTCCCGGCCCGCATCATCAAGGACAAGGCCACGCTCTTCGACTGGGTCGCGCGCTACAAGGACGTGGGCGTCAAGCAGGGCCTGATCCTCGCCGGCAACCCCGCCGCGCAGGTGGGCGACTTCAGCTCCTCGATGGAACTCCTTGAATCCGGGGCCTTTACCGGCTTTGAGCGGCTCCACGTCGCCGGCCACCCCGAGGGCAACAAGGACATCGACCCCGACGGTTCCGACCGCATGGTCATGGAAGCCGCCCGCTGGAAATCCGCCTTCGCGGAACGCACCGACGCGAAGATGGCCATGACCACCCAGTTCTGCTTCGAGGCCCAGCCCGTCATCGACTGGGTCAACCGCCTGCAGGCCGAGGGCATCAAGCTCCCCGTCCACATCGGCATCGCCGGTCCTGCGAAACTCCAGACCCTGATCAAGTTCGCCATCGCCTGCGGTGTCGGCCCCTCGCTGCGCGTCCTGCAGAAACGCGCGATGGACGTGACCAAGCTCCTCCTGCCCTATGAACCGACCGAAGTCCTGGAGGCGCTGGCCGCCCACAAGGCCGCGAACCCCGATTTCGGCATCGAGCAGGTCCACTTCTTCCCCCTGGGCGGCATCAAGACCAATGCCACCTGGGTCACCGAACACGGCGGCGCCTCGGGCGTTCCCGCCTCCGCCACCGCTTAATCCAAAGGCTCAAGAATGACCCGTACTGTCGTTGAATCCAAAACGAAAACCGTCATCATCGGTTTCGATGAACCCTTCTGTGTGATCGGCGAGCGCATCAACCCCACGGGCCGCAAGAAGCTTGCCGCCGAACTGGAAGCCGGCAACTTCGAGACCGTCATCAAGGACGCCCTCGAACAGGTCGCCTGCGGCGCCACCGTCCTCGACATCAACTCGGGCGCGGTCTTCACCAACAAGATGGCCGAAGACCCCCGCTACGCCGACAACAACTTCGTCGAGCCGCCGCTGATGAAGGCGCTGATCGAGATCGTGCAGCAGACCGTCGACGTGCCGCTCTGCATCGACAGCTCGGTCCCCGGCGCGCTTGAGGCGGGCCTCCAGGCCTGCGAAGGCCGCCCGCTCCTGAACTCGGTCACCGGGGAAGAGGAACGCCTCGAACTCGTCCTGCCCTTGGTCAAGAAATACAACGTCCCCGTCGTCGCCATCTCGAACGACGACACCGGCATCTCGCCCGACCCGGACGTCCGCTTTGCCGTGGCCAAAAAGATCGTCCAGCGCGCCGCCGACCACGGCATCCCCGCGCATGACATCGTCGTCGACCCGCTGGTGATGCCCGTGGGCGCGATGGCCTCGGCCGGCCAGCAGGTCTTCACCCTCGTCCGTCGCCTGCGCGAGGAGCTGGGCGTCAACACCACCTGCGGCGCCTCGAACATCTCCTTCGGCCTGCCCCACCGCCACGGCATCAATGGCGCCTTCCTGCCCATGGCCATCGGCGCGGGCATGACCAGCGCCATCATGAACCCGGTCCGCCAGCAGGAGATGGAGGCGATCCGCGCCGCCAACTTCCTGATGAACCACGACGCGAACGGCGGCGAATGGATCCGCTTCGCCAAGGTGCTGGAAGCCGTCGAAGGCGGCATGACCTTCGCAGAAGCCTCCGCCGCCGCCTCCCAGGCCGCCGGTGGCCGTCGCGGCGGCCGTCGCGGCCGGGCCTAAGCCAAAGGGACTGCCCTCCATCCGGGCAGTCCACCCTCCCCCATTTTCTGTCTCCAGATATCCCCGCCGGAGGCTCCCGAGCGGTTTTGCGCCCTTCGCGCGAAACCGCGAGACAAAAGCCTCGCGCGGAACGCGCTCATTCTGAAAACTCTGCCGACAAGGGGACCGACATGGCCCGATTCGTCTGCAGCATGAACGTTTCGCTCGACGGCTACGTCGACCACGACCGCATGGTCCCCGACGCCGATGTCTTCCGCTTCTGGATCCGCGCCGTGAAGCGGACCCCCAACACGCTCTACGGCCGCAAGATCTATCAGCTGATGACCTATTGGCAGGACGACCAACCGGACTGGGGCGATGCCGAACGCGAATTCGCCGAGGCCTGGCGCGCCCAGAAGAAATGGGTCGTCTCGACGACCCTGACCGACCTCGGCCCCAACGCGACCCTCATCTCGCAGGACATCGAGGCCCAGATCCGCGCGCTCAAGGCCCGCCTCGACGGCGAGGTCGACGTCTCCGGCACCCGGCTCGTGCAAAGCCTGTCGGACTGGGGCCTCATGGATGAATACCGGCTCGTGTACCACCCCCTCGCCCTCGGCCACGGCCGCCCCCTCTTCCTCGGCCCCCGCCCGCCCATGCGGCTTGCCGCCAGCGACCATATCGGCGACACCGCGATCTGCCTCACCTACCGCACCTGAGCCTTTCATACTGGCCCAAATATCCTCGCCGAAGGCACTCCCGAGCGGTCTTGCGTCCTTCACGCAAGACCGCGAGACAAAAGCCTTGCGCGGAACGCGCTCCTTCAGACAGTCGCCCCGCTCACCTTTGCGTCACCGCCGCGCGCTCCTCCTTGCGGCCCCGACCCCGGATCGGCACCCTCCCCACATGCGCGCCGCCTGTCTCCTCGCCCTCTGCCTCTCGGCCCTGCCCGCCAACGCCCCACGGGCGCAGGGCCTCCTCGACCCCGCGGCTGCCCTTGAAACCGGCTACGAAATCGCCGCAACAGCCCTCGCCAATGCCCTCGTCGCCTCGCGCGATGCCGCCTGGGCGCAGGGCACCGACGCCATGCCGCCCCATATCCGCGAGGCGCTCCTCGCCTGGTATCCGGCCGACCTCCTCGACAGCATCGAATACCGAGTGGGAGTGACCGAGGACGGCTCGATCCAGTCCCTCGCCATGCGCTATGGCGACGCCACCGCCGTCGCTGCCATCGACACGATCATTTTCCGCAATGCCTGGGACGCCGAAAACAACGTCGCCCTCTGGGGGCACGAGGTGAAGCATGTCGAGCAGTTCCAGCGCTGGGGCCTGATGGGCTTTGCCCAAAGGTATGTCCGCGACCACCAGGCCGTCGAAGCCGAAGCCTATGCCATCGGAGATGCGATCAAGGCGGTCCACGGCGGAGGGTGATCCGGCAGCCTTCGTGGTCGCAAAGCACGGGACAGGGCGGTTCCGGTCGGGGCAGCCATTGGTGAACACTCTCTGAACGCTCACGCCCAACCCGTTGAAATCCCTCAAGCCCAACCTCTGTCCACCGTGGACAACTACCCCGCCACCGCCCGCAAGCTCGCCGCCCGGGCCGCAGGCACCCGGTCCACCTCGACGCATGTGAAGACATGGAGCGTGTCCAGCTCCCGGTCCACCACCGCGTGATCGCTGACCCAGCCCCCCATCCCCAGATAGGTGCGCAATAGCGGCGGCAGCCCCGCCAGAGCCGCCCTCCGGTCCTCCACCGGCCCCGCCAGGTCAAGCCCGACCACTTCCTCCGCCTTCCGACCCGGAAGATGCTCGACAGGCCCCACGAACTCGGACGAAAGGAGCGCCAGCCCCGCCCGGTGCCGCGTCCAGTCCGCCCCCCGGAACGAGGAACAGCCCACCAGCAGCCCCGCCTGCCCCTCGTCCACCAGCCGCGTCATCGCCCCCCAGGCCAGGCGCAGCACGTCCGGATGCACGCCCCCCGGTGCCACGCAGAACCGCCCCATCTCGGCGATGGGCCGGGCATAGCCGGTCAATGGCCCCACATCGTAGAACCGCGCCGCATAGCCCTGTTCCAGCCCCGCCCCCCAGCCGAAGAGCATGACGCGGAAATAGGCCAGAAGCCCCTCCGGCCCCTCGACCATCACATGCGCCGACAGCGTATCCTGCGCGTCCTCCTCGACGCCGCACCTGCGCGGAAAGCAGGCCGCCCGCAGCGCCATCACCCGCCCCATGTCGTCCCGTCCCTCAGCGAGCCGCGCCACCAGCCTGCCCTTCCGAAGTGGCTCCACGCCCTTTCCCCCCGCGGCCGCAGCCCCTAGATTACAGGATCAAAGGAGACCCCGATGGACAAGATCGTCAAGACCGATGCCGAATGGCAGGCCCAGCTTTCGGACCTCGCCTACAAGGTGACCCGCAAGCACGGCACCGAACGCGCCTTCACCCACGACAACTTCCCGAAAGACCCCGGCACCTTCCGCTGCATCTGCTGCGGCGCGGCTCTCTTCGACCAGAAGACAAAGTTCGACTCTGGCACCGGCTGGCCCAGCTTCTATGCCCCCCTCGACCCCGAGATGGTGGGCGAGCAGGACGATCGAAGCTGGTTCATGCGCCGGACCGAAGTGCACTGCAACCGTTGTGACGCGCATCTCGGCCACGTCTTTCCCGACGGTCCCGCGCCGACCGGCCTGCGCTACTGCATCAACGGCGTCGCCCTGACTTTCGAGCCCGAGGACTGATCAATCGGACAGAAGGTCGCCCGCCTGCAACCGGCCGAAGCTCCCGAGGATCTGCTGGATGAAGCTCAGGCCCTTCACGTTCGGCTCGGTCACCCGGCGCGAAATCTGGACGACCTTGCCGTCCTCCAGACCGTAGCGCGCGATGTTCTCGACAGTGCCCGCCTCGTTGAAGGTTACGGCCAGGACCTGCCGCTCGATCTCCTGCGGGGCGCGCGGGCCGAAATGCTTGTAGCGGCTCTGGACGTAGAACCAGCCCACGTCGTTCAGAAGGCCCGAGGTCGTCGGACGCCCGATCTTCTCGCCCACCGTTTCGCGCGTGTCGGTGCCGACCTCGATCAGCGCCAGATCCTGCTCGGTGGGCACGTAACCGTGATTGCGGTAGACGGGCGCGCAGGCCGCGACCGTGGCCACCAGCGCCAGCATCAGGCACCCCTTGCGCGAGGTCCCGACGGCCGCCAGGACCGACCGCGCGAACCGGAAATCTGCCATGCCTGCCCTCATGCCCCGCTGGAACGCTATCTGCCGTTGCGGGTTCTTCAAAACCCTTGGCGTTCGGGATAACAGACTATGAGCCCCTTGTTCAAGAATGGAACGCCGCACCTCTTCGTGGGTCGGCGACCGGAGACTCCGCCATGACCGATCCCGCCCCGGCCCGTCCTACCCGTTTTCGCACCGGCGGTCTCAGCCCGCGCAAGCCGACCCGCTTCACCTATGCCCCGGACGAGGCGGAACGACGTGCCATTGCCGACGACCTCGACCTTCTGGCGCTGAAGGGGCTGGAACTGACGGGCGAGATCCGGCCCGCCGGGCGGGACGAGCTGGTGCTGGAAGCGCGGCTGACCGCCCGCGCCGACCAGCCCTGCAGCGTGACGCTTGTGCCCGTCCCCGCCACGGTGGACGAGCCCGTCCGCCGCCGCTACGTCGCAGGCTACGAGATGCCCGAGGGCGACGAGGTCGAGATGCCCGAGGACGACACGGTCGAGCCGATGCCCGAGGTGATCGACCTGGCCGAAATCGCGGCGGAAGCGCTCGCTCTGGCACTGCCGCTCTATCCCCGCGCGCCGGGGGCCGAGTTCTCGCAGACCCTGCACGCGGGGGAGGGCGTGGCGCCTTTGTCGGATGCCGACGTCAAGCCGTTCTCGGCCCTGCAGGGGCTTGCCGAACAGCTGAAAGCCAAGGCAAAACCGGGGTCGGAGGGGCAGACGTGACCCTGGGCGGAAACCCCCGCTGCGGCCGCGAAAAGGGGCTTGCGCGCCCCGGGAATCCGAGTATGTTCCGCGCCTCATTCAAGCTGTGAAGCAGCATCCGTCCGGTATTGCCGAATCTTGCCGGAAGACGCTGTAACGCAAAGGAAATCCGGGGCATGTCCCCACTGCCCGAAGGTTGAGACATGGCTGTCCCGCAGAACCGCACCACCAAATCCCGCCGCAACATGCGTCGCGCGCATGACGCTCTCGTTGCCGCGAACCCGAACGAATGCCCGAACTGTGGCGAGCTGAAGCGTCCGCACCACGTGTGCAGCGCCTGCGGCCACTACGATTCGCGTGAAGTCGTCTCGATGGCCCGCGAAGTGGACGTTGACGAGGACGCGGCGTAAGCCGCTTCCCAAGCGCCTGTTCCCGATGGCACCCGACCTAAGGTCTGCGTCTGCCCCGGCCACTGAGCGCGTAGTCATTTCGGTTGACGCCATGGGTGGCGACCGCGGGCCGGCAGCTGTCGTTGCCGGCCTTTTCGACTCGCTGGCCCAGCATCCGCGCATGGACGCGATCCTGCACGGCGACGAGGCCATCCTGCGCCCGCTGGTCACCCGGCATCCCGACCTCTCCTCCCGCGTTACCGTCCGCCATGCCGAGCGCGTGGTGAAGATGGAGGACAAGCCCGCCCAGGTCATGCGGCACGGACAGGGCACCTCGATGTTCTCGGCCATCGACGCCGTCCGCGACGGTGAGGCGGCCGCGGCGGTCTCCTGCGGAAACACGGGCGCGCTGATGGCGGTGTCGATGCTGCGGCTTAGGAAGCTTCCCGGCCTGAACCGCCCCGCCATCGCCAGCCTCTTCCCGACGCCCACCCCCGGCAAAATGAATGTCATGCTCGACATGGGCGCCGACGTGAAGGCCGATCCGGCCGACCTTCTGCAATACGCCTTCATGGGCGCCTCCTATGCCCGCAACGGCCTGTCGATCCCCCGCCCTCGTGTCGGCCTCCTGAACGTCGGCACCGAAGAGCACAAGGGCCGCCCCGAGCTTCATGACGCGCACGCCCTTCTTGCCCGCAGCGCCGAGGCGGGAAGCTTCGACTATGTGGGCTTCGTCGAGGGCACCGACATCCTGTCCGACCGCGTCGACGTAATCGTGACCGACGGCTTCACCGGCAACGTGGCGCTCAAGGCGATCGAGGGCACGGCGCGGCTGGTGGGCGACCTTCTGAAACAGACGCTGACCTCGACGCTGCTGGCCAAGCTTGGCGCGCTTCTGGCGCGGGGGGCGCTCAAGCGGCTGCAGACCCGGATCGACCCGCGCCGGGTGAACGGCGGGGTATTCCTGGGCCTCAACGGCACCGTGGTCAAATCGCACGGCTCGGCCGATGCCACCGGAGTCGCCGCGGCCATCGGCCTTGCCTATCAGCTTGCGCAGGCGGGGTTCCTCGAACGCCTTGCAGCGCGGGTTGCATCCGCGGAAGCCGCGGGGCAGGATGCCGCACAAGTGGGGGCCGCACAGGCCGGGACTGGGAGCAATCCGACCGAATGACGATACGCGCCGTAGTCAGGGGCGTCGGGCATTACCTGCCTGACCGTGTCGTCCCCAATGCCGAGTTCGAAGCCATCGTTGACACTTCGGACGAATGGATCCGCTCCCGCTCGGGGATCGAGCGGCGTCACTTCGCAGCCGAAGGCCAGATGACCAGCGATCTTGCCACGCGCGCCGCGCAAGCCGCGCTGCAAGACGCGGGGCTTGAGGCCGACCAGATCGACGCGATCATCGTCGCCACTTCCACTCCCGACCTCACCTTCCCCTCGGTCGCCACGATGGTGCAAAGCGCACTTGGCATGACCCGCGGCTTTGCCTTCGACGTCCAGGCCGTCTGCGCCGGATTCGTCTTCGCGCTGTCCAACGCCAACGCGATGATCCTGACGGGCCAGGCCAGCCGGGTCCTCGTCATCGGGGCCGAGACCTTCAGCCGCCTGATGAACTGGAAGGACCGCGGGACCTGCGTCCTCTTCGGCGACGGCGCCGGGGCGGTGGTCCTGGAAGCGGCCGAAGGCGCGGGCACAACCGAAGACCGTGGCATCCTGGCGACCGACCTCAACTCGGACGGCCGCTACAAGGACATCCTCTACGTCGACGGCGGCACCTCGACGGGGACCACGGGACACCTGGTGATGGAAGGCAAGGAAGTCTTCCGCCATGCCATTGAAAAGCTTGCCGAAACCGCCCACCGCGCGCTGGACAAAGCCGGGCTTTCCGGCGAGGACGTCGACTGGATCGTCCCCCATCAGGCCAACATCCGCATCATCGAGGGCACCGCGAAACGGATGCAGGTCCCGATGGACCGCGTGGTCGTCACCGTCCAGGACCACGGCAACACCTCGGCCGCCTCGATCCCGCTCGCGCTTTCCGTCGGCAAGGCGCGCGGCCAGATCAAGCCGGGCGACCTTGTGGTGACCGAGGCCATCGGCGGCGGGCTCGCCTGGGGCTCGGTCGTCCTGCGCTGGTAAGCGCCTTTAAGCACGCTTCCCAAGTGCTTGATATTGACTCGTAAATCCATCCGGCCCAATCTCCCCCGACAACAACTCGTGGGGGACGAGATGAGCGAGAAGACCTTGACCCGGATGGACCTTTCCGAAGCGGTGTTCCGCGAGGTGGGGCTCAGCCGCAACGAATCTGCCAATCTCGTCGAAGCGGTCCTGCAACACATGTCCGACGCCCTTGCCTCGGGCGAAACGGTCAAGATCTCGTCCTTCGGCACCTTCTCGGTGCGCTCCAAGACCGCACGCGTCGGTCGCAACCCCAAGACTGGCGAGGAAGTGCCGATTTCTCCGCGCCGCGTCCTGACGTTCCGCCCCTCGCACCTCATGAAGGACCGCGTGGCGGCCGGGAAGAAGCGTTAAGGAAGGACAAGGCGGATGGACAAGTCGCCCGACGCCTTCCGCACGATCAGCGAAGTCGCCGAAAGCCTGGACACGCCAGCCCATGTGCTGCGCTTCTGGGAAAGCCGATTCCCGCAGATCAAGCCGGTGAAACGCGCCGGCGGGCGCCGGTACTACCGGCCCTCGGACGTGGCGCTTCTGACCGGGATCAAGCGGCTTCTGCATGACGAGGGGCTGACGATCCGCGGCGTGCAGAAGATCCTGCGCGACCAGGGCGTGCGGCACGTCGCGGGCCTTTCGGACGATTCGGTCAGTCTCAGCGCGGTTCTTGCGACCGATGGGGCCCAGCCCGACGATCTCGCAGCCCTGCCGGACGAAGTTCCCGAAGCCGGCTTCATCGCCGTCGAGGATGAGGCCGAGTTCGAGCCTCCCGCGCCCCCGGCCCCCGCGTCCCGCCGCCCGGACCGCGCACCCGTCACTCCCAGCCAGCTGCCGCTGTTCGACACGCCGCCCAGCCTTGCCCGGGCCGAGACGCCGCCGAAACCGGCACCTGTGACGCCCCGGAGGCCTTCGCTCCGCGACGATGCGACCTTTGCCAGCCTGATCAGGGGCTTGCCCGCCGGAAGCCTCGGCGCCCACCGGGCCGAGCTTGCGACGCTGGTCCGCCGCCTCGCCTCGCTTCGTGCCCAGGTTGCCGCGCGGGCCGATGGTGGCGTCGGCTGAGCCCCGGATGCGCTTTCCCGCTTGCACCGGCCCGGAATACCGGTATGTATCCCCCCGTGTCGGGCCGTAGCGCAGCCTGGTTAGCGCGTCCGTCTGGGGGGCGGGAGGTCGAGAGTTCGAATCTCTCCGGCCCGACCATCGAAAACCCGCCCGCCTGCCAACCGGCAGCGCGGGCGGTTTCATATCCAGCGCCAGGGGGGCCTTGATGACTGCCGGAGTTCTGCCCGCCCAAGGCTTGCGCCAGTTGATCGCCTCGGGCGCCCTGTCCGCCACTCCGGACATCCGTACCGACCAGATCCAGCCCGCCAGCCTCGACCTGCGCCTCGGACCCGTCGCCTACCGCGTCCGCGCCTCGTTCCTGGCCGGTCACGGTCGCACGGTGCGGGACCGCCTGGCCGAGTTCACGATGCACGAGGTCCGTCTCGACAGCGGCGCGGTGCTGGAAAAGAACTGCGTCTACGTGATTCCCCTGGCCGAGCGCCTGTCCCTGCCCCCGGGCGTCACCGCCGTGGCGAATGCCAAAAGCTCCTCCGGCCGCCTGGACCTTCTCACCCGCACCATCACCGACGGCGGGACCGAATTCGACCGCATCCCCGACGGATATACCGGCCCGCTTTACGCCGAGGTCTGCCCGCGCAGCTTCTCGGTCCTGGTGCGCGAAGGCCAGCGGCTGAACCAGATCCGCTTCCGTCAGGGCCAGGCCGTGCTGTCCGATACCGACCTCGCCGCGCTGCACGCGCAAGAGCCGTTGGTCTCGGGTGAAGCCGTGATCTCGGAAGGCCTCGGCTTCTCGGTCGACCTCCGTCCCAGAGCTGGGACTCTGGTCGGCTATCGTGCCAAGCCGCACACCGGCGTCGTCGACCTGGACCGGATCGGCCACTACCCGGCGCGCGATTTCTGGGAAGAGCTCCATTCGGACGACGGCCAGATCATCCTCGACCCCGGAGCATTCTATATCCTCGTCAGCCGCGAGGCCGTGACGATCCCGCCCGACTATGCTGCCGAGATGGCACCTTACCTGGCAATGGTCGGCGAGTTCCGCGTCCATTACGCGGGCTTCTTCGACCCCGGTTTCGGCCATGCCGCCGCAGGTGGCGCGGGCTCGCGCGGGGTTCTGGAAGTCCGCTGCCATGAAGCGCCCTTTGTGCTCGAGCATGGGCAGGTCGTGGGCCGCCTTGTCTACGAACGCATGTCCGAACGGCCCGAGACGCTCTATGGCGCCGGGATCGCGTCAAACTACCAGGGCCAGGGCCTGAAACTCGCCAAGCAGTTCCGCACGACCTGACGCCTGATCCGTGCTATCCTGACCCGGTAACCCGTGGAGGGCGCGATGCGGGGCCCATCTGTCGGACTGCTGGCAATCTGCCTTGCCGCCTATCCCGCGGTCCACCCTGCCCTTGCCAACCGCGTCACGGTGGAAGTCTGGCCGGACAGCTCGCCCGACCATGTGATGTCCTGCAGCTTTGCGCTGGACGATGGCTGGATCAGCATGGTCCGCGTCAAGGGGGTGGGAATGCCCGGCCCCGGCCTCATGCGCTGGCGGGCCTCCCGGGCCGAGGTTGATGCCGTATCGGCCAGCCTGCAGGCCTTCGTCGCGGGCGAGCTTGGGTCGGTCGATCCCTCTGCCTCGCGCAGCCCGCCCGCGCCCTTCGTGTCGGTCACCTGGATGACGCGGCTTGACGACCGGCTGGCGACGGGCCTCTTCCTGCACTCCGGCCTTGCGGTGCCGGAACCCCTTTCCGGCACACTGGCTTCTCTGGGGCTGTCCCGATCCTGCGGCCTTAGCGCAAGAACCGGCGGGTGACCCGCGAGATCTCCTTCGCGCGCCGCGCCATCTCGCGGCCCGTCTTTGCCTGCTTGCGCTCTTCGGGCGTCATCTCGGCCTTAGGCTTGCCCCGGCGCGCGGCATAGTCGATCCCGGCATTGATCGCCGTGCCCAGGAACTTCCGTGTCAGCAACCTGACCAGCCCGTTCAGATCCATCCGCGCCTCCGCTTCGCCGCCCGCGGGATATGGGACCGCCGCCCGGAAAAACCAGAGCCGTCAGTCCTCGAAAAGCTCGCTCTGCCCCGCCGTCGCCTCATCCTCGTCGTCAGAGGCCGCCCCCTGCCCCGGCACCGGCCGGCTGTCCAGAAGCCCCGCCGCCCGCAGCTCCTTCAGCCCCGGCAGGTCGCGCGCCGATTCCAGGCCGAAGTGGTCCAGGAACTGCTCCGTCACCACGAAGGTCACCGGCCGGCCCGGAGTCATCCTGCGCCGCCCAAGCCGGATCCACTCCAGCTCCATCAACTGGTCGATGGTCCCCCGGCTGACCGCCACTCCCCGGATCTCCTCGATCTCGGCCCGCGTAACTGGCTGGTGGTAGGCCACGATCGCCAGCGTCTCGATCGCCGCGCGGGACAGCTTCCGCACCTCCACCGTCTCGCGCCGCATCAGGAACCCAAGGTCCGCCGCCGTCCGCATCGCATAGGCATCGCCCACGCGGACGAGGTTCACCCCCCGCCCCTCATACCGCTTGCGCAGATGCACCAGAGCCTCGGCCGGGTCCGCGCCATGCGGCATCCGCGCCTGCAGTTCCGCCACCGTCACCGGCTCGGCGCTGGCAAAGAGGATCGCCTCGACCATCCGCTCCTGCTCGCCCATCGGGGGGGCGTCGAAGAGGCTTTCTTCACTGTCCTCGACCATCTACCCGTCCTTCCGCCGCAGCTCGATCGGGGCGAAGGTCTCCCCCTGCCGCAGCACCACCTGGCCCCGCTTCGCCATCTCCAGCACCGCAGCGAAATGCGCGGCCAGCGAGGACCGCCGCGCCATCGGGGTCACGTCCCAGCCCTCGGGCAGGAAGCTCACCAGCGTGGCCCAGTCGCCCACATAGCCGATCAGCCCCCGCATCCGGTCCAGCGCCTGTTCCATCGTGTAGACATGCTCGCGGTCCAGCACGAAAGGCCGGAACTCGTCCTTGGTGCGGATCTGCGCATAGGCCCGCATCAGGTCCAGAAGCGTCGCGGTATAGGTGACCTTCCGGTGGTGCGTCAGGTCCTCGGGGATGCCGCGGGCAAAGAAGTCGCGCCCCAGCTGGTCGCGCCCCATCAGCCGCGCGGCCGCGTCCCGCATGGCCTGCAACCGCTCCAGCTGGAAGGCCAGATGCGCCGCGAGATCCTCGGCCGACGGCCCCTCATCCCCGGGTTCCGGAGGCAACAAGAGCCGCGACTTCAGGAACGCCAGCCAGGCCGCCATCACCAGGTAGTCCGCCGCCAGCTCGATCCGCAGGCTGCGCGCCTTTTCGACGAAGCCCAGGTACTGCTCGGCCAGCTGCAACACGGAAATCTTCCGCAGGTCCACCTTCTGGGTGCGTGACAGAGTCAGCAGCAGGTCCAGCGGCCCCTCGAACCCGTCCACATCGACGATCAGCGCCTCGGCGGCCAGCCGTTCCTCGGGCGAGACGCGTTCGGGCTGGTCCCAGGCTTCCTCAGCCATGCGCCAGTTCGGCCAGCGCCGCCTTCAGGTCCACCGTCGCCGGCCGCCGCGCCGCGACCGCCGCCTCGGCTCGCGCTAAGGCCTCGGGTCCCATGACGCCCGCCGCCCCGGCGACCGCGACCATCTCGTCCATGTCGCCCTTGCAGTGCAGCGCGATGTCCACCCCCGCCGCGATGGTCCGTGCCGTGCGCTCGGCCAGGGTCCCCGACAGGGCCTGCATGTTCAGGTCGTCCGACATCAGAAGGCCCTTGAACCGGATCTCCTCGCGGATCACCCGGATCATGGTGGGGGATTGCGTGGCAGGCCGATCGCGATCCAGCGCGGCAAAGACCAGATGCGCGGTCATCGCCATCGGCAGGTCGTTCAGCGCCCGGAACGGTGCGAAATCCACCGCCGTCAGCTCGTCGTGCGACACATCCACCGTCGGCAGGTCGTGGTGGGTGTCGACATGGGACAGCCCGTGCCCCGGCATGTGCTTCATCACCGGCAGCACGCCACCCGCCATCAGCCCCTCGGCCACTGCCCGCCCGATCCGCGCTACGGTCTCAGGATCGCGTCCATAGCAGCGGTTCATCAGGAAGGGATGCGTCTCGGGGCGCACCACGTCCAGGGTCGGGATGCAGTCGGCATCGATCCCGACATCGGCCAGTTCCGCCGCGATCACGCTGGCCCGAAGCCGCATGATCCGCTCGGCCGCCTCGACCGACCCCGCCCCGTCCACCGTGTCGAGCGGCGGCGTCCATTCCCGCCAGTGCGGCGCGCGAAGACGCTGCACCCGGCCCCCTTCCTGGTCCACCAGGATGGGCGCATCGCGCCCCACCGCATCCCGCAGGTCGGACGTCAGGCGACGCAGCTGCGCGGGGTCCTCCACGTTGCGTGCAAAAAGGATGAAGCCGAACGGATCGGCGTCGCGATAGAAGGCGCGTTCCTCGGGCAGCAGTCTGGGACCGGCGCAGCCGAAGATCGCGGCACCGCGGCCCACGGTCATTTGTGCGGCACCGGGATGCAGACCGCGTCCTCGGTCACGAAGGCAGAACAGAACCGGCGCGCGTCGTCTTCGCCTTCGAACCCATGCGCCCGCAGGCGATAGAAGGTGCGCCCGCCGCTCTCCGCCGGCTGCACCACCATCGCCTTCTCGGCCATCAGCTCGCCGAAGCGGCCCTGCAGGCGGGTCCATTCCGCCCGCGCCTCCTCGGCCGTGTCGAAGGTGCCGAACTGCACCAGCCGCGTGCCGGGGGTAAGCGTCGCCGGATCGACCTCGTTCGGTGCCGGAAGCGCCACGGCTTCCTGCGGGACCGGCGCCGCCTCGGCCTGCGAACCCGGACGGGCCTTCGGGCGGATCGAGACGGTGATCGCCCCCTCGGGTGCAGGCTCGGCCAAGGCCTCGACCATAGGCTCTTCCACGGCCACCGCGTCATCCAGGGGGATCTCGCCCAGCGCCTCGGCCAGGGCTGCCTCGACCGCCACTTCGGTCGGATCGGCGCTTTCCACCGGCGGGGCAGCCGCAAGGGCAATGTCGGCATCCGCCGTCAGCGCCGCAACCGGGGCCGAGGCCGTCTCCAGATCCGGAAGCGCGGCACTGCCAAGGCCGGCGGTATCCTCGGGCTCCAGCTCGACCGGGCGCGGGGCCAGCACCAGTTTCTCGGGCGGCGGCGCTGCGGTCCCGACCGCGGCCACCGCATTCACCGCCAGGCCCTGGTGATCGGCGATCTCGCCGCCCGGATCGGCAGGCGCGATCCGCATCGGGCCGTCCATCGCCTGGATCACCGGAACGCCGCGCACGTCACGGACCGCCAGCTGGTAGCCCCAGACGCCCAGCCCCACGACCAGCCCCAAGGAGGTCACGGCCCCGGCGATGTTGATGGTCCGCTGCACCTTCTGCGCGGCGGCGATTTCCCGCACGCCCTGCCGCGGCCTCTCCTCTCGCGAGGAGTAGCCGCCGCCGAAGTCATAATCCGCGTCCGCCATCTGCTGCCCCTGCCTGCGGGGAGGTTGATCCGCCCCTCGCATCACGCTCGTCCACCGGCCGGGGCGCCTGTCGTCAGCGCATTTCCTCGACCGGGGTCACGCCAAGGATACCAAGGCCTGCGCAAATGACAACGCCCACGGCCCGGGCAAGGGCGATTTTCGCCGCAGAAATTGCGGTATCCCCCTGGATGAACCGCAAGCTGTCGTCGTCGTTGCCCTTGTTCCACAGCCCATGGAAGTCCGAGGCAAGCTCATACAGGTAGAAGGCCACCCGGTGCGGCTCGTGCCCCTTGGCAGCGATTTCCACCAGCCGCGGCCATTCGCCGAGCTTGCGGATGACCTCCAGTTCCGCCTCATGGCCCAGGTGCGCGAGGTGCGCCCGGGAAAGCGAGGCATCGCTCACATCGAGGCCCGCGTCCCGCGCTTTCCGCAGGATCGAGTTCACGCGCGCATTGGCGTACTGCACGTAGAAGACCGGGTTGTCCTTCGACTGTTCGGTCACCTTGTCGAAGTCGAAGTCCAGCGCCACGTCGTTCTTCCGCGTGAGCATCACGAAGCGAACGACATCGGGGCCCACCTCCTCGATCAGGTCGCGCAGCGTGACGAAGGTCCCTGCGCGCTTCGACATCTTGACGATCTGCCCGCCCTTCAGAAGCTTGACCAGCTGGATCAGCTTGATGTCGAGCGTGACCTTGTTCTCCGACAGCGCCGAGACGACGGCCTTGAGCCGCTTGACGTAACCGGAGTGATCCGCCCCGAAGATGTTGATCAGCTCGTCAAACCCGCGCTGCACCTTGTTGTAATGGTACGCGATGTCCGGCGCGAAATAGGTCCACGAGCCATCCGACTTCTGCACCGGCCGGTCCTGATCGTCGCCGAAGGAGGTCGAGCGGAACAACGTCTGCTCCCGCGGCTCCCAATCCTCGGGCGCCTTCCCTTTCGGCGGCTCCAGGACACCCTGGTAGATCAGCCCCAGGCCCTTCAGCCGCTCCAGCGCCGCCTCGATCTGCCCGGTGCCATACAGCGCCTTCTCGCTGGAATAGACGTCCATCGTCACGCCCAGCGCCGCCAGGTCATGCCGGATCATCGTCATCATCATGTCGGTGGCAAAGACGCGCACCTCGGCCAGCCATTCGCTCTCGGGCTTGTCCAGCAGGCTCTCGCCATGCATCTCCTTCAGCGCCTCGCCCACCGGGATCAGGTAGTCGCCGGGGTAAAGCCCCTCGGCGATCTCGGGCGACAACCCGTTGGCCTCGCGGTAGCGCTCATAGGCGGACCGGGCCAGCACATCGACCTGCCCGCCCCCGTCATTGATGTAATATTCCCGCGTCACCTGGTAGCCCGCGAAGTCCAGCAGCGCAGCCAGCGCGTCGCCCACCACGGCTCCCCGCGCATGGGCCACGTGCATCGGCCCCGTCGGGTTCGCGCTCACGAACTCCACGTTCACCTTGCGCCCTGCCCCCAGGGTGGAACGCCCAAAGGACGTCCCCTGCTCCAGCACCGCGCGGAGCAGCCCCTGCCAGGCCGCAGGCTCCAGCCGCAGGTTCAGGAACCCCGGCCCCGCCACATCCGCCCCCGCCACCCGCGGGTCCTCCATCAGCTTCGCCGCCAGCGCATCCGCAATCGCGCGCGGAGCCATCCCGGCCGGCTTCGCGAGCACCATCGCCGCATTGGTCGCCATCTCGCCATGGCCTTGATCCCGCGGCGGCTCCACCGCGACGGCGGCAAGGTCCAGCCCCGCAGGCAGCACGCCTTGGGCCATGAGCGCTTCCAGCTCGGCCACCACAAGCTCACGGATATCGGCGAACAGGTTCATTTGATCACATCCTCTGATGCGAAAGGCCATGCCAGAGGCCCGCCCAGAGGTCAAGGAGAGCCACGGGGATCACCCCCGCCGCCACTCCTCCAACGCCGCATTCTCCTCGGGCACCGCCGTCCCCGCAGCAAACGGAGACACCACCGCCCGGTTGCGGAAGTAATACGTCTCCCGCGCGCCAAAATAGAAGGCAACGATGGCGCCCAGCAGCCACCAGAGCGGCTCTGGCACCGCGTTCAGCCCAACCATCCGGAAGGCAAAGGCCTGAGGGTCCACCATCGCATAGACGAAAAGCCCGATGGTCCCGAAGGCCAGGAACGGGCGTGGCAGCCGGTTCAACCCGTTCACCATCCGGTCGAACCAGGACAGGGCGGGATGCTGGTACTCCTCGCCCAGCTGCCGCAGGGCCGCCATCTGCGCCTCGGCCGAATACTCCATCCGCTTGGTGGCCGAGGGCACGAAGACCTCCGCCACCCCCTTCGCCGCCTCCCCCAGGGCCGTCACAGCCCCCGGCCCGCCGATCAGCTTCCCGATCACCCCCATGCAGCCACCCGCGCCCGGTGCTGCGCCTCAGTCAGGTGGTATTTCGGAGAAATGAACTCCTCCGCACGAACGATCCAGCCGCCCTTGCCCCCATCCCGCCGCCGGGCAAACTTGCGGCTCGCGGGTCGGCTGTCAGCGATGGCGTAGTAATAGTTCCGCCGCGCGATCCCATAGGCATCGGCCAGATGCGACGGTGCCGCCTCATAAGCCATCTGCGCCGCGCGGATCGTCTGCGGGCCGATGGCCCCGTCCGGGTCACAAGGATAGCCCATGTCGGTCAGAAGCCGCTGCAGGATCTTCACCGCGTTGCCGCCCGCGTTGACATACATGTCGAAGACGCTCGCCTGCAGCACTTCGGGCAGCGCCGCAATCCCAGGCCGAGTGTAGTAGTGCTCCAGATAGATCTCGATGGCCTGCTTCCGCGTCAGAGCCTTCACATCAGCCACGTCGATCCGCGTGTCGCGGTTCACGTCGATCCCCAGCCGCCGCAGCGTGTGGATCGTCACGCCATGATTGGTCGCGCCCCCCGGATCATCCGGATCGTTCACGAACCCGCCCTCGCGGGCGACGATTTCCTCGGCAATCTCGCGGACATTCGGCATGGACACCCCCTTCCTGACGGGGGGCAGCCTGCCCAACTCTCGTTAACGGTCCGACAGCAGAGCGCGCGGTCAGCTTTCGGGCGCGTCCTCGCCCTTGTAGACGCCCTGCTCCTTCAGCGCGTCCACCACTTCCTGCGGCATGTAGGTCTCGTCATGCTTGGCCAGCACCTCGGTCGCGATGAAGGTGTCTCCCTCCATCTTTCCAAGCGCCACCATGCCCTGCCCTTCGGCAAAAAGGTCGGGCAGGATGCCGTTGTAGCGCACCGGCACCGTCGCATTGGTATCGGTCACCGCAAAGCTCACCTCGGTGCCTTCGCCCCGGATGATCGAGCCTTCGACGACCAGCCCGCCGATCCGGAAGGTCTCGCCCGCCGCAGGGGGCTCTTCCATCACCTGGGTCGGCGAGCGGAAGAAGTT
This sequence comes from Tabrizicola sp., assembly GCF_041913445.1. Lineage (GTDB taxonomy): Bacteria > Pseudomonadota > Alphaproteobacteria > Rhodobacterales > Rhodobacteraceae > Tabrizicola. The sequence continues at coordinate 213,837 of NZ_JAYSFG010000001.1, forward strand.
GATCCCGTCGCGCATCGCATAGCCGACAAGGCCCGTCGCCCCCACCAGCGCCACCGCCGCAAGCGCGATGATCTGGATGCGCCGCTGCTTCTTCAGCCCCTTCAGACCCCGGAACTCCGTCTTGCCGCTCATCTCACGCATCCCCTGCCGTTAGGCACACCCTGCCACGCCCAAGGTGGGCACGCCTTGACCCGCGTCAAGCCCCGCTCCTCGGTTTGCCTTCGGCCCTCGTCGCTCGCGAGGAGAAGTCGAAGACGCACGACGAGCCGCCCCTTACGGGAACACCGGCGCGAGCGTGAGGCCTTCCGTCTCGGGCAGCCCCAACATCAGGTTCGCATTCTGGATCGCCTGCCCCGAGCTTCCCTTGGTCAGGTTGTCCAGGACCGAAACCACCACCGCGCGCCCCGCAATCCGGTCGCCGATCACCCCCAGATGACAGAAGTTCGACCCGGCGATATCGCGGGTGGAGGGCAGCGAACCAAACGGCAGAACCTGCAGGAAAGGCTCGTTTTCATAAGCCTTCTGAAGGGTCTGGTGAACAACCTTCGCGTCGCCCTTCACATAGACCGTCGCCAGGATCCCCCGGTTCATCGGCAGAAGGTGCGGCGTGAACTGGACCCGCACCGGCCGCCCGGCGATCTTGGAAAACTCCTGGTCGAACTCCCCCAGGTGCCGGTGCTTGCCGCCCGCCGAATAGGTATGGGTGCCGCCGGACAATTCCGCGTGAAGGAGGTTCTCCTTGAGGGACCGCCCCGCGCCCGAGACCCCGGCCTTGAGGTCTATCAGGATGTCATCCAGATCGATGCAGCCTGCCGCGATTAGGGGCCGCAGCGCAAACTGCCCCGTCGCCGCATTGCAGCCCGTGCCTGCCACCAGCCGCGCCGCCTTGATCTCGTCGCGGTAGAACTCGGTGAGGCCATAGACCGCCTCCTTCTGGATCTCTACCGCCGTATGGGGCTGGCCATACCACTTCTCGTATTCCGCCGGATCGCGCAGCCGGAAATCCGCCGACAGATCGACGATCCGCAGGGTCTTCGGGAGTTTCGCGATCACCTCCTGCGTCGTCGCATGCGGCAACGCGCAGAAGCACAGGTCGACGCCCGCAAAATCGATCTCGTCGATCTTCTGCAGCTTGGGCAGATCCAGATGCCGCAGGAAGGGAAACACCTCCGCCATGGCCATCCCCGCCTTGCGGTCCGCCGACAGCGCCACGATGCGCATCGACGGATGCGTCGCTATCAGGCGGACCAACTCCGCCCCCGTATAGCCCGAGGCCCCGAGGATGGCGATGCGATGGGTCATGGCGTGGCTCCCACAGAAGAAACGCGCCCTCTTTGCGCCCCCAGCGGCCCCAATGCAAGACCGCCGAATGTCACCGGCACAATTCCCGCGCAACCCCTTTCATCTTTGCCCAAATATCCCCGCCGGAGGCTCCAGCGCCCGACACCGGACCCGCGTTTTCATACTGGTCCAAATATCCCCGCCGGAGGCACATCACCAGAAGCCAGGCCCTGACGTTCCAGGCAATGCCCCGAAGCCGAAGCCACGCGCCTCCCCTCCCCCTCCGTGGGGAGGGGCCGGGGGTGGGGGGCTGCCGCAGAACATCCTTTCCGAACGGTAAACGTCCGCGACCATCCACTTGATCACAAAGTAAAATCAGAAAATGTCCACCGTGGACAAAGTCACGGCACCGGGGTCCACATCACGTCGTCGATCCGCGGCGCCCCCGTGGCCAGCATCACCACCCGGTCGAACCCCATCGCGATCCCCGCCGCCGGCGGCATCCCAGAAAGCGCCGCCAGGAAATCCTCGTCCAAAGGATAGCTCTCCCCATAGACCCGCGCCTTCTCCGCCATCTCCGCCTCGAACCGCCGCCGCTGCTCGCCCGCGTCCGTCAGCTCCCCGAACCCGTTCGCGAGCTCCACCCCGCAGGCATAGACCTCGAACCGCTCCGCCACCCGGGCATCCCCCGGCACCTTCCTCGCCAAGGCCGCCTCGGCGGACGGATACCGGTCCAGGACAGTCACCCGCCCCTCCCCGAGCTTCGGCTCCACCTTCTCCGACAGAACCCGGCTCAGCATGTCCGACCAGGTATCGTCCCCCGCCCGCCGCACCCCGATCCGGTCCAGCTCGGCTCCCAGTGCGTCTGCATCCGTCGACCCGTCCCCCCGGATCGATGCCATCAGGTCCACCCCTGCATGGACCGCGAAAGCCTCCGCCACCGTGACCCTCTCCGGCTCAAGAAACGGATCGCAGCTCCGATCCCGGAACCACAGGACCGGGGCCCCCGCCTCCCGCGCGGCGGTCCGCAGAAAGGCCATCACGTCGCCCATGAGAACCTCATAGCCCTCCCCCACCCGGTACCACTCCAGCATCGTGAACTCGGGACTGTGCAGCGCCCCCCGCTCCCGGTTCCGCCAGACGTGGGAGAAGGCATGGATCCGGGTCTCCCCCGCCGCCAGCAGCTTTTTCATCGCGAACTCTGGCGAAGTGTGGAGGTACATCCGTCGACCCACTCCATCGTTCCCGATCGCCTCGGTCGCGAAGCCGTGGAGGTGCGCCTCGTTTCCCGGGCTGATCGCCAGCGCGGCCGGGTCGACCTCGGTGAACCCCTCCCCCGCCAGCCACCCCCGGATCGCCGCCTGGATGCGGTTGCGGGTCAGGAGGATCGGGCGGCGGTCGGCGTGGCGGGAGGGGCTCCACCAGGGTGATGCGGGATTCATCTGGAAATTCCGGTTCGGATCGGTTACGGGCGCGGGCAGATGCCGGTCGCTGAAGGACCGGTCCCCGTTACAACAAGGACCCGACCTTTGAAAGTCATCGCCTCCTCGCTCCGCAAGGGCAACGTCGTCGAGATGGACGGCAAGCTCTACGTCGTGCTGACAGCCTCGAACTTCCACCCCGGCAAGGGCACGCCCACCACCAGCGTCGACATGCGTCGCATCTCGGACGGGGTGAAGGTCAGCGAGCGCTGGCGGACCACGGAAATGGTCGAGAAGGCCACCGTCGACGAGCGGGAATATGACTTCCTCTACGAGGACGGCGAGGGCTTCCACTTCATGGAGCCGACCACCTACGAACAGATCGTCGTGACCGAGGACGTGATGGGCGCGAACAAGCCCTACCTCCAGGAAGGGATGAAGTGCTACGTGAAGACCTTCGAAGGGGTTCCGATCGCGCTGGAAGTCCCGCAGAAGATCACCGTCGAGATCGTCGAGACCGAGCCGGTCACCAAGGGGCAGACCGCGTCCTCTTCCTACAAGCCCGCGACGACCGACAACGGGCTGCGGGTCATGGTGCCGCCCCACATCGGGCCGGGCACGCGGATCGTCATCAACACGGACGACGACAGCTACGTCGAGCGCGCCAAGGACTGACCTGTCCACGGTGGACAAACGCCGGGATCCTTGATTTATCAAGGACTTGGTCGCGGACGTTAGGGAAGTGGAAACCATTGGAAAGGCACGTCGCAAGGCGTGCCTTTTCGCTTTGCCGGGGGCCGCAAAGGGCTATGCTGCGGGCAAAGGGGAGGCCGCGATGCCCGGGGATCATGATGCCTACAAGCCCATCGAGATTGCCGCGCTGATCGAGACGGCGGGGGTCGCCAAGGCCGCCCTGCCGCTGCACCGGATGGCGACGCTCGCGATGCTGGCGGGGGCTTTCATCGGTTTCGGCTCGGCCTTCTGGTGCATGGCAATGGCGGGGGGAGACGCGGGCTTCGGGCCGCAGAGGGTGCTGGGCGGCGTGGTCTTTGCGCTGGGGCTGATCCTCGTGGTCGTGGGCGGGGCGGAGCTCTTCACCGGCAACGCGCTGATGGTGATGGCGGCGGTGGACCGGCGGATCACGCTAGGGTCGCTTCTGCGGAACTGGGGGATTGTCTATGTCGGCAACCTGATCGGCGCAGTCGGGCTGGCGGTGGCCTTCGGGTTGTCGGGGCTTCTGGACGGTCCGATGGGGGCTGTCGCGGCGAAAGCGGCGACGGCGAAGGCCTCGCTTCTGCCGCTAGAGGCCTTCGTGCGGGGTGCCTTGTGCAATGCGCTGGTCTGCCTTGCGGTCTGGCTGAGTTTCGCGGCGCGGACGGCGACGGACAAGATTCTGGGCGTGTTGTGGCCGGTGGCGGCTTTCGTGACGCTGGGGCTGGAGCATTCGGTGGCGAACATGTTCCTGTTTCCGGCGGGGCTATGGGCGGGGTCGGAGGCCTCTGTGGCCGGGGTGCTGGGGAACCTCCTCTGGGTCACGCTGGGCAATATCGTCGGCGGCGCGGGCGGGGTGGCGCTCGCCTACCGCTTTGCCTATGGCGCGATGCGGGGGTAAGGGCGGTTGGCGCGTCGCCCACGCTATATGCGGGTCGAAGGAGGCGGGGTGAAACCCCGCCCTACGGGGAGAGCTCGCCGGCTTCGATGCGGAAGGGCAGGATGTTGCCGGGGGGCGGCAGGGGACAGATCGCGAAATCGGTGAAAGCGCAGGGCGGGCTGATCGCGCGGTTGAAGTCGAGGGTGATTTCGGTGTCGCTCATGTCCTCGCCGAAGAGGAAGCGGCAGGCCGGATAGGTCTCGCCCGCGGTGGCGTCGCGGAAGACGAACATCGGCTTGCCGGATTTCCAGTGCGTGGGCGTAAGGGTCACGGTCCTGCCCTGATGCCGAAAGGTCGCGCGATGGGTCAGCGTCACAGCAGCTTTTGAGCCGTCTTTCATCGCAACTTCAGCTGCCTCCGGGGCGAAGCTCTCCCAAGTGGCGCGGACCGTCCAGTCGTTGTCATCGGGGAAGCTGCGGAGCGTCACGGTCGGTGCCAGCGTCAGGTCACGGACGCGGAGCGCGGGCACGCCATCGACGGTGTGGATTTCCAGGAGGAACGGGTCAACCTGCAGCTGCGGGAAGGCATCCGGGACGGGCAGGAACGGTTGCGGCGCCTCACCCGGCCGGGTGAAGGTGGCACCGCGGGCGGTGATCTCCAGCGTGCCGAGAAGGTCCGGGCCGGAGGGGAGTTGCACTTCCTGCCCCGCACCGACAAGGAAGCGGCCGGGGGCAAGGTCGATCCGCGCGACGAGGTTCAGCCAACCGTCCGGCGCGGTCAGCGCGGCAAGACGGGCGGCACGCCAGTCGGCCAGGGGCTGCATCAGGCGGCCTCGAAAGTGATCTTCCGGCGCAGGAACTGGGTCGCCTTGTTCGACACATAGGCCGGATCGCCGGTGGTCAGGAACTTCGAATGCGTGCCGGTCCCGGCGAATTGCGGACGGCGTTGCAGGTAGTCGGCGAGGGATTCGGCGACGAGGTTTGCCTGGCTGTAGACCTTCACGCCCTGCCCCAAAGCGTCCTGGAAGACCTTTTCCATCAGCGGGTAATGCGTGCAGCCGAGGATCGCGGCCTCGGGCGTGGGCATCCGGCGTTTCAGCGCCTCGACATGGGAGCGGACGAGGGCCTCGGCCAGGATTTCGTCACCCTGTTCGATGGCATCGACGACCCCGCCGCAGGGCTGGGCCTCGACATCGACACCAATGGCGCGGAAGGCAAGTTCGCGCTGGAAGGCGCGGGAGGCGACGGTGGCAGGGGTGGCGAAGAGGGCGACGTGCTTCACGGCGACTTCGCGCGGGGGGGAGTTGTCGCCCCACTGGCGTTCGGTCAGCGCCTCGATCAGCGGCACGAAGACGCCAAGGACGCGCTTGTCGGTCGGGACCCAGGTTTCCTGCATCCGCTTCAGCGCGGCGGCCGAGGCGGTGTTGCAGGCGAGGATGACGAGGTCGCAGCCCTCGGCCCAGAGGCGTTCGGTCGCGGCGCAGGTCAGCGCGAAGATGTCGTCGGCGGTGCGGACCCCGTAGGGGGCATGGGCATTGTCGCCAAAGTAGACGAAGGGGACGTCCGGAAGCCGCTTTGTCAAAGCATCAAGGACAGTCAGCCCGCCAAGGCCCGAATCGAAGACGCCAACTGCCATGCCTGCCTCTTTCGCCTTGGCGCGATTGCTGCGCGCGAGTGCCTTTTCGCCGATCATAGGACGGTCCGACAGGGGGATAAAGGGCCAAGGAGCAGCGGGCCTTTGCCGGTCGGGGTTTACATGGAATGCGCTATCCCTATCTAGGCGCGGACGTGGTAGCGTAATCAGTGAATTGAAAAAAGGGTTGAGCGGATGGATTGGGACAAGCTGAGGATCTTTCACGCGGTGGCGGAGAAGGGCAGCCTGACCCATGCGGGCGACGTGCTGCACCTGTCACAATCGGCGGTCAGCCGGCAGATCCGTGCGCTGGAGGAAAGCCTGAACGTCACGCTCTTCCACCGCCATGCGCGGGGGTTGATCCTGACCGAACAGGGCGAGCTTCTGTTCGACGCGACGACGCAGATGGTGCGGCGGCTGGACGCGACGGCCGCGCGGATCCGCGACAGCGAGGACGAGGTCTTCGGCGAGTTGCGGGTGACGACGACGACGGGGTTCGGCACGCTGTGGCTGGCCCCGCGGCTGGCCCGGCTTTACGCGAAATACCCGGCCTTGAAGATCGACCTGATGCTGGAAGAGCGGGTCCTGGACCTGCCCATGCGCGAGGCGGATGTGGCGATCCGGATGAAGGAGCCGTCACAGGCGGACCTCATCCGCAAGCGGCTGATGCAGATCAAGATGCAGATGTTCGCGACGCCGGAATACCTGGCCACGCATGGCACGCCGCAGTCGATGGACGATTTCAGCAGCCACCGGCTGATCAGCCAGCACGCGGGCACGCCGCAGGTGGCGGCGGGGGCGCTCTTGGTGGCCGAGCTGATGACGCATGACATCCCCTCGACGCTGACGGTGAACAACTACTTCGGCGTGCTGCAGGCGGTCTTGAACCACCTGGGGATCGGGGTGCTGCCGGACTATCTGATCGAGGATTTTCCGAACCTCGTCAGGGTCCTGCCCGAGGTCGAAAGCGCCGAGGTGCCGGTGTTCCTGGCCTATCCCGAGGAGCTGCGCCATTCCAAGCGCGTGGCGGCCTTCCGGGACTTCGTGACCGAGGAAATCATGTCCTTCCGCCGGCGCCAGTCCGAGGATGCCGCGGCCTGAATTGCTGCCATGCAGCATTTGCATAGCGGCATTGCCCAAACGTCGGGCATTCCTGACTTGTTTGCGCAAGCAGGTAGCACTATCTGAACTCTCGAAGCGGCGATGAGCGTGCTCTCGTCCCTTCGTACCTCCCTGTTGGACTTGGCCGAGCGTCATGCTCGGCCTTTTTTTTGGCCTGGCGCAAGAAGAAGCCCGGCAGTTTCCTGCCGGGCCACAAGGTTCAGGCCGTGTCGGGCGTCAGCCGCCCGAGGAGTCGTCCTTGGTGCTGTCATCCGAGTTGTCCAGCGCCGGGCTCGTCGGCTCGATGTTCGACGAGATCGCGGCGATGAGCTCCGCCTCGGTCCAGCCCAGGGTCAGCGAGCCGTCGGCGGTCACATCCGAGCCGAGCGGCACGGTGAAGGACTTGACGCTCGACTTCGCGCCGAAGTCGCTGTTCAGGGTGACCACGGCCACCGGGGCGCCGTCGCCGCCGTCATAGACGCTTTCCACCTGGCCGATCACGATCTGGTCCTTGGTGCGGACCTCGTTGCCGACGAAGGCCGAGTCGCCCATCACCGTCACGGTGGTCATGTCCTCGGGCGTGGCGCCAAGCTTGGCGTCAGCCGAGAGTTCGACGGCAATGGCCGGGATCGCCGTCAGGGCAGCCAGGGCGACCGAGGCCGCAAGGGTCTTGGAATTGAACATGGTGTCATCTCCTACTGTAGGCCGAAAATTCGGCGTGCGGCGATCAACCGGCGATAGGCGAGGTTGTTCCGGCTCGCGCGCCGATGTGGCGGAGGGCCGCCGTCAGTGCAGCGCCTGGAGACGGGCCGTCAGGAAGGCGCGGTCGGCGGGAGAGGTCGCAAGCGCGATCGCCCGTCGATAGGCATCGCGCGCCGGAGCGACATCCCCAATCCGGGCCAGAAGTTCCGCAAGAACCGCATGGAATGGCTGATAGTCGCGCAGAGCCTCTGACAGGGCGCGTGCCTGCGCCAGGGCCAGGGGAACGTGACCCGCCTCTGCAAGGGCCACGGCGTGGTTCAGCGCGACCACCGGAGTGGGTTCGAAATCCCGCAGGCGGGCAAAAAGCGCGGCGATCTGGGGCCAGTCCGGCGGGCCGTCGGCGGCGTGCAGCGCCGCGATGGCGGCCTTCAGCTGGAACGGACCCGGGGCGCGCCGGGCAATGGCGCGGTCAAGGAGCGCCAGTCCTTCGTCGCGCTGGGAGAGATCCCAGAGGCTGCGGTCCTGATCGACGGGCGACAGGGTCAGACCGTCACGACCTATCCGCGCCGCAGCGCGGGCCTGGGTCAGAAGGAGAAGCGCAAGCGCGGCCTCGACCTCGGGCTGGTCGGGGGCAAGTTTCACCAGAAGGCGGGCCAGGAAGATCGCTTCGGTGCAGAGGTCGATGCCGGTCTGCGGACCCTGGGCATAGCCTGCGGTGTAGATCAGGTAGACGACCGTCAGGACCGAATTCAGCCGCTCTGGCAGGACTTCGGGTTCCGGCACGGCAAAGGGGATGCGGGCGGCGGCGATCTTGGCCTTGGCACGGCTCAGGCGCTGGCCCATCGTCGGCTCGGCATCGAGGAAGACGGCGGCGACCTGGGCGGTGGTCAGCCCGCAGAGCGAGCGCAGGGTCAGGGCGATGCGCGATTTCTCCTCTAGCGCCGGGTGGCAGCAGGTGAAGATGAGGCGCAGGCGGTCGTCGGGGATGGCCTGCGGGTCGGGCTCCGCGGCCTCTTCCGCAGCCAGGACGGCAATTGCCTCGCGGTGGCGCGAGAGAGTCGTGTCGCGGCGATAGCCGTCGATGGCCTTGCGGAGCGCCGCACGCAGAAGCCAACCCGTGGGGCTGGCGGGAACCCCTGCCCTGCCCCAGTGCACCAGCGCAGAGGCGGCGGCGTCCTGCAAGGCATCCTCGGCCCGCTGGAAGTCGCCCGTCCGTGCGATGAGGGCGGCCAGAAGCCGCCCCCGATCCTGCTGCATCGCCTGGGCAAGGGTCGCTTCGATCATCCGAAGACGACGAGCGGGCGCACCTCGACGGTGCCGTAGGCGGCACCGGGGATCTGCGCGGCCCAGTGCAGCGCCTGGTCGAGGTCGGGGCAGTCGATGATGTAGTAGCCGCCGAGATGCTCACGCGTTTCGGCGAAGGGTCCGTCCATCGTCTCGACCTTGTCGCCGCGCTTGCGGAGCGACGTGGCCGTGCGGGTGGGCTGCAGCGCATCGCCCGAGACCATCACGCCCGCCTCTTTCATCCGGCGGTTCAGGTCGAAATAGGCCGCGTTCATGTTCTGGCCCATCGGCGGGGTCACGCTGGGATCGGTGTAGATCAGGCACATGTATTTCATGTCAGTACTCCATCACCGGGCGCACCTCGACCGAGCCGTAGCGGGCGGCGGGGATCGCGGCGGCGAAGCGCAGGGCGGCGTCAAGGTCGGCGGCCTCGATCAGGTAGAAGCCGCCCAGGTGTTCACGGGTTTCGGCGAAGGGGCCGTCGATCGTCTCGACCCGGTCACGGCGCTTGCGGACGGTGGTGGCGGTTTCCACGGGTTGCAGGCCTTCACCGGCAAGGAACGTGGCCACGCCGGGCATGCCCTCGCCCAAGGCCATGTATTCAGCCATCATCGCGTCGAATTCCGGCGTTCCGGGTGCGGGTTCGGCCCCGGGGGCGGCGTAGAGCGTCAGCATGTATTTCATCATTCATCCTGTCGTTTGCCGGTCGAAGGGCGGGCTTGCCCTGCGATCCTAGACCAAGGACGCAAGGCCGGAAGGGTTTTCGACATCCCGTCTCCCAGCCCGCGAAATTTTTTCGGCGCTGGCGCGGCGGGGTGGTTTGCCCTTGGTCAACCTTTCCCTTATGAGGCGGGCCAAGTCGCCAAAGTGCCTGCTCAAGGGGATGCCATGCAAGAACCCGCCATCACGCCGGAACTCGTCGCCAGCCACGGGATCAAGCCCGACGAATGGGAGCGGCTTTTGGGCATCATGGGGCGGGAGCCGACGTTCACGGAACTCGGCATCTTCAGCGCGATGTGGAACGAGCATTGTTCCTACAAGTCGTCGAAGATCCACCTGAAGAAGCTGCCTACCACCGGACCTCAGGTGATCTGCGGGCCGGGCGAGAACGCGGGTGTCGTGGACATCGGCGACGGCCAGGCGGTGATCTTCAAGATGGAGAGCCACAACCACCCCTCCTACATCGAACCGCACCAGGGCGCGGCGACGGGCGTGGGCGGCATCCTGCGTGACGTCTTCACCATGGGTGCGCGGCCGATTGCGGCGATGAATGCCTTGAGCTTCGGGCTGCCCTCGCATCCGAAGACCGCGCATCTGGTGAAGGGCGTGGTGGAGGGCGTGGGCTCCTACGGCAACGCCTTCGGCGTGCCGACGGTCGGCGGAGAGGTGCGGTTTCACCGCAGCTACAACGGCAACTGCCTGGTGAACGCCTTTGCGGCGGGCTTGGCGGATACGGACAAGATCTTCTACTCGGCAGCCAGCGGTGTGGGGATGCCGGTGGTGTATCTGGGCGCGAAGACGGGCCGCGATGGCGTTGGCGGGGCCACGATGGCCAGTGCCGAGTTCGACGACACCATCGAGGAGAAGCGGCCGACGGTGCAGGTCGGCGACCCCTTCACCGAGAAGCGGCTCTTGGAGGCCTGTCTGGAGCTGATGGCCTCGGGCGCGGTGATCTCCATCCAGGACATGGGCGCGGCGGGGCTGACCTGTTCGGCGGTCGAGATGGGCGACAAGGGGGGCCTCGGGATCAAGCTGCAGCTTGACGACGTGCCCCAGCGCGAGACCGGGATGACGGCCTACGAGATGATGCTGTCGGAAAGCCAGGAGCGGATGCTGATGGTGCTGAAGCCCGAGAAGGAGGCCGAGGCGCGGGCGATCTTCGAGAAGTGGGACCTGGACTTCGCCATCGTCGGCGAGACGATCCCCGAGGACCGCTTCCTGATCCTGCACGGCAACGAGGTGAAGGCGGATATCCCGCTGTCGAAGTTGTCGTCGTCGGCGCCGGAATATGATCGTCCTCATGTGCCCTCCCCTGCCCCGGCGCCCTTGCCGGCGGTGCCAGTGATCACGCCCATCGCGGCGCTGAAGGCGCTGATCGGGTCGCCGAGCTATGCCCACAAGGGCTGGGTCTACGAGCAATACGACAGCCAGGTGGGGGCCGATACGGTCGTCCCGCCGGGCGTGGGCGCGGGCGTGGTGCGGGTGCATGGGACGGGGAAGCTGCTGGCGTTCACCTCGAACGTGACGCCGCGCTATGTGAAGGCGAACCCGTTCGAGGGCGGCAAACAGGCGGTGGCCGAGGCCTACCGGAACCTGGTGGCCGTAGGGGCAAAGCCGCTGGCGACGACGGACAACCTGAACTTCGGCAACCCGGAAAAGCCCGAGATCATGGGCCAGTTCGTCGGCGCGCTGGAGGGGATCGGCGCCGCCGTGAAGGCGCTCGACATGCCGATCGTGTCGGGGAACGTGAGCCTTTACAACGAGACGGACGGCTCGGGCATCCTGCCGACGCCGACCATCGGCGCTGTGGGGATCATGCAGGCCGGCGAGCTGATCGCGGGCCAGCCGGCGGACGGCGACATCGTCGTGGTGATCGGCGAGACGCGCGGGCACCTTGGCCAGTCGGCGCTTCTGGCCGAGGCCTTCGGGATCGAGGCCGGAGAGCCTCCGCCGGTGGACCTGGCGGCCGAGGCGTCGGCGGCGAAGGCGCTTCTGGCCAACCGCAAGCGCATCCGCGCGGCGCGGGACCTGGGCGACGGCGGGCTGGCGCTGGCGGCTTTCCGGATGGCCGAGGGCGCGGGAATCGGGCTTACGCTGACCACGGGCGACATCGGACAGCTCTTTGGCGAGGACCAGGCGCGCTACGTGGTGGCGATCCGGGCGGATGACCTTGCGGCCTTCACGGCAGCGGCGGGCGGGCCCCCGGTGACGCAGGTCGGCACGTTCGGTGGCGACAAGGTCACCTTCGGCACCGACAGCGCACCTTTGACCGCCCTGTCGCAGCTTTACCGCACGGCCTTTGCCGCAACCGTGGGCGTCTGATGCTGCGACCGGCGACGGCGGAGGACATCCCCTTCATCCGCAGCCTGACCACCCGGGCCGACTACGCGCCCTTCATCGGCGACAGCGACGAGGCCGCCCTGCAGGGCTGGATCGACAGCCGCGAGGCAGCCGTCGTGATCTGGGACGCGGACGGGACGCGCGGTTTCGGGATCTTCCGGGGCCTCGGTGCACCGGGCGGCGTGGTGGAACTCTTCCGCATCGCGCTTGACCGGGCGGGGGGCGGGGCGGGTGACCGGTTCTTCCGCGCGCTGGTGGACCACGCTTTCCGCGACCTGGACGCCGCGCGCCTGTGGCTGGACGCCAGCGCCGAGAACCCGCGCGCGCTGAAGATCTACAGCCGTGCGGGCTTCCGGCAGGAGGGTTGCCAGCGCGCGCACTGGTATCGCCCGGCGCTGGGGCGGGCGGTGGACCTGATCCTTATGGGCCTCCTCCGCTCCGAATGGGAATCCCTTGAACCGCTGGCCCCCCGGGCCTAGGTTCGGGACGAAGAAGGAGACCACCTGATGCCCATCGAAGCCCGCGATATCGAAGCCCTGATCCGGGAAAGCTTCCCGAACGCGAAGATCAGCGTGCAGGGTGACGACGGCGCGCATTTCGCGGCCGAGGTCATCGACGCCTCATTCAAGGGCATGAACCGCGTCCAGCAGCAGCGCGCGGTCTATGCGGCGCTGAAGGGCAAGATGGACGGCCCGAACGGAGCGCTGCATGCGCTGGCGCTGACCACCAAGGCGCCCGACTGACCGCTGGCTCACCCTGCAGTGTCTTGTAGGTCCGCCGCAAGACGCCTAGATTTGGGCCGACGCACAGCGAAAGGCAGGATGATGGCTACGGGTGCAGGATATGGCGTGATCTCGGCGCTTCTGCCGCTGGTCGGGATCGTCACGATGGTCCGGAACCGGAAGCGGCGGAAGTCGGGTGCGCCTGAACCGGTGGACGAGGAATTCGAAAAGCGCCGCGCGGCGACGCTGGAATCCGAACGGCGCATGGCGGCCTATCTGGCAAGCCGGGACCAGCGCTAGACGGTGGACCACGGCTTTGCGGCCGGGCTGATCGGAAAGTCGCCCTGGACCGCGCCTTGGATCGTCGGGTTCCTGGTGCTGTATGCGGTCCTGTCGGTTGAAAGCATTTGGCCGCTGTTGAAATATGGGACGAGACACTGGCGGGTCACCCGGAAATGGGAATTCCGCAGATGGAAAAGGAAGAACGGGCGATGAGCGCTGCAGACACGATCAAGGACACGATCGAGAAGAACGACGTGGTGCTGTTCATGAAGGGCACCAAGATGATGCCGCAGTGCGGGTTTTCCTCGCGCGTGGCGGGCGTCCTGAATTTCATGGGGGTGGAGTTCCAGGACGTCAACGTGCTGGCCGACCCCGAAATCCGACAGGGGATCAAGGACTTTTCCGACTGGCCGACGATCCCGCAGCTTTACGTGAAGGGCGAATTCGTTGGCGGCTGCGACATCGTCACCGAGATGACCTTGTCGGGAGAGCTCGACCAGCTTCTGGAATCGAAGGGCGTGGCCTTCGACAAGGCGGCGGCGGACAAGATCCGCGAAGCGAACGCGTGAGCCGATCAAATGCTTGCTGAGGCCCGCTTCGGCGGGCCTTTTGCATTTTCTGCGACGTCAAACGCCGGTGACAAGAAGGTCTATGGCTTTGGTGATCTGATCGCGCAGGGTCGCCAGGTTGCCAACCTTCTGTCCCATGCCGCCAACTCGGGCCGTACCCAAAAGGTTCAGCATGACGCGATACTCGCGTTCCGCGAAGATGAAGGGAATGGAAAGCCGCTCGAGTTCAGCCGGTCGGCTGCCGTCTGACGGGACACACGAGGCGAAAACCCGCGTTCCCAAGCCATCAAGTGCATCGCTTTGCAGGACCAAGAGCAAGCCGCCGTCCGGGTCACGGTACAGATCGAACTGTCGCGCCATCAGACGATCCGGATTCCCATGTTGGGTATTCCGTTCTCCTCGATCCACCGATTGTAATCCGCGATGGCCTCGGCGTTGTCTTCCTTCCAGCGTCGGGCACGTTCGGCACGGACCTGGAGAAGAATCCCCTCCTCTGCCGCGCGGGAGAGATTCACGCCCAAGGCCCTCGCCTCGTCCAGGAGGGCTGCATCCAGGGTCATCGAGGTGGCACGGCGGGTGGCGGGCATGGCGGTCTCCTTCGCACGAAGGGTAGTGCAAAATATACCGCATCGGAAGCGGTATGTCACCCCGCCTTGCAGGTCAGGAGCAGCGCCTCGCCTTCGGGCGTCTTCCAGTAGAGCGTCGCCTCCTCACCCTTGGTCCACCAGACGTAGTTCGACCCGTCCGACGGCCAGCCATAGCGCGCGCCCGAGGCGGCGGGTTCGTTCACCAGCGTGATCTGGCTGCCCTCGACATGGATCACCACAAGGCTGAGGTCTGGGCCGTTGACATAGGTGGCCGGGATCTCGACGCCCCTGTCGCAGGCATAGGTCGTGGTGGTGAAATCCTGCGCGGAGGCAGCGGCGGGCAGCAGGATCAGCGCCAGCGCCCTCATTCCGGGTCGCGGGTGCAGGTGGCGATCGGGGCCTCGGTCCCGTTCTGGCGGGCCATGAACCAGGCGGTGTCCCCCCGGTCCCACCAGACCGACTCGCTTCCCGGTGCGTCGGGCGAGGGCCCCCCGAACTTCTGCCCCTCCTCCACCGTTTCCGGCGACATGGCGATCAGGAAGCCGTTCACGGCGACCAAGGCCACCGTGCCGTCGCTGCCGGCGACATAGGCGGCGTGGAGCGGTACTTTTCCGTTTACCGCGTCGCAGGTCCAGCTGGACTGGACAACATCCGGCCCCGCCAGCGCCGGAGCGGCCGTCAGAAGACGGGCCGGCAAAGCCCTCATGCCTTGACCTGCTCTTCCACGCGGGCGGCCATCGCTTCGGCCCGGGCAGCGATCTCGGCCAGGGTCTCGCCCACCTGCGGCGGGATCACCGCGACGTCGCGCGTGGCGATGGGGCGGGCTTCCAGCTCGGCCACGCGGGCGCGAAGGCTGCGAAGCTCATCCTCGACGGCAGCGGTCTTGTCGGCCAGCATCAGGCCCGCCATCAGGAGCATCTTCGCTTCCGGCAGGCGGCCCATCTGCGCGATGATGGGCGAAGCTTCGGCGTCCAGCATCCCGGCGGCGGCGCGGAGGAAGTGCTCCTCTCCCGGCTGGCAGGAGACCTGGAACGGGCGGCCGCCGATGGTGACTTCAAGTTCAGGCATTGCCGGCCTCCGTCAGGTGGGGTTCGAGGGCTGCGAGAATCTCGTCCATCTCGGCGATCTCGGTCAGGCGGGTGGCGCGCAGGGCTTCCAGCTCGGCGGCCATCGCCTTGTTGATGAGCTGGGGTTCGGTTGCGCCCGCGGCGGCTGCGGTCCGCAACGCCTCGAGCTGTTCGCGAAGCGAGGCGTTGACGCGGCGCATCCGCTGGAGTTCCAGGCCCTTCACGTCCAGCTCTTGCGTCAGGCGGTCAAGCTTTTCCTGCAGGTCGCCCTTCGCCTCGCGGTCCTTGGCGGCGCGGAGCCGGGCCTGAAGCTGGGCATTGAGCGCCTTTTCCTCTTCCAGCTGGGCGCGGAGCGTGGCGTCCACGGCAGCGGTGACCGGTGCGGCCCCCGTCGGCCGGGGCTGCGCTGCCAGGCGGTCGACCCCCTTGCCGATCCGTTCCAGCGCGGCGGTGATCCGCTTTTCCAGCTCGGTTATGTCCTGCATCCGCTACTCCTTGCACCCGAAGGCCAGCCGACCCCCGCCGTCCAATGAAACCGACAGGCCCGAATCGCCCCGGGCCCGGTCATCGGCGATCTTAGCGCGAAAGCGGCGAAAGGCGACCGGCCTTTCTTCCCAAGGCCTTGGGGTCCAAGCTTGATCTTGCCGGTCCCGGTGGGTAGAGGCTTTGCAACCCATCCAGCCGAAGGAATGCCGCCTTGGACATCCAGACCCTCCGCCAGAAGAACCCCGATCACTGGATGCGGGCGACCGCGATCCGCGCGCTGGCGCTGGACGCGGTGGCGGCGGCGAATTCCGGGCACTCGGGGATGCCGATGGGCATGGCCGACGTGGCGACGGTGCTGTTTGCGAACCATCTGAAGTTCGACCCGAAGGCCCCGCGCTGGCCGGACCGCGACCGGTTCATCCTGTCGGCGGGGCATGGCTCGATGCTGATCTATTCGCTCCTCTACCTGACGGGGTACGAGGACATGACGCTGGAACAGGTGAAGAACTTCCGCCAGTGGGGCGCGATCACGGCCGGGCACCCGGAATACGGCCATGTCGCAGGCGTCGAGACGACGACCGGACCCCTGGGCCAGGGGATCGCCAATGCCGTGGGCTTCGCCATGGCCGAAGAGAACCTGCGCGCGCGCTGGGGGGCGAAGATCCAGGACCATTACACCTGGGTCATCGCGGGCGACGGCTGCCTGATGGAGGGCGTCAGCCAGGAGGCCATCGGCCTTGCGGGCAAGCAGCAGCTGAGCCGCCTGATCGTTCTGTGGGACAACAACGGCATCACCATCGACGGCAAGGTCTCGATCGCCGACGTGACCGACCAGAAGGCGCGGTTCGCGGCCTCGGGTTGGGATGTGTTCGAATGCGACGGGCATGATCCGGCGGACATCGACCGGGCGCTGACGGCCGCCAAGGCCTCGCCCCGCCCCGCCCTGGTCGCCTGCAAGACGCATATCGCCATCGGCCACGCGGCGCAGGACACCTCGAAGGGCCACGGCGCGCTGACCGACAAGGCGCAGCTGCAGGCGGCGAAGGATGCCTACGGCTGGAAGGGCGGGCCGTTCGAGGTTCCCGCCGACATCAAGAAGTGGTGGGAATCGCTGGGCGCGAAGGGTGCCAAGGCACGGGCCGAGTGGGAGGCGCGTCTCGCCGCCCTGTCGCCCGCCAAGCAGGCCGAGTTCGCGCGCATCTTCTCGCTGGAGGCCCCGGCGAAGCTGGCCTCGGCCATTCGCGGGGTGAAGAAGCAGGCGGTGGCGGACCTGCCGAAGCTTGCCACCCGCGCGGCGTCCGAGAAGGTGCTGGCCGCAGTGAACCCGGTCCTGCAGGAAACCATCGGCGGCTCGGCCGACCTGACGGGCTCGAACAACACCAAGACGGCGGACCTGGGCGTCTTCACCCCAGAAGACCGCAAGGGCCGCTACGTCTATTACGGCATCCGCGAACATGGCATGGCCGCCGCGATGAACGGGATGGCGCTGCATGGCGGCGTCCGGCCCTATGGCGGGACCTTCATGTGCTTCACCGACTATGCCCGTCCCTCGATGCGGCTGTCGGCGCTGATGGGCGTGCCGGTGGTCTACGTGATGACGCATGACTCCATCGGCCTGGGCGAGGACGGCCCGACCCACCAGCCGGTGGAACACCTGGCGATCAGCCGCGCGACGCCCAATACGCTCGTCATCCGCCCTGCCGACCTGGTCGAGGTGGCCGAGGCCTGGGAAATCGCGTTGACGGAAAAGACCCGGCCCACCGTGCTGGCGCTGAGCCGCCAGAACCTTCCGGCGGTCCGCAAGACCCACACCAACCAGAACATGGTGTCGAAGGGCGCCTATGTGCTGGCCGAGGCGACGGGCAAGCGTCAGGTGATCCTGATGGCGACCGGGTCCGAGGTGGAGATCGCGCTCAAGGCCCGCGACCAGCTGGAGGCGGAAGGGATCGGCACCCGCGTCGTCTCGATGCCGTCGATGGAGCTGTTCGCCGCGCAGGACGAGGCCTGGCGCCGCAAGGTCCTGCCGCCCGGCCCGGTGCGCATCGCCATCGAGGCGGGCGTCCGGCAAGGCTGGGACCGCTGGCTTCTGGGCGAGCGGGGCCGTGAGGCGAAGGCGGGCTTCGTCGGCATGTCGAGCTTCGGCGCCTCGGCCCCGATGGAGCGGCTTTATGCCGAGTTCGGCATTACCGCCGAAGCCACGGTCAAGGCGGCCAAGGCGCTGCTCTGAGCCTTCAGTTTAGGACGTGCGATTAAGCGGCGGCTTAGGGCCGCCGCTTGCTTTTTGGCTGACCCCTGGGCCGCAGGGGAATAGGGTCCGGTCCGACAGGAGGACCGGATGCGACTTCTCAAGACCGTGCACAGCTGGCTGGGCGTCGTCGTCCTGCCCTGGGTCATCATCATCGGGCTGACGGGCCTGTTCCTGAACCATGAGCGTCTGGTCATGGGCTGGCTGGAGGGCGAGGCCTATGACGAGACGCAATTCGAGGTCTGGCCGGGTGCCGCGCCGGTGACGCAGGACCAGGCGCGGGCCCTGGCGGAGGGGCTTTATCCGGGGGTGACGCTGAAGCTGTCCGGCGACACGGCCTATCACGGGCGCGAGGCGGCGATCTTCGAGGCGGGCGAAGCCCAGGTGATCGTGGCGCTGGCCACCGGGCATTACTGGATCAAGACCGACCTTTCCCGCGTCACCCATGCCCCGGACGGAACGGTGCTGGAGCACCGGACCTATTGGGAGGGGATCTTCAAGCGGCTGCACGAACAGGGCTGGCTGACCCGCGCCTTCGGCACCTGGCTTGCCGACATCACCGCGGCGGCGATGGTGGTTTTCGGGCTGTCGGGTATCGTGCTCTTCCTGATGCCCCGGCTGCGACGGCGGCAGAACCGGCGGCGGATGCGGACGGCGGCGACCTCGTGACGGGTTTTCATTTCCGCCGCGTCAGGTAAGGGTCCGCCCCGCGCAAAGGGGGAGCGGGCGATGGACTGGCGGGGATTCGGCCCGGCGATGGGCGGCCCGAAGGCGATGGACCTGGCACGCGCCGGACTGGGTGCGGGCCTTGGCCTGCTTCTGGCGGGGCTTGCGCTGCGGGGCCTGGGGCTTGGCTGGCTGATCGCGCCCTTCGGGGCCTCGGCGGTGCTGGTCTATGCGGTGCCGAACAGCCCCTTGGCGCAGCCCTGGTCGGTGGTGATGGGCAATACGCTGTCCGCGCTGGTCGCGCTGGCAGTGCTGACCGCCCTGCCCCACCAGGACTGGGCCGTGCCGCTGGCCGTGGGGCTGGCCATCGCCGCGATGATCGCCGGGCGGGCCCTGCATCCTCCCGGTGGGGCGGTAGCGCTTCTGGTGTCGCTGGGGGCCACCGGGGGCTGGGCCGCGACGCTGGGGCCGGTCGCGCTTGGTTCGGCGCTGCTGGTCGGAATCGGCATCCTGTGGAACGGTGCCGTGGGCCGGGTCTACCCGTTCCGCCAGCCCGCGCAGGTGGGCCCGCATGGCACCCACGACCCGACGCCCGAGGAGCGCATCGGCCTTGACCCCGCCGAACTGGCCGCGATCCTCGAGGACTACCGGCAGTCGGCGAACCTCGGCGTGGCCGACCTTGCCCGGCTGGTGGGCGCGGCCGAGCAGGCGGCAGCGGCGCGGCGGATGGAGGGCTTCACCGCCGCCGACATCATGTCGCGCGACCTGGTGACCGTCGGGCCGGATGCTCCCCTGTCGCAAGTCGCCGAGATCTTCCGGACCCGCGGCTTCACCTCGCTGCCGGTGGTGGAAGCGGGCGCGCTTCGGGGCGTGATCTTCCAGATCGACCTGATCCGCCGGGCGCGCGAGGACGCCTTCCGCCAGCACAAGAGCCTGCTTTCGGCCCTGATCCGGCTGGTCGACAGCCACCGGGCCAAGCACCCCAAGGCCGGCGAGATCATGGAGACCCGGGTGCCGCAGGTGACCCCCGAGACGCCGGTCGGCGCGCTTTTGCCGCTCCTGGCCGACGGCGGGGCCGAGGCGGTGCCGGTGGTAGCCGGCCCATCCATCGTGGGGATCGTGACGCGCACCGACCTCGTGTCGGCCTTGGCGCAGCGGCTGGCGTTGGGTCAGGAGCCGCGGACCGCCTCGTCGTAGCCCTCGGCAGTGTCTTCGGGGTCCGGCGGGGCGCTGTCCTCGTATTCGTCGCCGGGGTCCATCTCGCCCTCGACCTCCTCCTCGTCGTCCAGGTCCTCTGGGTCCGGCAACCCGTCGTCGTTCAGGTCGGGGTTCTGGGGATCGTCCTCGGCATTGACCGTGCTTGAGGTGACATCAGCGTCCGCGACCGAAACTTCGGGCAGGTCCTCGTCGGGGTAGTCCTCGGACGGAAGGACGCCGCCGTCTTCCGAGGCGTCGCCATCCGACAGACGCGGGCCGTCGTCGTCCTCACCCTGGGCGGTGGGGAAGACCTGTTCCTCGCCCTGGTCGGTCAGCGTCGGGAATTCGCCGAGGTTGCCCTGGATCGAGGCTTCCTCGATCACCGGCTCGGCGGCCTCCTCGGGGTCCAGCGTGGGGGGCGGCACTTCCTCGATCGCGATCAGCTCGCGCGCCTCGTCAAGGTAGGCCTCTGCCCCGCCCGAGGGCTGTCCGGCGTCCTGCCAAAGCGTCCGGGCGCGGTCGCGGACGCGGGTTTCCCAGGCTTCGAAATCGTTGCGGTCCATCATGCACCCCTGTTCTGGTTCGCGGCATCAACGCCGGGGACAGAGGCAGGGTTCCGTCAGTGCGCGGCGGCTTTCTTGCCGGTGACCGCGGCCCAGAGCGGCCCGATGATCCGGGTTGCCACGGGGATCAGGAGCAGGCCCAGGATCAGGCCGAAGACGCCATCCAGCGCGGCTGTGACCAGCCATGCGACGAAGCCCTGCGCTGCGGGGACGGCATGGGCCACGACCTCGGCCGCATGGTGGATCGTCTCGTAGGGCCAGGGCCAGAGATGCGTGACCTCCAGCCCGTGCGTCACGATGTTGCCGCCGACCCAAAGCATCGCCGCCGTCCCGACGGTGGACAGAAGTGCCATCAGCTTCGGCATCCCCCGAACCAGACCCCGCCCCAGCGCGCGGCCCGCCGAGGTCCGCCCAGTGGCCGCAAGATGCAGGCCCACGTCGTCCATCTTCACGATCAGCGCCACCGCGCCGTAGACCGCGACGGTGATCAGCGTGCCGACGACGGCCAGCGTGATCGCCTGCATCCAGAAGCTGGGGCTCTCGATGGTGGCAAGCGCGATGGTCATGATCTCGGCCGACAGGATGAAGTCGGTCTTGATCGCGCCGGCGACCTTTTCCTCTTCCAGATGCGCGGGGTCCTTGGTGTCGAAATCCTTCTCGACCTCGTGGTCGGCATGGGGCGCGAAGGCGTGGACCAGCTTCTCGGCCCCTTCGAAGCAGAGATAGGCCCCACCCAGCATCAGCAAGGGCGTGATGATCCAGGGCGCGAAATGGTCCAGCGCCAGAAGGCCGGGGAGAAGCACGATGAGCTTGTTGCGCAAGCTGCCAAGCGCGATGCGCCAGATGATCGGCAGCTCCCGGTCGGCGGAGAAGCCGTGGACGTACTTCGGCGTCACCGCAGCGTCGTCGATCACCACGCCCGCGGCCTTGGTCCCGGCCTTGGCGGCGGCGGCGGCGATGTCGTCGACCGACGAAGCCGCAACCTTTGCGATGGCCGCCACATCGTCGAGAAGTGCCAGAAGTCCGCTCATGCGCCATGTCCCTTGTCACTGCAACCTTGGATGTAGCGGGAAACGCGGGATTCGGCAAAGCGGTGCCAAGGGTTAGCGCAAACAGGCGAAGATTGCGCTAACATGATGATATGACGTCGTTTTTCGCCTTGAACCCAG
>NZ_JAYSFG010000001.1:235471-357604 GCF_041913445.1 Tabrizicola sp.
GTCAAGGAGCGGATATGGCGAAGACAACGCATCTCGCAAGGAGCTTCCCTCATGACCGTGACTGTCGGCATCAACGGCTTCGGCCGCATCGGGCGCTGCACGCTGGCGCATATCGCGGAATCGAACCGCAACGACGTGCAGGTGGTGGCGATCAATGCCACGGGGCCGGTCGAGACGAACGCCCATCTGCTGCGCTATGACAGCGTCCACGGCCGCTTCCCCGGCGTGGTGAAGGTGACCGACGACGGGCTGGACCTTGGCCGCGGGCCGATCCGGATGATGTCGACCTACAACCCCGAGGAACTGGACTGGTCGGGCGTCGACGTGGTGCTGGAATGCACCGGAAAGTTCAACGACCGCGACAAGGCGGCGGTGCACCTGGGGCGCGGCGCGAAGCGGGTGCTGGTCTCGGCCCCGGCCAAGCGGGCGGACCTGACGGTGGTCTACGGCGTGAACCATCGGAGCCTCCTCCCCGAGCATCTGGTGGTGTCGAACGCGTCCTGCACGACGAACTGCCTGGCGCCGCTCGCCAAGGTGCTGAACGAGGCGATCGGGATCGAATCGGGGATCATGACCACGATCCACAGCTATACCGGCGACCAGCCGACGCTGGACCGGCGGCACAAGGACCTCTATCGCGCCCGCGCGGCAGCGATGGCGATGATCCCGACCTCGACCGGGGCCGGGAAAGCCATCGGCGAGGTGCTGCCGGAGCTGGCGGGGAAGCTGGAAGGCAGCGCGATCCGGGTGCCGACGCCGAACGTCAGCGCGGTGGACCTGACCTTCATCGCGCAGAAGTCGGTCACGGTGGCCGAGGTCAACGAAATCGTAAGGGAAGCCTGCGCAGGTTACATGGGCATGGTCATGGCCTATGACCCCGAACCGAAGGTATCCATCGACTTCAACCACACGCCGCAATCGTCGATCTTCGCGCCCGACCAGACCAAGGTCGCGGGCCGTTCCGTCCGCGTGCTGGCGTGGTATGACAACGAATGGGGCTTCTCCTGCCGGATGGCCGACGTGGCCGGCGTCCTGGGGCGGCTCGCGCAGTAATCGGGGCGGGATGGCCCCTTGGGGGCCGTCTTGACCAACACCATCGCGCTCTGGCTGGGACTTCTCATCGTCGCCGGGATCATCGCCGACCTTGCCTTGAACGGCGGGTCGGCGCTGTTCTTTCTGGCGCGGAAGTTCCTCGACCTCATCGAATGGGTGGATTTCTGGAACTGAGACCGTCAAACTGCGGTTGCAATTCCCGCCGATATGGCTTTGTTAGCGCTATCGGGATACCCCCAGCTTCGGAGGAAGAGTCATGGCCGTCAAGGTTGCCATCAACGGGTTCGGACGCATCGGGCGCAACGTGCTGCGCGCCATCATCGAGTCCGGCCGCACCGACATCGAAGTCGTCGCGATCAACGACCTCGGCCCGGTGGAGACCAACGCCCACCTGCTGCGCTACGATTCGGTGCACGGAAAGTTCCCGGCGACGGTGACCACCGGCGCGGACACCATCGACGTGGGCCGCGGCCCGATCCGCGTCACGGCGCTGAAGAACCCGGCTGACCTGCCCTGGTCTGACGTCGACATCGTGATGGAATGCACCGGCATCTTCACCTCGAAGGAAAAGTGCCTGCCGCACCTGGAGAACGGCGCGAAGCGTGTGCTGATCAGCGCCCCCGGCGACGGCGCGGACAAGACCATCGTCTACGGCGTGAACCACAACACGCTGACGAAGGATGACATCGTCGTCTCGAACGCGTCCTGCACGACGAACTGCCTGTCGCCCGTGGCCTATGTGCTGAACAACGCCATCGGGATCGAGAAGGGCATGATGACCACGATCCACAGCTACACCGGCGACCAGCCGACGCTGGACACGATGCACAAGGACCTCTACCGCGCCCGGGCTGCGGCGCTGTCGATGATCCCGACCTCGACCGGCGCGGCCAAGGCCGTGGGCCTGGTCCTGCCGGAGTTGAAGGGCAAGCTCGACGGCTTCGCGATGCGCGTGCCGACGCCCAACGTCTCGGTCGTGGACCTGAAGTTCATCGCCAAGCGCGCGACGACGGTCGAGGAAGTGAATGCCGCGATCAAGGCCGCCGCCGATGGTCCGCTGAAGGGGATCCTCGGCTACACGAACGAAAAGCTCGTGTCGTCGGACTTCAACCACGACCCGCATTCCTCGGTCTTCCACATGGACCAGACCAAGGTGATGGACGGGACCTTCGTGTCGATCCTGAGCTGGTATGACAACGAATGGGGCTTCTCGAACCGCATGGCTGATACGGCCGTGGCGATGGGCAAGCTGATCTGAACCCTTTGAAATCGTGGCAGAAGGGGCACCAATCGGTGCCCTTTTTTGCATTTCAAGCCATGCAAACCTTGCATAGCCGCACCGCAGCATTGGCCGTTGTTGGCGCCCCTCGAAAGCATATGTTCCGGCCATGCGAGAGGGATAGCAGCTCTCGCCAAGAGAAAAGGACGATGACGATGACCTCTGTGTTTGAAATGCTGAAAACGGCGGCCGCGAACTACGCGCTTTACCGCCAGACCCGCAACGAGATTGCCAACCTGCCCGCCGACGTGGCGCTGGACCTCGGGATCTACCCGGGCGACGCGGACCGGATCGCGCGCGAAGCCGTGTATGGCAAGGCGGCCTGAGCCCACCGGGCTTAGTGACTGAATTCCAGGTGGGCCTCGGTCCCACCCTCCGGGCGGCGCTCCATAGCAAGGGTGCCGCCCAATTGTTTGGCGAACTGCCGTGCGATGGACAGGCCCAGGCTGCGGGCCCGGTCGATGTCGAAGCCTTCGGGCAGCCCCTGCCCGTCGTCCCTGATGCGCAGCACCGCGCGCCCGCGGTCGCTTGCATGCGTCAGCAGGACAGCGATCTGCCCCTGCTTCTCGCCGGGGAAGGCGTGTTCAAGGGTGTTCGCCAGCAACTCGGTCGCGATCAGTCCAAGGGGAACCGAGACCTCTGCCCCGACGTGAAGCGGCACGGCATCGACCGACAGCTTCACGCGGTTCGCCGCCCCGGCACTTTCCAGAAGGTCCCGGCTGGTGTCGGCCAGGAAGCGCGACATGTCCACGGTCTGGCCGGACGGGTCGTGGAGGTTGCGCATGATCCGGGCGACCAGGTCGATCCGGCGCACGGAATCGTCCAGCGCCAGCCCCGCCGCCTCGTCGCTGACCAGGCGTCGCTGCAATTTCATCAGCCCGGACACCGTGGCCAGGTTGTTCGAGACCCGGTGCTGCAATTCGTGGAACATCAGCCGCCGCTGTTCGGCCAGGATCGCTTTCGCCTGGCGCTCGGCGTCCAGCGCCCGCAGCGCGTGCTGCGCCAGGGCGACAAGGCCGATGTCAGTGACCGCGATGAAGACGTAGAACACCAGTGCGATGACGCTGGCCCCGGTCAGGGCGAAGCTGTTGACCGGCGGGATGAAGAAGTACCAGGCCGTGAACAGGCCCGCCACCGCCACGGCGATCCCGCAGGCGGTGCCAAGGAAGTAGCTGCACAGGATGATCGCGGGAAAGAAGGTCAGATAGGGAAAGCCGGGGGGCAAGGTGCCGTCCAGCTGGTAGCGGATCACGAAGGCCAGGACAAAGGCCAGAAGCGTCAGCCCCCAGCGCAGCGGCAGCGGAACCTGCACCGGGTCCCAACGGCTGATCGTTTCCACAAGGCTGCGACCCTGCACCGCTTACTCCACCGCTCGCGGGCGCAAGAGCCCCTGTCGCGATTTATGCTACCGCTTGAGATGGGCTTTCAAGGCTGACTGTACGGGAGGCGTCACGAATTTGGAAACGTCCCCGCCCAGTCGGGCGATTTCCTTCACCAGTTTCGAGGCGATGGCCTGCCGCCGGGCGTCGGCCATCATGAACACCGTCTCGATCGAGGAATCGAGCGCCCGGTTCATGCCCACCATCTGGAATTCGTATTCGAAATCCGCCACGGCGCGCAGGCCGCGGACAATGATCCCCGCGCCCACGTCGCGGGCGCAGTCGATCAGCAGGTTCTCGAACGGGTGGACGACGATCTCTCCCCCGGTCTTGGCCTGGATCGCGGCACATTCCGCCTCGACCATCGCGACGCGTTCCTCAAGGCTGAAGAGCGGCCCCTTGTCCCGGTTGATCGCCACCCCGATCACCAGCCGGTCGACCAGCGCCATCGCGCGCTGGATGATGTCGATATGGCCCAGAGTGATCGGGTCGAAGGTTCCCGGATAAAGCCCGATGCGCATGGCTCCCCCTTGGCAGCGTCACCCGCGCACGCAACGATATTGCGCGGACGGGCGCAAGCGCATTTCCGCCCTAGAATCCCTTGATCATGCCCTCAAGCGCTTCCTTTTCCGCCGCAAGCTCCATCAGCCGCGCTTTGACCACGTCACCGATGGAGATGAGGCCGACCATCTGGCCCTCCTCGATGACCGGCATGTGACGGAAGCGCCCGTCGGTCATCCGGCCGAGGACCGCGTCGGTGCCTTCCGTCCGGGTGCAGTGGATGATCTTCGCCGTCATCAGGGATTCAACCGGCTCGGACAGGCAGGCCGCGCCGCGCCGGCCCAGCTCGCGCACGATGTCGCGCTCCGAGACGATCCCCCGGGCCGACTTGCCGTCGGACGAGACGATCACCGCGCCGATGCGCTTGGCGGACAGAAGCTCGGCGACCTCCTGGACCGTTGTACCGGGTGCCACGGTGATAACGCCGAGATCGCCTTTGGATGCGAGGATCTGCTGTACGAGCATGGGACGGCCCCTCCTCTGACCGGAAGCCAAGGGTCCGTCCGACAAGGGGATTCTGTCAAGCGTGCGATGCGACCAGGGCGTCAAGCCGGCCCATCTCGGCCCGCGCCTCGCGGGTCAGCTGGTCGGCGAAGCGGTTCAGCCGGTCAAGCCGCGCGTCGCTTTCATGGCGGATCAGCCAGAAGCTGCGAGTGAGATGGATGCGGTCGGTCAGGATGCGGGTCAACTCGGGCGCGGCGGGAAGGGCGAAGTCGTGGACGACGCCGACCCCTGCCCCGGTGCGCAGCCAGTTGAGCTGGACGGAAACCGAGTTCGAGCTGAGCGTGGCCGGGCCGATCCCGATCTCGGCCAGGTAGTCGAGTTCCTTGTCGAAGATCATGTCGGGGATGTAGCCGACGATCCGGTGCGCCTGCAGGTCCTGGGGCGCGCGGATCGGCGGGGCCTTGGCAAGGTAGTCACGGCTGGCCGCCAGATGCAGCCGGTAGTCGGTCAGCTTCTGCACGGTCAGCCTTCCCGCCTCCGGGCGCGAAACGGCGATGGCCATGTCCGCTTCGCGCTTCGACAGGTTGAAGACGCGGGGAAGTGCGACGATCTGCACCTCCAACCCCGGATTCACATCGCAGATCCGCGCCAGGACCTGCGGCAGCAGGTAGTTCGCGCAACCATCCGGCGCGCCGAGGCGGATGAGGCCGGTCAGGCCACCGGGGCCGGAGAGGCTCTCCTCGGCCCCCAGCGCCGCCCGCTCTGCCTGCTCCGCATGGGGGATCAGCCGCGCGCCCTCTTCGGTCAGCGCATACCCCTGCGGCGATTTGGTGAAGAGCCGCGCCTTGGTCGCCTCTTCCAGGCGGGCGATGCGGCGGCCCACGGTGGCCGGGTCGATCTTCAGTCGCTTGCCCGCCGCAGACAGGCTTTCCGTCCGCGCCACGGCAAGGAACACGCGCAGGTCGTCCCAGTCCATCCGTGCATTCCTGCAAAACCCTTTTGGCACATTGCCGCTTTGTCTGGCGTTTGTGCAAGAGTAAAAGGGCGCCAACTCAAGGGAGGATTCCATGCAAGAGATCGGACACTGGATCAACGGCAAGATGGTGAAGGGCACGTCGGGCCGCTTCGCCGATGTCATGAACCCCGCCACCGGCGAAGTGCAGGCGCGGGTCGCGCTGGCCACGCAAGCCGAACTGGACCACGCGATCCAGGAGGCCGCCAAGGCGCAGGTCGCCTGGGCCGCCACCAACCCGCAGCGCCGCGCCCGCGTGATGATGGCCTTTGGCGCGCTGATCAACCAGAACATGGACAAGCTTGCCGAGATGGTCAGCCGCGAGCACGGCAAGACCATCCCCGACGCCAAGGGCGACGTGCAGCGCGGTCTTGAAGTGATCGAAGTCTGCATGGGCGCCCCCGCCATGCTGAAGGGCGAGGCGATGGACTCGGCCGGCCCCGGCATCGACCTTTACGCCATCCGCCAACCCCTTGGCGTCGTTGCCGGAATCACGCCGTTCAACTTCCCCGCCATGATCCCGCTGTGGAAGATCGGCCCCGCCCTCTCCTCGGGCAATGCGATGATCCTGAAGCCGTCGGAACGGGTGCCTTCGACCTCGCTCTTCCTCGCGGAACTCCTGCAACAGGCAGGCCTGCCGGATGGCGTCTTGCAGGTGGTGAACGGGGACAAGGACGTCGTCGACGGCATCCTTGACCACCCGGTGATCCAGGGCGTGGGCTTCGTGGGTTCCACCCCGATCGCGCAGTACATCTATGGCCGCGCCGCCGCGAACGGCAAGCGCGCCCAGTGCTTCGGTGGCGCCAAGAACCACATGATCATCATGCCGGACGCCGACCTCGACAAGGCCGCGGACGCGCTGGTGGGCGCGGGCTATGGCGCGGCGGGCGAACGCTGCATGGCGATTTCGGTGGCCGTCCCGGTCGGCGAAAAGACCGCCGATGCGCTGATCGAACGCCTGATCCCGCGGATCGAGAAGTTGAAGGTCGGCCCCTATACCGCTGGAAATGATATCGATTTCGGCCCCGTCATCACCAAGCAGTCCAAGGACCGCATCCTGGGCCTGATCAACTCGGGCGTCGAACAGGGCGCGAAGCTGGTGGTCGACGGCCGCGGCTTCAAGTTGCAGGGCTATGAGAACGGCTTCTTCGTCGGCCCCTCGCTTTTCGACCACGTCACCCCGGACATGGAGATCTACAAGCAAGAGATCTTCGGGCCGGTCCTCTCCACCGTCCGCGCGGGGTCCTATGACCAGGCGCTGAAGCTGGTGATGGACAACGAATACGGCAACGGGACCGCGATCTTCACCGCCGATGGCGACACGGCGCGCGACTTCGCAAGCCGGGTGAACGTCGGCATGGTCGGCATCAACTTCCCGATCCCGGTGCCGCTGTCGTACTTCTCCTTCGGCGGCTGGAAGAAGTCGGCCTTCGGCGACCTGAACCAGTACGGCCCCGACGCCTTCCGCTTCTACACCAAGACCAAGACCGTCACGGCGCGCTGGTTCTCTGGCATCAAGGAAGGTGCCAGCCTGAACTTCAAGGCGCTGGACTAAGCCTTTCGGGCGCGGTTTCCTGCGGGAACCGCGCCCGTCCTCGTCGCGTTCCCTCGCCACCCCGCTGGCGAGGCGCGCATGCGACCCCTGATCCTTTCCCTTCTGCTGCTGTCACCCCTGCCCGGCGTCGCCGCCGAATGCGGCTCGATTGTCGCCTCGGTCTGCGAGCGACCTCTGGACGACCCGCTTCCCGCTCGCAAGGTGCTGAAGGTCAAGCCCACCGTCACGCCCTATCTCGTCGGCGACCGCTTTCCCGTCGAGGACCACTCCTTCGTCATGGACCCCGCGCGCTATGGCCTTGCGCCTTCCGACGGGACCTGGCGCTACTACGCGCTGTCCGGCGTCGTCTACAGGGTGCTGAACGGCTCGGGCGAGGTGCTCGAGGTGATCCGCAGCCGCCGCACCTCGCATCTGCGCTGAAACCTGCCGAGAGGGTGGGCATCCGGAACCCCAGGCCCGAACTGGCCGTTCTCCCTGCAGAACGGAGCAGAAAAGGAGGCTGACATGCCCCGCATCAAGACCATCCTCGCCGCCACCGTTGCGGCTTTTACTGTGGCGGGAACGCCGGTTCTGGCCGACACGGTCATCAAGACCTGTCCGCCGGGCCTGGCCAAGAAGGACCCCGCCTGCGTGCCCCCCGGCCAGGTCGGCAAGTCCTGGACCCCCGATCGCGTCTATGTCGAAGGTGACCGCATCCGCGGCGACTACGTGATCATCCCCGAGGCGGAATGGGAGGAGCTTTCCCTGACGCCCATCGCGGACGACACGGTCTATGTGGTGATCGACAACCAGATCGTTCGCGTCAAGCAGAGCAACCTGGTCGTGATCGAACCGATCCGCATCCTGGAGAACGTGCTGAACTGAGGCACAGGCGTAGGGTGGGAAACTTGCCCACCCTACTCTGCCGCGATGCGCCGCGGTTTCAGCAGGTCCTTGAGATAGCGACCGGTATGGCTCGCCTCGACCTTCACCACATCTTCCGGAGTGCCGACCGCCACGATCTCACCGCCGCCATCGCCACCCTCGGGACCGATGTCGATGACCCAGTCGGCGGTCTTGACCACGTCGAGGTTGTGCTCGATCACCACCACGGTATTCCCCTGTTCCACAAGGGAATGAAGCACTTCCAGGAGTTTCCTCACATCCTCGAAGTGCAGGCCGGTGGTCGGCTCATCGAGTATATACAGCGTCCGGCCCGTGGCCCGGCGGCTGAGTTCCTTGGACAGCTTCACCCTTTGCGCCTCACCGCCTGAGAGCGTCGTCGCCTGCTGGCCGACCTTGATGTAGCCCAGGCCCACTTCGCACAGCGCCTCCATCTTCTCGCGGATCGCCGGGACTGCCTGGAAGAAGTCGCGCGCGTCTTCGCAGGTCATGTCAAGAACGTCGGCGATGCTCTTGTTCTTGAACTTGATTTCCAAAGTCTCGCGGTTGTAGCGGTGGCCCTTGCAGGTCTCGCAGGTGACGTAGACGTCGGGCAGGAAGTTCATCTCGATCTTGAGCACACCATCGCCCTGGCACGCCTCGCAGCGGCCGCCCTTGACGTTGAAGCTGAACCTTCCCGGCCCGTAGCCCCGCGCTTTCGACTCCGGCAGCCCGGCGAACCAGTCGCGGATCGGGGTGAAGGCGCCCGTGTAGGTCGCCGGGTTCGACCGGGGGGTGCGGCCAATGGGGCGCTGGTCGATGTCGATGACCTTGTCCAGATGCTCGAACCCCTTGATCGTCTCGCAAGGCGCCGGCGTCTCATGCGCGCCATTCAGGCGCATGGCGGCGGTCTTGAACAGGGTCTCGATGGTGAGCGAGGACTTCCCGCCCCCCGACACGCCCGTCACGCAGACGAACTTGCCCAGCGGAAACTCCGCCGTGACGTTCTTCAGGTTGTTGCCCGTCGCGCCGACCACGGTCAGCGTCTTGCCATTCCCCTTGCGGCGGGTCTTCGGCACGGAAATCTCCCGCGCACCCGAAAGGTACTGCCCGGTCAGGCTGGCCGGGTCCGCTGCCACCTCTTGCGGCGTGCCGTGGCTCACGACCATCCCGCCATGCACCCCGGCCCCCGGCCCCATGTCGAAGACATAATCCGCCTCGCGGATCGCGTCCTCGTCATGCTCGACGACAAGCACCGTGTTCCCCGCGTCGCGCAGGTTCTTCAGCGTGGTCAGAAGCCGGTCGTTGTCGCGCTGATGCAACCCGATCGACGGCTCGTCCAGCACATACAGCACTCCGGTCAGGCCGCTCCCGATCTGGGACGCCAGGCGGATCCGCTGCGACTCCCCGCCCGAAAGCGTGCCCGCCGCGCGGCTCATCGTCAGGTAGTTGAGGCCGACATTCACAAGGAATCCAAGACGTTCGCGGATTTCCTTAAGGATCGCCCGCGCGATCTCGTTCTGCTGCTTGGTCAGCGTGTCGGCCACCCCCTCGACCCAGGCGAGGCTTTCGCTGATGGACATCTGCACCACCTGCCCGATGTGCAGCCCCGCGATCTTCACCGCCAGCGCCTCGGGCTTCAGCCGGTAGCCGCCACAGGCCCCGCAGGCGCGGTTCGACTGGAAGCGCTCCATCTCCTCGCGGGACCAGGCGCTGTCGGTCTCGCGGTAACGGCGTTCCATGTTGGGGATGATCCCCTCATAGACCCGCTTGACCTGGTAGACCCTCCCGCCCTCGTCATAGCGGAACTCGATCTCCTCGCCTTTCGAGCCGCGCAGGAACAGCTCCTTCACGGTCTCCGGCAGGTCTTTCCACTTGGCCTTCAGGTTGAAGCCATAGTGCTTGGACAAGGCCTCCATCGTCTGGGTCAGGTAGGGCGATTTTGACTTGGCCCAGGGCGCGATGGCGCCTTGCAGGAGCGTCAGGTTCTGGTCGGGGACGACCAAGCGTTCGTCGAAGAAGAGCTCCATTCCCAACCCGTCGCAGACCGGGCAGGCGCCGAAGGGGGCGTTGAAGGAAAAGAGGCGCGGCTCGATTTCGGCGATGGTGAAGCCGCTGACCGGACAGGCGAATTTCTCGGAATAGGTGATGCGGGTGGGCTCCGCGCCTTCGGCGACGTCGGCCAGTTCGATGACCGCGATCCCGTCCGCCAGGTTCAGCGCGGTGCGGAAGCTGTCCGCGAGCCGCGTCTCGATCCCTTCCCGCACGACGATCCGGTCCACCACGACGTCGATGTTGTGGCGGAACTTCTTGTCCAGGGTCGGCGGCTCTTCCAGCTCATAGAAGGCCCCGTTGACCTTGACGCGCTGGAAGCCCTGTTTCCGAAGCTCCAGGAACTCCTTCTTGTACTCGCCCTTCCGGTCCCGGATGATCGGGGCCAGCAGATAGGCGCGCGTCCCCTCGGCCATCGCCATGACGGCGTCGACCATGTCCTGCACCTGCATCGCGGTGATCGGCAGGCCGGTCGCGGGGGAATAGGGTGTTCCCACGCGGGCGAACAGCAGGCGGAGATAGTCATAGATCTCGGTCACCGTGCCGACGGTCGACCGCGGGTTCTTCGAGGTGGTCTTCTGTTCGATACTGATGGCGGGCGAGAGGCCGGAGATGTGGTCGACATCCGGCTTGCCCATCATGTCGAGGAACTGTCGGGCATAGGCCGACAGGCTTTCGACATACCGCCGCTGGCCTTCCGCATAGATCGTGTCGAAGGCCAGGGATGACTTGCCCGACCCTGAAAGCCCGGTAATCACCACCAACTGGTCGCGCGGAATCGCGACGTCCACGCCCTTCAGGTTATGCTCGCGCGCACCGCGCACTTCGATGAACTTCTGTTCCGCCATGACCGACCCCAAAGGTGCAGGCGCAAGACATAGTGCGAATTCGCCGAGTCTCCAACCGGAAAAAGTGAACGGAACATGAACGCACAACAGGATCAGGCGGGCTTTACTTTGTCATCTTCCAAGCTATATAGGTATTGTCCTTCAAACGAGGTGTTCCCGATGCTGTCTGCCTTCCCCTCCCAACCCCAAGCCCGCCCCTCCATTGCCGAAATCGCCGATCAGGTGGCCCAGGGCCGGATGCTCCTGATCGATGTCCGTGAGGTTGCCGAGGCCAAGGCCTCTGGCGTGGCGCAAGGGGCGCGGTTGATCCCGCTGTCGCTGCTCGGCCTGAAGGCCGACCCGAAGCACCCGGATTGCGAGCTGCCACATGGGATGCCGGTGGCGGTCTACTGCGCTGCGGGCGGGCGGTCGGCGATGGCGGCGGATGCGCTGGCGCGGCTGGGCTACGGGCCGGTCGTCAACATCGGCGGCTTGCGCGACTGGGCGGCGGGCGGCGGGAAGGTCGTCGCCTACTAGACCAAGCGGGCGCGGCGGGCCTTCTGCAGGGCGTGGACGGCAATGCCGACGCCGCAGAGGAGGAGAGCCGCCGTTGCCAAGCCGGCAGGTCCGGTGCTGGCCAGAAGGGCGGCGAGGACCGGCGTACCGGTGGTGGTCCCCAGGTTCCCCAGCTGGGCGACCGCCCCGGCCGCCCGCGCGCGGTCTTCGGGACTGGCGTTCAGTTCCGGGATCGAGGCGAAGCTTGCACCTTGGACAATGCCAAGCGCGCCCGACAGGAGGAAGCCGCCCGCCACCATGCCCGCCCCCTCCCCCCAGCTGAGCCACAGGATCAGGAAGCCCGGGACGGCGACGGCGTAGCCGAGCTGAACCAGGCGAACCGCGGACATGCGGCCGAGGAGCCAAACGCCCAGCGTCAGCGAAACGGCGATGGAGACGAGGGGCATCCCCGCGGC
This sequence comes from Tabrizicola sp., assembly GCF_041913445.1. GTDB lineage: Bacteria > Pseudomonadota > Alphaproteobacteria > Rhodobacterales > Rhodobacteraceae > Tabrizicola. The sequence continues at coordinate 247,466 of NZ_JAYSFG010000001.1, forward strand.
GATGAGGGCGCGATTGGTGGCCGGGGTTTCCGGGGGCAGGAGCGTTAGGACGGCGACGTAGAGGAAGGTGTAGCAGCAGAACCCCATCGCGGGGGCGGCGAGGCGGGGGGAGAGGTAGATGGCGGCGTGCTGGGCGAGGAGGTTGCCCATCGGGAGCGCCTGCCCCTTCGGGTCGGGTGGCAGGGTCAGGGCCAGGATCCCGGCAAGGACGGCCATATAGGCGGCGTGGCCGAGGAAGAGCCCGGTAGGCGTCGCAAGCGGGCCGATCAGGGCGAGGATGGTGTAGGTGACGCCGAAGAAGCTGGACCAGAGGGTCATGGCGAGGGGGCGGCGGTGTTCGGGGGCCAAGGCCGCGATCATTGTGGGACCGACGACGACGATGGCGAGGTGGGAGGCGCCCTCGATGATGCGGGAGGCCAGCATCAGGGGGTAGGCGGGCATCAGGCTCTGGAGGGCGGACATCGCGGCCCCGGCGGCCAGCGCGGCCACGATGGCGCGGCGGGGGCCGATGCGGGCGACGAGGAGGCCGGCGGTCGTGCCGAAGATCAGGCCGACCATCCCGACAATGGAGACGACGAGGCCGAGGGCGACCTCGCCATTCCCGCCATAGGAGGCGCGGAGGTCCTCGTAGAGGATGGAAATCTTCCCGAACTGGGCGGCGGCGCCGAGGCCGGCGGCCCAGAGGAGGAGGACGAGGAGCATGGGGGGAAGCGGGCGCATTCCGGATTGGTAGCCGGTTTGGGGGCGGGAGACCAGAGGGGTGTCCACAGTGGACAAACGCGGGTCTGTTCGTCTTTTCAAAGGCTTGACCGCGGGCGTTAGGGGTTTCTTTACTTTTGCAAAACCGCCCGTCGTCGACTTCGTGGCTCCTCGCTGAGGTCCGGGCGGGAGCCGGATAAAGTATTCGCTTTCTCTGCGACGAGAAGCCGAAGGCGCACGAGGAGCCTGCCTAGTCCTTCTGAGCCATCGCCCAGGCGACGACCGGAAAGTCCGGGTCGTTCGTCAGGTCGTCGTCATCGCGCAGGGCGGGCGGCCAGGGAACCTCAAGGTTCCGCTGCGCGACGTGGCGGTTGCCCCATTGGAAGGACTGCACGAAATCCTCCTGAAAACCGCTTTCAACCAGCAGGTTCTTCAACCCGCGCGCGGTCCAGCGCGAACAGTCGACCGGCGCCCCGTGGAAGGGCGCGAAGAACGGGACTGCCACCCAGAACCAGCCGCCTTTCCGCAGCATCCGGTAGATGTTGCGGGTGGCTGCATAGGGGCGGTCAAGATGCTCCCAGACCTGGTTGGCCAGAATCAGGTCGAAACGGGCGACCTTGCCGGCCTCGTCCAGCATCGGCCCCTTGCAAGGGTCGAACTTCCAGCGGTTCAGCGCTTGGTAGCTGCGGAAGGGGAAGCTCTCGCCCCATTTGCCCGAAAGCTCCAGGACGTCCAGCTGCTCGGGGCCAAGACTGGTGATCCAGTCCCGGCTTTCCCGCTGCATGACGGCCCGGTTCAGCGACCGCATCAGATGTGAAGCGCGCGTCCGTAGGCGTCGAGAACGGCCTCGTGCATCATCTCGGACAAGGTCGGGTGCGGGAAGACGGTGTTCATCAGGTCTTCCTCGGTCGTCTCCAGCGTGCGCCCGACAACATAGCCCTGGATCAGCTCGGTCACTTCCGCGCCTACCATGTGGGCGCCCAGAAGCTCCCCGGTCTTGGCATCGAAAACGGTTTTCACCATGCCTTCCTGTTCGCCGAGCGCGATGGCCTTGCCATTGCCGATGAAGGGGAAGCGGCCGACCTTGACCTGATAGCCCGCCTCTTTCGCCTTGGCTTCCGTCAGGCCCACCGAGGCCACCTGCGGGTGGCAATAGGTGCAGCCGGCGATGGAGTTCGGCTTGATCGGATGCGGATGGCCGCCCGCGATCAGTTCGGCGACCATGACGCCTTCGTGGCTGGCCTTGTGGGCAAGCCAGGGCGCTCCGGCGATGTCGCCGATGGCATAAAGCCCCTCGACCCCGGTGCGGCAGTATTCGTCAGTCACGACATGGGTGCGGTCTATCTTCACGCCCAGGGCCTCAAGCCCCAGATTCTCCACGTTGCCGACGATGCCCACGGCGCTGATGACCGTGTCGAAGTCCTGCGTGGCGACCTTCCCGTCCTGCTCGATATGGGCGGTGACCCCCTGCCCCGGCTTGCGGTCGAGTTTCTTCACCGCAGCCTTCTCCAGGATCTTCATGCCCTGCTTCACGAACTGCTTCTTGGCAAAGGCGCTGATCTCGGCGTCTTCGACGGGAAGGATGCGGTCCATGACTTCAACGACGGTGGTGTCCGCGCCCAGGGTGTTGAAGAAGCTCGCAAATTCGATGCCGATGGCACCCGAGCCGATGACGAGAAGCTTCTTCGGCATCCGGCTGGCGACGAGGGCGTGCTTGTACGACCAGACGAGATCGCCGTCAGCCTCCAGCCCCGGCAGTTCGCGCGCGCGGGCGCCGGTGGCGAGGATGATGGACTTCGCGGTCAGCTCCTCGGTGCCCTTGTCGGTCTTGACGGACACGATGCCCTTCTTCGGCAGCGTGGCCGTGCCCATGAAGACGGTGACCTTGTTCTTCTTCATCAGATGGCCGATGCCACCCGAGAGCTGCTTGGCCACCGCACGGGAACGCGCGACGACGGCGGGCAGGTCATAGCCGATGCCCTGGGCCGAGAGGCCGAATTCCTTGGCGCGGTGCATCAGGTGGAAGACCTCGGCCGAGCGCAGAAGCGCCTTGGTCGGGATGCAGCCCCAGTTCAGGCAGATGCCGCCCAGGTGTTCGCGTTCGACGATGGCGACCTTCAGGCCGAGCTGGCTGGCGCGGATGGCGGCGACATAGCCCCCCGGTCCGGCACCGATCACGATCACGTCGAAGCTTTGGGCAGCCATCTTTCCCTCCTCCAGAAAAAGTAGTTTGCCATTAAACTATCTGGCAAACCCAAGCAATATTGGGGTCGCCGTGGGCCTATGCGTCGGGCGCATGGCTTTCCTCCTGCTCGGCCTTCAGCCGGTTGACCACGGCCGGATAGGCCCCGGCGTCGAGGAAGGCCTGTTCCTCGGTCGTCGTCTCGCGGCCCAAGGCGGCGTTGCGGAAGGGGAAGCGGCCGAAGCGGGCGATGATCTCGCGGTGCGCCTTCGCGTGGAGGAGGTAGTCGGCATCCTCGACCATGCGGGCGGAGTAAAGCTCCACGGACCATTCCTGGTCGGAGAGGTCCTCGGAATGCTCGAAGGGCAGGTAGAAGAAGGTGCGTTCGGGTTCGGGCACGGCGATGTCCCAGCCAAGCGCCACGGCGCGGCGGGCGGCGGCGCGGGCGCGGGCGTCGGTGGCGAAGGCGCGGGCCTCGCCGCGGAACATGTTGCGGGGGAACTGGTCGGTCAGGATCAGGTAGGCGAGCGTCCCCGTGGGACCTTCGACCCAGTGCTCGAGGTTCCCGTCATGCGCGGCCTGCCAGAGGTCGAGGAAGCGGTCGCGGCAGGCCAGGTCCACCTCCTCACCGCCGTTGAACCAGCCTTTCGGGCCGATTTCGGTGATCCAGAAGTCCAGGAGTTCGACGGGGTCTGACATGGGGCCTCCCTTGACAGGGCAAGCCTTGCAGGGTTCGCGCGGCGCTGCAACCCGAAGATGTCAGGCGGCGTCCTTCCGGGGCGGGTCGTCCTTGGCGGCTTCCTCAAGCACGGTCTCGACCGCAAGGGGCGAGGCACCGGGCACGACGCCCCGGAAGGCGCCCGAAACGGTGGGCGCGGCGCGGCGGGTCATGCGGTAGAGCGCGTAGGCGGCAAGGGCGGCGTAGAGGAAGCCGATGAAGAGGAAGAAGCCCGAGGGGCCCACCTGCTCCATCATCCAGCCGGTGGCGGTGGGGCCAAAGACGGCGCCGAAGCCGTTGAGGAAGATGAGCCCGGCCGAGGCGCCGGCCATCTGGTCGCGCGGCAGGAAGTCGTTCGTGTAGGCGATGAGGAGCGCGTAGACAGGGTTCGTGATCCCGCCGAGGATCATCGCGACGCCCACCAACGCGGCGAAGGGCAAGGGCAGAAGCGCGGCGGCCAGCATCGCGACCGTGGCGGCGGCAGAGAGGCCCATGATCAGCGTCCGGCGATCCATCCGGTCCGAGGCCCAGCCGATCGGGTACTGCAGCAGGAGCCCGCCCACGTACATCGCGCCGACGAAGATCGAGATCTGGCTGACCGTCAGCCCCTCCTGCGCGCCCCAGACCGAAGCCATGCCGAACATGGCCGAGAAGATGCCCCCCGTCAGCAGCATCCCGGCGCAGCCGAGGGGTGAGATGGCGAAGAGGCGCTTGAACGACAGGCGGCGGTTCGAATCGAAGGCGGGCGCGGGAGTGGGGGCCAAGAGGATCGGCATGAAGGCGAGCGAGACCAGCACCGAGGGCAGGATGAAGAGCGCAAAGCCCGTGGGGTCGGGGAGGTTCAGAAGCACCTGCGACGCGATGATGCCGATCATCTGGACGATCATGTAGGCCGACAGCGCCTGGCCCCGCGTGTCGTTCGAGGCGGTGTTGTTGATCCAGCTTTCGGCGGTGATGTAGATGCCCGAGAAGCAGAAGCCCGCAAGAACCCGCAGCACGGTCCAGACCACCCAGTCCGGGTAGACCGGGTAGATCACCAGGATCGCCGAGATGAGCGAGCCGAGCGCGGCGAAGACCCGGACATGGCCGACCTGGCGGATCATCATCGGTGCCGCCCAGGAGCCGAAGAGGAAGCCCAGGAAATAGGCGGCCATCACGTAGGAGAGCTGGTAGGTGGTGAAGCCCTCGAGGTTGCCGCGGATGCCCAGAAGCGTGCCCTGAATGCCGTTCCCCACCATCAGGAGCATGATGCCCATCAGGAGCGGCCAGGAATGGGTAAGAACCTTGAGCATCGTCGCATCCTGCCGGGCCGGAACTGCGGGCCTGCCTGCCCGAAGTTTCGGCACATGGCAAGGCCGCTGCCAGAGGTTCGGCCAGAAACCGAAATTGTGTGGGATACACCCGTTGAATTCGCGTGCGCATTTCCCACCTACGCAAAAAAGCACATCAGGGAGAAGGCCATGAGCGACCAGGACGACACGATCCTCCGCGACCGCTTCGATGGCGTTCTTGACGCCCACGAGCTTGCCGCCGCCCGCGCCTCGGGCAAGGCGCTGGCCTATTGTCCGCTGCAACAAGGCTGGGTGCATCATGCCGAGGGTGAAGACGATACCGCCCCGCCCCTGTCCTGGCAGGTGGGCACCCTGCCCCTTCACAAGCAGATCACCGGAACGCCCGTCCATGCCCGGCCCCAGACGCTGACCTTGCGGGTCTGGGTCGAGGATGACCTGGCCATCTACCGCGCGCTGATGAGCGACCCGGACCTTTGGACCTTCATGCTGGAGGACCCGCCGGCCGCCCCGGACGACGAGATGGCCCGCGCCCTTATCGCGCTGTCGACCGAGGGCACGCATCACAAGGTGCGGGTGGCGAGCATCGGCGGGCAGCCTGTGGGACAGGTGCGGCTGGAATACGGCTCCCGCCCCGAGACGGCCGAACTCAGCTACTGGATGGGCGCGGCCCATCGTTGCAAGGGTCTGGGTCGGCAGATGGTGCTGCGGTTCCTGGACCGGCTGGCGGTCCGCAAACCGCATATCACCCGGATCACCGCCCGCGTCCATCCAACGAACGCGGCCTCGAAGCGCCTGCTTCTGGCCTGCGGCTTCCAACCCTGCGACCGGGCGACGCTGGACCTTGCCCCGCGTGGCCGCGACCGCGGCGACTGGGAGGGCTTCGTCTTCACCCGTTAGGGATCAGAAGCGAACTGTCCCCGTAGGAGAAGAAGCGGTAGCCTTCCTGCACCGCGTGGGCATAGATCCTGCGGATGCGCTCTTCGCCCATCAGGGCCGAGACCAGCATCACCAGCGTCGATTTCGGCAGGTGGAAGTTGGTCATCAGCGCATCCGTCACGCGGAAGCGGTAGCCAGGGTAGATGAAGATGTCGGTCTCGGCCTCGAACGGGTGCAGGACCCCGGCCTCGTCCGCGGCACTTTCGATCAGCCGCAGTGCCGTGGTGCCGACGGGGATCACCCGACCCCCTGCCCGCTTTGTCGCGTTGATCTCCTCGGCCGCCGCTGCCGTGACGCGGCCCCATTCGGCATGCATCCGGTGGGTGGTCACATCCTCGACTTTGACCGGGAGGAAGGTGCCCGCGCCGACGTGGAGCGTGACTTCGGTGAACTCCACCCCTTTGGCGGCAAGCGCCTTCAGAAGATCCTCGTCGAAATGCAGCGAGGCCGTCGGGGCCGCGACCGCGCCGGTATGGCGGGCAAAGACGGTCTGATAGTCGGTCCGGTCCTGGTCGTCGGCGGCGCGCTTCGCGGCGATATAGGGCGGCAGCGGCATCACCCCGGCCTCGGCCAGGGCCTTGTCGAAATCCTCTCCGGTCAGGTCGAATGTGAGCGTCAGGTCGGTTTCCGACTTTTCGGCCACCGTGGCGGACAGCCGGTCCGAGAAGCGGATCACCTCGCCCACCTGCACCTTGCGCAAGGGTTTGGCCAAGGCGCGCCAGCCCACGGCACGGGGTTCCAGAAGCGTGATTTCCACCTTGGCCACCGCCTCGCCGCGCTGGCGGGTGCCGAAGAGGCGTGCGGGAAGGACCTTGGTGTTGTTCAGGACCAGCCGGTCACCGGGGCGGAAGATGTCCACGAGGTCGTAGACATGCCGGTCACTGATCCGGTCGCCCTCGGCAAGGAGCAAGCGTGCCGACGTGCGCGGGCGGGCAGGCCGGGTGGCGATCAGGCCCTCGGGCAGGTCGAAGTCGAAATCGGAAAGTTTCATCCGCCCCCCTCGGCGTCCTTCAGGTTGGGGGGGCGCTGGCGGAAAAGCTCGCGGAACATCCCCGGCGTCAGCACCGACAGCGGGTTGACCGAGACCTCCGGCGCCTCGGCCGTGCCGGTGACCCGGTAGTTGAAGCCGAAAAGCCCCTCGCCGCGCCGTGTCAGGATCTGCCCCACCCCGTTGACCAGATAGATCGGCGAGATCACCCCCTGCAGGTCGATCGCGCCCGAGCCGGTGAGGTAGAGCCCCGCGAAGGAAATGCCAAGCGAGGCGCCGACGGCCGAGCCTTGCGTGATCTCGACCGCCCGGGGGGTCAGGATGAACGAGACGTCGCCGTTGTTGAAGGCAAGCCCCTCGCCGTTCAGCTGTTCCAGAAGGCCCACGACCGAGACGGCGGAGAGAAGTTCGGCCAGGGCTGGCGCGCCCTGGACGCGCATCCGGGTGAAGGTGGCCGCACCGTTGTATTCGCCCTCGGGTCCGCGGGGGAAAAGCGTCATGTCCAGCGCCCCGCCACGGCCCTTGTCGAAGATGCCGGCGGCGGCCATCACGGCGCCCGCGTTCTGCGAGGTGATGCGGATGGCGCTTCCGGTCTCGGCGGGGGCGACGATGCCCTCGATCAGCGCCATGTCGTTGACGGCGGCGACGAAGCGGCCGCTGAAGCCGCCGCGGCTGCCGAACTCGCCGCGGAAATCGGTGAGGCTGATGCCTTCGGAGATGCGCAAGCGGTCGAGGCGGACGTCGATGGGTCCGCCGCCCCCGGCATCGCCGCCAGAGTCCGGCATCCGGCGCATGTCGAGGCTGCCGCCGGTCAGCGCCACATCCAGCGCGCCGCGGCCCCGCCCCGTCAGTGTGACCGCAGCGTCCAGCCAGTCCCCGGCGACGACCCGCTCGAAGGTCGCCCTCTCCAACCCGCCGCCCTCTCGCGTCGTGATGCGGCCGCGTGCGTCCAGACCGGGGGCGTCGAGGGTCAGGCGTTCCACCACCGGCTCACGCGAGAGGCGGGCCTCGAGGTCCAGCGAAGCCCGGGTCTTGGCCCCTTTCGACCAGCCAAGCGCATCGAGGCGCAAGGCGAGGCCGGTGAGGTTCGACGTCAACGTCAGTTGCGGCGGCAGGTCCTTGACCAGGGCCACGTCGATGGCGGCTGGCCCCTCGCCCCTGACCGAACCGGCGGGAAGCTCGATGCCGAAGTCACGCAGGACCTCGTCCGACAGCATCACCGTCCCGTTGACCCGCGCGCGGCCCTTCTGTTCCGGCCCGAAGCCCTGGCGGTAGGTCAGGTCCACCGGCATGATGTCGAGCTTGCCCTTGCCCTTCAGCTCCAGCCCTTCGGTGTTGACCGCGACCTCGATCTCGGGCGCGGTCAGGATGCGGCCGGGGACGAGCGCGGGCGAGGTGAAGTTGCGGATGGTGCCCGCGACGGTGAAGCTGAGCTCCTCGAAGGGGATCTTAGGCTTCAGCGGCATCAGGATGGTGGCGGCAAGCTCGGCCCGTCCGTCGCCCAGGTTGTAGGGCTGCCCGGCCTTGGAGAAGAAGCTGAACGGCTCCTGGTCCAGAAGCGACAGGGTGGCCGTGAGGCTGGCCGAGGTGACGAGGTCGACCTTGGCGGTCGCGGGCCGCTGGTTGATGTCCAGGATCTGAAAGACGGTGCCGTCGGCCTCGATCCGGCCCCCCTCGGGCGCGATGACGTGACCCTTGTCCAGCGCGACGGTGTAGGTCTTGTTGTCCAGGGTCGCGTGGCCGCTGCCGTTCAGGATCGGCGGCAGGGTGCGGACGAAGCGGACCTCGGTGTCGGAGAACTCGTAGCCCAGCGTGAACTGGGGCTGGCCGCCGGGTTGCAGGCGCAGCGCGGCCTGCACGTCGGTCATCAGCCCCGCGCCCACATTCGTCGCGAACCAGGTCCGGGTGCGCGGCACGACCGAGACCGGCCAGACCTTCAGAAGCCTTTCGGTCTCGATCCGGTTCAGGCCAAGGTCCAGCGCCACCCGCCAGCCGCCCTCGGTCGTCTCGGCCGCGCCCGAAAGGAGGAGGCGTTCGTCACCCTCGACCAGCGAGACCTGGCCAATGTCGATGCGGAAGGGCTTCAGTTGCAGCCGCAGGTCGAGCGCCCCCTGGCTGAAGCGAACCGGCTCCTCGAAAAGCCCTTCGGGGTCGACCATGACCTCGGTCACCGCGATCTGCGCCAGCACGCTGTCGGGAAGCGCGCCGGGTGCCACGGGCGCGCCGTCCGCGGTTAGAAGATCGCCGTGGCCGCTGGCGGTGAGGCGCAGCGAGGGGCTTTCGACCGAAAGGCCGGAAAGCTCGATGCGGGCGGTCTCGGGTCGGTAGGCAAGCGACAGGGCGGCGCGGTCAAAGCCGATGGGCCGCGCGCCCTGCCCCGGAGCGAGGCTGCCGGCCGCAAGGCCAAGCTCTGCGGTCAGGCCGCTGAACCGCCCGTCCTCGCCCAGCCGCCCCTCAAGCGCGCCCGAGATCGGGGCCTCGACGAAGGACAGGAAAGCCAGCGGCGGGGCCATCGCGGCAAGGTCGGTGGCGGCAATGTTGTCCACCTTGGCGGTCAGGTGCGCCGTCTCGGCCCCCTTGTCGGACACGAGCGTCAGCACGGCCTGGGCCGGGACCGTGCCCTGCAACAGCGTCAGCCCCAGCTCGGCCGAGATCGCGCTCTCGCCGTTCTCGATCACCAGCCGCCCGTCGCCCACCTGCCAGGTGCGCCCCGCGCGTTCGTCAGTCAGCACCAGGGTCAGCCCCTCGGCCTCGATCGTGGCCAGCGAGGCAAGGCCCGGGCTGGCGAAGGCCGTCTCGACGGCGGTCAGGACCTCGGAAACGCTGCGCGGACCGGCGCCGGTCGGGCTGCCCTCGAACTGCAGGTCGATCCGACCCGCCGCGTCGCGCCGGACGGCCAGGCGCGCCCCGGACAGCCGCACCTGGGATGGGCGGACCTTTCCCGACAGGAGCGCCTGCGGATCGAAGGCCACCATCGCCTCGGGCAGCGTCAGCAGCGACCGCCCGGTGTCGCCGATCAGCCGGATGTCATCCAGCCGGAAGCGCGGGACGAAATCGCTGTCCACCGCCAGTTCGACCGCGCCCAGCGACACGGCGGTCCCCTTCGGCAGCCGCGTCTGCTCAAGTCCCCGGTTCAGCCGCGTCTCGATCTCGGCCACGCCCCAGGTCGGCACCCGGATCGTCTGGCCGGTATAGGCCATCGTCAGGTAGCCGAAACCCAGCACCAGCACGACGAGCGTCAGCACCACGGTCAGGCTGATCCCGCCGCGCCTGCGCAACCGTCGGGCGCGCGGATGCCTGGGGGCGGCAGTTGACGGGGGAGGCACGGGATCGGTCAGCACGAGGGGTTCGCTGCGCACCGGCGCGGCAACGGGACCCTGTCCGTCCTCCCTGCCCGCCGACTGGTCGTTCATCTAAGCCTGGCGCCCCGCTGCAAAGCCCGCCACCCGGACCGGGTGACGTGCGCAATCCCTGCCTTTATCTTTGTCCGAAGGCAACTAGATGCCAAATCACATCAGGCCACAAGGCAAGGAGCCGCCCATGATTTCCGAAGGACAGACCGCCCCCGATTTCACCCTGCCCCGCGACGGCGGCGCCACCGTGACGCTTTCGGCGCTGCGGCCGGGAAAGGTGGTGCTGTACTTCTACCCCAAGGACGACACGCCCGGCTGCACGCTGGAGGCGCAGGACTTCAACGCCCGCCAGGCCGACTTCGCCGCCGCGGGCACCACGGTGATCGGCGTGTCGAAGGACAGCGTGAAAAGCCACGACAAGTTCTGCAAGAAGCACGGGCTGGGCGGGATCATCCTCGCCTCGGACGAGACGGGCCATACCTGCGAGGACTACGGCGTCTGGCTTGAGAAAAGCATGTACGGCAAGACCTATATGGGGATCGAGCGGACGACCGTGCTGATCGACGGTGCGGGCAAGGTGGCGCGCGTCTGGAACAAGGTCAGCGTGAAGGGCCATGCCGACGAGGTGCTGGCGGCAGCGAAGGCGTTGTGAGATAGGGCCCAAATTCCTTCGAAGGAATTTGCAAAAGTCTTCGAAGACTTTTGGGGGACAGCAGGATGACGCAAAGCCTGGCGGAAATGGCAGTCGAGGTGCTGACCACTGCCGATGGCCGCACGAAGACCGCCCTGGGGCGCAAGCACGCGGCGACATGGTTCGCCGCGCGCGACGCGGGACACGCGCTTCCCGTGGGTCGCGCCGCGCCGCCCTTGCGCCCTGCGCGCCCCGAAAAGCCCGAGCTCCTGTCCCCGAAGGACGTCCCCCGGCGCCGCCCGGGGTCACCCGAGGGACGGATCGCCCTTCTGCACGCCGTGGCGCATATCGAGCTCAATGCCGTCGACCTGCACTGGGACATCATCGCCCGCTTCACCGACCAGCCGATGCCCCTGGGATTCTACGACGACTGGGTGAAGGCCGCGGACGAGGAAGCCAAGCATTTCAACCTGATCTGCGACTGTCTTGAGGCGATGGGCAGCCATTATGGCGCGCTGCCCGCCCATGCCGGCATGTGGCGCGCGGCGGAAGACACGGTCGGCGACCTGCACGGCCGCCTGGCCGTGGTGCCGATGGTGCTGGAAGCGCGCGGGCTGGACGTCACCCCGGGCATGATCGACATCTTCCGCAAGCATGGCGAGACCCAGGCCCTGGCCGCGCTCGAGGTCATCTATGCCGAGGAGGTCGGCCACGTCGCCTATGGCTCGAAATGGTTCAACTGGCTTTGCGGCAGGGACGGGAGCGATCCTAAAGAGGTCTTCCACGCCCTGGTGCGCCGGTATTTCCACGGCCAGCTGAAACCGCCCTTCAACGAGGAAAAACGCGCCGACGCCGGGCTTCCGCCCGATTTCTACTGGCCCCTGGCCGAGGACGTTGATTGAATCGGCGGTTTCTTGCCGATCAATTCCACCTCCCACGCGGAAAAACTCCCTTCGTGGTCAAAATTGTTGCGGCCCTGTAACGCGATGGCTAATCAGGTCCGGACCCGGGGAAGCAGCCTTGGGGTGACCTAGTGAAGCCACTGCCAGGGCTATGAACGGATGACCCCAACGTGCTGAATCGCATCGCCTATCGTGTCCATCAAAGTCTTGAGCGGCACTTTCCCGAACAACGCCTCTTTCTGAAATCCGACACCGAGACGCGCTTCATCCGTCTGCGCCCGACGACGCAGATCATCGCGCTGGTCGGCGGCACGCTGGCCCTGGCCTGGACCATCGTCGCCACGGCGCTGATCATGATGGACTCGATCGGGGCCGGATCGGCGCGTGAACAGTCGATGCGCCAGCAGGCGCTTTACGAGGAACGGCTGAACGCGCTCTCGTCGGACCGCGACCTGCGCGCCGAGGAAGCCGCCCGGGCTCAGGAACGCTTCAACATCGCGCTGACCCAGGTCTCCGAGATGCAGGAGCGTCTCCTTGCCTCGGAAGACCGCCGCCGCGAGCTTGAGACCGGGATCGAGGCGATCCAGGACACGCTGCGCGAGGCGATCAAGGAACGCGACATGGCGCGGGCCGAGGCCGAGCGGGTGACGCTGGCGCTGAACGCGCAGGCGGGGGGTGCTACGGAACTGGGCCGGGCCAGCGACACGCTGGCGACGCTGGAATTCCTGACCGGCGCCCTGGGCGAAGCCGCCGAGGAACGCAACGAGGTGCTGGCCGAGGCCGAGGCCGCGCGCGAGGAAGTGCGCCTGATCGCTGACGCCAAGGAAGCGCTGCAGATGCGCAACGACGCGATCTTCAGCAAGCTGGAAGAGGCGCTGACCGTCTCGGTCGAACCGCTGGACAAGATGTTCCGCGAGGCGGGCATGTCGCCCGACGACCTGATCGGCGCGGTGCGCGAGGGCTATTCGGGTCAGGGCGGACCGCTGACGCCGATCTCGTTCTCGACCTCCGGTGCCGCGCCTTCGGCCGAGGAGCTGCGGGCGAACGCGATCCTGACCGGGCTTGACCGGATGAACATGTACCGCATCGCGGCGTTCAAGCTGCCCTTCGCCATGCCGGTCAAGGACAGCTTCCGCTGGACCAGCGGGTTCGGCTACCGCCGTGACCCCAAGGGAGCCGGCACCCGAATGCACGAAGGCACGGATTTGGCAGGCGCCTATGGCACCCCGATCTATGCCACCGCCGACGGGGTCGTCACGCATGCCGGCTGGGACAACGGCTATGGACGCCTGGTCAAGATCAAGCACGATTTCGGCGTCGAGACGCGCTATGCCCACATGAGCCAGATCCGGGTCGAAGTCGGCCAAAGGGTCTCGCGCGGGGAACGGATCGGTGATATGGGCAACTCAGGTCGGTCCACCGGAACGCATCTCCACTACGAAGTCCGCCTCTCCGGTGAGGCCGTAAACCCGATGACCTTCATAAAGGCAGCGAAGAATGTTTTCTAAGAGCCGCATCAACGAGCCGGGCCCGAAGGCCGAGGCCGAGAAGCCGAAAGCCCCGGAGACCCCGATGACCAAGCCCAGCATGGACTTCACCCCCACCGCCCCGAAGGGCAAGGCGGGGGCTTCGGTCCTGTCCTCGGACCTGACGGTCGTGGGCAACCTGCGCACCACGGGCGACATCCAGGTCGAGGGCACCGTTGAGGGCGACATCCGTGCGCATCTTCTGACCGTTGGCGAAAGCGCCACCATCCGCGGCGAGATCGTGGCCGACGACATCGTCGTCAACGGCCGGGTCATCGGCCGCGTCCGCGGGCTGAAGGTCCGCCTGACCTCCACCGCGCGGGTCGAGGGTGACATCATCCACAAGACCATCGCCATCGAATCGGGCGCCCATTTCGAGGGCTCGGTCCAGCGCCAGGAAGACCCGCTGTCGAACGGCCGCCCCGGCAGCGCCGTGCGCCTCGACACTCCGGCTGCAGACGCCGAATAAACGACCCCACCCATGACGCTTTCGCGGGCATCGGAGGGCACTCCGGTGCCCGTTTCCTTCTGTGCGGACACCGACCGCCGGATCATTCTCTGGGCCGCCATCCTGGCCTCGTCGATGGGGTTCATCGACTCCTCGGTCACCTCCATCGCGCTTCCCGCCATGCGCGCGGCGCTGGGGGCGAGCCTGCCGCAGGCGCAGTGGATCAACACCGCCTACCTGCTGGCCGTCTCCTCGCTGGTCCTGGTGGGCGGCGCGATGGGCGACCGGTTCGGCATCGCGCGGATCTTCTCGCTGGGGATCCTGGTCTTCGTGGCCGGATCGGTCGCCTGCGCCTTTGCCATCGCCCCCGAGCAGATGATTGCCGCCCGTGCGGTGAAGGGCATCGGCGCGGCGATGATGGTGCCGGGGTCGATGGCGATGATCTCGCGCGCCTATCCGCGGGCCGAGCGTGGCCGGGCGCTGGGGGTCTGGGCCGGGGCCTCGACCCTGACCACGGCGATGGGTCCGGTGATCGGCGGCATGTTCGTGACCTGGGGCGGCGAGATCGGCTGGCGCCTCGTCTTCGCGCTGAACCTGCCTCTGGGCCTGATTGCGCTGTGGCTGGTCCGGGGCCGCACGCCGGGGGATACGGGCAAGCCGGGCGTCCGGGTGGATGTGGTGGGCGCGGCACTGGCCACCGCGGCCCTGGGCCTGATGGCCTGGGCGCTGACCGAGGCCGCTGCCCCCGGCTGGATCCCGCTGGCCGCGCTGGCCTGTCTTGCGGGTTTCCTGGCATGGGAGGCCGTGACCCCTGCCCCGATGCTGCGCCTGGGGCTCTTCCGCAACCGGACGATGGCGGTGACCAACGTGGTGACCTTCGTCCTGTATTTCGCGCTGAACGGGGTGATGTTCTACCTGCCGATGACCGCCATTTCCGCCTGGAACGTCACCGCGCTGGAGGTGACGGCGGCCTTCCTGCCGATCTCTCTCTTGATCGGGGTGCTGTCCGCCCCAGCCGGCAGGATGGCCGACCGCTGGGGCGCGGGCGTCCTGATGGCCGCCGGTTCGGCCTTGGTCGCGCTGGCCTATGCCGGGCTTTGGCTGGCCGCGCCCCATGGCCAGTTCTGGACCAATGTCGTCCCCCTGACCGCGCTTGCGGGCCTTGGCCTTGGGCTGGTCGTGGCGCCCCTGACGGCCGCCGCGATGCAGGGGGCCGAGGATGCCGAACAGGGCGCGGCCTCGGGGATCAACAACGCCGTGGCGCGGGTGGCGGGACTGGTCGCGGTGGCGCTGCTGGGCCGGATGGCGGCCGAGGCCTACGGGCCGGGCGCACCGGGGTTCGGCGTCACGGGGAGCAGCGCCGCCCACCTTGCGGCAACCGGCGCGGCCTTCGGGACGGTGGCGCTGACCTCCAGCGTGATGGCAGCCGTGGCCGCGGCCTTGGCCCTGCTCGTCGCCCGCCCGGTCAGGTGATCGCGCGGCGGTAGAGGTGCCAGCTTGCGTGACCGAAGATCGGCAGCACCAGGAAGAGGCCAACGAAGGCGGGAAGCATGCCGACGAACAGGCAGACGCCGATCAGCGCGCCCCAGGACAGCATCACCGCCGGGTTCTCCTTCACCAGCGCGAAACTGGTCAGCATGGCGGTGACGAAATCGACCTCGCGGTCCAGAAGCATCGGCAGGCTGACCACGGTCAGGGAGAAAAGCAGCGTGGCAAAGACCGCACCCACCGCCGTCCCGAAGGCCAGCATCGCCAGTCCCTCGGGCGAGAGGAACACCGCCAAGGAGGACGACACGTTGGTCATCGTGGCGTTCCCGAGGAACAGCGCGAAGATCATGTGCGACAGGAAGTTCCAGAACAGGAAATAGACCACGATCACTGCCGCGATGGCCGGGATCTGGCGGTCCTTCTGGCGGAAGATCACGCCGAAGATTTCCGACGCCACCAGCGGCTCCCCCGCCTCCAGCCGCCGCGAGATTTCGTAGAAGCCGCAGGCGATGAAGGGGCCAAGGATCGGGAAGCCCGCACTGGCGGGAAGCGTCCACCAGACCTGGCCCTTTGTCGTCATCGCCCAGGTGATAAGCAGCCCGCCAACCACGTAGACGGCCGAGAAGACCAGCCCCAGGAGCGGCGCGCGCTGAAAGTCGCGCCAGCCCGCCGCAAGGCTTTCCTGCAGGTCGGAGGTGTCGACCAGGTTGATCTCGGGCGTGGCGGGCGGGTGCGTGACGCTCATGCCCAAAGATTAAGCGGGCCGCGAAGCGTCAGGCAAGGGGTTTGGGGGTCAGTCGACGTCCGCGATCTCGCCGCGCTTCTTGCCACTGGCGTTCAGGGCCAGCGTCGCCGCCATGAAGCCGTCGAGGTCGCCGTTCAGCACCCCTTGCGTGTCCGACGTCTCGTAGCCCGTCCGCAGGTCCTTCACCATCTGGTAGGGCTGCAGGACATAGGACCGGATCTGGTTGCCCCAGCCCGCGTCGCCCTTGTTCTCATGCGCCTCGTTGATGGCCGCGTTCCGCTTGTCGAGTTCCATCTGGTAAAGCCGCGACTTCAGCGCCTTCATCGCGATGTCGCGGTTCTGGTGCTGGGACTTGAGCGAGGAGGTCACCACGATCCCGGAGGGGAAGTGGGTGATCCGCACGGCGGAGTCGGTCTTGTTGACGTGCTGGCCGCCCGCGCCCGAGGAGCGGAAGGTATCGATGCGGATGTCCTTGTCCTGCACCTCGATCTCGATGTTGTCGTCGACCACGGGGTAGACCCAGACCGAGCAGAAGGACGTATGGCGACGCGCGGCGGAGTCGTAGGGCGAGATGCGGACCAGCCGGTGCACGCCCGCCTCGGTCTTCAGCCAGCCATAGGCGTTCTTGCCGCTGATCTTGTAGCTTGCCGACTTGATCCCCGCGCCGTCGCCTTCGGATTCCGACTGAAGCTCCACGGTGAAGCCATGCGCCTCGGCCCAGCGGACGTACATGCGGGCGAGCATCGAGGCCCAGTCGCAGCTTTCGGTGCCGCCAGCACCCGCGTTGATTTCAAGGAAGGTGTCGTTGCCGTCGGCCTCACCGTCGAGCAGCGCCTCAAGCTCCTTCGCCTCGGCGACCTTCACGAGCTCGGACAGTGCGGCCTCGGCCTCCTTGACGATCTCGGCGTCGCCCTCCATCTCGCCCAGCTCGATCAGCTCGACGTTGTCCTTCAGCCCGCCCGAGATCAGCTTGTAGGCGTTGACCGCGTCCAGAAGCGCCTGGCGGTCGCGCATCAGCTTCTGCGCCTTGGCCGGGTCGTTCCACAGGTCGGGGGATTCGATCATCGCGTCGAATTCTTCCAGCCGGTGCGGCGCGGTTTCCCAGTCCATCCGCTGCGCAAGCAGTTTCAGCGTCTTTTCGATGGCTTCGACATTGCCTTGGGTTTCGGCGCGCATGGGGATCGGGTCCAGTTCTGGGTGTTGCGGCGGTCATAAGGGTTTGACCGCGCCCCGGCAAGGGCGCGGCCCGCGTGGAAGAAAGGGGTCAGTAAAGTCCGCCCGAGGAGACGGTGCCGAAATCGGCCTTCTTCGGCACGACCACCTGCTGGCCCTCGGAATTGGTGACCGTGGTGCCCTGGTCGCCGCCGCCCTCGCCCTCGCCATAGGCGAAGAGGGGAAGGTTCTCGCCCATCGCAAAGCCGCCGTCGACAACCATGCCAAGGCCGACGAGCGCCTCTTCGCCTTCGCGGAAGTATTCGGCCACGACATTGTCGCCCGTCGCGTCGTCGGGCAGCGGCTGGCCAGTGAAGCGGTCGATCTTGCGGAAATAGCCGCCCGGCGGGACCTTGAACTCACCCCCGCCGTAGTTCTTGATCGCGTCTTCCATGAAGTCCTGGAAGACGGGGACGCAAAGCGTGCCGCCGAAGGCGCTTTCGCCCAGGGTGCGGGGCTGGTCGAAGCCGATGTAGCAGCCCGCGACGATGTTCGAGGAATAGCCGATGAACCAGACGTCCTTGGCGTCGTTCGTGGTGCCGGTCTTGCCCGCGATGGGCACCGGCAGGTCAAGACGGCTGGCCGAGCCGCGCTGGACGACGCCTTCCATCATGCTGGTCAGCTGGTAGGCGGTGATCGCGTTCATCACCCGCTCGCGGTTGGTGTCGATGGTGACCCCCTGCCCCGCCGGCAGCACCGGGCTTGCACAATCCTCGCAGACGCGCTGGTCATGGCGGTAGATCGTCTTGCCGAAGCGGTCCTGCACGCGGTCGACAAGCGTCGGCTCCACCCTTTCGCCGCCGTTGGCGAACATGGCGTAGGCGGCGACCATCTTGAAGAGCGTCGTTTCCTGCGCGCCGAGCGAGTTGGCGAGGAAGGGGCCAAGACGGTCATAGACGCCGAAGCGTTCGGCATAGCCGGCAACGGTCTGCATCCCGATTTCCTGGGCGATCCGGATGGTCATCAGGTTCCGGCTCTGCTCGATCCCGGTGCGAAGCGGCGTGGGGCCGTAGTATTTCCCCGAGGCGTTCTGCGGGGTCCAAAGGCCCTGCGGCGTGTCGATCTCGATCGGCGCGTCGACGACGATGGTGGCGGGCGTGAAGCCACTGTCCAGCGCGGCGGCATAGACGAAGGGCTTGAAGCTGGAGCCCGGCTGGCGCGTCGCCTGGGTGGTGCGGTTGAAGACCGAATCCTGGTAGGAGAAGCCGCCCTGCATGGCAAGGACGCGGCCGGTGTTCACGTCCATCGCCATGAAGGCGCCCTGCACTTCCGGGACCTGGCGGAGCGACCAGCGGTTGAAGGTGCCGTCGTCATTCGTGACCGCGCGGACCAGCACCACGTCGCCCACCGACACGAGGTCGCCCGCGACCTTGGCCTTGGGTCCAAGCTTGCCGTCGGCCTGACGCTTGCGCGCCCAGGTCACGTCTTCGGCCGGGATGAAATGGCCGTCCTCGTCGTCCATCACGCCTTCGATGCCGATGCGGGCGTCAGTCTCGCCCACCTCCAGCACGACGGCGGGGAACCAGGCCTCCACGTCGCGCGGGACCTCGACCTTGGCCAACGCCTCGCGCCAGGCTTCCTCGGACCCCAGCACCTCGGCCGGAAGGGTCTTGCCGGTGCCACGCCAGACGCCCTGGTTGCGGTCATACTGCTCCAGCCCCCGGCGCAGCGCCTCGGCGGCGGTCTTCTGCAGTTCAGGGTCCACTGTCGCCCGGATGGTCAGGCCGCCCGAGAAGAACTCCTCCTCACCGAAGACGCCCGAGAGCTGGCGGCGGATTTCGTCGGTGAAGTAGTCGCGCGGCGGCAGCGCGTCGCGGAAGGCCTCGAAGTCGCCGTTCTGCACCGAGCGCAGCGGCATGTCCTTCTCGGCCAGATAGGTCGCCTCGTCGATATAGCCGTTCTGCCACATCTCGCGCAGGACGTAGTTCCGCCGTTCCGTGACCCGTTCCTTCGCGGTGACCGGGTGATATTTGCCCGGTGCCTGCGGCATCGCGGCCAGCGTCGCCGCCTCGTGCGGGGCAAGCTCGCTCAGCGGCTTGTTGAAATAGGTCTGCGCCGCCGCGGCCACGCCATAGGAGTTCTGGCCGAGGAAGATCTCGTTCAGGTAAAGTTCCAGGATCTTGTCCTTGGACAGCGTCTCTTCCAGCCGGGTGGCAAGGATGATCTCCTTGATCTTCCGTTCCACGCTGCGCGAGCCGTCGAGGAGGAAGTTCTTCATCACCTGCTGGGTGATGGTCGAGGCGCCGCGCATGCTTTGCCCGCGGCTTTGCACGGCTTCCACCAGGGCCGCGACCATGCCGCGCGTGTCATAGCCGTGGTGGTTGTAGAAGTTCTTGTCCTCGGCGCTGATGAAGGCGTGCTTCACCAGGTCCGGAATGTCCTCGGACGCCACGAACAACCGCCGTTCCTGGGCGAATTCGTCGATGATCCGCCCCTCGCCGGAATAGATCCGGCTGATCGTCGCGGGCGTGTACTGCGCCAGGTTCTCATGGCTCGGCAGGTCGCGCGAGTACATGTAGAAGATGCCGCCCAGGGTCAGCGCGGCAAAGACCAGCCCCAGCGTCACCGCCGAGAAGATCCCGCCCAGAACATTTCCGACAAATCGAAGCAAGCGCCGTCCCTTCCAATCGCTTTTCCGCAGTATACCAGACGCGGGCCCGCGTCAAAACCTTGGCCGGTCACAATTCCCTGTTCGGGCGGGGATTTGCAGGGGTCAGGGATTCGCCGCGGCGCGCAGGGCCGCATCCTCGTCCGCCCATGTCACCAGCGCTTGGCGCAGGGCTTCGGCCAGGGTGGCGCGCCAAGCCGGATCGGACAGCCGCTTGAAGTCGCGGTCCGAGGAGAGAAACCCCACCTCCAGGAGCACCGAGGGGATGTCAGGGGTCTTGAGCACCGAGAAGCCACCCGACTGCTGCGGCCGCCGGTGCATCCGGATTTCGGCAGACTTGATCGCGCCCACCATGGCCTTGGCCAGCCGGTCGGTGCGCGGGGCCGTCTCGGTCCGGGCCATGTCCATCAGCACTTCGGCCACCACGTCGTCCTGCTCGGTCAGGTCAACGCCGGCCAGAAGATCATCGCGGTCATGCCGTTCCGCCAAGGCCGCCGCCGCCTCGTCCGAGGCGTCTTCGGCCAGGGTATAGACCGTCGCCCCCTGTGCGTCGCCCTCGGCCAGCGCATCGGCGTGCAGCGACAGGAAGATGTCCGCCTCGGCCTCGCGCGCGATGGAGGTGCGGGTTTCCAGCGGTACGAAGACATCCTCGTCGCGCGTCATCACCACGCGGAAGCGGCCGTCGCGGACCAGGACCTCCTTCACCTCGCGGGCGAAGGTCAGCATCAGCGCGGCTTCGCTGGTCCCGTCGCGTTCGGCGCCCGGGTCGATCCCGCCATGGCCGGGGTCGAGCACGACGACCAGCGGACCGCCGCCTTCCGGCAGGGGCGGCATCAGCTCGGCCGCCTCGGGCAGCGCCCATTCCGGCAGGTCCGGTCGCGCGGCCTCGGCGGCGAAAGTTGCGGGATCGGTCGGCTCCAGGAGGATTTCCAGCCGCGTCGCCTCGCCCGTCGTCATCTCGGCGCGGGCCACCTTGTGCGGGCCTTCCAGCTCCAGCACCATCCGCGACCAGCCGGGCCGGAACCGCCCCGCCCGAAGCGAGACGCCGGGGCGGACCACGGCCAGGGCCTCGGCCCCTTTCCAGTCCACCTCGCGCGCGTCGATCACCAGGCGCGGCGGGTCGTCCATCAGGCGCAGCCGCCAGGGAACGGGCTGGCTGAGGTCCAGCCGCAACTCCAGACCCGCGCCCGTCGCCACGATCCCCGACCGCATCGGGTTGACCTTGGCCAGCGCCGAAAGTTCCTGCGCGGCCGAAGGCAGGGCCAGAACCAGAAGCACCAGTAGGGATCGGATCAGGGTCATCGCCGCCTTATCCCCGCTTGTCCGGCGTTTGTAAATTCCGGGAAGCGCCCCGGATCACAAAGCGGCGAGCGCCTTGTCAGGCCGGAACGCCCCCCCTATCCTCCCCGCGCCCGCAGATCCGCGGCCGTCAGGAGCCTTCATGTCCCGTCTTGTCCTTGGCCTGATGGCCGGCCTTGTCAGCGTCCCCACCTTCGCCGAGGAGACCGCCACCGGCACTGCCCCCGCGATGACCGAGGCCGAGCGCAAGGCATTCCGCGACGAGGTGCGGGCCTATCTCCTGGAGAACCCCGAGGTCCTGGTCGAGGCGATGGATGTCCTGCAACAGCGCGAGGAGCTGGCGGGGCTGGAGCGCGACACCAAGATCATCGCCGCCAACAGCGCGCGGATCTTCGCCAATCCGAACGACTGGGTGGGCGGCAATCCTGAGGGCGACATCACCCTGGTCGAATTCATGGACTACCGCTGCGGCTATTGCCGCAAGGCCTATGCCGAGGTCGAGGAGCTGATCGCCTCGGACGGCAACATCCGCTTCGTGGTGAAGGAATTCCCGATCCTGGGCGAGGCGTCGATGATGTCGGCCCAGTTTGCCATCGCGCTACGGCAATTGCACGGGGATGAAGCCTACGAGAAGGCGCATCACGCGCTGATCGCGCTTCGCGGCGAGCCGACGGTCGAGACGCTGACCCGGCTTGCGGGGGACCTGGGCTACGAGGCGCAGCCGGTTTTCGACCGGATGAACTCGCCCGAGGTGATGGCGGTCATCCAGGACAACTATGCGCTGGCCGAGATGATGGACATTTCCGGCACGCCTGCCTTCATCATGGGGGACGGCGTGATGCGGGGCTATGCGCCGCTCGACGTGATGCGCGATTTCGTGGCCGACATGCGCGCGGACGGCTGAGGCCTTTCACCGACCGGGACGGCGGAATCTGTGCGAAAACGTCGCTTCGGCGGCTCGACTTCGCCCGGGCTTTCCGCGCAGGGTCGGCGGGACATCACAGCACCGAGCAGCAGATGACCCGCACTTACCTTATCCTACTGGCGGCCATCCTGGCCGAAGTGATCGCCACCACGGCCCTGTCGCGGTCGGAAAGCTTTACCCGCCTCTGGCCGTCGATCGGGGCGGTGGTGGGCTATGCCGTGGCCTTCTGGCTTCTGTCCTATCCGCTGCGGGTCATGCCGACCGGGATCGTCTATGCGATCTGGTCGGGCATGGGGATCGTGCTGATCAGCGCGGTGGCCTGGATCTGGTATCGCCAGACGCTGGACTTTGCGGCGATCCTGGGGCTGGCCTTCATCCTGGCGGGCGTGCTGATCGTGAACCTCTTTTCGAAGTCGATCCAGCACTGACCCTGCTCAAGCCTCGACCGCCGTCGGCTCGGGCCGGACCGCCTGGGTGACCCAGAGCCCGACCCCCAGCGCCACCAGCCCCAGGCCCACCGCCGCGAAGGTCCCGGCCAGACCAAACCAGGCCACCATCGGCGCCGAGACGAGGGGCGAGGCGAACTGGCCCAGGAAGAAGGCCGTGGTCAGCAGGCCCGAGGCCCTGCCCCGCATCGTCGCGGGCACCCGCGCCATGAACCAGGTCGTGTAGTTCGGCATCGAGATCCCCATGCCCAAGCCCGCGATCAGCGAGCCAAGAAGGACTCCGTGCCAGTCCGTGGCCGTCGCATGGGCCAGGAAGCCTGCGCCGATCAGAACGAAGCTCAGGCCGAAGATGGTCATGGCGGAAAGCCTTGCGCGGATGCGGCCATACATCAGCGACACCGGGGCGGACACGGTGACGAGCGCCGCCATCAGCGCGCCGACGACCAGGGGGCTGGTGGTCCCCAGCGCGTCGAGGTGGAAGGGCAAACGCGTGGGCGTGACGTAGAAGGCGACCTGGAACAGGAAGGCCAGGGGCGCGATGAAAGCATAGGCGGCCCAGGGGAAGCGGTCGGCGGTGGATCGGACAGGCTTCGGACGGTCCCGCTCGGCCGCGATGGCGCGGGCGTGGGGGCCAAGGGCCAGAAAGGCCAGCGCGGCGATGGGCAGGATCAGCGCATAGACCGCGAAGGCCCCGCGCCAGTGAAGGCTCGCCAGCGCCCCGCCCAGCAGCATGAAGACGATCCCCGCAGCCGAGATCGCGGCGCCCTGCATCCCCAGGAACCGCGCCCGCGCCGGTCCCTGCCACAGGTCGCTGGCCCAGGTCATCCCAAGGTTCATCGTCCCCGCGACCCCCAGCCCCAGCGCCAGCCGGCCGGCGAGCATCGCCCAGATGCTTTCGGCCCAAAGCCCCGACGTCCCGCCAACCGCATAAAGCGCCGCCGTCAGGAGCAGCAGCTTCTGCCGGTCCCAGCGGTCGATCAGCACGCCCATGAGCCCCGCGCTGAGGACAATAGCCAGCGATGGCAGCGTCACGATCAGGCCCGCCAGCGTGTCGATATGCGGCACGTCCGCGTAATGCGCCCGAAGCCCCGGCAGCGACGAGGCCACCGTCGCATTCGCCATGATCGTCATCGAGGCGAGGCCCAGCACCGCCAAAGTCACCGCCCGGCTTGGCGGTCCGTCCATCCGTTCCATCTGCACATCCTTGATTGGTCTTGTGCAAGATGCCGCAATCCACCATTATGGACAAGTCAGCCATTCCTGCAAGGTGCGTCCACACTCATGGACAATGATCTCGACCTGACCGCCCTGCGCGGTTTCCGGACCGTCCTCAGGGAAGGCTCGTTCTCTGCCGCCGCCCTGGCCCTGCGGGTGCCGAAATCGACGCTCTCGAAGCGCGTGGCCGACCTCGAAACCCACCTGGGCGTGCGGCTCATCGAACGGTCGACCCGCACGCTTCGCCCCACGCAAGAGGGGGAGGTGCTTGCCGCCCGCGCCGACCGGCTGCTGGGCGAGGCCGAGGATATCCGCCGCGCGCTGGGGGAATCCGGGGGCACCCCGCGCGGGCATCTGCGGCTGGCGGTGCCGCAGGTGATCGGGAACCTTCTCATCGGCCCCATCGCCGCCAGCTTCCGCGCCCAGCACCCCGAGGTGACGCTGGAAATCCACTTCCTCGACCGGACGCCGGACCTTCTGGAGGAAGGCTTCGACGGCTGTATCCGCTTCGGCCCGCTGGAGGATTCGACGCAGGTGGCGCGCCGCCTTCTGCATGGCCAGGCGATGCTGGTGGCCTCCCCCACCCTGCCCGACCTGGACCAGTTGCGCCACCCGACCGACCTGCCGCGCTTTCCGATGGTGGGGCTTGCCACGGTCTGGGCCGGCGGCCTGCCACTGCAGAACGGGTCCGAAGAGATCTCCCTGCCCTACGACCCGCCCCTGCGGCTGGGCTCGCATCTGGCGGTGCGAGATGCGGTGGTGGTCGGCGCGGGGGTGGCCGCCCTTCCCGGCATGATCGCCCGGGCCGAGATCGCGGCAGGCCGCCTGGTCCGCGTCCTGCCCGACTGGTCCACCCCCCGGAAGGCGATCTACTTCGTCTATCCCTCGGCCCAGTCGGTCACCGCGCGGCTCCGCGCCTTCATCGACCACCTGGCGCAGGAATTGGGCGAGGACTGATCAGCCCTTCTGCCGGTCAGGCACCCCGTCATGCGGTCCAAGCGGGCGCGCGGGGGCGTCCTCCCACCAGTCGCTGCGCAGGGGCTTGCGGTCCGGATCCACCGGGTAGATCACCTTGTTCTCGGCGCGCGGCGTGTCGCCGGCCACGAAGAGGCGCACTTCGGCGTCGGTATTGTTCAGGAAGCTGTGCGCAACACCGGTCCCGGCCTTGAAGCCGACTGCATCGCCGGGCGAAAGCCGGTGCAGCACCCCGTCCATCCAGACATCGGGAGTGCCCTCCAGCACGAGCACGAACTCATCCTCGGCGCTTTCGGCATGGGGCAGCGAGGTGCGATGACCGGGCATCAGCCGGACATGGTGGAGACCCAACCGCGCAAAGCCGAAGTGGCGGCCGTAATCGGCATCGCGGCCCATCTTCTCGGTCCGGCCCTCATAGGACCACTCGGGGCGCTCGATGTCCCCCCAGCGGACGATCTCGGGTGGGCGGGTCATTCGGCGGCGAGCTTTTCGGCCGCCTCGATCTCGGCCGCCTTCTTTTCCACCAGCCCGACGATGTGGTCGATCATCTTGTCGTTGGAGAGCGTATGATCCTGCTTGCCCGCCAGGTAGACCATCCCCTTCCCCGCGCCGCCGCCGGTGAAGCCGATGTCGGTCATCAGCGCCTCTCCGGGGCCGTTCACCACGCAGCCGATGATCGACAGGGACATCGAGGTGGTGATGTGCGCCAGCCGATCCTCCAGCGCCGCGACGGTCTTGATCACGTCGAACCCCTGCCGCGCGCAGGAGGGGCAGGAAATGATCGTGACGCCCCGGTGGCGGAGGCCGAGAGATTTCAGGATCTCGTAGCCGACCTTTACCTCTTCCACCGGGTCCGCCGACAGCGAGACGCGGATCGTGTCGCCGATGCCCATCCAAAGAAGGTTACCCAGCCCGATGGCCGATTTCACCGTGCCGGAGACCAGCCCTCCGGCCTCGGTGATCCCCAGGTGGATCGGCGCGTCGGTCGCGTCGGCAAGCTGCTGGTAGGCGGCGGCGGCCAGGAAGACGTCCGACGCCTTCACCGAAATCTTGAATTCGTGGAAGTCGTTGTCCTGAAGCAGACGGATGTGGTCGAGGCCGGATTCCACCATCGCCTCGGGGCACGGCTCGCCGTATTTCTCCAAGAGGTGCTTTTCCAGCGACCCGGCGTTGACCCCGATGCGGATGGAACAGCCGTGGTCCTTGGCGGCGCGCACCACCTCGGCCACGCGCTTGGCGTCACCGATGTTGCCGGGGTTGATCCGCAGGCAGGCCGCGCCCGCCTCGGCCGCCTCGATGGCGCGCTTGTAGTGGAAATGGATGTCCGCGACGATCGGGACCGGGCTTTCGGCGACGATCTCCTTCAGCGCGCGGGTCGACTCCTCGTCGGGCGTGGAGACGCGGACGATGTCGGCCCCGGCCACGGCGCAGCGCTGGATCTGTTCGATGGTCGCCGCCACGTCGGTGGTCAGCGTGTTGGTCATGGTCTGGACGGAAATCGGCGCATCGCCCCCCACCAGGACCTTGCCGACCCTGATCTGCCGCGACGTCCGACGCTGAATGTTGCGCCAGGGGCGGACGGGGTTGTGGGTCATCGCAAGGGCTCCGGTTCTTTCCCGCGCGAGCATAGGCCGCGCGGGAGAAGCCGGCAATGGGCGAGCGGTTATTCGGTCGCTTCGGTCGCAGGCGCGACCACGTCCGAGGCATCCGCCGTGGCGAACCTGGCCAGATCCTCATCCGCCGACGGATCGGCCTGGGCAAAGCTTTGCGTCAGCGCCTCGGGCGAGAGCGGGATGTCCTTGGCCACCTGCGCGCCGGGGGCGACCGGACCATAGGTCTGCCCGTCGACCACGAAGTAGATGGAGCCGGAATTGCCGGTGCGGAACAGGGCGGCGGTCTCAAGCGGCGGCACGACATAGCGTTCGCCCGCGTCGAGGATCTTTTCGAACAGGACCGTGCCGTCGGCCGCGTTGACCCGCACCCAGGACGGACGCACGGCCAGGACCTCGATCCCCTGCTTGGCTTCGGCGACGACCTGCACCTCACCCTCGACCGCCTGGTCGATGGCCTGGTCCACGGCAGCGGCCTCGGCCACTTCGGTCAGCACGCCCGTCTCACGCGGGTTGATCGCGGCGATGGGACCATCGCGCGAGGTCAGGACCGGCACATCCAGCGCCTGCGGGCGATACAGCCGGTCCAGCACATCGGGGCTCGCCGAGCCTTCGGCGCTGGCCACGGCTTCGGCGGCGGGTTCGGCCGGTCGGGCAACAGCGATCTGCGGAGCTGCGGTGCCCGCATTCATCAGGGGGTCGATCTCGGCCACCACGGTCGGGGCCTGGTCCACCGGGGCCAGCTGCACGCGCTGCACTTCCTGCAGGACCGACCAGCCGCCATAGCCGATGGCCCCGATCAGCGCGACGAGCACGGCGATGGAGCCCACGGCGCCGGGTTCGATATGGCTCCAGATCGCCTCGCCGCGCGGGATGAAGCTGGCGTTGGGGTCGGCCAGCGGGTCGGCATAATCCGCCCGGGCGCGCGCCTTGGCCAGTTGCTGCGGCGCGGCAGCGGACGACAGCCCGTGCGAGACGGTATAGCCCGCCTCGGCGCAGAAGCGTTCGAAGGCCCATTCCGGGTCCATCGCCAGGTAGCGGGCGTAGGACCGGACGTAGCCAGCGACGAAACCGGGGGTCTCGAAGGCCGAGAGATCGGCGTTCTCGATGGCGGCGATGTAGGTGGCCTTGATCTTCAGCTCGCGCTGGACATCCAGCAGGGATTTCCCAAGCGTGGCCCTCTCGCCGCGCATGAGATCGCCGAGCCGCAACTCGAAGTCGTCAAAGCCCTTTGGCTTGTCCTCTTCGGTTGTCGAAGGTTTCGACCTCCAACCGATCATCTGCCCGCTGTCCCCTTCGGTGCACCCGTCCGCGTGGCCGCCTTCCCCAGCGACTCACATCGTTGTTCGTATTGGACAAACACTAGCATAGGGCAAGGGCTTTGCCACGGCCCAAAGGGCTTATGCGACCTGTTCGGCGCGATTCAGCGCACAATGGGACCAGAGTGCATCCATCGCCCGCACCAGCTTGTCGATCTCGCCCGGGCCGTGCACCGGCGAGGGCGTGAAGCGCAGCCGCTCGGTGCCGCGGGGAACGGTCGGGAAATTGATCGGCTGGACGTAGATGCCGTGGTCTTCCAGAAGCATGTCGGACAGCATCTTGCAGTGCACGGGGTTGCCCACGTGGACCGGGACGATGTGGCTGCCATGGTCGATGATCGGCAGGCCCATCGCCTTCAGCCGCAGCTTCAGGATCTTCGCCTGAGTCTGGTGACGCTCGCGCAGGGCAACGCCGCCCTCGCCCTTCAGGAAGCGGACCGAAGCGGCTGCACCTGCAGCAACGGCGGGCGGGAGGCTCGTCGTGAAGATGAACCCCGGCGCGTAGGAGCGGATCGCGTCCACCATCCGGGCCGAGGCCGCGATATAGCCGCCGAAGACGCCATAGGCCTTGGCCAGCGTCCCGTTGATGATGTCCACCCGGTGCATCTGCCCGTCACGTTCGGCCACACCCGCGCCGCGGGGGCCGTACATGCCGACGGCGTGCACCTCGTCCAGGTAGGTCAAGGCGCCGAACTCCTCGGCCAGGTCGCAGATTTCCGCGATCGGGCCGAAGTCGCCGTCCATCGAATAGATCGATTCGAAGGCGATCAGCTTCGGCGCCGCCGGGTCGTCCTTGCTTAGCAATTCACGCAGGTGCGCCACGTCGTTGTGGCGGAAGATCCGCTTCTCGCCGCCCCCGCGCCGCACGCCCTCGATCATCGAGGCATGATTCAGCGCGTCGGAATAGATGATGAGACCCGGAAAGATGACCCGCAGCGTCGACAGCGTCGCATCATTGGCGATGTAGGCCGAGGTGAAGACCAGCGCGGCTTCCTTCTGGTGGAGGTCGGCAAGCTCGGCCTCCAGCCGCTTGTGCCAGACCGTCGTGCCCGAGATGTTTCGCGTCCCGCCCGAGCCCGCGCCGGTCGCATCCAGCGCCTCGTGCATGGCCGTCAGCACTTCGGGGTGCTGCCCCATGCCCAGGTAGTCATTGCCGCACCAGACGGTGATGTCCTTCTTGGACCCGTCGGGCCGCGTCCAGACCGCGTGGGGGAACTGCCCCTGCGCCCGCGCGATGTCGATGAAGGTGCGGTAGCGGCCTTCGTCGTGCAGGCGTTGCAGGCTGGCGTCGATGGCGTCGTCGTATCTGGTCATGCGTCCCGGTTCCTTTTGCGACGGTCCTGCCTGAACCCCCGCATGGGTGCCTTGATTTCGGTCAAACGGGCGCGCTTGCCAAGTAGGCGATTTGTCACCCCATTCCCTTCCCTTACCGCAGCCCGCCCGCTCTGGACAGTCCCGACCCGCCTGTTAGGCTGCTTCCTGATCAAATCCCGGAGAGTGAGAATGTCCCTCGAAGCCGTCCTGGCCCGCATCGACGAAACCCTGCCCCAATCGCTTGACCGGCTGATGGAGCTTCTGCGGATTCCCTCGATCTCCACCGACCCCGCCTACAAGGCCGACTGCGCGCGGACGGCCGAGGCGCTGGCCCAGGATCTGCGGTCCTTGGGCTTCGACGCCCGCGCCGCCCAGACCCCCGGCCATCCCATGGTCGTGGGCCACGGTGGCGAGGGGAAGCGGCATATCCTCTTCTACGGCCACTACGACGTGCAACCCGTTGATCCGCTGGAGCTTTGGGACCGCCCGCCCTTCGACCCCGAGCTGCAGGATACCCCCAAGGGCAAGGTCATCCGCGCCCGTGGTGCCAGTGACGACAAGGGGCAGTTGATGACCTTCATCGAGGCCTGCCGCGCCTGGAAACATGTCCACGGCACGCTGCCCGGGAAGCTCACGATCTTCCTGGAAGGTGAGGAGGAATCGGGCTCGCCCTCGCTGGTTCCCTTCCTGGAACAGAACCGCGAAGAGCTGTCCTGCGACCTCGCGCTCATCTGCGACACCGGGCTTTTCGAGGAAGCCACCCCCGCCATCACCACGATGCTGCGGGGCCTTTGCAAGGCCGAGTTCACCATCCGCGCCGCCAGCCGCGATCTTCACTCCGGGATGTATGGCGGGCTCGCGCAGAACCCGCTCCACCTGATGTCGCGGCTTCTGGCGGGGCTGCACGATTCGCAAGGCCGGGTGCAGGTCCCGGGCTTCTATGACGATGTCGACGAACTGCCCGATGCATTGCGCCAGCAGTGGCAGGCGCTGGCCTTCGACCATGCGGGCTACCTGGGCGACGTGGGACTGTCGGTCCCGGCGGGCGAACAGGACCGGACGCCGCTGGAGAAGATCTGGTCCCGCCCGACCGCCGAGGTGAACGGGATGTGGGGCGGCTACACCGGTGCCGGGTTCAAGACGGTGTTGCCGTCCGAGGCCCATGCCAAGGTATCCTTCCGCCTCGTCTCGCGCCAGGACCCCGAGAAGATCATCGCCTCCTTCAAACGCTGGGCCGAGGCGCAGATGCCCGCCGATTGCGAGATCGTCTGGCATGGCGGCAGCGACGGCGCGCCTGCATCGGTGATGGAGATCGCGGACCCGGCCTTCGAGGCCGCGCGGCAGGCGCTGACCGAGGAATGGGGCCGCCCCGCCGCCTTCGTGGGCGCTGGTGGCTCTATCCCGGTGGCAGGCTACTTCAAGACGATCCTTGGAATGGACGCGATGCTGATCGGCTTCGGCCGCGACGACGACCAGATCCATTCCCCGAACGAGAAGTATGACCTGGAGTCCTTCCACAAGGGCATCCGGTCCTGGGCGCGCATCCTGGCACGCATCGCATGACGCTTGAACTTCGCGACGCAAGGCCTTCGGATGAAGGGGATTTTCTGCGACTGTGGCAGGGCTTCCTCGACGGCTACGGGCTGACCCTGCCGCCGGACGTGACCGCCTTCACCTGGACACGCCTGATGGACCCAGGAAGCCCGCTGACCGCCCGGCTTGCGGTCCTGGACGGCATCCCGCAGGGGTTTGCCATCCACCAACACCACCCCTCGACCTGGGTGATGGGCGACGACGGATACCTCGAAGACCTCTTCGTCGCGCCCGAGGCGCGCGGGCGGGGTTTGGGGCGCGCGCTGATCGAGGACCTGGTGGCCATCGCCCGCGCGAATGGCTGGCGGCGGCTCTACTGGCTGACCGAGATCGAAAACACGACGGCTCGGCGGCTTTACGACCAGTTCTGCGACAACGACGGGCATATCCGCTACCGGATGACGCTGTAGCGCACCGCTGCGACTGGGACCCAAATTTCTTGAGTAAGAAATTTGTCAAAATCCTTGCTTAAGGATTTTGGGCCCAGGTCGCGCCGCAAGGAGCCTCGTTTCCGCCCACGAGCGGCACTGCGTTCGCCTCAGTCGCACCGGGTCCAGGTCGCGACCGAACCATCTGGATACTCGAAGCGCAGCTCGTCCTCGGCCAGCGTGATCACCGCCGAATCCGTCCAGGACCCGCCGCCGCCTTCGTTCAGCAACGTGGCCTCGACCTTGTTCGGCTCGCCGGGGAATTCGATCAAATCGGTGACGGTGATCGCGAACTCGGCGCCGACCATCACGCCACCCCCGACTTCGACCCGACCAAGATCGTCACAGCCAAGGCCTTCGGTGGCATAGACGCCGTCAAATCCTGATGGCAGGGCGACGGACCCTTCGGCCTGGGCGGCAGTTGCCGACAGTGCAAGGGCAAGGGCGATACGGATCATGCGAAACTCCTTCCAGGTCAGGACAAACGCCTAGCCGCTCGCGGCAAAGGGCGCGAGGCTGGGAAACATGACCCTGGGAGGGGAAGCTGGCGCGGTGGACGGGGCTCGAACCCGCGACCCCCGGCGTGACAGGCCGGTACTCTAACCAACTGAGCTACCACCGCGCGCTGAGGGGCCAGATAAGGGGTTGGACAGGGGGCGTCAAGCGGGAAACGCGCCTCGCTCGCTACGGACCTTCGGAACGGAGCAAGAGAGCTTGGCGCAGCCAAAAGCGCCGGGAAAATCGACGCGACATCATGGTTGACGGCCGGCTAATGCCCGCGGCCAAGGCATTGATTTATCGCAATACCCAAAGGCTGTCCTGCGTGGACATCCTTGCTGTCACTCTGAAGGGAAGCTGGCGCGGTGGACGGGGCTCGAACCCGCGACCCCCGGCGTGACAGGCCGGTACTCTAACCAACTGAGCTACCACCGCGCGCTGAGGGGCGGGATAGACGCTTCCCCCGGGGGCGTCAATGGGGGAAGCGCGGGTTTTTCAGCGATCCGGGGCCGGGATGAACTCGTGGTCGTCCCCGGGGGGGAGGTGGAAGCGGCCGTGCATCCAGTCGCCCGCCCGCCAGGCCTCTTTCGCGGCCTCGATCTTTTCCTTCGAGGACGCGACGAAGTTCCACCAGATGAACCGCGGCCCGTCCATCGTGGCGCCGCCCAGCAGCATCACCCGCGCCCCCTGCGGCCCCGCCTGGACCGAGACCCGGTCGCCCGGGCGGAAGACGAGCATCCGGCCCGCCTCGAAGACCTGGCCCGCGCAGGTGACCTCGCCTTCCAGGACGTAGACCCCCCGGTCCTCGTGGTCGTCAGGCAGCGGGATGGAGGCGTGGGGCTGGAGAAGGGCGTCGGCGTAGAAGACCTCGGACGGCATGTCGAGACCCACCCGCTCGCCCCAGGCGTGGCCGAGGATGAGGCGGACCTGCTTCCCCTCGCCTTCCAGTTCCGGGAGCTGGTTCTTGGGAAGGTGGGTGAAACCGGCCACATCCTCCTCGCGGTCCTTCGGCAGGGCAAGCCAGGTCTGGAGGCCGAACATCGAGAGGGGGGCCTTGCGGGCCTCACCATCCGTCCGCTCCGAGTGGGTGATCCCCTGCCCCGCCAGCATCCAGTTGACCGCGCCCGGTTCGATCCAGGCGTCGGTCCCGAGGCTGTCGCGGTGGTGGAGGCGGCCTTTCAGGAGGTAGGTGACCGTCCCGAGGCCGATGTGGGGGTGGGGGCGGACGTCGATGCCCTGCCCGGTCAGGAACTCGGCCGGACCCATCTGGTCGAAGAAGATGAAGGGGCCGACCATCTGCCGCTGGGCGGACGGGAGGGCACGACGGACCTCGAACCCGCCGAGGTCGCGGGCGCGGGGGACGATGACGGTCTCGATCTGGTCGACCTGGGTGCCGATCGGGATCGAGGGGTCGAGAAGCGGGTTCCACATGGGGGGTCTCCTTTGCAGGGGAAGGTAGACCCGGGGGGGCGGAATTTCATCCCGATCTGGCCGCGCGGGGGCTGTGCGAGGGTGAACAGGGGAAAGTGTCCACGGTGGACAAAACGCTGGATGTTGTCTGGATTCAATGGGTTGGTTGCGGGCGTTAGGGGATTCTTAACCCGCGCCAGATCACGTCACTCGCAGCGCAGGTTCTTGTTCCGCAGCTGAACCGCCCAAAAGGAGGTGGGAATGAACGTCTCCTCAAGTGAAGCGCAGAGGATCACCCGGTCAGCCTCCGTTATCGGCTTTTTCCGACGCAGCTTGTCTTGCCATCCGATCACGACCTGCGCGAAGGCATTGGAGCGACTGCCGGGATAGGGCGACGGGCCAAGCGCAAGCAGGGACGCGACATAGGCTGCGTCCTGCGCGTCGGGCGGCGGGCCGATCGAGTTTTTCGTTTCGGTGCCCGGCGTCTTGGGTGGAATTGGCCGCGTAGGCCCTAGCGCAAGGCCGAGGCCACTGATCGCAGCGGCAAGGTCGATCG
Organism: Tabrizicola sp.; assembly: GCF_041913445.1. Classification (GTDB taxonomy): domain Bacteria; phylum Pseudomonadota; class Alphaproteobacteria; order Rhodobacterales; family Rhodobacteraceae; genus Tabrizicola. The sequence goes on from NZ_JAYSFG010000001.1 coordinate 280,782, forward strand.
GCGGCGTGACCGAACGTGTGCGCCAGAGGGCAAAGCCTCCCCCGACATCGCCGTTGAGATCGCCTGGGTCGAGAACCACCAGCCCGTTCGGACGCTCGTAGAACAGTTGCACGCCACGGAAGAGAATGGGGCCGTCGGTGCTATCCCCAGCATGGGCTGTAGCAGTACGGTAGCCGATCTCATCCAGCGGCCACGCGGCGGTGGACCGGTCTTTCCGGACACGGTCATCCTGAAGGTCCAGTACCAATGCAGCTTGCTGCCCCTCGTCACGCGCGAAGCGGATGCAGGTGGAGCCCTCGGCCGGGAAGTCCGCGCTGAGGGCGTGGCAGTCGGCATCCCTGGCGAGGACAAAGCGGGCGCTGGTCTCGGCCTTGTCGTTGGCGAAGGCATCGTCACGCAGCACGATGCGAACCCAAGTGACGTTACCTCCTGTCAGCAGCCGTTCGCAAATGTCGAAACACGGAGCCTCGCCGTATAAGCTGGAGCGCACGCCGTCAAAGCTGTAAAAATCCGGGTTGTGGCTGACTTTGCGGATGATTTCGACCCCCGAGGGCCGAGTAAACGACACGGGCTGCGCGGCGACGGGGTTTTTTGCCTCGATCAGTCCCTGCGCCTTTCGGTCGGCCGTCCCGGGCAGGAGCAGCAGCGATGAGGGGAGCGCGAGGCCAAGCGCAAGGGCGGGCCAGCGAAGCCAACTGTTGCGGGCCAGGACAGCGGGAAGCAGCGCCCAGAGCAGTAGCGTCGCCATCGGCAGTACGAAGAGAAGCGGATATGTGAAGCCGAAAGTGAAGATCAGCACTATCAGTGTGATCCCGGGGATAGCGAAAACCAGGGTCAGGACGGAAGCGACTGCAAGAAGAATGAAGTACGCACGGACCATCAGTCTTACCAAACACCTACCGCGAATATCCGTGACACTACCCGCCCTTTGGCCAAACGCAATCGGGTTCGGCCGTCCACACAAAGCTTGAATTGCACGAACGGATAATATCCGATGGGGGCAGAGAATCGGAAAGGCCCCTATCCCGTGACGATCCGCTCGAACTTCCCTGAACAGATCACCGAGATCGAGGACCTGGGCATTCCGATGCCGGATGGTACAAGGCTCTCTGCCCGGGTCTGGATGCCCGCCGATGCCGCGACGAAGCCGGTGCCGGCGGTGCTGGAATACATCCCCTACCGCAAGCGCGACGGGACCCTGCCCCGGGATGAGCTGATGCATCCTTACGTCGCGGGCCACGGCTATGCCTGCGTGCGGGTGGACATACGCGGCAACGGCGACAGCGAAGGGCTGATGGAGGACGAATACTCCGCCCAGGAGCTGCAGGACGCCTGCGACGTGATCGCGTGGCTTTCGAAGCAGCCGTGGTGCAGCGGGACCGTGGGGATGATGGGCAAGAGCTGGGGCGGGTTCAATTGCCTGCAGACGGCCTTCCTGCAGCCCCCTGCCCTGAAGGCGGTGATCAGCGTCTATTCGACCACGGACCGCTTCGCCGACGACATCCACTTCAAGGGCGGCGCGCTCTTGGGCGAGAACTTCGGCTGGGGCAGCGTGATGCTGTCCTATTCCTCGCGCCCCGGGGACCCGCTGTTGCACAACGGCTGGCGGGAGACGTGGCTTGAGCGGCTTCGGAACCAGCCCTTCCACGCTCCGGGCTGGGCGAGCCACCAGACGCGGGACGCCTATTGGAAGCACGGGTCGATCTGCGAGGACTGGGACCGGATGACGGTGCCGATCCTGTCCTTCGGCGGCTGGAACGACAACTACATGAATACCGTCGCGCATTTGATGGAGAATGCGCGCGGGCCGGTGAAGGGGATCATCGGGCCCTGGGTGCACCAGTATCCGCATACCGCGGTGCCGGGGCCGAAGATCGGCTTCCTGCAACTGGCAATCCGCTGGTGGGACCGCTGGCTGAAGGGCATCGAGAACGGCGCCGAGGAGGACCCGGCATTGCGGGCCTACATGCTGCATTCGGCGCCGCCGAACCCGAGTGCGGACCATCGGGACGGGCACTGGATTGCGGAAGCAGAGTGGCCGACGCCCAGGGTTTCGCGTCGGGTGCTGATGGTGTCGGATGCGGGCCTTGGGGTGGCGGGGCCGCTCCATGCCTCGGTCTGCACGCCGCAGCACCTGGGGATGACGGCGGGCGAGTTCTTCCCGATGGGCCTTAACGCCGAGATGGCGGGCGACCAGCGGGCGGATGATGCGCTGTCGGTGTGTTTTGATGGGGCAGTGCTGGAGGCTCCGCTGGAGCTGCTGGGGGCTGCGAAGCTGACCTTGCGGCTGTCGTCGGACAAACCGCTGGCCTTTATCGTCGCGCGTCTGTGTGACGTGGCGCCGGACGGGTCCTCTACCCGGATCGCGCATGGCATTCTGAACCTGTGCCATCGGCGCAGCCGGGAGGCGCCCGAGCCGATGCTGCCCGGCGTGCCCGAGGACATAGAACTGGTGCTGGATCAAATGGGCTACCGTGTGGCGGCGGGGCATCGTCTGCGGCTGGCGCTGTCGACGACCTATTGGCCCTTCGTCTGGCCCTCGCCGGAGGCCGCGACACTGGAGATCACGCAGGCGAGCCTGGATCTGCCTGTCCACCAGGGGACGGGCGACGCGGAATGGACCCCTCCCCCTGCGGAAACCGCGCCGCCGTGGAAGCACAGGATGCTGCGGGTGGGGTCGGCCAGTCGGCGGATCGAGAGCGACCTGATCACCGGGCGCCATGCGCTGGTGGTCGAGGATGACCAGGGCGACCCGGAGAACCTGAGCCACGGGCTGGTCACCGGGGAACATACGACCGAGCGTTGGGAGGTGGGGGCAGACCCGCTGAGCGCTCGGGCCGAGATCACCTGGGAGCAGCGGCTGAGCCGGGGCGACTGGCGGGTGAAGACCCGGGCCGAGACGGTGATGACCGCGACCGCGACGCATCTGCGCATGACGGCGCGGCTGACGGCCTGGGAGGGTGAGCGCGTCGTCTTCCAGCGCGACTGGGACGAGGAGGTCGACCGCAAGTTTGTGTAGGCCGGGGCGAAAAAAGGTTTGTCGCACGGCGGGGTTCGGGTTTTATTGATTCACAAGTCAACAAAAGAATCCCCGAAATGGGGCCAACAGGGAGACGGCAATGGACGACAAGCACAAGCAGCTTGACTGGATGGTGGCGCAGGCGCAGGCCGGTCGCATGACCCGGCGCGAATTCGTCGGACGGACGACGGCCCTGGGGGTCTCGGCCGGGTTGGCCTCGGCGCTGTTCTCGAAGGCCGCCAAGGCAGAGGAGCCGAAGAAGGGCGGCGTGATCCGCGTCGGTATGCAGGGCGGCGAGTCGACGAACAGCCTCGATCCGGCACTGGCCGCCTCGGAAGTGCCGTTCCAGGTGAACATGACCTGGGGCGAGATGCTGTGCGACGTGAAGCCGGACGGCACGCTGGACCTGCGCATCGCCGAGGAGATTTCCTCGAACGCCGACGCGACGGAGTGGAAGTTCAAGATCCGCCAGGGCGTGGAGTATCACGGCGGCGGCACGGTGACGGCCGAAGACGTGGTGGCGACGCTGAAGCGGCACACCGACGAGAAGGCTCAGTCCGGGGCGCTGGGGATCGTGCAGGGCATTGCCGACATGAAGGCCGAGGGTGACATGGTCACGCTGACGCTGAATGCGGCGAACGCCGACCTGCCCTTCCTGATGGGCGACTATCACCTGATCATCCAGCCGGGTGGCGGGGTGGACAATCCGGCAGCGGGGATCGGCGCGGGGCCCTACCAGGTCGTGGTGAACGAGCCTGGCGTGCGGCACACGTTCAAGAAGCACGCGAACTATTTCGACAGCACCATCGGCCACGCGGACGAGGTCGAGATCCTGGTGATCAACGACAACACGGCGCGGACGGCCGCGCTGCAGTCGGGCCAGATCCACATGATCAACCGGGTCGACCCGAAGATCGTGGAGCTTCTGAAGGGCGTGCCGGGCGTGCAGATCAAGGCCGTGGCGGGCCGCGGGCATTATGTCTTCATCATGCATTGCGACAAGGCCCCCTTCGACAACAACGACATGCGGATGGCGCTGAAATACGCGATCAACCGGCAGGAGATGGTCGAGAAGATCCTGGGCGGGCTTGGCACGCCGGGCAACGACTTCCCGATCAACGCGGCCTATCCGCTGTTCGAGGACAAGTTCGAGCAGCGCGAGTACGATGCGGCCAAGGCGGCGGAATACTACAAGAAGTCGGGCCATGACGGCAGCCCCATCGTGCTGGCGACGGCTCCGGGCGCCTTCCCGGGGGCGGTCGATGCGGCGAACCTATTTGCGGCTTCGGCCAATGCGGCAGGCATCCCGCTGCAGGTGAAGCTCGAGCCCGATGACGGCTACTGGTCGAACGTCTGGAACGTGGCCCCGTTCTGCGCGTCCTACTGGGGCGGGCGGCCGGTGCAGGACCAGATGTACACCACCGCCTATCTCTCGACCGCCGAATGGAACGACACCAAGTTCAAGAACGCCAAGTTCGACGAGCTGCTGCTGGCGGCGCGGGGCGAGCTGGACACGGCGAAGCGGACCGCGATGTACACCGAGATGGCGCAGATCCTGCGGGACGAGGGCGGGCTGATCCTGCCGATGTTCAACGACTTCGTCTCGGGCGTCAGCGACACGATCGGCGGCTGGGTCGACGATCCGAACGGCGAGCTGATGAACGGCCGCGCCCAGGTCCGTTGCTGGCTGAACGCATAAGGCCCGCGCGGTGCATCCGATCCTGAAACTGGTGGTCCAGCGCGTTGCGCTGGGCCTCCTCCTGCTGCTGGCGGTGTCGGCGGTGATCTTCCTGGGCGTCGAGGCGCTGCCGGGCGATACCGCGCAGGCGATCCTGGGGCAGCAGGCGACTCCGGAAGCGCTGGCGAACCTGCGCGAGAAGATGGGGCTGAACGAGCCGCCGCTGACCCGCTACTTCCAGTGGCTGGGGGGCGTGCTGACGGGCGATCTCGGCACAGCGCTGACCAATGGCGCGGACATCGCGACGTCGATCGGCCAGCGGCTGGGGAACACTCTGTTCCTGGCCGGCTGTGCGGCGGTCATCGCGGTGCCGCTGGCGATCATCCTGGGACTCGTGGCCGCGCGCTATGCGGGGAAATGGCCGGACAAGCTGATCTCGGGCATCACCCTGACCACGATCTCGCTTCCTGAATTCGTCGCGGCCTATTTCGTGATCTACCTCCTCACCCAGCTGATCCCGATCTTCCAGCCCGTCGCCATGGTCTTCCCGGGCATGAGCTTCTGGGCCAAGCTGCATGCAGTCGCCCTGCCGGTCATCGTTCTGGTGCTGGTGGTCCTCGCCCACATGATGCGGATGACGCGGGCGGCGATCCTGAACGTGATGCAGTCCGCTTATATCGAGACGGCAGAGCTGAAGGGCCTGTCGCCGATGACCGTAATCTGGAAGCACGCCTTCCCGAACGCGATCGCGCCCGTAGTCAGCGTGGTGATGCTGAACCTCGCCTACCTTGTCGTGGGCGTCGTCGTGGTCGAGGTGGTTTTCGGCTACAACGCGCTGGGGCAGTACCTGGTCGATCACGTCACCAAGCGGGACCTGCCGGTGGTGCAGGCCGTGGGCCTGATCTTCGCCGCCGTCTACATCTTCCTGAACATGCTGGCCGACATCATCGGCATCCTTGCGAACCCGCGCCTGAGGCATCCGAAATGAGGATCCCGCTTTCCGCCCTCATCGGCCTTGTCCTGACCGGGACCTTCCTCTTCGTCGCGATCTTCGCCCAGTGGATCGCGCCCTACGAGATCACCGATGTCTCGGGCGGCCAGTGGGAGGGTCCCTCGGCGCAGTTCTGGCTCGGCACCGACACCATCGGGCGCGATATCCTGTCGCGACTGATCTACGGCGCGCAGATCACGATCTTCGTGGCGCTGGCGTCCTCGGTGCTGGCCTTCAGCATGGGGGCCTTCCTGGGGTTCCTGGCGGCGGTAAAGGGGGGCTGGATCGACCAGGTCCTGTCGCGGATCGTCGACATGGTGATGGCCGTGCCTTCGCTGATCGTGGCACTGGTGATGCTGTCCGTGCTGCCCTTGAACCTGACGGTGCTGATCCTGGTGATGGGGGTGCTCGATTCCACCCGCGTCTTCCGTCTGAGCCGTGCGGTGGCCGTGGACATCGCGGTGATGGATTACGTCGAGGCCGCAAAACTGCGCGGCGAGAAGGGCACCTGGGTGATCTTCCGGGAAATCCTGCCGAACGCCCTGTCGCCGCTGGTGGCCGAGTTCGGGCTGCGCTTCATCTTCGCGGTCCTCTTCATCTCCACGCTGAGCTTCCTGGGCCTGGGCGTGCAGCCGCCGCTCGCCGATTGGGGCGGGATGGTGAAGGAGAACAAGGACGGGCTGATCTACGGAAAGTCGGCGGCGCTGCTACCCGCGGCCGCCATCGCGGCGCTGGCGATTTCGGTCAACTTGGTCGCGGACTGGATCCTGACCCGGACCTCCAGCCTGAAAGGAGGCCGCGGTGGCTGAGCCTTTGTTGCAGATCAAGGGGTTGGTGATCGAGGCGACCTCCTACCCGCCGGGCGAGCCGCCGAAGAATGTGACGCTCGTCCATGGCGTGGACCTGACGCTGCAGAAGGGCCGCGTGCTGGGGCTGATCGGGGAATCCGGGGCCGGGAAGTCCACCATCGGGCTGTCAGCAATGGCCTATGGCCGCGGCGGGGTGCGGCTGACCGGGGGGACGATCCACCTGAACGGGCGGGAAATCCGGCTGGCCGATGCCAAGGCCTTGCGGTCCCTGCGGGGGCGCGAGGTCACTTACGTCTCGCAGTCCGCGGCGGCGAGTTTCAACCCGGCGCGGCAGATCATGGAGCAGGTGATCGAGACCTGTCTCTCGCATGGGCTGTGTGGCAAGGCCGAGGCGGAGAAGCGCGCGGTGGCCTTGTTCCGGAAGCTTGGGCTGCCGAACCCGGAGACCATCGGCAACCGCTATCCGCACCAGGTTTCGGGCGGGCAGCTCCAGCGCTGCATGACGGCGATGGCGCTGTGTCCGAAGCCCGACCTGGTGATCTTCGACGAGCCGACGACGGCCCTGGACGTGACCACGCAGATCGACGTGCTGGCGGCGATCAAGGAGGCGATCCGGGATACGCATGTGGCCGCCCTGTATATCACCCATGATCTTGCCGTGGTGGCGCAGGTCGCGGACGAGATCATGGTGCTGCGGCATGGCCGGATGGTGGAGCTGGGCGAGACCGGCCAGATCATCCACCGGCCGACACAGGACTATACCAAGGCGCTGGTCTCGGTGCGGAGCCTGGAGCATCAGGAGAAGCCGCCCGCCCCGCCCGTGTTGCAGGTGCAGAACCTGACAGCGCGGTATCGGGGGACGAACTTCGACGTGCTGAAGAATGTCTCGGTGGAGCTGCCGGCGGGGCAGACGCTGGCTGTGGTGGGAGAGTCGGGTTCTGGCAAGTCGACGCTGGCGCGGGCCATCACGGGGCTGTTGCCGCCCGGTCAGGGCCGGATCACCTTTGCGGGGCGACAGTTGTCGGCGGACCTTGCGGGGCGCACGAAGGACGACCTGCGCGAGATCCAGATGATCTACCAGATGGCCGATACCGCGATGAACCCGCGGCAGACGGTGGGGACGATCATCGGGCGGCCCCTGGAGTTCTACTTCGGCCTGCGGGGCGCAGAGCGGGACAAGCGGGTGCAGGAGCTTCTGGACCAGATCGAGATGGGCAAGGGCTTTGCGCAGCGCTATCCGGCGGAGCTGTCGGGGGGCCAGAAGCAGCGGGTCTGCATTGCCCGCGCGCTGGCGGCGAAGCCGAAGCTGATCATCTGCGACGAGGTGACTTCGGCTTTGGATCCGCTGGTCGCCGACGGCATCCTGAAGCTTCTGTTGAACCTGCAGGCGCAGGAGCATGTGGCGTACCTGTTCATCACGCATGACCTCGCGACGGTGAAGGCCATCGCCGACAAGATCGCGGTGATGTTCAAAGGCGCGGTGGTGCGCTACGGCCAGAAGTCCGACGTGCTGACGCCGCCGTTCGATGATTACACGGACCTGTTGTTGTCGTCGGTGCCTGAGATGGAACAGGGCTGGCTGGAACAGGTGATCGCGCACCGGAAGATGGAAAGCGCGGGGAATTGAGCGGCGCCGATTTCTTCGAAGAAATCGTGACGGAGCCTTTGAAGGCTCCGGTCCGGACTTTTCGAAAAGTCCGGCGCTACCGGGGTTTGCGGGACGGACTTGAGACATGACGAAGCTTTTGCTGATCATCCTGGACGGGGTGCCCTACCGCAACTGGCGGCGGCTGTTCGGGAACCTGGAAGGCTGGGTCGAACAGGGCGAAGCGCGGGTGCGGCGGATGCGGGCGGTGCTGCCGTCGACCTCGGCCTCCTGCTATGCCTCGATCCATACGGGCGTCCCGCCGCAGCAGCATCACATCTGGGACAATGCCGACATCCGGCGGCTGGAGTTTCCGGACGTGTTCAGCGAGCTGACCAAGGCGGGGAAGACAACGGGCGCGGTCACGCACAGCTACTGGTCGGAGTTCTTCAATCGCGCTCCCTTCGATGTGGTCCGCGACATCGAGTATGATGAACCCGGCGGGCCGATCACGCATGGGCGGTTCCACACGATGCATGGCTATGGCCATGCGAACCAGATGACGCCGTCGGACTATGACCTCTTCGGCACCCTGACCCGGCTTTGCGAGGTGAAGGGGATCGACTACGGCATCTTGCACACCTGCACTCTGGACAGCATGGGGCACCGGTTCTTCCACGATTGCGAGGAGATGGACCACGCCTGCTTCCACATGGACGCGATCCTGGCGCCTTGGATCCACCGCTGGCGGCAGAATGGCTACGAGGTGATCGTGACGGCAGACCACGGCCAGGACGCGCGGGGGCATCATGGCGGGACGGGCGAGGACCAGCGGGACTTTGCGTTTTATTACTTCGGGGACAGTGACTTGCCGCCCGAAGATCAGGTTCTGGATCAACTTGCGCTGGCCCCGTCGATCCTGACGCGGATGGGGGTGCCAGTGCCGGCGACGATGAAGGCCGCGCCGTTCTTCGGCCGGTAGGGTCCCATGTCTTCACGACCCGGTGTGCGGGTCTGGACGGGGGGTGGGGCCTCTGGACATGCGGTGGAATTCGCCGCATAGACGCCCATCAGACCCGACCGATGGCTTTTCGGAGAGCAGCGAGCCGATGACTGCCAAGACCCGCCACCCCCGCCTTCTGTTGCTGGGCCTGATCCTGCCGCTTGCGGCTTGCGCCAGTGGGACCAGCCCGATGCAGTTCTACCCGCTGCAGGGACCGATCGCGGATTCCGACCCGACGCTGGTGATCCAGGCCACGGCGAAGAACACCACGGGGACGTCGGGGGACCTGGCGTTCCGGCTTCCGGAAGCGTGCAGATGCACGGGCACATGGTCCTCGCTGACGCCGCGCACGGTGTCCAGCAAGAAGGGCATGTCGCTGACCTTCAAGAAGACGGGTGGCGAAGTCGGGCACGAGGTCGAGACGGTCGCCGGCGTGAACAACGGCGAGATCTACGCGGTCTGCGCCGACGGGACGCGGGTGCAGGGGACTTTCGTCATCGGGTCGGGCACCGCCAGCGGCTCGGGCCAGGCCTCGGACACCAACGGCAACGTCTACAAGCTGCTGTTTTAAGCCCGAAGCGCGTCGTCAAGCACCGCGCGCACGGTGTCGCCCGGCACGTCGTCGGCGACGAAGGCCTGACCGATCCCGCGGGCGAGGATGAAGCGCAGCTTGCCGTCCACCACCTTCTTGTCCTGACCCATCAGCGCGATCAGCGCCTCGGCCCCCGGCAGGTCGCCCGGGATGTCACGGATGTCGACCTTCATCCCCATCGACTTGAGGTGCGCGCGGACGCGGCTGGGCTCTTCCTGGCTGCAGAGACCGAGGCGGGAGGAGAGTTCAAAAGCCAGGGCGCAGCCGATGGCGACGCCTTCGCCGTGGAGGAGGCGGTCGGAATAGCCGGTGGCCTTTTCCAGCGCATGGCAGAAGGTGTGGCCCAAGTTCAGAAGCGCGCGCTCGCCTTCTTCGGTCTCGTCGCGGCTGACGATCCCGGCCTTCATCTCGACCGAACGGGTCACGGCCCGCAGGCGCGCGGCCTTGTCTCCGGCCCGGAGCGCGGGGCCATCCGTCTCCAACCAATCGAAGAAGGCGGCATCGCCCAGAAGGCCGTATTTCACCACCTCGCCATAGCCCGACAGGAAGTCGCGGTCGGTGAGCGTGTCGAGGACGTCGATGTCGGCGAGCACCAGGCTTGGCTGGTGGAAGGCGCCGACGAGGTTCTTGCCCTGAGCGGTGTTGATCCCAGTCTTGCCCCCGACAGAGCTGTCAACCTGCGCCAGCAGCGAGGTCGGCAGCTGCACGAAGCGGACGCCCCGGCGCAGGATGGCGGCGGAGAAGCCGACGAGATCGCCGATGACACCGCCACCGAGGGCGATGACCACGTCCTTGCGTTCGACCTTCTGTTCCAGGAGCCATTCCGTGCAGCGGGCAAGGTTTTCCCAGTTCTTCGTCCCCTCACCCGGCGGCAGGGCCAGGGCGGTCGAGGCGATGCCTTCGGCTTCCAGCGCCGCTTGCAGGGCCGGCAGATGGAGGGCCGCGACGGTCTCTTCCGTCACGATGGCCAGGCGCTTGCGGCGCAGCATGGGCGCGATCTCGGCCCCTGCGCGGGCCAAAAGGCCCTGGCCGATCCGCACCTGGTAGGAGCGGTCGCCCAGATCGACGTCCACAATGTTCAAGATCAGACCTCCAGCACGTCCGGTCGTGACTTCAGCGCCTCGACCACGCGCGAGGCCATGTCCTCGACGGATCGCTCGGCGGCGCTTTCAACCACGATGTCGGCGTGGGCATAAAGCGGCTGGCGGGCCTCGTAAAGCGCGCGCAGCGTCTCGCGCGGGTTGGCGGTGCGCAGGAGCGGACGCGTGGTCTTGTGGCGAACGCGCTGCCAGAGAAGCTCGAGGTCGGCCTTCAGCCAGACCGAAACCCCGACATCGTGGATCAGCGCGCGATTCGCCTCGGACAGGAAAGCCCCACCCCCGGTGGAGAGGACGCAAGGCGTGCCGCGCAACAGGCGGCCGATCACCTCGGTCTCGCGGGCGCGAAAGAAGGGCTCGCCGTCGCGTTCGAAGATTTCGGCGATGGTCCGGTTGGCGGCGCGAACGATTTCCTCGTCCGAATCCTTGAAGGCGACACCCAGCTGCCGTGCGAGCGCCGTGCCGACAGCGGTCTTGCCGGCCCCCATCATTCCAACCAGGACAACCGTCTTCACCAAACGCATCGACACACCGTTCCCGTAAGCCCGCGGGCAAGGACTTGCCGACGGCAAATGTTTCCCCCTCAATGGCGTGAAGTCTTCCCGAATGCTATATAGATTTGCAATGGCATCTGCCGCGCCGGGGGAATATCCGGACGCGCGCAGCAACAATAGCCGGGGGGATCAAGCCCCTCGGGACACACGAGGAAGGGCTAGGCGATGGGTCGGATCATCAAGGCGTTGGTGGTGCTGGTGATTTTGGGCTTCATCGGCTTGACGGGCTATGCCTATCTGGGCGATCTGACCCCTAGTCAGGGCGAGGTTAAGAAGCCTGTGGTGTTGAATGCGGACTAGTGCGGCGGGGTTTCTTTCGCTTCTGATCTTCAGTGGTCCTGCCATGGCGCAGGATGCGGGCGGCCCCTTGTCGGCCATCGACTGGCTGTCGCAGTCGGTCGCGACGCCCGCCGCTGCGGGGACGGTCGCCCCCACCATCGACGAACCTCCGGTCACCGAAGCGGGCGGCGCGTTGCCGGCCACGGTGACGACATCCTCGCTGGATGGCCCATCGCCTGACGCGGTGGGGCTGATCGCCCCGGCGGTGTCGGGGCTTCCCCGGGACCTTTGGGGCGCAGGCCTGACGCGCGAGATTGCCGAGCGGCTGGTCACGCATCCCGACGACGACCTGCCGGCGCTGCGGCAGCTGTTCCTGACGATCCTGTTGGCCGAGGTCGCGGCTCCGGTCGATGCCGGGGGGCGGGGTGAGCTGTTGCAGACCCGGATCGACAAGCTTCTGGCGCTGGGGGCGCTGGAACAGGCGGCGGCGCTGATCGACGCCGCCGGGGCCACGACGCCCGAACTTTTCCGCCGGTCCTTCGACGTGGCGCTTCTGACCGGGGCCGAGGACCGGGCCTGCCAGTCGATGGCAGACGCGCCGCACCTGGCGCCCACGGTCCCGGCGCGGATCTTCTGCCTGGCCCGGTCAGGCGACTGGGACACTGCGGCGCTGACGATCCGCACCTCGCGCGCGCTGAACCAGATCACCGCCGACCAGGAGGCGCTGCTGTCGCGCTTCCTGGACCCCGACCTCTTCGAAGGCGAGCCGGTGCCCCCTGCCCCGGACCCGGTCACGCCGCTGGACTGGATGATCTATGCCGCCATCGGCGAGCCCCTGCCGACCGAAGGGCTGCCGCTGGCCTTCTCTTACGCCGAGATCGGCCCGCGTTCGGGCTGGAAGGCGCGGATCGAGGCGGCCGAGCGGCTGACCCGCGCGGGGACGATCCCGCCGAACGTGATCCTGGGGCTTTACACCGAACGCGACCCGGCGGCCTCGGGCGGGGTCTGGGACCGGGTGGCGGCCTTCCAGGACTTCGAGGCGGCGATCACCTCGGGCGACGGGGCCCGCGTGGCGGCGACCCTGCCCCCGGTCTGGGCGAAGATGCAGGAGGCCGAGCTGGAGGTGCCCTTCGCCACGCTTTTCGGCAAGGCGCTGCAGGAGGTGCCGCTGACGGGCGAGGCGGCGGCCATTGCCTTCCGCGTGGGACTTCTGTCGCCCCAGGCCGAGGCGGTGGCGAAGGCGCACAAGCCTGTCGGGGCGGAGGATGCCTTCCTCGTCGCGCTGGCGCTTGGGACTGTGGGAAGCGCACTGCCGCCGGACAGCCTGGGCCGGGCGATCTTTACCGCGTTCCGGGCGCCCGTGCCTTCGACCGAGGCGCAGGCGCTTCTGGACGGCAATCGCAAGGGCGAGGCGATCATCACCGCCATCGACAACATCGCGCGGGGCGTGCAGGGCGATTTGCGGGGCGTGACCGAGGGGCTGTCGCTGCTGCGGCTCGTGGGGCTGGAAAGCGTGGCGCGGCGGACGGCGCTGGAGCTGATGATCCTGGAACGGCGGGGCTGACCATGCCGGATGCCGAGGCGGGGCGCTGGATTTCGACCTTCCTCGATGCGCGGGCGGCCGAGCTTGGGGCCGCGCGGAACACGCAGCTGGCCTATGGCCGGGACCTTCTGGATTTCGCCGACTGGCTGGGGCGGCGGGGTCTTGCCTTCGGGACGGCGGGGCGCGAGGCGGTGGAGGACTACCTCGTCCACTGCGACGCGCAGGGCCTGTCCAAGGCGACGCGGGCCCGGCGGCTGTCCTCGATCCGGCAGTTGTACCGCTTTGCCTTCGACGAGGGATGGCGCGAGGACAACCCGGCGCTGCGGCTGACCGGGCCGGGCCGCGCGCAAAGCCTGCCGAAGACCCTGACCGAGGCCGAGGTGACCCGGCTGATGGAAGCCGCGCGCACGCGGGGGCGGAACCCGGTGGACCGGCTGCGGGACACGGCGCTGTTCGAGCTTCTCTACGCCACGGGTCTGCGCGTCAGCGAGTTGGTGGGGCTTCCCGTGGCCGCCGTCCGCGGCGATCCACGGATGATCCTTGTGCGCGGCAAGGGCGACAAGGAGCGGATGGTGCCGCTCTCGGCCCCCGCCCGCGCGGCGCTGGCGGAGTGGCTGGCCCATCGGGATGCCGAGGAGGAGGCGGGGCGGAAGGCGGGGCGGGCGCCGTCACGCTTCCTTTTCCCAGGTGACGGCGCGGCGGGGCACCTGACGCGGCAGTATTTCCACAGCCTGGTCAAGGATGTGGCGGTGCTGGCCGGAATCTCTCCGTCCCGCGTGACGCCGCATGTGCTGCGCCATGCCTTCGCGACGCATCTTCTGGCCAATGGCGCGGACCTGCGGGTGATCCAGACGCTGCTGGGCCATGCCGATGTTGCAACGACCGAGATTTACACGCATGTGCTGGATGACCATCTGAAGGACCTGGTCCTGACCAAGCACCCCCTGGCCCGGAAGGGCTGAGACCTTTATGCCAAGCGACCCGACCACCCTGCCCTCGCGCCCCTCGCTTCTGCACCGGTTCTTCCGCTGGGTCCTGCGGCTGTTCCCGCGCGCGACGCGGGAAAGCGCGATGGAGGCGCTGCGCGAGGACATCGCGGGGGCCATCGCGCTGGGGCATTCCGAAGGCGCGGTGGAGAAGGCGGACCGCGACCGGCTGCTGGGCGCCCTGGACCTGAGCCACCGCACGGTGGACGAGATCATGCGCCACCGCCGCCAGATCGAGATGATCGACGCGGACCTGACCCCGGGCGAGATCATCAGCCGCGTCCTCGCCTCACCCTACACGCGCCTGCCGATCTTCCGCGACAGCGACGACAACATCCTGGGTGTCATCCACGCCAAGGACCTGCTGCGCGAGGTCGACCGGCTGGTCCGGGGGGATGAGGCGCAGGGGATCGAGGCGCTGGACATCGTGAAGGTGGCGATGAAGCCCTACTTCATCCCCGAGACCACGGCGCTGGACGAACAGATGCGCGAGTTCCTGGCTCGTCGCACCCATTTCGCGCTGGTCGTCGACGAATACGGCGCGCTGCAGGGGCTGATCACGCTGGAAGACATCCTGGAGGAAATCGTCGGCGACATCACTGACGAGTTCGACGTGGTGCGGAAGGATTCCGGGCTGACCATGACCGAGGACGGGGCCTGGCTGGTCGACGGGGCGATGACGATCCGCGACCTCAACCGGGCGACCGACTGGCGGCTTCCGGACGAGGAGGCCAACACCATCGCGGGCCTTGTCATCCACGAGGCGCAGATGATCCCGAACGAGGGGCAGGTCTTCAGCTTCCACGGCTTCCGCTTCGAGGTCGTGGGCAAGCGCGAGAACCGGATCACCCGGTTGAAGCTGCGGCGGCTTTAGGCAGGCCGGCGACCCATTGGTCGAGTGCCAGGATGAGCGCCGCCCAGTCAGTGTATTCCTTGTCCTTGCCGGGTTCGACCTGTTTGCCCTTCTGGTCCGCGATCCGGCGCATCGCCCAGGCGCGGAAGAAGTCGTATTCCGAGAACCTGAAGGCCCCGGCCACATGTTCGACCCGACCGGGGGTCCAGCCGGTTTCCGCCTCGAACTCGGCCAGGCAACGGCGCAGGCCCGCCCAGTCGTCGGGGTCATTACCGGCCGCGGACAGCGAAACGGCGAGGAAAAGCGTCGGTATCTGGGCCAGCGCGGCGGCCTCGGTCTGGGCAAAGCGGGCCAAGGCCTTCTGGTAGCCGCCCGCGTGGAGTGACCCGGCAAGGATCGCTCCGTCGAAGCGGGCGAGGTCCAGCCCCTCGGCGTCCTCGACGTTCAGAAGCTCGACGGCGTGGCCGAGGCTTGCCAGCCGGTCGGCGGCAAAGCGGGCAATCTTACGGGTCTGGCCGTCGGTGGTGGCATAGGCGATGAGAAGATACATGGGGCGCCTCCTGTGGGGATGCGCCTGCCCTATCAGGCATCGGGATGGTGCGCCCTGATCTGGCGCAAGCCTCAGGCTGATCGCGCCATCGCCGCGGGACGTTCGCCCTCGGCCCAGGCGGCGACGGCCTGGCCGAAAGCCTGGAAGAGGGGCCGCGACACGGGGTCGTTGCCCGCGTTCCATTCCGGGTGCCACTGGACCGAGAGCGTGAAGCCCGGCGCGTCCTTGACGTAGATCGCCTCGGGCGTGCCGTCCGGCGCATGGCCGTCGATGACGATGCGGCAGCCGGGCCGCGCGATCCCCTGGCCGTGGAGGGTGTTGGTCATCACCTCGCGCGCGCCCATCAGGCGGTGGAACACCCCGCCTTCGCTGAAGGTCACCGTGTGGCGCAGGGCGAAGCATTCCTCCAGCGTGCCGTCGGGGGGCATCCGGTGGTTCATACGTCCCGGCAGTTCGCGGATTTCGGGGTGGAGTGTGCCGCCGAGGGCCACGTTGACCTCCTGGAAGCCGCGGCAGATCCCGAGGAACGGTTGGCCCCGTTCGACGCAGGCGCGGATCAAGGGCAGCGTGATCGCATCGCGGCCCCGGTCGAAGGCGCCGTGGGCGGGCGTCTCCTCCTCGCCATATTCGCTGGGATGGACGTTCGGGCGGCCCCCGGTCAAGAGGAAGCCGTCGCAGAGTTCGAGCAGTTCGTCGACACGCACGTAACGCGGGTCCGAGGGGATGATCAGTGGCAGGGCGTCCGCGACCTCGGCCACGGCGGCTGTGTTCATCGTCCCGCTGGAATGGGCGGGATAGCTGTTGTTCAGCATGTAGCTGTTGCCGATGATGCCCACGACGGGCCGCTTGCGCCTTGTCACCTTCGCATTCCTTGAATGTGTCGTCAGGACCATACGCCCCTGTCCCCCGGTCGAAAAGGGGAAGAAGCCGCCTGCCGCCGCACAGATCGGCTTCGGTCGTGCACAGCGGCGGAACAATCGGCCGGTTGATGCTTTTTGCCTCACGACGAAATGACTTTCCTTCCCACGCGGGAAGGTCGGAAGAAGTGCCGACTGATTTGCAAGGAGACCTCTGATGCTGAAGCACCTGATCCTGGCCGTCACTCTGGCGGCCCCGCTTCCCGCCCTTGCCCAGGACGACGGGCACGAGGGCCACATGATGGGCGACAAGAGCCCGGCCTCGATGGCCTTCATGGAAGCCAATGACCGGATGCACCAGGCGATGATGATGGAATACACCGGCAATGCCGACGTGGATTTCGTCAAGGGCATGATCGCGCACCACAAGGGGGCGGTCGAGATGGCGCAGATCGTGCTGGAGCATGGCACGGACCCGGAGGTCAAGAAGCTGGCCGAGGAGATCATCAAGGCCCAGGAAGGCGAAATCAAGTGGATGGAGGAGTGGCTCGCCAAGAACGGTGGCTGATCCGCTTGGCTTTGCGGCGCTGATATGGTCCCCTCCGGCCAAACGGAGGGGGCGATGCATATCCTGATCCTCGGCGCGGCGGGCATGCTGGGCCGGAAGTTGACGGCGGCGATCCTGGGTGGTGCGCTGCCGCATGACGGGCTGACGCTGGCCGACGTGGTGGCTCCCCCTGCGGTGACCGGCGCGCGGTCGGTGGCGGTGGACCTGACCGATCCGGGCGCGCCTGCCCGCCTGCTTGCCGACCGGCCGGGGCTGATCTTCCACCTGGCCGCCGTGGTGTCGGGCGAGGCGGAGGCGGACCTGGCCAAGGGCTATGCGGTGAACCTCGACGCCTCGCGGGCGCTGTTCGACGCCATCGCAGCGGTGCCGGGCTATGCCCCGCGGGTCGTCTTCGCCTCGTCGCTCGCGGTCTTCGGCGCGCCCTTCCCGAAGGTGATCCCGGATGAGTTCCACCTGACCCCGCGGACAAGCTATGGCACGCAGAAGGCGATGGCCGAGCTTCTGTTGTCGGACTATTCGCGCCGGGGGCTTCTGGACGGTGTGGCGCTGCGCCTGCCGACGATCTGCATAAGGCCCGGCGCGCCGAACCGGGCGGCTTCGGGGTTCTATTCCTCGATCCTGCGCGAGCCGTTGAACGGGCTGCCCGCGATCCTGCCGGTGCGCGACAGCTTGCGCCACTGGTTCGCGAGCCCCCGCGCGGCGACCGGGTTCTTCCTGCGGGCAGCGGCGATGGACACTAGCGCGCTGCAGGCAAGCCGGGCGCTGACCATGCCAGGCCTGTCCGCCAGCGTGGCCGAGATGATCGAGGCGCTGCGCCGCGTGGCGGGGCAAAAGGCGGTAGACCTGATCACCCATGCGCCCGACCCGGTGATCCAGGCCATCGTCGAACCCTGGGCCGAGGCCTTCGAGGCACGGACGGCACGGGACCTGGGCTTCACCGCCGAGACCAGCTTCGACGAGATCATCCGCATCTACCTTGAGGATGACCGCCCCGGAGGTCCGCTCTGACCGCCATTCCCGCCCCGACCGCGCGGCCCCTGGTGGGAATCGCGCTGATGCTGACCGCGATGGCGATCCTGCCGGTGATCGATGTCTTCGCCAAGAAGCTGGGCCAGGCCGGGATGCCGATCCTGATCGTCGTCTGGGCGCGGGCGCTGTTCGGCGGGCTGATGACCCTGCCCTTCGCGCTGCAGGCCGAGGGCGCTGGCGCTTTCCGTCCCGCGCAGCCCTTGCGGCAACTGGCGCGCGCGGCGCTTCTGTTCGGCGCGACCTTCCTGTTCTTCCAGTCGCTGAAATACCTGCCCATCGCCGATGCGCTGGCGATCTTCTTCGTGAACCCCCTGGTGGTGGTGATCCTGTCGGCGCTGCTGCTGCGCGAGCGCGTCGGTCCCCGTCGCTGGGCGGCTGTTGCAGTGGGCTTTCTTGGCACGCTGATCATCATCCGGCCCGGCATCGTCGCGGTGAACCCCGGCACGGTCTATGCACTCGGGGCCGGGGTGGCGCTGGGGTCCTATTTCGTGATGACCCGGGCCATGGCGGGGGTCGCCAATGCGATGGTGCTGAACTTCCAGACCTCGGCCATCGGGGCGGCGCTGATGTCGCTGGCGCTGCCCTTCCTGTGGGTCACGCCAGACGCCGTGCAATGGGGGATGCTGGCGGCACTTGGGGTGATTGCCACGCTGGGCCATGTGCTGATCACCAAGGCCTACGAACATGCCGAAGCCTCGCTTCTTGCGCCGTTGGCCTTCACCGAGATCATCATGGCGACGGTCCTGGGCTATGCCTTCTTCGGCGACCTGCCCGACCGCTGGACCGTGTTGGGCGTGGCGATCCTGGTCGCGTCGGCGGTCTACATCTCGGTCCGCGAGCGGCAGGCGAAGGCGTAAGGCGCGCTAGAGCGCACCTTTCGCCACCACCTGCGCCGCCGCCGCCAGCGCGCCGTCCCCGTGCGGGATGTCCAGCGCGGTCATCCCCGCCTCCATCACCGCCAGCGCCCCAAGCGTCATGTGGGCGTTCACGTGCCCCATATGCGCCACGCGCAGGAAGCCGTGGTATGCCGGGTCGGTCGAGGGCGCCATGCCGAGGCCGATGCCCAGCGTGACGCCCGCCTTCGTCTCGCACCATTCCCGCAGCCGCGTGGCGTGAGGCGCACCGAAACGGGCGGCCGTCACCGACCAGCCGCGATGGGCGGGGTCGGCCACGTTCATCCCGATGGCGGGGTTGCCCGCGGACCAGCGGTCGAAGGCCGCCCATACTGCGCTTGCCAGCGTATGGTGGCGCTTCCAGACGTTCGGCAGCCCCTCCTCGCGCAGCATGTCCAGGGCCTCGCGCAGGCCGTAGAGATGCGAGGTTGGCGCTGTCCCGTCCCAGATCTGCCAGAACTCCTCGGGCTCAGCGCGCGGTCCCCAGGCCCAGTAGGGTGTCGCAAGGTCCGACTTGCCGCAGCGCAGGCGGGCGGCTTCGGAAAACCAGACGAAGGCCATGCCCGGGGGCGTCATGAGACCCTTCTGGCAGGCCGCGACCATGACGTCGACGCCCCAGTCGTCCATGCGGAATTCGTCACAACCAAGGGAGGCAATGCAATCCACCGCCAGAAGCGCCGGGTGCCCTGCCGCGTCGATGGCCGCGCGGAGCGCCGGGATGTCGGTCTTGATCGTGCTTGCCGTATCCACATGCGTCGTCAGCACGGCCTTGATCTGGTGCGCGCGGTCCGCGCGAAGCGCCGCCTCGACGCGGGCCATGTCCACGGGCGTGGACTTGCCGAAATCCAGGACCTCGACCTCGACCCCCATGGCGCGGGCCGAGTTGGCCCAGCTGATCCCGAACTGCCCCACGGCCAGCACCAGCGCCTTGTCGCCCCTGGAGAAAAGGTTCGCGTTCGCCGCCTCCCATCCCGCATGGCCGTTGCCGATGTAGATCGCAACATGGCCCGTCGTCCCCGCCACCTGGCGCAGGTCCGGGAAAAGGCTGGCGACCATCTCGATCAGCGGGCCTTCGTAGATGTTGGGCGAGCCCTGGTGCATCGCGCGCAGCACCCGGTCGGGGATGACCGAAGGGCCGGGAATGGCCAGATAGGGGCGGCCGTTGGCAAGGCTCATGCGTCTCTCCTCCACTTGCCCGTCATGGCTAGGCCCGGGCGCGGGCAGCGTCAACCGGCCCGTCTTCAACTGCCTGCAATTCGGAACAACTGCGTGAGCGATCTTCCGTCCGTCCGGGCCTGACCCTAAGGTAGCGCTCATGAGCACGAACGACCGCACCCTCTGGACCCTCACCGGCAAGGACGCCCTGACCTTCCTGCAGGGCCTTGTCTCGAACGACCTGCGCCCGCTGGAGGCCGCACCGGGGATCGTCTGGACCGCGCTCCTGACACCGCAGGGCAAGTACCTTGCGGATTTCTTCGTGGTGCATCTGCCGGACGGGCAGCGGCTGATCGACATCGCGACGCCGCTTGCCGCAGACACCCTGCGCCGGTTGACGCTTTACCGGCTGCGCGCGGACGTGCAGATCCAGCCTGCGCCACTGGGCGTCGTCCGCGGGCTTGGTGACCCGCCGCCAGAGGCGCTGGCCGATCCACGCCACCCGGCGCTCGGCTGGCGGCTCTACCACGCCGATCCGGGCCCCGAGGCCCCCATCGACTGGAACGCGATCCGGGTCACCCATGTGATCCCGGAAAGCGGCGTCGAACTGGTGCCTGACGACAGCTACATCCTGGAAGCCGGGTTCGAACGGCTGCACGGAGTGGACTTCCGCAAGGGCTGCTACGTCGGCCAGGAGGTCACGGCGCGAATGAAGCACAAGACGGAACTGCGCAAGGGCCTGGTCCGGGTCCGGGTGGAGGGGGACGCCCCACCGGGGACCGAAATCCTGGCCGGAGGCAAGCCCGCGGGAACGCTGTTCACCCGGTCTGGCGACCGGGCCATCGCCCATCTGAGGTTCGACCGCGCGGACCAGCCGCTTGAGGCAGCGGGCGCGAAGGTCTGGCTGGACACGGCCGAGCCCGTCTAGGCGGGAACCGCGCGGACCGGCAAGAAAATGTAAACCAAAGGTTGAAAGACTGGCGGCCTCCCCCATATCTCGGTTCTGGAGTCGAAGCGGGACGACTAAATGCAGTGCTGGCCGGAATGGGCTATGCATCCAGCGCATAACAGTCATTCCAAAACCGGTCAGCCCGAATCGTCGCCGAGCCGCTACAACCCACGAACGCCGCGAAAGACAAGAGCAAGAAAAAAGGAAAACACGATGCGTGACACCATCGACAGCACCGCCTTCAACTTCGAGCAGGGCCAACGTGCACGCAAGCTTTTTGCCGCTGTCGTTCTGGCGGCTTTGGACGACGCCATTGCCGACGACAAGAAGTACGGCAACGGTCCGGACCAGATCGCCCGCTGGGCGCGTTCGCGCGACGGCCGTGAAGTGCTGTCCTGCGCCGGGATCGACCCGAACGAACGCGTCGTGAAGGGCCTGATGGACTTCGTCTCGAAGGGCATCCGCACTTCGGTCGCGCTGAGCCGCGAAGAGTCCGAGCGTCGCCATGCGCTGGAGCTGGAGCAGGCCGAAGCCGCCTGAGCCAAGGCACTGAGATCATAAGCAATGCGCGCGCCACCGGCGCGCGTTTTCATTTTCACGGGTGTCGGTCAGTCCAGGTCGCGGGCAATCAGGGCGCGGTTGATCTCGGCGCGGACCAGCTTGCGGACATTGCGGGTGATCCGCTCGCCCAGGTCGCCCTGCAGCTCTTCCCGGATCATCTGGCGGACGATTTCCTGCAAGGCGGCCTCGTCGAGAACGGCCAGGGGCGTCCCGTCGGCGTCGATCATCTCGGCCGGCAGCCGCGACTCGGCACGATCATGCGGTGGGAGGGCTGCGCTGTGCGCGTGATCCTCGGCGACTGCCGCCGGGGCTGCGACCTGGGCCACCTCGGCTTCGTCAGCCTGCCGTTCATCCGGCCTGCCATCGTCGAGGATGGCTTCCCCAGGCGTGGCTGTGTCCTCGCCCCAGGGCGCGTCCAGGTCATCGGACGGCGCCGTCAGCACGGGATCCGCGTCCTCGCTGATCGCCAGGACCTCGGCCTCTTCCGCGGCAAGGGCGACTTCGCCAAGGGCGGCGACGTCAGGTTCGACCCAGATCTCGTCTTCCCATTCCGCCTCGATCAGCTCGACCGCGTCGTCGGCTTCAGCCTCGACGGTCTCGGAGACTGCCGGTTCCGGGTCCGCGGGCAAAGCCTCTGCCACCGTGTCGGCCAGCACCAGGGGTGCAAGCGGGCTGAGTTCAGAGACCACGCGCAGCGAGGGCGTCAGAAGCAGCCGGTCCGATCCGAGGTCACGGCTGACGCGCCGCGGCGACAGCTCGTTCGACACAAGCCGCCGCACCGAGGAAACGACATCCTCGATCTCCTCCGAACTCAAGGGTCCCGCCATCAGGGAGCGCCCCTCATGCTTGCACTTCCGTGAATGTCAACTTAGCGCGCCAAGCGCAGGAAAGGCAACAGAAATCACGGATTGCCAGCCGGCCGTCGGGTCAGTCGCCGATCTTTTCCAGGATCCGATCCAGCTTCTTGCCCTGCGCCGAATGCGACGGGGCCTTCTCGACCGCGCCGTAATAGGCTTCGGGATCGTAGGTCGGGATCCCAAGCTGCAGGTGGTCGACCGTCAGAAGGCCCATTGTCGCAAGGACCTGGTAGACGGCGACATAGCGCTGCGCCTCGGCCTCAAGGCGGGCGTTGCGGGCGTCCAGAAGCTCTTGCTCGGCGTCCAGCACGTCGAGCGTCGTGCGGGTGCCGGCCGCCGCTTCCTCACGCACACCGTCGAAAGCCGCCTGTGCAGCGCGGATCTGCAGGTCGGAGGCTTCGATCGAGGCCGCAGCCACCGCAAGGTTCGCCCAGGCGACGCCCACGTTCTGCACGACGCCCACCGCAGTCTGCTGGAGCCCGGCGCGTGCCGCGTCCTTGCCCGCCAGCGCCCGACGCTGCAGCGAGGAGAGACGGCCACCCGCGTAAAGCGTCTGGTTCATGGTGATGCCAAGGGACTGCGACTGCAGGTCCTCGTCATCGGTGCGCAGCGTCGCGCCAAGGCCGATGGTCGGCGCGCGGCTTGCCACGGCCAGGTCGACCTGCAGGTCGGCCACCGTCACCTGGTGCTGCGCCTGCCGGATCGAGGGATGGGTGCCCCGCGCCACCGCCTGCGCTTCCTCCATCGTGCGCGGCAGGGCCGGCGCCTTCGGCAGGGGTGCAAGGTTGCCCGGATAGGCCCCGGTCGAGGCCTTGTAGGCCTCGCGCGCGATCATCAGCTGGCCCTCGGCCGCGGCAAGTGCCGCACGCGAGGCCGCAAGCCGCGCCTCGGCGATGGAAACGTCGGTGCGGGTGATCTCGCCCACGTCGAAACGGTCCTGCGCGGCGCGAAGTTCCTGGGTGATGAGCCGCAGGTTCGACTGCCGCAGCGCCACGACCTCTTGCGCAAGGCGGACGTCGACATAGGCCTGCACGGCCAGCAAAAGCACGCTCTGTTCGACGTCGATCAGCGCCTGGCGGGTGGCCAGCACACTTTCGCGGGCGATCTCGATCCCGATCTGGCGGCGTCCCGCGTCCCAGATGGTCAGCTCGGCGCTGAGCGTGAGCGAGGCCGACAGCCCCTCGGCCACCGCCGGAACGCCACCGATCAGGACATCGGCCCGCTGCCAGGCGCCCTGGAGCGTATAGGCCACGACCGGGCGCAGGGCTGACACGGCCTCGGCCACGTCCTCGTCGGCCGCGCGCAGCACGGCGCGGTTCTGGTCAAGGAGGTTCGAGTTCTTGTAGGCGGCGATCAGGGCGTCTGCCAGCGTCTCTGCCCGGGAACCCTGCGGCGACCCAAACCCGACCAGAACCACCACCAACGACAGAAGCCATCCACGCATCTTGTCCTGCCTCAAACGGGCCCGCTTGGCGGGCGATCTATCGTGGTCCGCAGGGCCGACCGCCCGGTCGGACAGGGCCGCAAGCGGCCTAAAGGGCAAAGCCCCGCGGCTTGGCAAAGCCCGGCAGCACGGGGGCTGCGGCATTGAAGACCGGGCGCCAGGTGATCTGGCCGGCGGCCTTGTAGCCGATGCGCGCCGTCCCGACCGAGTTTTCCATGAAGATCGCGCCGATCCGACCGCCGTCCTTGAGCTGCGCCAGAAGCGCCGCCGGCACGTCCTCGACCCCGCCCTCGATGGTGATCACGTCATAGGGCGCGCATTTCGCCGACCCCTCCGCCAGCGGCCCTGCGACGGTGACGGCGTTGTCGACACCCTCTTCCGACAGGAGCCGCTGCGCGTCAGCGGCAAGCGTCTCGTCCTCTTCCAGGGCGACCACGGTTTCGGCGAGGCGGGCGATCACGGCAGCGGAATAGCCAAGGCCGCAGCCCACATCCAGCACCAGTTCCTGCGGCTGGATGTCCAGCGCATCCAGAAGCTTGGCCAAAGTCCGCGCCTCAAGCACGACGCGACCCGGGGCCAGGGTCAGGTTCTCGCCGACATAGGCCGCCTCGCGCTTGTCGTCGGGCACGTAGGTTTCGCGCGGGACCGACAGCATGGCATCGATGATCGGAAACTTGGTCACGTCCGAGGGGCGGACCTGCGTATCCACCATCATCACGCGGCGGGTGGCGAATTCGCTCATTCTGAACTCATCGGTCTGGTTGGCGTCTGAGGCCAGTCTTGCCACAGAAGCAAGGGTGCCGCAACCAGCCTTTGGTTGGATTTCATGCATTTGGCCGTGCCGGATAGCGCGGGTCAGGCGTCCTGTGCTGGCCCCGCGCGCCAGCCGAGTGCCCGCTCGCCCAGCTGGCGGAACTTGTCGGACACCTGCGTCAACCGGCCCCGCCATTCCGGCTGAGGCTCCTGATCTTCGGTCAGGCGAAGATGCAGCTGCATCATGCAGGCCAGCGCGAAGGGATCGTAAAGCGCGGCCTTGACCACCCAGCCGATCAGCAGGGCGGCAAGCGGCCCGCACCAGGGAAGCGCAGGAAAGACCGCAAGAAGCCCCGTGACCGGCGACAGGACCGCCAGGGCGACAAGGCAGGCAAGGGCCCAGCCGGTCAGCGACAGCCAGAGCGCATTGGTCATCATGGGCCGCGCGTTCTGGGTGTAGAAGACCAGCCCGTCATGCGCCGCCTCCCAGGCGTTCTCGAACCGGACGCGCATGGCATGGCCGAGAACCACCGCTTCGATCAGCCCGCGCGAAAGCCCGAGCCCCGCGCCCGTTGCCCGCACCAGTCGGTCCAGCGCCGACAAGGGCAGGATGTCCACCAGAAGGCCGTCCACCATACCGGTCGACGTGCGGACAACACCGCGGACCAGCCTGTGCAGGGCAAGAAGCCCGCGCTGATCGCTGAAGCGGTCGGCCACGAAGCTTCGCGCGGCGGTCAGCTGGCCCGTGCCCATCGACGGCGGCCGACCGTCCAGGGTCTCGACCATGACCGCCAGCTGGGGAACCGTGACCCGGTAGAGGAGCCGCCCACGCAGAAGGGCGATCAGCGCAACGGCCAGGACGAGGCCAGCCGCCCCGCCCCAAAGCGTGCCATCCTGCGTTGCCCCGGCAAGACCGGCCAGCGTCCGTCCCGCCAGCGCGCCCGCAACGGCCCCTGCAAACAGCGCAGCCGCCATCGCCAGATGGGCCGCAGCGCGAACCAGAACGAAAGGCCAGGTCCGGATCAGCAGACCCAGGCCGCGAAAAACACTGAACTCCCACATGACCACCACCCTGCAAGCCGGACAAGACTGCGCCCGGACGGCGCTCGACACAAGCCGTCATGGCAGAAACAATCCGCGTTCGTTCTGGCACTTAGCAAAGTCTTCAGGAATCGAGTCGATGCTGTCCTCGTAGAACAAAGGAGGACCAAATGGCTGCTTCCCGCCTCACGCTCGCCGACGAGCTTGCCGATATCCGGGCCGAGATTGCCCGCCTGCAGCAGCGCGAAAGCCGTCTGCAGGCGCTGGCCGAAGACCTGCCGCCGATCCCGGTGTTCCGCCGCGGCTGGCCGATGGTGCGCAAGACCGCCTCTTCCACCGTCTCGGCCTGAGGGTCAGGCCTCGATCAGGGCCCTGACGCGGGCCACGCCACTCGCGACCAGGCCCGCGTCCCCCCGCGCCTCGACGTTCAGCCGCAGAAGCGGTTCGGTGTTCGAAGCGCGCAGGTTCATCCGCCAATCCCCGAAGTCGAGGCTCAGGCCATCGGTGCGGTCCGTTGACCGCGCCTCTGGCTCCAGCGCGGCCTTGACGCGGGCGACGACGGCGGGAAGGTCCGCGACGCGGAAGTTGATCTCGCCCGAGGACGGGAAGTCGCGGCGCAGGAGCCCGACCATCTCGGTCAGGCTGCGGCCCGACTGGCTGACGAGGCGCGCCACCATCAGCCAGGGGATCATGCCGGAGTCGCAGGACATGAAGCCGCGAAAATAGTGGTGCGCGCTCATCTCGCCGCCATAGACGGCGTTTTCGCGGCGCATCGCCGCCTTGAGGAAGACATGGCCCGTGGGGGCCAGCACCGACCGTCCCCCGCCCTTCTGGACCGCATCCTGCACTGCCCAGATCACGCGCGGGTCGTGGATGATCGTGGCGCCGGCCTCTTGCGCAAGGTGGGCGGCGGCGAGAAGGGCCACCACATGCTCGCCGTCGACGAAGCCGCCCGCAGCATCGAACAGGAAGCAGCGGTCGAAATCGCCGTCAAAGGCCACGCCGAAATCGGCACCCGCCGCTTTGGCCGCCTCGGCCGTCACAGGGCGGTTTTCGGGCAGAAGCGGGTTCGGGATGCCGTTCGGAAAGCTGCCATCCGGGTCGTGGTGCATCCGGACCAGGTCCAGCCGGGCCCCGCGCTTTGCCAGCCCCTCGGCCAGCGCGTCAAGCGTTGGTCCCGCGGCCCCGTTCCCGGCGTTGACCACCAGCCGAAGCGGACCGATCCCCTGCCCCACCAGTCCCGCCACATGCGCCACGTAGTCGGCCCGCACGCCCGACCGGTCCTCTCGCGCGCCGCCGGGGGCGGTGGCAAAGTCGTCATGGCCTTCGGTCAGGGCACGGATCCGGGCGAAGTCCGCGTCAGGCAGCGGCACCGCGCCGCGACCCACCAGCTTCATCCCGTTGTATTCGCGCGGATTGTGCGAGGCGGTGACGCAGATCCCGCCCCCTGCCCCCAAATGCGCGGTGGCGAAGTACATCTCCTCGGTCCCCGCCAGCCCAAGGTCCAGCACCCGCACGCCCTGCGCCATCAGCCCGGCGGCCACGGCGTCGGCCAAGGCAGGCGAGCTTTCCCGGCAGTCCCGCGCCAGCACCACGGCCTCGGCCCCGGTGACGGTGGCAAAGGCCCGGGCGATCCGGTGGGCGATGGCTTCGGTCAGGTCCGTCCCGAGACGGCCGCGGATGTCATAGGTCTTGAACGCACTCATGGCGCGATAAGGATCATCCCCGCGCGCCGTAGTAAAGCCCCACGACATGCTCGGCCTCGGCGAAGAAGAGCCATCGCGCGGCCAAGGCGCCGGAAAAGTGCAGGACGGCGGCGAGTGCGATGGACCAGACGCCCAGCGGAAGGAGGAGGATCAGCGCCGGGACGACCGAGGCCAGCGCCAGCGCGATCCTGCGCAGCTTGGCCGCGTGCTTGCGCCCGACGACGAAGATCATTTCGCGCTTGAGGTAGTTTCCCGCGGTATGGGCGGGATCGAGGACCGAGGGCAGTCCCATGCGGTCAAGGCCCGTCGCGGTTCCGAGCGTCTGTCCAGCCTTCGCGAAGGCCTGGTCGCCAACCAGCCAGACGGCGTAGAGCACTCCGCCGACGATCAGAAGCAGAATCGGCGCCCAGGCGCGGCCGGAAAGCATGGCGCCTCCGGCCAGGGCGAAGCTCAGGAACATCACCGGAGTGAGCCAATGGTGCCAGCGCGGGACGGCCTTGATCTGGGTGTAGATCATCGCGGTGGTGAAGACGGTGAGGATCGCGAGCGTGCCGCCGACCTGGCCGACCGCGCGGGCGAGGCCGAGGCTGAAGATGTCCGACAGCGCCACCGGGGCAAGGATCAGAAGCGTGGCGACGGAGGCCCAGGCCTCGCGGGAAAGCCAGCTGGTGCGCCATTGGGTAAAGGCTTTCAAGGCGTTACGCGGATTGCCAAGGTGGAAGGTCGAGGCGAGGAGGCCCGCCACGGCAAGTCCGTAGCCGAGGCCCCAAAGGAAGAAGGCCGACCAGCCAGAGGTCGCGACGGCCCCCCAGCCGAGGAAGGCGAGGAAGCCGAAGCCAAGGCCCGAGAGGGTGGAAAACAGGATGACCGATGGTGCCGGATGCATTCAGATCTTCCCCAGCATCCGGTCCAGCCACCCGGCGATCCCGGTGGCCTTGATGTCCAGCAAAGGTGCCAGCGGGCTTGCCTCGCCCGGCCCCTTCTTGCGCGGCGGCAGGTACTTGTTGGTGGGCTTCGTCCCCATGTCGGGCATCAGGTCGTAGCCGCCGCGGGCCGCCACGAGCTGGGACACGGCGCTTTGGGGGTCCGCCAGGTCACCGAAGTGGCGCGCATTCGTCGGGCAGGTGCGGACGCAGGCAGGCTCGCGGTCCTCTTCCGGCAGCGTCTCGTTGTAGATCCGGTCGACGCAAAGCGTGCATTTCTTCATCACGCCTTGGGCTGCATCCATCTCCCGCGCGCCATAGGGGCAGGCCCAGGCGCAAAGGCCGCAGCCGATGCAGGCGTCCTCATTAACCAGCACGATCCCGTCCTCGGCCCGCTTGTAGCTGGCCCCGGTCGGGCAGACGGTGACGCAAGGCGCGTTGTCGCAATGGAGGCAAGAGCGCGGGAATGTCACGACCTGGGCAGGGGCGTCGGGGATGGCGACCTGGTAGGAGTGGACACGGTTCAGGAAGGTTCCCGAGGGATCGGCGCCGTAGGGGTCCTGGTCCGAGAGGCCGATGCCGGAGTCGTTCCAGCCCTTGCAGGCGGTCACGCAGGCCTGGCAGCCGACGCAGGTATCAAGGTCGATCACCAGGCCGAGCTTCTTTTCCGTGGCGCGCGGGAGGGCCGTCATCGCTCCGCCTCCCCGCCGGGGACCAAAAGTTTTCGAAAACTTTTGGCAAAATTCTTCGAAGAATTTTGGCCCCGGCCGCCACCGGCGCGCGGCGGGTCGGGGAGGCGTTCGAACATCGGCTCTACAGTCCCGCGCGGGTGGTCTTCGGCGGCGACCCGCTCCACCCGAACCCGCTGGTCGAACCAGGCGGCCTGGCCGGTTACGGGATCGGAGTTCGACAGCCGCACCCCCTCGCGGTCGGGCAAGAGTTCCGAGATCAGGTGGTTGAGCAGGAACCCCGTCGTCGCCTCCGGCGCATCGGCGTCCAGCGCCCAGGCCCCCTTGCGCTTGCCGATGGCGTTCCAGGTCCAGACGGTGTTCTCGTTCAGCGCGGCCATATGCGCGACGGGCACCACGATGGTCCCCGCCCGCGAGGACACCCGCGCCCAGTCGCCCTCGGCAAACCCCTGCGCTTCCCAGATTTTCGTGGGCAGATACAGGTAGTTATGCCCCTTGATCTGCCGGAGCCAGGCGTTCTGGCTGCCCCAGGAGTGGTACATGTCCATCGGTCGCTGGGTCAGGGCATGGACCG
This sequence comes from Tabrizicola sp., assembly GCF_041913445.1. GTDB lineage: Bacteria > Pseudomonadota > Alphaproteobacteria > Rhodobacterales > Rhodobacteraceae > Tabrizicola. The sequence continues at coordinate 310,320 of NZ_JAYSFG010000001.1, forward strand.
GGTAACCGAAGGCCGCGTCCTCGTCTCCGAAGGGGGCGTACCAGATCGGCAGCGGGTGCATCGCCTGTTTGAGGCGCGCGCGCAGGTGGTCGGGCGGCTGGCGGGGACCGAAGCCCTCGGCCGCCAGTTGGAAGCGGCGCATGGGTTCGGACCAGATGTTGAAGAGGTAGGGCTGCGGGGTCTCATAGAGGCCCAGGCGAACCGCCCAATCCTGGTAGGCCGCGTTCCAGGGTTTGTAGAAAGCGGCCTCCTCGGGGACATGCGCCTGGTAGAAGGCGCCGTTCTCGATGTAGCGGTTGAGCTGATCCGGGTTCGGCGCACCGCGCCCTTCCGCCTCGCCATTCCCCCGGAAGCCCATCAGCGGCCCGACGCCCGGCCGGCGCTGGTGGTTGGCGATGTAGTCGGCGTAGTCCTTGAACTTTGCCGTCCCGTCCTCATTCACCATCCCCGGCAGGCCTAGCCTTGCGCCTAGCTCCAGCAGCACCGACTGGAAGCAGCGCACCTCACGGTCGGGTTCGATCACCGGCCAGCGGATCGCATCCCCCGCCGCATCGGGTTCGCTGATCGGGCGGTCGAGCAGGCTGATGCAGTCGTAGCGTTCGAGGTAGGTCGTGTCGGGCAGGATCAGGTCGGCATAGGCCACCATCTCTGACGCATAGGCGTCGGAGTAGATGATCCTCGGGATCACATATTCCCCGTCGCGCTCCTCCGTCAGCATCTCCATCACTCGGGCGGAGTTCATGGAGGAGTTCCAGGACATGTTCGCCATGTAAAGGAACAGCGTGTCGATCCTGTACGGGTCCCCGGCATGGGCGTTGGGGATGACCATGTGCATGAGGCCATGAGCCGAGAACGGGTTTTCCCAGGAGAAGCCCTTGTCGATCCGGGCGGGTTGGCCGTCGGGCAGAAGGCAGAGGTCGTCGGGCGAGCGAACATAGCCCAGGTGCGGGCCGGTCAGGGGCTTGCCGGGGGTGGTGACGAAGTGGGGCGTCGGATGCGCCTCGATGGGTTTGGGGTATGGCGGTTTCAGGCGGTAGCCGCCGGGCGTTTCCAGGCTCCCGAGCAGGATCTGCAGGAGATGCAGCGCGCGGGCGGTCTGGAAGCCGTTGGAATGGGCCGAGATCCCTCGCATGGCGTGGAAGCTGACCGGGCGGCCGGGCATGTCCTTGTGCGCGTTGCCCCGGAAGTCGGTCCAGGGGCGGTCGAGGGTGATGGCCTGGTTGAAGGCCACGTCGGCGAGTTCCGCGGCGAGTTGGCGGATGCGGATCGCAGTCACGCCGCAGCGGTCGGCGACGGCCTCGGGCGCATAGTCGGGCTTCAGGTATTCCTCGACCATATGGCGGAAGACGGTGCGGTTGCCCTGCCATTCCGCGCCGAGGTCGGGCTGCACGTCCTTGCCGTCCCAGGGTGCGGGTTGGCCGGTGCGACGGTCAATGACGAAGGGCTGGCTTTCGGCGTTCCTCACGAAGAGGCCCTTTTCCGGCCCGTCCGCTTCCGTCACCAGAAGCGGCGCGTTGGTCCATTGGGAAAGGTAGTCGAGGTCGATCTTCCCCGCTTCCAAGAGGCAATGGATCAGCGACAGGATCAGAAGGCCGTCCGTCCCCGGCGTGATCCCGATCCAGTCATCGGCCACCGCAGAATAGCCCGTCCTGACCGGGTTCACGGAAATAACCCGAGCGCCGCGGGCCTTCAGCTTGCCAAGGCCGATCTTGATCGGGTTCGAGTCGTGGTCCTCGGCCACCCCGAACATGACGAAGAGCTTTGTCCGCTCCCAATCCGGCTGGCCGAACTCCCAGAAGGCGCCACCAATGGTGTAGATGCCCCCCGCCGCCATGTTCACCGAGCAGAAGCCGCCGTGCGCCGCATAGTTCGGCGTCCCGAAGTTCTGCGCCCACCAGCCAGTGAGGCTTTGGCTCTGGTCGCGGCCGGTGAAGAAGGCGAGCTTTTCCGGCGCTGTCTCGCGCAGGGGCTTCATCCAGGCGACGGCGGTCGACAGGGCCTCTTCCCAGGAAATCTCCTCGAAGGCCCCCGATCCTCGGGGTCCTATTCGTCGTAGAGGCGCACGCAAACGGGACGGTGCGGTGACCTGCATGATCCCGGACGCGCCCTTGGCGCAGAGGACGCCCTTGTTGATCGGATGGTCCCGGTTGCCCTCGATGTAGGCAACCTTGCCGGACTTCAGATGCACGTTGATCCCGCAGCGGCAGGCGCACATGTAGCAGGTGGTCTGGCGGACCTCGTCGCCGACCTCGCGCTGCGTTTCCACCCTCGGCTGGTTCACTCAGCCCTCCCCGGCCCGCACGGCCTGCGCTTCAAGGGCAATCTGGCGCTCCTCGTCGGCTGGCACAAGAAGGATAACGACACGCGATGTCGCATCGTGAAGGGTGGTTTCGTTCCGGGTGTTGCGGACCTCGTCGGAAGAAACTCCCAAGTAACCCAGACCAGACAGGATTTCCTTCCGCATCCAGGGATCGTTCTCGCCAATGCCGCCGGTGAAGACCACGGCGTCGAGGCCCCCCATCGCGGCGACCATCGACCCGGCGTGACGGATTGCCCAATAGGCGAAATGGTCCAGGGCAAACCGCGCCTCCGGGGTCCCTGCCGCGTGCAGCGCGCGGACGTCGCTTGCACCGCCAAGGGCGAGCAATCCGCTCTCCCGGTTCAGGATGCGGCCTGCGCGTTCAACCCCATGCAGCTCTGCCAGCCGCAGGACCGCGTTGCCGTCGATCCCTCCGGTGCGGGTGCCCATCGTCAACCCGTCGAGCGGCGAATAGCCCATGGTCGTCGCCACCGACCGCCCGTCCAGGATCGCCGCCAGCGAGCAGCCGTTGCCGAGATGGCAGGCGAGAAGCCGCTTCGGCAGCGGGCCACGCGCCGAAAGGACCCGCACCAGCGCCGCATAGCTGATCCCGTGGAAGCCATAGCGGCGAAGGCCCCGGTCGCGTTCGGCCTGCGGCAGGGCGTAGGTCGTTGCCACCTCGGGGTTCGTCGCATGGAAGGCCGTGTCGAAGGCCGCATATTGCGGCAGGTCGGGCGCAAGGGCAGCAACCGCCTGGATGCCCACCAGGTTCGCCGGATTGTGCAGCGGTGCCAGGGGCACGCAGTCCTGGATCTGTCGAAGCACCGAAGGCGTCACCCGGCAGGTCGCCGTCAGCCCCGACCCGCCATGCACCACCCGATGCGCGGCGGCGGACAGCCGGTCCACCGAGACGCCCGCCTGCGCCAGCCCCTCTGCCATCGCCGCCTTGTGCCCATCCGGCCCGATCTCGCCCACGAAGGCCTTGGCCACCTCGCGGTCCCCGTCAAAGACCTTGAGCTTCAGCGACGAAGACCCGGCGTTGACGATCAGCCACATCAGATGAGCGCCTTGCCCAGGCCCAATGCGGCCAACCCCGCCAGGAGGATGATCGCAAAGCGGCGGAAGTCCTGGGGGTCAGTCCCGAAGAAGTGCCGGCCGCCCAGCCAGTTGCCCAGAAGGGTCACGGGGAGTGCGATGAGCGAGGCCCAGAGCGTATCCCAGGTGACCAGGCCCGCCAGCCAGTAGAGCGGCGCGGAATAGAGGTCGAGGAGCGGGAAATAGGCGATCAGTGTCGCCCGGAAGACCGCTGCAGGCATCGGCTGCGCCGCGAAGAAGGCGGCCACCGGCAGACCGCCCATGCCGGGCGCATTGGCCAGGCCCGAGATCACCCCCGCCACCCCGTTCGATGCGCCGCGAACTTCCGCGGCCAGCCGCCAGCCGGCCAGCAGGACCACGCACATCACCAGCACATAGGCCGAGATCACCGCCCGCGCCGTGTCCTCGCTGACCCCGGTCAGGATCCAGAGACCCAAGGGAAGACCAAGCGCCGCCCCGCCCAGAAGCCAGCCGACCCTGCGCCAGTCCACGTCCGGCCCGGCCCCCTTGGCGGCCTGCAGGGACATCACCGTTTCCAGAATGACGACAACCGCGACGAAGTTCAGCGGATTGGTCACTAGGCTGGAGGCCGCGATCAGCAGGGCCGAAAAGCCGAAGCCCGAATAACCCCGGACAAAGCCAGCAACCAGGCAGGCCACGGCGAGCCAGACCAGCGCGCCGGGGCCAAGATCGAAGGGCATCAGACGACCTGCGGCCGCATGTCGGCCTTCGAGATCCCCGCGACCTCGACCGGCTTCTTCATCGCGTCGCGGCGGAAGGGCTCGCCCAGTTCCTGGTTGATCAGCGCCTCGATCAGCGTGGTCTTGCCGTGGTTCATCTGGTCGTCGATCGCCTTGTTGAGCGCCGCCGTCAGCTCCTCCATCGTCCGCGCCTGAACGCCCTGCAGCCCGCAGGCCTTGGCGATTCCGGCGTAGCTGACGTCCGTATCCAGTTCCGTGCCGACGAAGTTGTCGTCATACCAGAGCGTGGAGTTCCGCTTCTCGGCCCCCCACTGGTAGTTGCGGAAGACGACCATGGTGATAGCCGGCCATTCCTTGCGGCCGATGGCCGTCAGTTCCGTCACCGCGATGCCGAAGGCTCCGTCCCCCGCAAAGCCCACGACGGGGGTGTCCGGACAGCCGATCTTGGCGCCGATGATCGACGGGAGGCCATAGCCGCAGGGGCCGAAGAGGCCCGGCGCGAGGTATTTGCGGCCAGCCTCAAACGACGGATAGGCATTGCCGATGGCGCAGTTGTTGCCGATGTCGGAGGAGATGATCGCCTCTTTCGGCAGCGCCGCCTGGATCGCGCGCCAGGCCATGCGCGGCGACATCCAGTCGGGTTTCGCGTTGCGCGCCCGTTCGTTCCAGCTGGTGCCAGGGTCGTCCTGTTCGTGGTCCATGGACGACAGCTCTTGCGCCCAGGCGGATTTCTTCTGCGCGATCAGCGCCTTGCGCTCCTCACGCCCCGCATCACCTGCGGTCTTGGACAGCCGCGCCAGGATCCCCTCGGCCACCTTCTTCGCATCGCCGACGATCCCCACCGTCACCGGTTTCGTCAGCCCGATCCGGTTCGGGTTGATGTCGACCTGGATCACCTTGGCCCCCTTCGGCCAGTAGTCGATCCCGTAGCCCGGCAGCGTCGAGAACGGGTTGAGCCGCGTCCCCAGGGCCAGCACCACGTCGGCCTGCGCGATCAACTCCATCCCGGCCTTGGACCCGTTGTAGCCCAAGGGCCCCGCAAACAGCGGATGCGAGCCGGGGAAGGCGTCGTTGTGCTGGTAGCCGACGCAGACCGGCGCGGTCAGACGCTCCGCCAAGGCCATCGAGGCCGGGATCGCCCCCCCGATCACCACGCCCGCGCCGTTCAGGATCACCGGGAACTTGGCCGACGACAGCAGCTGCGCCGCCTGCGCGATGGCCTCCTCGCCGCCCGAGGGCCGTTCGAACTCCACGACGGCAGGCAGGGCGATATCGATGACATGGGTAAAGTAGTCCCGCGGCATGTTGATCTGCGCCGGGGCCGACTGGCGTTTCGCCTGCAGGATCACACGGTTCAGCACCTCGGCCACGCGGGAGGGGTCGCGGACCTCCTCCTGGTAGCAGACCATGTCCTTGAAGAGCGCCATCTGCTCCACTTCCTGGAAGCCGCCCATGCCGATGGTCTTGTTGGCGGCCTGCGGGGTCACCAGCAAGAGCGGCGTGTGGTTCCAGTAGGCCGTTTTCACCGCGGTGACGAAGTTGGTGATCCCCGGCCCGTTCTGGGCGATCATCATCGACATCTTTCCGCTCGCGCGGGTGAACCCGTCGGCCATCATGCCCCCAGAGCCTTCATGGGCGCAGTCCCAGAAGGTGATCCCGGCCTTGGGGAAGAGGTCCGAGATCGGCATGAAGGCGGACCCGATGATTCCGAAGGCGTGCTCGATGCCATGCATCTGCAGGACTTTCACGAAGGCTTCTTCGGTGGTCATCTTCATCGGGTGTCTCCTTGATTTGCGCGGCACACTAGCGCTGCGATGAGTCCAACCTTAGGGCCAGTTTCACCGGCCCGCTATGGCCAGAGCCTTGGCGATCCGCTGAACGCCCTCGGCGATCTTCTGCGGGGCGATGGAGGAGTATGCGAGGCGGTAGAAATTGCGGGGGCCTTCGGCGGCAAAGAAGGCGCGGCCGGGTTCGATGAGGACGCCTTCGCTGCGCAGGGATAGCGCCAGCTGTTCGGTGTCCACACCGTCCGGCGCGCGCATCCAGAAGCTCGATCCGCCGAAGCCGCCCTGCCCTGCCACGCTCAGCCCCTCGGCCGAGATGGCCTCGGCCATGACCTGGCGACGGCGGCGGTAGGCGTTCTTCATGCGGTTGACGAGGGCGTCGTAGTGGCCGAGGCCCAGGAAGTACGCCATCGTCCGTTGGATATGGCCGGGCGGGTGTTTCAGCATCAGGCCCCGCAGCGCCCGCGCCTCGGCGATGAAGCCCGGAGGGCCGACGAGGTAGCCAAGGCGCAGGCCGGGGAAGACGGACTTCGAGAAGCTGCCGGCATAGATGACGCGGCCGCCCCGGTCGAGCGACTTCAGCGCCGGGGCGACGGGTTTCAGGAAGGACATCTCGAATTCGTAGTCGTCCTCGATGATGACGAAACCCTTCGCCTCGGCGGCCTCCAAAAGGGCCACGCGGCGGTCGACGGGCATGGTGGCGTTCGTCGGGCACTGGTGCGAGGGGGTGGTGAAAACCACATCCGCGTCAAGCCCTTGCGGGGGAAGGCCCTGGGCGTCGACGTCCACGGGGACGGCGGTGGCGCCGGTGGCCGCGACGATGGCGCGCCAGGCGGGATAGCCGGGGTTTTCGACCACGGCTCTCCGTCCCGGACCCAAGAGAGCATTTGCGGCGATCCAGAGCGCGTTCTGCGCGCCCAAGGTGAGCAACACCTCATCTTCCCGCGCCGCGATGCCCCGGCGGGGGAGGATGGTGCGCAGAAGCTCCTGGATCAGCAGGGGGTCGTCGCGTTCGTAGTAGTCGGTGGTCAGCGCCGCGAAGTCGCGCTTGCCAAGCGCGCGGAGGGCGCATTGCCGCCAGTTCTGGTGGTCGAAAAGCGTCGGGTCCGCCTGGCCGTAGATGAAGGGATAGGGGTAGCGGTCCCAGTCCTCGGGCCGTTCGACCTTGGGGACGAGCGTGAAGCGGCCTTGCGTCAAGCCCTTGAAATCGATGGCGTCCGCACGGGGTTCGGCCTGGGGAAACTCCGGCGCCAGGGGGGCGGTGTCCGAGACGAAATAGCCCGACCTACCTTGCGCGGTGAGGTAGTCCGAGGAGACGAGGTCGGCATAGGCCAGCGTCACGGTGATCCGGCTGACGCCGAGGTGTTCCGCAAGGCCCCGCGACGACGGCATTCTGGCGGCGGGGCGGAAACGGCCGGTCAGGATGCCTTGCGTCACCATGGCGCGGATCTGCTGTTGCAGTGAGCCGGAGGCGCCGGGCGTCAGGTAGAAGGCTTCGACGGGGATGGTGGCCATGATGGATCCGGGCGGGGGATGAGTCCAGATCAAGCCGCACCGCCCGTGGCGAAGTCAAGCGACAGTGCCCGGAGAATTCGCCCCCGGACCATCAGTTGCATTGCCATCGGCTGCAGAAATGCCTAACTCCGGAGAGCCTGAAGAGTTACCCCGCGACAAGGGTCCCGCCAAGGCTGACCCGAAGCCGCCGCCCCGTGCGGCCCTCCAAAGGCAAAGATGCCCGACCCCATCCCCCGTCCGGCCCGCGACTGGCTGTCCACGCTCGCCCGCTACCGCGAACCCTCGACCCGCCGCAGCCTGTGGGAGCTCGGCGTCACGCTGGTGCCGTTCCTTGCACTCTGGGCCTTGGCCTGGATGGCGCTGTCGGTCAGCCCCTGGCTGGCCCTGGCCATCGCAGTGCTGAACGGCGGCTTCCTGGTCCGCATCTTCATCATCCAGCACGACTGCGGACACGGGGCGTTCCTGGCCAACCGTACCGCGCAGGACTGGACCGGTCGCATCCTGGGCGTGCTGACCCTGACGCCCTATGCCGTCTGGCGCCGCACCCATTCGATCCACCACGCCCACCACGGCGACCTTGACGCGCGGGGGATCGGCGATGTCCTGACCCTGACGATCGAGGAATACCGCACGCGCGGCTGGTTCGGCCGGCTTCTCTACCGGCTTTACCGCAACCCCCTGGTCCTGTTCGTCCTCGGCCCCGGCTACCTGTTCCTGTTGCAGAACCGCCTGCCCTTCGGGCTGATGAAATCCGGCTGGCGCTACTGGACCTCTGCCATGGGCACCAACGCGATGATCGCCATCGGCCTGGGCCTGATCCTGTGGTTTGGCGGGGTCTGGCCGGTGCTGTTGATCTACCTGCCCACCTCGCTGGTCGCGGCCACGCTGGGGGTCTGGCTCTTCTACGTCCAACACCAGTTCGAAGAGACGCATTGGTCGAAGGGCGAGGACTGGCAGCTCCACGACGCCGCGCTGGAGGGGTCATCCCACTATATCCTGCCCCAGCCCCTGCGCTGGTTTTCCGGCAACATCGGGATCCACCATGTGCATCACCTGTACTCCCGCATCCCCTTCTACCGCCTGCCCGAGGTCATCCGCGACCACCGCGCCTTGGCCGAGGCGCAGCGCCTGACGGTGCGGGAGTCCCTGCGGTCGGTGAACCTGCACCTGTGGGACACGGTGGAGGGGAAGCTCATGAGCTTCAAGGAAGCCCGCCGCCGGTATGGGGTGGCCTGAAGGCGTCGGTCAGGGTCTGACCCGTTTCCTGTGGCCAGCGATGAGTCCAGATGATGGCTCGCGCAACGGGCCGCCAAGTGCTTGAGAACGCAGGGTTAATGCCCCCGGCAGACCCTATTCCGGACGTCATCATTCCGTATACATCGCGCATGCATTCCATGCATACGCACCTATGACCGACAAGGCGTTAACCATGCGGGGCGAATCGTCTGGCACAAAAGAAGGCAGCGCCCGTCAGCAGTAGCGGCGAGTGACGGCGAAGAAGGTGCCCCTCCCGGGACACCCTCTCCCGCCGCAAGGGGCCTAATTTCTTACCCGAACACCCGGGTCAGCGCGCCGTCGATGGCCGTGGTGATCTCGTCGATGTCGTCCTTCGTCGCGATCAGCGCAGGCGACAGGCACAGCGTGTTGTTCAACCCCGGCAGCGACCGGTTCGTCGCCCCAATGATGACGCCCTGCGCCATGCAGTCGGCGACGACGGCCTGGACCTTCTTCTCGTCCACCGGCTCCTTGGTCGCACGGTCCGCCACCAGCTCGGCCCCGAGGAACAACCCCTTGCCGCGGACGTCGCCGATGACCTTGTGCTTGTCCATCAGCGCGGCGAGGTTCGACAGGCAATAGTCGCCCATCGCGACGGTGTTGGCGAGGAGGCCCTCATCCTCGATGATCCGCATGTTCTCCAACGCCGCGGCGGGGCCGGAGGTGCAGCCGCCGAAGGTGGAGATGTCGCGGAAGTAGCTCATCGGGTCATTCGGGTTGTCCTTGAACATCTCGAAGACGGCTTCCGTGGTCACGGTGCAGGAGATCGCGGCGTAGCCGGAGGCGACGCCCTTGGCCATGGTCACGAAGTCGGGCTTGATGCCGTAGTGCTGGTAGCCGAACCAGGTGCCGGTGCGGCCGACGCCGCAGACGACCTCGTCGATGGCCAGGAGGATGTTGTATTTCTTGCAGATTTCCTGGACGCGGTCCCAGTAGCCCTGGGGCGGGACGATGACGCCGCCGCCGGCGGTGACGGGTTCCAGGATCAGGCAGCCGACGGTGTCGGGACCTTCCCTCAGGATCACTTCCTCGATGGCGTCAGCGGCGCGCTGGCCGTAGTTTTCCACGTCCCACTGCTTGCGGTATTCCAGGCAATGCGGCACGCGGACGAAGCCGTCGGGGAACGGGCCATATTGCATCGCGCGCTGGTCCTGACCGGCGCTGGCAAGGGCCGCGATGGTCGTGCCGTGGTAGTCGCGGTCGCGGTAAAGGATCTTCCACTTCTTGCCGCCGTGATGCCGGTGGGCGATCTGGCGGACCATCTTGTAGACCTTCTCGTTCGCCTCGGACCCCGAGTTCGAATAGTAGACGCGGGAAAGGCCCGGCATCTTCTCGATCAGCTTCTTCGAGAAGAGCGCCCCGGGGATCGAGCCTGCGGCCCCGGCGAAGTAGTTCATCTTGATCAGCTGGTCGCGGACCGCGTTGGCGATGGATTCCCGGCCGTACCCCACGTTGACGGTCCAGACCCCGCCCGAGACGCCGTCGATGTGTTCCTTGCCCTTGGCGTCCCAGACGCGCATCCCCTTGCCTTCCACGATGACGCGGGGATCGACGGTCTCGTACTGCTTGTGCTGGGAGAGGTGGTGCCAGACATGGGCGCGGTCGGCCTCGACCACGGCGCCGATGTCGTTCATGCCTGCATAATCTTCCACGGGGGCGTCCTTTCGAATGGTTTGCGGGTCAGTATAGGGCCAGGCACGGCGAGGCTTTAGGACCAGAGCCGCAGCGCCGGTAAGGCCAGTCAGGCGCGGGCATAGTCGCGGTACCAGTCTACGAAACGGGCAAGCCCGGTGGCAAGGTCGGTCTCGGGCTTGAAGCCGGTGAGGCGTTCCAAGAGCGAGCAATCCGCCCAGGTCGCGGGCACGTCGCCGGGCTGCATCGGCATCAGGTTCAACACCGCCTTGCGGCCGAGGAGCGTCTCCAGCGTGCGGATGAAGTCCATCAGGTGGATCTTGTCGTTGTTGCCGATGTTGACGACCCGCCAGGGCGCTATGGGAGACAGGCTGTCGCCCTCGACCGTCGCGCCACGTGCGCTGGGTGCCGAGGGGGCAAGGGGGATCAGGCGCAAGACGCCTTCGACCAGATCCTCGACGGCGGTGAAGTCGCGCCAGAGCTCGCCGTGGTTGTAGACGTCGATGGGCGTGCCCTGGAGGATGGCCTTGGCGAACTTGAAGTAGGCGAGGTCCGGGCGGCCCCAGGCGCCATAGACGGTGAAGAAGCGGAAGAGCGTGACGGGCAGGCCCCACAGATGGGCATAGGAATGCGCCAGCCCCTCGACCGCCTTCTTGGTGGCGGCATAGACGGTCAGCGGATGGTCGGCGCGGTCGGTCTCATGAAACGGCATCTCGGGGTTCGCGCCGTAGACCGAGGAGGTGGACGCGATCAGCAGATGGCGGACCTTCTGCCGCTTCGCCAGCTCCAACACGTTGAAACTGCCGGTGAAGTTCGTCTCGATATACGACCGGGGATGGGTCAGGCTGTAGCGGACCCCGGCCTGCGCCGCGAGGTGGATGATGACATCGGGCGCGAAGTCCGCGCCTGCGCGGTCCAGCGTTTCCACGTCCTCGACCAGCGCTTCGGTCGCGGTGAAGCCGGGCATCGCCTTCAGCATCGCGTGGCGCTTTTCCTTCAGCGCGACATCGTAATAGGGGGTCAGCCCGTCGTAGCCATGCACCCGGTGGCCCGCCGCCAGAAGCTGCCGCGCGAGGTGGAAACCGATGAAGCCCGCGCTTCCGGTGATGAGGATCCTCTGCACGCGCGCGCCCTGCCCCTGCCCTTGCGCGGGACAATCACCGTGGTCCCCTGCCAAGTCAAGCCTGCCACCCCGGCCCCAGGAAGCCCTTGCAGCCGCCTGCCCTATCCGCTATCCCTCCCCCACCTTCGCGGCGGGTTGGCGGAGAGGTTACGCAGCGGATTGCAAATCCGTGAAGACCGGTTCGATTCCGGTACCCGCCTCCACTCCCCCCTTTCCGACACCGGAATTGCCCGCCTGCCACGGTGCAGGCAACTTGTTGAGCATCTGTGGAAAAACGCGTGAAGCCGGCGTGGCCTGCGGCTATAGTGCGGCCAGGCAAGAACAGCGTCGGAAACAGGCGATCCGACAGGGGCAGGCGGCGTGCCGGCTTCGCAACGGTCGCAAGGGCGTAAAGGCGGAGGCAGTGGTGGTCGGCAAATTCCTTCTTGGCATGGTGTCCGGGGGCCTTGTGGTCACTGGCGGCCTCGTCATCGCATCGGCGCTGTTTCCGGTCACGCCGGCCAACGACAACGCCCCCTCGGCCGTTTCCGAACCGGTGACAGCGCCCGCGGCGGCGGATGTGGATGCCGGCGCCGAAGCGACGCCTGCGCCGGCCGAGACCGCAGAAGCTGGAGGCGAAAGCGCCGAAGCGACCGCTGCGGAGGCAGCGGCCGAGGTCGCGGCCGAGACCGGGACAGTTGAAGCCCAGACCGTGACCATGCCCGCGGCAGAGGCCGAGCCCGCCTCGGAACCAGCCGAGGCCGCCAGCGCCGAGGCGACCGCCGTGGACGACGCTGCCGAAGCCGAGGCCGCGGCACCTGCAGTCGAAGCCCCGGCCGAAGCGGCCGCGCCCGCCGAACCCGCCCCCGCGCAAGAGGTGGCCGAGGCCCCGGCCGAGGAACAACCCGCCGTCGACACGACTGCCGCCGCCCCGACGGCCGAGGTCGCCGAACTGGCCGAACCGGTCGCCCCCGCGGCCTCCGAAGTCGCGGCGCCGGAAACCCTGCCCGAGCCGTCGAAGCCCGCCGAAACCGTCGCGGACGCGGCCGCCGAGGCCCCCGCAGCGCCGGTAGAGACCGTGCTGGCCGAGGCTGCCCCCGAGGCGACCTTGCCTGAGACGGTCGATCCCGCGCCCGCAGAGCTGGCGCCAGAAGATGTGCCCGCCGCCGAGCCTGCGCCTGCCGAACCGGCGACCGAGCCGACACCCGCCGAGGCGACCGCCCCCGTGACCGCAGAGGAGCCTGCTCCGGAACCCGAGGTAGCTGAGGCCGCTCCCGCCGAGCCCGCGCCGCAGGAGGTCGAGCCCGCTCCGGCTGTAGAAGCGCCCGCGCCCGAGGTGGCAACGGTGGATCCGGCTCCGGAGTCCGCTGCCGAGCCCGCTCTGGAAGCCGAAGCCCCGGCCACCGAAGCGTCTGTCGCCGATGCGATGCCGGCAGAGCCCGCCCCGGCGGATGATGCCGCCCCGGAAGCCACCATGCCGGCCCCCGAGACTGCCGAACCCAGGATGCCGGGCACCAAACCCGCCCCGCTTCCCGGCGAGACGGCAGAGCCCGAGCCGCGCAGTTCCACCTTCAAGCCGGCGCCCGGCCTGCCACGTGCCAGCGAGGCGGCGACCGAACCGGCAACCGATCCGGCCACCGATCCCGCCGCCGTGCCCGCCGATCCGCGCCCGATTGCCCAGTTCGCCGCAACCTTCGACAACCCGGACGGCAAGCCCCCCTTCGCCATCGTCCTGATCGACGACGGCCGCGCCGAGCTTGACCGCGCCGGCCTTGCCGCCCTGCCCTTCCCGGTCAGTTTCGCGCTCGACCCGCTGGACCCTGCCTCGGCGCAGCATGCGGCGATCTACCGGGCGGCGGGCAAGGAAGTGGTGATGCTGGTCACCGGCATTGCCGAGGGCGCGATGCCCGCCGATGTCGAGGTGGCCTTCCAGTCGATGGAACAGGGCCTGCCCGAGGCCGTGGCGGTCATGGACACGGCGGAGCCGTCGTTCCAGAACCGCCGTCCGCTGGCGGCGACGGTGGTGCCAATCCTCAAGGCGCAGGGCCGCGGCCTTCTGACCTGGGACCAGGGACTGAACGCCGCCGACCAGGTCGCACGGCGCGAGGACCTGGAGGCCGGGCTGATCTTCCGCGACATCGGTTCGACCGGGGCAGACGCGGGCGCCGTGCGCCGGCTTCTGGACCGGGCAGTGTTCAAGGCCGGACAGGACGGCCGGGCCAGCGTCGTGGGCACAGCGGACCCGGCGACCGTGGCCGCGCTGCTGGAATGGACCGTCGAAGGCAAGGCCGCGATGGTGGCCTTGGCGCCGGTCACGGCGGTCCTGACGGTCGAGTAGACCCGGGCCGGCCCAAGGAAATTTCGTCGGTCACCCCGCTGACCGACGACAACCGACGCGCGGGAAGGCGTCGTCAGCTGTTCCCGCGCCCGGCGAAGCGGCCCGCATCCTCGGCCGCTCGGCGCAGCGCGTTGGATTTGTTGACGGTTTCCTGGTATTCGGCCTCGGGATCGCTGTCATAGACCACGCCGCCGCCCGCCTGGATGTATAGTTGGCCGTCCTTCACCACCGCCGTGCGCAGCGCGATGCAGAAATCCATTTCGCCGTTGGCCGCGAAATAGCCAACGCCGCCGCCGTAGACGCCGCGCTTTTCCGGCTCCAGCTCGTCGATGATCTCCATCGCGCGGACTTTGGGCGCGCCCGAGACGGTGCCCGCAGGCAGGCCCGCGAGCAGCGCCGACAGAGCGTCCTCGCCGTCCGAGATCTCGCCCACCACGTTCGACACGATATGCATGACGTGGCTGTAGCGTTCGATGATGAAGGTCTCTGTGGGCCGCACGGTTCCGACCTTCGCCACCCGGCCCACGTCGTTGCGGCCAAGGTCGAGAAGCATCAGGTGCTCGGCCCGTTCCTTCGGATCGGCCAGCAGGTCCAGTTCCAGCGCCTTGTCCTCTTCCGGCGTTGCGCCGCGCTTGCGGGTCCCTGCGATGGGGCGGATCGTGACTTCGCCGTCGCGCAGGCGCACGAGGATCTCGGGGCTGGCGCCGACGACCTGGAAGCCGCCGAAGTTGAAGAAGAACATGAAGGGGGAGGGGTTCGTCCGCCGCAAGGAGCGGTAGAGCGCGAAGGGCGGCAGTTCGAAGCGCTGCGACCAGCGCTGGGAGGGCACGACCTGGAAGATGTCGCCCGCGCGGATGTATTCCTTGGCCTTCTCGACCGCGGCCTTGTATCCCTCATGCGTGAAGTTCGACCTGGCCTCGCCGACCGGGGCCGTCTCGCCCAGGTCGCGTGCGGCCGAAGGCGCGCGGTCGAGGTCGCGGAGCGCGTCCATCACCCGCTCGGCCGCCTGGGCATAGGCAGCACGGGCCGACAACCCGCCCGCGACCCAGGCGGGGGCAACGACCGTGACCTCGCCTTTCACGCCGTCCAGCACGGCGACGACCGAGGGGCGGATCAGTTCCGCGTCGGGCAGCGCCAGCGGGTCGGGGTTCACTTGCGGCAGGTTTTCGACCAGCCGGATCATGTCATAGCCGAGATAGCCGAAGAGCCCCGCCGAGACCGCGGGCAGCCCTTCCGGCATCTCGATCCGGCATTCCGCCAGCAGGTCACGCAGGGTCTGCAGCGGGTGGCCGGCAAGGTCAGTGAACGACTGCCGGTCGAAGCGCGCCTCGCGGTTGATGCGGCTTTTCTCGCCGTGGCACTGCCAGACAAGGTCCGGCTTCATGCCGACGATGGAATAGCGGCCCCGGACCTCGCCGCCCGTCACCGATTCCAGCATGAAGGTATCGGCGCGGGCGTCGCCCAGCTTCAGCATCAGACTGACCGGCGTGTCGAGGTCAGCCGCGAGCCGCGCCCAGACGATCTGGTTCTTCCCGGCGTTCCAACCCGCCTCGAACTCGGCAAAACTGGGGGACAGCTGCATCAGGGCAGGCTCGTGTGGACGGCGTTGATCGCCGCCTGGTCCAGCGAGATCCCGGCCTCGGCGGTCAGCGCGTTGGTGAAGGCCGCGAAAGCATCCTGAGCGATCGCCTGCCGGGCCTGCGCCGCCAGCGCCTCGCGCGTCGCCTCGGCGTCCTCGCCCTCGGTCGCGGCGGGCAGGATGCGGTCCAGCTTCACCACGGCGACGAAGCCCGGAGCTTCCATCACCTTGACCTCGCCCTCGGCCATCTTGAAGACATCGGCCACCAGCGTTTCCGGCGCATTGGCCACGAAGCCCGACCGAGCGGTTTCGGGCGTCACGTCGACGATCCCGAAGCTGCCGATGGCAGCGCCGCCCTCGACCTCGGCCTTGATCTCGGCCGCCCGGGCCGCAAGCGCCGCCGTGGTGGCCTCCTTCCGCCAGTCCTCGGCCACCTGGTCCTTCGCCTCGTCGAAGGGGATCGGCGCGGCAGGGACGATCTCGTCCAGTCGCAGGGCCACCACGCCGCCATCGTCCAGAAGGACGGCCTCGGCGAAATCGCCTTCCTGCACGGCATCGGCAGCCTCGCGGAAGGCGGGGTAGCCTTCGATCGCGGCCTCGCCCTGCTGGCCCGGCACATAGTCGATGGTGGCGACCGCCAGGCCCATCTCCTTGCCCAGATCCTCCAGCGTCGCGCCACCCGCAAGCAGGTCGTCGATGCTTTCGACCTGATCCGCGATCAGCCGCCGCGCGGCATCGGTCTGGATCTCGATCGCCAGCGTCTCGCGGGCGTCCTCGAAGCTGGTCTCCTCGGCCGCCAGGACCGAGACAACCCGGTAAAGCGCCGGTCCAAGGTCGCTCTCCGCCGGGCCCGCCACTTGCCCTTCAGCCGTGGCAAAGACCGCCTCGCCCGCGGCACCCAGCTCTTCCTTCGACATATCGCCCATGTCGATGGCGTCCAGCGTCAGCCCACGTTCGGCCACGAGGTCCTCGAACGAAGTGCCGGCATCCAGCTTCGCTTTCGCCGCCTCGGCCGCCGCCTGGTCGGGATAGACCAGCCGCTCGACGATCCGCCGTTCCGGGATCACGAATTCGGAGATGCGATCCTGATAGAGCTTCTGCAGCGTCGCGTCATCGACCGGCTGGTCCTTGGCGATGGCTTCGGGCAGCAGGGCCGCATAGGTGATCCGCTTGGCCTCGGGCTTGGTGAAGCGGTCAAGTTGGGCGTCGTAATGCGCCTTCAGCTCGTCGTCGGTCGGTTCGGCCACGGGGGCGGTCAGGTCCCCCTCGCCCAGCCGCAGCATGGAGAAGCCCCGCCGCTCGCCCACCCAGGCGTAAAGCGTCTCGGTCAGCGGCGCGGGGGCGGCAAAGCCCCCCGCCACGGCGCCCTGCAGAAGCTCGCGGCTGATGTCGCGGCGCAGGTTGGTCTCGAACTCGGTTTCCGACAGGTTGTTGCGATCCAGCGCAAAGCGGTAGGCCTCGCGGTCGAAGCTGCCCGAGACGCCCTTGAAGGCGTCCATCCCCATCAACTCGGCCGCCACGACCCCGTCGCCGACAGACAGGCCCACCCGCTGCGCCTCGTTGTCCAGCGCTGCACGGGTCAGCACGTCCTGCAGCACCTGCTTGTCGATGCCGAAGGCCAGCGCCTCCTGCATGGACAGCTGCTGGCCCAACTGCTGGCTGAAGGCGTTGACCTGCGTCTGCAGCGCACGGGCGTAGTCGTCGGTCGTCACGTCGATGTCGCCGACGCTGGCGACCCTGGTCACCCCGCCCGAGAAGCTGGTCACGCCAAAGCCGCCGAGGCCCAGGATCAGCATCCCCATCAGGGTCCAGACCGCAACCTCCTTCACCGCGCCACGCGGGCGCTTGCCGTCTTCGGTCGGGGTCTTCGCCATGAGTTCGGGCCCTCTGAATGGTTCTGGCACGGTGAATAGTGGGAACCCCGCAGGGGGGCAAGATCAAGATGGCCGAACCCCGCGCAGGGTCACGCGGCCGTCAGCAAGATCAAGGCCGGAAGGCCTGCAGCCGCCGTATCACCTCGGCGATGCCCTTTGCATCCACGTTGGCAAAAGCGATGCGGATCTGGCGCTTGCCGGCCTCGGAGCCTTCGGGCTGGAACATGGTCCCCGGCAGCATCAGAAGCGAGGCTTCCGTCACCAGCCGTTTGCACAGCGCATCCGAGGCCATGTCGAAAGGATGTTCGACATAGGCGAAATAAGCGCCGCAGCCCAGAAGCTTCCAATCCGGCAGGGATTTGAACCCTTCCTCCATCGCGCGGCGGCGGGCCAGGATCTCGTCCCGTTCCCCCGCAAGCCACTGCGCGAGGTTCCGCATCCCCCAAAGCGCGCCGATCTGGCCAAGCTGGCTGGGGCAGATCGCCACGGTGTCGAGGAACTTTTCCGCCTCGGCCAGACGCGCGGTGGAGGCAACGATGGCCCCGACCCGGTGCCCTGTCAGGCGGTAGGCCTTGGAGAAGCTGTAAAGCTGGATGAGCGTGTCGTCCCAGTCCGGGTCCTGGAACAGGTCGTGCGGCGCTCCAGAGCGGCTGTCGAAGTCGCGGTAGGTCTCGTCCACGATGAGGGCCAGGCCCTTTGCGCGACAGAGGTCGCGGAAGGCGGCCAGCGTCTCGGCCGGGTACTCCACCCCGCCGGGGTTGTTGGGGCTGACCAGCACGATGGCCCGTGTGCGGTCGGTGATGAGCTGCGCGGCGGCCTCGGCCGAGGGGATGAGCGTCGGTCCGGTGTCCAGCGCCACGGTCTTCACCGACGCCATGTCGAGCCACATCTTGTGATTGAAGTACCAGGGCGTCGGCAGGATCACCTCGTCCCCCGGTCCGGCGAGGGTCGCCATGACGGTGCAGAAGGCCTGGTTGCAGCCTTGGGTGATGGCCACCTGCTCGGGGCTGATACGGCCGCCATAGGTCGCCGACCATTGCGTCGCGATTTCCTCCCGAAGCGCCGGCAGGCCCAGGACCGGCCCGTAAAGATGCGCGTTCGGATCGTTCAGCGCCGCATCGGCCAGCGCCTGGCGCAGGCCCAGGGGCGGGCTGTCCACCGGCGCGGCCTGGCTGATGTTGATCAGCGGGCGGTCGGCCGGGAAGGTGACCCCCTGGATCCAGCGGCGCGCCTCCATCACCGGAGGCGGCTCGGTGGCGGCGAATGCGGGGTTCAGCGGCAGGGTCATGGTCGGTCCATTCGTGGCAGGTCGCCCGAAGTGTCCCCGGATGGCAGAGAGTTGCAAGCCCCCTCGTCGCAAGGGGTGTATTGGATTTTGGTACTTGCTGGTATAGTCTTGCGGGAAGCTTCAGAAGGACCAGCGCCCATGCCCCGCAACACCTCGATCTCGCTTGGCGACCACTTCACCGCCTTCATCGACACCGAGGTGAAGTCCGGCCGCTACGGCTCCGCCAGCGAGGTCGTCCGCGCGGGCCTGCGGCTGTTACAGGAGCATGAAGCGAAGGTGAAGGCGCTGGAAGCGGCGCTGATCGAGGGCGAGGAGTCGGGGGAGCCACAACCCTTCGACAGCGAGGCATTCCTGGCCCGGATGCATGCGAAGTATGACGCAAAGCATGGCAAGTAAGCCTTACCGGCTGTCGCCAAGGGCCAACTTGGACCTGGAAGGCATCTGGTTCTACACCTTCGACACCTGGTCCCGCGCGCAGGCAGACCGTTACCACCGCAGCCTTGTGGCCGAGATCGAGGGGCTTGCGTCAGGCCTCCGCAAGGGTCGTCCGGACACGGTGCGTCCGGGATTGCTGAAACGCCCCTGCGGCTCGCACGTCATCTGGTACCGCGACCTGCCCGACCGGCTGGAGGTCATCCGCATCCTGCATTCGGCGCAGGATGTGGACCGGCATCTGCACGACTAGGGGTCAGTCCGACCCGCGCATGGGCTGGACGTATTGCAAGGCCATGTCCCAGGGGAAGAAGATCCAGGTGTCCTGGCTGACGCTGGTGATGTAGGTGTCGGCCTGCTTCTCGCCCTCGGGCTTGGCGTAGACGCAGGCGAAATGCGCCTTGGGGTAAAGCTTGCGGATCAGCTCCAGCGTCTTGCCCGAGTCCACCAGGTCGTCGACGATCAGGACACCCGTGCCGTCGCCCATCACCTCGGCGTTCGGGGCCTTGATGACCTGCGCCTCGCGCCGCTGGTCCTGCTTGCCGCCGCCGGAGTGGTAGGACTTGACCGAGATCGAGTCGACGACCCGGATGTCGAGTTCCCGGCTGACGATCATCGCGGGGACAAGGCCGCCGCGGGTAATGCCCACCACGGCCTTCCAGGTGCCGCCCTCACCCGGTCCCTTGCCATCCAGCCGCCAGGCCAGCGCGCGGGCATCGCGATGGATCTGGTCCCAGCTGACGTGAAATCCCTTTTCATGCGGCAGGCGGTCGGCGGACATCGGCGGCTCCTCAGGTGGCAACGATCTTCACGCCGAGGAGCGCGAGTGCGGCCCCGAAGCAGCGGTCGATCACGGTTTTCAGGCTGATATAGGCCGCCCGGGTGCGGTCGAGCGAAAAGATGCGGGCGACAAGACTGTTCCAGGCGGTCTCCATCACAAGGATCATCGCGATCAGGCTGGCGAGGATCCAGGTCGGCGTGCCGGGGCTGATGGTGCCAAGGAAGATCGAGGAATAGATGACCACGGCCTTGGGATTGGACAGGTTGGTCCAGAGGCCCAGCCGAAAGGCCGCGAAGGGCGACCGCGGGACGGGCCGCGCATCCTCGGCGACGAAAGGCGTTTTCGCGTCGCGCCAGAGGTGCCAGCCCATCCACAGAAGATAGGCCGCCCCGCCGATTTTGAGCGCCCAAAGAAGCGAGGGCGCCGCGTCGAAGATCAGGTGCAGCCCGAACATCGCCGCCAGCGCCCAGAAGACCGCCCCGGTCGCGATGCCCAGCGCGAGCATGACGCCGGTGCGAAAGCCCTCTGTCAGCCCGGTGCGCGCAGACATGAGGACGGCCGGGCCGGGCGAGACCACGGCAAACAGCACCAGGCCCGCAAAGGCCAGGAAGGCCGCCAGGCTCATGACCGCTGGCGGCTCACTGGCCGCCTTCCTTCTTCCCGGTGACAATGTCGATGTCCGGCGCGTCGATCGCCTTCATGCCGACGACATGGTAGCCCGCATCCACATGCAGGTTCTCGCCCGTGGTGCCAGAGCCAAGGTCCGACAGCAAGTAAAGCGCCGCCTTGCCGACCTCCTCCTGCGTGACGTTGCGGCGCAAGGGCGAGTTCAGCTCGTTCCAGCGCATGATGTAGCGGAAATCGCCGATGCCGCTCGCGGCCAAGGTCTTGATCGGGCCCGCCGAGATCGCGTTGACGCGGATGCCGTCCTTGCCCAGATCCTCGGCCAGGTACTTGACCGAAGCCTCCAGCCCGGCCTTGGCCACCCCCATCACGTTGTAATGCGGCATGACCTTCTCGGCCCCGAAATAGGTCAGCGTCAGCAGGCTTCCGCCCGGGCCCATCATCGCCGCCGCGCGCTGGCAGACCGCGGTGAAGCTGTAGACCGAAATGTCCATCGCCAGTGCAAAGCCCGCGCGCGAGGTGTCGACGTAGCGGCCGCGCAACTCGTTCTTGTCGGCAAAGCCGATGGCATGGACCAGGAAGTCGATCTGCCCCCAGTCCGCCTTCAGCGCGGTGAAGAGCGCATCGATGCTTTCATCGCTCGCCACGTCGCATTCGAAAAGCTTAGGCGTGCCCAGGCTTTCCGCCAGGGGCTCGACCCGCTTCTTCAGCGCTTCGCCCTGATAGCTGAAGGCAAGCTCCGCCCCCTGCGCCGCCACGGCCTGGGCGATGCCCCAGGCGATGGACTTGTCGTTCGCAAGCCCCATGATCAGGCCGCGCTTGCCCTGCATAAGTCCGGTTGACATTCCTGACCCCTCGCCCACCTTTTCGTTGGCAATGACGTGTAGGCGAAGCCGGGCCGCCCTTCAAGGCAGGTCCTTGCCGCCAGGGAAGGAGTCTCTCATGGACCGATCGGGCATCTTCGCGGGCAGCGACCCCTTCGTGCTGGCGCAATCCTGGCTGACCGAGGCCGAGGCCTCCGAGCCGAACGACCCCAACGCGATCGCGCTGGCGACGGTGGACGACCAGGGGATGCCCAATGTCCGCATGGTCCTGCTGAAAGAGATCGAGGTCGGCGGCGAGGGTGGCGGCGCCTTCGTCTTCTACACCAACTACACCTCGAAGAAGGGGCAGGAGATCGCGGCCTCGGGCAAGGCGGCCTTCGTGCTGCACTGGAAGTCGCTCCGCCGTCAGATCCGGGTCCGCGGCCATGTGACCCGCGAGGAGGGACCGCAGGCCGACGCCTACTACGCCAGCCGAAGCCTGAAATCCCGCATCGGCGCCTGGGCCAGCAAGCAGTCGCAACCGCTCTCTTCGCGCGAGGCGCTGATGGGCGAAGCGGCTAAGCAGGCGCTTATGCAGGGCCCGAATCCATCCCGGCCGCCCTTCTGGGGCGGCTTCCGGATTCGACCCGTCGAGATCGAATTCTGGGCGGATGGCGCGTTCCGGTTGCATGACCGCTTTCGCTGGTACCGCGAACAGCTTTCCCACGATTGGAATGTCCAAAGACTGAATCCTTAGAAATTCCGACACTTGAAGAAGTTTATGCAATGAGTGGGCACATTTGCCCTTGATCACCGGTTAACTTTCCCGCCATCTGTGCCGCCTAAGGGCTCATTCTGGGGAGAAGGCTCTGACAATGTCGGAAGAAGATGAGGTCATGCAGGTCGTGCATGGTCGCGTTAAGTGGTTTGATCCCACCAAGGGGTTCGGGTTCATAGTTTCTGACCAGACGGATGCGGATATACTCTTGCACGCGAACGTTCTTCGGAACTTCGGGCAAGGGTCAGTTGCTGATGGTGCAGGTATCGAGGTCCGTGTGCAGCGGACCCAGCGTGGCGTACAGGCTGTCGAAGTCCTGCGGATCGATCCGCCGGAAGGCGTCGTCGTGCCTTTTGGCGAGGACGCGGCCCAGATGGTCAGCGAGGATATCCTCGCCCTGCCGCTGGAACCCGCCCGCGTGAAATGGTTCGACAAGGGCAAGGGCTTCGGTTTCGCAAACGTCTTCGGCCGCGCCGAGGATGTGTTCATCCATGCCGAGGTGCTGCGCGTCTCGGGCTTTGCCGACCTGCAGGCCGGCGAGGCGGTGGCCTTGCGCATCATCGAGGGCAAACGGGGCCGCATGGCGATCCAGGTCGTGTCCTGGGAAGCCGCGGCGCGCGACAAGCCATGAAGCTGCTGCGGACCCTCGGCCTCGTCGTGCTCCTGCCCGGTGCCGCCTGGGCCGAGGCCGTCTGCGCGCCCGACCGGCTGGACCTGCGCTGGGACGGGGGCAAGGAAAGCTTTGCGGTCAAGGTTGCCGACGACGGTGCCGAGCGGGCGCAGGGCCTGATGTTCGTCGAGGCGATGCCGCTGTCGGAGGGCATGCTGTTCGTCTACGAAGCCCCGCGCCGGGTCAGCTTCTGGATGAAGAACACGCTCATTCCGCTGGACATGGTCTTCGCGGATGCGTCGGGGACCGTCACCCGCGTCCATGCGGGGGCGGTGCCCGGGGACCTGACGCCCATCGACGGCGGCGAGGGTGTCCAGTTCGTGCTGGAGATCAACGCGGGCCTTGCTGGGAAGCTGGGCATCGGCCCCGGCACCGTGATGCGCCATCCCGCCATCCCGGCAGAGACCGCCGCCTGGTCCTGTGAAAACTAGGAACCTGGCAGGCTTCTCGGGTGTTCCTTGCTGAAGCGAGGAGACGGGATGCCCCATTATCTGACCATCGGTTACGGCGACCGTGCCGGGTACGAGCGCACGCCGCAGGACCAGCGGGAGAAAGCCCATGCACAGGACGCGGCCCTGGTCTCTAGTGGTGCCCTGATGGGCATGGCCGGGGCACCCGTGCAGGTGCGCAATCCGGAAGGCTCGGGGGTCGAGGTGCTGAACGCCCCCTACCTCACCTCCGACCTGCCGGTCGCGGGTTTTGCGCTGATCGAGGCCGAAAGTCTGGAAGCCGCCATCGAGCAGGTGGCGCAGACCCCCTGCGCGATCTGCTACGGCGTGGTGGAGGTCTGGCCGCTTCTTCCGCCTGAAGGCGGGTGATCGGGGGGCGTCAAGCAAAGGCTTTTCAATCCCGCCGATCCCCTGTAAGTCAGCCCGGTCGGGGCGTAGCGCAGTCTGGTAGCGCGACGGTTTTGGGTACCGTAGGTCGAGAGTTCGAATCCCTCCGCCCCGACCACTTCCGACCCTCGCGCCGCCTTCCCCGCCGGGCGCAAAACTTTTCGAAAAGTTTTGCCAAAATCCTTCGAAGGATTTTGCCCTGGCCCTGCCCTGCCTTGCACGACAGGGTCCTTGCGCTCATATCCTTTGGTGAAAGGGGCCATGATGACCATCGCCTTCGACCACTCCTACGCCCGCGACCTGCCCGGCACCTATCTGCGGGTGGCCCCCGACGTGGCCCCTGCCCCGCGGCTTCTGGTGCTGAACCGGACCCTGGCGGATGACCTCGGCCTGTCGCTGACCGATGCTGAGGCCGCCGCATGGTTTTCGGGTGCCGAGCTGCCCCCTGGGGCCGATCCCATCGCCCAGGCCTATGCCGGCCACCAGTTCGGCGGCTTCTCGCCCCAGCTCGGCGACGGCCGCGCGCATCTTCTGGGAGAGGTCGTGACCGCGCAGGGCCGTTTCGACATCCAGCTGAAGGGCTCCGGTCGCACCCCGTTTTCCCGGGGCGGCGACGGCAAGGCCGCCATCGGCCCGATGCTGCGCGAATACCTGATCTCTGAATTCATGGCCGCCGTGGGCGTCCCCACCACCCGCTCGCTCGCCGTCGTGGCCACGGGGCAAGAGATCTGGCGCGAGACGAAGCTTCCCGGCGCGGTCCTCGCCCGCGTCGCCGCCAGCCACCTGCGCGTCGGCACCTTCCAGTTCTTCGCTGCGCGGGGCGAGGGCGACAAGGTCAAGGCGCTCGCCGACTACGCCATCGCGCGCCACTACCCCGACCTCGCCCAGGCCGAGAACCCCTACCTCGCCCTCCTCGACGCCGTCATTGGCCGGCAGGCTCGGCTGATCGCCGACTGGATGGGCCTCGGCTTCATCCATGGGGTGATGAACACCGACAACATGGCCATCAGTGGCGAGACGATCGACTACGGCCCCTGCGCCTTCATGGAAGCCTACGCGCCGGGCACCGTCTTCTCCTCCATCGACCACCAGGGCCGCTACGCCTATGCCAACCAGCCCCTGATCCTCGGCTGGAACCTCGCGCGCCTTGCCGAGACGCTGGTGCCCCTCTTCGATCCGTCCCAGGACAAGGCCATCGAGATCGCCAACGACCGCCTGACCGGCATCGCCCCGCGCTACCGCGCCGAATGGCTCACCGTGATGCGCCGCAAGCTCGGCCTTGTGGGGGAAGACGACGGCGACGCCCAACTCGCCGACGACCTGATGGAAGCGATCCAGGGCTCCGACTGGACCCTCACTTTCCGCCGCCTCGCGGATGAGGCCACCCTCCGCCCCCTCTTCGACGACTTCAAGAAGATGGAAGCCTGGCTCCCCCGCTGGCGCGCTCGCGCAGGCGACGGCGTGGCGGAACGTTTGGCACAGGCGAATCCCGCGGTGATCCCCCGCAACCACAAGGTCGAAGAGGCCCTAACCGCCGCCACCGACGGCGACATGGCACCCTTCCACGCCCTCCTCGCCGCAATCCAGCAGCCCTTCACCGAAACCGAGCCCTACACCCTCCCCGCCCCCACCGGTTTCGGCCAATACGTGACCTTCTGCGGCACCTGACCGGCGGCTCCTCGTTCGACTTCGTCTTCTCGTCGCGAGCGAGGAGTGACGAAGTCATCGACGAGCGGACCAGATTGACGCCTCCGCCCTTCCCGGCCACCATGCCGCGCATGGCCGACCGCTCCGACATCCACGACCGCCTCGCCGCCTCCCTCCGCGCCGCCCGGAAAGCGCGCGGCCTGTCGCTCGACGCCGCCGCCAAGCTCTCTGGCGTCTCGCGGTCAATGGTCAGCCAGATCGAACGTGGCGAATCCTCGCCCACCGTCGCCACCCTCTGGGCCCTGACCCAGGCGCTGCAGCTTGACTTCGCGGGCCTCCTCGAAGGCCGCCCCGCCCCCGGCATCGACGTCACCCGCGCCGCCCAGGCCCCCGTGATCCAGCGCCACGGCGTCACCATCCGCATCCTCTCCGCCCCCGAAAGCGTCGGCCACCACGAGGTCTACGAACTGGCCTTCGCCCCCGACGCCAGGCTCACCTCCGACCCCCATTCCCCCGGCTGCCGCGAGCACCTGACGGTCCTCGAAGGCCGCCTCACCGTCACCTCCGGCGACGCGACCGACACCCTCGCCCCCGGAGACGTCGCCCGTTACCCCGCCGACCGCCCGCACCAGATCGCCGCCCATGGCCCGGCCCGCGCCATCCTGATCGTCCAGGACAGCTGACTTCCACTATGGCGGAGGCCTATCCGCCAAGTTGACACGCGCCGCGCAACCTGCCATTTTCCGCCAAACCGGAAAGGGTTCTGCCATGACGGATTCGAGCTTCCTCGCCCACATCACCGCCACCCTCGCCCAGATCGAGGCCGACGGCCTGATGAAACGCGAACGCCTCATCACCGGCGCCCAGGGCGCACACGTGCAGATGGCCGGGCGCAAAATGCTGAACCTCTGCGCCAACAACTACCTCGGCCTCGCCGACGACCCCCGCCTGATCGCCGCCGCCAAGCAGGCAATGGACGACCACGGCTTCGGCATGGCTTCGGTCCGCTTCATCTGCGGCACGCAGGACCTGCACCGCCGCCTGGAAACCCGCCTCGCGCGATACCTCGGCCAGGACGACACAATCCTCTTCGCCGCCTGCTTCGACGCCAACGGCGGCCTCTTCGAACCCCTCCTCGGCCCCGAAGACGCCGTCATCTCCGACGCCCTCAATCACGCCAGCATCATCGACGGCATCCGCCTCTGCAAAGCCAAGCGCTACCGCTACGCCAACTCCGACATGACCGACCTCGAAGCCCAACTCAAGGCCGCGAAAGCCGACGGAGCCCGCTTCATCCTGATCGCCACCGACGGTGTCTTCTCGATGGACGGCTACTACGCCAAGCTCCCCGAAATCCGCGCCCTCGCAGACCAATACGGCGCGATGGTGATGGTCGACGACTGCCACGCCACCGGCTTCACCGGCCCCAAGGGCGCTGGCACCCCCGCCCGCGCAGGGGTCACCGTCGACATCCTCACCGGCACCCTCGGCAAGGCCCTCGGCGGAGCCTTGGGCGGCTACATCGCCGGCCCGCAACCCGTCATCGACCTCCTGAGACAACGCGCCCGCCCCTACCTCTTCTCCAATGCCCTCCCCCCCGCCGTCGTCGGCGCCGCCCTCGCCGCCCTCGACATCGTCGAACAGGCCGACGACCTGCGCCAAAGGCTCACCGAAAACGCCCAATACTGGCGCGCGGGCCTCACCTCTGCAGGCTTCACCCTCCTCCCCGGCGAGCACCCGATTATCCCCGTCATGCTCGGCGACGCGAAACTTGCGCAGGCCATGGCCGCCGACCTCAACACCCGCGGCGTCCACGTCGCGCCCTTCTTCTTCCCCGTCGTCCCCAAGGGCCAGGCCCGCATCCGCACCCAGATGAACGCAGCCCTCACCCGTGAAGACCTCGACTTCGCCCTCGACGCCTTCACCCAGGCGGGACACGCCACCGGAGTCCTCAAATGACCCACCCCAACGAGATGACCGTCCTCGCCAAGTCGAAGCCCGAACCCGGCCTCTGGATGGAAACCCGCCCCGTCCCCGAGATCGGCCCCGACGATGTCCTCATCAAGATCCACAAGACCGGCATCTGCGGCACCGACATCCACATCTGGAACTGGGACGCCTGGGCGCAGAAGACCGTCCCTGTGCCCCTCGTGACCGGCCACGAATTCGCGGGCATCATCGTCGACAAGGGCCGCAACGTCGAAGGGCTGGAGATCGGCCAACGCTGCTCGGGCGAAGGCCACCTGATCGGCAAGACCTCGCGCCAAAGCCGGTCGGGCAAGTTCCACCTCGACCCCGAAACCCGCGGCATCGGCGTGAACGAACCCGGCGCCTTCGCGCAATACCTGCGGCTCCCGGCCTTCAACGTCGTCCCCCTGCCCGATGCCATCGATGACGAGATCGGCGCGATCCTCGATCCCTTGGGCAACGCCGTCCACACCGCGCTTTCCTTCGACCTGATCGGCGAGGACGTCCTCATCACCGGCGCCGGTCCCATCGGCATCATGGCCGCCGCCGTCGCGCGGCACGTCGGCGCCCGCCACGTGGTGATCACCGACATCAACCAGGCCCGCCTCGACCTCGCGGGCCAGGTCGCCGACGTGGTCCCGGTGAACGTCGCCACGACGGACCTGAAGTCGGTCTACCACGGCCTCCACATGACCCAGGGCTTCGACGTCGGCATGGAGATGTCGGGCTCGCAAGCCGCCCTTGACCAGATGGTCGAGCACATGGTGATGGGCGGCCGCATCGCGATGCTCGGCATCCCGCCCGGAAAATCCCCGGTCGACTGGAGCCGCATCGTCTTCAAGGCCATCACCATCAAGGGCGTCTACGGCCGCGAGATCTTCGAGACCTGGTACAAGATGATCGCCATGCTGGAAAACGGCCTGAACATCCGCCGCGTCATCACCCACCGCTTCAAGGTCTCGGATTTCCAGGAAGGTTTCGCCGCCATGCGCTCAGGCCTCTCTGGCAAGGTCGTCCTGGACTGGACCTGAAGGCCCACGCCACCCAGGTCCCCTTTCACCTGGCTCCAAATATCCCCGCCGGAGGCATTCCCGAGCGATCTTGCGTCCTTCACGCAAGATCGCAAGACAAAAGGTCTTCGCGCCTGCCAAGGCGCTCGATTTGATAGCCGTCCCGGTGCGCCCGGGACCAGGCCGCCCCCGAAATGCCCCGAAATGGCCCGACGGCGTTAACACACTGCTAACCATTTCCCGGCTCAATGTCCGCATGGGACAGGAGAGCAGGATCATGGACGGAACGCACCCCGCAGGCTTTGCAGAGGCGCGCCTGGCCTTCACCGCCGCCGAACTGGTCCCGACCACGCCGATCCTCACCGAAGGCCGCCGCTTCCGCGTCCGCGCGCTGCACCTCGCCCCGGGCCAGACCACCGCGCTGCAGTCCCACCTCCACCGATCCGAACACTGGGTCGTCGTCGAAGGCACAGCCGAAGTCACGCTGCACGCCCGCTCCCGCCTGGTGGTCGAGGGCGAGGCCGTCCACATCCCCCTCGGCCAACCGCACCGGATCAAGAACCCTGGACGCCTGCCCGTCACCCTGATCGCCGTGGAAACCGGCTGCTACCTCGGCGAAGACGACGTGGTGCACCACGACTGACACCTCCTCCCTCCCTCCGGTCGTTCGTCGATAACCCCGCGAAGAGCGACTGAAGGAAGCGATGAGCCACCGCTTTGGTAAAGACCACGTAAACTCCCCTGCCCAACCCCTTGATTTCCCAAGACCGGCAAACCCGTCCCGTGTGGACGCCGCCCCGGAAACCCCGGTTTACACCGCCCCCCGCATCGGCGATAACCAGCCCAACAACCCGGGGTCAGACCGATGCTCCTCCTGATCGACAACTACGACAGCTTCACCTACAACCTCGTCCACTACCTGGGCGAGCTTGGGGCGGACGTGGTCGTGAAACGGAACGACGCCCTGCAGGTCCAGGACGTGATCGCGATGGCCCCGGAAGTCATCGTCCTCTCCCCCGGCCCCTGCGACCCTGCCGCCGCCGGGATCTGCCTGCCCCTGACCAAAGCCGCCGCCACGGCTGGGATTCCCCTCCTCGGCGTCTGCCTCGGCCACCAGACAATCGGCGAGGCCTTCGGCGGCAACGTCGTCCGCTGCCATGAGATCGTCCACGGCAAGATGGGCACCATGCACCATTCCGGCAAAGGCGTCTTCCGCGGCCTGCCCTCGCCCTTCCAAGCCACCCGCTACCATTCCCTCGTCGTCGACCGCGCCACCCTTCCGGCGGACCTCGAAGTCACCGCCTGGCTGGAAGACGGCACCATCATGGGCCTCCGCCACAAGCACCACCTGATCGAGGGCGTCCAGTTCCACCCGGAGTCGATCGCCTCCGAACACGGCCACCAGCTCCTCCGCAACTTCCTGGACGAAGCCCGCGCGAAGGTCCCGGCATGAGCGACACCCTGAAGCCCCTGATCGGCACCGCCGCCAACCGCCCCCTGACGCGCCAGGAGGCCGAAGCCGCCTTCAACGCGCTCTTCGAGGGCGAAGGCACCCCGGCCCAGATGGGCGGCTTCCTGATGGCGCTGCGGACCCGGGGCGAGACGGTCGATGAATATGCCGCCGCGGCCTCCGTCATGCGATCCAAGTGCAACGCGGTGAAGGCTCCGGCCGGAGCGATGGACATCGTCGGCACCGGGGGCGACGGCAAGGGCACGCTCAACATCTCCACCGCCACCGCCTTCGTCGTCGCGGGCGCGGGCGTGACGGTGGCCAAGCACGGCAACCGGAACCTGTCGTCCAAATCGGGTGCGGCCGACGCCCTGACCGAAATGGGCCTCAACGTCATGATCGGCCCCGAGGCCGTGGAGCGTTGCCTGCACGAGGCCGGGATCGGTTTCATGATGGCCCCGATGCACCACCCCGCGATCCGCCACGTGATGCCGGTCCGCGCCGAACTCGGGACCCGGACGATCTTCAACATCCTCGGCCCCCTGACCAACCCCGCCGGGGTCAAGCGCCAGCTGACCGGGGCCTTCTCCGACGCGCTGATCCGCCCGATGGCCGAAACCCTTCTCACTCTCGGGTCCGAAAAAGCCTGGCTCGTCCACGGCTCGGACGGAACAGACGAGATCACCATCTGCGGCCCGACCTCCGTCTCCGCCGTCGAAAACGGTGCGGTTCGCGACTTCACCGTCCACCCGGAAGACGCGGGCCTAGCGCCCCACCCATTCGAAGCCATCCTCGGCGGCACCCCGTCCGAGAACGCCCAAGCCTTCCGCGCCCTCCTCGACGGTGCGCCGGGCGCCTACCGCGACGCGGTCCTCCTCAACGCCGCCGCCGCGCTGGTGGTGGCCGACAAGGCGGGAACCCTGGCCGAAGGCGTGGCGTTGGCCCGTGAGTCCATCGACTCCGGCGCCGCGAAAGCCAAGGTCGAGGCCCTGCGCCGCCTGACGAATGCCTGAGAAAGACCGCCGATGAGCACGATCCTCGACCGCATCAAGGCCTACAAGCTGGAGGAAGTGGCCGCGGCCAAGGCCGCCGTTCCGCTGGCCGAGCTGGAAGCCGCCGCCAGGTCCGCCGCCCCGCCCCGCGGCTTTGCCCGGGCGCTGAAGGACGCGACGCTGACCGGCTACGGCCTGATCGCCGAGATCAAGAAGGCAAGCCCCTCCAAGGGGTTGATCCGCGCCGACTTCGACCCGCCGGCGCTCGCCAAGGCCTATGAAGCCGGCGGCGCCACCTGTCTTTCCGTCCTGACCGACGGGCCAAGCTTCCAGGGCGCGGGCGAATACCTCGTGGCCGCCCACGACGCCGTCTCGCTCCCTTGCCTGCGCAAGGATTTTCTCTACGACCCCTACCAGGTCGCTCAATCGCGCGCCCTGAATGCCGACTGCATCCTCCTCATCATGGCCTCACTCGAGGACACACAGGCCGCCGAACTGGAGGCCGCCGCAATGGACTGGGGCATGGACGTGCTGATCGAGGTCCATGACGAGGCCGAACTCGACCGCGCGGCGCTTCTGAAATCCCCGCTGATCGGAATCAACAACCGCAACCTGCACACCTTCGAGCTGACTTTGGACACCACGCGCAGACTGGCGCGACGGGTGCCGGAGGACCGTACCATCGTCGCCGAAAGCGGCCTCTACACGCCCGACGACCTCGCCGACCTCGCCCAATACGGCGCGCGCTGCTTCCTGATCGGCGAAAGCCTGATGCGGCAGGCGGACGTCACCGCCGCGACGCGGGCGATCCTGGCGAAACCCCTGACTGCGCAGGGCGGGCTGTGAGCGGGCTTTCCCATTTCGACGAGCGCGGCCAGGCCCATATGGTCGACGTCTCATCGAAGCCCGTCACCGACAGGGTAGCCGTGGCCGTGGGCGCCGTCCGAATGACTGCCGAGACGCTGGCACTGATCACCGAGGGCCGGGCCAAGAAGGGCGATGTCCTCTCCGTCGCGCGGCTGGCCGGGATAATGGCGGCCAAGAAGACCTCGGACCTGATCCCGCTGTGTCATCCCCTGCCGATCACCAAGGTCGCGCTGGAGCTGACGGCCGACCCCTACCTGCCGGGTGTGCGGATCGAGGCCACCGTCAAGACATCCGGCCAGACGGGGGTCGAGATGGAGGCGCTGACGGCCGTCTCGGTTGCCGCGTTGACCGTCTATGACATGGTCAAGGCGGTGGAGAAGTCGATGGTGATCGACGGCATCCGGCTGATCCTGAAAGACGGCGGGAAATCAGGCCGTTACGAGGCGGAGTGATGATTTCGGTTGAAGAGGCGCTGACCCGCTGCCTGGCCCTTGTCGCGCCCTTGCCGTCGGAAACCGTGCCCCTGGCGCAAGCCGCTGGCCGCTGGATGTCGGTCCCTGCCGTGGCGACGCGCGACCAGCCGCCCTTTCCGGCCTCGGCGATGGACGGCTATGCGGTGCAGGGCAACCCAGGACCCGGCGACACTTTCCAAGTGATCGGCGAAGCCGGCGCGGGCCATGCCTTCGACGGCCAGGTCAGCCCCGGCCTGGCCGTCCGCATCTTCACCGGCGCCCCGGTGCCTGAAGGGGCCACGCGGGTCATCATCCAGGAGGACGTCGCGCGCGAGGACGACCGCATCACCCTGAAGGACGGCCTCGACGCAGGCACCCATATCCGCCCGCTCGGCCAGGATTTCCGCAAGGGCGACAGCCTGTCTCCGCGCCGCCTGCGCCCGAATGACCTAGCGCTTCTCGCCGCGATGAACATCCCCGAGGTGCAGGCCACGCGGAAGCCCGTCATCGCGATCATCGCCACGGGGGACGAGCTGGTGATGCCGGGCGAAGACCCCCGCCCCGACCAGATCATCGCCTCGAACAGCTTTGCCCTGAAGGCCATGATTGAGGGCGCGGGCGGCCATGTTCGACTCCTCCCCATCGCGCGGGACAACGAGGCGGAGCTTCTGACCGTTCTCGGCCTCGCCGAAGGCGCCGACCTGATCGTCACAATCGGCGGCGCGTCGGTGGGCGACCACGACCTGGTGGGCAAGGTCGCGGGGCTGGAGCACAGTTTCTGGAAACTGGCGCTGCGCCCCGGCAAGCCCCTGATGGCGGGCCGGCTGAACGGCGTGCCGATGCTCGGCCTGCCAGGCAACCCGGTCAGCGCCATCGTCTGCGGGCACCTCTTCCTCTTGCCGATGGTCCGCGCCATGCTTGGCGACCCCGCGCCGCTTCCAAAGCCGCGCAAGGCCCGCCTCACCACCGACCTCCCCCCCAACGGCCCTCGCGCGCATTACATGCGGGCGCGGCTCACCCAGACCGACGGCCTGCCCGAGATCGCCCCCTTCGACCGGCAGGACTCGGCGCTTCTGTCGATCCTCGGCCAGGCCGATGCGCTGCTGATCCGCCCCATCGACGCCCCCGCCTGTCGCGCCGGGGACACGGTCGACTACCTGCCGCTCTAGGCCCCTGTGGATATTTCTTGACACAAAGCAGGAACATGGGCAGAACATTATGCAAACGCATGATGTGGGAGTAACCCCGTGCTGACACGCAAGCAGTTGGAACTTCTGGACTTCATCAAGACCCGGATGGACCGCTACGGGGTGCCGCCCTCGTTCGACGAGATGAAGGATGCGCTGGACCTGCGGTCGAAGTCGGGGATCCACCGCCTGATCACGGCACTGGAGGAACGCGGCTTCATCCGCCGCCTCGCCCACCGCGCCCGCGCACTGGAGATCGTGAAGCTTCCCGAAGCGATGGAGAAGCCCGGTTTCACCCCAAAGGTGATCGCGGGCGACAAGGTGGATCCTCCGCGCGGGGCCATGCCGGTGTCGACCGTCCACGCGATGGAACTGCCCGTGATGGGCCGCATCGCCGCCGGTGTCCCGATCGAGGCGATCTCGGAAGTCTCGCACCACGTCGCCGTCCCGGGGTCGATGCTTTCGGGCAAGGGCCAGCACTATGCCCTTGAGGTCAAAGGCGATTCCATGATCGAGGCCGGGATCAACGATGGCGACATCGTGGTGATCCGGGAACAGAGCTCGGCCGAGAACGGCGACATCGTCGTGGCCCTGGTCGAAGACCATGAGGCGACGCTGAAACGCTACCGCCGCCGCGGCAACATGATCGCACTGGAAGCGGCAAACCCGGCCTATGAGACGCGGGTTTTCCCCGACCATCTGGTCAAGGTGCAGGGCCGCCTGGTAGGGCTGATCCGCAGCTACTGACGGGCCAACTCCAGCGCCTTCCGGTTCAGGTCCGGCAGCACGACATCCTGCGACGGGGGCGACCACAGCCGGTCCGCCCCCTTCGTCTTCTGGAACCTCAGCCCCTCACCCTCGCGCCAGACGGCAAGCGGCCCGGTCTGGCGCAAGAGGGTCTGGTCGATGAGCGCGCAGCCCTGCGGCGCGGCCTCGACCTCGGCCGCAAGGATCACCAGGTCGGCGCGGGGGCAGACCTCGGCCAGTTTCGCCGCCGCGCCCTTGCCTGAGAGCGCCACGGCCCGAAGGCCCGCCAGGTCGAACCAGCGCTCGCTCTTCGGCCCGTCGAAGCCGGGGCGCGTTGCAGCTTCTGCCTGCAGCGCAAGGTCGCCGTCGTTCTGCAGCCAGTTCTCAGCCGCAAACCCCCCGCCCTTCGGCGCCGAAAGGACGCGGCCCGCCTCGCTCGCCAGGCCCAGCAACCGCCCATCGCCCGAGACCAGAAGCAAGGGCCGCTCGGCCCCCCACCACAGCACGAAGGCCGCCAGCATCGGCATCAATCCCAGGACCTGCACCCGACCGCGCCACAGGATCAGCCAGATCGTCCCCAGCGTGAACAGCGGAATCACCCAGGGCCCCGGCGCGGGTATGGCGGTGACCGAGCCCTCCCACGCGGAAATCTCATGCGCGATGAACAGGATCCAGCGCGCGCCCTGCTCCATGAACCATAGGGGGATCCAGGCCAGGCCGAGGGGCGCAAGCAGCGCCGCCACCGCGCCGGCGGGCATGATCACCGCCCCCATGACCGGCACGGTCAGCACGTTGGCCAGAAGCCCGTAATCGGTGAACCGGTTGAAATGCGCCGCCGCATAAGGGGCGGTCGAAAGGCCCCCGATGAGCGACGACACGACCAGCGTGAAGACCGGCATCAGCCAGCGCGGCACCCGCTCGCGGTAGATGCTGCCGTCCAGCGCCGCGAAGCCCACGATCAGCGCGATGGTGGCCGCGAAGGACATCTGGAACCCGGGCTCCAGCAGGCTTTCAGGCTTCAGAAGCAGAATGATCATCGCGGCAACCGCCACCGAGCGCAGGGTCATCGCGCGACGGTCCAGAAGCACGGCCCCAAGCATCACGGCGATCATGATGAAGGCCCGCTCGGTCGCGACATTCATGCCCGACAGCAGCAAGTAGAACAGCGCGACCCCAAGGCTGATGACCGCGGCGACCTTCTTCGTGTTCACACGCAGCGCCACGTAAGGGATCAGCGCCAGCCCGTAGCGGAAAAGCGCGAAGACGAAACCCACGAGGAAGGCCATGTTCATCCCCGAGATCGCCAGAAGGTGCGCGAGCGAGGAATCCCGCAAGGCCTGCACCGTGTCCTCGGTGATGGCCGACCGGTCGCCCGTCATCGCCCCTGCCGCGAAGGCGCCCGGCTGCCCCTCCATATGCTGCAACATCCCCAGCGTCAGCCAGGTCCGCAGCCGGTCGATGGGCAGGGCGCCGCCCGTCGGTTCCTCCAGCAACAGAACGGGGGTTCGGGTGTAACCCACCGCGCCCAACTGGTCGAAAAAGGCCATGCGGCGGAAGTCGAAGGCCCCGGGCTCCACCGGACCGTCGGGGGCCGCAAGGTTCGCGGTCAGGATCACCACCTGGCCCGGCGTCGGGGTCAGCCACTCCTGCTCCCCCTGAAGCGACACCCGCACCCGGGCAGGCGTCCGGTCCGGGGATACCTCCTGCAGCACCACCCGGTCCAGCGTCAGCCGCAGCGCATCGGATTGCGAGCGGTCGATCTCGACGATCCGCCCCTCGACCGGGCCGTAGTAGCGGAAGCCCAGCATGGGCGCGTCAATCGAATGCGCGCGGATCCCGGCGGCGATCCACCCCGCCGCAAGCGCTGCAACGGCAAGGCCGAAAGGCCGCGCCAGATCGGACTTCCACGCTACCCCCAGCCCCGCCACCAGAAGCAGTGCGGCCAGCGAATAGCTGCCCGGCCCCGGTTCGACTGTGACCGAGAACCAGACCCCGATGCCGCAGGCAATCAGCACGGCGATCCAGGAGAACAGCATCCCCCGCGCCGTCTGCAGCGCCAGAAGCGGCACCCGCAGGACCTGTAGCACGGCCACCTTGTTTCCCACCCCGCGATTGCCTAAACCCGCGGGAATCCTATGCCTCGCATGGTTTCCGAAAGGTTAACGCCCGATGTCCGCACCCGTCGTCACCCGCTTCGCGCCATCGCCGACCGGCTATCTGCACATCGGCGGAGGTCGGACGGCGCTCTTCAACTGGCTTTACGCACGCGGGCGCGGGGGCAAGTTCCTCCTGCGGATCGAGGACACCGACCGCGAGCGATCGACTCCAGAGGCCACCGCCGCCATCCTGCGCGGCCTCACCTGGCTGGGCCTCGACTGGGACGGGGATGTCGTCAGCCAGTTCGAACGCCGCGACCGCCATGCCGAGGTGGCGCGCGAGATGCTCGCGCGAGGAACGGCCTACAAGTGCTTCTCCACCAAGGAGGAAATCGAAGCTTACCGCGCCGCGCGCGAGGCGGAGGGGGCAAGCTACGCCGTCTTCCAAAGCCCCTGGCGCGATGCCGATCCCTCGACCTACCCCGACGCCCCCTATGCCATCCGGATGAAGGCCCCGCGCACCGGCGAGACGGTGATCGAGGACCAGGTCCAGGGCCGCGTGGTGATCAAGAACGAGACGCTGGATGACATGATCGTCCTGCGGTCCGACGGCACGCCGGTCTACATGCTGGCCGTGGTGGTGGATGACCATGACATGGGCGTGACCCATGTGATCCGGGGCGACGACCACCTGAACAACGCCGCGCGCCAGCAGATGGTCTACGACGCGATGGGCTGGACGGTGCCGGTCTGGGCGCACATCCCGCTGATCCACGGGCCGGACGGCAAGAAGCTGTCGAAACGCCACGGCGCGACGGGGGTCGAGGAATACCAGGCGATGGGCTACCCGGCGGCAGGGATGCGCAACTACCTGACCCGCCTCGGTTGGGCGCATGGCGATGCAGAGATCTTCACCTCCGAAGAAGCAATGAAGATGTTCGACCTTTCGGGAATCGGACGGGCCCCGGCGCGGCTGGACTTCAAGAAGCTTGAGAACACCTGCGGCCACCACATGGCCATGGCCGAGGATGCTGCGCTGCTGCATGAACTGGAGGCCTACCTCGCCTCGGCCGGGCGTCCTGCGCTGACGGACACGCAGCGTGCGCGGATGCAGAGCGCGCTGCCCTTCCTCAAGAAATCTGCGAAGACTTTCCCGGAACTCATGGAAAAGGCGGCATTTCTGCTGATCGACCGCCCGATCCAGCCGGATGCCAAGGCCGCCGAGGCGCTGGATACGGTATCCCGTGGTATACTGAAATCGTTGACGCCGCGCCTGCAAAATGCTAGCTGGACCAAGGAGGCGCTGGAGCCCATCCTGAACGAGATCGCCGCGGAAAACGGCATCGGGTTCGGCAAGCTGGCAGCCCCCCTCAGGGCCGCGATTGCGGGCCGGACTGTTACACCTTCGGTTTACGACATGATGCTAACCATCGGTCGGGAAGAAACCGTTGCCAGGCTGTCGGACGCCGCAGCGTAAGCCGCGCCCCCGGCCTTGAACCCACCCCAGCCGGGGTGCAGGATAGCCAATGGCCGCCCCTGCCAGGGACGACCGCCATGACCGGGGAGAACCATGTCGGACAACGTCGCCAAGCTTTCACTGAACGGGAACACCTACGACCTTCCCGTCCACAAACCCACTCTCGGCCCCGATGTGCTGGACATCCGCAAGCTCTATGGCGAGGCGGACGTCTTCACCTATGACCCGGGCTTCACCTCGACCGCGGCTTGCGAAAGCGCGATCACCTATATCGACGGCGACAAGGGCGAGCTTCTGTATCGCGGCTATCCCATTGAACAGCTTGCGGAAAAGTCGACGCATCTTGAGGTATGCTACCTGCTTCTCTACGGCGAACTGCCGAATGCGGCGCAACTGGCCGACTTCACCAGCCGGGTGACCAAGCACACGATGGTGCATGAACAGATGCACTATTTCTTCCGCGGCTTCCGGCGCGACGCGCATCCGATGGCGACGATGGTGGGCGTGGTCGGCGCAATGGCCGCCTTCTACCACGATTCGACCGACATCAACGACCCCTGGCAGCGCGAGGTCGCGGCGATCCGCATGATCGCGAAGCTGCCGACCATCGCGGCGATGGCCTACAAGTATTCGGTGGGCCAGCCCTTCGTCTATCCGAAGAATGCGCTGAGCTACGCGGGGAACTTCCTCCACATGTGCTTCGCCGTCCCGGCCGAGGATTATGTGGTCAACCCGATCCTGGAAAAGGCGATGGACCGCATCATGATGCTCCATGCCGACCACGAGCAGAACGCTTCGACCTCGACAGTGCGTCTGGCCGGGTCCTCGGGCGCCAACCCCTTCGCCTGCATCGCCGCCGGCATCGCCTGCCTTTGGGGGCCTGCGCATGGCGGGGCGAACCAGGCCTGCCTGGAAATGCTGAAGGAAATCGGCACCGTCGACCGCATCCCGGAATACATCGCCAAGGCCAAGGACAAGAATTCGGGCTTCCGCCTGATGGGCTTCGGCCACCGGGTCTACAAGAACTTCGACCCGCGCGCGAAGGTGATGAAGGAATCGGCGGACGAGGTGCTGGGTCTTCTCGGGGTCGAGAACAACCCGCTGCTCCAGGTCGCCAAGGAGCTGGAGCGCATCGCGCTGGAAGACGAATACTTCGTCTCGAAGAAGCTTTACCCGAATGTCGACTTCTATTCGGGCATCATCCTGGAAGCGATGGGCTTCCCCACCTCGATGTTCACGCCGATCTTCGCGATCAGCCGGACGGTGGGCTGGATCAGCCAGTGGAAAGAGATGATCGCCGACAAGAACCAGAAGATCGGCCGCCCGCGCCAGCTCTACATCGGCCCGGCGCAGCGCGACTACGTCGACCTGCGCCACCGCTAAGGCACGTCGCGCGAGAATGAAAAGGCCGCCCTCGGGCGGCCTTTTGCTTGGCCTAGACCGTCCCGTCCAGGGTCCCCACTGGCCGGTAAAGCCCCGGCCGCCGGTCGCGGAAGAGGCCCCAACTGGCGCGCAGGGCCGCGATGGCGTCGAGGTCGAACTGGTGGACCACCACGCCCTCGGCCTGCCGATCCGCCTTGGCGACCAGCTGCCCGGCATGGTCGGCGATGAAGCTGGACCCGTAGAACGTCACCTCCCGCCCGTCGGGCGCCACCTCGGTCCCGATCCGGTTCGAGGCGACCACCGGCATGATGTTCGCCGCCGCATGGCCGCGCTGGACCATCTCC
Source organism: Tabrizicola sp. (assembly GCF_041913445.1). Lineage (GTDB taxonomy): Bacteria > Pseudomonadota > Alphaproteobacteria > Rhodobacterales > Rhodobacteraceae > Tabrizicola. The sequence continues at coordinate 349,346 of NZ_JAYSFG010000001.1, forward strand.
CAATGCGGCTGGCTGTCATAGCCCGGCGCGGGGGGTTCCGAGCCGATGGCCGTCGGATACATCAGCACCTCGGCCCCCTGAAGCGCCATCGACCGCGCGCATTCCGGGAACCACTGGTCCCAGCAGATGCCGACGCCGATGCGGCCGTAAGCCGTGTCCCAGACCCTGAACCCGGTATCGCCGGGCGAGAAATAGTACTTCTCCTCATAGCCAGGCCCTTGGGGAATATGGCTTTTCCGGTAGACTCCCAGGACGCGCCCATCCGCGTCGACCATCGCGACGGAGTTGAAGAAGGCCTGCCCGGCGCGCTCGAAGACGCTGACCGGGATCACCACGCCCAGCTCCTTCGCCAGCGCCGCAAAGCGGGAGACCAGCGGGTGGCCGTCGATGGGCTGGGCGAGGTCGAAATACTTCGGATGCTCTTCGATGCAGAAATAGGGCGCCGCGAAGAGCTCCTGAATCAGCACGACCTGTGCACCCTGCCCCGCCGCCTGCCGCACCAGCGCCTCGGCGCGGTCAGCGTTCTTCGGAAGATCCCAGGTGCAGGCGAACTGGGTGGCGGCGACGGTGATGGGTCTCATGGGTAGGCCTCAGGCTGGTTCGGCTCCAACCCTAAGTCTCCGGCGGGGCGGCGTGTAGCCCGATTCCGACGGGTTGAGGCCAGCGCCCGCCCGCAGCCGCCACCGCCGTCGGGTGCAACCGCTCGGACCGGTCGCGGCCCACGACGCGCTTCCGCCGCATCAGGAACCACTTGCCCCAGCTGCGCCAGGTCCCGACCATCGGCGCGCTGGCGTCACAGGGATAGCGCGTGCGCCAGCCCTCGGGCAAAGTGAGGCCCAGCGCCTCGGCGCGGTCCAGCAACCAGACCAGCGGGATGTTCGCCAAGGGCCGCGCCGCGTCGAAATTGCCAAGCTGCCCGCCGATGTCGCCATGCGCCCCGCGGAACCAGACCTGCTCGACGTTGCCCTCCCATCCTTCAGGGCAGTCCCACAGCACCGGCGCAAAAGCCTCGCGCGTCTCGTCCAGCGCCAGCGCGTGATAGCCGTGTCGGACCTGAGCCCCAAGCTGGTGGTTGTGGAACCCGTGCCGGTCGGTGGCGAACATCCAGAAGAAGGGCAGCCGCAGACCCAGCGCCTTCACCGTGTCGAAGACGCCCACCATCTCGATGGGGGCCTCCGCATGGCAGAAGCGCCGGGTAAAGGCTTTGCCCGCTTCGCTTTCCGCCGCCCGCTCATAATGTCGCCAAGCCAGCCGGACCGCCCGTTCCGTGGCATGTTCACGGCGCAGAAGCCCGACCCGGTCGATCACGCCCGCCAGCGACCGCACCGCATAGGCCCCCCGGGAATAGCCCAGAAGGAAGATCCGGTCGCCCTCGCGGTAGCCCGAGGCGAGCCAGCCGTAGGCGCGCTGGATCTGCGGTGCGGTCCCGCGGCCCTCCAGGATCGCGATTCCCCGCAGCCAGCCTTCCCATTGCATCCCCGGCTCGTAATAAAGCCTCCGGTTCGCGCGCGGCCCCATCTCCTTCAGCAGCTGGAAGATCAGCCCGGCGTTGCTCTCCTGCCCGGGGTCGAGGCTGGACATCGTGCCATCGAGGATGATCACATGATCGACCACCCCCCGCACACGGCCCGCTTCCGGCGCGGGGGCCGGCTCGACCTCGGGCTCCACCGTACGGCGGAAGAAGCTGCGAAGGCGGTCAAGGAGGCGCGTGGCGAATCTCCCTTTCAAGGCGCTGACACATCATCGCGCGGCGCGGGTTAAGGTTCCCTTGCCCGCAATGCTAAACGCCCGGCGGAACATGTCCAGCCGGGCGTCAGGATTTCACGAGGGATTTCAGACAGTCAGAGCTTCAGGCTCAGGACCGTTGCCATCTGGAGTTCACCAAAACCGTTGAAGCGGGTGTTGGTGACGGTGGAGTAGGACCCCATCCCCTGCCAGATCACGAAATCGCCTTCCTGAAGGTCGGACGGCAGCGGAATTTCCCCCGGCAGCCGGTCGACCGAGTCGCAGGTCGGGCCGAAGACGATGCGCGGCTGCGCCTCGCCGGTGCGCTTTTCACCCGTGGGGGCAAGCACCTCGATCCGGTCAATCACGCCGATCATCGGCAGTTCGGTAAGCGAGCCATAGACCCCGTCGTTCAGGAACACGTGGCTCCCGTCGCGCAGCGCCTTGACCCGGGCGGCCAGCGCGAAGGCGTCACCGCAAAGGGCACGGCCCGGTTCGCAGATGAGGGCCGGACGGTCGGCACCGAAGGCCTCGGTCGTCACGCGGTCGATCAGCTCGAAGGTCGCCTCGAGCTGCGGCACCACGGCCTGCAGACGGTGGTTCGGGAACCCGCCACCCACGTTCAGCCGCGCGATCTTGACGCCCGCGCCCTTGGCGATGTTCGCCGCCTCGCGGATATAGGCCTCCCACGCATGCGGGTCGGTGCACTGGGTGCCCGGGTGGAAGGTGATCGAGGGGATATAGCCCGCCTCGGCCACGGTCTTCAGAAGCTCGGTCGCCAGTTCCACCGTCGCGCCGAACTTGGCGCCGAAGTTGTAGGCGGCCCCCGCGACCGGCAGCTTGAAGCGGACAGAGATCTCGGTGCCCTGAACCGGGACCATCTCGATCAACTTGGCCAGCTCGGACTTCGAATCGACGCTGTAGGACTTCACGCCCCGCTCGACCGCATAGGCAATCTCGTGCCGCGCGCGGACCGGGTTGTTGTAGTGGATCGCCGCATCGGGGGCCAAGCGGCGGATCAGGTCGATCTCGAAGGGCGAGGCGCAGTCGAAACCGCGCACGCCCGCTGCGGCCAGGTTCTCCACCATCGCCTCGCCGGGGTTCGACTTGACGGCATAGGTCACGAGACCCGGGAAGCCGTCGATGAACCGGCGCGCGGCGGCCTGGGCGGCCGAGGGCGCGAAGAATAGGACCGGGTTTTCCGGCTGCTCTTTCTTCAGAAAATCAGTGGGGTTGGTCCAGATTGTCTTGGAGAGTCCCATCGGCGTATTTCCCTTTGCCAACAAGACGCTACGCCCTTCCCCGTTGCAGCTTTGGGTCTGGGCACCAGCGTGGTTTCAAGTGAACCAGGCCAGGTGCGTATGAGCCGCCCTTTTCCTGCAATCGAGGATGCCGCATATGGGTTACAAACTCACCGAACAAAACTATATAAATGCGCGGTTTCGTCGTTATAATGACGAAAAAGGACGGCAGATTGCATGGACGAACTGGATCGCAACATCATTGGGCTCCTCTCCGCCGACGCGCGGGTTTCGGTAGCCACTCTGTCCCGCCGGCTGAAGGTCGCCCGGTCGACGATCCAGGCCCGGCTGGAGCGGCTGGAGACCTCGGGCGTCATCGCGGGCTACACGCTGAAACTGGGCGAAGCGGCGCGGGAGGGGCGGCTGCGGGCCTCGGTGCTCCTGACCATCGAACCCCGCTCCCAGGCCGCCGTCCTGGCGCGACTCCGGTCGATTGCCGAGATCGAGCGGGTCTTCACCACCTCCGGCCGCTTCGACTTCCTGGTCCAGGTCGCCTGCCCAAACACCCAGGTCCTTGATTCGGTGCTGGACCAGATCGGCGCGATGACCGGGGTGCGGGCGTCGGAGAGCCTGATTCACCTCTCGACCAAGATCGACCGGGCGGTCTGACGGGGGTGTGATCGTGGGTGCGCCATGAATGCGCACCCTACGGGCCGTGCGTAGGGTGCGCATTCATGGCGCACCATTCCGCCGCCCCTAAACTCCCAACGCCCGGAACACCTTTGGCAACTCCTCCGGCAAGTCCTCGGCAATCAGCCCGGACCCGAAGGACAAAGCACATTCCACATGCAGCCAAGCCCCGGTGCAGGCGGCGTCGAAGGGTGAAAACCCTCGCGCCAGAAGGCCGGTGATGAACCCCGCCAGCACATCCCCGGACCCTGCGGTGGCCAGCCACGGCGCCGCCCGGTCGTAGTGGGCCGAGTTGATCGCAGCGCGACCCGAGGGGTCGGCGATCACCGTGTCGGGGCCCTTGTACAGGACCACGCAGCCCGCCCGCCTCGCGGCCTCGCGCGTGGCGTCGACCTTGGAATAGGCGGGGCCTCTGGTGGCGGGGGCCGCGAGCTTCTCGGCGATGTCGGGGAAAAGGCGGGCAAACTCCCCGGCATGGGGGGTGAGGACGCATCCTTTGTGCAGGGCAGCGAAGAGGTCGGGGTTTTGCGACAGGATGGTCAGGGCGTCGGCGTCGAGGACCAAGGTGCGCGTGGCCCCCCTCCCCTCTCCCCTCCCCACGCGGGGGAGGGGAAGCGCTTCGTCCGCACCCCCGACGCGGAACGGCTGACCCTTGCGGCCCCCCTCCCCCGCGTGGGGAGGGGATGGGGGTGGGGGGCTCCCGGCCGGAACACCAAGCGCCACACCTACCACCTCCCGCCCCCGCGCATCGAGCCCCAACCCCGGCCCCACGCACAGCGCATTGATCCGCCCATCCCCCAGCGCCTCCTCCAGCGCCAGCCCATCCGCCACCCCCCGCAGCATCACCGCGTCCAGCCGCGCGGCGTGTTCGGGGATCGCGTCCAATGGACAGCCCACCGTCACCACCCCTGCCCCGATCCGCAAGGCCCCCCGCGCCGCCAGCCGAGCCGCCCCGCCGCGACCGGAGGGGCCGGAGAGGATGAGGGCGTGGCCGTGGGAGTATTTGTTGAGATGAATGTGCTTGGTTACTTCCAACTGCTGTGTGATTGGCCCAAGCGCGGTGCAGTGATCACCGGTCAACAGCGCAACCTGGTCAGCAGAGCGCAACCTTTGGCTTCGGCGGGTTTTTGTTCGGTAGCTTTCCAGACCGAGGCCCTTGAGCGCTATCTTCCCGCAGAAATAGCTCCCCTGCGCAAGAAAGTGCCCGAGTTTCAAGGCGCCGAGCGCGACCGTCAGGTCTGCCTTGCAAACACCGCCACCAAAGGTCTTGCCGCTGTTGCTGCACAAACCACTTGGAACATCAATGGAGACAACCTTGTAGCTTCCGTCATTCCAGCTTTCTGCACCCGCTGCGTGGGCGCTCAGGGTATCTAGAAAGCTTTCGGCAGGCATCGGATCGATTGCTCGATCAAGTCCAATCCCGAACAGCGCATCGACATAAAGCTTCACGGGTTGAGCGCCGCGATACCCCCAGTAGTCGCGCCGTTCAGCAAGCTCGCGCAAGGTTAAGTCGTGGACGGTGTAACCCATATCATGGACGTCACCGCCCACCTCAATCCACCGTCGAAAACTGATCTCTGCGCTCGGAGGCAGCCGCGACGGATCACCATGAAGGATGATCTCCACCTCCCACCCCCACTCCTTCAACAGCCTCGCCACGACGAACCCGTCGCCGCCGTTGTTGCCCGGCCCGCAGAGGACTACTGCTCGGTACGAGGTCGCGCGCAGCTCCGGCCATTCCTCGAAGATCGCCTCCACCACTCCGCGCCCCGCCCTTTCCATCAGCTCCAGGCCCGTGACCTCGCCACTGGCAATCGCCGCCTGTTCGATGGCTCGCATCTGCGCGGAGGTCAGGAGTTCGATCATTCTTCGGCCACCACAGTTTTCAAACCGCCCACACAACAGGCGCAATGCACAAATTTTAAGCAGTGCCCGAGGAATCCCCCGGACATCGCCCAGAAGGAAACCCTGTCACATTGTCCCCCCCGCGGGGAAGTGGTGTGAGGGGCGAAGACGGAACCGGGGGGAGTCGGCCCAATGAAGAAAGTCGAAGCGATCATCAAGCCCTTCAAGCTTGACGAGGTGAAAGAGGCGCTTCAGGAGGCCGGGATCCAGGGTCTTTCGGTGACCGAGGTCAAGGGCTTCGGGCGGCAGAAGGGCCACACGGAACTCTATCGCGGCGCCGAATATGTCGTGGACTTCCTGCCCAAGGTGAAGATCGAGGTCGTCCTGACCGACGACATGGTCGACACCGCCGTCCAGGCGATCATCGCCGCCGCGCGCACCGACAAGATTGGCGACGGCAAGATCTTCGTCACCCCCGTGGAACAAGCCATCCGCATCCGCACCGGCGAAACCGGCGACGATGCTGTCTGAACCGGGCCCACAAGCCTGAAACCATCAACCCCAAACCGAAAGGCTGTCAGATGAGCGCCGTTGCCAAGGCTCTGCAACTGATGAAGGACGAGGAAGTCGAATACGTCGACATCCGCTTTACCGACCCGAAGGGCAAGCTCCAGCACGTGACGCTGGTCGCCGACCTGGTGGACGAGGACTTCTTCGAAGAAGGCTTCATGTTCGACGGCTCGTCGATCGCGGGCTGGAAGTCGATCGACCAGTCCGACATGAAGCTGATCCCGGATGCGGCGTCGGTCTACATCGACCCGTTCTACGCGGAAAAGACCATGTGCGTGCATTGCGACGTGGTCGAGCCGGACACCAACGAAGCCTATGCCCGCTGCCCGCGCCAGATCGCGAAGAAGGCCGAGGCCTTCCTGAAATCCTCCGGCATCGGTGACGCGGCCTTCTTCGGCCCCGAGGCCGAATTCTTCATCTTCGACGACGTCCGCTATTCCGTGACGCCCCGCAAGGTGGCCTACGAGATCGACGCCGAGGCTGCTGCCTGGAACACCGACACCGTGACCGAGGGCGGCAACTACGGCCACCGCGCGGGCCACAAGGGCGGCTACTTCCCGGTCAACCCGATCGACGAAGCCCAGGACATCCGCGGCGAGATGCTGTCCACGATGAAGCGGATGGGCATCAAGGTCGACAAGCACCACCACGAAGTGGCGACCTGCCAGCATGAACTCGGGATGATCTTCGGCGGGCTCGTCGAGCAGGCCGACAACATCCAGAAGTACAAGTACGTGATCCACAACGTGGCCCACGCCTACGGCAAGACCGTGACCTTCATGCCGAAGCCCATGAAGGGCGACAACGGCTCGGGGATGCACGTCAACATGTCGATCTGGAAGAACGGCAAGCCGCTGTTCGCGGGTGACAAGTATGCCGACCTCAGCCAGGAAGCCCTGTGGTTCATCGGCGGCATCCTGAAGCACGCCAAGGCGCTGAACGCGCTGACGAACCCCGGCACCAACTCGTACAAGCGTCTGATCCCGGGCTTCGAGGCCCCGGTCCTGCGCGCGTATTCGGCCCGCAACCGGTCGGGTTGCGTCCGGATCCCGTGGACGGAATCGCCGAAGGCCAAGCGTGTCGAGGCCCGCTTCCCCGATCCGTCGGCGAACCCCTACCTCGCTTTCGCGGCGCTTCTGATGGCCGGCCTGGACGGCATCAAGAACAAGATCGACCCGGGCCCGGCTTCGGACAAGGACCTCTACGACCTGCCGCCGGAAGAACTGGCGGAAATCCCGACCGTCTGCGGCTCGCTCCGGGAAGCCCTGGAAGAGCTGGAGAAGGACATGGACTTCCTCCTGGCCGGCGACGTGTTCGACCGCGACCAGCTGGAGGCCTACATGGCGCTGAAGTGGGAGGAAGTGTATGCCTACGAGCACACCCCCCACCCGGTCGAGTACCAGATGTACTACTCCTGCTAAGGGCGGGGACAGTGACGGAAAGGGCGCCTTCGGGCGCCCTTTTTCGTTGCGTGTCCACGCGGGACAGCCGGGCCAAGCCTTTGAAATCACGACAAACCGGCCACGGACATTCACGTCTTGGAAAGGACGTTTTCGCCCGCTAACCTGCGGTTGCAACAAGGTGCGGGAGTGTCATGGCGCGGGATCCCATGCGGAAGAAGCCGGGGGCGGACCGCCCGGAGATCTGGGCCTCGGGCGGGCAGCGGCCCCCGTTCGACATCCGGGCGCTGGGGCGGGCGAGCCTGCACCTCTCGCGCGAGGGGCTGGCACCCCTCCACGCCTGGGCCGCGCGGAAGCTGCGGCGTCAGGCGGAAGCGGTCCGCGACGGGCGCGGGCGCATCCCGGCGGACAAGCTGGGACGGGCCGGGCGCTTCGTCCCCTCGCACCTTCGGGTCGCGGCCTGGGTGAAGAACCTCGCCGCCACCCTCTCCCACGCCAGTGCCACGGCGGACCCGGACGTGAAGCGTGGCAATGCGCTGGTGGCCGAGATCGAACCGCATCTTTGGGGCCAGCCCCCAGCCGGCGCCCCCGCAATAGACGAACCCGCCCCGCCCGCCGGTGAAGTCGGCCCCGTGGTCCTGCCCGAGCCGAAGGTTTTGCAGCCGGGGGATGACCCGCTGGCCGCGATCCGCGACGAGATTGCGACGGGACCGTCGCCCGTCCGGACAATCAGTGCCGACCAGCCGCCTGCTCCGCCCGGCCCGGTGACCGAGGGCGCGATCCAGGTG
>NZ_JAYSFG010000001.1:357614-439923 GCF_041913445.1 Tabrizicola sp.
CTGATCGGCTGGGCCAGCATCATCCTTGCGCTTCCCGTCACCCTGGTCTGGGCGCTCTGGCTCTGGATCAGCGGGCGCGACTTGCGGCGGATCGGGACCGAGGACTGACCTCAGGCCAGCGCCTTCTGCACGAAGGCCATGATCTCGGCCTTGACCGGATCGGTCTCGAAGGCCTCGCCGCCGTGGCCCGCGCCGGGGACAAGCTTGTAGTCCACCTCGGCCTGCGGATCGGCGGCAACCCAGGCCTCACGCAGGCGCTTCGCTTGCAGGTCCGCGATCAGGGGATCGGCGTCGCCGTGGCGGATCAGGATCGGCGGCAGCGGTTCCTTCAGCCGCGACAGCCGCCCGACCGGGCCCATCGCCCGCGCCGCCTCGCGCTTCTCGCCCACAGCATAGCCCAGAAGCTGGCTTTCCGCGCTGTCCGCCGCATCGGTCCAGCCCATCTGCGGCGTCCGGCCCAATGTCTTCATGTCCTGGTCCATCGTCGAGAAATCCATCGGCCCGAAAAGGCTGACCACCCCCCGCGGCTTCAGCCCGACCTCGACAAGGCTCAGCGCCGTCGACACCGCCAGGAAGGCCCCTGCGGATGACCCCATCAGCACCAGCCGCGACGGGTCAAGGCCCAGGGCCATTCCCTCGCGCTGGAGGTGCACGACGGCGGCCAGGCAATCCTCACCCTGCGCGGGCCATTTCGCTGTAGTGGAGAAGCGGTAGTTGATCCGGACGACGGCAATCCCGGCATCCACAAGGTCCAGCCAGATCGGCATCTCGGTCTTGTCGCCAACCTTGAAGGCCCCCCCGTGGATCAGCATCAGGACGGGAAACGGACCCTCTCCGGCGGGAAGCGTCACGTCCATCACCTGCCGCGGATCCTCGCCATAGGCGATGTCGCTGGCTGCCGAGCCGCGCCGCCAGAAGGCGATCCCTCCGGCCGCAACAGCGGCGGCACCTCCGATCAGAAGCGTGCGGCGGATCAATCCGGGCATTACAGTCTCCGTTCCATGCGGGTGAGGTCGGCCTTGAGGCGGGCTTCCAGCGCGGCAAGGCGCGGCTCTTCCACCTGTTCGGCATTGTGGAGCACGCGCCAGGTCAGCCGAGCCTTCGGCGCGCAGGGTTTCAGGATGGCCCAGCGAAGGACCCGTTTCACCGGCTGGCGCAGGACCAGCCAGTCGATCCAGCGCGGCGCGCCCATCGTGGTCACCGCCAGCACCTCGCGCAGACCGTGCAGGCGCGGGATCATTGGACCGAAGCCGGGCGAATGGTCGAAGGCGATTCCGGGGGTCCAGACCCGGTCGTACCAGCCTTTCAGGATCGCCGGAAAGCCGAACCACCAGGTCGGGAAGACGAGGATCACTACCTGCGCCTCGGCCAGTTCGCGCTTCTCTGTCTCCAGCGTCGCGGCGGGCGTCGTGTAGTAGCCTGCGCGCTCTTCGGGGCTGAGGACCGGGTCGAACCCGTCATAAAGGTCGCGCCGCGTGACCTCCCACCCTTTCGCCCGCACCTCGGCCTCGACCGTTGCGGCCAGCCGCGTGGTCAGGCTGCGCGGCAGGGGATGCGCTGTGACGATCAGGCAGCGGGTCAATGCACGGCCTCGCGGAGGGCGGAGAGCTCCTCGGGTGTCACGGAGGCGGCATCGACGACGTAGGTGTGGATGGTGAAGACCACGGCGCGGGTCACCGGCAAACGGAGAAGGCACTGGCGTTCGCAGCGGATGAAGACGTGGTCCGTGGGTTGCGGGCGCTTGTCGCCTTCGACCCGCGGCTGGTGCAGGACGAAGTCGTCATAGGTCAGGTAGTTCATCCGCCACAGCGCCTGCTCGGGCCGGATCGCATCGAAAAGCCGCGCCACGCGCTTGGCGATGTCGGCGTCATAGACCGGCACCGGCTCGTGGATGCTGGTCATCGGGCGGCCGAGCTTCTGGGTCAGGCTCCAGCTCGCCGGGAAGCAGAGGATGCCGCCGGTCAGCACATATTCCTCGCCCCTCGCCTCCATCAGGCAAAGGTCCTCCTGCACCAGCCGACCCAGGGTCAGGAGCGGTTGGGTGGGGTCCAAGGGCACGGTCACGCCGTCGGGCCGGGTGACGCTGGTGGCGGACACCGTGAATCCGGGGGCCTCGCGCAGCCAGTCGAGGACCGCTTCGTAAAGCTCATCCGCCGCAGGCCGCGCCTCGGGCAGAAGCGCATGGACGACAGGGGCTCGCGCGGCGATCAGGCGGTCCCTGAGGGCCATCTGGGGTGCATAAGCCTCGTCGATCCGCAGCCAGTCCCGCCCCTCCACCGGCAGGATCCCGGGCAGCCGCCGAGTGCGCGGGTCGACCCACGGCAAGTGCGGCAGGCGGTCCTGCAATATGGGGGCGTCTTGCATCGGGTCAGCCATGGGCGGCTTTTGACCACGGGTCGCGCGGGGGTGCAACCAACACGTTTGCGACCAGATGCGTCGCGGCTGGCTTAGGCGGGGTCTTGCCGCCGGGGCAGTCTGGACGGGAACCAGGGGGGCCTCATGGACTATCACCGCGACCGCCGGAAGATCGACCCTTCGCGCGGGGGGACCTTGGGCGACGGCACCCCCAATGACAACGACCGGGTGGAAATCGGGCCGACGCAGCTGGCCTTCGCGGAATGGGCGGCGGCGGGGCTGGAACTCCCGAACCTCGCCCGGATGCGCGAGGACCGGTGGAAGCGGCTCGTGGCCGGGCTGGTCGCGCGGGACTATGGCGGTTTGCTGATGTTCGACCCGCTCAACATCCGCTACGCGACCGACACCACGAACATGCAGCTCTGGAACACGCACAACCCGTTCCGGGCCTGCCTTCTCTGCGCAGACGGGCATATGGTGATGTGGGAATACAAGAACTCGCCCTTCCTGGTGACCTTCAACCCGCTGGTGAAGGAGCTGCGGTCGGGCGCGACGTTCTTCTACAACTCCACCGGCGACGCGGGGAAGCAGGCGGCCGAGGGCTTCGCGCGGCAGGTGGACGAGGTTATGCGCGCCCATGCCGGGAGCAACCGGCGGCTGGCGGTGGACAAGATCATGGTCCACGGCCTTCGCGCGCTGGAGGCGATCGGGTTCACGGTCGAGGAAGGCGAGGAGGTCACCGAACGCGTCCGCGCGGTGAAGACCCCGGACGAGATCCTGGCGATGCGCTGTGCGCACCACGCCTGCGAGGCGGGGATTGCCGAGATGGAGGCCTTCACGCGGGCCAACGTGCCCTCAGGGACGGTCAGCGAAGACGCGATTTGGGCGGAACTCCACGCCGCCAACATCCGGCGAGGCGGAGAATGGATCGAGACGCGCCTCCTGGCCTCTGGCCCCCGGACCAACCCCTGGTTCCAGGAATGCGGGCCGCGGCTGGTGCAGAACAACGAGATCGTCGCCTTCGACACCGACCTGATCGGCGCCTACGGCTTCTGCATCGACATCTCCCGCACCTGGTGGGTCGGCGACGCGCGGCCCTCGAATGCGATGGTTTCGGCCTTCCACCACGCGCTCGACCACATCGCCGACCACAAGGCGCGGCTCAAACCCGGCGTCACCATCGAGGAACTGGTCATGCAGGGCCACCAGCTTGCCCCGGAATACTGGGTGCAGAAATATTCCTGCAAGATGCACGGGGTCGGGCTTTGCGACGAATGGCCCTACGTCCACTACCCCGACGGCTGGATCCCGGGCGCCTTCGATGCGGCGCTGGAGCCGGGGATGGTGCTTTGCGTCGAGGCGCTGGTCTCGCCCGAGGGCGGCGATTTCTCGATCAAGCTTGAAGACCAGGTGCTGATCACCGCCACGGGCTGCGAGACGCTGACCCGCTATCCCTTCGACACGCGTCTCATGGGCTGATCCCGTCCGCGACCCGCGACGCGCCGCACACTCTTAAAGCTCGACCTCGGCCAGAAGGCCCAGGTGGTCCGACCCCAGCGCCGGGCGGGGGGTGACGCGGCCGCTTTGTGGGGCGAAGACATGGTCGATGGGCAGCGGGGCCAGTTTCGACAGGCCGATGTAGCTGCCGAAGGTCGGTCCCGCCGGCCGAGTCTCGACGATGGCGGCCAGTCGCGTGACCGAGTTCGCCCAGCGCACCATGTTGAAGTCCCCCGCCATCACCACATGCCCCTCCAGCCGGTCGAGGATCGGCAGCAACAGTTCGACCTGGTCCGCCTGCCGGTAGGGCCAGGGCCAGTAGAGGTGCAGCGACACCAGCCAGAACCGTTCCTCACCGGCGACCACCTGCAGCGCCGCCATGTTCGGCCCGCAGAAGGCTGTCCCGGCGACCGGGTCCAGCCGGGTCAGGATCGCCTGCCCGCCCACGGTGCCGCCGGGGCAGACGTGCCGCGTCGGATAGATGTCACTCAAGGCCTCCACCAGGGCCTGGTTCGCGGTCGACACCTCCTGCAGGGTGACGATCTGCGCATCGGTGGCACGGATGTCAGCCTCCAGCGCAGGAAGCTCGGCGTTCCGGTACAGCATGTTCTTCTGATAGACCGTATAGCGCCCTGGCACCCCCGGCCAGGAATAGGCCAGCATCACCTGCACGCAGGCCAGAAGCGCCAGCAGCATCGAGACGAAGGCGGCCATCCGCAGCCCTGCGAAGCTGGCGAAGACCGCAAGGATCAGGACAGCAACCGCCGCGATGCCCCGTCCGACCGACAGCGAATCGCCGAGGGGATGCAGAAAGCCCAGGTAGCCCGCGACCAACGCCAGCACCGAAAGGCCCAGCGCAATGCCGATCGCCTGCTGCCAGCCCCTGTTCTCGTCTTCCACCACTCGTCCGCGCCGCATCCCGTCACTCCACCAACCGTTTCACCAAACCGCGCAAGGCGGGCCCCATCTCAACCCCGGTTGTCAGTCTCAACTGCTCTAACCCGATCACTGCGGCATAAATGAGTTGCGCCTTTGGCAACAGTTCGCCGTCCGCGACACCGGCCGCGCGCAAGAACCCCGTCAGATCCTTTAGCCGCTGACGGTCCACCCGCTCGAGCACGGCCCGGGCGCGGGGGTCATTGCGGCCCCAGTCGCGCAGGGCTGGCTCGATCTCGATCCCGCCCATCGCCTCGCCCGGACGGACCGAGACCATGTCGGCCAGAAGCATCAGTTGCCCCCGCGGATCAAGGCCGGACGCCTGCACCGCGCCCGTGATCCGATGGGTGGCGACATCTTCCCACAGCTCAAGCATCACCTGATGAAGTTCGCGGAGATCCTTGAAATGCCAATAAAAAGAGCCCTTGGTCGCACCGATGTCACGCGCCAGCGCTTCGACCCTGACGGCACCGATCCCGCCCCGCACCAGCGCGCGCAGCGCGGCCAGCACCCAGTCGGTGCGGCCCAGTCGGGATTTCGCGTCGGCCTTGCTCATGCGGCGAACATACGCAGGCGTATGGAAAAGGTCCAGCGGCTCGGCTAGACCATACGCAACCGTATGGAGGTTGCGATGAACCCCTGGCTCATGACCGCCGGCCTTGCCGCACTTGTTCTTGATCTTGTCCATATCTTCCCCGGTGGGCGCGAGATTCATCGGCCTATGGTCGCGGCGCGCTGGCCCGACCCGGCAAAGGCGGTCTGGTCGGTGGTCTGGCACGCCGCCACTGCGGTCATGGCTCTGGGCGGTCTCGCCCTGATCGCGGCAGGCCTTTTGCCCCAGGTCGCATGGGCGCTGGCCGCGCTGCCGGTGGCGCTTTTCCTGTCCTTCGCGATCCTCTTCCTGTTCTACGGCCAGAAACGGTTGGGAACGGTCTGGGTCCTGCCGCAATGGCTGGCCTTCCTGAGCATCGCAGCGCTGGCGCTGGTCGGGCTTGCATGAGACGGGTTCACCGCGCGCTGGCGGTCGGGCTGGGGCTCTTCCTTGCGCTGCATCTGGGCAACCACCTGGCCGGGCTTGCCGGGCAAGAGACCCACGGCGCGGCACAGGAAATCCTGCGGCTTGTCTATCGTCATCCGTTGGTCGAGCCGATCCTCCTGGCCGCCGTCGCGGTCCAGGCCGCGCTGGGGATCGCGCTTCTTGCGCGGCGACCCCGCCTGACCCTGCAGACCGTCTCGGGCGGCTACCTGGCGCTGTTCCTGGCGATCCATCTGGCCGCGGTCCTGTCCGCCCGCCTGCAAGGCACCGAAACTGACCTCGCCTTCGCCGCGGCCGGACTGCACGCCCCTGCCCCATGGCCCGCTGTCTTCGCGGCCTACTACGGCCTGGCCGTGCTGGCCGTCTTCGCGCATCTGTCCGTCCCGCTCTCGCGCCGGAAACCGGCCTTGGGCCGCGCGGTGCTGGCCGCGGGGGCCATGGTCGCCGCGGCGCTGGTGTCGCTTCTTGCCGGGCTGGTCGTGCCGCTGGCCATCCCTCCCGCGCTGATCGCCGCCTTCCCCTGATGCTTGCACCCCGGCGGTCTGCGGATTAAGGGGGCGCAACCGACGCCTGTTTCCGGAGTTCCCCGATGATCCCGCGCTATTCCCGCCCCGAGATGGTGGCGATCTGGTCCCCGGAAACCCGTTTCAAGATCTGGTTCGAGATCGAGGCCCATGCCTGCGACGCCCAGGCCGCGCTGGGGGTGATCCCCAAGGAAAACGCCCGTGCCGTCTGGCGCGCCAAGGACGTTCCCTTCGACGTGGCCCGCATCGACGAGATCGAGGCCGTGACCAAGCACGACGTGATCGCCTTCCTGACCCACCTGGCCGAGATCATCGGCAACGACGAGGCGCGTTTCGTCCACCAGGGGATGACCTCCTCGGACGTCCTGGACACCACGCTGAACATCCAGCTTGTCCGCGCGGCCGACCTTCTGCTGAAGGGCCTCGACCGGGTGCTGGCCGCGCTGAAGGCCCGCGCCTTCGAGCACAAGGACACGGTGCGCATCGGCCGCAGCCACGGCATCCATGCCGAGCCGACGACGATGGGCCTGACCTTCGCCCGCTTCTACGCCGAGATGAAGCGCAACCGCGACCGCCTCGTGGCGGCCCGCGCCGAGGTGGCGACGGGCGCGATCTCGGGTGCGGTGGGGACCTTTGCCAACATCGACCCGCGCGTCGAGGAACATGTCTGCGCCCAGCTTGGCCTCGTGCCCGAGCCGATCTCGACCCAGGTCATCCCCCGCGACCGCCATGCGATGTTCTTCGCCACTCTGGGCGTGATCGCGTCCTCGATCGAAAACGTCGCCATCGAGATCCGCCACATGCAGCGGACCGAGGTGCTGGAGGCCGAGGAATTCTTCTCGCCCGGCCAGAAGGGCTCGTCCGCCATGCCGCACAAGCGCAACCCCGTGCTGACCGAGAACCTGACGGGCCTTGCCCGCCTGGTGCGGATGGCCGTGGTTCCGGCGCTGGAGAACGTGGCGCTGTGGCATGAGCGGGACATCTCGCATTCCTCCGTGGAACGGATGATCGGCCCGGACACGACGATCACGCTGGACTTCGCGCTGCACCGGCTGGCCGGCGTCGTTGAAAAGCTGGTGGTCTACCCCGAGAACATGCTGAAGAACCTCAACAAGTTCAAAGGCCTGGTCATGTCCCAGCGCGTGCTTCTGGCGCTGACCCAGGCCGGTGTCAGCCGCGAGGACAGCTACCGGCTGGTGCAGCGCAACGCGATGAAGGTCTGGGAGAAGGGCGCGGATTTCAAGACCGAGCTTCTGGGTGACCCCGAAGTCACTGCGGCCCTCTCGCCGGCGGAAATCGAAGAGAAGTTCGACCTCGGCTACCACACCAAGCACGTCGACACGATCTTCGCCCGCGTCTTCGGCACCTGACGCAAGCGTGATCGGCCCCGGGGGAGCGGTCGGCGCTTTCCGTTCTTGCCTTGGCGACAATCATGCTACCTTTCGGGAAATTGCCGAAAGGTCCGCCGATGCGCATGATCCTTGCCGCTACCCTGTCGATCGCGGCCTTCGTCCTGTCGCCCGCCCCCACCCGCGCCGCCGGCAGCGACGACAGCGAGCCTCCGACCCCCACTGAGACCACCACCCAGTGCGAGGAAGGCACGGTCTGGGACGAGAAGACCGAAGCCTGCATCAAGCCCGAGGACTCAAGCCTGAATGACGACCAGCGTTTCGGGGCGGTCCGCGAGCTTGCCTATGCCGGCCGGCATGACGAGGCACTGGCGATCCTCGCCACGATGACCGAGGGCGAGACGAGCCGCGTCATGACCTACCGGGGCTTTCTTCTCCGCCAGACCGGCCGGATCGAGGAAGGCATCGCCGCCTATGAACGCGCCATCGCGATGGACCCTGCGAACATCCTCGCGCGCAGCTACTACGGACAGCTTCTGGTCCAGATGGACGAGATGCAGATGGCCGAGGCCCAGCTTGACGCCATCCGCGGCGCAGGCGGTCGCGGCACCTGGGCCGAAACCGCGCTGGCCCAGGCCATTACCAGCGGAGTGACCACCACATACTGAACCCAAAGGAGGACGACCATGAAGACGACGACGACCCTCGCCGCCCTGGCGATTGCCCTTCTCCCCGGCTTTGCCTTTGCGCAATGCGCGGGCAAGCAGATGGAACAGACCGCCGCCAGCTGCATGGCCGGCACGACCTGGGATGCCGCCAAGGGCGCCTGCGTCGAGACCCCCTCCAGCTGATCCGGTCAAGCACCCGTTAACCGGGGGCACCTAGGCTGACCTCGTCGAATCGATGAGGACCCGATGCCGCAAGACATGGTGCCCCTGGCCCGGATCACCCCCGAACGCCGGATCGCCACGATCCCGCCGCTTCCGAAGCGGGTCCTGACCCCGCGGCAGAAGGCGGCCGTGATCGTGCGTTACCTTCTGACCGAAGGCACCTCGCTGCCCCTGTCATCCCTTCCCGAACACATGCAGGCCGCGCTCGCCGAACAGATGGGGCACATGCGCCTTGTCGATCGCACCACTCTGGACGAGGTGGTGGGCGAATTCCTCGCCGAGCTTGAAGCCGTGGGCCTTGCTTTCCCCGGCGGCATCGAAGGGGCGCTTGCGATGATGGATGGCCATATCTCGCAATCCGCCGCCCAGCGGCTGCGGCGGATGTCCTCCACCTCCTCCAAGATCGACCCGTGGGAGCGGATCACCCAGCTGCCGCCCGACCGGCTCCTCCCGATCTTGGTGAACGAAGCGGTGGAAGTCGGGGCCGTCATGTTGTCGAAGTTGCCCGTCGGCAAGGCGGCCGAGCTTTTGGGCAAGCTTCCCGGCGACCGCGCCCGCCGCGTGGCCTATGCGGTCTCGATGACCGGCAACGTCGATCCCGAAACCGTCCGCCGCATCGGGGCGGCGCTCCTGGCCGAGCTGGACAACCAGCCGCCCAAGGCCTTCGACCAGGGCCCGGTGGAACGGGTCGGCGCGATCCTGAACGTCTCGCCCTCGCTTACCCGCGATGAAGTGCTGCAGGGGCTTGAGGCTGAAGACGCGGCCTTCGCGGCCGAGGTCAGGAAGGCGATCTTCACTTTCGTCCACATCCCCGCCCGCCTGAACCCGCGCGACACGCCGAAGATCACCCGCCTCGTGGAACAGCCGCAGCTCGTCACCGCGCTTGCGGCCGCCATGGGCAAGCCCGGACTGGAAGAGGCGGCCGAGTTCATCCTGGCCAACATATCGCAACGCCTGGCCCAGGGCCTGCGCGAAGAGATGGGCGCGCGCGGCAAGATCAAGGACAAGGACGCCGAAGAGGCGATGAACGCCATCATCGGCGCGATCCGCACGCTGGAGACTTCGGGCGAGATCACCCTCATCCAGGAGGAGGAGGAATAGCCCGCCCGGCCCGGCGACTTGGCCAAGGGCCGCGGCCATGCCGCGAACGCTGGCCGGATGCGAAGGCAGTCGGTCTAGAACCGGTAGTCCAGCCGCAGCGCCACTTCCCGGTTGTCGAGGTCGAAGTTGTCGTCGAACGCCGTCTTGTTCTCGACCATGTACTCCAGCCCCACGACGACCTTGCCACTGGCCCCGAAGGCGTAGCGGGCGCCGATGCCGTAATTCGCCATCGTATCCGAGTAGGGCGTCGCCTGGTTGACGTTGTATTTGGTGGCACCGACGAAGGCATAGGGCATCAGCCGCCCCGCGCCGTAACCGCCGATCAGCTTCAGCCGCGTTGCGTCCCAGTCCGACGCCGGGGCCAGGTCGCCGTAATCGCCCTTGGAATAGGACAGCTCTCCGCCGATGACCCACTTGCCGAAGTCGCGCAGATAGCCTGCCTGAAGGCCGTAGCCCGAGGTGTCATAGTCGGTGAAGCCATCCGAGAAGCTGCCGCTCACGACGGAAACACCGGCATAGACCCCGGTCCAGTCAAAGTCGGACGCCATCTCCGCCGGGGCCTCGACCACCGGATCATCGGCCACGACGACCGGCCCACCGGCCTGGGCAACGCCCGCGGAAAAGACGAATGCTGCAGCCAAGACATGTTTCATGACGCAATCTCCTGAAGAACCTGAATGGCGGCATCGTCGCACAACCATGTGACATTCCAAGCCATGAATTCCCCACCCGCCGGGGTCTTGCGGGTCCCGGCAGCTGTGCCTGCCACCCTTGTCCCCGCCCGCGCTACCCACTAGAACCGCCCCATGTCCGCCGCCCCCTTATCCCAAGTCACGCGCGGCGTGGCGCTCATGATCCTCGCGATCTTCCTCTTCACCGCGATGGATGCCACCGCCAAGGGACTGATCGAGCGCTACCCGGCCCCGCAGGTGATCTGGGTGCGCTTCGCAGGGCAATTGCTCCTCGTCCTTCTGATCCTCCGCCACCAGCTTGGCGCGGTCCTGCGCACGCGCTTTCCGGTGCTGCACTTCTGGCGTTCGGCCTCGCAGTTCGGTGCGACGACCTTCTTCTTCCTGTCGCTGCCCTTCATCGGCCTTGCCGAAGCCACCGCCATCGCCGACATCAACCCGGTCCTGATCACCCTTGGCGCGGCGCTGTTCCTGGGCGAAAGACTTGGCCCAAGACGCATCGCGGGCGTCGTCGTCGCGCTCATCGGCGCGCTGATCGTGATCCGGCCCGGCGCGGGGGTCTTCACCTGGTGGGCGGTCCTGCCGCTTCTCTGCGCGCTCTCTTACGCGACCTCGGCGCTTCTGACCCGCAAGATCGGCGCGCAGGAAAGCGTCTGGGCCTCGATGGTCTATGCGGCCCTTTTCGGGACCATCGTCGCGGGCCTTGCGCTCCCTTTCGTGTGGGAGCCGGTGGCGACCGGCGATCTGTGGAAGTTCGGCCTCATCGCCTGCCTGGGGACCGGGGCGCAGCTCTGCATCATCCGCAGCTTTTCCATCACCGAAGCCTCGGTCGTGGCGCCCTTCGCCTATCTCGGGATCGTCTTCGCGACCTTCTGGGGCGCGGTGCTTTACGACCAATGGCCCGACCGTTGGACCGTGATCGGTGCGCTTGTGATCGTGGGGGCGGGACTTTATGTCTGGCATCGAGAAAACCGGGCCCCGCGCGGGACCGGCGAAGTGTAGGCAGCATGTCAGACGACGCCGAGCCCCCCTTCCGTCCCGACCATTTCCTGGTCAACCTCGCCGCGCGCGGGCTGATCGGCATCGCGCTCGCCCTGCCCTATGCCTGGCGGGTCGGTCTGATGGGCTGGATGATGCGCCGCGTGATCGGCCCGTTCGCGGGCTACCGCGACCGCGCGCTGGAGAACCTGGCGCTGGTCTGGCCGGACCGCCCGCTGGCCGAGCGGGAGGCAATCGCCGCAGCCTCGCTCGACAACGCCGGGCGGACGCTGATCGAGAACTACTCCACCCGCGCCTTCACCAGGCGCGCCTCGGGGGTCGAGCCGACCGGGCCGGGCTACGCGGCACTCAAGGCCGCACAGCAGGCGAAGCGGCCGGTGATCCTGGTGTCCGGGCATTTCGGCAATTACGAAGCGGCGCGGGCCGCCCTCGTTGCGCGCGGGTTCCAGATCGGCGGGCTCTACCGCAACCTGTCGAACCGCTATTTCAACGCGCATTACGTCCGCACGATGGAGGCCTTCGGCGGCCCGGTCTTCCCGCAGGGTCGCGCCGGAACGGCGGGTTTCGTGCGCCACCTGAAGGCGGGCGGGCAGTTGGTGCTGCTCTTCGATCAGGACGTGTCCCGCGCCCCGCCGCTGGACTTCCTGGGCCAGCCGGCACGCACCGCGCTGTCGGCGGCGGAACTTGCGCTGCGGTTCAAGGCCGACCTCATCCCCTTCTTCGCCATCCGCCAGCCGGACGGCCTGGGCTTCCGGGTCGAGCTCGACGCGCCCGTGCCGCACAGCGACCCGGAGACGATGATGGGCGCGGTGACGAAGGCGCTCGAGGCGCGGGTCCTCGCGCAGCCCGGGCAGTGGTTCTGGATCCACCGGCGCTGGAAGGGATCGCAGTCGTAAGGTGAGCGGTATCGCCCACCCTACCCCAGGTCAATCGACGCGCGCCGCCGCCAGGATCGCCGCCGGCCCCTCGTGCTGGACGATCACCGCGCCCGGCTCGTCGCCCGGGAAGGGCGCCGTCAGTTCCAGGGGTTCGCGGCCCGACCAGTCGCCGATCCGCTCCCACGAGGTCACGATGTTGGTGTAGGTGACCGTCTTGCCGGCATTCTCGCCCCGCTCGATCGTCACCGTCTCTTCGGGCTTGTAGCGGACAAGCTGCACCCGCACGGGTTCGTCCAGCGGCGGATCGGCGTCGGCCCGGATCACCAGCTTGTCCCCCTCGCGCGTGACGGTCAGCCGCACCGGCGTCCCCGCTTCCAGATGCGCCCGCAGCCGTTCCGCCGTCTCCTCGGGCGCGAAGCCCTCGATCCGGTCGGCCCCGCCGATGATCAGCTGCGGCGTGTAGATCGTCCGCGACCCCACCGCCTTGGCATAGGCGCGCTGGCGGTCGGTGAACTTCGGATGCGCGAACTTGTCGGCCCAGCCAATGTAGTCCCAATAGTCGACATGCAGCGCCAGGGGCAGAATCTGAGGATTCGCGGCCAGCATCGACACGAACTCATCCGCCGGCGGACAGGAGGAACAGCCTTGCGACGTGTAAAGCTCGACCACCACCACCGGCTCGGCCTGGACCTGCGCCACGGCCGCAAGCCACAACCCGCAAGCGGCGCTGACGAAATGTCGCATGGTTCCTATCCTGATCCTTTATCCCCGCCTCGTTATAGGAAGCCGCGGTGGCGCGAGCCAATCAAGGTTTTGCGAGAGACCTGTCATATGCTGTAGGAAAGCCGCAAACCG
The DNA here is from genome assembly GCF_041913445.1 of Tabrizicola sp. Taxonomy (GTDB): domain Bacteria; phylum Pseudomonadota; class Alphaproteobacteria; order Rhodobacterales; family Rhodobacteraceae; genus Tabrizicola. Next base: position 370,724 of record NZ_JAYSFG010000001.1, read on the forward strand.
GGGCTGGATATTCGGCATACAATGGTATACAAGCCGGGCCAGCCGCCTTCCGAAGGAGCCATAGATGACCGTCACCGTTGGACACGACCTGTCGAAGACCCGCAAGACCCTGACTGCCGGGGGCCAGACGGTCCACTACTATTCCATCCCCGCCGCCGAAGAGGCCGGACTGGGTGAGTTCTCGCGCCTCCCTGCCTCGCTGAAGGTGGTGCTGGAGAACATGCTGCGGTTCGAGGATGCCAAGACCGTCACCGTCGACGACATCAAGGCCTTCTCGACCTGGGGCAAGCAGAAGGGCCAGAACCCGATCGAGATCGCCTACCGCCCCGCCCGCGTGCTGATGCAGGACTTCACCGGCGTGCCGGCCGTCGTGGACCTGGCCGCGATGCGCGACGGCATCAAGGGCCTGAAGGGCTCGGCCGCGAAGATCAACCCGCTGGTCCCCGTCGACCTGGTGATCGACCACTCGGTGATGATCGACGAATTCGGCCACCCCCGCGCCTTCCAGATGAACGTGGACCGCGAATACGAGCGGAACATGGAGCGTTACGTCTTCCTGAAATGGGGCCAGAACGCCTTCAACAACTTCCGCGTCGTGCCCCCCGGCACCGGCATCTGCCACCAGGTGAACCTGGAATACCTGGCCCAGACCGTCTGGACCGACACCGACCAGGACGGCAACCTCGTGGCCTACCCCGACACCCTTGTCGGTACCGACTCGCATACGACCATGGTCAACGGCCTCGCCGTCCTCGGCTGGGGCGTCGGCGGGATCGAGGCGGAGGCGGCGATGCTGGGCCAGCCCGTGTCGATGCTGATCCCCGAGGTCGTGGGCTTCAAGCTGACCGGCGCCATGCGCGAAGGCACCACGGCCACCGACCTCGTCCTGAAGGTCGTCCAGATGCTGCGCAAGCACGGCGTGGTGAACAAATTCGTCGAATTCTACGGCGAGGGCCTCGACCACCTCCCCCTCGCCGACCGCGCGACCATCGCCAACATGGCACCGGAATATGGTGCCACCTGCGGCTTCTTCCCGATCGACGACGAGACGCTGCGCTACATGCACATGACGGGCCGCGACACCGCCCGCATCGCGCTGGTCGAGGCCTATGCCAAGGCGAACGGCATGTGGCGGGGGCCGGACTATGATCCGATCTACACCTCGACGCTGCATCTCGACATGTCGACCATCGTCCCGGCGATCTCGGGCCCGAAGCGCCCGCAGGACTACCTGCCGCTGACCGAGGCAAAATCCAGCTTTGCCAAGGAGATGGACGCCAGCTTCAAGCGCCCGCAGGGCGTGGAAGTCGCCGTGGAAGGCCAGGACTACAAGCTGTCGTCGGGCAAGGTCGTGATCGCCTCGATCACCTCCTGCACCAACACCTCGAACCCCTACGTGCTGATCGGCGCGGGCCTCGTCGCGCGGAAGGCCCGTGCCCTGGGTCTGAACCGCGAGCCCTGGGTGAAGACCTCGCTCGCCCCCGGGTCCCAGGTCGTGTCGGAATACCTGAACGCCGCCGGCCTGCAGGAGGACCTCGACGCCGTGGGCTTCAACCTGGTGGGCTACGGCTGCACCACCTGCATCGGCAACTCCGGCCCGCTGCAGCCCGAGATCTCCAAAGCGATCAACGAGGGTGACCTCGTGGCCGCCGCCGTCCTGTCGGGCAACCGCAACTTCGAGGGCCGCATCTCGCCCGACGTCCGAGCCAACTACCTCGCCTCGCCGCCCCTGGTCGTGGCCTATGCGCTGGCCGGGGACATGAACATCGACCTGACCACCGAACCCCTGGGCACCGGGTCGAACGGCCAGCCGGTCTACCTCAAGGACATTTGGCCCACGAACAAGGAAATCGCCGACATCGTCCACGCGGTCGTCACGCGCGAAGACTTCCAGAAGAAATACGCCGACGTGTTCAAGGGCGATGCCAAGTGGCAGGGCGTGCAGATCACCGATAGCGAGGTCTACGACTGGCCGCCGACCTCGACCTACATCCAGAACCCGCCCTACTTCCAGGGCATGTCGGCGACGCCGGGCGTGATCAAGAACATCACCGGCGCGCGGGTGCTGGCGCTTCTGGGCGACATGATCACCACCGACCACATCTCCCCTGCCGGTTCATTCAAGGCTTCAACTCCGGCCGGCAAGTACCTGACGGAACGGCAAGTTCCGGTCAGCGAGTTCAACTCCTACGGCGCCCGGCGCGGCAACCATGAAGTGATGATGCGCGGCACCTTCGCCAATATCCGCATCAAGAACGAGATGCTGGATGGCGTCGAAGGCGGCTACACCAAGGGGCCGGACGGGCAGCAGACCTCGATCTACGACGCCTCGATGGCCTACCAGGCGCAGGGCACGCCGCTGGTGATCTTCGGCGGCATCGAATACGGCGCGGGCTCCTCGCGCGACTGGGCGGCCAAGGGCACCGCGCTTCTGGGCGTCAAGGCCGTGATCGCCGAGTCCTTCGAGCGCATCCACCGGTCGAACCTCGTCGGCATGGGCGTCATCCCGTTCGAGTTCATGCCCGGCGAGAACCGCAAGACCCTCGGCCTGAAGGGGGACGAGGTGGTCAGCATCGGCGGGCTGGAGGGCGGGCTGAAACCCCTCAGCACCGTCCCCTGCACCATCCGCTACGCCGACGGGACCGAGAAGGTGATCCAGCTCAAGTGCCGGATCGATACCGCCATCGAGATCGAATACGTCGAGAACGGGGGCGTCTTGCACTACGTGCTGCGGAACCTCGCGGCGTCCTGATTTCGGAAACCGATTGTTTCCAAGGAGGGCCCGGGCAACCCCCGGGCCTTCACTTTTTGTTCCGATCTTTGCGCGCAGTCTGGCCATATCCAACAGCCAGAAGGCTTGACCCATGTCCGACCGCTTCCCGCCGCTTCGCCCTCAGGACCAGCTGATGCAGATGTCCCGCTCCAGCACCCGCGCCTTGCCCCTCCCGGCGCCCGTCGATCTCACGCTCCTCGCCGCGCTGGCCTTTGTCGTCGCGCTTGCACTGTTCTGACGCGCTACGCCCCGTAGGGTGGGCCGTTCCCGCGCTCCTTCGCGCGGGGTTGGCCCACCATCCGAAGCAGATTAAGAAAGGCCTAACGTCCGAGGCCAAACCCTTGGAATCTATAGACCATCAGAGCTTGTCCACCGTGGACACTCACGACCCGCCGGCCAGCGCCTTCTCCAGCTCCGGGATGAAACGGGTCTCGTAATCCGTCCCGACCAGAGGTCCCACGAAGCGGAACAACACGGTCCCGTCCCCGCCGACGATGAAGGTCTCGGGTGGGGCGGTCACCCCCCATTCCACCCGGTTCCGCCCGTTCGGATCGGTCGCGACGCCGATGAAGGGGTTGCCTTCCTCGGCCAGGTATTCCACCGCCTTGGCATCGTCATCCATGATGTTGACACCAGCGACCCGGATGCCCTTTCCGGCCATCTCCAGAAGGATCGGATGCTCGGCCCGGCAGGGCGGGCACCAGGTGGCCCAGAAGTTGACCACCGTCACCTCCCCCGTCCGCAGGTCGGCGTCGGTCAGCCCCGGGATGCCCGGCAGCGTCGTGGTCGGCAGGACCGGGGCGGCCCGCCCGACGAAGACCGACTGCAGCTCGCCCGGGTTCTCGCGGTACATGCCTGCGTAGAAAAGCCCCGCCAGCCCCGCGAACAGGACCGGGGGCAGCACCATCAGCCATCTAGCCATCCGACTTCCCCTGCCGCGCCTCGACCTCGGCCAGCGCGCGTTTCATCCGGGCCGACTGCCACAGCGTCAGCCCCACCAGCGCCACGATCAGCACCGCCGTGGCCGCATAGGACCCCAGCACCGCGAAGGCGTATTTCCCCAGATCCGGCATCACGCCACCCTCTCCCGCGCCAACAGAGCCTTCAGCCGCCGGGCCCGGATCTCGGTCCGTGTCCGGAGGAGGACCATCGTCACGAACAGCAGCACGAAGCCAGCGATGCAGACCAGGAGCGGGACCCAGAAGACGTCAGAAACGTTCTCTTCCTTGTCCAGAGACAGCGAGGCCCCCTGGTGCAGCCCCTGGTTCCAGAAGTTGACCGCGTAGCGGGACAGGAGCGCGAAGACCGACCCCACCAGGCAGAGGATCGAGGTCAGGTCGGCCGCGGTATCGGGGTCCTCGATCGCCGCCCAAAGCGCGATGTAGCCGAAGTAGAACAGGGTCAGGATCAGGAACGAGGTCAGCCGCGGGTCCCAGGCCCACCAGGTGCCCCACATCGGCTGGCCCCAAAGCGCGCCGGTGACCAGCGCAATCAGGGTGAAGGTCAGGCCCACGGGGGCTGCGGCCTTGGCGGCGAGCGCACTGACGTGGTGGCGGCGGATGATCCAGATGAGCGAGGTCACCAGCATCATCACCCAGGCATTGATCGCCATCATCGCGGACGGGACATGCAGGTAGATGATCTTGACGGTCGACCCTTGCTTGTAGTCGTCGGGCGTGAAGAAGAAGCCCCAGACGAGGCCCACCATCAGGAGGATCACCGTCAGCCCCACCGCCCAGGGGAGCATCCAGGCCGAGGTGGCCATGAACTTCTTCGGGTTCGCATATTCCCAGATCGACATGCGCGTTCGCCTATCCTGTTCCCGTTTCCCGCTCAACACACCATCGCGCGAGACCCTAGCGCAAATTGACGCGGATCGCGCTGGCGGCCGCGAAGGGAAGAAGCGCCGCCGCGCCGAGGCTGATCGCCGCCAACAGCGCCAGGGGGGTCGCCAGCGCCATGCCCTCGGCCCCCCGGCGGACGACCTCGCCCCCGAAGATCAGGGTGGGGACGTAAAGCGGCAGGACGAGGAGGCTGAGGAGGAGGCCGCCCCGGCGGAGGCCGACGGTGATCGCCGCGCCGAAGGCACCGATGATCGACAGTGCCGGGGTGCCGAGGAGGAGGCTCAGGACCAGCCAGGGGTAGCCGGCGGGGGGCAGGTTCAGGAAGATCGCAAGGCCGGGGGCAATCAGGGTCAGCGGCAGGCCGGTGACGATCCAGTGGGCGAGCGCCTTGAGGGCGACCACGGCCTCCAAGGGGATCGGGGCGGTGGCGAGGAGGTCGAGCGAGCCGTCCTCATGGTCCAGCGCGAAGATGCGGTCTAGGGAGAGGAGGCAGGCGAGGAGAGCGCCGACCCAGAGGATGCCCGGGGCGATGCGGGCGAGCGTCCCGCCCTCTGGGCCGACGCCGAGGGGGACGAGGACAGAGAGGATTAAGAAGAAGGCGAGGCCCAGCCCGAAGCCCCCGCCGGAGCGGAAGGCGAGGCGCAGGTCGCGGAGGAGGAGGGCCTTCATGCGAAAGCCTCGTCGAAGCCGGTGCTCTGGATCACCCGGGCACGGAAGGGTTCGAGGTCGAGGGTGGTGGCCTCGGGCAGGCCGAGGTCGACATGGGTGGCGATGACGGCGAGACCGCCCTTGGCCAGATGCGCCCGGACAACTTCGGCGAAAAGCGCGACGGAGGCTACGTCGAGGCTGACGGTGGGTTCGTCGAGGAGCCAGATGGGGCGGCCGGTCACCAAAAGGCGCGCGAGGCCGAGGCGGCGCTTTTGCCCCGCCGACAGTTCCCCGGCGCGGCGACGGGTGAGTTGGGTGAGGTTGAGAGCGGTGAGCGCGTGGTCGATGGCGGGGCCGCCGTAGATTTGCGACCAGAAGCTCAGGTTTTCGGTGACTGTGAGGGTGGATTTCAACCCGTCGGCATGGGCGGCATAGGCAACGCTATCGGGGGGCAGCTGGTAGGTGCCCTCGGCCGGGGGTTGCAAACCGGCCAGCGTCCGCAGGAGCGTCGTCTTCCCCGACCCGTTCGGTCCGCGCAGGATCAGCGCCTGGCCGGGCATCAGGGCAAAGGTCAGCCCCTGCAGGACCGTAACCCCGCCGCGCGCGACTGCCAGATTGGACGTGCTCAACATGGGCGAAGGCCTAGCCGATGGGGGCGCGCGGGGAAAGGGGCTTGGTCAGTGCCAGTCGCCCAGGAGGACATTGCGGGTCACCACCTCGACCGGGCGTTCCCGGGCGATCAGGCCCGCCACCCATTCGCAGGAAGCGGCGTTGAACACGGCCCCACTGCCCCGCCGGTATTCGGCCATGCAGCCGTTGCCGCGGCTGGCGAGGCCCAGCGTGTCGGGCGTGACGGCACCGTAGATGGTCTGGGCGACCTCCTCGGCGTCGAGCGTGCCGATAAAATAGTCCATGTCGTGCCGCCCGGTGTGATGGGCGAGCGTGGTGGCGGGGGAGAGCGCGACGATGGTGAGGTCGCCTTCCAGCCCGGTATCCGGCGCGGGGTATGGCAGGCCCTTGCGGATTTCATAGTCGATCCCGTCGACCTCATACCCGAAGATTTTCGATTGCGCGCCAAGGACATCGCCGTAGCCAAGCCCCGTCCCGGCCATTGACCAGTGGTCGGGGCGGTATAGCGTGAAGCCGCCGGAACCGTGGGCGGCGCAGCGGCTCCACCCGGCATAGACGCCCATCGACCCGGTCAGGCCCATCGTCGCCACGGCGGGGCGGCGGGCGCGCGGGTGGTCCCAGTAGCTGGTGATGCGGTCAGTGGCGGCAAGCGGATCCTCGGCCTCGGCGCGGGACTTGTGGCAGGTCTGGGTCAGGAGGTCGTCGGAGAGCCGGGTCTGCCAGAAGAAGTTGCCGCCGAAGCGAGCGAGTTGGCCGCCGGCGTCCACCCAGGCGTCGAGGTAGTCGCGCATCTCCCAGGTCCAGTATTCGTCGTGGCCGACGATCACGGCCCGGCGGTAGCCCGTCAGGAGATCCGGGTCGGCGTGGAGGTCGTGCTGGGTCAGGTAGTCAAGTGCGATGCCCTGATCCTCGGCCCAAAGCACGAAGGGGCGCTCGAAGGCTGCCCAGCCGGAGGAGGCGTATTTCTTCGAGATGCCGTTCGCGCGGGCGTAGTTCATGTGCGGATAGCGCGGGCGGGTCAGCAAAGGTGAAGCGTGCGGGATGCGTGGGGCATCCTCGGGCCAGCGGACGAAGCCTTTGGCCCAGGGGCGGAGGAGGCTGACCTCGGCGGCGAAGTCCCCGCCCGTGGGACCGGTGAGACCCTGGTAATGGTTCGACCCGCCCCAGTCGTTGTAGGCGCACCAGGTTCCAGTGGCGAGGATCAGGGCCAGCTTCGCGGCGGGCTGGGCGGGTTTCAGGACGAAGAGGCCTTGGGAGCTGTGGCCGTCGATGGCGAGGGTGACGGTGTAGACGCCAGAGGGCCAGTGGGACGGGATCTCGTGCTCGAAGGCCTTGGGCCAGCCGCAGCCTTTCACCGAGCAGTCGGGCGGCGTGGGCGCGAAGCGAGTGGGGATGGTCGTGTCGAGGAGTATGTTGGGCCTGAGGCCGTCGCGGGCGATGGTCAGGCGGGCCTCCGGCGCCGAGGACATGGCGTGGAGGCGGAGGGTTTCGCCCGGTCGGTAGGAGAGTGCAGCGGTGTAACCCCAGACCTGCGGGCGGGTCGGGTCGGCGGAGGCTGTCTCGTAATAATGCCCGGTGACCGGATCGCCGTCGTCGTAGGGGCCAGGGATGAAGAAGCCCTGCATCTCTCGCCTCGTGGTTTTCCGGCAGCATCGGCGGGGGAAGCGGCCTTGGCAACCGGCATTCGGCCTTGAAAAGCCGTCTGGCCTGTGGCCCCTTGGCCGGAAAACGGGGGGAACCATGCGGATCGGAGACGTCTCGTTCTGGTATGCCGACATCGGCCTGCCCTACCGTCGCGCAGCCCTGGAGGGCGACCGGACGGCGGATGTGGCGATCATCGGCGCGGGCTATACCGGGCTTTGGACGGCCTATTACCTGAAGCAGGCGATGCCCGCGCTGGACGTGCTGGTGATAGAGAAGGACTTTGCAGGCTTCGGCGCCTCGGGTCGGAACGGCGGCTGGCTGACGGGCGGCTTCGCCTGGAATCATGCGCGGTACCTTGAGACCTCGTCGGAGCACGCCGTCCGCGCGATGGTCGAGGCGATGAACGGCACGGTGGACGAGGTGATCCGCGTGGCCGGGGCCGAGGCGATCGACGCCGACATCCACCGTACGGACGAGCTGATGGTAGCCACGAAGCCGTCGCAGGTCGGCCGGATGCAGGCCGAGGTCCGGCATCGCCGCTTCTGGGGCGAGGAGGACCGGGTGTTCGAGATGTCCGCCCGCGACCTGGCGGACCGCATCCGCATCCCCGGCGCGCTGGGGGCGATGGTGGTGACCAACGTGGCGCGCATCCAGCCGGCGAAGCTGGTCCGCGGGCTCGCCAAGGCGGTGGAGCGGCTGGGGGTCCGGATCGTCGAGGGGACGACGGTCACCGGCTATGAGCCCGGCGTGGTGACGACCGACCACGGCACGGTGCAGGCGCCGGTCATCCTGCGCTGCACGGAAGGCTTCACGGCGGGGCTGCCGGGGCGCAAGCGGGAGTGGCTGCCGATGAACTCCGCCCAGATCGCGACGGAACCCCTGCCGCCGGATGTCTGGGACCAGATCGGCTGGCAGGGCCATGAAATCCTTGGCGATTTCGCAAATGCCTATTGCTACTGCCAGCGCACACGGGAAGGCCGCATCACCGTCGGCGCGCGGGGGGTGCCCTACCGGTTCGGGTCCAACCTCGACACCAACGGCGCGCCAGACCAGGAGACGATCCGGCGGCTAACCGCCATCCTGCACCGGCACTTCCCGGCAGCCGCAAAGGCGAAGATCGACCATGCCTGGTGCGGCGTCCTGGGTGTGCCGCGCGACTGGTGCGCGACCGTGGGCCTCGACCCCAAGACCGGGATCGGCTGGGCGGGGGGCTATGTGGGGGTCGGCGTCTCGACCTCGAACCTCGCGGGGCGGACGCTGGCGGACCTTGCGCTTGGACGGGACACCGACCTTGTCCACCTGCCCTGGGTCAACCGCCGCGTGAAGGACTGGGAGCCGGAGCCCTTCCGCTGGCTGGGGGTCCACGGGATGTATGCCCTCCTTAACGCCGCCGACCGGCGCGAGGACCGGCCCGGCGCGGGGCCGTCGAAGCTTGCGGCGGTTGGGAACTGGATCACCGGGCGGTACTGAAAGGATTTGCGCGATCTGTTAGCGCATGACAGAAACGCGGGCATTGGAGGAACGCCATGCCATTTCACCGCCGCCAGGTTCTTGGGTTCACCGTTGCCGCGCCGTTCGCGCTTTCCCTGAAGCCCGCCCTGGCCGCGCCCCGCGCCGATGTCTCGCGCGAGGTGCTTCTGACTTGGCACAAGCTGATCCTGGAACTGGTCCGCCACACCGCGACCTACATGCCCCCCGTGGCCGCCCGCGCCTTCGGCTACATCGGCGTCACCGCGCATGAGGCGCTGGCCACCGGCAACCCCGCCTTGCGCAGCCTTGCGGGGCAGCTCACCGACCTGACCCCCCTTCCCGCCCGCGGCGAGGGCGAGTTTGATGAGCCTTGCGTCCTTCACGCCGCGCTGAACGCCGCGGTGAACGGGCTTTTCGCCAACACCGGTCCCACCGGCCAACGTGCGATGCAGAAGCTGGGCGAAATCATGGGCCGCACCGCGAGCGAAGGCATGGCCGAAGACGTGGTGAGCCGCAGCGTCGCGCATGGCCAGGCGGTGGCGGCGCATATCCTCGACTGGGCCTCCAGGGACGGCGGCGCGGTGATCGAGAACCTGGGCTTCCCGATGGACTACACGCCCGGCACCCGCCCGCAGGACTGGGTCCCGACCAGCGCGATCCGGCTGCAGCAGGCGCCGCTTCTGCCCGGCTGGGGCGTGCTGCGGCCCTTTGCTGTCAAGGACATGGCCGCGATGGATGCCCCCGCGCCTCCGGCCTATGACGAAGCGCCGGGATCGGCCTTCCACGGCTTTGCCCAGGAAGTGCACGACGTGGGCAAGGCCCTGACCGACGAGCAGAAGCTGATCGCCCGCTTCTGGTCGGATGACGCGATGCTGACCCCCACCCCGGCCGGGCACTGGATCTCCATCGTCATGCAGATCGCCGACCGCGATGCGCTGCCGGTCGAGGTGATCTCGGCCACGCTCGCGAAGCTTGGCTGCGCGCAGTCGGATGCCTTCGTGTCCTGCTGGTCCACGAAGTTCAAATACAACCTTCTCCGCCCCGTAACCTACATCAAGCGCCACATCGACAAGGCCTGGGAGCCTTTGCTGATCACGCCGCCCTTCCCCGAATACACCTCGGGCCATTCGACGCAGTCGGGCGCGGCCTCGACCGTGTTGACCGCGATCTTCGGCGACAACTTCGCCTTTGACGATGCCACGCATGAGGATGAGGGGCTGCCCGTCCGCAGCTTCCCCTCCTTTGCGGCGGCGGCGGAAGAGGCCGCGATCTCACGCCTTTACGGCGGCATCCACTTCCGTTTCGGGAACGAGGCAGGCCTTGCCCAGGGCCGGGCCATCGGTGCCGTGGCCGCCCAGCTGAAGACCGAAGCCTGATGCGCGCGCTTGTCCTGACCCTGGCGCTTGCGGCCCCCGTCTGCGCCGAGCCTGTGGTGCCGACCTTCACCGAGGAAACCGCAACCTCCGGCATCGACACCGTGTTCGACGGCGAGTGGGAATACATGGTCGGAGGCGGGGCCGCGACCTTCGACTGTTCCGGCGACGGGTTCCCCGAACTTTTCCTGTCGGGCGGCGAAAGGCCGTCGGCGCTTTATCTGAACCGCAGCCCGCTGGGCGGGGCGCTGGCCTTTCAGAAGACCGATGCGGTCGAGCTGGACGCCGTCCTCGGCGCCTATCCTCTGGACATCGACAGCGACGGCATTCTGGACCTCGTCGTCCTGCGGCTGGGCGAGAACCGGCTTCTGCGCGGGCTGGGCCAGTGCCGGTTCGAGGACGCGACCGCGGCCTGGGGTTTCGACGGCGGCGACGCCTGGTCGACCGCCTTCGCCGCGACCTGGGAACGCGGGCAGACCTGGCCCACGCTGGCCATCGGCAATTACGTCGACCGCAAGGAAGAAGCCTTCCCCTGGGGCTCCTGCACAGACAACTGGCTGCACCGGCCTGCGGGCGAAGGCTTCGCGCCGCCGATCCCGCTCACGCCATCCTTCTGCGCGCTGTCGATGCTCTTCACCGACTGGAACCGGTCGGGCACGCCGTCCCTGCGGGTGTCGAACGACCGCGAATACTACAAGGGCGGGCAAGAGCAGATGTGGCATCTGGAGCCCGGCCAGCCGCCCCGGCTTTACACCGAAAAGGACGACGGCTGGAAACGGCTGCGGATCTGGGGGATGGGGATCGCGAGCGCCGACGTGACCCTGGACGGCTACCCGGACTACTACCTGACCTCGATGGCCGACAACAAGCTCCAGGTCCTGAAGGACCCGGCCACCGGCCTGCCCGACTATGCCGACATCGCGTTCAAATCCGGGATCACTGCGCACCGGCCCTATACCGGGGGGGACCTCAAACCCTCGACCGCCTGGCATCCGCAATTCGCGGATGTGAACAATGACGGGATTTTGGACCTGTTTGTTGCCAAAGGCAACGTGGCGAAGATGCCGGATTTCGCCGAGAAGGACCCGAACAACCTGCTTCTGGGCCAGCCCGACGGGGTGTTCGTGGAAGCGGGTGACCGAGCAGGCGTGGCAAGCTTTGGCATCGCGCGGGGCGCGCAGGTGGTGGACTTCAACCTCGACGGGCTTCTCGACCTTGTGGTGGTGAACCGCTGGGAACCCGCACAGATCTGGAGGCAGACAGGTGCCGCTGCGGGCGGATGGGTTCAGGTCCGCCTGCAGCAGGACGGCCCGAACCGCGACGCCATCGGCTCGGTGATCGAGATCCGCCGTGGCGACAAGGTCGAACGGCACGAGATCGCCTCGGGCGGGGGACATGTCTCGGGCTCGGTCGGCTGGCTGCATTTCGGCCTGGGCGCCGCCGCAGAGGCCGAGCTTCGCGTCATCTGGCCCGACGGCACCGCTGGGGACTGGCAGACCCTTCCCGCGCAAAGCTTCCAGATCCTGCGCCCAGGACGGGCCGCAGAGCCCTGGCAACCCGGATGAGGGCGCGAATCGGTCAGGGTGATTTTGCGCACATGCGATTATCTACCCAGGGTTGAAAAAGCCTTTTCGCTGCGTCCCCTCGGGGGAGACCTAGGTTGAAATAAGGCAATACCACGGCGCATCCCACTGGTATCACTGGTGTTTTTATCACAGTGCGGGGGACGGCGCCGGCTGTGCAATTTTGCGCAGAGTGGATTCAATGCATTTGAAATCAATTTGTTAGACCAGGCGCCCGGGCCAATCTGGCGGGCACCATGCGCAAAGTTGCGACGGGCGGAACGCTCCGGCGCTTGCAGCAGGTTTGCGCGGGCGGGCATTGACGCCTTACACTGTCCGCAGGGAAGGTCCGCCGGGATGCGTCCGGCGCGGATTAACCCGGGGGAAACCCGGTTTGACAAGTATGACCGTTGCAGGGCCGCGCAACGGTGTCGTGGTGACAAGTGACCAGACGGTGGGATGAGACGTGGCGCAGGGGCGGACACAGATCAGCAATCAGCTCGAGGCAGAGTTGGGCCGCGTCGACCCCGACGCCTTTGCGGACGACCTCAAACCGGGCACCAAGCTTCTGGGCGGGCACTATACCATCATCGGCTTCCTGAATTCGGGCGGTTTCGGGATCACCTACCTGGCCAAGGACAGCCTCGACCGGACCGTGGTCATCAAGGAGTGCTTTCCGAACGCGCTCTGCCGCCGGTCGACCAGTGTCGTTCGCGCCCGGTCGCGCAAGCATCAGGAAGACTTCCGCGGCTTCGTCGAGAGCTTCCTGGCCGAGGCGAAAAGCCTTGCCCGGCTGGTCCACCCGAACATCGTCGGTGTCCACCAGGTGTTCGAGGACAATGACACCGCCTACATGGCGATCGATTTCGTCGACGGGCGCGACCTGCACGATATCCTGGATTCGACCGACCAGGCGTTCACGCCCGACCAGATCGTGGCGATGCTGAAGAAGATGCTTGGCGCGGTGGACTTCATCCACCAGGTCGGCATCCTGCACCGCGACATCAGCCCCGACAACATCCTGGTGGACAAGAGCGGCAATCCGATCCTGATCGACTTCGGCGCGGCAAGCGAACAGGTCGCCCGCGCGACCCGCATCCTGACCGGCCGCCGCGTCATCAAGGAAGGCTACTCGCCGCAGGAATTCTACCTGACCGGTGCCGAACAAAGCCCGGCCAGCGATCTCTATTCCCTGGGTGCGACCTTCTACCATGTCATCACGGGCGAGGCCCCGCCGGAAAGCCAGCGCCGCCTGGCCCGAGTCGCCGAGGGCGAGCCAGACCCCTATGTGCCGCTTGCAGGCCGCTTCGCGGGCTATCCGCCGGGATTCCTGGAACTGATCGACAAGGCCGTCCGCGTCATGCCGCGCGACCGCATCCAGTCGGCGCAGGACTGGCTCGACTGGATCGGCATCATCGAAGCGGGCGGCCCCCTGCCCCGCGCGGCGACAGAGGAACCGCCGACCCCCAAGACGCGCCCCCTGACCCGGCACGTCCCGGCCCAGCGGGGCGGGATCCTGCAGGACTACATGGGCTATGTCTTCGGCGCCGGCGCGGTCTTCGTCGTCGCGGGTCTCGCCGCGCTCTGGTCGATGCTCTAGCCTGGCAGCGCCGCCAGGCTGACCCCCGGTTCCACCTGATCCGACGGATGCAGGATCACCCGGTCCCCCTCAGCCAGCCCCTCCAGCACCTGCGCGTGATCCTCGTTCCGTTCCCCAAGCGTGATGTGCTGCAACGCCGCCCGTCCGTCGCGCAGGACATAGGTTGCCCAGTTCGATCCGTCGCGGAACAGCGCGCCCACCGGGATCGTCAGCACCGCCTCCTCGCGCCAGAGCGCGATGCGGGCGATGACCCGGAAGCCGTGGCCCAGACCCTGCCACTCCTCGGCCGGACCGGTCAGCCGCAGCACCACCGTCACGCGCTGTTCGTCGATCCCCAGGGCCGAGACGCGCGTCACCGCCGAGGGCTCCACCCGGTCCACCACCGCCGCCACCGGGGGACCGCCCCAGCCGCTGACCGTCGCCACCGCCCCTTCGGCCACCCGCACCGCGTCGCGGGACAGAAGGTCCACGACGATCTCCAGGTTGCCCGGATCGCCCAGTTCCAGGATCGGCGTGCCGGGCTGCACCACCTGCTCGCTTTCGGTAAGCACCCGCAGGACCTTGCCCGAGACCGGCGCCAGGATCTCGACGCAGCAGGACGCGCCGTTGCCGGTGTCCGACCGAAGCACGGCCAGCGCACTTTCCAGTTCCTTTTCCCGCACGGCCAGGTTCGCCACCGCGCTTGACACCGCCGCCCGCGCCGTCCGTTCCTCTCGGATCGCGTTGTCATAGGCGCGCTGCGACAGGGTGCCCTTGCGGTTCAGCTCCTTTGCACGCGCCGCCTCGGCAGTCATGAAGTCCAGCGTCGCCTGCGCCTGCTCCAGCTGCGCCCGCCCCAGATCCGTCGCCGCCTGCGCCGCGGCCGCCGTCGCCTCGGCCACCGCCCGCGACCGGCTGTCCAGGAGCACCGGGGCCGCCGACCCGATGCTGGCGACGGGCTGGCCCTCGGTGATCTCGTCGCCTGCGTGCAACCCGATGCGCTGCAACTTGCCCGCGATGGTGGCCGACACGGTGAAGACCTCGCGGATGCGGGCCTCGCCCTCTTCCTCGACCGCCACTTCCAGCGGGCGCAGAGCCACCTCGGCCAGTTCCATCTCCACCGGGCGGGGCAGGAAGGCCCAGACCAGGAAAGCCAGCACGGCAAGGGCGGCAGCGATAGGGATGAGGCGGCGCATGGGGCTACTCCCGTGTCTTCAGGACTTCGATCATGTCGAGATTGTTGATCCGGCCCCGGATCAGGAAGGCCGAGATCAGGGCGGCGGCGCAGACGACAAGGCTTGCGATGGCATAGACGTCGCGCTGGACGACGAAGGGCACGCGGTAAAGGTCCGAAGAGAACGCCGCCGCCATCGCCGCCGCGATCCCGTAGCCAATGGCCCAGCCCAGGGGCTGCGCCAGAAGGACCACGGTGCCAAGCTCGCCGAAGAGCACGCCCGAGACCTCGGCATTGGTGAAGCCCAGGACCCGCAGGCTCGCAAGCTCGCGCCCCTGTTCCGACAGTGCGATGCGCGAGAAGTTGTAGACCACACCCACGGCGATGATCCCCGCCAGGACGACATAGACCGTAATCATCACGGTGATGTTCTCGGCAAGCGTTTCGCGGAAGCGCGTCAGCATCAGGCTGGTGACGCTGATCATTTCCGTCTTCGGCGTGGTGCGAGCGGCGGCATAGAAGGCGGCGGACTGCGCCTCGTCAATCGAGAGACTGACCCCCGACACCAGCGCCCCCTCCCCCATCAGCCGGTTCAGCGCGCCGATTTCCATCGCGGCGCCAAGACCCACATAGCCCACCGAAAGCCCGCTGACCGGCAGCGTCACGGTCGGACGGCGGCCTTCCTGAACGGCGACAGTGACAAGGTCGCCGGGCCGGACATCCAGCGCCTCGGCGAGCGCCTCGGACAGGATCAGCCCCGCCTCGGGCATCGCCATGGGACGCAAGAGGGGGTCAAGAACGCGCGACAGCCGCGGCTCGGTCGGGCGGCCCATGATCGCCAGCGTCTTCTCGCGCCCCCGGTGGCTGATCTTGGCGGCCACCTGCCGGAAGGGCTCGGCCACCAGCACGCCCGGCAACTTGCGGGCGGCAAAGACGGCGGGCATCGGTTCCGGTGTGCCGAAGACGATCTGGGCGTCGTGGCGTTCGGTGCGGAAGAAGGTGATGTCGATCATCCGGTCGATTGACCCGAAGGACCAGAGCGAGGCCACCAGGATCGCCACCGCCATTGCCACGCCAAGGGTCGAGCTCACCGTGCGGAACGGCCAGCGCATCAGGTGGCGCAGGACCATGACCCCGGTTTGCCGCAGGTTCAGAAGCCGCCGCGCCCAGGTGCCGCGCTCTCGGTAGACCGCGGGGGCCGGCGGGGCCATCGCGACAGCCGGAGGCAGCGTCACCACGGAGCGCACGGCGTAAAGGGCGCCGCCAATGGCCGCGGCCAGGGTGACGAGCGCCGCGAGCCCGTAAAGCTGGGGGTCGCGGGTGAAGACGAGGTAGGGGAAGGTGAAGAACCGCGCATACATCTGCGCCAGACCCACGCCGAGCCAGGCCCCGGCGACAAAGCCGATCCCGATCCCCACCACCGCGATCAGGGCAACGAATTCGACGTAGTGCTGCGCCACCGCGCGCGAGGTGTAGCCGATGGCCTTCAGAAGCCCGATCTGCTCGCGTTCCAGGGTGATGAGGCGCGAAAGCGTCATGTTGACCAGCATCGCCGCGACCAAGAGGAAGATCGGCGGCAGGACCCGCACCATCGCCCAAAGCTGCTTCAACTCGGCGTCCAGGAAGGCATGGCTGATCTGGTCCGTCCGCCCCGTGGCCCCCGTCCCGCCATAGCGTTCGGTGAGCCGGTCCAGCGCCTCGATCACCCGGTCGGGATTGGCCCCGGGCGCCAGCTTCAGGACAAGGTTGGAGAACGCGCCCTCAAGGTCATAGGCCGCCTCCAGGCCTGCGCGCGGCATCCAGACCACGCCGAACCGCCGTGGATCGGGCATCATCTGACCGGGGCCGAGCGCATAGATGAACTCGGGCGAAAGGGCGACACCGGTGATGTGCAACTCGCGCCGCTGTCCGTTCATCAGGACCGGAAGCCTGTCACCCGGCCCCAGCTTGTGCGCCTTGGCGAAGCCGTCGCTGATGACCGTTTCCTCGGCCGACAGCGGGTCGGGAAGGCGGCCGAGCCGCAGGTAGAGGCGGTTCAGACCCCCCGTCTCGGGCAGGGCCACGAAAAGGACCGAGCCCGGTTCGACCATTCCAGGCAGGTCCAGCAGCCCCAACTTCACGATCCGCGCCTCGGCATCCAGGACGCCCTCGATGGCTTGCACCTCGCCCAGAAGCGCCCGCGGCGCGCGCGTCACGTCGGCGAAGACATCGGCAAAGCGGTTCTCCTCGTAGTAGCGCGCCCGCGTCTCATAGAGCGAGGAATAGGCCCCGTTCCCCAGGATCAGCGTCGCCACGCCCGCCGCCAGCACCAGCGCGATCGCCAGCACCTGCGCCCAAAGGCGCCTGAGGTCGCGGAGGACCTTGCGGCGCAGCGGCGGGATCACCAGGCCACCTCTGACGGCTGCTTCTTCGTGGCGTTGACGCTTTCCTCGACGATCCGCCCATCGGCGAAGCGGATCACCCGGTCGGCGATGTCGCGGATGGCGGCGTTGTGGGTGATGACCAGCGTCGTGGCCCCGACCGCCCGGTTCACCTGCGTCAGCGCCTCCAGCACCTTGATGCCGGTGGTACTGTCCAGCGCCCCGGTGGGTTCGTCGCAGAGAAGAACCTCGGGGTTCTTGGCGATGGCCCGCGCGATGGCGACGCGTTGCTGTTCGCCGCCCGAAAGCTGCGCCGGGAAATGGTTCGCCCGGTCCTGCAGGCCCACCAGTGCCAGCGCCTCCTCGGCCCGCATCGGGCGGCGGGCAATCTCGGTCACCAGCTGCACGTTCTCGCGCGCGGTAAGGCTGGGCACCAGGTTGTAGAACTGGAACACGAAGCCCACATGGTCGCGCCGGTACTGGGTCAGCCCGGCTTCGTCGAGGCTCGTCAGCTGGTGTTCCTCGAACCAGACCTCGCCTGCGCTGGCACGATCCAGCCCGCCGACGATGTTCAGGAACGTGGATTTTCCCGACCCCGAGGGTCCCAGGATCACGATGAACTCGCCCTTGCGCGCGGTGAAATCGATCCCCCTCAGCGCATGAACCTCCAGCGCGCCGTTGCGGTAGACCTTGGTCAGGCCCGTGGCACGGAAGACGGTGTCGCTGGCATCGGGCATCGGGGGTCCTTTCGGACGAGAAGCCTAAGCGCTGCGGGGAGACGTTGCCTTGATCCGGGTCAATTGCAGGGACTGGTGGGCGGTGAGGGACTCGAACCCCCGACATTCTCGGTGTAAGCGAGACGCTCTACCAACTGAGCTAACCGCCCCTGGCCGGTGCGTAACCCGAGAGCCGGCGCCTGGCAAGGCGGAATGACAAAGGCGCGCCGGTCGGGCGCGCCTTTGGGAATGATGGTGGGCGATAACGGATTTGAACCGCTGACATCTTCGATGTGAACGAAGCGCTCTACCGCTGAGCTAATCGCCCGATGCGGGGGCTTTTAGTCGTCCTCACCGTCGTCCGCAAGGGCCAATCCAGTGGCTTTCGCTCCATCAGCAAGGCGAAGCTTCAAGGTCAGCGCCGAACCCCGGTTCTTCACCACGCGCAGCTTGCCCAAGGGGGGAATGGCCAGCGACTTGCCCGTGGCAAGGGCCTCGCCCAGCGCGGTAAGCGTCGCCTCGATCACCCGCTTGGCTTCGGGCTTCTTCTGGCCCGTGGCCTCGGCGACCTGGTCAATCAAGTCCTTCAGCTTAAGGCTGCCACCGGCCAAAGGCGGCGTCGATCCGGCCTCGACCACCCGGAGCGCGGGCTTCTCCGCACTCTCTGCCATGGCCTTCGCAGGCTTGGCTCTCTTCGGTTTTTCGGCGGGTTTCGCCTCCGGGTCCTTGGATTTGCGCGGGGCCATGATGCCTCTGACTGACGGTTGCTGCGCCGCGACCTTAGTGCGGGCGCGAAGCCGCTGCCAAGGATTCTCCGAAGATAGCTTGCCGAAGATCGCCCCGGCGGTGCTCGCCTGGACGTTCGGGGATCATCCCCCAGCGTTGTGGAGAGGAACGATGCGCAAGACCCTGCTGTTGTCCACGGCCCTGACCCTGGGCGCCATGAACCCCGCGCTTGCCGGGGGGCCGGTTGTGGTGGCCGAAGAACCGGTCGTGGCCGAGGCGAAACCCGCCTCCTCGGCCGGTATACTGATCCCCATCCTGCTTCTGGCCGCCGTGGCCGTTGCCGTGGCCGGCGGAAACGACGACGATACGCCGCCTCCAGGCCCGAGCGACATCCGCTTCAAGGAAGACATCCAGCGCATCGGCACCAACCACCTGGGCCTGGGCGTCTACCGCTTCCGCTACAAGGGGCTGTCCGGGGTCTGGGAAGGCGTCATGGCGCAAGAGGTCGCGGTGATGCACCCCGCCGCGATCCGGCAAATGCCGCAGGGCTACATGGCGGTGGACTATGCCCGCCTTGGCCTGGACCTGAAACAGGTCGCCTGAACGAAAACGGCGCGCCCCCGAAGGGACGCGCCGCTGCTTCTCTCTGGACTGCGCTCAGTGCGCCGTCTGCACCGGAGCCGCCGCCTGCGCGGCACGCGCCGCCGCGGCCGCTTCCTCTGCCGCCTCGTCCCATTCCACCGGCTCGGGCTGGCGCACCAGCGCCTGGGCCAGGACCTCGCGGACGTGGGTCACGGGGATGATCTTCAGCCCTTCCTTCACGTTCGCCGGAATCTCCGCCAGGTCCTTGGCGTTTTCCTCCGGGATGAAGACGGTCTTGATCCCCCCGCGCAGCGCGGCGAGCAGCTTCTCCTTCAGCCCGCCGATCGGCATGGCGTTGCCGCGCAAGCTGACCTCGCCGGTCATGGCGATGTCCTTCCGCACCGGGATCCCCGTCAGGACCGAGACGATGGAGGTCACCATCGCCAGGCCCGCCGAGGGTCCGTCCTTCGGCGTCGCGCCATCCGGGACGTGGACGTGGATGTCCATCGTCTCGAACTTCGGCGGCTTCACCCCGATCTGGGGCGAGACCGAGCGGACGTAGCTGGCGGCGGCGTCGATGGATTCCTTCATCACGTCGCCCAGTTTCCCGGTCGTCTTCATCCGGCCCTTGCCCGGCAGCTTCAGCGCTTCGATCTGCAACAGATCGCCGCCCACGCTGGTCCAGGCGAGGCCCGTGACCACGCCGACCTGGTCCTCCTTCTCGGCCAAGCCATAGCGGTGCCGGCGGACGCCAAGGTATTCCTCGACCACCGTCGGATCGACCGCCACCTTCTTGGTCTTGCCCTTCAGGATGTCGGTCACGGCCTTCCGGGCGAGCTTGGCAATCTCGCGCTCCAGGTTCCGCACGCCGGCCTCGCGGGTGTAGTAGCGGATGACATGGTTGAGCGCGTCGTCGCTGACGCTGAATTCGCCCTTCTTCAACCCGTTCGCAGCGATCTGCTTGGGCAACAGGTGCCCACGCGCGATCTCGCGCTTTTCATCCTCGGTGTAGCCGGCCAGAGGGATGATCTCCATCCGGTCCAGAAGCGGCCCCGGCATGTTGTACGAGTTCGACGTGGTGATGAACATCACGTTCGACAGATCGTACTCCACCTCCAGGTAGTGGTCGACGAAGGTGTTGTTCTGTTCGGGGTCCAGAACCTCGAGCAGCGCCGAGGCCGGGTCGCCCCGGAAGTCCTGGCCCATCTTGTCGATCTCATCCAGAAGGATCAGCGGGTTGGTCGTCTTGGCCTTCTTCAGCGACTGGATGATCTTGCCCGGCATGGACCCGATATAGGTCCGCCGGTGACCGCGGATTTCCGATTCATCCCGCACGCCGCCAAGGCTGATACGGATGAACTCGCGTCCCGTGGCCTTGGCGACCGACCGCCCCAGCGAGGTCTTGCCGACGCCCGGAGGGCCGACGAGGCAGAGGATCGGCCCCTTCAGCTTGGTCGACCGTGCCTGCACCGCCAGGTATTCGACGATCCGCTCCTTGACCTTCTCGAGGCCATAGTGGTCGGTGTCCAGCACCTTCTGCGCGGCGCCCAGGTCCTTCTTGACCCGCGACTTCACGCCCCATGGCACGCCCAGAAGCCAGTCGAGGTAGTTGCGCACCACGGTCGCTTCCGCCGACATCGGCGACATCGACTTCAGCTTCTTCAGCTCCGCCTCGGCCTTCTCGCGCGCTTCCTTGGAAAGTTCGGTCTTCTTGATCCGCTCTTCCAGTTCGGCGACCTCGTTCTGGCCGTCCTCGCCGTCGCCAAGCTCCTTCTGAATGGCCTTCATCTGCTCATTCAGATAGTACTCGCGCTGGGTCTTCTCCATCTGCGTCTTGACGCGAGACTTGATCTTCTTCTCGACCTGCAGGACCGAAAGCTCGCCCTGCATGTGGCCATAGACCTTCTCCAGCCGCTCGGAGATATCCAGCGTCTCGAGGATGGCCTGCTTCTGACCCACGTCCACGCCAAGGTGCCCGGCCACAAGGTCGGCCAGCCGCGCAGGCTCACGCGTGTCCGAAACGGCGGCCAGCGCCTCTTCGGGGATGTTCTTCTTGACCTTCGAGTAACGCTCGAATTCCTCGCTGACCGCGCGGACTAGCGCTTCGACCGCGGTGGCATCGCCCTCGGTTTCGGGCAGCACTTCGGCCGTCGCCTCGAAGAAGGCCGGGTTCTCGACGAAGCCGGTGATCTTCACGCGCGACTTGCCTTCGACCAGCACCTTCACGGTGCCGTCGGGAAGTTTGAGGAGTTGCAACACGTTGGCCAGGACGCCCACGCGGAAGATGCCGTCCGAGGCCGGATCATCGGCCGTCGGATCCTTCTGCGAAGACAAGAGGATCTGCTTGTCATCCTGCATCACCTCTTCCAGCGCGCGGACCGATTTTTCGCGTCCGACGAAGAGCGGCACGATCATGTGGGGGAAGACCACGATGTCGCGCAGGGGCAGGACGGGATAGCTTTGGGTGCTCATGTGTCTACCTTCGTTCGCGGCAGCGATACGGGGTCCCGACCATCGGCAACCCTGCCCGCTCCGTCTTCAGAATTGTTAACTTGTGGTCCCCGGGCGGGGGATTCAAGTTCCGGTTTGGTTCGTCAGAATGAACCTCTGCGTGACCGGGTGCAAGGCGAGAAAGTACGGAAGGCGCCGCGCGCGGATAGCGCGACGCCGACAGGTCAGGCCGCCGTCCGGGCCAGCATCGGATAGTCGGTATAGCCCTTAGCCCCGCCGCCATAAAGCCCGTCGGTCGGCAGGGGGTTCAGGGGCGCATCCAGCGCCAGACGCTCGGCGAGGTCGGGGTTCGAGATGTAGAGCTTGCCAAACGCCACAAGGTCCACCTTGCCCGACGCCACCGCCGAGATGGCCGTGTCGCGGGTGTAACCGTTGTTGGCGATGTAGGCCCCCTTGAAGCGGTCGCGCAGCGCCTCAAGCGCACCCTCGGGCCAGTCGCGCGGGCCGCCGGTCTGGCCCTCGACCATGTGCAGGAAGGCCACGCCCGCCCCGTTCAGCACGTCGATCGCCGCGCTGAAGGTGGCCAGGGTGTCGCTGTCGATGCCGACGTTGTTCGCGTTCGAGAACGGGCTGAGCCGCACGCCCACCCGGCCCGCGCCAAGGACGCCCGTCACCGCCTCGACCACTTCGCGCAGGAAGCGCACGCGGTTTTCCACCGACCCGCCATAGGCATCGGTCCGGGTGTTCGAGGTGTCGCGCAGAAACTGGTCGATGAGGTAGCCGTTCGCAGCATGGATCTCGACCCCGTCGAACCCGGCGGCATCCGCATTCCTGGCCGCACGGCGATAGTCCTCGACGATGCGCGGGATCTCATCCAGTTCCAGCGCGCGGGGGACCGAGGTCTGCACGAAGCTGGTGCCGTCGAAGGTCTTCGACGCCGCCCCGATGGCCGAGGGCGCCACGGGTGCCGCCCCGCCTTCCTGCAGCGAGGTGTGGCTGACCCGGCCCACATGCCACAGCTGCGCGGCGATCCTGCCGCCCTTGGCGTGCACCGCCTCGGTCACGGCCTTCCACCCGGCGACTTGCGCGTCGGAATAGATGCCGGGGGTCCAGGCATAGCCCTTCCCTTCGGGCGAGATCTGCGTGCCCTCGGTGATGATGAGGCCCGCTCCGGCCCGCTGGGCATAGTATTCGGCGTGCAGCGCGTAGGGCGTGTCATCCTCGGGCCGCGCGCGGTTGCGGGTCAGGGGCGCCATGACGATGCGGTTCCTGACGGAGATGTCGCCAAGGGTGAACGGGGTGAACAGGGCTTCGGTCATCGACGGGTCCTTCGGTTTTGCAGTCGTCGCAAGAACCTAAGGCCCGGACCCGGAAGCACAACCTGCGCCAGGCGGGAGGCCGCTATGCACCGGCGCACAGGCTGGCCCTGTTGCGCCCCTCAGACAGGCTCGATGTCACCCTCGGCCCGCATGGCGTGGAAGCCAGCCACGAAATCCGACAGTCGCCCGCCTGCAATCGCGTCACGCAGGCCCTGCATCAGCACCTGATAGTAATGCAGGTTGTGCCAGGTCAGCAGCATGCTTCCGATGATCTCGTCCGCCTTCACCACATGATGCAGGTAGGCCCGCGAATAGCCGCGGCAGGCGGGGCACTGGCAGCCCTCTTCCAGGGGCCGGGGGTCGTCCTTGTGCCGGGCGTTCCTCAGATTCACCTGGCCGCGTGCCGTCCAGGCCTGCCCCGTGCGGCCCGAGCGGGAGGGCAGCACGCAGTCCATCATGTCGATGCCGCGTTCCACGGCCCCCACGATGTCATCGGGCTTGCCCACCCCCATCAGGTAGCGCGGCTTGTCTTCCGGCAGAAAGCCCGGCGCGTAGTCGAGGACCGAGAACATCGCCTCCTGCCCCTCACCCACCGCAAGGCCGCCCACGGCATAACCGTCGAACCCGATGGCTTTCAGCGCTTCGGCCGATTCCTCGCGCAGATCGCGCGTGACGCCGCCCTGCATGATCCCGAACAGCGCATGGCCCGGCCGGTCGCCAAAGGCATCGCGCGACCTCTGCGCCCAGCGCATCGACAGGCGCATCGACTTCGCCACCGTCGCCTCGTCCGCAGGCAGAGCCGGGCATTCGTCGAAACACATCACGATGTCCGACCCCAGAAGCTTCTGGATCTCCATGCTCCGTTCCGGCGTCAGCATGTGCTTCGACCCGTCGACGTGCGAGGAAAACCGCACCCCCTCCTCGGTCAACTTGCGCAGCGCGCCTAGCGACATGACCTGGAAGCCGCCCGAGTCGGTGAGGATCGGCTTCGACCAGTTCATGAACTTGTGCAGCCCCCCGAGCGACGCCACCCGTTCGGCCGTCGGGCGCAGCATCAGGTGGTAGGTGTTGCCCAGAAGGATGTCCGCCCCGGTCGCCGCCACGCTTTCCGGCAGCATCGCCTTCACCGTCGCAGCCGTGCCCACAGGCATGAAGGCCGGGGTGCGAATCTCTCCGCGCGGGGTCGAGATCACCCCGGTCCGCGCCGCGCCATCCGTCGCCGCCACTGTGAATCCGAAGCCCGTCGCCATGCCGCCTACCCCCTGGTTGCCGCTTCCTTGGGCCAAAACCGGGAAAAAGTGAACCCCGACCCATCCAATTCGCCCCTTCTCCCGTAATGACGCTTGACCTTACGGCCGTTCTCTCTATCTGGAGTGAATGAACGTTCATTCCCACACCCGATGACCATGCCACCCCTGCCCCACCCCATCCCCGCCGCCGAGGAACGAAGCCACGAGATCCTGGCGTCCATCCGCCAGGCCTTCGCCGAAAAGGGCTTCGACGGCGCCTCGATGCAGGACCTTGCGCGTGCCGCGGGCATGAGCGTCGGCAACTTCTACCGCTACTTCCCCTCCAAGGCCGCCATCGTCCAGGCGATGTGCGGCTACGACCTGGCCGAGATCCAGGGCGAGTTCGCGGAAATCCAGACCTCGGACAAACCGATGCTCTGCCTGCGCGAACGCATCCTGAACCACTTCTCGGAAGAGTCGATGAAGGACGGCCAGCTCTGGGCCGAAATCACCGCCGCCGCGATCCGCAAGCCGGAAATCGGCGAAGCGGCCCGGCAGATGGAAGAGACCATCGTTTCCCTGCTGACCCAGATCTTCGCCCACACCACCCGCCGCCCCATCGAGGAAGCGCGGGTCCGTTACGAAGGCCAATGCCAGATGCTTGTCATGCTGGTGAAGGCCATGGCCACCCGCACGGCCCAGTGCGGCCCCGCCAGCCCCGCCCTTGCCGCCCAGGTCGTCGCCGTGATCGACGGGATCCTGGCCCATATCTCCAACGACAAAGCAGAAGGCTGAGACCCATGCGTTCGTCCCTGTTCCTCGCCGCCCTTTTGGCCTTCGCCCCCGTCCTGCCGGTCCAGGCGCAGGAAGCCGTCGCCGCCGAAAGCGCCCCCGCCGCCGAACCCGTCCTTCCGGCGATCACCGTGTCGACCGTGGGCCTGGCAAAGCTGTCCGACCGGGTCATCGCCTCGGGCCTGATCGCCGCCGTGGAAGAGGTCCAGGTCGCCCCGCTTGTCGAAGGTCAGCCCCTTGACCAGCTTCTGGTCGACGTGGGCGACATGGTGACCGAGGGACAGGTGCTTGCGGTCCTCTCGAACACCACCCTTTCGTTGCAGAAGACCGAGGCTGTCGCCTCTCTGGCCGCCGCGAAATCCACCATCGCCCAGGCCGAGGCGCAGCTGGTCGAGGCGCAGACCGCCCGGGACGAGGCGCAGCGCGTCGCCGACCGGACCGCGAAGCTTCGCGAACAGGGCACCGCCCCGCAGGCCCAGGCCGATACCGCCACCGCCAATGCTCTGGCCGCCAATGCCCGCGTCATGGTCGCGACCCAGGGCCTTGAAAGCGCCCGCGCCCAGCTTGCCCTTGCCGAGGCGCGTCTGGAGAATGTCGAACTGAACCTGGCGCGGACCGAGGTGAAGGCCCCCGTGTCCGGCAAGATCGTCGCCCGCAATGCCAAGATCGGCGCCATTGCCACGGCAGCGGGCCAGCCGATGTTCGTCATCACCCGCGACGCCGCGCTGGAACTGCGCGCCGACGTGGCCGAGACCGACCTCCTCCGCCTCGCGCCCGGCCAGAAGGCCCGCCTCCGCGCCGTCGGCATGGCGGGCGTTCTGGAAGGCACCGTGCGCCTTGTCGAACCCTCGATCGACCCGGTCACCCGCCTTGGCCGCGCCCGGATCACCGTCGACAGCGACAACGCCTCGCTCCGCACCGGCATGTTCGTCGAAGCCGAGATCCTGGCCGCCGAAACCGAGGGCCTTGCGATCCCCGTCACCGCGCTTGGCTCCTCGCCGGAAGGCTCCACCGTCATGCGCGTGACCGACGGTGTGGTCGAGCGCGTGGCCGTCAAGACTGGCATCCGCGACGGCGGCTTGGTGGAGATCACCGAGGGCCTGGCTCAGGGCGACACCGTCGTCACCAAGGCCGGCGCCTTCGTCCGCGACGGCGACCGGATCAACCCGGTCCCCGCCCCCGCCGCCGTGAACTGAGGAGAGCGCCATGAACTTCTCCGCCTGGTCGATCCGCAACCCGGTTGCGCCGCTTCTGGCCTTCTTCCTGCTTCTGGTCCTCGGCTGGCAAAGCTTCAACGCCCTGCCCATCACCCGCTTCCCGAACATCGACGTCCCCCTCGTCGCGGTCTCCGTCGCCCAGTCCGGCGCCGCCCCGGCCGAGATGGAAAGCCAGGTGACGAAAGAGATCGAGGATGCGGTGGCGGGCCTGACGGGCGCCAAGCGCGTCACATCGACGGTGACCGACGGCGTGTCCACCACGGTCATCGAATTCCGCATGGAAGTGCCGACCGACAAGGCCGTCCAGGACGTGAAGGACGCCGTCGACCAAATCCGCGGCGACCTGCCTGGCGGCATCGAGGCCCCCATCGTCACCCGCATCGACGTCGAGGGCCAGGCGATCATGACCTTCGCCGTCACCGCCCCCGACATGACGATGGAGGAAATCTCCTGGTTCGTCGACAACACCGTGACCCGCGCGCTGCAGGGCAAGCCCGGCATCGGCCGCGTCACCCGCATCGGCGGGGCCGACCGCGAGATCCGGGTGGAACTCGACCCGGTGAAGCTCGACAGCTACGGCGTCACCGCCCAGGCCGTCAGCGCCCAGATCGCCCAGACCAACGCCAACCTCGGCGCGGGCAAGATCACGCTTGGTGACAGCGAACAGGTGATCCGCACCCTTGGCGACCAGGGCACCGTCGAAAGCCTGGCCAACACCACCATCGCGCTGCCCTCGGGCCGCTTCGTGAAGCTGTCCGACCTCGGCCAGGTCATCGACAGCTATGAAGAGCTGAAAAGCTTCTCGCGCATTGACGGCGAAACCGGGGTGACTTTCCTCGTCTTCCGCGCGAAGGGTGCCTCCGAGGTCTCGGTCGCCGAACTCACGAACGAGGTCGTGGACGACCTGCGCCAGCAGCATCCGAACGTCGGCATCACGATGGTCGACGATTCCGTCTTCTACACCTACGGCAACTACGAATCCGCCATCCACACCCTGCTGGAAGGCGGCCTTCTCGCCATCCTCGTCGTGCTGGCCTTCCTGCGGAATTGGCGTGCCACGCTGATCTCGGCCGTGGCGCTGCCCCTCTCGGCCATCCCGACCTTCTGGCTGATGGACATGCTGGGCTTCTCGCTGAACCTCGTCAGCTTCCTTGCCCTCACGCTTGCCACCGGCATCCTCGTCGACGACGCCATCGTGGAAATCGAGAACATCGCCCGGCACATCCGCATGGGGAAAACCCCCTACCGGGCCGCCATCGACGCCGCGGACGAGATCGGCCTGGCCGTCATCGCCACGACCTTCACCATCGTCGCGGTCTTCGTGCCGGTGTCCTTCATGCCCGGCATCCCCGGCCAGTATTTCCGACAATTCGGCCTGACCGTCGCCATCGCCGTCCTCTTCTCGCTTCTCGTCGCGCGCCTCATCACCCCGATGATGGCCGCCTACCTGATGCGCTCCAAGGATGCCGAGGGGCATGAGGAGAAAGACGGCCTCATCATGCGCGGATACATGCGGATGGTGCGCGCGTCGACCAAGGTCCGCCGCTCCTCCAAGCGCCGCTGGCTCGCGCTGCCCACCTACTACGTCACCCTCGTCGTCGCGGTGATCGTGGTGATCTTCTCGGTCATCGCCATGCTCCAGGTCCCGGGCAGCCTTTTCCCGCCCGAGGATGAAAGCCGAATCGTCGTCTCGGTCGAACTGCCCCCCGGCTCCACCCTGGACGACACCGCCGCCACCACCGACGCCATGCGCGAGGTCGTGCGGGACATCGACGGGGTGAAGTCCGTCCTCGTCATCGGCGGCTCAACGCCCCTTGGCGACCGCGACGTGCGCCGCGCCACCTTCACCATCATCCTTGACCGGCTGGACAACGGCCTCCAGCGCAAGCTGATCGACCTCGGCGAAGCGATCCCCGGCGTCGGCGCTCTGATCCCCGAGATCCCGTCCACCGGCCGCATCCGCCCGCAAAGCGAGATCGAGGCCGAGGTCTTCGAGGCGCTGAAACAGATCCCCGACGTCCGCGCCTTCAAGGCCGCGACGATGGGCGGAGGCGCGCGTCCCTTCTCCTACGACATCCTCTCGGATGACGAGGACGACCTGACCCTCGCGATCCAGAAGATCGAAGAGGCGCTGCGCGAGGAGCCCATGTTCCTCAACACCTCGACCGAGGCCGCCCTGCCGCGCCCGGAAATCCAGATTACGCCCAAGGCCGACGAGGCCGCCCGTCTGGGCGTCACCGTGGCGCAGATCGCCAGCGTCGTCCGCGTCGCCACCA
The DNA here is from genome assembly GCF_041913445.1 of Tabrizicola sp. GTDB lineage: Bacteria > Pseudomonadota > Alphaproteobacteria > Rhodobacterales > Rhodobacteraceae > Tabrizicola. Next base: position 399,089 of record NZ_JAYSFG010000001.1, read on the forward strand.
TCGGCGATGTCTCGGCGGCACTTGGCAAGCTGTCCATCGACAACCGGCTGGTCCCGATCCGGGTGCAGCTGGACGAAGCCTCGCGCGACAACCTTGCCCGCATCTCGGCGCTGAAGGTGATGACGGCGAACGGCCCCGTGCCGCTGGCCGCCGTCGCCACGGTCGAGGTTGCCGAGGGCCCGTCGGTGGTGAAACGCCTGAACCGCTTGCGCGTCGCCACCCTTGGGGCCGATATTGCCCCGGGCTTCGTCCTTGACCAGGCCACCGCGCGGTTCCAGGAGATCCTGCCCACGCTGAACCTTCCGGCGTCGGTCCAGGTCACAGCTTCGGGCGACGCCGAGGTCCAGGCCGAGCTTCTGGGCAGCTTCCAGAACGCGATGATCCTGGGCGTCCTCCTGATGATGTTCGTGCTGATCCTCCTCTTCCACTCGGTCCTGCAGCCGATCACGATCATCTTCTCGTTGCTCCTCTCGGTCGGCGGCGTGGCCACCGCGCTGATCGTCACGCAGAACCCGCTTTCCATGCCCGTCCTGATCGGCATCCTGATGCTGATGGGGATCGTGGCGAAGAACGCGATCCTTCTGATCGACTTTGCCATCGAGATGCGCGCCCGCGGCATGTCCCGGATCGAGGCGGTGATCGAGGCCGGTCACAAGCGCGCCCGTCCCATAGTCATGACCTCCATCGCCATGTCCGCCGGGATGCTCCCGTCGGCCCTTGGCGTGGGCGAAGGCGGGGCTTTCCGCGCGCCGATGGCCATCGCGGTGATGGGCGGGATCATCGTATCGACGGTCCTGAGCCTCGTCGTCGTGCCGTCGATGTATCTGGCGATGGACGACCTTTCGCGCTTCTTCTCCTGGATCCTTGGCCGCTTCATCGGCAAGAAGGATGCGGAACCCGAGACTCCCGACCCGCTGGTCCTGGCCGACAACGTCGCGCGCAACCAGGTCGACGTGGCGCTCCTCCAGGGCAGGATCTCGCTTCTGGAAGAGGCGCTGGGTCGGAAGAAATCCACCCCCCACGCCGCAGAATAGCGCCGTGCCCCCGTCACCCCGCGTCCCCTCTCCCCTCGGGGGAGAGGGTCAGGGTGAGGGGGGCGTCCCCCCGCGATTCGGCATCAGGGTTAACGCACTTCCATATGCACGCGTGTATGCATGGGTTGTATACGCCGTGTAGACGCGGTGTAGCCGAACCATTTTGCCAGCCCTTGCGCCGTTAATCCAGCGATCCCAAGGACTTGGCCGCCGCTGGCCACAACCGCGTCGCCTCCTCCGCCGAATACCGCCCCAGCCGCACATCCTCGGCCACCAGCGCCGGATCGCGGCGCTCCGCCGGCCCATAGCCGCCCCCTCCCGGCGTCCGAACCCGCACCCGGTCCCCCGGCTTCAGCGCGATATCCTGCGCCTTGGACAGATGCTCCGGCACCATCACGATGCCATCCCGGACCACCTCCACCCGGTTCACCGCGCCGTCCTGCCCGCCAAGCGCCCCCTGCGGCCCGACGCGGCCATGATCCATCACGAAGCTCGCCCGCGCCTCGCCCCGCAGAAGCTCGATCTCGTAGTCGATGCCGAAGCCACCCCGATGCTGGCCCGCCCCGCCCGACCCTTCGTGCAGCGCATAGCGGCGGTAAAGCACCGGGAAATTCTGCTCCATGATCTCGACCGGCGGGGCCTTGGAGATGCCGATGGTGGAACATCCGTTGGCGATCCCATCACCCCCGGCAAACCCGCCATACCCCCCGCCCGAAATCTGGTACATCACGTAATCGCGGCCCTTCTCGGGGTCGTGGCCGCCCAAACCGAAGTTGCCCGAGGTCCCCGCCGGGGCGGCCGTGACATGCCCCGGCACCGCCTGCACCAGCGCCGCAAAGACCGCCTCGGCGATCCGCTGGCTGACCTCGGCCGCGCATCCCGACACGGGCCGCGGATACTGCGCGTCCAGGAATGTGCCTTCAATGCCAACCACTTCCAAGGGCTCGAACGCCCCTGCCGAAATCGGCACATCCGGGAAGATATGCCGCATCGCCAGATACACCGCCGACAAGGTCGTCGCCCGGACCGAGTTCATCGGCCCCATGCAAGGCTTCGAGGACCCCGCGAAATCGAAGCGCAGCCCCTCGCCCGCCTTCGTCACGGCCAAGGCAATGGTCAGCGGTTCGTTCACCACCCCGTCGCTGTCCACGATGGCCTTCGCCCGGTAGGTCCCGTCCGGGATCAGCCCGATCATCGCCCGCATCTGCCGGGCCGCCAGCCGCCGCATCTCGGCAATCGCCTCGATCACAGTGTCGTCGCCATATCGATCGAGAAGCGCCGAAAGCCGCTCGGCCCCCACCAGCAGCGCCGAGGCCTGGGCCTGCACGTCGCCGATCCGCTGCTCGGCCACCCGGATGTTGGAGCAGATGATCTGGTAAATCTCTTGATCGAGCACCCCCTTCTTGAACAGCTTCACCGGCGGGATCCGCAGCCCTTCCTGCTCGGCACTGATCGCGCTGGCCGAGAACCCGCCCGGCACCGCGCCCCCGGTATCCGGCCAGTGCCCGGTGTTCGACAGCCAGCAGAAGATACGGCCCCCCCGCCAGACCGGCATGGCAAAGCGGACATCCATCAGATGCGTGCCGCCCAGATAGGGGTCGTTCACGATGTATATGTCACCCTGATCCGGAGCCGCCGTCACCCCGGCCGCGATCCGCTCCAGAATCGTCCGCGTGGAGAACTGCATGACGCCGACAAAGACCGGCAGACCTTTCGAGCCTTGGGCGATCAGGGACCCGTCCTCGGCGGAATAGATCCCGTCCGACCGGTCGTCGGCCTCGGCGATCACCGGGCTGAAGGCCGCGCGGGAAAAGGTCAGGTCCATCTCGTCGCAGACCTGCTGCAGGCCCGCCTGGATGACCGCGAGCGTGACCGGATCAATCATTCGTTAACCTCGATGATCAGGTTGCCATCCGCATCCTGGCGAACGCGCGCCCCGGGGTCGATAACCACGGTCGTATCCATTTGCTCAATGATCGCAGGCCCTTGGAGATCGATCTTCATCGGCAGATGATCCCGCCAATAGACTGGCGTGTCGTGCCAGCCGTCGAACCACACCTTGCGGCGCGAGGCCGGTGTCGCCACCGCCTGCCGCCCCGCGGGATCGATCAGCCGCGACAGGTCCAAGGCCGGGCGTTCACCGATCACCGACACGTTGAGGTTCACCAGATTCGCCCGGATCGTTGGCAGTTCCACCCGGAACCGGGCGTGATAGGCGGCCTCGAAAAGGCGTTGCATCTCATCGCGGCTTGGGGTGGCCGAGGGCAGCGGCACCCGCAGCAGATGTGTCTGGCCCACGAACTGCATGTCGGCCGAATACTCGGCCCGGACCGTGGTCAGCGCAATCCGTTCCAGCCCGATCAGCCGTCGGCCTTCGGCCTCCTGCGCGGCGAGAACGTGATGAACCTCTTCCATTTCGACGCCATCAAGGGGCCGGTTCAGCGTGCGGACAAAGTCGTGCCGCAGGTCGGCCACCACGCAGCCAAGGGCGTTGGTGATGCCTGGTCTCGCCGGGACCAAGACCCTGGGAACGTTCAATTCTCTTGCCAGCGCCACCGCATGCAACGGCCCCGCGCCCCCGAAGGCGAACAGTGCAAAGTCGCGCGGATCGGCCCCCATGCTGATCGACACCATCCGGATCGCGCCCGCCATATGCGTGTTGGCAATGCGGATCACCGCCTCGGCCGCGGCCTCGACCGACAATCCCAAGGGCCGGGCAATCTGCTCCTCCATTGCCCGATGCGCCGCCTCTGCTGCCTGCCCGAAGCGGCTTGCCGGAAGCCGCCCCAGGATCAGGTTCGCGTCCGAGATCGTGACCCGCGCCCCCCCGCGCCCATAGCAGACCGGACCGGGCGTGGAGCCCGCGCTCTCTGGCCCGACGCGCAGCATCCCCCCCGCATCGATCCGCGCGATGGACCCGCCCCCGGCCCCTACGGTCCGCACGTCGACCATCGGCACATGGATCGGCATGGCATATTCGACCTCGATCTCGTTCGAGACCGGGGCCACCCCGTTCCGGATCATCGCCACGTCGGTCGAGGTCCCGCCCATGTCATAGGTCAGAAGGTTCGGCGTCCCGGCCCTGCGCCCCGTGGCGACCGCCGCCATCACCCCCGAGGCGGGGCCGGACATCACCGTCTTCACGGCCTCCTTCGCCACGTCCTTTGCCGCGACCATCCCGCCGTTGCCGTTCATCACCAGAAGCTCGCGCTGGTAGCCCTGCGCGGCCAACTGCTCGGCCAACCGTGCCACGTAGCGCTCCAGCAAGGGTTGGACCGAGGCGTTGACGGCCGCGGTCACGCCCCGCTCGTACTCCCGCGATTCGGACAGAAGAGCGTGGCCCAAGGTAATGTAATCATTGGGCCAAAGCTCACGGGCGATCTCACCCGCCCGCCGCTCGTGCGCCGGGTTGGCATAGGCGTGAAGGAAGTGGATGACCAGGGCCTCGCAGCCCTCGTCCCGCAGCTGCATGATCGCGCGCCGCAGCGCATCCTCGTCGAGTGTCGTCAGGACGCGGCCCCGGGCATCCATCCGCTCGGGCACCTCCAGCCGCAGGTCGCGCGGGATGACCGGCAGGAACCGTCCGTGCATCCCGTAGGCCTGCGGCCGCGTGCGGCGCCCTAGCTCCAGGACGTCGCGGAACCCAAGCGTGGTGATGAGGCCGGTTTTCGACAGCTGGCGCTCCAGCACGGCGTTGGTGGTTGTGGTGGTGCCATGGACGATCAGGTCGATCTGCGGCAGGTCCGCGCCGGCGGCGTCGAAGGCCGCCAGCACCCCGCCCGCCTGGTTAGGCAGCGTCGTCGGGACCTTGGCCAGGCGGACGGCCCCCGTCGCCGGATCGAAGATCGCCAGATCGGTGAAGGTGCCGCCCACGTCGACACCGGCGACAAGGCCCGTCATTCACACCCCCACATAGGTCCGGAACACCGGATCGCCGGACATGAGCCCCGCCACGTCCCGCGTCTCTTCCACCCGACCGCCGACCATGAAGGCCACCCTGTCGGCAAGCTTCAGCACAGCGTCGACGCGCTGCTCGACCAGCACGACGGCCACCCCCTGCCCCTTCAGCGTGATCACCGCCTCCTGGATCTGCGTGATGATCGAGGGCTGCAACCCCTCGGTCGGCTCGTCCAGAAGCAGGACCCGGGGATCAAGGCAAAGCGCGCGGGCGATGGCGAGCATTTGCTGCTCGCCGCCGGAAAGCGTGGCCGAGACCTGCCCCAACCGGTCGCGAAGGCGGGGGAAAAGGGTCAGGACCTGTTCCAGCCGCGCCGGATCATTGCCGCGCACAAGACCGCCGACGGCCAGGTTTTCGGCCACCGTCAGCGGGCCGAAAAGGCGGCGGCCCTGGGGCACATAGGCCAGTCCACGTTTCGGGACCTCGTGTGCGGGAAGTCCCTGCAGCGCCGCTCCGTCAAGCGTGATTCTACCTTCGGTGGCGGGCACGAGGCCCATGAGGGCCTTGAGGAAGGTGGATTTTCCGACGCCGTTCCGGCCCATGAGGCAGGTGATCTGGCCTGCCTCGGCCCGGAAATCGACACCGCGCAGGACGGTGACGGGCCCGTAGCCCGCGGTCAGGCCCTGGACCTCAAGCGCCAAGATAGGCCTCCTGCACGGCGGCGTTGGCCCGGATCTCGGCCGGAGTGCCGGTCGCAAGGACGCGGCCGAAGGTCAGGACGGTGATCCGGGTGGCAAGGTCCATCACCACCTCCATGTTATGCTCGATCAGAAGCACCGTGGTCTCCGGCACAAGGCTGCGGACCAGGGTCTTGAAGCCCTCGATCTCGGAGGCCGCGAGGCCCTGGGTCGGCTCGTCCAGGATCAGAAGCTTCGGGTTCAGCGCCAGGCCCATGGCAAGTTCCAGAAGCCGTTGGTGGCCGTAGGACAGCGTTTCCGCCTCCTGCGCCTCCAGCCCCTGCAACCCCACGCGAGCCAGCGCGGCGCGGGTTCGGGCGGCCAGGTCCGCGGCCCCCTGCGACTGGACAGCCAGCGCCACGTTGTCGAAGACGCTGAGCCTTGGAAAGATCGAGGTGATCTGGAAGGTATAGGCGATCCCCTTGCGCACCCGGGCATGGGCGGGAAGGCGGGTAATGTCCTCGCCCGCCAGCAGGATGGTCCCCGACTGGGTCGGAATGCGACCGGACAGGAGGCTGACGAAGGTGGTCTTCCCGGCCCCGTTCGGACCGATGAGCCCGTGGATCTCGCCAGGGGTCAGGGCGAAGTCCACCCCGTCCACGGCCTTCAGACCGCCGAAATGCCGGGTCAGGCCGCGCGTCTCGATCAGGGAAGCCATCGCAGCCACCTTTCCCGGATCGTGCCAAGGATGCCCTTCGGCGCAAAGAGGACCAGCGCCACCAGCGCCGCACCGATGATGAACTGGTGCGCGGTCGTCAGCCCCGTCGCGGCCTCGATCAGCGCGAACATCAGAAGCGCCCCGAGGAAGGGTCCAAGCGTGGTGCCTGCCCCACCCAACAGGACGTAAAGCATCGGCAGGATGGAATACTGGATCGTCGCGAAGCTTGCCCCGACATAGCCGAAGAGGATGGCATAGGCAGCCCCCGCCGCCCCGGCATAAAGGCCCGAGATCGTGAGGGCGATGAGCTTGACGGTGAAGGGGTTGTAGCCCAGCATCCGGCTCCGCTCCTCGTTCTCGCGCATGGCGACCATCGTGCGGCCGAAGGACGAACGGACAAGCGCCAGGCTGGCCAGAAGGCCCGCCGCGAAGATCAGGAGTGCCGCCAGGAAGCGCGGGGTGTCGGCGGAAAGATCGAAGCCCAGAAGCGTCCGGCTGGCAGCGGCCACGGCAAAGCCGTCGTCTCCGCCCGTGATCGGGGCGAAGTAGAGGAGTGTCAGGAACCCGGCCTGGGCAAACATCAGCGTCACGATCATGAAGCTTACGCCTGCGGTGCGCAGGGCGAGAAGGCCCAGCGCGGCCGCCACCAGGCCCCCTCCGGCAATCCCGGCGATGAAGGCGGGACCGGCGGTCCACCCCCAAAGCTGGGCCGGAAGACCCGCGGCATACATACCGGCGGCGAGCAGAAGGGCGTGGCCCAGGCTGAGAAGGCCCGTGTAGCCGAAGGCCAGGTTGTAGCCCATGGCGAAGACTGCCAGCACCATGATGCGGGCAAGGTTCGTGGCGAGATAGGGCGACAGCCAGTACTGGGCGGTGAAGAGGACCGCGATCAGCGCAAGGTGCAGGGTCCAGACTTTCACGCCCTGTCCCCAAAAAGGCCCTGCGGGCGGAAGACGAGGACCATTGCCACCAGCAACGTCGCCAGGATCTTCGCCAGCGTGGGGGTGAAGAACATCGAGATCACGCCGTCGGACAGGCCGATGACCAAGGCGGCGATCAGCGTGCCGCGCAAGGACCCAAGGCCTCCGATGATGACGACGATGAAGGACAGCAAGAGCGGGTCATGCCCCATCAGGTACTGCGCTTGCTGGATCGGGACGATCAGCACTCCGGCCAGTGCGGCAAGTCCCGCGCCAAGCGCGAAGGTGCCCATGTAGACCCGATCGACGTTGATCCCGAAGGCGCGGGCCGTGGTGCGGTCCACTTGCGTCGCGCGCATGATGAGCCCCGCCTTGGTGCGGCTCATGAAGAGCCAGAGAGCGAGAAGAACGAGGCCAGCGGCGAGGACGACGAAAAGCTTGTAGCCGGAATAGCCGAACCACGGAAGCTGGATGCGCCACTCGAAGGGGGCCGTGACGGGGTTGGCGTTCGGGCCGTAAAGTGACAGCGCCGCCTGCTGCAGGATGTAGAGCAGGCCGATGGTGGCGACGATGGTCGCCTCGGGGTCGTAGTTGAGCCGCTTCAGGATCAGCCCGTCGGCGACGGCGGCCAGGGCCGCGACGAGAAGTGGCGCGATCAGGACGGCGGCGAGGAAGACAAACGCGGGAGGCCCGGGGATCATCGTGGTGACGGCCCAGGCGAGGACAGCGCCCAGCATGTAGAATTCGCCATGGGCCACGTTGACGACGCGCATGACGCCGAAGACGAGCGACAGACCGGCTGCCGCCAGGGCCAGGACGGCGGCGGTCACGAGGCCCTCCATCAGGGCAAGAAGCAGGAAGGGTCCGAAGGCCATGGCTGTCCGTGGGTGAGGAAGGTGCGCGGATCGCCCACCCTACGAGGGGCGGCGCGGCAGGGTGGGCGATCCGCCCACCCCCCATCATTGCAGGCTTCCGTCAGAAGGACATGGTCGTGTAGTCGACCGCGTCCTCGTAAAGCCCCTCGTCGATGGTCGTGGTGTGGACCTTCACGAGTTTCCCGCCCTGCACCTGGCTGATGTTCTGGCTGCCGAACACCTGGTGCGTCTTGCCGTTGAAGCGTTTGTCCCCCTGCGGCCGTTCGATGCCGTAGGGCAGATCGCTGATCGCCTCCATCGCCTCGACCAATTTCTGCCGGTCGGCCGGGCCAGTGTAGCCCGCGGCCTCCATTGCCTGCTTGATGAAAAAAAGCGTCTCCCAGGTCGAAAACATGTGGCTGTAGGTCGACACATCCGCCGCATCGCTGACCGAAGCGCCGTTGTCGTCCACCCCCACGGCGGCGCGGTAGGCGGCCTCATGCTCGCCCGCATCCGCCGCCTTCACCCGGGGATGTGCTTCCCAGAAATGGCTGCCTTCCAGGAATTCCAGGCCCGGCGTGGCGGTGTCCACGGCCTCGAGGCTGTCGATGAAGCCGAAGAGCTGCGGTTTCGCGCCAGTGCCGTAGAACTCGCCCAGCTCCTTCACGAAGGTCAGGACGGCGGGGCCGACCATGACGTGGTAAAGCACTTCGGTTTCCGCCGGGATCTGCGGGAAGTAGCGGGTGAAGCTGGTTTCGGTCGGCGGCACGGCGATCTGGGCGATGACCTCGCCGCCCTGCGCCTGGATCGCGGCGGTGAAGAAGTCGCGGTGGTCGTGGCCGAAGGCATAGTCCGGGAAGACCATCGTGACCTTCTTCCCCAGGTTCTGGCTGACCCAGGGCGCCATCGTCGAGATCTGGGCCCGCACGTCGGTGATTCCGGGCTGCAGGGTCCAGCGGTTCAAGGCTCCGCTCGCGACGTGGTAACCTTCCGAGCAGACGAGATACGGCACCTTCAACTCACCCGCCCGGGGCGCCGACCCCATGACGACGTGCGAGAAGAGCGTTCCCATCACCAGATCGCAGCCATCGGACTGGGTCAGCTTGTCGACGACCTCGGACCCGCGCTTGGGATCGGTCGCGTCATCCTCGAAGAGGATTTCCACGGGCCGCCCAGCGATGCCGCCCGCATCGTTGATCGCCTTCAGCGCGGCTTGCGCGGTGCGTTCGTACCAGCGCCCATAGGCCGCGCCGATCCCTGTGCGGTGGAGCTGGAAGCCGATCTTGATCGGCGCGGCCTGTGCGGCCACATAGCCCGGCAGCGCGGCGGTCAGAAGGCCCGCGCCCCCGGCCATCAGCAGGCCGCGGCGGGTGGGGTGAAGCAATCCGTTCGTCATGTCCGTCTCTCCACTGTTGCGGCCTCTCATCGGGCCTTCGGTTTCATTGGGGCGCCATCGCCCCCGAATTGTCCAGTCTTTTCATCCGGTTCTGGCCGTGGACAGAAGCCAGAGACCCAACACGGTATAGGCCACCATCAACACCGTCATCGGCAGGTGCGCCACCGGTCTGGCGCCCTGCCCTGCAAGCTTCAGCCCCAGAAGGACCGCCAGGACATGCGCCCCGAGGATCGCGGCGAACTGGAGGCCGTAGATCACGGGCATCACGTTCGGGTCCGTGAGGAAGCCGTAGGACACGAAGAAGGGCGGCAGACCCAGCCAGCTGTCCCCGGTCATCAGCGGATCGTTCAGTGCGGCCAGCGTGTACTGCCCGGCCGTCAGCAGCATGACCAGGTAATGCGCCGCATGGTAGCCGGCTGCGATGGCGAGGAAACTCAGCATCACCGGCCCCGTGGCAAAGCCTCCGCCGATCCGGCGCCCCAGAAGGATCGCGCCCAGGATCAAGCCAAGCGTCAGCACCCAGACCGCGACAAGGCCCGCGGTATTTTCCCACAGCACGGCGCTCCGGCCCGTGGGTTCCAGCGGGTTCTCTCCGATCAGCGCCTGCCACCAGAAGGTCTCGGCCAGCCCGTCGAAGGTAAGCGCCGTCAACGCCAGGCTGACGAAGACCACGGCCGAAGGGGTGAGCGGCGGCATGGCCAGGACCTGCGTGCCGGGCCAGCCGCGCATGAGGCGGGTCCTTTGCCCGTCCGTCTCGTGCCACAGGGGCGCGACCTTGGCGATGAAGGCGAAAAGGACGGTCAGGAACTCGCCCTGGTCGAGCCAGTCGTCGCCTTCCAGGACCGCAAGGGCGAAGATCACCACCCAGTAGGCCAGCGCGACCTTTGCCAGGACGGCCGGGTCGTCGGGGTAAAGCGAGACCATCTGGAACCAGACGAAGCCTGCATAGCCCGCGACGGCAGGCCAGTGCCCCAGGCGGGCCAGGCCGACGCTGCCGGTGCGGCCCAGAAGCGTCCGGGCGATGCGGACCGGGCCGGTCCAGGGGTTCAGCGGACGCCAGAGGTTGCCAAGAAGCAAGGACCCAAGCGGGATGGCGATCCAGACCACGGTCCAGAAGACCAGCGTCATCAGGTTGTGCATCGGGTCGCGCTCGCCGTAGAGGCCGACGAAAACCAGGCCGAGGAAGGCCAGGAACGACAGGTACGAGCTTGCGGCCAGCGGGATCAGGGTTCGGCGGTCCCAGAGAAGGCGCGCCTGCATCTCGGGCAGGCGATGGGCCGCGGCGCCCATCAGAGCGGTCAGCGCGACGGTCAGGGCGGCGGCGGTGATGTAATGCCCCGTCGGCAGGGTCAGGATGACCGACGGCGGCAGGGCGCAAGCGAAGGCGAAACCCGGAGTGAGGAACACGGCCAGACCGCTGGCCCCCAAAGTTTTCGAAAACTTTGGGCAAAATCCTTCGAAGGATTTTGGGTCTCGCGTCACCTGAGTCCGTCCTCTCCCTTGACCTGATGGATTTCCAGCCCGCCCATGCGGCTGTGGACCCGCCCGCCGCGCGCCATGCCAAGCGCGAACATCACTTCGTTCGCCCGTGGCCCATCCGGACAGCATAGCGTGATCGCATCGAAGCGCGACCGGACATAGGCCGCGTTGAGGTGGCCGAGCGGCAGATCAAGCGTCGCGCCAAGACCTCCCACCTTCATCACCGAAGGCACGATGGCGCGGCATTCCCCCAGCCTCTCGCGCATCCCGTAGCCGCCCGCGACATGCCAGAGCGCTCCATGTTCGCTTTCCCCGCCCTCACCCACGATGGCTCCCTTGCCATAGGCGTCGATCCCCTCGCGCCCGCCAAGCAGCGCGACCAGACGGTCCGTCAGGTCCAGCGCCAGCGGCTTCAGGTCCTCCATCGCGGGCTGCAGGTCGGGCTCGTAGCGGCCGGCGTAGGGGTTTGCGCAGATGGCGTAGATCGCACCCCGGACCGGGGGCGGAGTGACCAGCGGCCCGCCTTCATGGCGGATCTCCTCAAGCTGGACCACGATCTTCCTGACAGCGAAATCAGCCACTTGCGCCCCCTTGTTGCAGCGCCAACGCGCCCGTCACCCGCATCTCACCCTGCAGGAAAAGTGCCGCACCTTCAATCAATCCGCGCGCCCGGAACGCCTCTGCCGTGCGCAAGCCCGCTTCCAGCGCCTGGGTCCGGTCCGCCGCTGACAGGATCGGGACCGCGACAGTCACCATCTGGTCGCCCAGATCGCTGTCACACTGCACCTCGCGCGCCGGGCGGCGGCGGATGCCGGGGTGGCTCAGGTCCACCGCATTCGCCACGATCGTCGCCGCCGCATCGGCCATCGCCGCCGTCCGCGCCACCACCGTCACCGCGTCGGCGATCCCCAGCGAGAAGCTGCGGCCTCGCCAGCCCGAGGTGGCAATCCCCCGGATCGGGCTGGCGGTATCCACCGTCACCCGGTCCACCCCACCCGAGGCCGCCAGGGCGCAGGTCAAATCCCCTGCAGAAAGCCACAGCGCAATGTCGCCGCCGTTGTTGGCATAGGCGCGGGTAATGCCCGGACCGCGCAGGACACTCACGACCTCCTCGGCCACGGATCCTGCGACCGCGGCCATCGGAGTGATGAAGGCCGGGCGGAACGGGGCGACAGCGGCGGTCATGCGGCAGGCAATGGTTCCCGTCACTTCCGCTTTCGGCGACCGTAGCGCGGGAAGTTCGGCGACCAGCTCGTCCAGCACCGTGGCAAAGCGCCGGGCCGCGCGGGCATAGGCGGCGCGGACGGCCGGTGGGTCGCCAAAGGCCTCGGCCACGATGTCGATGGGGCCATGCTGCAAATGCAGGCGGTTCCCCGGCAAAAGCGCCGCGATGGCTCCGGTCGGGGCGGCGGCGGTCAGGGCCATGGCTCTACCCTCGCAGCCGTGGGGTACTCGCCCCCCTCGGCCATCGACTGATCCAGCGTGCGGATCGCATCCTCATGCCCGCCCATCGCCAGGTAATCGGACCGCGGCAGGGTGAACTCCAACGGTGCGACCAGCGCGGGCGTCGGGACATAGCCGAAGGCGCCTTTCGGCAGGCGGGTGACGTCGACCATGAAGGTGATCCCGCCCCCGGGCCAGACGTAAGTCTCTGCCCCGCCAGATGTGAGTCGGGTCACGCCCCCTTGCACCGATTGCGTGAGGCGCACCGGGTTCTTGGCCACCCCGGCGCGCAGCGAACCGCCCGCGCCACCGACGAACAGCACGGTGCAAAGAGAAGGTTCGCAATTCTCGTCAATGAGTTCGACGGTTTTCTTCAGGTTCTGCGGCAACTCTTGCACGATGGGCCGCAGGGCGTCATCCAGCACATAGTAGGCGTATTGCTCGCCCGTGGTGGAGACCATGAGGAGCCTCAGGCCGGGCCGTGCGCCCTTCTTCGGGTTCCACTCGCCCAGGATCTCCAGCGGGTCGGTCAGCCGCGTGCCGCCCCAGCCCTGCCCGGGCTCGGACACGCGGAAATAGCGGCCGGGGGTCGAGCGGTGGCCCTTGATCTTGATGCCGGTCGGCTGCCAACCGATCACCTTGCCCGCCTGATGTTCGCTGACGACGCCGGTGATGTGGTCGTCTACCACCACCACCTCGTCCACCAGGCCCTGCCACTGCACCGCGAACATCCCGATGGTGGCCGAGCCGCAGCCGACCCGCATCCGCCGTTCCCGAACTCCGTCGACGATGGGGGCCTGGCCCGCCTGCACGACGACCGTGGAGCCGCCATCGATGGCCAGTTCCACCGCCTCACCGTTGCACAAGGCCAGCATCGCCGCGCAGGTGACCCGGCCCTCGGCCTTGCTGCCGCCGGTCAGGTGGTGGACGCCGCCAAGGGACAGCATCTGCGACCCGTATTCCGCGGTCGTGACGTGGCCGATGGGTTCGCCCTCGGCGCGGACCACCGCCCCCTCGGGGCCGAGAAAGCGGTCGGTGTCGATCTTCACCTTGACGCCGCAGTAGGAAAAGATCGCCTCGGTGACCACCGTGACCATGTCGGCGCCTTCGACCCGTGAGGACACGATGAAGGGCGCGGGCTTGTAGTCGGGGTAGGTTGTTCCGGACCCGATACCGGTCACGAAAGCGTCGGCGGGGACCGGAGAGCCGTCCCAGTCCCGCGCGGCGAAGGGGACGATGCGGCCCCCGGCCTCGACCGTGTGGGACAGCATGACCACCGGATCGGTCCGCACGATCCGGCCTGCGTCATTGGCATAGCGGTCGCAGGCCCCGGTCTGGCCCGGCGCGATGTAGCACATCACCGGACAGGCATCGCAGCGGATCTTCTCGGGGTCCTGGGTCATCCCAGCGCCTCCCGTACCCGGTGCGGGAGCGCGGGAACGCGGGTGATCTCGGCCCCAGTCGCGTGGCGGATCGCGTTCAGGATCGCGGGGGCGGTCGGGATCAGGACATGCTCGCCCAGGCCCTTGGCACCGAAGGGGCCCTCGGGGTCCGGAACCTCGATCAGCAGGCTTTCGATGGGGGGCACATCGCCGAAGGTCGGGATCAGGTAGTCGTGCAGGTTTTCGGTCCGGCCCGGAAGGTACTCCTCCATCAGCGCCATGCCGATACCCTGTGCGATGCCGCCCTCGATCTGGCCGCGGGCGAGCAGCGGGTTGATCGCGCGGCCCACGTCGTGTGCGGCGGTGATCTTCAGAAGGCGGACGGTGCCGAAGGCCCGGTCCACCTCCACCTCCACCATCTGCGCGCCGTAGCCGTAGACGGCATAGGGCGCCCCCTGGCCGTTCGCATCCAGCGGAGAGGTCGGAGGGTCATAGCTCGCCTCGGCGGTCAGCGCATGGCCGTGGGCGTCCAGCGGCAGTGTGGACAGATCGATCCGCGCCAGGGTCCCCCGGTCGCGGACGGTCAGCACTGCACCCTCCAGCGCCAGAACTGCACCCTCGCCCGCATTGGCGCGGCGCAGGATTTCGGCGCGCAGTCCCTCGGCAGCGGCCTTGGCGGCGCGACCGGTGACAAAGGTCTGGCGGCTGGCCGAGGTCTTGCCCGCATCCGGGGTCAAAGCGGTGTCCGGGCCGATGAGGCGGAAGGCGGTCAGCGGCAGGCCCAAAGCCTCGGCCGCGATCTGGGCGATGACGGTGTTCGACCCCTGGCCGATGTCGGTTGCGCCCTGGTGGAGGACAACCTCTCCGGCCTGCGATAGGCCGATGCGGATGGTCGAGGGGTTGGGCAGCGCGGTGTTACCGCAGCCGTACCAGCAGGAGGCGACGCCGACGCCCCTGCCCTTTTGCGCAGCCGCCTCGGCCAAGGCGCGGGTCCAGTGTGGTTTCAGGGCCGAGAGGCAGTCATGGATGCCGACCGCGCGCAGGACCTGGCTGGTGGCCGAAGGATCGCCATCGCGCAGCGCATTCCGCAGGCGGAATTCCAGCCGATCGATCCCGACCTTGTCGGCAAGCCGGTCGTAGAGCGTTTCCTGCCAGAGCGCACCTTGCGGCACGCCGAACCCCCGGAACGCGCCCGCGACGGGACCGTGGGTGTGGATCGCGCGGGCCCGGGCAGTGACGTTCGGCGTCAGGTAGGGCCCCGAGACATGAACCGGCACCCGGTTGGCCACGGTCGGGCCCCAGCTGGAATAGGCCCCGGTGTTGAAGCGACCCTCGAACTCCATCCCCGTGATGCGACCTTCGACATCACAGCCGATGCGCCCCCGCATCTCGGCCGGGTGGCGCTTGGTGGTCGAGGTCATGCTCTCGGCGCGAGAATAGACCATCCGGCAGGGACGCCCGGTCTTCAGCGTGACCAATCCGATCAGCGGCTGCAGCGAGATGTCGAGCTTGGACCCGAAGCCGCCCCCCGTCGCCGAGGGGATGATGCGGACCCTCTCCAGGGGCAGGCCCAGGATTGCGGCGGTATCCTCGCGGTCCATGCCGGGGGCCTGGGTGCAGGCACGGATGACAAGCGTGTCGCCCTCCATCCAGGCGGCCCCGGCTTCGGGCTCGATATAGGCGTGTTCAACGAAGGCGGTGGTCATGGTGCCTTCGACGACATGCGCGCTGGTGGCCAAGGCGGCGGCGGCGTCGCCCTTGATGACCCGCCCTTCGACCAAAAGGTTGCCGGGCCTCTGCGCATGGATCGGCGCGCCGGCCTCGGCTGCCTCGGGGGTCGCAAGCGGCTCCAGCGGGGTCCAGGCAATGGGGAAGGCAGAGACGTCTGGCTCTGCACCGGGTTCGAAGGCGACCAACGCCACGCATTCGCCCCGGAAACGCGCGGGAGAACCCGCGATAGCGGGTTGGTCGGCGAAGGGCGGGATCACGGAAAAGGCGTTGCGGCCCGGGATGTCGGCCACGGTGAAGACCGCCGCCACACCGGGCCGGGCGCGGAAGTCGCCAAGGTCGCCGATCTGGAAGGCGGCATGGGGATGGGGCGAGCGGACGGCCTTCACCACCAGCGCCCCCTCGGGCCATTCATCCGCGCCGAAGCTGTCGCCCGCCACCTTGGCCGCGCCGTCCAGCCGCCGGATGCTGGCGCCGACCTTGCCCACGGGCTCTGCGGCAGGGTCACCCTGCCCCGCCGCCACGACGGCCGCGATGATGCTGCGATAGCCCGTGCAGCGACATAGGACGCCGCCAAGTGCCTGTTCCACTTCGGCCTCCGAAGGCCGGGCGGTTCGTGTCAGCAGGTCAGCGGCGGTCAGCAACATCCCCGGCGTGCAGATCCCGCACTGCGCCGCGCCGTGGGCGTGGAAGCTTGCGCGCAGGCGCGTGAGTTCCGGAGTCTCGCCCTCGACCGTCGTCACGCCGCGCCCCGCAACCCGCGCAGCCGGCGTCAGGCAGGCGCAGACCGCCGCTCCGTCCACAAGCACCGTACAGGCGCCGCAGTCGCCCGCATCGCAGCCGACCTTGGTCCCGACCTGTCCCAACCGTTCGCGCAGCGTCTCGGACAGCCGCTCGGCCGGGGGCGCATCAACCTCGACCATGGCACCGTTCAACGAGAAGCGGATCATCCCACAGCCTCCGCCACGGCCCGGCGGACAAGCTCGACCGCCGCCTCACGTCGGTATTCCGCCGTCGCGCGCACATCGTCGATGGGGGAAAGCGCTGCCGTCACGTCGCTTGCGCGAACCCGGTCCGCGGCCGACGCCGCCGTCGCACCGACCAGCGCCGCCTCGACCTCCCTCAGCCGGACCGCCACGGGCGAGCAGGCGCCGACCGCCACTGCAGCCTCGGCGATGCGCCCTCCGTCCACGGCGATACGTGCGGCCACCATGGCGATGGAGATCACCAGGTGCGACCGCGCGCCGAGCTTCAGGAAGGCCGAACGGCCCCGCAATGCCCCCTCCGGCACCAGCACCGCGGTCAGCACCTCGCCCGGGGCCAGCGCCGTCCGGCGCGGACCGACCAGGAAGGCAGAGAGCGGCAGTCGCCGCACACCGGATACCGAGGTCAGCTCGACCTCGGCGCCCACCGCAAGGAGCGGCGGCACCCCGTCCGCAGCGGGCGAGGCGTTGCAGAGATTGCCGCCCAGCGTGCCCGCGTTCTGCACCTGCCGGCCACCGACCTGCCGCGCGGCCTGTTGCAGCGCCGCAAGCGCAGGCGGCAGATCGGCCTCGGCAATCGCGGTCCAGGACGTCGCCGCGCCGATGCGCAGACCGCCGTCTCGGCTGATGCCCGCCAGTCCGGCCAGCGCCGAAAGGTCGACCAAGGGGCCCGAAAGCCGCGCCCCCGCACCGGGATAAAGGTCCGTCCCACCCCCCAGCACGCGACCGCCCGAGGCCAGAAGGCCAAGCGCCTCGGTCAGGGTCTGAGGGCGGGCATAGTCCAAGGCGACGGTCCCTATTTCATTTGCATAGCAACAGACTGTGACCCCCTCGGGATTCTGTCAACGGTCTTGCGCGGGACAACCGCAAGTCGTATCGCGGAACCATGACCGACGCGAAAGCCTACCGTCTCGACGACCAGATCGGCTATGTCCTGCGCCGCGTGACGCAGCGGCATCTGGCGATCTTCGCCGCGGCCATCCCCGAGGTCACGACCACCCAGTTCGCGGTCCTGGCCCGGCTGGTGGAAATCGGCCCCCAGTCCCAGAACCACCTCGGCCGCGCCACGGCGATGGATGCCGCCACGATCAAGGGCGTCGTCGACCGCCTGACGAAGCTGGGCTACGTCGAGACCCGCGCTGACCCCGCCGACCGCCGCCGCCTGACCGTCAGCCTGACCGAGGCCGGAGAGCGGCTCTTTGCCGACCGCGTCGGCACCGCGCTGTCGGTTTCCGCCGAAACCGTGGCCCCCCTGACCGCCGAGGAAGCGGCGCAGCTTTCGGCCTTGCTGGCCAGGCTCACCTGACCGGGTGCCGCGCATTGAACGCGGCAACCTCTGCCTCCGACGGCGAGACGCCACAGAAGGTCAGCACATAGGCCGGGTTGCGCGACAGGCGCACGTCCAGACTTTCCTCGGACCGGACCGCGATATAGCCCACCTGCGTCAGGTAAAGCGTCCTTGCCCGGGTGTCCGCTTCCGCCGCGCCATAGCCGAAACGGCGGAACAATGCCGTGATCGCCGCCACCCGCGTGGCGTCGGCCTCGCTCATCGCTGCGGCCACCGCAGGATCGGTCAACGACCAGGTCCGCATCGCGAATTCCAGTCGGCTGTCGAACAGGGCGTCGTCGTACCAGCAGTCGAACAGGTTGAGCATCGCCTCGGTGATCGTGACCGCCGGGGCCTCGCAGCGGGCGACGAGGTTGCCGGTATTCTTGGCCTTCCAGCGGTCGACGAGACCCGCCAGAAGCGCCTCACGATCCGGGAAATGCCAGTAGAAGCTGGTGCGCGACAGGCCCAGCCTTTCGGCCAGCGGCATGACCTTCACCGCCTCAACCCCGCCCTCGACCAGCAGCTGATAGGCCGCGTCGAGCCAGAGGTCCGGCGTCCCCCGCCATCCGCGCTCAGGCTTTTCCGTGTTCATGGCCCCGACCTAACCACCCGCGCAGGGCTTTCACAAGCGGGTCGAAACGAAACTCGACACACGTGTCAAGTTTTGCGATAGTGATGGCAACACGGCGATTCACTCCAACCCCAAGGTCCGGCCCATGTCGAACGATCCGCTCCTCCAGCCATTCCAGCTGAAACACCTGACGCTTCGCAACCGAATCATGACGACAAGCCACGAGCCGGCCTATGGTGACGACGGGATGCCGAAGGACCGCTATCGCCTCTACCATCTGGAACGCGCAAAAGCCGGGGTGGCGATGGTGATGACGGCAGGCTCGGCCAGCGTCAGCCGCGACAGCCCGCCGGTCTTTTCCAACCTCCTGGCGTGGAAGGATGAAGTCGTTCCGTGGATGAAGCGCCTTGTCGACGACTGCCACGAGGCCGGGGCGGCGGTGATGATCCAGCTCAGCCATCTCGGCCGCCGGACCCGGTGGGACAAGGGCGACTGGCTGCCCGTGGTCTCGTCCACGCACGAACGCGAACCCGCGCACCGGGCGACGCCGAAACCGGCCGAGGACTGGGACATTGCCCGCATCATCCGCGATTTCGCCGATGCGGCCGAGCGGATGAAAGAGGCTGGGGTCGACGGGATCGAGTTCCTGTGCCACGGCCACCTCCTCGACCAGTTCATGTCGCCGTTGACGAACATCCTGGACGCACCCTACGGCGGCAGCCTGGAGAACCGGGCGCGGCTGGCGATGGACATGGTGGCCGCGGTCCGCAAGCGCGTTGGCAATCATATCATCGTTGGCATGCGTTACGGCGTGGACGAGATGGAGCCGGGCGGGATCGACATCGAGGAAGGTGTGGCCATCGGCAAGATGTTCCGTGACTCCGGGATGGTCGACTACCTGAACATCAACCGCAGCCGGATTCACACCGACCCGGCGATGACCGACCTGATCCCGATCCAGGGCATGCGCTCGGCCCCGCACCTCGACTTCGCGGGCCGGATCAAGGCCGAGGTCGGGATGCCCACGCTCCACGCCTCGCGCATCCCGGACGTGGCGACGGCGCGGCACGCCGTGGCGACGGGCCAGCTTGACATGGTCGGAATGACGCGGGCGCACATGGCCGACCCGCATATCGTGAGGAAGATCATCGAAGGGCGCGAGGATGACATCCGCCCCTGTGTCGGCGCGACATATTGCCTGGACCGGATCTACCAGGGCGGCATGGCGCTTTGCATCCACAACCCCTCGACGGGGCGTGAGGGCTCGCAGCCGCATGAGATCGCGAAGGCGGCGGTGAAGAAGAAGGTCGTCGTGGTGGGCGCCGGTCCGGCGGGGCTCGAGGCGGCGCGCGTGGCGGCGGAGCGGGGGCATTCGGTGGTTGTCTTCGAAGTTGCAGACCAGCCGGGCGGCCAGATCCGGCTGACCGCGCAGCAGAAACGGCGGGCCGAGATGATCGGGATCATCGACTGGCGCATGGCCCAGTGCACGCGGCTGGGCGTCGAGTTCCGGTTCAACACATGGGCCGAAGGTTCGGATGTGCTGGCCGAGAACCCCGACGTGGTGGTGATCGCGACGGGCGGCCTGCCGACGACGGGCCCTTTGGCCGAGGGGAACGATCTGGTCGTCTCCTCGTGGGACATCCTGTCGGGCGATGCCAAGCCAGGGACCAACGTCCTGATCTACGACGACGCGGGCGACCACGCCGCCCTGCAGGCGGCTCAGGTGATCGCCGAGGCGGGGGGACAGGTCGAGGTGATGACCCGCGACCGGACCTTCTCGCCCGAGGTGATGGGGATGAACCTGGTGCCCTACATGCGGGCGCTGCAGGACAAGGCGGTGACCTTCACGGTGACCTACAAGCTGGATGCCGTCCGCCGGGCGGGGAACCAGCTCGAGGCGGTGATCGGGTCGGATTACATGAAGCTCGACAAGACGCAGGTCCATGACCAGGTGGTGGTGAACGGGGGGACGCAGCCTTTGGCGGACCTCTATTTCGAGCTGAAGCCTGCCTCGGGGAACAAGGGGGCGGTGGACTACGCCCGCCTCATCGATGGACTGCCGCAGCCGGAGGTGGAGGGGTTCCAGCTGTTCCGGATCGGCGACGCGGTGGAGGCCCGGAACACCCACGCGGCGATCTATGATGCGCTGCGGCTGGTGAGGACGGTCTAGGTCCGCTTCCGGCAGTACAGCTCCATCCGGTGGTGGACGATCTCGTAGCCGAGTTCGGCTGCGATTTCTCGCTGCAGCTGTTCGATCTTTTCGGACCGGAACTCGGTGATCTGACCGGTGTCGAGGTCGACGATGTGGTCGTGGTGGGGGGCGTCGGCGACTTCGTAGCGGGCGCCGCCGTTCTCGAGGGCGAGCCTCAGGACCACGCCTTCCCGTTCGAGGACGGAGAGGGTGCGGTAGACGGTGGCGAGGGAGAGGCTGTCGTCGAGGGTGCGGGCCCGGCGGTGCAGTTCGGCCGCGTCCGGGTGGTCCTCGGCCTCGGTGAGGACCTTGAGCAGGGCCTCCCGCTGGCGGGTCACGCGGACTCCGGTCTCGCGGAGGGCCTGTTTCGGGGTCGGTTTCATGGGGCGGGATGCTAGCGGGACCGGGGTGCCGGGTCAAATCCCGCGGAGGTGTCCACGGTGGACAAAGCCTGCGATACGATTGATTTCAATGGTTTGCAAATTTCTGTTAGGGTGGTGTTAAGGCTTTTCCCCTGCCCGTTTTCGCCGCGCTCAGGCGGCTGCGGCGGGGGTTGCAAGGTCGGACAGGATGTCGGCCGCGATCTCCAGCGACCGGACGCGGGCGGCGTGGTCGTGCATCATGCCGGTGATCATCACCTCGTCCGGCTGGTGGCGGGCGATGAGCGCGGTGAGTTCGCGGCGCACCGTCCCGGGGGAGCCGACGGCAGAGCAGGAGAGCGCGTAGCGGGCCTGGGCCAAGATGGGCTCGGGGATGTCGCCAAGGTCACGGGTGGGCCTTGGGAGTTGGCCCGGGCGTCCGGTGCGCAGGCGCGCGAAGGCGAGGAGTTGGGAGGACCTCAGGTAGGTGGCTTCCTCGTCCGTGGCGGCGGCGGAGACGCCAATGGCGATCATGACGTGCGGCTTGGCGAGGTGGGCGGAGGGGCGGAAGGTGCGGCGGTAGATCTCCAGCGCCTCTTCCAGGTGGGTGGGCGCGAAATGCGAGGCAAAGGCGTAGGGGAGGCCCAAGTAGGCTGCCAGCTGCGCGCCGAAGGTGCTGGAGCCGAGGATCCAGACCGGGACATTGGTGCCAATGCCGGGGATGGCCTGCACGGCGCCGGGGGTGTCGCCGAGGTAGTGGAGGAGCTCCTGCACGTCAGCTGGGAAGGTGTCCTCCTGCGCCATGTGGCGGCGAAGGGCGCGGGCGGTCTGCATGTCGGTGCCCGGGGCGCGGCCGAGGCCGAGGTCGATGCGGTTCGGGTAGAGGGTGGCGAGGGTGCCGAATTGCTCGGCTATGACCAGAGGCGAGTGGTTCGGCAGCATGATCCCCCCTGCCCCGATGCGCATGGTCCTCGTGTGGCTGGCGACGTGGCCGATGAGGACGGGGGTCGCAGCAGAGGCGATGCCGGGCATGTTGTGATGCTCGGCCAGCCAGTAGCGGTGGAAGCCTGCGCGTTCGGCGGCCTGCGCCAGATCGACGGTGGACTGAAGCGCCTGGGCTGCGGTCTGACCTTCGGGGATCGGGGCCAGGTCGAGGTAGGAAAAGTGCTGCATGAGGGGCCTCCGTTACCGGAAGAGGTAATCATTCCGGCCGGTGGGGCCAAGGGGGAAGGCGGTGGACGCAGCTCAAGGTGCGGCTTGCAGCGCAGCTTCGGCCGGTGCGCTGCCATGGGCCGGGGGCAGGTGGGAGCGGCGCTGCACCATCAAGGTCGTTGGCCGGGCGGACGAGCCGGTGCCGCAAGCAGCATCATGGATCGAAAGGTGGTCAGTGCGGTTGCAAGCCACCCTGCCCGCTTGACAGTGACCTCGCAAGAACGCCCGGGGATTGATCCGGAACGGAAGATGCCCGCATAGCGCCGGCCCGCGCCAAGCGTGCCGGATTCGATCTCGTCCGACCCATGATCCCGTAATCGCCGTTGGCGCTGACATTGTCGATCCGGTCCAGCTGCATGC
This sequence comes from Tabrizicola sp., assembly GCF_041913445.1. Lineage (GTDB taxonomy): Bacteria > Pseudomonadota > Alphaproteobacteria > Rhodobacterales > Rhodobacteraceae > Tabrizicola. The sequence goes on from NZ_JAYSFG010000001.1 coordinate 421,624, forward strand.
CGCTGTCGTTCTGGGCGTCCCCGCAAACCTCGCCCGATCGCCGAAAGCGGCGGTCGGTGAGGATCTTGGGATTTCGTGCCGGTCAGGCCGACTTGGCCGCCTTGGCGTTGGCCTTGGCCTTGGTCTTCTGGTATCGGGCGTTCATCGCCGCGTCCCCATCCTTGGTGCCGTCGTGCCAGGTGCCGAACCACTTATCCAGCGGGATCAGCCCGTCGCCGTAGTTCACCTCGAAAAACTTGTGGTGCAGGTAGTGGGCGTAGGCATGGCTGTCGATCACCCGATCCTCGCCCAGTTCCAGCTTGTCGAAGCCCGTATGTCCGACCACCGCCCCGAAGCCCGCGTAGTGAAGCTGGTAGATCGCCAGAAGCGGGTGTGACGGCAGGATGAAGTGGTAGGCGGCCGTCGCGAAGTACAGGAGATGCTCGACCGGGTGCATCGACAGGGACGACCACGGGCTGGGGTTGACCGAATTGTGGTGGACTGAATGGACCCATTTGTACAGGAAGGGCGTGTGGATCAGGCGGTGGATGACGAAGAAGTGGAATTCGTGGATCACCGGCAGCACCAGCCAGACGGCGACCAGGAGCCAGGGATGCTGGTCAAGGGACACCCAGGGACCGTAGCCATTTGCCCAGGCCCACAGCACAAGGACTTCCCATGCGGTCCAGATCGGAACACCCGTTCCGAAGGCGCGGATCATGCTGTCGATCGCCTGGCTTCGGAACATGAAGGCCGCGGATTTGTGTTCGGCCGGCCACTTCGCATTGTACTTGAAGCGGTTGCCCTGGGCGCGGCGGACGTAGAGATGGAGTTCCAGCGCGCCGTAGAAGACGAAGACCGCCACGCAATTCACGGCAAGAAGCCACAGGACCCAGCCCCATTGCAGGGTCTGCATCTCGGCCGCGTCCGGGACGACCCAGACCCACCACGCGGCGGCCGAGGCCAGCCAGATCAGGTTCCAGGGCAGGAAATAGTGCGGAAGCCACTTCAGCAGCGCCCCCGGGTTCGGAGGAAAGCGGAACAGGGGCGCATGGACCAGGGGCTCGTTCGGGCTGTAATCGCCGCGCTTGTTCCGGGTCCCGAATTTGGTGTCGTCCATCCTTGCCTCCTGCATTCCAATCGGGGGAATCACCCTGCCGACCGCTTTTGGGGAGCATCTTTCTTCGGGGAAGCCATCAAGAGGATGCTTCAATCCCAGACAGCGCCCTCCCTTGCGCTTGCTTGAAAAGCCCCTGCCAGACGTTCCAAATCTGCGGCAAGTGGAATTTGCAGTCCGACGATCCTTATGTATCAGAACGCATCATGCCCCCCCTTGGTCCTTCCGACAGGAGCAGCGTGACGGTCGAGCTCTGATGCAATCTGCGACACCACGCCGTGATACGGCCAGCGGCGATTCGGCCCGGGCGAGTGTCAGAAGTCCGGCAGGTTGAAGCGAGTGTAGACACCAAAGGGGCGATGGACCGGCGCATTGGGCAATGTCTCAGCGCCGGTCGCAAGCGCCAGGGCCTTGGACAGCATTTCCCCGGGATGGCCAGCAATGGCGAAGTCCATTGCCCCACCGCGGAGCAGCGGAGTGGTGACCGAATTCACCTCATGCCCGACGACGAGCATGTCGGCGGCGCGATCGGCGGCCCGGAGCGCGTCGGTCATCCCCCCATTTCCACCGCCGACGTTGTAGATCGCCCCCAAGGCAGGGTGGTCCTGGATCATCCTTGCGACGGCCTTGCGCGTCAGGTCTGCACTGTCTTCGCCTTGCGCCTCGGCCGCGATCACGATCTTCGGAAAATGCGCCCTGAGTCCTGTCCTGAAGCCGATCTCCCGGTCTTCATGGCAGCGGAAGGCGTTACTGCCCAGAACGACCCCAACGGTCGTGGGACGGTCACCCAACATCCGCCCGATCAGAAAGGCAGCCGTCTGCCCGGCCGAACGGTCGTCGACCCCGACAAAGCCGTCCCGCGCCATCGGATTCAGGTCGGAGACCAGCGCGATCACGCGCTTGCCCTTGGCGCGAGCATTCGCAAGCACGGTGACAAGCCGATCCGAATTCTTGGCCGTGATGATCAATGGCCGCGACGCATCCCTGCACAGCGCCTCGACGCAGCGCAGCACGGTTCCTTCTTCGGCCAGGTGCAGGTCATGGAACGCCCCCTTGACCCCGCCCGCCGTCCAGGCCGCCTGCATCTGCGCCATCAACCCGCGCCCCACCCGCAAGACGATATCCGCCGAGGGTGGACCGCTGTGCAGATGGCCTCCGGGATCCGTCAGCTTTCGCAGCGTGTCTTCGACAAGAGCGCGCGTCCGGTCATGCACCCGTCCCCGGCCGTTGAGCACGCGGTCGACCGTTGCCCGTGACAGGCCGGTTTCCCGCATGATGTCGGCAATAGTGACGCGGGGCATGAACGTCTCCCTGACGGCGCAAAGTGCCTCACTTTGTCCAAGGCCCCGAAGGCGTGCAAGAGGTCACGCCGCGCGCCATTGCGTCAGAATGCATCATCTGTTCCTGCGGGGACCGTCCAATGCGCATTGCAGGGCGAAGCTCGTCAGGTGCCCGGTCGTCGGGAATTGCCGGAAAGCGGACAGCAGACCGGAGCCTAATGGAGATGCCCCTTGCCTGCATCCGTGAAGAACTGCGAATAGTCGTCCAGCAACCTTTGTGCTGCATTTCCCATGATATGGGACCGTCTGCGACAGAGGCACATCCGGGTGTCGATCCTGTCGGCTCCCTCGAGTGCCACGACGACCAGATCCTCGGACGACGCGTCTCCGGCAACGGTCAGTTCCGGGACGACGGATGCCCCGAGACCCGATTTGGCATAGGCCTTGAGTGCCGCAGTCGAACTTGCGGTCATCTGCGGTTGGACGTCCTTGAGGGCGTCCGGAAGCAAGCTGTTGAAGGCCACCCGGCTGTTGTAGGTGGGCGGCAAGGCGGCGAAAGGCGACATCACCAATTCTTCCGCGCTGATCCTGCCGCGCGTGGCAAAGGGATGGGCGCTGTGCACGATCGCGACGACCTGATTGCTTCGTTCCGCCACGATCTCGATGTCCGGATGGGTGGGCACGGTTATGATGACCGCGAAATCGGCACCATCCATCAAGAGCGCACGCTCTGCCTGCCGGCCGACGGCGACCTGAAGATCGATCTTCACGTTCGGATAGTCTGCCGCCATGCGCAGAACCCGGGGCATCACGATATGTTCGACCAAGGCCTGCGAGGTATAGAGCCGGATCAATCCCCGCCCGCTTGTGCCGATGTCGTCGATGTCGCTTGCGAGGCGGTCCATGCGGCTTAGCATCTGGCGGGCCGCGTCGACGACCAGCTTTCCGGCGTCGGTGGGCCTCATTCCGCGTGAGTGCCTTTCGAAAAGCGCAATGCCAAGTTCGTGTTCAAGCTGCGCGATCTTTCGGCTGAGGGAGGACGAGGTGAGGTTGACCGTCTGCGCCGCGGCAAGGGTCGAGCCGTGCTCGGCGATCAACAAAACATACCGCAGAACCTCAAGTGGAAGGCGAGGCAAGGCCCCGACGATCTTGGATTTACCCATCGAAATCCCCTGAAAATTCCAACGGTACTGGCGGCCTGTATCTGCAAGCTTTGCAAGATGCGCAAAGCAGTTGTCAACATCGACTGATTGTCATGGCAGGCAAAGGGAACATTTAGTCGGTACGCCGTGGCCGCAAGAACAGGGGACGTGCCGGTAATGATTTCGATTTCTGTGGCAACCTGGGATCATGACAGATCGTTGCCGGTGCTGAACGGCGAGGTTCCGGTGCCGGGATTTTCGGTGGATTCCCACATCCTTCCGACGAGCGAGCTTTTCCCGATCGCCGTCAAGGAGGCCCGGTTCGACGTGACGGAACTTTCGCTGTCCAGTCACATCCTGCAGGTTGCACGGGGCGACAATTCCTACCTGGCGATCCCGGTCTTTCTGGCCCGCGCGTTTCGACACAACGGCTTTTTCCGGCGGGCGGGCAGCGGGATCAATTCGCTTTCCGATCTGGCCGGGCGCACCGTGGGTGTGCCCGAGTACCAGATGACAGCTGCCCTCTGGATGCGGGGCCTCTTGTCGGATGACTACGGCGTCAGGGCAGATGCAATCCGTTGGCGCACGGGTGCGCTGGACAAGGGGATCCGGCATGAACGCCTTGCGCTCAAGCCACCGCCGTGTCTCTCGATCACTCCAATCCGTGACGGCGAAACGCTTCAGCAGTTGCTGTTCGAGGGCGAAGTGGATGCTCTGCTGGCCCCGCACCCCCCGGCCGCTTTCCGGGCCGGGGATCCGCGGATCGAGCGCATCGTTCCTGACTTCGAGCAGGCGGAGCAGGAGTATTACCGTCGCACCGGGTTCTTCCCGATCATGCACGTCATTGCAGTACGACGCACGCTTTGCGACCAGCACCCCGACCTGCCGGCCAAGCTTTTCACCGCGTTTTCCGCCGCGCGGGACATGGCCCTGCGTCGGCTGGAGGACGTCTGGCTGGGATCGGCCAACCGGCTGAGCCTGCCCTGGCTGAACGCCAGTCTCGAACGCACCCGCGGTACGATGGGTGCTGACTACTGGCCTTATGGCTTTGCTGCCGCCAGGGCTGAACTTGCGGCTGCCTGCCGCTATTCGGTCGAACAGCATCTGGCCCCCCGGCTCGTCGCGCCTGACGAGCTGTTTCACCCATCCGTGCTGGACACTTGAGGAGGTGCCCGGCCGGCCTTGCAAGACGAACACCTGATCATGTTTCTGGGAGGAGACTGCACATGTGGAAGTTGTGGAACTATTGCGGGGCGGTTGCCCTGGCGGCCGGATTGGCTGCATCGGCCCATGCGCAAGAGATGCGCGCCCCCGAGGGCCCAATCGAGTTCACGGTCGGCGCGGGCGCGGGCGGATCGCCGGACGTGATCATGCGCACCATCGCGCAGATCATGAACGAAGAGGGGATCGTCGAGAACCCGATCGTCATCCAGAACCGCAGCGGTGCCGGGCACTCGAACGCCTATAACCATGTGCTGGGCCTGCCCGGCGATGAAAACACGCTGCTGACCATGGCCTCGCCGGTCTTCACCACCCCCATCGTGCAGGGCACGCCCTCGGTCGTGGATCAGGTGACGCCGATTGCCGGGTTCATCCAGTCCGAGCTGGTCCTGCTGACCACACCTGACAGTCCCTTCAACAGCCTGACCGACATGGTCGCCGCAGCGACGGCCGAGCCTGGCCGTGTCCGCGTTGCAGGGGGCGCTTCGGGTGGCAACGATCACATCGCGACCGGACTGATCGAAACGGCCGCGGGGATCACGCTGACCTACATCCCGCATGAAAGCGGCGGCGCGGCGCGGGCGACCTTCCTTGGCGGCAACGTCGAACTGCATTTTGCCACGCTGGCCGAGGGGATGGAGCAGATCGCCGCTGGCACCGCAAAGCCGCTGGCAATACTGTCCGAGGAGCGGCGGACCGAAGAGGCCTATGCCAACGTGCCGACAGCAAAGGAACAGGGCGTCGACGTGGTCTACACCCAGTTCTGGGGCGTCGCCGGCCCGCCCGGCCTTGACCCGGCCGTCGCCGCCTGGTGGGCGGACAAGTTCCGCAAGGCGACCGAATCCCAGACATGGCAGGACGGGCTGAAGGCCAACCTGCAGTTGGGGCAGTTCTACGCCCTCGAGGAGGCCGGAGAGTACTTCAAGCGGGAACAGGAAACGTTCCGGACCGTGCTGACGAAGATCGGTCTGGCCAAGTGAAGACTGTCGGGAACGAACGAATGCGCAAACTGGATCTGGCGCCCGGTCTGTTCTTGATCGCCCTTTCCCTGGGGGTGATCCTGGGCACAAGCGGGCTTGCAGTCTGGGACAGCTTCACGCCGGGCGCACGGTTCTTCCCGCTGGTCGTAGGAGGGCTCGGGCTTTTGCTTGCGGCCCTCCTTTTCTGGCAGCAATGGCGCGGAACCGATCCGGGCCAGGTGGACCGTCCCGACCGGGCGGCGCTGGTGCGGGTGGGTTTGACCATCGCCGGGCTCGCGGCCCTGGCGCTGGGGGCGCCGCGGATCGGCATGGTGCCGACCATTGCCGCGTTCTCGCTGTTCATCCTGCTGGTGGTTCTGCGCCAGCGGCTCCTGCCCTCGGTCGTGACGACGGCGGTGATCGCGGGTGGCACCCATCTGGTCTTCGCCCGGTTGCTGGCGGTCCCGCTGCCCGCCCCCTTCGGTCTGTGAGGGAACGTCCATGTTCGACCTTCTGATCCAGGGTTTTGCCCTCGCCGTCCAGCCGCAGAACCTGATCTTCATCCTTCTGGGCGTGGTGATCGGACAAATCGTCGGCGCATTGCCGGGTCTGGGTCCGGCGGCGGGAATGGCACTGCTTCTGCCGCTGACCTTCGGGCTTGAACCCGTGACGGCCATCATGATGCTGGCCGGGATCATGTATGGGGGGCAGTATGGCGGCACGCTGACCTCGGTCCTGATCAATGTCCCGGGCGAGGCTTCGGGCGTGATGACGGCACTGGATGGCCATGCGATGGCGCGACAGGGCCGGGCGGGCGCCGCGCTGGCCATCTCGGCCATCGGATCGTTTCTGGCGGGCGTGGCGGCAGTGGCGGCCGTCGCCCTGATCGCGCCGCCGCTGGCGGACTTCGGGCTGAACTTCAACGCCCCGGAGTATTTCCTTCTGGCCGCGCTTGGCATCATCGCGACCGGTTCGCTGGGCGGCTCTCCGGTCCGGTCGATGATCGCGGGGGTGATGGGGTTGATGATCGCGCTGGTCGGTGTCGATCCCCTGACCGGAACTCCGCGTCTCAGCTTCGGCCAGCCGTTCCTCTTCGAGGGGATCGACTTCATCCCGGTCGCCATCGGCGTCTTCGGGATTGCCGAGGTCCTGTCCTCGATGGAACGCATCGCGGCGGTCCATCCGATCCGCACGCGGTTGCGCGACATGTGGCTGACCAAGGCCGACTGGGTGACCTGTCGCCTGTCGATCCTGCGGGGCGGGATCATCGGTCTGTTCGTCGGCATCATGCCCGGCGCGGGCGCCTCGGTCGCCTCTCTGCTGGCCTATCTGTCAGAACGCAGGTTCAGCAAGTCGCCCGAGACCTTCGGCCATGGCGCGATCGACGGGGTGGCCGCGGCTGAATCGGCGAACAACGCCGCAGCGCATGGCGGGCTGATCCCGATGCTGTCGCTGGGTATTCCTGGATCGGCCTCCAGCGCCGTTCTGCTGGCGGCCCTGATCCTGCATGGCATCCGGCCCGGACCGATGCTGATGACACAAGAAGCCCCGCTGGTCTGGGGCCTGATCGCCAGCATGTTCATCGGCAACATCATCCTCGTCATCCTGAACTTGCCCCTGGCCCCCCTCTTCGCCGCCATCCTGCGCGTGCCCTATGTGTACCTTGCGCCCGGCATCCTTGCCGTATCTCTGGTCGGCGCCTATGCCGCGACGCTGGACATGGGAGAGGTGTGGAAGTGCATCTTCTTCGGCGTGCTGGGCTGGCTGATGATGAAGTTCGACATTCCCCGCGCGCCGCTGGTGCTGGCGCTGGTGCTGGCCTCGCTGATGGAATCCTCTCTGCGCCAGTCGATGCTTCTGTCCTTCGGAAGTCCGATGATCTTCGTCGAGCGGCCGATCTCGGCGGTGCTGCTGGTGGCAGTGCTGGTGGCGCTGGTCCTGCCGCTGTTCGGGGCGATGCGACGGCGCCGCGCCTAGGCAACGTCCCGCATCCTGGGCGAGGCCTTCAGCCGGGACAACGATCAAACCCGGTCAGGTCGCGGTGTCGATCTGGCAGCGATGGCGGACGACTTCATCGCCCGCCACCATGGTCTGCGATTTCGTCAAGCGGTTCGCCGTCCAGCGCGTTGGAGGGACCGACCGTCGAGGGGTCTGCCCCGGTCGTCACACGGCGCCTTGCACGGCCGGCGCGTAGGACCCGGACAAGATCGGGCCGATGTAGGGTTTCTTCCTGGCGGGCTTCGGGGTCTCCGGCGGCAACTGGACCCTGGCCTCGGTCGCCTGAGCCGCTTCGAGGGCGTTCACATGCTCGATCACTTTCGCAGGCGCGGCGACAAGATCGTCGGGCAGGTCCGTCGCTTCGGTCAGCAAGACGCCGATGTCCTTCAGAAGGTGCGGCGACGTTTCCCAAAGCGCGATGAAGTCCCGTTCCTGGCGCCGTTTCACGGCCCGGTCATCCAGCCAGCGACGCACCCCGGCCGGAACCAGGCGCGACCACAGGGGAATGTGGACGGCGGGGGCAGTGCACAGATGGAAAGCAAGATCGTCGTTCTGGATGCGGGTCGGAGCTCCTGCGCCCGCAAACCCGGACACCAACTGATTCACGAACTGGGCTGGCAACATGGTCCGTCTCCTTGGGTTGTCTGATCGACTGTCTTCCTGACCCCAGGATCGGCGATTCCGCAGGGTCGCGCTGTTCCATCGGGAACGCGGAACGCTTGATCGGGCCCGGTTGCCGGACTAGCCTTCAGGAGTACCAGCCCCGACGAGGCCAAAGGGTGACACAAGCAGAACCGTCCGGCAGAACGCGCGACATGGATCTGGTGTTGTCCAGGTCGGCGCTGTTTTCCGGCGTGGACCCGGACACCGTGTCGGCGCTGGCAGCCACGGCAACCCGACGGGTCTGGGAGCGCGGTGCCGTCTTGTTCCAGCGCGGGGACGGTGGGACATTCATGCTGGCGCTGGTGTCCGGGCGGGTCCGGCTTTCGGTCTCGACGCCGGGCGGGAAGGAACTGGTGCTGCGCCACATGGGTCCGGGCGAGGTGCTTGGAGAGTTCTCGCTGATCGACGGCGAGCCCAGGTCGGCGGATGCGACGGTGGTCGAGACCTGCTCGGCCGTCGTTCTGCAGCGCGACCAGTTCCTGCAGGTGGCGGGCCGATATCCGCAACTGGGGCTGGCTCTTGCGCGCCACCTGTGCCGGCAGCTGCGCAGCACGAACTTCCAGATGGAATCGATTGCGCTTTACGATCTGCGGTCGCGCGTGGCCCGGTTCCTGCTGGTTGCGCTGCAAGGCCAACAGGGAAGCAGCCATGGTCGGCTGCGGATGCCCCTGAACCAGTCGGAGATTGCTCTGGTTCTGGGGGCAAGCCGTCCTAAGGTGAACCAGGTCCTGCAATCCATGATGGCAGAGGGCCTTCTGGAGCGTGATGGCGATGTCCTGATCTGCGACGTCGCGCGGATTGCAGAGGCCGCCGAGACCCTGGGATATGAGAGCGCGGGCTGACCTCGAGGCTGTCTCTGTCACAGCCGGACCGCGCCTATCGCGGTGCGTCAAACGCAACCGATGCCCAGCGGGGGCGGGATAGGGCTGCGGCTTGGGCCGGCCGCGACACCTGGCACTGTTTCACCGGAAACGCAGACGGCCCGCGAGGGTGATCGCGCGCTGGCTGTTCCCTGCGGGACAGCGGGCTTGCCGCGACGTGCCGCACGCTGGGCCAGGATCAGCAGGACGCCTGTCTACCGTCTGACCCGCGCAGCGGAGAACCCAGATGCCCCTACGTGCCGGCACTTCGAGCGGCCTTTTCATGGTGATGGTTGCGGCGGGGCTTTGGGCCACGGTGGGCGTTGCGGTAGAGCTGACCCCGGGCGCGGGTGACGTGTCGGACACGGTCCTGGCGGCGCTGCGGACCGGAATTGCCGGGCCGGTGCTGATTGCCCTGTGGGGGCTTTCGAAGCGGCCACGCTCGACCGATCTCAGCGCCCTTGCGCTGCGACCGCTGTGCCTGTTCGCCCTGTCCTCGGCCGTCTTCCAGATCTGCCTGTTCCGCAGCTTTGACCAGCTTGGTGTGACGGTGGCCGTGTTCCTGACCGTGTGCCTGCCGCCAGTCCTTGCCTGGGCTTGGGCCGGCCTGCAGCACCGCCAGGCCGTGTCGGGCCAGGCGGCCGTAGCGCTTGGGCTTGCCGTCGTGGGGATGGCGGTGATCTCGGTTGCGCGGTTCGACGCCGGAAGCGCTCAGCTAAGCCTTTCCGGCCTGGCGCATGGCGTGATCGCATCCATTGCCTTCGTGGTCATGTCCCTTGCCGCTGCTGACCTGTCCCGCAGGGCGAGCCCCCTGCTGGTTGCCGGATCCGGCCTTTCGCTGTCGGCGCTTCTGCTTTTCGGCATCGCTCTGGTCCTTGGCGAAGGGTGGCAGCTGCACCAGCAGTTCGGTGGCAGTGCTGCGCAGATCGGCCTTCTTGTGCTGTATCTCGGGTTGCTGCCAACCGCCCTGGCCTATCTGTGCTATTGCGCAGGGATGGCGCGGTGCAGGACCCCGGTGACCGGCCTGATGGCCTCGATGATCGAGCCGCTGCTGGCGGCAGGGCTGGCCAGCCTGCTTCTGGGCGAACGGATTTCCACGGTAACGGCGGGAGGCTGCGTGTTGTTGATGGGGGCGATGGTCCTGCTGTGGCACTGCGAGAGCAAGCCTGCCGGACCGCCGTTATCGACCCGTCGGCACCACCCCGTGCTTGGAGCTTCGTAAGCCTGTCAGGGCCGGACCCGTGACCATGGCATTTCTTGATCCATGAAAGAATTCAGTTAACGTGACGTAAGTCGGGGCGACCAGCACCGGAACGGTATTTGAGCAAGCGAGAAGCGATGGACGCACCGGATACTCCGCCCCCGCCGCCAGCGACACCGCAAAGCATCATCGACATTCTCTACCGCAAGGACGGCGACCGTGCGCTGCGACCGGTCCATGCCGTCGGTATCGCCGTGCGGGGCTACTTCGAGCCTTCCTCGGTGGCGGCGCGGTATTGCCGGGCGGCGCATTTCCAACCCTCGCCCGGCAGGTATCCGGCCCTGGTGCGGTTTTCCAACGGGTCAGGCTGCAAGGACCCGCACGACAACTGGTCGGATGTTCGTGGCATGGCAACGCGGTTCACCCTGCCCGAAACCGAGAGCGGGCCGAAAACCTACACCGACCTGATCGCGATGACGCTGAACGAGTTCTTCAGCAAGACGCCCGACGATTTCCAGCAGTTTGCCTGGGCAGCAAGGCCCGCCCCATACACGCGGGAAAACCCCTGGCGCAAGCTTCTGGACATGCTGCGGCTGACCCTGCCGCTGCGCAATCCCTATCCGGGCGAGACGATCAGCCCCGACCTTGGCGCGATCGAATTTGCCACCACGAACGACGCCGCCAAGGTGGGTGTGGCGGAGGCCGCGGGGATCGGCGCTCCGGTCAGCTATCTGCGCGCGGCCTATCATGCGGTACATACCTTCATTGTGACGAACAGCGACGGCGTCCAGCGTCCGGTCCGCTTCAGCTGGCAGCCGGTCCTGGGGGTGAGGACGCTGGACCCCAGGGCTCCCTACGACCCCAAACCGGAGCAGGGCAACGGCGATGAATACCTGCAGGACGAGCTTCGACACCGATTGCTGACCTCGATCGGCAAGGACCACCCGCGCTTCACGCTGATGATGACCATCGGCGAAGCGGGCGATGCGCTGGACGACCCAACCCGCCCCTGGCCGCCGCGCCGGGTCCGCATCATGATGGGCACCCTGAGCATCGAGGAGATCGTGACCGATCCCGATGCCGAATGCGAAAGGTTGTGCTTCAACCCCGGTCTCCTGACCGCCGGTATCGCCATGTCGGCCGACAAGGTGCTGCAGTTCCGGGTCGAGACCTACAAGCTGTCCGGCGAATTGCGCGGCGCGATCCCCTGCCCTTTCTCAGGAGCGTCCCCAGATGACATCCGCCCCTAGCTGGTTCGAGACCTTTGTCGACGGATTGCCCGAGAAGCGCTGGTTCCAGTTCCTGTCGCGCTACCTGGTCGTGCCCTATTGGGTGTGGCGCGACCCCAGGCCGAAACTGCCTGGCGGGCCGCGCCCCTCGCCGCAGCCGGGTGAAAACCTGCAGCGGATGATGAACCTGATCATGCCGCTGAAGGACCCCTCGCCGATGGGGCGCGCGAGGGCGGCCCTGGCGGTGGCGCAGAACGTGGACGAGATCTTTGCCGGGCTGGACAATGTCGGCACGGTCCACAACGCGCGCTTCCTGCTTCTGGGCAACAACCTGTGCATGCTGTCGGTCTACGACGGCGATTTCAGCAATTACATCCGTGACTTCATCGCCACGATCGGCAGCGTGTTCGACGAGATCATGGACCTGGTCGAGGGGGGCGAAGCCTTGAAACCGACCGAGAAGAACATCGAGCGCTTCATCGACTGGGTTCATGCGCATGACCTTTTCCAGGTCCCGGACCTTCCGACCGACCTCTTCACCCTGCAGGACGAGGCGCGGGGGCTGACCGGCCAGTCCCACAGCATCCGCAGCCTGCCGCGCGAGTACATCCTGCAGTTCCACGCGAATCCGAACGTGTCGCTGGGCGGCGGCTATCGCGCCTATCCGGGCGTGTCGGCGGCGCAGATCCGCAAATCCTGTCACATGGGGTGGTAGTCCATGACCGGGGACCATCTGGTTGAGGACGAGATCGGCATCGTGCAGGGCAATATCCTGCGCGGCTACAAGCTGCCCCTGGTGCGCCACCTGGTGCTCGAGGTTGGCAATCTGAAGGCCGCCCGTGCCTTTCTTGCGGCGGCCGTGGCGGGTGATGACCCCGATGTGCCGCAGATCACGACCGAACAGCCCATCAGCCCGGATACGGCCAAGGCGGCGGTCACGTTCAACCTGGGTTTCACCTGGCAGGGGCTGAAGGCGCTGAAGCTGGGGGATGCCGAGCTGAAAAGCTTTCCGACCGAGTTCATCGAGGGCATGACCCGGCGGGCGGCAAAGCTGGGCGATTTCGGGGACAGCGACCCGCGGAACTGGCCAAGTCCTTATCACCAGCCCGGGCGGGTGCATGTCATCGCCTCGGTCTACGCGGGCGACAAGGCCGGGCTCGACCGCGTCCAGTCCCAGGTCGCGCAGGCGTTCGACGTCATCGGGTTTCACAACGGCTATTCCCTACCCGACGGAAAGGTCTATTTCGGCTACAGGGACGGCATGTCGCAGCCCCGCTTCCAGGGTTTCCACGGCAGGACGCGGTCGCCGGAGGGACATCGACGGATCGAGGAACCCGAGGACGCTCTGGGCACGGTCCTCTTGGGCAAGCCGACGCGACTGCGCGACCTGGAATTCGCGATCCCGCAGCCGGACGTGCTGGGTCGGCTGGGGACGTTCAACGCCTTCCGCGTCCTGCAGCAGGACTGCTTCGGCTTCGAGGATTTCCTGACAAGCACAGCCAGGCTGTTACAGGAGCAAGGGGTGGACCAGCGGCTCGTCGGCCGGGAGCACGCAGAGCTGATCTACCCAGACATGAAGGACAACCCGTTGGCTCTCTTGCGTGAAACCATCGCGGCCCAGCTGTGCGGACGGTGGCGGGACGGAACGCCCATGCAGTTGGCCGGGGTCCCGAAATCCAGTCCGGATGCCAAGCCCAGCAACCAGTTCGACTATGGCCCCGACGCCGTCTGCCCGGTCGGGTCGCATATCAGGCGTAACAATCCGCGGGGCGGCCAGGTCGTGCAGCGCATCGCCAACTTCACCCGCAGGCTGGTCCGCCGCGGCATGTCCTATGGCGATCGGCTGGATCTCGATCATCGCGACACAAAGGAACGCGGACTTCTGGGCAACTTCATCGGCGCAAGCCTTGGCGCGCAGTTCGAAGCGGTGATGTGCGACTGGCTGAACCTTGGTCTCAACTCGCCCGAGATCACCGGATCGAACGACCCGCTTCTGGGCGCGAACACGGTCGAGACGAGCTGGTTCGATCTGAATCTGTGGGCCAAAGACGACCCCAAGACGATGACGAAGCACCGCATCCACGGCCTGCCGCGCTTTGTCACCACGCGGGGCGGTGCCTATACCTTCCTGCCGACGATTGCGGGCATCCGCTATCTGGCCGGATTGCGCGGCTAGGCCCCCAGTTCGGCCAGCGCGCCTTCGATCCGGCTGCGCATCGGGGACGTGCCCGAAGGCTCGATGATCGTGAGGGCCGTCGTGAGATGGGCGACGGCTTGGGCCCTCTGCTTCCGCGCCTTGGACAGCAGGCCAAGGATCATCTCTGCCCGCGCCACATAGTGCCCGTTGCGCGCGAAATGCGGATTGGCCAGGACCTCGGCCGCCATTTCCCTGACCACTTTTGGTCCGGTCAGAAAGACCCCCATCAAGGACCGGAAATTCCTGAGCAGGACCCCGGCGGAAGCACCGCCCTGCCCCGAGAGGATCGCCAGATAGACTTCGCAGAGGTAGAGCCTGGACCAGTCGGCCGAAGTCTTGTTCCCTTCGGCCTCGCGCCGGGCAATGGTCTTGCGGATATGCGCGATTCCGGCTGCGATGTTGCCTTGCATCAGCATGCCAATTCCCAGCATCGCCTCTGGGCCAGAGGTCATCATCGCCCAGTCGTTGTGGGCACTTTCCTCCAGATACCGCTCAACCTCCTCGGCCGCGCCGGGCGCTCCCAGAGGGATCAGCGCTGCGTTGCGCGAGGCGAGCGCGATCATCCGTTCCCAGTCCACCCGGGTAAGCGCAAGCGCCTCTTCGGATTTCGCCAGCGCGGTCGCGTAGTCATCCGTGCACAGCGCAATCAGCGCCTTCATGGCGGTGCCGTACCCCAGCGAGCGGGCATCGTTGAGCCCGGTTCCGCGATCGATCATCTGGTCGGCCAGGGCATTGGCCTCGCTCACGAGTCCACGACAAACCTTGTCGAAACCGAGGTAGGCGTAGAAGTAGTTGCGCAGGTAGGCATCATCCAGGCGGGCCAGGGCCGCCTCGGCTTCACGCGCGCGGGCGTCGAAAGTCTCGGCCGGATATGGCCGGAAATGGCAGGACAGCGCCAGATCCGTCACCAAGGCGTAGGCGCGGGCATCCGGGTCGGCCAGGCGCTCGGCCATGGCGGACATTTCGGACCGGACCTCATGGGCGCGGGAATACCCGGCCGAACAGATCAGGCAGACCACAAGGTGATGCAGGAAATGGACGTGATGGCGGCTGTCTCCGATCCGGCGGATGATCGGACCGACCTTCTGTTCCAGCGCGAGCATCGGCTTTACGCGCACCGAAATGTTCAGGCAAAGGCCGTAATCCGCGACGAGGGCGCTGAACTCGGCATCTCCGATTCCGGTCGGGTCGCTGTCATAAAGCGCCAGTGCCTGCGCGAAATACTGGTCGGCCTGGTCCAGAGAATAGATGCCCAGGGCCTTCGAACCGGCCATGACCGAATAGGTGAACGCCTTTTGCGTCCGGTTTGCGCGGAGGAAGTGATAGGCCAGCGTTTCGGCGACTTCGGCAAGCCGGTTGTCGCTGCGCCGCTCCAGCGTTTCGGCGACGGCCTGGTGGAGCGCCTGCCGTCGGTCTGCCAGCAACGCATCGTAAACGGTGTCGCGCAACAGGACGTGCCGGAAGGCAAAGTTCGACGACTCCACTTCCCGCGCAACAAGGTTGAGGTCGGTCAGCCGCTGCAGCGTCGCGCCGACATCCGCAGTGCCTGGCAAGGCCGAGACGAGGAGCCCGGGGTCGAAGCGTTGCCCGATGACGGCTGCCACCTGCAGGAGCGCCCGTTCGTCAGGATGCAGGCTGTCGGTCCGTGCAGTCAGCAGGGTCTGCACGCTGACGGGAAGCGCGGACCGCTCCTGCCTGTCATCGAAGCGGACGACCCGCCCATCGACCTGCAGGGCACCCTGCTGCAGCATGAGGCTGAGGATCTCTTCGCCGAACAGGGGATTGCCGCCCGCCCGGTCGGCGACCTGGGACGTCAGGTCCCCTGGCAGGTCGTCGACGCCCAACCGCGACCGGATCAGTGTGGCGACCTCTTCCGGTCCCAGGGGGCGAAGCGCCAGGCTGACTAGGCCTGGGTGGTCGCGATAGGCCGGCGCGTATTCGGGGCGATGCGTCGTCAGGATCAGGAGGTTCGCGAGGGCCTTGTCCTGCGCCAACCCGGACAGAAGGTCCTCGGACATGCTGTCGATCCAGTGCGTGTCCTCGATCAAGAGCACGACCGGTTGTCGCCGCGTCTGCGCTGCCAAAAGTCGCGGAAGGAGGTCGCGCGTGCGAAGTCCGATCAGCACGCCGTCAAGGCCCACCAGTGCGCCCTCGGCTGCTTTCAAGCCGAGGAGGTTCTGCATAAGCCCCAGGTTTTCGGCTGAATGCAGGCCCGAGTTGCGCAGTCCGGCCTCAAGCTTGTGGGCGATCTCGTCGGGTTCGTCTTCGGCCCGCAGCCGGAACGCGTCGCGCAGGACTTCCAGGAATGGGAGGAAGGGGACCGTCCTGCCGTCCGCAGTGCAGTGACCGGTCATCACCATGGCCCCCCGCGCCCGGGCCATCTGGGTGAACTCGAAGACGAGGCGGGTCTTGCCCAGCCCGGGTTCCCCGACCATGTCCACCAGCTGAAGGCTGACCGCCGCACGGTCCAGTGCCGCGGAAAGGAGCGAAAGTTCCGCGTCGCGCCCGACCAGAGGGCTCAGGCCCCGGGCCATCGAGGCGTCGAACCGCGTCGCGCCAGGCCGGATACCGCGGAGCCACCACAGCTTCTGCAGTCGGCCCACGCCCTTGATCGTGTGCTCGCCCTCGAAGCCGAGATCGGCCAGTCCTTCCACTTGGCGCCGCGTCGCGTCGCAGATCAGGGTTTGTCCCGCGCTGGAAAGGGCCTGCACGCGGGACGCCAGGTTCACCACCGTTCCGACCGCCGACAGTGCCGCCTCGTCGCCCTGGACTGGCGCCATCACCGCCGTGCCGGAACTGATCCCCACCCGCAAGGTCGGCGATACGCCGAAAAGGCGTTGCAATCGGTCGGCGGCCGCGTCGAAATCTGCGTGGAGGGAGGTGGCTGCCTTGCAGGCGCGCAAGGCCTGGTCTTCCTGGGCAAACGGCACCCCGAAGACCGCCATGATGCTGTCGCCCGCAAAGCTGCGGACCGACCCGCCATGGTCTTGCACCGACTGGACCAGAAGGTCATGCAGGGTCTGGGTAAAGGCAAGCGCACGGTCCTCGCCAAGAGCCTCCACGGTGGCCGTATAGCCCACCATGTCGGCAAAAAGCACGGAAACCTGCCGTCTCTCCCCAGCCTGCACGAATATCTCCCCACCCAGGGGAACTATTGCGCAGTTAACAGCCTTGGATCAATGGCCATCATCCTCGACCCTGTCAGTCGTTGTAGGCCAACTTGAGACCAGGCCTTGGCCAGGTTCCCTTGTAGATCCGGCCCGAGGCCGACGCGGTGATCCAGACATCGGTCATGTCCGGCCCGCCGAAGCAAAGGTTCGAGGTGAAGGGATCCCCCGGTGCCGCACCTGGTGCCAGGCCACCAACGGGAAGGAAATCGGTCGAGCCGTCACTGGGGTCGAAAATGGTAATTCCGCCCTCCAGCAGCGTTCCGATGCAGACCCGATCCGAGTCTTCCAGTTTCAGACTGTCCACCCACAGGCCCGGCAAGGTCAGTTTCACGGTTCCAGGCGAAAGTGGCGAGGGCCGTTTCACGCATCGGGTATGGGCAGACTTGTCGGGGTTGCCATCAGGACGTCTGACCACGTCGATCGCGAGGGACCACAGTCGCCCAAACAGCGTGTCGGCAACGTAAAGCACATCCCCCTCCTTGCTGAACCCGATCCCGTTCGCGCTTGGGATCTCGGCCATGAAGATCGGGTCCTGCCCGTTGACGTGGCCGGCATAGACCCCGCCCTTCCGGATGATCTTGCTGTTCTGGTATCCGCAGTCGGTGAACCAGAACGATCCGGCGGGTCCGTGCGCATCGAAGGTGATGTCATCGGGCGCAATCAGGCTGTGACCCTTGGACGGCCCGTAAAGCTCGGTCACTGTCCCCGTCTTCAGGTTGACCTTGCAGACGGAACCCGCCGCCGGATCAGGTAGCGTCACGGGCATGCCCATCTTGTCGACGGCGTGCCTGCCGTACTGGCTGCCGGGGCAGACCCCATTCGGCACCAGGAGATACGTGTTGCGGTCGCCCACGCCCTTTTTCGGGTCCAGCGGTTTCTGGACGAAGTCAAAGATCCCGCCGTTGTTGCAGACATAGGCGTGGCCATCCGGCCCGATGGCCATCCCGTTCGGCCCGCCGGGAATTTCGGCGACGATTTCGGGTTTCATGCCCGGATCCAGCCGCATCAGGGTCTGCTCGGCAATGTCGACGAAATACAACGTTCCGTCCTGCGTTGCGACAGGCCCCTCCGGGAAGCCGAGCCCGTCGGCCACGACAGTCAAGTCAAGCTTCATCGTCCCCTCCCATGCCTTGTCGCACCCAGGGCTGCACGGTCGAGGCAGGAACAGTGCTGCATGGGAGCCTCCGGTTACCTTCAGAGGTAATCATTCCGGGAGGGGCGAGCCAAGGGGAATGTCGTGTCGGCCGCGGAGGGTGGGGGCCCGCCCCCCCCTCGCAGTTTGGG
>NZ_JAYSFG010000001.1:439933-440482 GCF_041913445.1 Tabrizicola sp.
CGTGTTAATCTGGCGGGGGGGGGCTCGCCTCGGGTATTGGGGTGGCGGCCGCGGGGGGTGGGCAACCCCCCACTTAGGTTCGGTGCGCTGTAGCGCACCCTACGATGGGGATGGGTCTGGTTGCGACGTCATTAAGCGGAGGCTTACCTTTTGCCGTGACTGTCATCCCCGCGAAGGCGGGGACCCATGAGAGAGTACAGTTACTTCGTCTACCTGATGGCCTCGCGCTGGAACGGCACGCCGTATTGCGGCGTGACGAGTGATCTTCTGCGCCGGGTGGTTGAGCATCGCGAGGGAGCGGCGGAGGGATTCACCGCCAAGTACGGCGTGTCGCGGCTTGTGTGGTTCGAGCAGCAATCGGACATCAACCAGGCGGTCCTGCGGTAGAAGCGGATCAAGAAGTTGAACCGGGCGTGGAAGGTTCGGCTGATCGAGGAGCTGAACCGGGAGTGGCGGGATTTGGCGGTTGAGTGGGGGCTGGAGCCTCTGGCGGGTGTCATCCCCGCAAAGGCGGGGATCCACTGCAGCCAGGAATCAACAGCGTGGGTG
>NZ_JAYSFG010000001.1:440492-441760 GCF_041913445.1 Tabrizicola sp.
TTTTGGTGTTGGGTGTGGTTGTGGTTTGTGGTGGTTTTGTGGGGGTTGTGGGGGGTGGGGTCAGTGGGGGGGGTTAAACCCCCCCATGGGGGGGCCGCGACTCTGCCGAACGCTTCCACTCGGAGCCTCTTGGATCCCCGCCTTCGTGGGGATGACAGGGGCGCGGGGAGGACAAACGGGAGAATCTTGGTCCCCTTGAGAAAGACAAAGGCCGTTCGTTGGAACGGCCTTTGCACTCTTGAAGGGTCCCCGCCTACGCGGGGATGACAGGCACGGTGTCCCTTCGGGAAAAGTTCCTCCCGAGACCGGATCTTTTCCATTTAGAATCAATGACATATTACGCGTTCTGGATCAGAGATTATCCCAATTCGGGGCAAAGTCTGTCCCGGATGGGCTTTCCACCACCCAGCTGACAAAAAAATAGCCCGCGGATGCGGGCCACTGTCACCGTGTTCTGCTGTCAGGAGTGGGCTCAGCTCGGAACGGCAGCGCCCACCAGGACCTTGAGAGGTGTAAGGTCTTCAGCCGTCAGTCGGATGTTGGCCAGTCCGGGCGTTCCAGGGGATCGATGGGCAGGCAAGTGCCCGGCCCGAATTCTGCCCAGGAGATCTCCCGTACACCGACCGGTCATCTTGGACGCGATTGTGAGGCTTACTGTTCCCCGGGTTTCCCGCACGGTGATGGGCAGGGAGCCAAGAAATGCCAGGAAGTCTTGCACCTCCCGATTGGCAAACGCCAGCTTGTGAATGGCGACCCCCATATCGCGATCCACGACCGGCCGGAGAACCCCAGTTCGATACAGGCTAACTGCCTGGGTACGGGTGCAATCAAGAAGCTGCGGGAGGAGATGAAGAGGTACGCAATCAAGCAGATCCCGGCAGAAGCCTTCGGCCAGTTGAGCAGGAAAGACAAGCCGCTGTGACCCTTGGTCCCACCGCTCTTCAGTTGAAAGCCCGGCTCGGACCAAGAGCTTCCTCAGCCGTTTGGGATGAAGCCCCGTCTTGATGGACAGGCTTTGGACCGAATGAAGTCGACGTGCCTCCACCACCTCGCCCAGCAAAAGTTCCCCCTGATCGATGGCCAACGTGTCGAGGATCTGCTCGCGCAACAACGGCTTAATGGGCCCATGATCGATGATTGGTGTTGTGTATGCGAGCCATTCGTAAAGGCGCCCGTAGATTGCCCTTGGCCCCGCCTTGGCCGACGTCTTGATCGATCGGGCGGCTATTCCGTCCAAGGCTTTCCTGATGGCGTTTTCTCCCTGGGTG
>NZ_JAYSFG010000001.1:441770-450382 GCF_041913445.1 Tabrizicola sp.
AGCACCCGCGGCTCGCCAGGCAGCGGGAGACATCGCGGCGACGTCGAATATCGGCCCATGCTCGACCGAGGCACCGATCATCTCGCAGGCTTCTGTCACCTGCTCGATTGTCTGGAGCCGGAGCCATGATCCTTCGTGTGTCTCTTGGCCAAGGATGCGGTCGTGGATCAGGTTTTCCAGCACGGTTGGCGTCTGCTCGGCTTGCTGGTCGGCTAGTTCTCTTAACTCCTTTCCAGAGGGGTAACGATGGTTGATCTCCCAACGCGCCGACTTGTCAGGCAGAGTTACCAACCGTCGACAATGAACGTTGCACGTCAGTACGGGCCGAAGGCGCCATACCAACCGGCCCATCCCAGCCCATTCCACAGTGTCGGCACCGTCATCCAGGAGGCATTGCGGGCAGAAGCGCGCCCCCTCGGGAAGAACGAACTCACGTGACCATCGCTCTCCGCGGCATTTCCGGTGGCGAGCGAACCGAGATATGGTCCCCCATTGCAGGGCTGAGACGTCGATCTCGGAAGCGCGTGCCAGGATAGACAGGGCCTCCGCATCCCCTGAAAGGAAGGCGTTCCCATCAATTGACAGGTCCGCCAGAAGTCGTTCCGCCCCCTGCCCCGTGTGGAACAACGACAGGCGGCGGAGGAAGGAAGTTGAAGTCTCGCAGGCATCAAATGGGAAATGCGGAAGGAGGATCATCCTGGTGCCCAACCCCGCTCTTGAAGTCGATCTTTCAGATCTGGCCAGGGTTCTGCATCAAAAGGGCCGATCCCATTGTGACCGCGCTTCATGTCATACAGGAACCGAAAGTCGTCTAGACCGAGCTTTCCTTCGCCACGTCGCAGGGCACGGTAAATGCCTTTCTGGAACATCTCGATGGAACTGCCCAGGCTGGAATGGGTCGCTGCCTCCAACCGCTCAACGAGATGGGGATCACGGGGTGGAGAAAGTCGAGCCAGTTCCCAGCACCGCTCGAAGAACTCACGAAGCGCAGCACGTTCTGCCTCAGTCTGGATCGGACCTAGGACGACGCGGGCATCAAAGCGCCGACTGGTCTCCTCATCCTTGGCAACCAGGGCGTGGAGGGTCGGAACGCCGGAAATGATCATCGATATGGCCTTTTCACCCTGCATCAGAGATTTCAGGTTCTGCAGCGCTTCCCTAAGCTCTCTGCCACCCAGAAGGTGATGAACCTCGTCGATCCACAGGATCGTAATCTCCCTCTGAGCCAGACGGTGCAGGGCAATCTCCCAGATATCCGTCGTCCGCAGCTTGGAGCTAACTTGGTAACCGGTTGCCCTGGCAAGCTCTGTGGCAAGTCCTTTTAGGGTCGCATCTGCTGGGACGCGAATGTGGAAAGCGCGACCCTGGCCGGTACCATCCCATAGCCCGAGTGAAGGCGTCCGTCGCAAGGTCCGTCGGATAAGTGCCGTCTTGCCGCTCCCAGACGCGCCGGACACAAGTACGCCACGGGTTTCGTTGACAAGCCCGAAGCGCAGCGGAGTGGCCGTGAGGGCACCGTCAGGTGTCGAGGCAAGAACTTCCCCCAGGGCGGCGAGGAGCCTGTCATCTCGGACATTGAGCATGTAGCGCTCACCAAGCCATCTGCAGAAGGCTGCAGGATCGCTTGGATCGGGCATGGTATTGATTGGGGCAGCGCCCGGCTGGTCAAAAGTCGTCATTCCATAATCTCCTTCTTGGAGGCAGCGTCCGGAGGTGAGGATGGTTGACTAGGTTGGCCAGTGGAGGTCATCCCGGTGCGATCTGGATGGACCTCGTTGTCGAAAACACCTCCATAGGTTCCGAGAGGTGCGACGCCCATGTACCTGCTGAACTCACGGGTCCGCTTCGCAAGGTCGTCGTCCGTAGGCAGGAGAGGGAGCAGACCGCGCAGGGCCGCCTTGTCGCGGGTGTACGCATCCAAGGCGACCGTGGCTCGATCTCGGGCTCCCTGGCC
This sequence comes from Tabrizicola sp., assembly GCF_041913445.1. Classification (GTDB taxonomy): domain Bacteria; phylum Pseudomonadota; class Alphaproteobacteria; order Rhodobacterales; family Rhodobacteraceae; genus Tabrizicola. The sequence goes on from NZ_JAYSFG010000001.1 coordinate 443,725, forward strand.
GAACTGCTTTGCTGCCGCGTCGGCCATGCGCTGCAGGACAAGATCGGCATAGGACTTGTCGGCCCATTCGGGGTCAACGCATTGCGCGGTGATCCAGCGGCCGTCGGGGAGATGAACCCGGATGGAGCCGATCTGTTTGTCCCACCACACAACGGTCAGATCCCGCTCGGCTTCATTCAAGAACCAGTTTGCGATCTCTGCGTGCTGGTAACGCAGGCCTTCGACCGTGATCCCGTGACGGGTGGCCTTGCGGGTCGTGCTGATACCGAATGCGCTGCGAAGCATCTCGTGGTCGGCTCTGACCACGGGCGGACTGACGGCAACTGCGTCGTTCCAGGTCTCGAGGGGAGATTTCTTGCCAAGTGTCTCGGGCTTGGTCGTGTGATGGACGTCGACGATCCACCGTGTCAGCCATTCCAGGAACTCGTCTAGCGTCACGCTGGCCCGGGCCGCAGGGTTGTTTTCCCCTTTCCGCACCACATCCGAGAACGTTCGGCCGGTGAACCGCTGGAGAAACTTCGCACCGAAAGTTGCAAAAAACCTCTCGATCCATGGCTTGAGAAAGGGCTTTCCGGCTGGAACCGCGAGGTTAGTGATCCCTGCGTGGGCCAGCTTGGCGTAGATCAGGTCGCTCATGTTGATGCTCGCCCTGTCCAAGGCCAGAGTCTGGGGCTGCCCCTTCATCGGCCATGGCATTTCTGCTCCGACCGCATCAGCCAGAGGCTGCTTGTCGAGATAGATCATCTCGATCGTCCGCAGGGTGACCTCGATCGAGCTGCTTCGTGCAATCTGCAGCCCCACGATAGCGCCACTGAAGACATCGATTGCGGCCGAAAGGATCAAACGCTGGGGTGAACCATCAAGCCCAAGGGCCCAAGCTTCCTCCTGGGTGAGGATACTTTCCAGGGAAAGCATTCGAACCAAGACCATCAGGTCAACGGTGTACTCATCAAGTTCCACGCGCTCGAGGACCCGTGTCACCTGCAGGCCATGCCCAAGGGTATGGAGATCCCGGTAGGCTACTTCCATGCCGCGGGTGCGCACCTTGTGATCGACGGGCGCCATCCGAGAAATAAGGTTCCAGACCCAATCGTATCCTGGGATAGACAGTTCTCTTGCCGGCACGGACTGTGCCAGACGGCGCCCATTCTCGGCTCGGACCGCCGCCTGAATACTTTCGCAGATACTGGCGATCGACGGGCGTTCCTCGGTCAGACGAATGGCAATGATGCCCTTGTAAAAGGCATCCTCCTCATCCGTGTAACGCTCACCAGGGCGCCGTCCGCAGTTGCGGAAACGATCCATCATCAGCGCGCGCCCTGCAGCCTCCCACTGCTGCCACCATCGATAGATCGTTTCGCCACATTGGGGTGGACGCAAAATTTCCAGTTTCGTTCCACATTTCGCCCCCTTTGACCGTTGGCTGGCCCTCGAGCTCGCTTCGCGCAGACCCAGGCGTAGCAGCTCGGGGTAATGCCGAACGAAATCCGCCCTTCGGGGTCTCATCCTTCCGTCATCCAGTTCGACCTTTGCGGCGAGAATGTAGCATTCTCGATTGCTCGCTCGTGCCAGTTCGGCGGGCGCCCGCGGCCTTTCATGTAAGACTTCGGTGTCACCGGCTCCGACCGTCTTGGGAAGAGAAAGGATCTGAAGCTTGCCAAGTGAAACCTCACGGCCAATCTGGGCGGACGTGATGAAATCCGCCATTGCTGGTTTGATCTCCCCTGTCATTAGGTCTACGACCTCGTCCCAGATGACCTCGCACCCTTGGGGCGCGGATCGGAAGACCAAGCCTGTTCGATACCCTCGAGCGAATTTCGTGCCTTCGGCAAAGACCATGGGTGACGATGCGGGCGGTCGTATCATGCAGCGAGCTCTCCTCGTTCCACGACACTGTCGAGGTCGATCGGCCAGTCGACTCCAACCTGCAAAGCTCCACGCCGGATAAGACGGACGGTTCCGTGAAAGCCCGGGGTCCCAACCCCGGCCTGTACACAGAAACTCCGGACAGTCATGGGCTCGGCCATGTTGGCTGCCGCTTGGGACAGGCGTACGTCGATCAGGGGCTGAGCAAAGCGGCAATAGTGAAACAGAGAGGCCCTGGCGAGCTTATGGGGATCAACCTCCCGCTCTGTCACGACGACCACACGATCCACTAATCCCGGCACGGCTGCCGCTCTCACCCGGAGAGCAAGGTCTTGAAACTGGAACCGCTGGGCGCGGACCCAAGGTTTGACCATCACCCCGGTACGGCGTCCCTCGGCCTCGACCGTCACAAAGTCGAGAAAATGTGTTGCTGGTTCATTGCCCTTAGGTGCGAGCGCGATCGGGCCTACTTGTTCGATGACGTCGACGACGCCTGGGTGATAGATAAGGAGGAGCGCGACATCGTGCTCGAGCTTGCTTTCGAACTGCAGGCACTGACCGCTTCCGCTCTCCTCCCCAAACGTCATCTGACCCAAGAAATGGTTGGACGACTTACGTGGCACCGCGCGGCTCGCGCGGCTCGGTCTTGGCGGGCTCCATGCCGCCTTGTGTTTCAACAACATTAGATTGTCCCCGGACTCGAGGTTGGCGGCTCTGCCGCCTGAGGTTTCGGTTTTCTGACCGGGCTGGCCGCTTGCGTTTCTTTTGAAACAGCTTAGGCTTTGTCATGTGATGTGTCGGGTCCGCCCGGCCGACTAGTGGCCCGATCGCTTAGATCGGGCTTTTCTTTTCTTGCTACGGCATGCTAGCTCCTGCGCCCTTAAGTGATGTTGCCCTTATTCTTGGAGGTGCCGGAGAAAATTCCGAGTCAAAACAATCCGTTATCCACAACCTTGCATCATGGACCCCTCCAAGGACGGATATAAAATTTCTATATAAAATTCAGAAACTTACACTGACTTTTGCTGGAGAATAGCCTTGCGAAACATCTGCCGCGGGCAAGCTCTCCTCAGTGGAGCGGCGGCCGCCCTTCCAAGGTTTCTGCTCGGTCGAGCATCCTGGCCACCCTCCGAAGATCCACATTCTGCCTGGAGGCCACCCGATGAATGGCTTCGCATACCGCATCGATCGACGCATCACTGAGTGACCTCTCTCGCCCGCACCAGCGCGCGAACTGCTTCAGCTGTGCAGTACTAGGTGCAGGGACGCTGATCGGCGGACACCTGCTCAAGAGTGGCTCGGGCAAGAGACTTGCGTTGTTGGACGTCAGGATCCAAACGACCCAGCTCATGTCGAAAGGGATTTCATAGAATGGACATGTCCATCGGCCGGAAGTGAGCGGCTCGAAGAGCGGCAGCAAGGACTCCGACAGAGAATATGAAATGCCTTTGGTAGACCTTGGGGCGCCGGCTTTTTCGATTTCGTCGACAACGACAAGACTGTTCGCAATGCCTGATTGCATCAGGTGATTGACGAGACGTCCTGGTGCAGCCGTGCCCCAGCCCCTTTGGGTGCCTACAAGTCCAAAAGAGGCGTTTTCAGTCGAAGCCTCGACCACCATCGAAGGCAGTCCGATAAGGGAGCTTAAATGGCGTCCGTATCGGCTCTTCCCGACCCCAGGACCGCCGTCCAGCAGGATCGGTGGGAGTCGCACACCTGGATCCCCGCGCACGACCGAACGACGCAAGGCATGCCAGATCGTCGTCGTGGCGAGCTCCATCCACGGATACGCTTCGTGGAGAGCCGCGGCGATCTCGTCCGCTCTGTGCTCGGAGGGGATTGGCACGACCTTCAGCCCGTCCCGGTATAGCTCCAGCCGTCTTCGTTGCTCGTCCCTAAGGTGTGCAAGAACCGAGGTCCGGACATCGCATTCGTGCAGTGACTCGGCTCTTCTCTTGATCACATTTCGTGCGTCCCACGGTACGTCGTGGGTCTCCTTATCGAACGCCTTCCCCAGCCTTTTTGCCGACAGTTGCCCGTAGAATAACTTTAGGCGCTTCTGGATCCGCTCAGGAGACTTCAACGGGTCCGGGAGTCTTCCCATGATGAATGGTACAACATTCATTAACATTTGTTCCTTATTCAGGCACCCGAGCATGATGCGACGTTCAGCCTCCAAGTGGCCGACGAGTGGGTGTGATTTTTTGAGTTTCAGGACCTCGGATAGCCTGCGCGATTCTTCGTGCCCGTAACATTCCCAATGGCTCATCACGAGTCAAGCCATTGTTTTTAATAGAAAAAACAACAGTTGGAATACTAACTCGGTGCCAGCATGAACTCTCATAGAACTCATGCCTGAGCAGACATATGGCAGTCTAAGTCACTGTTTCCTCGAAAGACTTCTGCAGCCGCGACCGAGAGTTCACATCCGATGCGCTAGGTTGAGGAAGAATAGTTGTCGGAAAAAGCTTGCAGAGAATCTAAACGGATCGGTTTTGCCGGACGGCACGTCCCAATCAGAAAGGCTCACCACCCTTCCTCAAATGTTCATCGCACCGGCCCTGCAAAGCTCGACTTCAGACGTTGTCCAGAGACGCGGCCTGAAGCATTTCTCAGTTACGGACGGGAAGGTCATCGATGCAGGGACCCGAGGGCCTACAGCGTGAAAGCTGCGCCCTGACAAGCAGCGGGGCAGTTGCCCCGTCGGGTGTCTGGGAGACGAACGGCCGCCGTGTGAACTTAGGTGCTTATCCACTGGTTTGTGTCGATCCAGCGCCCAGCTACCAGTCAGTTTTAAGTCGCATAAAGCTGCGGTGCGGTAGGCCGCGGGCGGACCGGTATCTCCAAGATCGAGAAACCAATCGACCCAGTCCGCGAAAGTGCGTAATATCGTAAACTGGGTTCAAGGATGCTGACCATGATTGCCGACAATACAACCGTGGAAAGTGAAACCTTCTCTGGTCATCTTAGCGGAGGCGTAGTGATCGGAATGATCCTCGGCTTTCAGGATGCCGTACCGCTCGTCGTCTTTGCGGGAAACGCGCAGGACAGGGCAATTCCTGCCCGGAGCTTGGCCAGACTTAGTGCGGGAGACCTGGGCGCGGAAGTGGCGCTTTTGTTCGAGGAAGGCGACCGCTCTCGCCCGCTGATTGTGGGTAAGCTGATCGATCCGCAGCGCATGGGTGCGGTGGAGGTTGGTGCCACCGTCGTCGCTGACGGCCAGATGCTGCGGCTGGTGGCAAAAGAGCGGATCGAGTTGCGCGTCGGCAAGGCCAGCCTGATCATGGAGGCGGATGGCCGGATCACCTTGCGCGGCACCGACCTGGTCAGCCACGCGTCGCGGTCGAACCGCATCCGCGGCGGATCGATCAACCTGAACTGACGCCCGTGTCCGCCCCCGTCCTGCGCCACATCCTGCGCCAGCACGCCGAGCAGGCGGCCTTCCTCTGGACGATATACGACCGCGCGCGCCTGTTCCCTGAGGAGAACCTGGAGCTGGATGAGCTGCGCATCAGCCGGCTGCTGGAACGTCTGGAAGCGCACCTCGACGGATTGCGCATCGCCGGGGCGGAGGGGGTGAAGCTGGCCGAAGAGCGCTTTGCCGAATACCCGGAGGCGGGGGAGCTGTTCGTGATCCGCATGCTGCAGCCGGGTGCCGAGCGGCTGCGGGTGGCGGAATTGGATTTGGGCAAGGTGAGGGAGTATTTGGGTACGACCTTGCCGATCAGGTGATTGCCGGTCAGCCTCCGAATTGCGTCATGTCAAGCGCGCTGAGGAAGATATTGCCGTCATAGCCCATTTCGAAGCCCCGCCATTCTTGACCGTCGAAGATGAAGACTTCCTTCCAGCCCGCGATGACCAGCAGGTCGGGCGACGCGTGCATCGCAAAGCCTTGGCCAAGCGCACGGAAGGGCTCCAGCCGGTCTCCGCGCTGGATCGACAAGCCGAAATTCGCGTCGCTCCAATACCGCTCGCCTTTGAATTCGGCTATGCCGATGTAAGTCCAGCCTTCATTTGCAATGGGGATCAATTCGCTGTCGCGGATGGCAAGGCATTGGCCGTCGGTCCCGGCAAGGTACAGGCTGCCGTCCTCGCCCAGATGTACGGCCTTGAACTCGGTCTGCACTGGCACTTCGAGTGGTACCCATCGCCGCCCCTCCAGCCGGACAAGCTCTCCCCTTGTGCCGCACGCGTGAATAGTCTGCGGGGTTAGTCCGTGGACCGATTTGAACAGGCTGTCGCCATAGGGCTCGATTGCTTGCCAGTCACCGCCTTCTCGAAGAAATGAGATGCCACGATCACCGATCAGAAACTGGTGTCCGGCGTCGAGCGCCCAGATCCGCCTCAGACGACTCGGTTTCATCGTTACTTCTGTGTCTCCCTCTGGCTGCAGGTGGTGGATGATCCCACCTAGCTCCAGCACCAGATGGCGGTCCTGCGAAAGACTGACATGGGACAGGATTGAGTCCTCGATTCGCAAGCGGATGTCGAAAGTCAGCGTACCGCCGTATCGCACGTCCAAGAGAAATGACCGGGCGAATTCACTGCGGTCGTTTGACAGCTCGAAGCTGGCGCTGAATCGATCACCGCCCAGATGGAAGGCCTCTACCGTCTCGATATCGACTTGATCGGGTAAAAGGCGGTCGATCTCCCAGCCTTCGTCGGGAATCTGGCGTCTTGCCATGGTGTCATGTCCTTATCTGTACGCCCCGGATCTCGGCAACCGTGGGCTGACGCGGTTTGCTGGTCGGACTATCCTTCACTGGTTTGGCACAGGCCGCCAGATACGACA
>NZ_JAYSFG010000002.1:0-53777 GCF_041913445.1 Tabrizicola sp.
GCACCACCTCGACGCGGGTGCCGATGTCGCGGGGGGAGCGGACTTCGACGGAGAGGCCGAAGCGGTCGAGAAGCTGGGGGCGGAGGTCGCCTTCCTCGGGGTTGCCGGAGCCCACCAGAACGAAGCGGGCGGGGTGGCGGATGGAGAGGCCGTCGCGTTCGACCACGTTCTCACCGGATTGGGCGACGTCGAGGAGGAGGTCGACGATGTGGTCTTCGAGGAGGTTGACCTCGTCGATGTAGAGGTAGCCGCGGTTGGCGCGGGCGAGGAGGCCGGGTTCGAAGGCCTTGACGCCTGCCGCGATGGCGCGTTCGACGTCGAGGGCGCCGGTGACGCGGTCCTCGGACACGCCGAGGGGGAGGTCGACGACGGGGGTCGGCTTGTCGATGACGGTGGCGTCCGGGATCTGCGCCCAGGCGGGGCATTGGTCTGGCGAGGCGCTGTTGACCGGGCAGGAGGCGACGGCGCGGATGGGAGGGAGGAGCGCGGCGAGGCCGCGGACGGCGGTGGATTTGCCGGTGCCGCGGTCTCCGAACACGAGGACGCCGCCGATCATCGGGTCGATGGCGGTGAGGACCATGGCGAGGCGCATGTCGTCCTGGCCGACGATGGCGGTGAAGGGGAAAGGCGGCTTGCCGGTGGCGGCCTGGGCGGGGGCCTTCTGGCGGTGAAGCGCGGTCATGCGGCGTGCCTTTCTGTGGTCCAGGCGTCTGCCAGGGGGTCGGCTCCGTTCCATTTGCCTTGGGTTTCAAGGACATGGAAGCGGGCGTAGAGTTCTTCGGAGAACCAGCCGTTGTCGCGGGCGGCCTTCATCGCGGCGGCGTGGGGGCCCATGTGGCGGGCGAATTCGGCCATGCGGGCGGCGTCGGGCCAGATCGAGAAGGTGACCTGGTGGAGGAGGGGAACCTCTCCGATGCCGATCTTGAAGAGGACGTTCGTGTCCGACCCGATGCGGGAGGAGATGTCGGGGACGCGCTTCCAGAAGGAGGGCGCGTGCTGGGGTTTGACCGTGGCGCGGGTCAGGGCGGCGATGGGTCCTTGGCGCGACTGCGCGTCGGTGGTGTCGGTGAGCGGGTTGACCCCGGCCCAGGAGCCTCGGGCGGAGAAGGGTTGCAGGAACACGGTCCAGTTTTCCGCGGCGTGATTGCGCCAGCGGGTGAGGATCGGATGGTGGGCGATATGGTCGCGGGCGCGGTCAATGTCGGGCCAAACGGCGAAGATCGCCCAGACCGACCAGTTGGGTTTCGGGGTGAAGCCTTCGCCCGTGCCCGAGCCGCAGAGTTTCACGAAGCGCGCGCCGGTCCAGAGGTGCCGCGGCCGCGCAAGCGCCATCTGCCCGATCACCCAGAGCCGGCTCATGGGGGACGAGAAGCGGAAGAGGCTGAGCGTGGCAACGGAAATGAGTCGGTCCTCCCGGGCGCGGGTGTCAGGACAAGATTACACTTAATGCAGCGGGTGGGAAGTCAAAACAGCCTTATTTCCTGTGGCATAAAACCCAAGTTGTAAATCTGGGTAGACAGTATAGGCTGTGAGAATGACACAGCATCCAAGGTTGGGGCAGGTTGACAGCCTGCCGTCTGCGCGGGGCGGCGAGGGCCGGGCCGTGGTGATCGGCGCGGGGCTTGGCGGCCTTGCCTCGGCCATGCGGCTGGGCGCGAAGGGCTGGCAGGTCACGGTGGTGGACCGGCTGGACCGGCCGGGCGGACGGGGATCTTCGATCACGCAAGGAGGGCATCGGTTCGATCTGGGACCGACCATCGTGACGGTGCCGCAGACGCTGCGGGAGCTCTGGGCGGTGTGCGGACGGGACTTCGACCGGGACGTGCGGCTGGTCCCGATGGACCCCTACTACAAGATCCTCTGGCAGGACGGGTCAAGCTTTACAATGGGCCCGGGGGATGCGCGGATGGAGGCCGAGGTGGCTCGGCTCTCGCCGGGGGATCTGCCGGGGTTCCGCAAGTTCCTGAAGGATGCCGAGGCGCGCTACTGGTTCGGGTTCGAGGATCTGGGGCGGCGGTCGATGCATCGGTTCATGGACCTGGTGAAGGTGCTGCCCAAGTTCGCGATGATGCGGGCGGACCGGTCGGTCTATGCCCACGCGGCGCGGCGGGTGAAGGATGAGCGGCTGCGGTTCGCGCTGTCGTTCCATCCGCTGTTCATCGGGGGCGATCCGTTCCATGTGACGTCGATGTATGCGCTGGTGAGCCACCTGGAGCGGGCCTTCGGGGTGCACTACGCGATGGGCGGCGTGCAGGCGATTGCCGAGGCGATGTCTGCAGTGGTCAAAGGTCAGGGCGGGTTCGTCCTGCAAGGCGTCGAGGCAGACGAAGTGCTCGTCTCGCAGGGCCGGGCCTCGGGGGTGAAGCTGTCCGATGGGCGGGTGCTGCCGGCCGAGGTGGTGGTGTCGAACGCGGACCCGGCGACGACCTATACGCGGCTTCTGCGGAAGCAGCCGGCCAAGCGGTGGACGGCGCCGAAGCTGATGCGGTCGCGCTGGTCGATGAGTCTGTTCGTCTGGTACTTTGGCACCAAGGGGACGAAGGGGATGTGGCCGGGGGCCGGGCATCATTCCATCGTCGTGGGGCCGCGGTATCGGGAGCATATCCGGGACATTTTCCAGACGGGTGTGCTGGCGGAGGACATGAGTCTTTATGTCCACCGGCCCTCGGTGACGGACCCGTCCGTTGCGCCCGATGGGGATGATACCTTCTATGTCCTGTCGCCGGTGCCGCATCTGGGGCACAAGAACGGGGTGGACTGGGCGGTTGAGGCCGAACCCTACCGGCAGAAGATGCTGAAGGTGCTGGAAGAGCGGCTTTTGCCGGGGTTGTCCTCGCGGGTGACGGAGAGCCTGGTATTCACGCCCGAGACGTTCCGCGACCGGTATCTCTCGCCGCATGGGGCGGGGTTCTCCTTGGAGCCGCGTATCCTGCAATCGGCCTGGTTCCGGCCACACAATGTGTCGGAGGAGCTGCCGGGGCTGTACCTCGCGGGGGCGGGGACGCATCCGGGGGCCGGGGTGCCGGGGGTTATCGGGACGGCGGAGGTCCTGGCGACGCTGGTGCCGGATGCTCCCGTGCGGGCGGTGGTGCCGATGCGGATGGCGGCGGAATGATCCCGGCGGAGGACATGGCGGCCTGCCGGGCGATGATCCGCACGGGGAGCCTGTCGTTTCATGCGGCCTCGCGGCTGCTCCCGGCACGGGTGCGGGACCCGGCCTTGGCGCTTTATGCCTTCTGCCGGGTGGCCGATGATGATGTGGACGAAGTGCAGGACAAGGCCCATGCGGTCTTGCGGCTGCGGGAGCGGTTGGACCTGATTTATGCGGGGCGGCCGGAACAGCGGCCCTCGGACCGGGCCTTTGCGGCGGTGGTGCAGGACTTCGACATGCCGCGCGCGCTGCCGGATGCGTTGTTGGAGGGGTTGGCCTGGGATGCGATGGGGCGGCGGTATGACACGCTGTCGGAGTTGCATGGATATAGCGCGCGGGTGGCGTCGAGCGTTGGCGTGATGATGTGCGTGCTGATGCGGGTGCGCGACCCGGATGCGCTGGCGCGGGCGGCGGACCTGGGGCTGGCGATGCAGTTGACGAACATCGCGCGCGACGTGGGCGAGGATGCGCGGGCGGGGCGGCTGTTCCTGCCGGTGGACTGGCTGTCGGAGGCCGGGATCGAGGCGGAGGCATTCCTGGCGAACCCGCGGCCTTCGGACGCGCTGGCGGGGGTGGTGCGACGGCTTCTGGACGTGGCGGAGGATCTTTACCGGCGGGCATCGGCCGGCGTGTCCTCACTGCCCGCGGATTGCCGGTTGGGGATCGCGGCGGCGCGACACATCTATGCGGCGATCGGGGCCGAGGTGGCGCGGGCGGGTCATGACAGCGTGACGCGGCGGGCCCGGACCAGCCGGGGGCAGAAGCTGGTGCTGATGGCCCGCGCGCTAGGGGCCTCGGCCCTGACCCATGTCCTGCCGCAACCGGCGGTGCTTCATGCCCGTCCCGACCCCGCGACGGCCTTCCTTGTCGAGGCGGCCGGTCAGCGCGCGCCAAGGCCGCAGCGGTCGGAGACATTGCTGCAGATCCTGGCGCAACTCGAGGCGCGCGACCGGAGTGGCGCTGCGGGCTGACGGAACCTCGACGCAAGCGCTGGCGTTTCCGGGGTCACATCGGTAGGATCGCGTCATGGATATCTGGGTATTTCTAGTGTTTCTTCTGGCCTGCGGGCCTGCCGCTGCCACGGGGGCGATGTTTTCGCCGGGTGAGTGGTACCGGGCGCTCAGGAAGCCCAGCTGGACGCCGCCGGACTGGCTGTTCCCGGTGGCCTGGACGACGCTTTATATCTGCATGTCCCTTGCGGGCGAACGTGTCGCGCGGCAGGCGGGGGTGAACCCTGCGGTGGGGATGGCGCTGGCGCTGTATACCTTGCAGATGGGGCTCAACTGCCTGTGGACCCCGGTCTTCTTCGGGTTGCGGAAGATGCGGGCGGGGATGCTGGTGCTGGCGCTGTTGTGGCTGGCGGTGGCGGCGACGCTGGTGGCCTTCTGGCGCGTGGACTGGGTGGCAGGGCTTTTGTTCGTGCCCTACCTGACCTGGGTCACGGTGGCCGGGGCGCTGAACTGGTCGGTGATGACGCTGAACCCCGAGCAGGCCAAGGGCCCGGTGGCTGTGTAAGCCCCCACCCCCGTCCCCTCCCCACCAAGGGGGAGGGAAGGCTCTTAGGGCCAGCGCGCGCGTCGGGGGACGCGGAAGGCGAGCATCGGTTTCAGAAGCGGCTGGCGGAAGCGGGTGAGGTCCAGCGCCTCGTGCATCCCGATGGTCCTTTCCCCGTCGATTGTCGTCTCGACCAAAGCACGTGAGTAGAAAGGGGCTTCCAGCAGCGACAGGTGCGGGCGGGGCATGGTGCCGGGATCGGCGCGGGTTTCGCGGCGCACGGCCCAGGGGTTGCGTTTGAACCGGGTTCGGGGCGGGGCGGTGGTCTCGCGGACCTGGCCGTCCGGCGTGATTTCCACCGCAAGGTCGAAGTGCCGGCCGTCGCGGAGTTCGGCGTCGTAGAAGCACATGGCGCGGTCCTTGAGGGGGTAGCGGCCCCAGGTCCAGAAGGCGAAGTCCGTCTCCAGCGCGCGGGTACCGAAGTTGGCGTCGAAGTAGCCGTGACCTTTCCACGTGTGGCCTTGGGTCAGGTCGACCTCGATGTCGGCGATGGGGGCGAAGGGGCGCCAGAGATGGGCTCCGTCGGGGGTGAGCCAGACTTCGGTTTCCGTGACGGCGCGGGGGGTGAGGGTGATGCGGCCCCTGACCGGCGTCACCATCGGGGGCGCGCCCCATTCGTTGACCTCGATGATGAGTTGGCGGCCGGTCCAGGTGACGTTGGAGGGTCCGATCTCCAGGCGGTCGGGGGACTGCTTAAGCGCTTGCCGCCCCCGGTCGGTCATGGTGAAGCGGCCGTTCAGGCCCGAGGTCACGACGTTGAGACAGCAGTGGTTCTGCGGCTCGCGGCGGCCGGACCATTTGTACCAGGGCGAGAAGACCGAGCCGATGAAGGCGATCACCGAGACGGCTTTTGTGCCGTCCTCGGAGATGCCGTCGACATACCACCAGGCGTAACCGTCCGGCCCGACGGGGAGCGAGAAGTCAGGTCCATCAGCGCCTGTAAGGCGGCCTGCTTGCCGGAGAGGAGAGCCATCGGCACCCCCGCCCCCGGATGCACCCCGCCCCCCGCGAGGTAGAGCCCCGGCAGGCCCGTCCGCGCCACCGGCCGCTGGAACGCCGCCAGCGCCCCCTCGGGCGAGGCGCCATAGATCGCCCCTTGGGAGGCCGGGAACCGGTGCGCCAGGTCCTTCGGTCGGGTTAGGGCCTCCGGTCCCGGCGGGGGCGAGAAGGTCAGGCCCATCCGTGCCAAGGCGGGGAAGGTGCAGTCGTGGCATGATGGGTCCTCGTTCGGGTGGTCGGGGCGGTTCGCGGGGGCGTTCAGGATGATCTGGAAGCGTTCGGTCTGGGGTGTTGTTCCCAGCTCACGGTCCTGGGCGTTGAGGTAGAGGGTGGGGCTTTCGGGCATGCGGCCCTGGCCGATGGGGCCGAATTCGGCCTGGGGGTCGGCGGTGAAGAAGAGGTTGTGGTGGAGGAGGTCCGCGGCTTTGGGGCCTTCGGCGGTGGCCGCGAAGGACCAGACCCAGGCGGAGAGGCTGGGTTTGCCGGGGGGCTTCAGCGCGGTCTGGGCGGCCTCGCCGAGGAGGCCGTCGGTCAACGCGCGGGGGTCGCCGTTGAAGACGACGATGTCGGCCGGGTGGTGGCCCTGGTCGGTCTCCACCAGGCTGACACGGCCGGACTGGCGGGTGATGCGGCGGGCCTGCGTGGCGTAATGGAAGCGGACGCCCAGGGTTTCTGCGGCGCGGGCGAGGGCGGCGGCGAGGGCCTGGATGCCGTCGGTGACGGCCCAGACCCCCTGGGCCTCGGCCTGCCAGACGAGCGACAGGACGGCGGGGGTGTGGGCGGGGCGGCCGCCGACATAGGTGGCGTAGCGTCCGAAGAGCTGGCGGAGGCGGGGGTCGTGGAAGAACTGCTTCAGCCAGCGGTCAAGGGTCATGCCGGGGAGGAGCGCGGGCCAGAGTTTGGGCTGACGGAGGGTGGTGCGGGCGATGGCCGACAGGTCGGGTTTGGCCGCGCGCATCACGGGGTGTTCGAAGGCTTGGTAGAGTGCACGGGCCGCGGTGTCGAAGCGGGCGAAGCCCAGTGCCTCACGGTCCCCGGCGAAGGCGCGGATGGCGGCGATGTTGGCCTCGGCGTCGGGGTGGAGGTCGAGGGGGCCTGAATCCGGCCACCAATGGCGGGCGAGGCGGGGGAGGCGGGTCACCTGGACCTCGGCCTCGGTGGTGGTGCCGCAGAGCGTGAAGAGGGCGTCGACTTCGGATTTCAGGGTGAGGACCGTTGGGCCCATGGCGGCGGGGCCCGCCTCGGTCGCGCGGGCGCGGGCCTTGCCGCCGGGCGCGTTGGCGCTTTCCACCACGGTCACACGGCAGCCCCCGGCGGCGAGCCGGATCGCGGCGGCGAGGCCCCCCATCCCGGCGCCGATCACCACGGCGCGGGGTTGGCCTTTGAGGTCGGCGGAGGGCATCGCGGGCGGCCTCTTGTCAGCTTTGGATGACAACACAGTGTAAATTCAAGTTTACACATGCGGGTCGTAATGCCAAACTGAATCGACAGGCCTCAGGAGTGCGCCCATGCCGTTCGCCGACCGTATCGAGAAGGCCCTGCACGAAAGCCTGGTGCCCCTGAACCGCAAGGACGCTCCGCCGAAGCTGTCGGCGGCGATCCCCTATGCGGTGTTTCCGGGCGGGGCGCGGATCCGGCCGACGATCCTTCTGGCGGTGGCAACGGCCTGCGGCGACGACCGGCCCGAGATCGCGACGGCGGCGGCAGTGGCGCTGGAGCTGATGCATTGCGCGTCGCTTGTCCATGACGACCTGCCCGCGTTTGACGATGCGGACCTGCGTCGGGGGAAGCCCACGCTGCACCGGGCGTTTTCCGAACCGCTGGCGGTGCTGGCGGGGGACAGCCTGATTGTGCTGGCTTTTGAAGTGCTTGCGCGGGCGGGCCACGTCGCGCCGGACCGGGCCTTGGCGCTGACCGGGGCGCTTGCGCGGCATACGGGGGCCCCGTTCGGGATCTGCGCAGGGCAGGCCTGGGAGAGCGAGTCGAAGGTCGACCTTGCGGCCTATCACCGGGCAAAGACGGCAGCCTTGTTCGTTGCGGCGACCCAGATGGGGGCCGTCGCGGCGGGGCAGGAGGCGGAGCCTTGGGGTGAGTTGGGCGACCGGATCGGCGCGGCCTTCCAGGTGGCGGACGATCTGAAGGATGCGTTGCTTACCAGTGACCAGACCGGAAAGCCGGCGGGGCAGGATGCGGCGCACCTGCGGCCCAATGCCGTGGCGCAGATGGGCGTCGACGGCGCGATGGCGCATATGAAGGACATCCTGGCGGGGGCGATTGCCTCGATTCCGTCCTGTCCGGGTGAGGCGATGCTGGCGAACCTCGTCACCGCCTATGCCCGCAAGATGACCGTCCTGCCCGAGACCACCAGATGAACGCCGAGCCGCGCCCGCCGCCCGCGCGGCCCGAGGCGCTGGGGTTCCTCACGCGGTTGGCGCTGTCGCCCCGGTTCCACAAGCTGGCATCCCGCATCCCCGGCCTGCGCTGGAAGGCACGGGCCGAGGGGGCGGAGTTGTTCTCGATCCTCTCGGGCTTCGTCCAGAGCCAGGCGCTGGTGGCGCTGGTCGAGGGAAGGGTACTGCATGTCCTCGCCTCGGGTCCGAAGACGACGGACGAGCTGTCGCGGCATTGCGCGATTCCTCCCGCACCTCTGGTCGTGCTTCTGCGCGCCGGGGCGGCGCTGAAGCTGTTGGCCGAGCGTGGGGGCCGTTGGCACCTCGCCCCGCGCGGGGCGGCCTTCCTGAGCGTGCCGGGGCTGGAGCCGATGGTGCGGCATCACCATGTGCTTTACCGCGATCTGTCTGATCCGCTTGCGTTTTTTCGGGGACAGACCGAGACGGAGCTGGCCGGGTTCTGGCCTTATGTCTTCGGCACGCTCGCGCAAGAGGATGCTGCCTTGGCCGCGCGGTACAGCCGCCTGATGGCGGAAAGCCAGGTGCTGGTGGCCGAAGATACGCTGCGGCTGGTGGACCTCTCGAAGCGGCGGCATCTCTTGGATGTGGGCGGTGGCACGGGGGCCTTCCTGGCCGAGGTCGGCAAGGCTCATCCCGGGCTGAAGCTGTCCCTTTTCGACATGCCCGCGGTGCTGGCCGGGGTGCCTGTGGGCTTGCGCGACCGGCTGAGCCTGCATCCCGGCAGCTTCCGCAGCGATCCGCTGCCTCAGGGCGCTGATACGATAAGCCTCATCCGGGTGCTGTATGACCACGACGACGCGACGGTCGCGGCGCTTCTGGCCAAGGTCCACGCCACCTTGCCGCCGGGCGGGATGATCCTGGTCTCGGAACCCATGTCGGGCGGCGATCGGCCCGATCCGACGACGGACGTGTATTTCGCCATCTACACGCTGGCGATGCGGACGGGGCGGACGCGGTCGGCGGCCGAGATCGGGGGCCTTCTCCGTGCAACCGGTTTCAGCGATGTGCGGCCAAGGGCGGGCGATCGGCCCTATGTCACCTCGGCCGTGACCGCGGCGCGAGGATAACAACGCGTTCCTTTTGCCGTTTGTTCCGCCTAATGCCGAAAAAGTGTCCATTTAGTTTGACATCCTAAACTGTCAGTCTAGACTTACATAAGGCGCGGGAACCGTGCCGATTCAGAAGGCCGAACACGTGGACACCCATGCCGTCATCCTCTCCGGCCCCCGCTCCCTGCATCTGGGACAGGTAGGACTCAAGGCTCCGGCCCTGGGCGATGTGGTGGTGAAGGTTCGGCATTCGGGGATTTCCACGGGGACGGAAAAGCTGTTCTGGCAGGGCACGATGCCGCCCTTCCCGGGCATGGGCTATCCGCTGGTCCCGGGCTACGAAGCCTTTGGCGAGGTGGTGGAGACCTGTGGCGAGACGGGCCTTGCGGTCGGCGACCATGTCTTCGTGCCGGGGACCAACTGCTATAAAGGCGGCGTGCGCGGGCTGTTCGGCGGGGCCGCGGGCCTGCTGGTGACGCCCGCCGCCCGGGTGGCGAAGCTGGACGGTGGCTACGGCGCGGAAGGTGCGCTGCTGGCGCTGACCGCGACGGCCTATCATGCGCTGGCGGGTGGGGCGCTGCCGGACCTGATCATCGGCCACGGAACTTTGGGCCGCCTGCTCGCCCGGATCACTGTTGCGATGGGCGCCGCTCCGACGGTGTGGGAGATCGACGTCACGCGCCGCCAGGGCGCCGAAGGCTATGACGTCGTCGCGCCGGAGAATGATCCGCGCCGCGACTACAAGGTGATCTTCGACGCATCGGGGGCTTCGGGCCTGCTGGATACCTTGGTTCCGCGCCTCGCCAAGGGCGGCGAGATCGTCCTGTGCGGCTTCTACACCGAGGCCATCAGCTTCGCCTTCCCGCCCGCCTTCATGAAGGAGCTGCGGCTCCGCGTCGCCGCCGAATGGCAGCCCGCGGACCTCGATGCCACGCGTCGCCTGCTGGACGAGGGCCGGTTGTCGCTGGCCGGGCTGATCACCCACCGCGCCGCCGCTAGCGATGCCGGGGCGGCTTACGAGACCGCCTTCACCGACGCCAACTGCCTGAAAATGATCCTGGATTGGAGTGCCTCTGCATGACCGAAGTTCCCAATCTGAAGGATTTCGACGCCCGCCTGCGGGATGAGGCTGCGGTCGAGCCCTCGCTGGAAATCCCCCAGGACCCGCCGTCGAAGAAGACGCAGATCATCGCGATCTATGGCAAGGGCGGGATCGGGAAGTCGTTCACGCTGGCGAACCTGAGCCACATGATGGCCGAGATGGGCAAGCGCGTGCTGCTCATCGGCTGCGATCCGAAGTCGGATACAACCTCTCTGCTCTTCGGCGGCAAGGCGTGCCCGACGATCATCGAAACCTCGACCCGCAAGAAGCTGGCGGGGGAAGAGGTGAAGATCGGCGACGTCTGCTTCAAGCGGGGCGGGGTCTTCGCGATGGAGCTGGGTGGGCCGGAGGTCGGTCGCGGCTGCGGGGGCCGGGGGATCATCCACGGGTTTGAGCTTCTGGAGAAGCTGGGGTTCCACGACTGGGACTTCGACTATGTGCTTCTGGACTTCCTGGGCGACGTGGTCTGTGGCGGGTTCGGTCTGCCCATCGCGCGGGACATGGCGCAGAAGGTGATCGTGGTCGGGTCGAACGACCTCCAGTCGCTCTATGTCGCGAACAACGTCTGCTCGGCGGTGGAATACTTCCGCAAGCTCGGCGGGAATGTCGGCGTCGCGGGGCTGGTCATCAACAAGGATGACGGCACGGGCGAGGCTGCGGCCTTTGCCAAGGCGGTGAACATTCCCGTGCTCGCCAGCATCCCGGCGGATGACGACCTGCGGCGGAAATCGGCCAATTATCAGATCGTTGGCAGCAATGCGACGCAGTGGGGTCCCTTGTTCGAGATCCTGGCGAACGCCGTTGCCGATGCCCCGCCGCTGCGGCCGAAGCCGCTGACGCAGGACGGGCTTCTGGGCCTCTTCGATGCCGAGACGACGGGATCGAACTTCGTGCTGGAGCCTGCCTCGGACGCCGACATGCGCGGTGCCTTTGCCGCCGTGAAACCCAGCCTGGAAGTGGTCTACGACAATGTTTGACCTCGACGCCCTGGCCCAGATCGAAGCGGCGCTGAAGGCGCGGGAGGGTCGCAAGTGACCTCTTCTTCCGCCCCCATCGACGGACTTGGCTGCCACTCTGGTGCAGAGATGGCCGAGGCTGCGCGGGCGGCGGGGAATTCCGAGGTGCTGGACCGTTACGCGGCGGACTATCCGCAGGGGCCGCATGACAAGCCGCAGTCGATGTGCCCGGCCTTCGGCTCGCTTCGCGTGGGGCTGAGGATGCGGCGGGTGGCGACGGTGCTGTCGGGGTCGGCCTGCTGCGTCTATGGGCTGTCCTTCGTGAGCCACTTCTACGGGGCGCGGCGGTCGGTCGGCTATGTGCCGTTCAACTCGGAAACGCTGGTGACCGGCAAGCTCTTCGAGGACATCCGCGATGCGGTGCATGAGCTGGCGGATCCGGACCGCTACGACGCGGTGGTGGTGACGAACCTCTGCGTGCCGACCGCCTCGGGCGTGCCGCTGCGGCTTTTGCCGAACGAGATCAACGGGGTGCGGATCATAGGGATCGACGTCCCGGGGTTTGGCGTTCCGACCCATGCCGAGGCGAAGGATGTCCTCGCAGGGGCGATGCTCGCCTATGCGCGGTCGGAGATCGAGGCTGGTCCTGTGGCGGCCCCTGCGGCTGGTCGTAGCGACCGTCCGACGGTCACGCTGCTGGGCGAGATGTTCCCCGCCGACCCGATGATGATCGGCGCGATGCTGGCCCCGATGGGCTTGGCGGCGGGGCCGGTGGTGCCGTGCCGCGAATGGCGTGAGCTTTATGCGGCGCTGGATTCAGGCGTCGTGGCGGCGATCCATCCGTTCTACACGGCGGCGATCCGCGAGTTCCAGGCGGCGGGGCGCAAGATCGTCGGCTCGGCCCCGGTGGGGCATGACGGGACGATGGCGTGGCTGGCGGCGATTGGCGATGCCTATGGCGTCTCGGCCGGGCAGGTGGCGGCGGCGCAGAATGCCTTTGGTCCGGCGATCAAGGGCGCGCTGGCGGCGAACCCGATCAAGGGGCGGATCACGCTGTCGGGCTATGAGGGCAGCGAGCTGTTGGTGGCCCGCCTGCTGATCGAGAGCGGGGCCGAGGTGCCCTATGTCGGCACGGCCTGCGCAAAGAACGAATGGTCGCAAGCCGACCGCGAGTGGCTGGAGGCCAGGGGCTGTGTGGTGAAGTACCGCGCCAGCCTGGAGGATGACCTGGCCGCGATGGAGGCGTTCAAGCCGGACCTGGCGGTCGGGACCACTCCGGTCGTGCAGAAGGCCAAGGAAAAGGCTATCCCCTCGCTTTACTTCACAAATCTGATCTCGGCGCGGCCCCTGATGGGACCAGCTGGGGCGGGGTCTTTGGCTCAGGTGGTGAACGCCGCGATGGGCAACAAGACCCGGATGGAGGGGATGAAGGCCTTCTTCGAAGGGGTCGGCTCGGGCGATACCTCGGGCATCTGGGAAGGCGCGCCGAACCTGCGGCCGGACTTCCGGGCGATCCATCAGAAGAAACTCGACAAGGCCGCCAAGGCTGCCAAGGCCGAGGAGATGATCTGATGCTGGTGCAGGATCATGACCGGGCGGGCGGCTACTGGGGGGCGATCTATGCCTTCTGCGCCGTCAAGGGCCTGCAGGTCGTCATCGACGGCCCAGTGGGGTGCGAGAACCTGCCGGTGACGTCCGTCCTGCACTACACCGACGCGCTGCCGCCGCATGAGTTGCCCATCGTGGTGACGGGGCTGGGCGAGGGCGAGATGACCTCGGGCACCGAAGGCTCGATGGCGCGGGCGTGGAAGACGCTGGACCCGGCGCTGCCGGCGGTGGTGGTCACGGGGTCGATTGCCGAGATGATCGGGGGCGGGGTCACGCCCCAAGGGACGAACATCCAGCGCTTCCTGCCGCGGACCATCGACGAGGACCAGTGGCAGTGCGCGGATCGCGCGATGACCTGGATCTTCACCGAATTCGGGATGACCAAGGGGCGGATGCCTCCGGAAACCCCGCGTGCCGAAGGCGCGAAGCCGCGGGTCAATATCCTGGGGCCGATGTACGGCACGTTCAACATGCCCTCGGACCTGGCCGAGATCCGGCGGTTGGTCGAAGGCATCGGGGCCGAGATCAACATGGTGATGCCCTTGGGCGCGCACCTGGCCGAGATGCGGAACCTCGTGAATGCCGACGCCAACGTGGTGATGTACCGCGAGTTCGGGCGGGGTCTGGCCGAGTGTCTGGGCAAGCCCTATCTGCAGGCGCCCATCGGGCTTGAATCGACGACCCTGTTCCTGCGGACGCTGGGCGAGATGCTGGGGCTCGACCCCGAGCCGTTCATCGCGCAGGAAAAGCATTCGACGCTGAAGCCCCTGTGGGACCTGTGGCGCTCCGTCACGCAGGACTTCTTTGCCACGGCAAGCTTCGCCATCGTCGCGAACGAGACCTATACGCGGGGCATCCGCAAGTATCTGGAGGAAGACCTTGGCCTGCCCTGCGCCTTCGCGGTGCCGCGGCTGGCGGGTCAGAAGACCAACAACGAAGGCGTCCGCGCGCTGATGAAGCAGCACCGGCCGCTGATCGTGATGGGGTCGATCAACGAGAAGATCTACCTGGCCGAGCTGAAGGGCGGGCATGGGCCTGCGCCCAGCTTCATTCCGGCAAGCTTCCCGGGCGCCGCGATCCGTCGCGCCACGGGGACGCCGTTCATGGGCTATGCCGGCGCGGTCTACCTGTTGCAGGAGGTTTGCAACGGCCTTTTCGACGCGCTCTTCCACATCCTGCCCCTTGGCAGCGACATGGACAGTGCGGCGTCCACGCCCACGACCCTGCGCCGCGACATGCCCTGGGATGCCGACGCGCAGCTGGCGCTCGACCGCATCCTGCAGCAGCACCCGGTGCTGACCCGCATTTCCGCCGCGCGCACCCTGCGCGATGCGGCCGAAAAGACCGCGCTCGACCAAGGGGCCGAACGTGTCGTCCTGGAATTTGTCGAGACCCTGGCCGGCGGCAACGCCCAAGGGTCTGAAAGGGGAGAGAAAGCATGAGCGACCAGAGCTACATCAGCCATGTTCAGCTGAAGACGGCGCATCACAAGCGCACGCCGAAGGCCGAATACGCGACCTATTTCGCGCTGATCCTGATCCTCGCGCTGCCGGTGCAGTGCCTGGTCTGGCTGATCTCGACCCTGCGGCACATGAGCCTTCCGGCGGAAGGTCCCCTCGCACGCGCGCTGCGCGATGCCGAGGAGATCACGCCCTCGATCTTCCGCCCCTGAAAAGGGCCGGAGCCTATGACCGACGCGGTGCGCCCGCCCGTCCGGTGAAGCCTTCGGGGAGGGCGGGGAAACCCGGCCTTTCCGGAAACAACGGTGCAGCACTCCGCTGCCCCGTGTACCCAGCCGCAGGGGATGCGGCGTCAGTCTGCCAATCCGGAGGATAGAATGGCTGATAAATCCGACCTGAGTTTCACAGGTCTCACCGACGAGCAGGCGCAAGAACTGCACTCCGTCTACATGAGCGGGCTTTGGCTGTTCACGGTCATCGCCGTGATCGCTCATCTGGCGGTGTTCATCTGGCGCCCGTGGTTCTGAGGAGGAACGATAAATGTCCAAATTCTACAAGATCTGGCTCATCTTCGATCCTCGTCGCGTCTTCGTGGCACAGGGCGTGTTCCTGTTCCTCCTGGCCGCCATGATCCACCTCGTGCTGCTCAGCACGCCTGCCTACAACTGGTTCGACATCGCGGCCGCCAAGCATGGCTACGTCGCGGCCGAAGCTCCTGCCAGCGAATAGGTCATGCCTACCGTTGGGGGCGGCGAAGCCCAGGCCCGCCGCCCCTGACAACCTGACGCCATAGACACATCCGGCAGGTCCACCGCCTGCGCCCGACGGCGGCCGTGACCGGAAGAAAACGAGAGGGAAGCATGGCACTGCTCAGCTTCGAACGGAAATACCGCGTGCCCGGAGGCACGCTGATCGGGGGCAACCTATTCGACTTCTGGGTCGGCCCCTTCTACGTCGGGTTCTTCGGGGTCCTGACCTTCTTCTTTGCGGCGCTTGGCACCATGCTGATCCTGTACGGGGCGGTGCTGCAGGGAACCTGGAACCCCTGGCTGATCTCGATCAATCCGCCGCCCGTCGAGGCGGGACTGGCAATGGCGCCCCTGCGCGAGGGCGGAATCTGGCAGATCGTCACGATCTGCGCGATCGGGGCCTTCGTGTCCTGGGCTCTGCGCGAGGTCGAAATCTGCCGCAAGCTTGGCATGGGCTTCCATGTGCCCTTCGCCTTCGGCGTCGCGATCTTCGCCTACATCACCCTGGTGGTGATCCGCCCGGTCCTCATGGGGGCCTGGGGCTATGCCTTCCCCTACGGGATCTGGACGCACCTCGATTGGGTGTCGAACACCGGCTACACCTACGGCAACTTCCACTACAACCCGGCGCACATGATCGCGGTGAGCTTCTTCTTCACCAACGCGCTGGCGCTTGCCCTGCACGGGGCGCTGATCCTGTCGGCGGCCAACCCCGAGAAGGGGAAGGAAATGCGGACGCCGGACCACGAGGACACCTACTTCCGGGACCTCATCGGCTATTCCGTCGGCACGCTTGGCATCCACCGACTGGGCCTGCTTCTCGCGCTGAACGCCGGGTTCTGGTCGGCGGTCTGCATCGTCATCTCGGGCACGATCTGGTTCGACCAGTGGGTCGTCTGGTGGGACTGGTGGCTGCAACTGCCCTGGTGGGCTGGGATCGAGGGAGGCGTAAATGGCTGAGTATCAGAACATCTTCACGCAGGTTCAGGTGCGCGGCGCCCCCGAAATGGGCATGACCGAAGAGGTCGAGCTGTCGAACCGCACGACGGGGGCGAGCTTCTCGAACCTTGCCGGCTGGCTGGGCAACGCGCAACTCGGGCCTGTCTACCTGGGCACGATGGGGGTCATCTCGCTGATCGCCGGCGTCGCTTGGTTCGTCACGGTGGGCCTGTGGTACTGGAACCTGGCGGGCTACAACCCGGCCGTGTTCCTGCGCGACCTCTTCTGGTTCAGCCTGGAACCCCCGGCCGAGGAATACGGCCTGGGCTTCGCGCCCCTGGCCGAGGGGGGGGTCTGGATCATCGCCAGCTTCTTCCTGCTGGTCAGCGTCTGCGCCTGGTGGGTCCGCACCTACCTGCGCGCCCAGGCGCTGGGTATGGGCAAGCACGTAAGCTGGGCCTTCGCTTCCGCGATCTGGCTCTTCCTGGTGCTGGGCCTCTTCCGGCCGATCCTGATGGGGTCCTGGTCGCACGCCGTGCCCTACGGCATCTTCAGCCACCTCGACTGGACGAACAACTTCTCGCTGCAATACGGCAACCTGTTCTACAACCCCTTCCACGCCTTGAGCATCGTCTTCCTTTACGGGTCGGCGCTTCTCTTCGCGATGCACGGGGCGACGATCCTGGCCGTCAGCCGCTTTGGCGGCGACCGGGAGCTTGAGCAGATCGCCGACCGTGGCACCGCGTCCGAACGGGCGGCTCTCTTCTGGCGCTGGACCATGGGGTTCAACGCGACGATGGAAGGGATCCACCGCTGGGCCTGGTGGTTTGCGGTGCTGGTCACGCTGACCGGCGGCATCGGCATCCTGCTTACGGGCACGGTCGTCGACAACTGGTACGTCTGGGCTCAGGAGCACGGCTACGCGCCGCTCGACTAAGGAGGTCGAAATGCCGAACGACTATTTCTCGGAAACCAAGCAGACCAGCCTCGTCTTCTGGAGCCTGGGGCAGATGCTGAAGGGTGCCGCCTACGCCGCTGCCTTCCTGATCGCCATCGTGCTGTTCGTCTGGGCGATCTACCTGGTCGGCCTCCTTTTGCCGGAGGAAAGCCGCCAGACGCCCGACCCGATGGCCGCGCTTGAAGCGCCGGTGCTGACGGCGGACATCGTGTGACCTTGCGCGGGCCGCGGGGTTCGAAGCCCCCGCGGCCCGCGTCTTGCCGATCCGGATCCTCCCACGGGTCCGGATGTCGGGACCTCCGGGCCCCGGTTCCCTTCCTGTCGGACGACAGGCACTTGTGCCGTGTGGCCAACCCCACACGGCACCTTTTGCCCGAAAGGAGCAAACCATGACCGCGCCCGGTTCCATGTCGCCGCTTTCCCCCAAACCGATGCTTGACCGCGTGGCCAGCCCTGCCGATCTGCGGGCGCTGCCGGATCACGACCTGCCACAACTGGCCGACGAGTTGCGGCGCGAGGTCATCGAGGTCGTCAGCCAGACCGGCGGGCACCTCGGGTCCTCGCTGGGCGTGGTCGAGCTGACCGTCGCCCTGCACGCCGTCTTCGACACGCCGCGCGACAAGCTGATCTGGGATGTGGGCCACCAGTGCTATCCGCACAAGATCCTGACCGGGCGGCGAGACCGGATGCTGACCCTGCGCCAGGCCGAGGGTCTGAGCGGGTTCACCAAGCGGTCGGAAAGCGACTATGATCCCTTCGGGGCGGCGCATTCCTCGACCTCGATCTCGGCGGCGCTGGGCTTTGCCATGGCACGCGAGCTGGGCCAGCCCGTGGGCGACACGGTCGCGGTGATCGGCGACGGTGCCATCACGGCCGGCATGGCCTATGAGGCGATGAACCACGCGGGCCACCTGGGCAAGCGGCTTTTCGTCGTGCTGAATGACAATGACATGTCCATCGCTCCGCCCGTGGGGGCGATGCAGACCTACCTGAATTCCATCGCGAGGGTCGGACCGCTGGCGACCCTGAAGGCCATCGCCGAGGGGCTGGAGGATCATCTGCCCTTCCCGATCCGCGAAGGCGCGCGGCGGGCACGCGAGCTGGTCAGCGACCGGCCGGGCGGGATCACGCTGTTCGAGAAGCTGGGCTTTTCCTATCTCGGGCCGGTCAACGGGCATGACGTGCCGATGCTGCTGCACGCGCTGCGCTCGATGCGGAGCCATGCCGAGGGGCCGGTCCTTCTGCATGTCGTCACGAAGAAAGGCTGCGGCTATGGCCCGGCGGAAGGGGCGGACGACAAGTACCACGGGGTTGCGAAGTTCGACATCGCGACGGGAAAGCAGCACAAGACGCCTGCCAATGCACCGAACTACACGGCGGTCTTCGGGCAGACCCTGACCGAGGAAGCCGCCCGCGACCCGCGGATCGTGGCGATCACGGCGGCGATGCCGGGGGGCACCGGCCTTGACGTGATGCAGAAGCGGTTTCCGGCCCGGGTCTTCGACGTGGGCATCGCCGAGCAGCATGGGGTGACCTTCGCCGCCGGTCTTGCGGCGGGGGGGATGCGTCCCTTCTGCGCGATCTATTCCAGCTTCCTGCAGCGCGGCTATGACCAGATCGTGCATGACGTCGCCCTGCAGAACCTGCCGGTGCGCTTTGCCATCGACCGGGCGGGCCTGGTCGGTCAGGACGGCGCGACCCATGCCGGGGCCTTCGACGTCATGTTCCTGGCGAACCTACCGAACATGACCGTGATGGCCGCCGGGGACGAGGCCGACCTTGTCCACATGATCGCCACGGCGGTCGCGCATGACGGCGGACCCATCGCGCTGCGCTATCCGCGCGGCGAGGGGATGGGTGTTCCCCTGCCGGAACGCGGCCATCCGCTGGAGATCGGCAAGGGCAGGGTCCTTTGCGAGGGCACCGACGTCGCGATCCTGTCCTTCGGCGCGCAACTGTCCGAGGCGCTGGCCGCCGCGACCATCCTGAAGGCCTCCGGGATCTCGGCCACGGTCGCGGACGCGCGCTTTGCCAAGCCCCTGGATACCGCGCTTATCGACCAGCTCTACCGCACGCACCGAAGCCTGATCACGCTGGAGCAAGGCTCGACCGGCGGCTTCGGGGCGCTGGTGCTGCACCACCTCGCGATGACGGGACAGCTGGACCGAGGAGCGCCGGTGCGCACGATGACGCTGCCCGACCGCTTCATCGACCAGGCAAGCCCGGCGCAGATGTATGCCTGGGCAGGCCTTGCCGCCGAGGACATCGCCGCCATGGCGCGCAGCACACTGTCCCAGGCGGCGACCGCGCAGGTTGTCAGGTTGCGCTGACACACCTCAATCGAGGGGTGCAAAAAAGCTGCAGAAGTGTAAACTTCTCGCACCATTCCGTGCAGACCATGCTATGGTCCCCGACGGAAGGCGCTTGGGAGGTCGGCAGCAGTGAAGTTCCAGCAGGTCTACGCCGTTGTAGACAGCGAGTTCCGGCTGCTTTGGGTCGGCGGGGAATGGGATGAGTTCGCCCTGCAGAACGCGGCGCAACATGCCCTTGCAAACCATGTGCTTTCGACGTCCCTGATGGCCCATATCGCGGGGGACGAAACCCGCCGGCTGACTGCGCAACTGATCGAGACCGTGCTGTCGACGAAGCGCCCGCTGCGGGTGCAGTACCGCTGCGATTCGCCCAGCATGGCGCGATCCTACCAGTTGACCATCCAGCCGATGAAGGATGCGCGGGCGCTGATGGTCCATGACCTGAAGGACGCCTGGCACTTCTCGCCGCCGCTGAACATCTGGCACTATGACCCGAACGCGAAGGACTGCAAATGCAGCTTTTGCGGCGATGTCCGCTTCGGCGGAGCGCAGGACTGGACCAGTTGCGACGACATCGGCGAAAGGCACCCGTCGGCAGTGGTCTACGAGGTCTGCAACAAATGCCAGACCGCCGTCGCCGAAACGGTGGAACTGGTTCTGGCGGGGGAAGAGGTTCCGCCCGTGCTTGATCCCGAAGACATCCCCCAGCAGAGTCAGGCCAGCGACCAGCGGGAGTAGAGGTCCGGTCCCAACGTCTCGGTTTCCCGCAGGACGGGCCGGGGTGCCTTGGACAGAAGGTCCAGCCCCAGGTTGCCCAGGGCAGGGCGGCCGTCCGCCCCGATCAGGAGGCCGCCGGAAAAGAGCGCAAGCTCGTCGGCCAGCCCGCCCGCGACCAGGGATGCCGCCACGCTCCCGCCACCTTCGCTGAGGACGCGGGTGATCCCGCGCTGTGCCAGGGCCGACAGGGCCGCCGCGAGGTCAAGGCCGTCGGTCGTCTCGGGAACCTCGATCAGGCTTGCACCGGTGGCCGTCCAGGCGGCCTTGCGCCGGTCCGCTGCAGCCGGGCCGTGGACGAGCCAGACCGGACTGGCCCCCGCCGTCCGTCCAAGGCGGCTGTCCGGATCGTGGCGGAGCAGACGGTCCAGCACGATGCGGACGGGCTGATGGCGCGCACCAAGGTCGCGGACGGTCAGATCGGGGTCGTCGGCGACCGCGGTGCCCGAGCCCACCATGACCGCGTCATGCGACATCCGCAGCGCGTGCACCTTCCGGCGCGAGAGCGGACCGGTGATCCAGCGCGATTCCCCGCTCGCCGTGGCGATGCGACCGTCCAGCGAGGCGGCAAGCTTCAGCGTCACGAAGGGCAGGCCGCGGGTGACCCGCTTGAGGAAACCGGCGTTCATCAGGGTGGCTTCCTTGGCCAGGACCCCCTCGGTCACCGCGATCCCGGCCTCGCGCAACATCTGGTGCCCCCTGCCGGAGACGCGGGGGTCGGGGTCGGTCAGCGCCGTCACCACGCGGGCGACCCCGGCACCGATCAGCGCCTCGGCGCAAGGCGGGGTCTGGCCGTGGTGGGCGCAGGGTTCCAGCGTGACATAGGCCGTGGCGCCGCGCGCGGATGCCCCCGCCTGCAAAAGGGCGCGCACCTCGGCATGGGGCCGCCCGCCGGGTTGGGTCCAGCCGCGTCCGACCACAAGGCCGTCGCGCACCAGGACGCAGCCCACCGCCGGGTTGGGCCAGACATTGCCAAGGCCCCGCGCCGCAAGGCGCAGGGCATGGGCCATGTGGACCGGGTCCTGGAGGGTCGGCGTCACTCTTCCTGGGCGGCGCCGGGCCGAAGTTCGGAGACGAAGCCGTCGAAGTCGTCCGCCGTCTGGAAGTTCTTGTAGACGCTGGCAAAGCGCACGTAGGCGACGGTGTCGATCCGCGCCAGGCTTTCCATCACGATCTCGCCGATGGTCTTGGACGGAATATCCGTGTCGCCCAGGCTTTCCAGCCGCCGCACGATGCCGCTGATCATCTGGTCGATACGTTCCGGGTCGATCGGACGCTTCTGCATCGCGATGCGGATCGACCGTTCCAGCTTGGCGCGGTCGAAATCCTCGCGCTTGCCCGAGGATTTGATGACCACGAGATCGCGCAGCTGGACGCGTTCATAGGTGGTGAACCGACCGCCGCAGGCCGGACAGAAACGGCGACGGCGGATCGAGACGTGATCCTCCGCCGGCCGCGAATCCTTCACTTGCGTGTCGATGTTGCCGCAGAATGGGCAGCGCATCGGCCCCCTCCTTGCTTATGGTTATACCTGCCTCAAGGCCGGGTGTGTTCCCCGGTTTCCCCCACTGACTATAGGAGAGGGGCATTGATTTGGGGAAGGCATATATTTGTGGCCCAGAATATGGGGCCAGCACTGTGGCGGGCAGGACTCAGGCATGGCTTGAACGGTGCTCGTGCGGATGCATAGATGGCTGCGGAACAGGGGGCCGCGGGGTGACGGGCCCGACAGGGCAGGGGACGGCGGGTGAGCATCGCACTGTGCGGGATCGTTCGGAACGAGGTCCGCTCGGTCGTCGAATGGCTGGCGCACTACAAGGCGTTGGGGTTCACCGACTTTGTCATCTACGACAATGACAGCACGGACGGGACAGGCGAGCTTCTGCAGGCGCTGGATGATGCGGGTGAACTTATCCGGATCGACTGGCCGCACAGCGTGGGCGAGCGCCCGCAACGGCTGGCCTATGATCATATGCGGAAGCACGCGACCGTCGACTGGATCGCCTATTTCGATGCGGACGAATTCCTGCTGTTGCGGCAGGACGACAGCATCGCGGACTTCCTGGGCCGGTTCGACCCGGACGTGAGTGCCGTCGCGATCAACTGGGTGGTGTTCAACAGTGGCGGGCAGGAACGCTATCGCGCCCGGCCGGTGATCGAACGCTTTACCGAGTCGCTCCACCGCCGCGCGCCCTTGAACCGCAGCATGAAGTCCATCGGCCGACGCGAGAAGCTGTCCGGGATCGGCATCCACCGACTGGACGTCCGCGAGGGTCGCTATGTCACGCCCTCTGGTCGAGAGGCAGAGTTCGCGACCGGGCAGATCATGCGGTCGGTCGACAGCGAGGTGGCGGTGCTGCATCACTACATGGTCAAGTCCCTGGAAGAGTTCGAGGAAAAGCGAAACCGCGGCCACGCCAATTCGCAGGACCCCGAACGAAAGCGGACCAAGCTGACCGACCGCCTTACCGAGGCCAACGCCCCCGGCCAGCGCAACACCGACATGCTCGCCTGGTCAGATCGGATGCGCGCCGAGGCGCTGCGGCTGCGCGGGATCCTGCTGCAGGCCGGTCTCAGCTACCCGGTCTGGCCCTTCGTCGAGGAGCCCTAGTTGCACAGGCCCCAGGACTGGGTTTCCATGTCCCAGCACTGGCCGATCCCGTCCTTCAGGTCGTAAAGCGTATCCATCGGCGTCGCCGTGCCCCGGTCACAAGCAAGCTCTGCCACCGTGGCGTCCCCCTGCATGACCCGCACCCCGCCCGCCCGCGGTTCGGTCGATTCCGGGTCGCGCTCGACGCTGGTCCAGACTTCGTAGATGTAACCCTCGTTCCGGAAGGCGACCGTTTCCCAAAGGCTGGAGCCGATCCCGGGCCAGGGGGTGAAGGCGACCGTTTCCAGGGGTTCGTTGAGGAACAGCTCCGGCTTCCCCTCGCGCCCGAAACTGTAGGTCAGCATGCCCTTCCAGTAGCAGATTTCGAGCGTCTTCTCCCCGATCCGACAGGAGAAGGCTTCATCGCCCTGGCATGCAGCGTGGGCGGGGCCAGCGGCGAGAAGGGCGAGGAGAAGGGTAGTGCGCATGGGAAACTCCGTTTGAGCGGAGTGTGCGGCGGCGGGGCAAGGGGCGCAAGGTAGGGATTTCGTAGGGTGCGGCTCACAGCGCACCGTCGGCTGGTGCGCTGTAACTCTCCCTACTCCTTTGACGACCAGTCCCAGGCAATGACGCGCGCTTGTTCCGCGCGGAGCGCAGTCCAACCGTTGTATTTTTCAAGAGCTGCAGCGGTTGGTTTGATCGTACCATCCGCCAGCGTTTCCTTCGAGACGACGACCGTAGCAATATCGGGCAGGCCGCGCAGTTTGCAGATCTCTCGCACCAGATCGAGCGGCCCACCAAGCAGTCGATGCTGGCCATCTCGCCCAATCAGCGTCGCCAGTTGTCCATAGGTGACGAAGACCTGATCCGTGGTCTGTCGAAGTCGAGCGTAGGCGGCAATAATGCTTTCTGCGTGCTCTTCGTTCGACGGCATCGGACAATCTCCAACAAACAAAAAAGGCGCCCATTGGGCGCCTTTAGTTACTGGTCCAGGAAACTCCGCAGCTTCCTTGACCGGCTCGGATGCTTCAGCTTCCGCAGCGCTTTCGCCTCGATCTGGCGGATACGTTCCCGCGTCACGCTGAACTGCTGGCCGACCTCTTCCAGCGTGTGGTCGGTGTTCATCCCGATCCCGAAGCGCATCCGCAAAACCCGCTCCTCACGCGGCGTCAGGGACGCCAGGACACGGGTCGTGGTTTCCTTCAGATTCTCCTGAATCGCGGAGTCCAGCGGCAGGATCGCGTTCTTGTCCTCGATGAAGTCGCCAAGCTGGCTGTCTTCCTCGTCCCCGATGGGCGTTTCCAGCGAGATCGGCTCCTTGGCGATCTTCATCACCTTGCGGACCTTCTCCAGGGGCATCTGGAGTTTCTCGGCCAGTTCCTCGGGCGTGGGCTCGCGGCCGATCTCGTGCAGCATCTGGCGGCCGGTGCGGACGAGCTTGTTGATCGTCTCGATCATGTGGACCGGGATGCGGATCGTGCGGGCCTGGTCGGCGATGGAGCGGGTGATCGCCTGGCGGATCCACCAGGTCGCGTAGGTCGAGAACTTGTAGCCCCGGCGGTATTCGAACTTGTCGACGGCCTTCATCAGGCCGATGTTGCCTTCCTGAATGAGATCAAGGAATTGCAGGCCCCGGTTGGTGTATTTCTTGGCGATGGAAATCACGAGACGCAGGTTCGCCTCGACCATTTCCTTCTTGGCCTGACGCGCCTCTTTCTCGCCCTTCTGGACCTGGTTCACGATCCGGCGGAATTCGGAGATGTCGACGCCGACATACTGGCCGACCTGGGCCATCTCGGCACGCAGCTCCTCGACCTTGTCGCGGCTGCGTTCGATCAGCGCCTGCCAGCCGCGGCCGGCCTTCTGGCCCATCCGTTCCAGCCAGGACGGGTCGAGCTCGTATCCCTGGTATTCCTGGATGAATTCCTGCCGGTTGATCCGCGCGGCATCGGCCAGCTTCACCATACCCGAGTTGATCGACATGATCCGCTTGTTGATGCCGTAGAGCTGGTCGATCAGTGCCTCGATCCGGCTGTTGTTCAGGTGCAGCTCGTTCACCAGAAGCACGATTTCCGATCGCAGCTTCTGATAGGCCGCCTCGTCCGAGGTGGAGAAGCGCTGCGACGACGACAGGGTCGCGTTCATCCGCAGCTCCTGCATCTCGGCCAGCTTGTCGTAGTCCCGAGCGATCAGGTCCAGCGTTTCCAGCACGCGCGGCTTCAGCGCGGCCTCCATCGCGGCCAGCGACATGTTCGAGGCTTCGTCATCCTCGTCCTCGTCCATCTCGCGCATGATCGGGTTGCCGTCGGCGTCCAGTTCGGGTTCCGCGCTGGAGGTGCGGCGCGGGGCGGCTTCGCCGACGCCCACCTCGTCGAGGGCCGGGCCGTCGAGTTCACCTTCCTCGCCGTCAAGGCTGCGGCCGAAGGTGGCTTCAAGGTCGATCACGTCGCGCAGGAGGATCTCTTCGTTCAGAAGTTCGTCGCGCCAGATGATGATGGCCTGGAAGGTCAGCGGGCTTTCGCAGAGCCCCGCGATCATCGTGTTGCGGCCGGCCTCGATCCGCTTGGCGATGGCAATCTCGCCCTCGCGGCTCAGAAGCTCGACCGACCCCATCTCGCGCAGGTACATGCGGACAGGGTCGTCGGTGCGGTCCAGCGTCTCGGTCGTGGTGCCCGCCACCGCGATCTCGCGGCTGGTGGAGGTTTCGACCAGTTCGCCCGCGGGCTGTTCGCCTTCTTCGACCTCTTCATCCTCGATGATGTTGATGCCCATCTCGGACAGCATCGACATCACGTCCTCGATCTGTTCCGAGGACACCTGTTCCGGCGGAAGCACCGTGTTCAGCTGGTCATAGGTGATGTACCCACGCTCACGCGCGTCGGCGATCATCTTCTTGACCGCCGCCTGGCTCATGTCGAGCGAGACGTCCGCGTCGTCGGTTTCCGGCTTGGCGTCGTCGGTGTCCTTGAGGGCCATGAGTGCTCCTTGGCGCGAATCGGGGCGAGGCTTGGTCGAATCAATAACGCGAATCAGGCCGGGGGAAAGGCCGAATCAGCGGTTTTTCTTGACCCAGACCTGGCTATCGATCAGGGATTGCAGATGTCTTGACAGGGCGGCGCGGTCTTCGCCGAGGTCCGAACTGTCGCTTGTCCCGCTTTTTTCCGAGCGGTGGCGGGCTTCGGCGGCCTGGGAAAGCCGCCATGTCAGGCCTTCGTCGGGCAGGCCGTCCATATCCTCCATCGCATCTTCGATCTCGCGGCGCGCACCCCGGCGGGCTTCCAGTTTCGCCAATTCCTCGGCCAGGCAGAGCGCGGCAAGCTCGTCGTCCTGAAGGTTGCGGACCGGGGGGGCGATGGCGACATGGGGACGCGAGAGGAGCGCGTCAAGGGCGGCGGGGGCGGACTGGGCGATCTTTGCGTGCAGGTCGGGCATGTCGGCGCCCGACAGGATCATCTGGCGCAGGGTGTCGTGGTCCTCTCCCGTCAGGTCCAGGCGTTCCAGAGCGGATTCAAAGCGATGGATGAGGGCGGGGTGCAGGATCAGGGTTGCCAGGATCACCGCTTCGCGGAGCGTCTCCTCTACCGGGCCTTGTGCCTGGGCGAGAAGCGAGGAGCGCGTTGTGGCCAGCGCGCCGCCCGGGGGGGCGTACTTGCCGCGGCCGGGGCGGAAAGGGCCAGGCTGGAAGGGGCGGGCCTGGGTGGTGCCGAAAAGCTCCAGCCGCAGGCGCTTCATCTCCTCGCCGTAATGCGCCTTGATGGATGGGTCGGTGATCCGGGCCAGGTGGGCGCGCAGCACCTTGTCCAGCGCGGCCCGGCGTTCGGGGCTGTCGAAGACGCGGCCCTCGGTCTCGCGCTGCCAGAGGAGCTGGACCATCGGCTTCGCCTGGTCGAGCACGGCCTGCATCGCGGGCGCCCCTTGCGCCTTGATCAGGTCGTCGGGGTCCATGCCGCCGGGAAGGATCGCGATGCGCAGGGCCTTGCCCGCTTCCAGCAGCGGGAGCGCCAGGTCGATGACCCGGTGCGCCGCTGCGATCCCTGCCTTGTCGCCGTCGAGCGCCATGATCGGCTCGTCCGCGATCCGCCAGATCATGCGGAGCTGCTCTTCGGTGACGGCAGTGCCGAGGGGCGCGATGGCGGCAGTGAATCCGGCCTCGGAGAGCGCGATCACGTCCATGTAGCCTTCGGCGACGATCAGGGGTTTGCCCTTGCCCGCGGCCTCGCGCGCGGGGGCGTGGTTGAAGAGGTTGCGGCCCTTGTCGAACAGCTCGGTTTCGGGGCCGTTCAGGTATTTGGCCTGGGCATTCGGGTCGAGGGAGCGGCCGCCGAGCGAGATGGGGCGGCCGCGGGTGTCCTTGATCGGGAAGATGATCCGGGCGCGGAAGCGGTCGTAGAGCGAGCCGTCGTCCCCCTTGGCGATCAGGCCCGAGGCGAACATCAGATCCGGCGAGACGCCCTTCGCTGCCAGGGCGTCCTTCAACGCATGGCGTGAGGCGGGGGCCCAGCCGATGTCCCAGCGGTCCCAGGCGGCCTCGGTCAGGCGGCGTTTCTGCGCCAGGTAGGTCCGCGCCTCGGCTCCGGCGGCGGTCTTCAGCTGCAGGCGGTAGAACTTGATCGCCTCGTCCATCACCTGCTGGAGCTGCGTTCGGCGGTCCGCCCGTTCGGCGGCCTTGGGATCGCGCGCGGGCATCGTCATCCCGGCCTCGCGGGCAAGGATTTCCACGGCCTCCATGAAGCCGGTATTCTCCGACTCCTTCACGAAGCTGACGGCATCGCCCTTCGCGTGGCAGCCGAAGCAGTAGTAGTACCCCTTGCGGTCGTCGACGTGGAAGCTGGCGGATTTTTCCTGGTGGAACGGGCAGGGCGCCCAGAAATCGCCCTTGGCCATGTTCGACTTGCGCATGTCCCAGGTGACCTTCCTGCCCACGATGGAGGACAGGGTGACCCGGGTGCGCAGCTCGTCGAGGAATCCGTTCGGCAAGGACATGCGCCCGCTTATACCAGATCGCGCGCCCTGTGCAGCCCCCGGGGGCCAGCCCCCCAGCCAGCCGGTTTCTCGAACCGGTGGCGAAACCTGCTGGCTACCCGGGATATTTGTGGACGAAGAATGAAGCGGTCAGAGCCCCAGTCGGTCCCGCATCGCGTACCAGGTCATCGCGGTGACGAGGAGCGGCCAGCGAAGAAGCGCGCCGCCGGGGAAGCGGTATTGCGGGAGAGAGGCCATCAGGTCGAAGCGCTCCATCTGGCCGGCGGTGGCTTCGGCCATGAGTTTCCCGGCGAGCGTGGCCATTGCGACCCCGTGGCCGGAGTAGCCGGAGGCGGAGAGGACGTTCTGGCCGGGACGCGTGAAGCAGGGCATCCGGTTCACGGTGATCGCCAGTGTGCCGCCCCAGGCGTAGTCGATCCGGGTCCTGGCGAGCTGCGGGTAGACCTGCAGCATCGGCTTGGAGACGGTCTTGATGATGTCGGGGAAGCGGTAGCCGTAGGATTCGCCGCCGCCGAAGAGGAGGCGGTTGTCTTCGCTGAGGCGCCAGTAGTTCACGACGAAACGGGTGTCGGCCACGGCGACGGGTTCGGAGAGGAGGTCGCGGGCGCGTTCACCCAAAGGTTCAGTTGCGACGATGAAGTTGTTGATCGGCATGACCTTTGCCGAAACCTTGGGGGACAGCTGGCCGAGATAGCCGTTCCCCGCGAGGATCACCGTGGCGCAATCGACATGCCCTGACGGCGTGCGGACCACGGGGCGCGCGCCCGGCTCGACCCGGTGGACTTCGCTGAGTTCGTGGATGCGCACGCCCGACTTCGCCGCGGCCTGCGCCAGGCCGATGGCGTAGTTCAGCGGGTGCAGGTGGCCCGCATCGCGGTCGATTTCTCCGCCGACATATTCGGTCGATCCAATCAGGCGGCGGATGCCGGTTCTGTCCAGGGATTCAAGGTGCTCGTAGCCGTAGTCGCGGCGCAGCTTTTCGGCGTAAGCGTGGGTGTCGCGGACCTCGGCTTCGGTGCGGCAGGCATGGGCGATGCCAGGGTGGAAGGACACGGGCATGGCATGGTCACGCACCAGCGTCTTGACCAGGGTCTTGGCTTCCTCGGCCAGGTCCCAAAGGCGGTGGGCGTTCTCGCGGCCCACGGTCTTCTCGACCCAGACCTGGTCTTGCCGCTGGCCCGACCCGACCTGCCCACCGTTTCGGCCAGAGGCGCCGAAGCCCACGCGATGCGCTTCCAGCAGCACCACGTCATAGCCCCGCTGTCGCAGATGCAGGGCCGCGGACAGGCCGGTGTAGCCGCCGCCTACGACGCAGACATCGGCCATCTGGGCACCTTTCAGGACCGGAAAACGATCCAGGGGTGCCGCGGTCGCGGCATAATAGCTGGCGGGGTATTCGCCCCGCCGGTCGTTCACATGCAGAAGGTTCATCAGACGTTGAGGAGCAGATGCTCCCTCTCCCACGGGCTGATGACTTGCAGGAACTCCTTGTATTCGTTCCGCTTCACGCTGTCGTAGACCTTCACGAATTCGGTCCCGACCACCTCTTGCAGGGCGGTGTCCTCTTCCAGAAGGTCCAGCGCGTCGCCCAGGTTGACCGGGATGTCCTCGCTGTCGATATAGGCGGACCCCGTGAACTCGGGCCGCGCCTGCACCTTGTTCATCAGGCCCAGGTAGCCGCAGGCCAGCGTCGCGGCGATGCCGAGGTAGGGGTTGCAGTCCATGCCGGGCAGGCGGTTCTCCACCCGTCGCGCGGCCGGACCCGAGATCGGGATGCGCAGCCCCGTGGTCCGGTTGTCGCGGCCCCATTCCAGATTGATCGGGGCGGCGAAGTCCGGGACATAGCGGCGGTAGCTGTTCACATAGGGCGCAAACAGGGCGACGGCCCCGGAGAGGTGCTTCTGCAGGCCGCCGATGAAGTGCATGAAGGCGTCCGTCTCCACGCCCTTGGGACCCGCGAAGATGTTCTTGCCGGTCTTGGTGTCCACGACCGAGGTGTGGATGTGCATCGCCGACCCAGGCTCGCCCGCGATGGGCTTGGCCATGAAGGTGGCGAAGCAGTCGTGGCGGAGCGCCGCCTCGCGGATCAGGCGCTTGAAGAAGAAGACGTCGTCGGCCAGCCGGACCGGGTCACCGTGGGCGAGGTTCAGCTCAATCTGCCCCGCGCCGCCTTCCTGGAGGATGCCGTCGATTTCAAGGCCTTGGGCCTCGGCATAGTCGTAGATGTCGTCGATGACCTTGCCGTACTCGTCGACGGCGGACATGGAATAGGCCTGCTTGCCCGCCGCCCGGCGGCCAGAGCGTCCCATGGGCGGGATCACCGGCATGTTGGGGTCGACGTTGCGGGCGGTCAGGAAGAACTCCATCTCGGGCGCGACGACGGGCCGCCAGCCTTGTGCGGCGTAAAGGTCGACAATCCGGCGGAGGACGTTGCGGGGGCTGAAGGGGACGAGGTTGCCCTGCTGGTCCTTGGCGTCGTGGATCACCTGCAGCGTCACGTCCGCCGTCCAGGGCGCCGCGGTCGCAGTGGACCAGTCGGGCTCCAGGATCATGTCGGGTTCGGTGAAGGCGTCGAAGGGATTGTCGGCCCATTCGCCGGTGATGGTCTGCAGGAAGATCGAGTTCGGCAGGAAATAGTTGGTCTGCTTGGCGAATTTCGCGGCGGGCATCGCCTTGCCGCGCGCCACCCCGGCGATGTCGCCGATGATGCATTCCACTTCGTCTACCCGGCGGTTGCCGATGTAGTCACGCGCTGCCTCGGGCAGCTGGTCGGTCCACTTGGACATAGGTCACACGTTGTTGGGGGGTGGCCCCCGCGGCCGAACGGGTCAGGCGCGGAGCTTCTCGGCCCCAGTTTTCTTCGCTTGGTGGGTCAGGAAGAACTCCGCGATCCGGTCGGCCATCGACGGGCTGTCGAGGGGCGTGTCGAGCCTTTGGGTGGCATCAGCAAGAAGCGCGTCGGGGACCAGACCCGGCCCCCTGTGCTGGATCAGCCCTGCCATGAACTCCTTGCGGAATTCGGGGTGGGGCTGGACGGTGAACATGCGGTCGTCGTAAAGGAGCGCCGCATTCTCGCACATGGCGGTCGAGGCGAGGACCTTGGCCATCTCGGGCTTCTTGACCACCTGGTCCTGGTGCCAGGCGTTCAAGGTGTAGGTCCGGTCGCCGAAGTCGTATTCTGTGGGCCCGACGGTCCAGCCGCCCGCGAATTTCTCGACCTTGCCGCCCATCGCCTGGGCGATGATCTGGTGGCCGAAGCAGATGCCGACCACGGGCACATGCTCGGCGTAGGCGCGGCGGATGAAATCTTCCAGCGGCGGGATCCAGGGGTGGGGTTCATAGGCACCGAAGCGCGAGCCGGTGATGAGCCAGCCATCACACTCATGCACCGAGGCCGGGAAGTCGTTGCGCAGGACCGCCCAGCGGCGGAAGGTCAGGCCCTTGCCCGCCAGCAGGGTCTCGAAGAAATCCGGGTAATCGCCCTGGTCGCGCAGCGCGTCGGGGCTTTCGCCGGTCTGGAGGATGCCGATCTGCATCGTGTGTCCTTCGGTTTTCTTCAAGGTGGGTGCGGCGGGGGTGTTTGGTCAAGGGGGCTCGTCGTGCGCCTTCGGCTTCTCCTCGCGAGGCGAGGAGGGCCGAAGGCCTACGAGGAGCGGTCAGACGGTGTCGAGGTAAAGCTCCACCCGCTCTTCCGGGGTCAGTTCGGCCAGGTAGTGGAGTTCCTGCCGCTTGGTCTGCACCAGGTTCCGCACCAGTTCCTTGGGCAGGAAGCGGTAGAGCACGTCCGAATTCTCGAACGCGTCGATCGCGGCTTCCCAGCTGGCGGGGATCTGCGGCAGGTCCATCGCATAGGCGTTGCCGGTGACGGGGGCAGGCGGCTCCATCTCGTCCTCACGTCGCCCCCCGCCACGCGATGCTCGATCCGGCGGGCCGAGGGGTTGCCCGCCGGAATGCGGATCGCCGCGGTCCGGTTCTCATACCCCCAGGAGATTGCCGTGGGGGCATGCTTGTCGGGGACGAGGCGTTCGTAGCTGTTGTAGTGCGGGGCAAAAAGCAAGGTGGAGTCATGCATCGCCGCCAGGCAGCCCGCGACCGCGTGGCGCAGCTGCGCGGTGCCCTTGGGGCCGCCGGAGTCGAAGATATTCTCTCCCTTGCTGTCCAGCACCGAGAAATGCGTGTGCAGACCCGAGCCGGAGTATTCGGCATAGGGCTTGGCCATGAAGCTGGCAGCAAAGCCGTGGCGGCGGGCAAGGCCCTTGACCAGCATCTTGAAAAGCCAGGCATCGTCGGCGGCCCGCAGGGGATCGTCGCAATGCATCAGGTTCACCTCGAACTGACCGAGGCCGGTTTCCGACGTGGTGGTGTCGGCCGGGATGTCCATCGCTTCACAGGCGTCGTAGAGGTCGGTGAAGAAGGTGTCGAAGGCGTCCAAGGCGCGGATCGACAGGGTCTCGGCCGCCTTGCGGCGCTTGCCGGAGCGCGGCGAGGCCGGGACCTGCATCGTCTTGCCCGAGTCGTCGATCAGGAAGAACTCCAGCTCCATCGCGCAGACCGGCGTCAGGCCCTTGGCCTTGTAGCGTTGCACGACCGCGTTCAGCGCGTGGCGGGGGTCGCCCTCGTACGGCGCGCCATTTTCACGGAACATCCAGATCGGCAGGAGTGCGGTCGGTGCCTCCAGCCAGGGCATCGGCATGAAGCCGCGTTCGGTGGGTTTCAACACGCCATCCGCGTCGCCCTGTTCGAAGACCAGCGGGCTGTCGTCGATATCCTCGCCCCAGATGTCGAGGTTCAGGACCGAGAAGGGGAACCGTGTCCCGTCCTTCACGACCTTTTCCGCAAAGCGGGCGGGAACGCGCTTGCCCCGCGCCTGTCCGTTCAAATCCGCGGCGGCCACGCGAATGGTCCGCACGTCGGGGTGCTTTCTAAGCCAATCCTTCATCGTCATGTTC
The DNA here is from genome assembly GCF_041913445.1 of Tabrizicola sp. Classification (GTDB taxonomy): domain Bacteria; phylum Pseudomonadota; class Alphaproteobacteria; order Rhodobacterales; family Rhodobacteraceae; genus Tabrizicola. The sequence continues at coordinate 32,545 of NZ_JAYSFG010000002.1, forward strand.
AAACAGGAAGGGCACGATCCCCGCGCCCGGGGCACAAGGGTGCCCGCCTGATGCGCAAGGTTTGGACCATGCCCTTGGTCCTTCCCCTTGTTTCGATCTCCTCCCCCGCGGGCCTTCTTTTCGGCGTTTCCGCAAGGTCCGGGCGGGTGCCCGGATAATTTGATCAAAAGTAGCTTACTATCGGATGAGCTGCGGACGCAAGCGGATTTTGGCTCGGATGTTTGACGGCAGGTGGCGGTTCAGGTGCCGGTTGACCCGTCCGTAGAAGAAAGTGACGGCCAGAGTCAGCAGGATGAAATAGAAGGCGACGATGGGATAGGGCACGAAAGGGTTGAAGGTCTTGTCCGCGAAGTAGTTCGCGTAATAAAGCGCGTCGCCCTTCTGCTGGAAGGCGGGGAAGCCCGAGAAGAAGACCAGCGTCGTCGCGTGGAAGAGGAAGATCGCCTCGTTCGTGTAGGCGGGCCAGCCAAGCCGCAGCATGGTCGGCCATTCGATGCGGATGAACTTCTTCCAGCCGGTCAGGCCGTAAGCCTCGGCGGCCTCGAGGTCGCCCTTCGGGATCGACTTCAGCGCGCCGTGGAAGATCTCGGCCGAATAGGCGGCGGTGTTCAGGAACAGGACCAGAAGCGCGCCCGCCCAAGCGCGGGTGGTCCAGGCGGTGTTGAGATGGATGCCCAGGATGTCGACGCCGCCCTTGGGCAGAAGGACGAGCGCCTCGTAGGCCAGGAAGAACTGGATGAACAAGGGCGAGCCACGGAAGACGAAGACATACCACTCGGCGGGCTTGCGGATCAGCGGATTGCGGGCGTTCTTCGCGAGCGCGATGGCATTGGCCAGGAAGAACCCGGCGGTCAGAGCGAGGACCCCGAAGTAGATGTTCCACAGCATCCCCGAGCCGATCAGGGTGAACTGCTGGCACAGCGTGAAGTCCGACCGCGGCAAAAGGTTCTCGCCGATACCGATCGAGCGAAGGCCATAGGCCTGAATGGTTTCCCAGCAGGTCATGCCGCAGCCTTTCGCAGCGCTTCGCCGCCCGCAGTGGCTTGGCCGTGGCTCAGGCGGCGGGTGATGCGGGCGATGCCGATCTCGGAGATGCGGGTGAAGACGAGGTAAAAGACCATGAGCCCCAGGAAGTACCACAGCCGCCAGTCGCCATGCGGGTATTCGTAGGCCTGGGTCTTGGAGCCACCCAGTTCCCGCGCGTAGTAGACGATGTCCTTTACGCCGAGGAGGAACAGAAGCGGCGTGGCCTTGATGAGGATCATCCATAGGTTCCCGAGGCCGGGCAGCGCATAGACCCACATCTGCGGGATCAGGATGCGGCGAAAAACCTGGCGGCGGCTCATCCCGTAGGCCTCGGCCGTTTCAAGCTGGGCGCGAGGGACGGCATTCATCGCGCCGTAGATGACGTTGGCGACGAAGGCGCCGAAGACGATGGCGAAGGTGACGACGGCCAGCATGAAGCCATAGGCCTGGTGCCAGAAGGGCGAGGATTTGGCCAGCGGGACCTTGGCCTCGGGGCAGACGCGGAATTCCAGGCCCTGCCAGGGCCATTCGTGGCTGGGGCAGACGACAAGGCTTTTCGAATATTCGATGGCCTGGTCCAGCGCGATGACGAAGAAGAGGAAGAAGATGATGTCGGGCACGCCCCGCACCATCCAGATGTAGACCTTGCCGATCCAGCTGACCGGCGGAATGTGCGAGCGGGCGGCGGTGGCGCCCAGGAATCCCATCCCCAGCGCCGCAGGCGCGGTGATCGCGAGAAGAAGAAGGACGGTCAGGAACGACCAGTAGAAGTCCAGATGCTTGGCCGAAGTGAGATAGCAGGCGGCCCAGGTCAGGCCCTCGATGGCTTTCGGATCGGCGCAGGCTTCGAACATTCGCGGGTCCCGTGGTGGAAGGGGCGGGCCCGAAGGCCCGCCCGGTCAGGCTTAGCAGCCTTCCTTGCCGGCGTCGCCCCAGGTCTTGGCCTCGGGTCCGAAGTATTCCGGCTTGGTGATCATCGCGTCGAGCGTGCCGTCGCATTTCATCGACTTGATCGCCGCGTCGAACTTCTCGCGCAGCGCGTCGTCGCTGTCGCGGAAGCCCAGGCCCACGCCGCCACCGATCGACTCTTCGCGCGCGAGCAGCACCATCTCGCCGTTCGACTCGGCCGCCATCGGCACCAGGTAGTCCTTGTCGGCCAGCACCGCGACCGCCTCGCCGTTCTTCACGGCAGCGACGGTTTCCTCGGGCGTGGCGTATTCGACGAGCTGCATCCCGTTCTCGGCGATGAAGGACGCCTGGATCGTGCCGGTCTGCGCGGCCACCGGGCCCGACATCAGGTCGGTGTCGGCCGACAGAGCAAGGTAGGCCGAGGAAGCCGGCGGCAGGTAGCCCTGGCTGAAGTCGATGACTTCCTCACGCTCGTCGGTGATGCTCATCCCGGCGATGATGACGTCGTAGTTGCCCGACTGCAGGTTCGGGATGATCGAGTCCCACTCGTTGGTGGTCCATTCGCAGGTCAGGCCCGCGCGCTTGCAAAGCTCATCGCCGAACTCGCGCTCGAAGCCCGCGACTTCACCGGCGTCATTGATGAAGTTGTAGGGAGGGTAGGCACCCTCGGTCCCCAGGCGGACGATGTCCTGCGCCCAGGCCGTCCCCGAAACGGTCACCAGCGCGGTTGCGATCAGAAGTTTCCTCATTCTGTAGTCTCCCTTAACGTCGGATGGGTTTATGGTTCATTCGAACCAGCGTGCTTCCAGGCTTGCAAGCGTTCCGTCGCGACGCATCGCGTCCAAGGCGCCATTCAGCGTGTCCAGAAGGTCGGTGTTGCCCTTGCAGACGGCCATGCCCACGCCGTCGTCAGGGATCATTTCGGAATAGAGGTAGTCCATGCCCTTCGCCGCGACGAAGCTGCGGATGTCGGACCGGGTCTGGAACGGCCCGAGCGCCAGGTCCACCTCGCCCTTCGCCAGCGCCTCCAGAACCTGCGGTTCCGTGGGGTAGGCGGTGAAGCGATAGCCCATCCGTCGCAGATGCGCCTCGTGCACCGTGCCGGACTGGACGCCCACCAGCGCCGCGGAGGGGGAAGGCGCGCCGGGCAGGCCGATGTACCATTCCTCGGGGTCGGTGCCGTGGTAGGACTGGGTGAAATCCACCAGCGCGCGGCGTTCATCGGTCACCGCCATGCCGCCCAGCACCACGTCGAAACGGCCCGACATGACGCCCGGGATCAGTTGGTCGAAGTTCGCCAGTTCCCATTCGCAGCGGAAGGCCGAGCGGGTGCAGACCTCGTCCATCAGGTCCTTCTCGAAGCCGGTGATCGTACCGGCGGCGTCGACATAGGTGTATTCCGGAAAGGGCGCATCGGTGCCGATGGTGATCGGCTCGGACGAGGCCAGGACCAGCCCGGTCACGGCCGCCGCGATTGCGCCCGTGCAGGACATCAGGCCGCCGTCGCCGACAGGAACCCGCGCAGACGTTCGCTGCGGGGATTGCCGAACAGGCTTTCCGGCGGGCCCTGCTCCTCGATCTTGCCCTTGTGCAGGAAGATCACATGGTCGGAACAGTCGGCGGCAAGCTTCATGTCATGGGTGACGAGAAGCATCGTCCGCCCCTCGTCGGCCAGCGCCTTGATGACGCGGACGACCTCCTGTTCCAGCTCGGGGTCCAGGGCCGAGGTCGGCTCGTCGAACAGAAGCGCGCGGGGTTCCATGCAGAGCGCCCGCGCAATGGCCGCCCGCTGCTGCTGCCCGCCCGAGAGCTGCGCGGGCCAGGCGTCGGCCTTGTCGCCGATCCCGACCTTGGCCAGATACTGGCGCGCCTTGGCCTCGACCTCCTTCGGGTCGCGCTTCAGGACGGTGACCGGGGCCTCCATCACGTTCTGCAGGATCGTCAGGTGGGACCAAAGGTTGAACTGCTGGAAAACCATCGAGAGGTTGGTGCGGATGCGCGTGACCTGGTCGCGGTCGGCCGGGTGGCGGTTGTGCCCCTCACCCTTCCAGCGCACGGCCTCGCCCTCGAAGCGGATCTCGCCCTGCTGGCTTTCCTCCAGCAGGTTGCAGCAGCGCAGAAGGGTGGATTTCCCCGACCCCGAGGATCCGATCAGCGACACCACATGCCCGCGCGGGGCCACCAGGTCGACGCCCTTCAGCACTTCCAGCGGACCATAGCTCTTGTGCAGGTCGCGGATCTCGATGACCGGAGTATCGGTGGCAGCGTCGGGCATGGGGTCCAGCTCTGGAAGCGGTTTGGTCAGGCAGTAGGAAGCAGATTGTGCATCATTGCAACGGCGATTTGGGCGCTTGCAAGGGCTGTCGCCGGTGATTTGATCAGATCAGCGCGGCAAACTGCTCGGGTGGGGGCGGATTGGGCACCGCGAGGTAATCCGCGACCGGGAGGCGGACGAAACCCCGCAGCCGCAGCGCGGCCCGGTCAGCGGGTGGCAAGGCCGCGATGGCTTCACCGACCGCATCGAAGATCGGCGCGGGGTCGCGACCAGGGGCGGTGATGTAGGGCAGGCCGGGGGTCGGGTCGGTCAGGGCGATGACCCGCAGGCGCGCGGCCACGGGGTCGAGGCCCTGCATCAACTCGAAGGTCACCGCGTCCAGCGCGGCGATGTCGGCACGGCCCTCGGCGACGGCCTTGGCCGAAAGGCGGTGTCCGCCGGTCCGCAGCACCGGGGGCAGGCGGAGCCCAAGCCTCGCCGCATGGGTCTGCGGCGCAGCCCAGCCGGACTGCGACAGGGGCTCGTTGTAGGCGAAGCGCGCGCCATCGAAGTCGGCCAGCGTCTGGCGTGGGTCGTCGGCGCGGACGACGAAGACCGACCGATAGTAGCCGGGCGCGCATCCCTCCACGCCATAGTCCGGCGTGCCGACGTAGGTCACCTTGCCGTGCAGCCGCGCCCGGAACGGATAGCCGCAGGTTTGCGACAGCACGAGGTCTGGGGACTGCCAGGCGTCCCAATAGGCGTGTTCGCCCCGGGTCAGCCTCTCAGGCGCCTCAAAGCCCCGACCGCGCAGTCCACTGCGGATCAGCGCCCAAAGCCGGTCATTCGCGGCCTGGGCGGCCCCGAAATCGTACATCCCAAGGCTTGCGATCATTCCCGCTCGGCCTTCTGTCGCGCCAGCGCCGATTCCACGTCCGTCAGTCCAAGAAGGTTCGCGACCAGCCGCATCAGCCGGTCCTCATGCGCCTCGCGCATCCCGTCGGCCAGCGCGACGGACCAGAGCGCCGTCATCAACTCGGTCCGGTCCTCCAGCGCTACCGCATCCTTCAAGGCGCGGGTGAAGCGCACCGTATCGGGCGCCTCCCGCTCCAGTTCCTCGGCCTCGGACCGCAGCTTCGCGGCGGCGAAGGGGTCCAACCCGTGGCGGTGAGCAAGCACCCGGTCGATCCGCTCCACCTCCTCGGCCGAGTAGAGACCGTCGGTCTTGGCGACGCGGACAAGCAGGGTGGCCAGCGCCAGCTCGGCATCCGGCTCGGGCAGGCGGGCAGGTTCGGGGGCCATCAGACGGCGAAGAAGATCGATCATCCGGTAAACCTAGGGCTTCTGGCCGGCCTTGGAAAGCCGCGCAAACCGGGTTGTGAGCGTCTTGAGCTCTTCGTCCAGGCCATAGGGCGGGTTCACGATGAAGAGGCCCGACCCCTCCATCCGGTGCCCTTCGCGGACCGGCGGGAAGCGGACTTCGTGGCGCAGGCCGTCGGGGAAAGTGGCTTCCAGCGCCTTCAGCATGGGGCCGTGCGCCCCGCCTTTCAGGATTGGATACCAGAGGATGAGAAGACCCACGTTCCACTTGCGGTGGATGTTGGCCATGTGCTTCGGGATCGCCTCGTAATCGGCCTTCACCTCGTAGGAGGGGTCGATCAGCATCAGCCCGCGGCGGGGGGTCGGCGGTGTGATGGCCAGCGCCAGCTCGAACCCGTCCCGCTTGTGGACATGCGCGCCCCAGTCCTTTGCAGCCGTCTGGAGATGCGCGAATTCCTGCGGATGCAGCTCGGCGAGGTGGAGGCTGTCCCCCTCGCGCAGCCCAAGCGCCGCGATCAGGGGCGATCCGGGATAGGCCCGCGCGCCATAGGCCGAGCGCGCCTCTTCCAGCCGCTGCCGGTAGGGGTGTTCGGGCGGAAAGAGCGCCTCGGCCAGCGCAATCCCTGCAGCCGCTTCGCCGGTCTTGACCGCCTCGTCGGCCCCCAGGTCATAGACCCCGCGCCCCGCATGGGTCTCGATATAGGTAAGTGGCTTGTCCTTCCGCGTGAGGTAGTCCAGCACCCAGGCGAGCACGGCGTGCTTCTGCACATCGGCCAGGTTTCCGGCATGGTAGAGGTGTTGGTAGGACAGCATGGCCCTGCCTAACCGCCCCACGGCTGTCCTGCAACCGGGTTGAACCGGCGGCGTTGTGGGCGTAGGACCGGCGAAACGGAACGGGAGCCCCGCATGGAAATCTTCACCTACGAAGGGTTCATCGCCCTGTTGCAAGTCATCGGCATCGACCTTGTGCTGGCCGGGGACAACGCCATCGTGATCGGCCTGGCGGCAGCGGGCCTGCCGAAAGAGCAGCGGGCCAAGGCGATCCTCGTGGGGATCGGGGCGGCCACCGTGATGCGGATCGGCTTCGCGCTGATCACGACGCAGCTGCTCGAGATCGTGGGCCTCCTGTTGGCCGGGGGCATCCTGCTGCTGTGGGTCTGCTGGAAGATGTGGCAGGAGCTTCGTGCCGGGGCGCATCAGCACGACGTCGAGGCGGTCGAGGCGCTGGCGAACCAGGACATCGACAAGGACGGTGCGGTGGCCGACGACGCGCCACGGAAGACCTTCGCGCAGGCGGCGACGCAGATCGTGGTGGCGGACGTGTCGATGAGCCTCGACAACGTGCTGGCCGTGGCAGGTGCGGCGAAGGACCATCCGACGGTCCTGATCATCGGGCTTGCGCTTTCCATCGCGATGATGGGCCTTGCGGCGAGCTATATTGCGAACCTTCTGAACAAGTACCGCTGGATCGCCTATATCGGCCTTCTGATCATCCTCTACGTCGCGCTGAAGATGATGTGGGAAGGCTGGCACGAGGTCGAGCCGGTGCTTCTGAGCTGGCTGGGCTGACCACGCGGGACAGCCCTGGTGGCCTTCGGGAAATCAAGGGCTTGGCCGGGCGCGTTTACGTGGGCTTAACCAAGGGCCGGGGCCGCAAGCGCCCTGGCCCTTTCCGTTCCGGGGTGGGGAGGACCTGCCTTGGCGCCCCGTTCCACCGCGGCCAGAATGCGCAGGACAAAGGGAGGTCCCCATGCTCCGTCCGTTCCTTGCCCTTACCGTGGTGCTGCACCCAAGCCTCGTCCTTGCCTGCGGCCCGACGCCCCCGGCCTTCGACGGCGATCCGGCGACCGGCGTCTCGGTATCCGTGGGCCGGATCACCGACCGAAGCTGGGAGCCGCTGCTGATCGACGGTGTTGCAGTGCCTGCCGGCGCGGGCCTGTCGCTGACGGTCGACTTCGAGGGGCAGGTCGAAGGCACCACCGGCTGCAACCGCTTCACCGGCACGGCGGACCTCGATGCCGGATGGATGCAGCTTGGTCCGCTGGCGGTCACCGAAATGGCCTGCCTGGAGCCGGAGCGGATGAAGCGCGAAGCCGCCTGGCTGAAGGCGCTGGGTGAGGTGCGGGGGTTCGTCGTCTCGCCCGAGGGTCTATGGCTGACGCGCGAGGACGGGTCGGTGGCGGTGTGTCTGGGGTGAGCGGAGAGTCGGGGCACGCCCCGACCTACGCTAACCAACTCTTCACCATGATCTTGGAAGCTTGTGCCTGTCAGGTTGACCGGGCATAGCGGATAAGGTATATAGCGAAGATGAGATGGGCCGTTGAAACGCATTCCGCCGTGGATGCGGAGATTGCGGCACTGCCGACCGGGTTGCGGGCCAAACTGCTCCGTCTGTTGCGAGTGGTGGAAGAAGTCGGGCTTGAGCGGATGCATGAACCGCACGCAAAGCACCTGGAAGGCAAGTTGTGGGAATTGCGTGTGTCGGCAGCGGAAGGCATCGCACGCGGACTGTATGTCACGATGAACGGACGCAAGGTAATGGTGCTGCACGTCTTCGAAAAGAAGACCCAGAAGACACCCAGACGCGCAATCGAACTGGCCTTTGAGCGGATGACGAGGATGGAATGATGACCAAGCTTGCCGATCTGATCGCGGAAAACATGAAGGACCCGGAGTTCGCCAAGGCCTATGCCGAGGCCGACGCCGAATATGCGGTGATCGAAGCGATGATCCGCGCGCGCGCCGAGGCGGGCCTGACGCAGGAGGCTTTGGCCGAGCGGATGGGGACGACCCAGTCGGCGGTCGCTCGGCTGGAGGGCGGGCGGGTATCGCCGACGGTCGAGACGCTGAGGCGTTACGCGAAGGCGGTGGGGAAGCGGTTGAAGGTGGAGATGGTGTGAGGGGGGGCGGTCTGAAGCCCGACCTACGCGAAATGGAGGCGCAAAGTCTTCAAAGGCCGAATGAGTGTGCGAGAATACCTCTGACGCTCGCTATCGTCCAGACGGCTCATCAAAGAAATATAAGCGACGGTCTGAATCACTATGTAAATTGTGGTTTATAAATACATACTTTTCTGGTCTAACATGCTGCGAATAAATCCGGAATGGTATCTCTGGAAAAGATATCTCTGCTATAACTGACAATATGTCCTTGTTGTAACATTCTTTAAGTGCCTTTGTTTTCGTTGATGGAAAACTATCTTTGAACTTTTCGTTGTACTCTGGCCTGAAGTGTCGAATAAGTGAGGCTTCAAAAAGTGTAACGCGATCCCGTTCTGTTGCAACATTACTATTCTGAAGTCCAATTCCAATCCTTGCCTCATTCTGCGTGGTATCTGCCGCCCTTGGATTGATGAGCGTAATTGATGAATGGTGACGAGGAAGGCTCAATAGAAGAACTGCAAGCGTGTGTCCTGCCTTGTTCTCCAGAATGGATATCTTCTGCAAAGTTTCATGTTTCAGCAAACGGTCAATAGCATCTCGATCACCTTCATCACCGAAGGATTGCCCCACATATAGTACTTCAAAGTCAAAGCACTTATGCTTAGTCGTCAGTTCAGAGTGGAGTTCCTGATCGCTTGGAATCGCTAGAATGTGACCGGCTCGATTCCTAATATACTTCCTCCCTTGAATCCACTCAATATGTGCGTCTAACGGACATGGAAACGCCAGAAACCTCTCGCGTCCAGCCACCAAGAGCCTCGTAGTGAAGTATCCCTTGGCCATGGAGACATCAATGCGTTCAACTACTGGAAGTCGACCAATCAGGTACACATGAAACGAATCCGAGCATGATCGCGCGAGGTCCCTTGCAGTTGCACTATATAAATCGTTCGCGCCTAAAACGTAGAAGCTCTCAGCATACAAAAGGACCGAGTTTTCAACTCCGTATCGCTGGTCTTCGCCAAACTCAACCATTGGGGTTTCTCACACCAACCGCGCCCCTTCCACCGCCGCCCGCACAAAATCCGCGAAGAGCGGATGCGGGGCGAAGGGTTTGGACTTCAGCTCGGGGTGGAACTGGACGCCGATGAACCAGGGGTGGTCCTTGACCTCGACGATCTCGGGCAGTTTGCCGTCGGGGCTCATGCCGGAGAAGATCAGGCCGCATTTTTCGAGGTCGTCGCGGTACTGGATGTCGACCTCGTAGCGGTGGCGGTGGCGTTCTTCGATCACATTGGTGCCGTAGATGCGGGCGACAGCGCTGCCGTCCTTGAGGTTCGCGGTATAGGCGCCAAGGCGCATGGTGCCGCCCTTGGCGTCGGTGGCCTTGCGGCGGACGGTGTGGTTGCCCTGGACCCATTCCTTCAGGTGATAAACCACGGGGGTAAAACGCTTTTCGCCCGCTTCGTGATCGAATTCCTCGGAGCCTGCGTTCTTGACGCCCACAAGGTTCCGCGCGGCCTCGATCACGGCCATCTGCATGCCGAGGCAGATGCCAAGATAGGGGATCTTCTTTTCGCGGGCGTAGGTGGCGGCCTTGATCTTGCCTTCGGTGCCGCGTTCGCCAAAGCCCCCGGGGACGAGGATGGCGTGGAAGCGTTCGAGGTACGGGGCGGGGTCTTCGCGCTCAAAAATCTCGGCGTCGATCCATTCGGCGCGGACCTTGGTGCGGTTCGCCATGCCGCCGTGGGTCAGGGCCTCGGCGATGGATTTGTAGGCGTCTTCCAGCTGGGTGTACTTGCCGACGATGGCGATGCGGACCTCACCCTCGGGGTGGGTCATGCGGTCCATCACGTCTTCCCAGCGGGCGAGGTTGGGCTTCGGGGCAGGCGTGATGCCGAAGGCGTCGAGGACGGCCTGGTCGAGGCCCGCCTGGTGGTAGGCCAGCGGGGCCTGGTAGATGGTCTTCAGGTCGTAGGCCGGGATCACGGCCTCTTTGCGGACGTTGCAGAAGAGCGCGATCTTTTCGCGTTCGCGGTCCGGGATCGGGTGTTCCGACCGGCAGACGAGCACGTCGGGCGCGAGGCCGATGCTTTGCAGTTCCTTGACGGAGTGCTGGGTGGGCTTGGTTTTCAGCTCTCCACTGGCCGCGAGGTACGGGAGCAGCGTCAGGTGCATCAGGATCGACTGGCCGCGCGGGCGTTCGTGGATGAACTGGCGGATCGCTTCGAAGAACGGCAGGCCCTCGATGTCGCCGACGGTGCCGCCGATCTCGCACAGCATGAAGTCGACCTCGTCGTCGCCGATCTTCAGGAAGTCCTTGATCTCGTTGGTGACGTGGGGAATGACCTGGATGGTCTTGCCGAGGTAGTCGCCGCGGCGTTCCTTCTCCAGCACGTTGGAATAGATGCGGCCGGACGAGATGGAATCGGTGGTCCGCGCATGGACGCCGGTGAAGCGTTCGTAGTGGCCAAGGTCGAGGTCGGTCTCGGCCCCGTCGTCGGTCACGAAGACCTCGCCATGCTCGAAGGGCGACATCGTGCCGGGGTCGACGTTCAGGTAGGGGTCAAGCTTGCGGAGCCGGACAGTGTAGCCGCGGGCCTGGAGAAGCGCGCCCAAGGCGGCGGAGGCAAGGCCCTTGCCAAGCGAGGAGACGACGCCGCCGGTGATGAAGATGTATCGCGCCAAGGCGGTCTCCCGTGTTTTTCAACGCGATTCGGGTGGGGTGGAATCGCGGCACCACGGGAGTCGAGGTATAGCGACTCCCGCAAGGGTTAGCAACGCCCGACCCGCTAGATCATGCGGGCTTGGCCGTGGGGCGGGGCAAGCAGTTGTGGATCAGTCGTTGGTGGCAGGCGCCGGTTCGTCCGCGCGGGGCGGGGTCGCGGGCGCGTCGGTCGCGGTGCCGGGCAGCGTCAGGTCGGTGCCGGCCAAGCCGCCGCCCGTCGCGGGCAGGTCGGTCGCGGGGGTATCGGTGCCCTCGGTCGCGGCGCTGTCGACCACAGAGCCACCGTCGCCGCCATTGGTGGCCAGGATGGTGAGGGTGATCGAGGTGATGATGAAGGCCGTCGCGAAAAGCCAGGTCAGCTTGGTCAGGGCGGTCGCCGCGCCGCGCGCCGACATGGTCCCGCCGCCACCGCCGCCGATGCCGAGCCCGCCGCCCTCGGAGCGCTGCAGGAGCACCACGCCGATGAGGAGAAGCGCGAGGATCAGGTGGATGGTGAGGATGACGTTTTCCATGAGGCTTCCTGAACGCTGACGCGCCTATCTAGGCGGAAGGGGGCAAAGGCGCAAGTGTCCCCCGATGCCTCAGCCGCCATGCACCGCCGAAAGCTTGTTGCCATCCGGGTCGCGGACATAGGCGGCGAAGAAGGAGGGGCCATAGGGTCGGAGGCCGGGCTCGCCTTCGTCGGTGCCGCCGTGGGCCAGGGCGGCCGCGTGGAAGGCCCTGACCGCCTCGGGCGAGGGGGCGGGGAAGGCGGGCATGGAGCCGTTGCCGACCGTCGCGGGCTTGCCGTCGAACGGAAGGGTGATCCAAAGCCGCGCGCGGCGGTCGTCGGGGTGGCCGTAGCCGACCTCGGTCTCTTTCGTCGCGCGGCGGACAAGGCCCAGGGGGGCGAGAACGGCGTCGTAGAAGCGGGTGGCGCGGGCCAGGTCGTTGGTGCCAAGCGTGAGGTAGAGGAAGGTCTCAGCCATCGACCTCGTCCGTGGTCTGCTGGCCCGAAAGCCGCTGGCGGAGGATCGACCAGCTCATCCCCACGCCGAGGATCAGCGACAGGACGATGAGCGCAAGCCAGGTGTTCAGCGCCGAGTTGTCGAGGCCGATCAGGCCCCAGTCGGTCAGCACCCAAAGCCCGGCGGCGAAGATCGCTGCGATGATGATGGCCCCAAGGATCCCGATCGAGCGCATGGTGGCGACAAGGTAGACCATCGCGGCCACGCCCAGGATCAGGCCGGTGAAGACGATGAGCGGGGTCTCCTCGCCCCAGGCAGCGCGGGCCCAGGTGACATAGTTCCACGAGGTCGGGTTGAAGATCGCTGCCAGAAGCAGGAAGGCGCCAAGCCAGCGCAGAAGGAAGCCCATGATGCCGGTTCCCATGTGATGTCCGCTGCAAGGGGTGACAAAGGAATGGGCGCTTGTCCAGCCTGCAGGCCGGGCCGCCTTGACCAGCGTTGCACGGGGGCGGCGCTTCCCTTAAGCGATCCTCCAGTACCTTGTGAGCGCGGAGTGCAGCAATGGCCGAGACCGGTGTCAGCCATGCGGACCTGATCCGGATGCAGGATCTGGTCCTGATGCAGCAGGCGCGGCTGCACAACCTTTCCGACCGGGGCAGCCGCAGACAGTCGGCCGCGGCGGTCCAGGCGCTGTTCCTGGGGCTGCAGACGGTGCTGCAACCGCAAGTCACGCTGGAAATCGGCGCGCTCTTTGCCCAGTTCTCACAGGAAATGTCGCGGCGCGGGATCGAGGCCCATGCCTTCGAGGCCAACCCCCATACCCACGGGGCCTTTGTCCGGCGCCTGGCCCGTCGCGCCCCGGCGCTGCAATATCATCACCTGGCGATCAGCGATGCCGATGGCGAAGCGACGTTCCAGATCCGCCGCGCGGCCTCGGGTCGTCCGATGCGGCGGGCCACCAACAACTCGCTTCTGACGCGCGGCGGCGCCGAGACCGAATACGAGGCGGTGACGGTCCCCGCAAGCCGCCTGGACAGCTTCCTGGCGCGGCACGGACTGGCAGAGAAGAGCTTCTCGGTCTGGATCGATGTCGAGGGGGCGCTGGGCAAGGTGACCTCGGGCTTTGGCTCGGCGCTGAAGTCCTGCCTGAGCCTGATCGTCGAAGTCGAGGAAAAGCGGTTCTGGCAGGACCAGATGCTGGTCCAGGATGTGATGGCCTACATGGACGGGCAGGGGATGATGCCGGTGGCGCGCGACTTCGAATACCGCCACCAGTACAACCTGGTCTATGTCCGCAAGGATGTCTTCGCGCGCCCCGACGTGCGCGGGGTGCTGGCGCAGTACCTGTCCCGGTCGCATGTCGCGCCTCCGCCACCCGTGGCCCCCGCGCCTTCGGCCGCAGAAGGCCACGGGCCGGCTGCCTAAGCCGCGCGAAGGCCGGCGCCGCGCAGGCACCACAGAAGGCCCGCCGTGAAAAGCGCGGCGTTCATTGCTGGAAAGGCCGCCACCGCCAGCGGCACAAGTCCAAGCCCCACGTAGACCAGCGCGAGTCCCAGATCGACTGCCTGGATCAGGGCCATGTTGGCGATCCAGAAGCGGGACGGCTGGGCAGATCGCGCCAGCATCGCCATGCCGATCCCGTAGGCCAGGAAGCGGGCGCCCAGCATTCCGATCATGTAGCCGTTGTCGGCGGCCGGGACCGTCAGGCCCATCCAGCCGAAGAACTGCAGCGGCGTGAAGAGCGTCAGGGCGGCAAGGACCAGCTGCGAGGCGGCGATGATCCAGAGGAGCGGTTTGAGCATGTTCGGGTCTCCGTTGGTTGGCTATGGACGGGTTCTGCGCTGGTCGATATAAAAAAGGAAGTAGTTACAATTTCTATAGCTGAAGAAAGTTCGCAGCATGGAGTGCAATCCCGATTGTCCGGTGGCCCGGGCGCATGAGGTTCTGGGCGGCAAGTGGACGACGCTGATCTTCCGCGACCTGATGGGCGGGGTGCGGCGCTATTCCGAACTGATGCGCAGCCTGGACGGGATCAGCCCGCGCATGTTGGCCGAACGGCTGAAGATGCTGGAGGCCGAGGGTCTGGTCACCCGGACGGTGTTCCCGACGGTGCCGCCGACGACGGAATATGCGCTGACCGAGCTTGGCCGCGGTATGGGTCCGGTGATCGCCGCGATGGCGGCCTTCGGCGCGGCGCTTCAGTCCCGCTGAGGCGCGAAGAGCCAACCCCAGAGCGCGGCGCCGATGAGGGTTCCGATAAGTTGGGCGGCAAGGAAGCCGGGGACGGAGGCCGGGGCGATGCCGGCGAAGCTGTCGGAGAGGGTGCGGGCCAGCGTCACCGCGGGGTTGGCGAAGGACGTGGACGCGGTGAACCAGTAGGCCGCGGTGATCGTCAGGCCGACAAGCCAGGGGATGGCATGGGGGGCCGTGGCGAGGCCGCCGAGGATCGCGCCCATCAGGGCGATGGTGGCGGCGGTTTCCGAGATGAGTTGCCCGGTGCCGCCGCGGACGGTGTCGGAAAGGGACACGGCGGGCAGGTCGAACATCAGGTTGGCAAGGATTGCTCCGATGGCGCCTCCGGCGATTTGGGCCAGGATATAGGGGGCAAGGCTGGGCCAGGGCAGCGCTCGGCGCAGGGCCATGACGAGGCTGACGACCGGGTTGAAATGCGCGCCCGAGACGGGGCCGAAGATGGTGATCAGCACGACCAGGATCGCGCCGGTGCCAATCGTGTTGGACAGAAGTGCCAGGCCGGTGTTCCCGCCCGACAGCCGTTCGGCCATGATGCCGGACCCGACGACCGTGGCGACGAGGAGGGCGGTGCCAAGCGCCTCGGCCGCAAGGGGGCGGGTCATCCGAGCCGCACCTCTTCGCCGTCTTCCTTGGTGAAGGTGCCGGTCATCGGGGGGAGGAGCGGCAGCACCGCCTCGGACGGGCGGCAAAGGCGGGTGCCCTTGGGCGAGACGACGATGGGGCGGTTGAGGAGGATCGGGTGCGCCTCGATCGCGTCCAGAAGCTGGTCGTCGGTCAGAGACGGGTCGGCCAGGCCAAGCTCGGCGAAGGGCGTGCCCTTTTCGCGGAGAAGCGCGCGGAGGGGTTCCCCGTGGCAGCGGCGAGTGCGCAGACAGTGTCGCGGCTGGGCGGGGTCTTCAGGTATTCGATGATGGTGGGCTCGATCCCGGCGGCCCGGATCAGGGCCAGGGTGTTGCGCGAGGTGCCGCAGGCGGGGTTGTGGTAGATCGTGATGTCCATGTTTTGCCCCTTAGGACAGGTTTGTAACGGGTCTATGTCAGGCCGGGGCGCAATTGAAGGGTTTCCCCTCTGGCCCGGCGTCGATATACCCCGCGTGGTTTGTGACTGACTCGGGGAATGACATGGCCAACGTCGTCGTGGTGGGTGCCCAGTGGGGCGATGAGGGCAAGGGCAAGCTGGTCGACTGGCTGTCCGAGCGCGCCGATGTCATCGCGCGGTTCCAGGGCGGGCACAACGCGGGCCATACGCTGGTCATCGGGAACACGGTCTACAAGCTGTCGCTGCTGCCGTCCGGCATCGTGCGGGGGGGCAAGCTGTCGGTCATTGGCAACGGCGTGGTGGTCGACCCCTGGCACCTCGTGGCCGAGATCGAGAAGCTGCGTGGGCAGGGGGTGGATGTGTCCCCCGAGAACCTGATGCTGGCCGAGAATGCTTCGCTGATCCTGCCGATCCACGGTGAGTTGGACCGCGGCCGCGAGGCGCAGACGACGGTCGCGAAGATCGGGACGACGGGCCGCGGGATCGGCCCGGCCTATGAGGACAAGGTCGGCCGCCGGGCGATCCGGGTCGCGGACCTCTTCGATGCGGCGACGCTGGACACGCGGATCGGGCGGCTTCTGACCCACCACAACGCGTTGCGGGCGGGTCTGGGGCTGGACCCTGTGGACCCCGAGGCGCTGAAGGCGCAACTGCTGGAGATCGCGCCGAAGCTGAAGCCCTATGCGGGCCCCGTTTGGAAGGTGCTGAACGAGGCGCGGCGGGCGGGCAAGCGGATCCTGTTCGAGGGCGCGCAGGGATCATTGCTGGACATCGATTACGGGACCTATCCCTATGTAACCTCGTCGAACACCATCGCGGGGCAGGCGGCGACCGGGACGGGGGTGGGGCCGACGGCCATCGACTTCGTCCTGGGGATCGTGAAGGCCTATACGACCCGCGTGGGCGAAGGCCCGTTCCCGGCAGAGCTGCACGATGCGGACGGGGAACGCCTGGGCGAGCGCGGGCATGAGTTCGGCACGGTGACGGGGCGGAAGCGGCGCTGCGGCTGGTTCGATGCGGTGCTGGTGCGGCAGACCTGCGCGACGAGCGGTGTCTCGGGCATCGCGCTGACCAAGCTTGACGTGCTCGACGGGTTCAAGACGCTGAAGATCTGCGTGGGATACGAGCTGGACGGCAAGAGGATGGACTACCTGCCCATCGCGGCGGATGAACAGGCGCGCTGCAAGCCCATCTACGAAGAGATGGAAGGCTGGTCGGAAACCACCGCCGGGGCGCGGTCCTGGGCGCAACTGCCGGGCGCGGCGATCAAGTATGTGCGGCGGATCGAGGAGTTGATCCAGTGCCCGGTCGCGCTACTGTCCACCTCGCCCGAGCGGGACGACACGATCCTGGTGACGGATCCGTTCGCGGACTGACCGACAGCGCCTTGCCTGCGGCTTCCCCTGATGCGGGCAAGCGGGGCGCGCGCGCGATCCTGGAGTGACGAGATGGCGTTAAGTTACAAGGCCCGGCGGCGCTGGTCCCTGGTGATCCTGCTGGTCGGGCTGCCGCTTTACATCGTGGCGGCAGTGAATGTGGTCGCCCTCTTCGACCGGCCGTCCTTTCTGGTGGAGCTGGCGGTCTACGTCGCTCTCGGCTTCCTCTGGGCGCTTCCGTTCCGCTTCATCTTCCGCGGGATCGGTCAGGCCGATCCGGATGCGGAAAAGACGGACGGGCAGGGCCCGTCCGCCTGAGGCTGCTGAAATAAACTGAAGAAACTCAGGACAGGCGGCGGGCTTCCGCAAGATAGGGCGAGTTCTCGGCCAGGCTGTAGTGGCCGCGCGTCACCTTCTCGATCCGGCCGGTCCGAAGAAGGGTGCCGAAGCTGCGCAGCCCGTCCTCGCGGCTGACCGGCTTGCCGCCGGCCGAGGCCATCATCCGCCGCATCAGCTGCGGCCGGGTGAACTGCTGGCGGTTCTCGACGCAGGTCGCGTAGGCCGCGGCTGCTTCCAGAAGCTCGGCCATCGACCGCGCGCCGACCATTTCGGCGAAGGAGGCAAAGCCGGCCTCGTTGATCTCTTTCGCGTCCTCGGCCAGATCCTCATCCTCGTCCGCGTCAGCGGCGGGACCGTAGGACGGCTTCTCCAGCACGATGTTCCGGGCAGGCATGCTGGAGGCGGCGACGGCAGCACCGGCCCCGATGGCGCCGGACAGGCGTCCGGTGCGCAGCGCGACCATCGGCTGACCGTCCGAGGGGGCGAGCCCGTGCGCCACTTGCGGCGCCGGCGTCGGAGCGGGGGCGGGAGCGGGGGCAGGGCTTGCGGCCGGGCCGACGCGGTCGATGCGCTGTTCCGAGACCAGGACGAGCGGCGGCGGGCTGATCATCCCCGGGCGGATGGTGCCGGGGCGCGGCTCGGCCGGGCGGATGGTCACCGACTTGCGGCGTGCAGGCTTCACGTCCGGCGCGGGCGAGGGTTCCGCTTGCGGCGGCGGCTGGATCGCCTCGGCCAGGTCGTCGCGATAGGGGTTCAGCGCGGTTTCGGCCTTGGGCGCCTCGTAGTCGATGTCGGCACGGTCGGCCTCGGTCGCAACGACCGCGGCCTTCAGGCGCGAGAGAGCCTCGTGGCGGCGACGGTTTTCCTCGTCGGCCATGACCTCGTCGGCCTGCTGCATCAGGCGGGAAACCTCGTCAGCGTCGCCGGCGTCCGAGACGCGGGTGGCGTTGTCGTCCGGATGGATGCGCACAACGCGCGAGTTGACACGACGCGCACGCCCGCCGGACTTGCCCGTCTGAGGCTCCTCGGCAGCTTCCGCAGGGGCAGGCGCGGGGGTGGGGGCGAAGGCGACCGCTTCTGCAAGTTCTTCCGGCAGGGAGTCGGCCGTCGCGGCCTCGGCGATGGCTTTGGGCAGCGGATCCTGCAGGGCGGCGTCGGCCATGTCGAGCGCCAGGGGCTGATCCTCGGGCAGGGTCTCGTCGAGAGTGGCGGCAAGGCTTTCCTCGTCGAAGACGGTGCCGTCAAGCTGGGCCAGAAGCGCCACGTCTTCGGTCGAGAAATCGGTCTCGACGGGGGTATCGGGCCGTGCCTGAAGCGTGGCGTCGTCCATGGCGTCCAGGATCGACAGCGCGGCCAGGTCCGCCGCCTCCGCCGGCTCGTCAGCCAGGGCCACAGGTTCGTCTTCGGGTTCGACGGGCAGCGGGGCATCCTCGAGCAAAGCCGCGTCGTCCGTGGCAAGAGCCACCGGCACTTCCGCATCCAGATCGACGAAGGCCGCTTCCGGCGCGACTGCTTCGGAAGCGGTCTCGGGCAGATCGTCCGACCAGGGATCGACGGCGTCGGCCACGAGCTCGACGGCAGGCTCGTCCTCGACCGCGGCAGCGGGCGTCGAGGAGATCAGGGCCCCAAGGCGCGCGGCTACGTCGCCTGCGTCATCGGCCGCTTCGGGGGCGAGGAAGGCCGTCACGGCTTCGGTCGCGTCGGCGTCGATCAGCGGTTCGGCTTCGACCGAGGAGACGGCATCGACGGGGTCCGCTTCCGGTGCGGCAAAGGTCGTCACGGGATCGGCCTCGACCGGCGTTTCGGTCAGCGGGACCGAGGGGTTCACCGAGCGGCGAAGGCGCGCAAGCTTGGCGGCGACGCCTTCCGGGATCGCGTCGGTCAGCGAGGGTTCGGTGGGATCGGCGGCTGCGGCGGGCGCCGACTCGGGTTCGACCGTCGGCGCGGCGCGGCGGAGGGTCGGGTTGATCTGGATGCGCGGCGCGGTGGCCTCGGTCCCCTCGGGCGTGGCAAGGCGCGCGGCCTCATCCACCCGGGCAGAAGCCATCCGCGACACTTCCCGTTCGGCCAGGCGGTGCAGCATGGCGGCATCGGGCGGCGGCGGCTCGGCGCCGAAATGGCGGTCCTGCGCTGCCAGGTCGCGGAAGTATTCCGCAATGGCCTTCATCGTGTCGAAGGGGTTGTCAAACCCTTCCAGCGTGCAGCTGAAGGTGCCGTAGGACACGGTCAGGATCTTGCTTTCACTGGTCATTGCTGGACAGCCTTTCGCCTTGCTCGTTCGCACATACTACCTGCACAGCGTCCTATTGCATGGACAGACGGGGGTAATTTGATGAATTGATTGTGGCCGGACCCCAGAAATCCTGCCTTAATTGGATACAGTCTTACATGAATGCGCCGATTGTCCAGTCAACCCACGGTGTAACCCTTGCCGGCGGGGGACCGTTCACCGGGCGTGACCTCAAGCTGGCCCTCGCCCGCGCGCCCCTGCCCGTGGCGGCCGACAGCGGCGCTGACCGGCTTCTCCGGCTGGGCGTCGTGCCCGAGGCGGTGATCGGGGACATGGATTCGATCTCGTCCGCCGCGCGGGAGCGGATTCCCTTGGAACGCCAGCATCTTGTGGCCGAGCAGGTGACGACGGACTTTGACAAGGCGCTGCGGTCCATCGACGCCCCGCTGGTTCTGGCGCTGGGTTTCGCGGGGGCGCGGCTTGACCACGGGCTCGCCGCCTTTTCCACGCTGGTCGCCCGGGCTGACCGGCGCTGCATCCTGATCGGGCCGCAGGACCTGGCTTTCGCAGCCCCGCCCCGGATCAAGCTGGCCGTCGCGCCCGGCGACCCGGTGTCATTGTTTCCGATGGCCCGTATAACCGGACGCAGCGAGGGGCTGGAATGGCCCGTTGCGGGAATCAGCTTCGCCCCTGACGGGATGATCGGCACCTCGAACCGGGCCGTGGCGCGCAGCGTGGTGTTGGAGTTCGACCGCCGCGGGATGCTGGTCATCCTGCCGCGCCGCAGGCTCGATGCGGCGATCAGGGCGCTTCTGGAAGCGGCATGACCGGAGGACCGGCCCGTTTGGCGCGTGCAGCCAGGCGTTCGCGGTGGATGATGTAAAGGCCGGAGGCGACGATGATGGCCATCCCGGCGAAGGTCATGGCGTTGGGGAAATCGTCGAAGATCAGGTAGCCGAGGATGACGGCGGTCACGATCTCGAAATAGTGCAGCGGCGCAAGCGTCGCCGAGGGCGCGAATTTCAGCGCGTAGGTCATGCACATGTGGCTGACGGCGGCCCAGAAGCCCACCATGAAGAGCCAGAGCCAGTTCCAGCCTTCGGGCCAGATCGGGTCCAGCGGCAGGATCCCCGAGCCGTCGGCCAGCACCATGACCGGCAGGCAGAAGACCAGCCCGGTCCAGGAGGTGTGGAACTGCATGGTCACCGGATGCATCCAGGTCGAGATCGCCCGGGTGACCAGCATGTAGAGCGCGAAGAGGACGGCGGTGGCCAGCGGCCAGAGCGCGACGAGTCCAAAGGCCGCGAGCGAGGGCTGGATGACCAAGAGCACGCCGATGAAGCCCACGGCGCAGGCGGCGATGCGTCGGGGTCCGACGTGGTCACCGAAGAGGAAATGGCCCAGGATCAGCAGGATGAAGGGTTCGACGAAGACGATGGCCAGCGCATCGGCCAGCGGCATCACCTCGATCCCCGAGACGAAGGCGAAGGTCGAGACGAGAAGCAGGAGCGCGCGAAGGCTGGTGTAGGCAAGGCCCTTCAGCGACAGGCCGAGCGACAGCCGCATGACCAGGACGACGGGCAGCATCAGCGCGGTCTGCACCACGAAGCGAGCGGCGGTGATCTGGCCCACGGGGACGCCGTTCTCGGCAGCAAGCTTGGCACCCACGTCGAGAAGCGGCGCGATCACGCAGAAGGCGAGCATCAGGATGACGCCCTGGAGGGTCGTGTCGCGGGTCATGGATCGTGGGTAGCTGCTAAGGCGCTGGTTCGCCTGCCTGAAAGCGACATCGCGGGGGTGCGGGCGGCTTTCGAATTGAGCGCTGACGCGCAAGCCTTTCGTCTCGCCGTTTTTGGTGTTGGACGCCAAAAGGCGCGGGGGTGCCGCCCGCGGGGGTATTTGGGGGAATTTTTAATGGGCGGCCGCCGTTA
>NZ_JAYSFG010000002.1:53787-379634 GCF_041913445.1 Tabrizicola sp.
CGGCGGAGTCCCTGCGTGGGGGGGGGGGGGGGGGTGTTTTTTCTGTCGCGGGCGCCCCCGCTTTTTTTGGGGCGGGGTTTTTTGCTGCACCCACCCACCCCGCCTCGGCTGTGCCTCCGGCGGGGATATTTGGGCAAATGTGAAAGGCGCGTCAGCAGTTCGGGACGTTGACCGCCAGGCCGCCGAGCGAGGTTTCCTTGTATTTCTCGTGCATGTCGCGGCCGGTCTGGCGCATCGTCTCGATGCAGACGTCGAGGGAGACGAGGTGCTGGCCGTCGCCGCGCATCGAGAGGGAGGCCGCCGAGACGGCCTTGATGGCGCCAAGCCCGTTCCGTTCGATGCAGGGCACCTGGACGAGGCCCTTCACCGGGTCGCAGGTCATGCCGAGGTGGTGTTCAAGCGCGATCTCGGCGGCGTTTTCCACCTGTTCGGGCGTGCCCCCCAGGACGGCGCAGAGGCCGGCGGCGGCCATGGCGGCGGCGGATCCGACCTCCGCCTGGCAGCCGCATTCGGCGCCGGAGATCGAGGCGTTGTGCTTGCACAGGCCGCCGATGGCGGCGGCGGTGAGGAGGAAGTCGCCGACCTTTGCTGTCGATGCCCCGGGCACATGGTCGAGCCAATAGCGGATGACGGCGGGGACGACGCCTGCTGCCCCGTTGGTCGGCGCGGTGACGACCTGGCCGCCGGCGGCGTTTTCCTCGTTCACGGCCATCGCGTAAAGCAACATCCAGTCGTTGATCGTGTGCGGGGGCGTCAGGTTCAGGCCCCGCTCGGCCAGAAGCGCGTCGTGGATGCCCTTGGCGCGGCGGCGGACCTTGAGCCCCCCGGGCAGGATCCCCTCGCCCTTCATGCCCCTGGAAATGCAGTCGTTCATCACTTGCCAGACCCGGTTGATGCCGGCATCCAGATCGGCGGCCGAGCGGAACTTCAGCTCGTTCGCACGCTTCATAGCCGCGATCGAAAGGCCGGATTTCTTCGCCATCTCCAGCATTTCCGCTGCCGTCTCGAACGGGTAGGGCACATCGGCGCGGGCCTTCGACTTGGCACCCCCGGCCTCGGCCAGCTCGGCCTCGGTCAGGACGAAGCCGCCGCCGATGGAATAGTAGGTCTCGGTCAGGATCACGTCGCCCTGGGCGTCGGTGGCCTTCAGGATCATCCCGTTGGCGTGTCCGGGCAGCGCGGGGCCGTAGTCGAAGAGAAGGTCCTTGCCGGGATCGAAGGCGAGCGTGCCAAGCCCCGGCACCTCGATCACATGGGTCTCCTTGATCCTCGCCAGCGCGGCCTCGGCCTTCTCGGCGTCATAGGTCGCGGGCTCGAACCCGGCGAGGCCGAGGATCGTCGCGCGGTCGGTCGCATGGCCGACCCCGGTGAAGGCCAAGGAACCATGCAGCGAGGCGCGGAGCCCGTGGAAGTGGAAGGGCGAGGCGCGCAAGGCGTCAAGGAAGCGCGCGGCGGCAACCATCGGGCCCATGGTGTGGGACGAGGACGGGCCGATGCCCACCTTGAACATGTCGAAGACGGAGAGGAACATCAGGTACCTGGATTGGTGAAGGGAGTGGGGCCAAGGCCATCCGAGGCCGCGATACGAAGCGCCGCAGGCCGGGCCTCGTGCGCCGCGAGCACGGCCTTCAGATGTGGGAAGTCGTCCAGCCGGATGCCATAGGGCGCGGGCGGCAACAGGATCAGCCAGCGCACGAGGACGCCGATGTAGTAGCCGAGGACCCCGGGGTGGTCGGGCGAGAGCCAGCGCGGGGACTGCGCGGCCAGCATCGCCTCGATCAGTCCAAGGCGCGCGGTGATCTGCTCCTGCGCGGCGGCGCGGGCGGCGTCGGTGTTGGCCTCGCCCGCGGGGCGGTGCGGGTAGAACATCGCCAGGGCCGCCTGGTGGAGCGCGTTCGAGATGAAGAAGAGCCAGCTGAGGAATGCCCCCCGGTCGGGATCGGTCGGTCCCGGCCCAAGCCGGCCGGTCCTGTCGACGAGCCACAAAAGGATCGCGGCCGTCTCGAACATCGGGCCGTCGTCGGTTTCCAGCGCCGGGATCAGGCCCACCGGGTTCACCTTGCGGTATTCCGGGCTGGCGAGCGCCCCGCCGTCGATGTCGACGATGGCCAGCGTGTGCGGCAGTTCCAGCTCTTCCAGCGCGAAACGCACGATGGTCGAGGCGAAGTCGGGCGCGTGGTGAAGCGTCAGGGTCATGCGGCCTCCGGTGCCGGGACACGGTGGGGACGAGGCTTCCGGTCGATGAAAGGGCGGGACATGCGCGTCACAGGACCGACCCCTCGGGCGGGTTCGGCTGTTCGGGGCGCGAGAAGGGATGCGGGCCCAGACCTTCGGCGCGGGCGATCACCCGCGTCTCGACCCGCGCTTCCTGCGCCCGGCCAAGCGCGGCAAGCGTGGGGAAATCGGCCATGTCCAGCCAGCGCGGACCGTTCACCGGGTAAAGCTGCGCCCAGCGGGCCAGGACCATGGAGTAGACGCCCAGCGGCTTGCCGGCGGCGAAGAGCTTGGGGTGCTGCAAAGCCGCCGTTTCCAGAAGGCCGAAGTGGCGCAGCATCCGGGTCGACATGATCTCCAGGTGCGCGGCATGGCCGTCAACGGGCGCATACTGGTGCGGGTAGAAGATCTGCCGCAAGTCGGCATGGGCGGTGTTCGACAGAAAGAACAGCCATTGCAGGAAGATCGGGCGGTCGGCCTCGGCCGGACCGGGGCCAAGATGGTGGGTGTCGGAAAGCCACAGGAGTATCGCCCCGGTTTCCGCAATCGGCCCGGCCGGGATCTCCAGCACGGGGATCAGCCCGGTCGGGCTCAGCGCCCGGTAGGTCGCGCTGTCCTGCTGCCGCTTCGACCGGTCCACCAGCGCCGTGCGATAGGGAATGCCCGCGCCATCCAGCACCAGCCGGATGATCAGCGAGGCGTTATCGGGGGCGTAATGCAGCTTGTACATTGTCGGTCCTCTGGCGCGAGCCTTGCGCAAGTCTAGCGTTGCCGCAGGGCGAAAAGCGACTCCTTGTCGGCTCTTTGTCGTCGATGCGCGGCGGCCCTGCCGGTGTTAAGCCCCTGTAAACCATTTCGCCGCCAGTCTGCCGCGCGGCAGTGACAGGAGGGATGCAGATGGCACGGGCGCTGGTGATCGCGGGACTTCTGGTATGGCCCTTTGCGGCCCTTGCCGAGGAGACGGCGCTGGACAAGGCGATGCGCAAGGACCCCGACAGGTTCGCCGGGCGGGTGGGCGACCTGATCGCGGGGTTCGGCGGGCCGGACGGGCTGGGCCTTGCCGGGATCGAGGAGCATATCGCGCTGGAACGCGCGGGGGCGCGGGCCTCGACCCTGCGGCGGTTCCTGGCGCTGGACCTCGACGCCGATGGCGCGGTGGATCGGGCCGAGCTGCAGGTCAGCCAGCGCGCCGCCAATGCCGAGGGGCGGGGGCGGCTGGAACGGCAGTTCGTCGCGGCGGACGCGGACGGGAACGGGCGGGCGGATGCGGCAGAGCTTGCCGAACAGGGCCGCCTGGCCGGGCTGCGCGCCTTGGGCGAGGACGAGGCGGGCCTTCTGCGCAGCCTCATGGCGCTGGACGCCGATGGCAACGGGGCGGTAAGCGCCGACGAGGTTGCCCGCGCCGTGGCGGGGCTGGAAAAGGCCGGCTAGCGCAACGGTCTGTCGCCATTGAAGCCTCTCGCCCTTTTGGGGCGATTGCGGTATCTCGGGGACAGGCAACAAGGGGACTGTCATGGCTGCGGAACTTTCTCCGATCGACCAGGCCAAGTTCGTGGCCGCCCGCCGGTCGGTGGATTTCGTCGAGGACGGGATGAAGCTGGGGCTCGGCACCGGCTCGACCGCGGCCTGGATGGTGCGCTGCCTGGCAGAGCGCGTGCGCGAGGAGGGGTTGCACGTGACCTGCGTCTCGACGTCAGAGCGGACGGCGGACCTCGCCCGGTCGGTCGGGCTGACGGTGGTCGGGCTGGACGAGACGAAGTGGCTGGACCTGACCATCGACGGCGCGGACGAGTTCGACCAGAACCTGAACCTGATCAAGGGCGGCGGCGCGGCGCTTCTGCAAGAAAAGATCGTCGCCACGGCAAGCGACCGGATGATCGTGATCGCCGATGCCGCCAAGGAGGTCGCGCAGCTGGGCGCCTTCCCGCTGCCGGTGGAGGTGATCCCCTTCGGCTGGCAGACCACCAAGGCCCTGATCGAGGAAACTCTGTACAGTCTTGACGTGATGGCCCGGGACGTGTCGCTGCGGATGACAAAGCAGGCGCCCCTCATCACCGACGAGGGGCATTACATCCTGGACCTCAACCTCAAGCGCATCGGCAATCCCCGCCAACTGGCGCTGGTCCTGAACCAGATCCCCGGCGTGGTCGAGAACGGGCTTTTCATCGACATCTGCGACGTCGTGGTGATCGGCCACGGCGATGGCCGCGTGACGGTGCGCGACATCAACTCGGGCCGGGTCGAAACAGGGGCGGTGGACATCACCGAAAGCCGGAACATCTTCGCAGATCTCGACTGAGCCTAGCGGTTTGATGAAAAGCGCAGGCTGGGGGCTTTCGTCCGGCCCGCTTAGGGCATAGCTCTGTCGCAAGGCAGCGACAGGGGGCGGCAGATGACCTTCGACTATGATCTCTTCGTCATCGGCGGCGGCTCGGGCGGCGTGCGGGCGGCGCGGATCGCTTCGGGCGAGTACGGCGCGAAGGTCGGGTTGGCCGAGGAAAGCCGGATGGGCGGGACCTGCGTCATCCGCGGCTGCGTGCCGAAGAAGCTGATGGTTTTCGCCAGCGCCTATCCGGAAGCCATCGCCGAGGCCCGGGAATATGGCTGGGACGTGACCGCGGGCGGTTTCGACTGGACGCGCTTCCGGACCCGGCTGGAGTCGGAGCTAGACCGCCTGGAAGGCGCCTATCGCAACACGCTGAAGAACGCGGGCGTCACCATCCACGATGAACGCGCGGTGATCGTGGATCCGCATCGCGTCCGGCTCGCCTCGGGGCAGGAGTTCACGACGAAGCACATCCTGGTCGCCACCGGCGGCTGGCCCTTCGTGCCGGACATTCCGGGCAAGGAGCTTGCGATCACCTCGAACGAGATGTTCCACCTGCCCGCGCTGCCCAAGCGCGCCTTGGTGGTGGGCGGGGGGTACATCGCCAGCGAATTTGCCTGCATCCTGAACGGCTTGGGCGTGAAGGTCAGCCAGTACTACCGCGGCGCGCAGATCCTGCGCGGTTTCGACGACGAGGCCCGGGGCCATGTCGCCAACGCGATGCGCGCGAACGGGATCGACATCCATTGCGGCACCGACGTCATGCGGCTGGAGAAGACCGGGACGGGCATCCGCGCCGTGGCCACCGACGGGACCGAGCAGGAGTTCGACCTGGTGCTCTACGCCACCGGCCGCCGTCCGAACAGCCGGGGCCTCGGCCTGGAAGAGATCGGCCTCACCCTTGGCCGCAACGGCGAGATCCCGGTCGATGCCTACAGCCAGACCGCCGTCCCCTCCGTCTTCGCCGTGGGCGACGTCACCGGCCGCGTGAACCTGACCCCCGTGGCGATCCGCGAGGGCCATGCCTTCGCCGACACCGTCTTTGGCGGCAAGCCCACCGTCTTCGACCACTCCCTCGTCGCCTCGGCCGTCTTCACCCAGCCCGAGATGGGCACCATCGGCCTGTCCGAGGAAGCCGCCCGCGACCAAGAGCCGATCGAGGTCTACGCCACCGCCTTCCGCCCGATGCGCACGATCTTCGCGGGCAAGCAGGACCGGGTGATGATGAAGCTCATCGTGAGCCAAGCCACCCGCAAGGTCCTGGGCTGCCATATCGTCGCGCCCGAAGCGGGCGAGATGATCCAGCTTGTGGCCATCGCCATCGGCATGGGCGCCACCAAAGAGGATTTCGACCGCACCTGCGCCGTCCACCCGACGATGGCGGAGGAACTGGTCACGATGCGAAAACCGGTCAGAACCGCCTGACAATGGGGCGGGACGGGTTGATTTCCGGCTGGATATGACCAGCTTAGGGCAAAGGTAAAAACAAGGGGTTCTTTTCAATGGCAGGAAGTGGCGGTCCCTGGGGCGGCGGTGGCGGCTCGGGAGGAGACGGCAACAGGGGCAACGACGACGACGAGGACCGCCGCGGCGGTGGTCGTCGTGGTGAACCCGGTCCCCAGATCCCCGAGATCGACCAGCTGATGAAACGCGGCCAGGAACAGCTGCGCGTCCTGATGGGCGGGCGCGGCAACCGTGGCACCGGCGGCCCAAGCGGCGACCCGGGCGGTCCGGTCTTCACCAAGCAAAGCCTTGGCCTTGGCGCGCTGGCGCTGGTCGCGGTCTGGGCCTTCATGTCCTTCTACACCGTGCGGCCGGAAGAACGCTCGGTCGAGCTCTTCCTGGGCGAGAGCTCGGGCGTGGGCAATCCCGGCCTGAACTTCGCGCCCTGGCCCGTCGTGACCTACGAGAAGGTCCAGGTGACGGGCGAACGGACGACCGAGATCGGCACCCGCGCGGGCAGCAATGACACGGGCCTCATGCTGACGCGTGACCAGAACATCGTCGACATCGGCTTCCAGGTGGTCTGGAACATCTCGGACCCCGAGAAATACCTGTTCAATCTGGTCGACCCCGAAGACACGATCCGGGCCGTCAGCGAAAGCGCCATGCGTGACATCATCGCGCGGTCGGAACTGTCGCCGATCCTCAACCGCGACCGCGGCGTCATCGCCAGCGACCTGCGGACGGCAGTTCAGGCGACGCTTGACAGCTACAACGCCGGGATCACCGTGATCCGGGTGAACCTGCAAAGCGCCCAGCCCCCGCGCGAGGTGATCGACGCCTTCCGCGCCGTGCAGGCCGCGCAGCAGGAACGCGACCGGCTTGAGAAAGAGGCCGATGCCTACGCCAACCAGGTCACCGCCGGTGCCCGAGGCGAGGCGGCGCGGCTTCTGGAAGACGCCGAGGCTTACCGCGCCCAGGCAGTGAACGGTGCCCAGGGTGAGGCCGCGCGGTTCCTGTCGGTCTATGCCGAATACGTGAAGGCGCCCGAGGTGACCCGGCGGCGCCTTTACATCGAGACGATGGAAAGGGTGATGGGCGGCATGAACAAGGTGATCCTTGATGGCGTCTCGGGCGGCGAAGCGGGGCAGGGCGTCGTGCCCTTCCTGCCGCTGAACGAGCTTGGGCGGATGACGCCTGCCCAAGGCGGTGGCACGACCGGGGGGAACAACTGATGCGCGCGATGTACATCATCCCGGCCTTCGTGGTCCTTCTGGTGCTGATCCTGTCCTCGGTCTTCATCGTGGACGAAAGGAAGCGCGCGCTGGTGCTGCAGTTCGGCCAGGTCATGCAGGTCAAGGAAGAACCCGGCCTCGGCTTCAAGATCCCGCTGGTGCAGGACGTGGTCCTGTACGAGGACCGGATCCTCGGGCTCCAGACCCAGCCGATCGAAGTCACGCTTCTGTCCGACCGTCGTCTTGTGGTCGACGCCTTCGCCCGCTGGCGGATCGTCGACCTGGTGGAGTTCCGCCAGTCGGTCGGCACCGCAGGCGAGGAGCGGGCCCAGCAGCTTCTGGGCAACATCCTCAGCCAGGCGATCCCGGAAGTGCTGGGTAATGCCACGCAGGACCAGGTGCTTAGCCAGGACCGTGCGGCGCTGATGAACCAGATCCTCGCCATCGCCAAGCGCGAGGGCTCGGCCCTTGGCATCGACGTGATCGACGTGCGCCTGACCCGCACCGACCTTCCGGAACAGAACCTGGAAGCGACCTTCGCCCGGATGCGGGCGGAACGCGAACGCGAAGCGGCGGACGAACGGGCGCGGGGCGGCGAAGCGGCGCAGCGCGTCCGCGCCTCGGCCGACCGGACGGTGATCGAACTGACCTCGGACGCCCGGCGTCAGGCAGAGGTGATCCGCGGTGAGGCCGATGCCGAGCGCAACCGGATCCTTGCCGAAGCTTATGGCCAGGACCCGGAGTTCTTCGCCTTCACCCGCTCGCTCACCGCCTACGAGGCCAGCCTGCAGGGCGGCAACTCGTCCATCGTGATGCAGCCCGACAGCGAGTTCTTCGACTACCTGCGGTCCGATGCCGGACGTCCCAGCGGCGCCTCGGTCGGGCCGACCACGCCCGCCCCCGCGCCGGCGGAACCGGCGGCCGAGGAGGCGCCGGCCGAAGCTGCGCCCGAAGAGGCTCCGGCCAATCCGTGAGCGAGGTCATCCTGGCCCTTGGGCTGGTATTGGCGATCGAGGGGCTGGTGCTTGCACTGGCCCCTCGTCGTATCGAGGATGCGCTGCGCTTTCTGGCAAGTCTCGCGCTGGATCAACGCCGGATGGTCGGCCTGGTGAGCCTCGCGCTGGGGGTTCTGCTGGTCTGGCTGGTGCGTGGTTGATGACATATTCCTTCACATCACCTTGATGCACCGCGACTGGGTTTGCATTGCAGGTTTCGTTCACTAACTGTTTTCTCGAGACGCCTGCGGAAAGGGTCATCCGGACCCCCCGCCGACAGAATCCGATGAACAGGAGTTCGCATCGTGCCCGACCTCACCCCCTCCATCCGCAACGCCCTGCGGTCCAGCACCGTTCTGGCGCTGGTCCTGGGCTTCGGTCTCAGCGTCGCGCCCGTTCATGACGCGCAGGCCTTCGGCGCGCCGGAAAGCTTTGCCGAACTGGCCGAGAAGATCAGCCCCTCGGTCGTGAACATCACCACTTCGGCGATGATCGCCGCCCCCGCCGATGGGTCCCCGATGGTCCCGGAAGGCAGCCCATTTGAGGATTTCTTCGATGACTTCGGCGGTCCCGGACCTGGCGGACCCCAGCGGTCCGAGGCGCTTGGCTCGGGATTCGTGATCTCTGAAGACGGATATATCGTCACCAACAACCACGTGATCGAAGGAGCTGACGAGATCACCATCGAATTCTTCTCGGGCAAGAAGCTGACCGCCAAGCTGGTCGGCACCGACCCCAAGACCGACATCGCCCTTCTGAAGGTCGAAAGCGACGAGCCGCTGCCCTTCGTCAGCTTCGGCAACTCGGACCTGATGCGCGTGGGCGACTGGGTGATGGCGATGGGCAACCCGCTTGGCCAGGGCTTCTCGGTCAGCGCGGGCATCGTGTCGGCCCGCGGCCGTGAACTGTCTGGGACCTATGACGACTTCATCCAGACCGACGCCGCGATCAACCGCGGGAACTCGGGTGGGCCCCTGTTCAACATGGACGGCCAAGTGATCGGGGTGAACACCGCGATCCTGTCGCCCAACGGCGGCTCGATCGGCATCGGCTTCTCGATGTCCTCGAACGTCGTGACCAAGGTCGTCGATCAGCTGAAGCAGTTCGGCGAGACCCGTCGCGGTTGGCTGGGTGTCCGCATCCAGGACATCTCGCCGGAAATCGCCGAATCGATGGGCCTGGCGGATACGAAGGGCGCGCTGGTGTCCGACGTTCCCGAGGGTCCCGCCAAGGCGGCAGGGATCCGGGCCGGTGACATCATCCAGCGCTTCGCAGGTGAGGAAGTGGGCGACGCGGGTGACCTGACCCGCCGCGTGGCGGACGCCCCCATCGGCGAGGCCGTGCCGGTGATCGTCCTGCGCGACGGCAAGACCGAGACGCTGGCCGTCACCCTTGGCCGCCGCGAAGAGGCCGAGGCCGCGACCATGCCCGCGTCCGCTCCCGCGGCCGAGGAGCCGAAGGAACTGGAGACGCTGGGCCTGACGCTCGCGCCCCTGGATGACGACTTGCGCAGCCGTCTCGGGCTGGACGCCGGTGCCGAGGGTCTGGTGATCACCGCCGTCGACCAGGCGTCGGAGGCTTTCACCAAGGGCCTGGTCGAAGGCGACATCATCACCGAAGCGGGCCAGCAGAAGGTTGCACGTCTGCAGGACCTGGAGGACCGCATCCAGGAAGCCAGGGACGGCGGGCGGAAGTCGATCCTCCTCCTCGTCCGTCGTGGCGGCGACCCGCGCTTCGTGGCGCTGTCGATCGAGAAGTGAGCTTCGGCTGCAAGGCAAGGCAAGGCATGGCGGCGGGGGTCTCTCTGCCGCCAAATTTCTTACTTAAGAAATTTGACAAATTCCTTTCTTAAGGAATTTGGTCCCGGCGCTAGGGCTGGTCCCCCGCCCTGACCCCGTCGAACTTGAACCCCGGGTCCAGCAGACGGTCCAGCAGCGGCGACAGATCCTCGATCAGCTCGGCCACCACGTGCACCACCCCCGCCTCGCGCTGGAGCTTTCCCGTCACCCGCAGAAGCCGCCCCGCGATCACCGCGCGGCGGAAGCGTTCGTAGACATTCGCCCAGACGACGACATTGGCGGTCCCCGTCTCATCCTCGAGCGTGACGAAGATCACCCCCTTCGCCGTCCCCGGCCGCTGGCGGACCAGCACCAACCCCGCCACGGTGACCCGCGCCCCGGCCGGAGGCTCGCCAAGACGGGCGGCCTGCAAGGCGCGCGGCGGGCGCGGCCAGGATCCGCGCGGGGCAGGGGACAGGACCAGAGTCATGCGAACAAATATAGAACATTTGTCGCGCAGGGCAAGTCCGCGCCCCTCTGGCAAATCGCGCCGGACTGGCCTATGTCACGTCTGACGATCCCGGGAGAGCATGAGCATGGCGAAGATCACTTACGTCGAACACGGTGGCAAGGAACATGTCGTCGAGGTCGCGAACGGCCTGACGGTGATGGAAGGCGCGCGCGACAACGGCATTCCGGGGATCGAGGCCGATTGCGGTGGCGCCTGCGCCTGTTCGACCTGCCATGTCTATGTCGACCCCGACTGGGTGGACCGGCTGCCGAAGAAGGACAACATGGAAGCCGATATGCTGGACTTCGCCTGGCAGCCCGACCCCAAGCGCTCGCGCCTGACCTGCCAGCTGAAGGTCACCGATGCGCTGGACGGTCTGCGCGTGCAGATGCCGGAAAAGCAGATCTGACCGAACCCTCGCGGGCGTCTTTCGTCGCTGTCCCGCGACGCGAAGACGCCGCTACTCGGCCTTGCCCAGCCGTTCGGCCTTGCGCTTCACGAGCATGGAGCGCAGGTCGTGCATCGCCAGAAGAAGCGTGTCCGTCACCGCTTCCAGTTGCGCATCGCTGGCCCGCGACTGTGCCCATTGCGTCGTGAGGTTCAGGTGGTCCACGGTGCGCAGGATGTCATCCACCTCGCGCGCCTGAAGCTGCGCCTGCCGCGCCTTCAGCCAGTCGTCGATGGCAGCGCGGTCGGCCTCGGTCAGCTCGGTATTGCCGTGCGGCTTGACGTTGCCGTTCTTCACGTTGACCGCGGCGATCTCGACCATCTCGATCCGGCGCTGGCGGTTCTCGGTCCCGATGCGGAAGACCGCCGCCCCGTTCTCGCGCACCCGGAAATAGTAGTCGGGAAGGTCTGCGCCCATTCGCCCTGCCTGATCCAATCGCTACGGAACCGCCCGCACCGCCATTCCTTGCGGAGCGCGGTCCAATCGTCAACCCGGAAGCGAGCCGGCCGCTAGACCAGTGTGGCGCAGAAGCGCTGGATGCGGGCGCAGGCCTCGCGCAGGACCTCGTCCGAGGTTGCATAGCTGACCCGGAAGTTGGGCGACAGGCCGAAGGCCGCACCAAAGACCACGGCGACCCCGGTTTCCTCCAGAAGCGCGGTCGCGAAGACCTCGTCGTTGGAAATCACCGTGCCCGCGGGCGTGGCCTTGCCGATGCAGCCCGCGATGTCGGGGTAGACGTAGAAGGCCCCCTCGGGCTTCGGGCAGCGGATGCCCTTGGCCTGGTTCAGCATCGACACCACCAGGTCGCGGCGGCCCTGGAAGACCTTCCGCCAGTCGGCCAGAAAGTCCTGCGGACCCGACAGAGCCTCGAGTGCCGCATACTGGCTGACCGAACAGGGGTTCGAGGTCGACTGCGACTGGATCGTCCCCATCGCCTTGATCAGCGCCACCGGCCCGCCGGCATAGCCGATCCGCCAGCCGGTCATCGCATAGGCCTTGGAGACGCCATTGCAGGTCAGCGTCCGGTCGTAGAGACCCGGCTCGATCTCGGCCGGGGTACAGAATTCGAAGTCGTCGAAGACCAGGTGTTCGTACATGTCGTCCGACATCACCCAGACATGCGGATGGCGCATGAGCACGTCGGTCAGACCCTTAAGCTCTTCCCGCGTGTAACCCGCGCCCGTGGGGTTCGAGGGCGAGTTGAAGATGAACCACTTGGTGCGCGGCGTGATGGCAGCCTCCAGCTGCTCGGCCGTCAGCTTGAAGTCGGTCTCGATCCCGGCCACCACCGGCACCGGAGTGCCCCCGGCCAGTAGCACCATGTCCGGATAGCTGACCCAGTAGGGGGCCGGGATGATGACCTCGTCCCCGGGGTTCAGCGTCGCCATCAGCGCGTTGTACAGGATCTGCTTGCCGCCGGTGCCCACCGAAATCTGCTGCGGCGTGTAGGTCAGCCCGTTCTCGCGCAGAAACTTGGAGCAGATGGCGGCCTTCAGCTCGGGGATGCCGTCCACCGCCGTGTAGCGGGTCTTCCCGCTGTCGATGGCGCGCTTCGCGGCCTCGCGGATGTTTTCCGGCGTGTCGAAATCCGGCTCGCCCGCGCCAAGGCCGATCACGTCCTTGCCCTCGGATTTCAGCTGCTGGGCCTTGGTGGTCACCGCGATGGTGGGCGAGGGCTTCACCCGCGCCAGCGTGTCGGAGAGGAAGGCCATGTTTGCACCTTTCGGGGACGGTGGAATTTCAGCGGGTGGAGTTTTGGGCCCGCCTGTCTTAGGGTCCGCCCCGAACGGGTTCAAGCGGGAACGGTGGGCAAATGGGCGAGACGGCTGAAGCGCGCCTGAAGCGGATGGCGATGCGATCCTGGCGGCGCGGCACCAAGGAGATGGACCTCGTGCTGGGTCCCTTTGCAGATGCGCATCTGGCGGGACTTTCCGAGGCCGATCTGCAGACCTATGACGCGCTTCTGGCCGAGAACGACCAGGACCTGATGACCTGGATCCTGGGCCAGTCGGCCCCGCCGCCCGCCCTCGCCCCGCTCCTGGCCCGGATCACTGCTTTCGCTGAAACCCGCCTTGCCGCGAAGAATTAGCGGAAGTTCTTCGCAAGTTTACGGAATGTTTGCTCTTTGTCCCGATTCTACCCCCGTCCGAACGGTGGAGAAACGGTATGACAATGTATGCGCCAGTGCTGGACGGTTCGCAAAAGGCGTTCCTGTCCTGCTACCTTGACAGCCTTGCCCTGGTCGAAAGGCTGCACCGCCTGCTCCTCGACGTGATCAAGGATGAATTCGAACGGCTGAACATACTGGAGATCAACTCGGTCCAGGCGCTGCTCTTGTTCAACATCGGCGAGAACGAGGTGACGGCGGGCGAGCTGAAATCGCGCGGCTACTACCAGGGCTCGAACGTCAGCTACAACCTGAAGAAGCTCGTGGAATTGGGCTACATGCACCACCAGCGGTCCGAGATCGACCGCCGCTCGGTGCGCGTCCGGCTGACCGAGAAGGGGCGCCATGTGCGCGGCCTTCTGTCCGAGCTCTTCGCCCGGCATTCCGAGGGGATCGAAAAGCGCGGTCTGATCGACGCCGCCGGGATGGACGAAATCAACATGTCGCTGAAGCGGATGGAACGGTTCTGGACCGAACAGATCCGCTACATCTACTGACGTCCGCGGGCTGGAAGCGGCCGGGAATCGGCGTTTCGGCAAGTGTTGAGAAACGGTAAACGTCCGCGACCAAGCTCTTGATTTTGCTGGACCATCGACGTTTGTCCACCGTGGACAGGTCGGGCTTAGTTGACCTTTCTCGCGGGCAGGAAGGGCAGGGGCGCGACCGGCAACCCCTCTTCGATCATGGCCCGTGCCTCATCCGGCTTTGCTTCGCCGTGGATCGGCCGCTCGGGGGCCTCGCCGGCATGGATCTTCCGCGCCTCGGCGGCGAAGTTCATCCCGACGTATTCCGAGTTCTCCTCGATCTGCTTCTTCAGGGCCGCGAGCTTTTCTTCCAGTTCCGAAGCCGGTGCGGACAGGTCCGGCTTTGCCGCGGCAGCCTTGCGTGACGGACGGACGGCCGGCGCCATCAACTCTTTCTCGACCTCGGGTGAGCCGCAGACCGGACAGGAAACCTGACCCGCCGACTGCAGGGCCGCGAAGCCCTCGGCGTTCTTGAACCAGCTTTCGAAGCCATGACCGGCCCCGCATTTCAGGTTGTAGCGGATCATCTCGTGCAGTCCCGTTCCGGACCCTGCTTAGCTAACCACTCGCGGCGAAAGATCAATGCCCCTTGCGCTTTCCAGCCTTGGGCGCGGGGGTCGGATCGTCGTCGTCATCGGCCGCAATCGGCCCCGGCCTGCCCTGGATCGGCGGCAGGAATTGCGCGATGATCGTGGCAAGCTCGGGCTCGGCCACAAGGGTCGCGGCTTCGGCGAGCGGAAACCACTTGCGGCGGCGCTCCTTCGCCTCGGGGAAGGTCTTCGCCAGTTCCTGGACCCGAAGCCCGTAGACGGCCACGGCGCAGGGAATGCTTGCGTCCGGCGACAGGCATTTCTGGTAGCCGTAGCGCCCGATGCAGAGGGGGTTCATCGTGCCTTGCACCCCGGCCTCTTCCCAGGCTTCCTGCGCCGCTGCGGCTTCGGGCGAGAGGCCCGGCATCGGCCAGCCCTTCGGGATGACCCAGCGTCCGGTGTCTCGGCTGGTGATCAGCAATACCTCGACGCCGCCTGCCGCAGTCCGCCAACAAAGCGCACCGTACTGCATCCGCGTACCGCCTGCGTCGGCGCCTTGCGCCGTGAACTTGTCCTGCCAACCCATGTCTGTCTACCCTGGCCGCCCGGTTCCCGGATCTGGCCGCTGCTCTGGTCCTCATTTGCGACTATGACATATATATGGGGCAAGCGGGAAAAAAGTTCCCGCAAATTGACGCCGCCCGCATCCGGATTATCTGACCCTGCATCAAAATGATGCGAAAAAAGGGGGTGACTGGATGCGGTATCTGGCGGCGAGCCTTGTTGCCCTGGTTGCACTGCAGGCGCATGCGGCGGACGGTTTCCGCTTCGCCTCGATCGACGGGGGCGAGATCGACCTGGACGACTGGCGCGGCAAGCCCGTGCTGGTGGTCAACACGGCCTCGCTTTGCGGATATGCGGGACAGTTCGACGCGCTGCAGGACCTGCACGACCGCTTTGGCGACAAGGCGCTGATCCTTGCCGTTCCCTCGAACGACTTCGACCAGGAACTTGCCGACGAGGCGGCGGTCAAGGAATACTGCGCCATGACCTTCGACATCACCCTGCCCATGACCGAGATCACCACGGTGACAGGTGGTGGCGCGCACCCGTTCTATGCCTGGGTGCGGTCGGAGACCGGGTTCGTTCCGGGCTGGAACTTCAACAAGGTGCTGATCGCGCCCGACGGCAGCATCGCGGGCACCTTCGGGGCCCCGGTGCGCCCCGAAGGTCCGCAGATCGCCGGCCGGATCGAGGCCATGCTGGAATGATCCCCGCGCCGCCGCCCGCGCCCGCCGGGTCGGTGGCTGTGCCGCTGTTCATCGGATCGGACATCTACCGAGGCTCGACCTACGGCACGCGCCACCCGTTGCGCATTCCCAGGGTCAGCACCGTGATGGACCTGGCCCGTGCGCTGGGATGGCTTCCGCCCGAGCGGTTTCGCGCCAGTCCCCGTGCAAAGCCCGCAGCGCTGGAACTGTGGCACCAACCCGCCTACATCGCGGCCCTTCAAGCCGCCGAGGCGCTTGGCGAAGCGACCGAGGAGATGCGGGCGCGGTTTCATCTTGGCACGCTGTCCAATCCGGTCTTCCCCGAGGTCTACCGCCGCCCTGCCACGGGCGCTGGCGGCGCAATGCTGGCGGCCGACCTGCTTTGCCGGACGCCGGGCGTGATCCATGTTCCCGGTGGTGGCACGCACCACGGCCTTCCGGACCGCGCGAACGGGTTTTGCTATCTTAACGACGTGGTCCTTGGGATCAGGGTCCTGCAGCGCGGCGGACTTTCGCGGGTCGCCTATGTCGACCTCGACGCCCATCATTGCGACGGGGTGGAACTGGCATTTGCGGGCGATCCCGGGGTCCGGATGATCTCGGTCCACGAAGAGGGGCGGTGGCCCTTCACGGGGCGGCTCGAGGACAGCGCGGGCGGAAGCGCCTTCAACCTCCCGGTTCCGAAGGGCTACAACGACAGCGAGGCGCGGGCTGTCCTGCACGAGTTGATCCTGCCGCGGGTTGCAGAGTTCCGGCCCGAGGCGCTGGTCCTGCAATGCGGCGCGGACAGCCTGCTGGAGGACCCGCTTTCGCGGCTTGCCCTGTCGAACCGGGCCTATCTCGAGGCTGTGCGGGCCCTTCTGCCCCTGGCGCCCCGGGTGCTGGTGCTGGGCGGGGGCGGCTACAATCCCTGGTCGGTCGGACGGCTTTGGACGGCGATCTGGGGGCAGGTTGCGGGGCGGGACCAGCCGGACCGGCTGCCGGCCCATGCGTCCGAGGTCCTGCAGCGCCTCAGCTGGAATGGCGGCGGGCGGCCCCCACCGGGTCCGGCGATGACGACCACGCTGATCGATGCGCCCCGCGAAGGTCCGGTGCGCGCCGAGATACGTGACCGTCTTGTGCGGCTGGCCCGGCGATGATCCGCGCCTTCCTTGGCATCGACCTGCCCGCTGCCGTGCGCGGCGCGCTTCAGGTGCAGCAGTTCCTGCTTCCCCTGCCGCGCAAGGTCGAGCCGGAGAACCTTCACCTCACGCTCGTCTTCCTGGGCGAATGCCCAGAGCCGGCGCTGGAAGCCGCGCACGAGGGCTTCGAGGCGTTGCGCGAACGGGGCTTCCCGCTGGCGCTGCAGGGCCTTGGCCTTTTCGGCAAGGACAAGCCGCGCGTGGCCTGGGCGGGGGTCGGCCCGTCGCCAGAGCTGATGAAGCTGCAGGCCAAGGTCGAGACCATCGCTCGCCGCGCCGGCTGCCCGATCGACGCGCGCAAGTTCACGCCCCATGTCACGCTTGGCCGCTTTCAGCCCCCGCCGCCCGCCGACGCCATGCGGCTGGAGCGCGCCGTCGCGATGGGCACGGGTTTCCGGACCGATCCGTGGGAGGTCACCGAGCTGACCCTCTGGCGCAGCCACCTGACGGGCAAGGGGTCGCAGTACGAAGTGCTGGCGCGTTACCCGCTGATCACGGGCACGTCATCTTGACAGACAGGACAGGCTGACGCACCACGGGCCGCAATCAAGGAGTGTCCCCATGAAGATTGCCCACCGCGAGATCGGCCCGAACCACCCGCCGCTTGTCATCGCCGAGATCGGGATCAACCACGGCGGGGACCTCGCGGTGGCGAAAGAGATGGTGCAGCTTGCAGCGGGTGCGGGCTGCGAGATGATCAAGCACCAGACCCACATCATCGAAGACGAGATGACCGAGGAGGCGAAGTCGATCTTCCCGCCGAACGCCGACGTCTCGATCTGGCACGTGATGGAGCAGTGCGCGCTGTCTCTGGACGAAGAGGCAGAGCTGAAGCGCTATACGGAAAGCCTGGGGCTGATCTGGATTTCGACCCCCTTCAGCCGCGCCGCTGCCGACTGGCTCGAGACGCAGGATGTGCCGGCCTACAAGATCGGCTCGGGCGAGGCGGACAACCTGCCGCTCATCCGCCACATCGCGCGGAAGGGGAAGCCCGTGATCATGTCGACGGGGATGCAGACGATCGAGACCATCCGCGCCTCGGTCGAGATCCTCGAAAAGGCCGGGATCGAGTATGCGCTGATGGAATGCACCAACCTCTATCCCAGCCCGGCCGAGATCGTGTCACTTCGCGGCGTGACCGAATTGCGGACCGCATTCCCGAAGGCGGTGGTGGGGTTTTCTGACCATTCCATCGGGCCGGAAATGGCGCTGGCCTCGGTGGCGCTGGGGGCCTGCATCCTCGAGCGCCATTACACCGACACCCGCTACCGCAAGGGGCCGGACATCATCAACTCGATGGACCCGGCGGAGCTGCGCTTCCTGATCGACCGTTCGAAGGAGATCTGGATCGCCGCGAACAACCCGAAACAGCGGTCGGCGCCGGAAGAGGACGTCTACCGCTTCGCCCGCGGGTCCGTTGTGGCCGACAAGGATCTGCCCGAGGGGCATGTGATCGGCGAGATGGACATCTGGGCCCGCCGCCCGGGGTCGGGGGAGATCGCGGCCTATGACTTCGACAAGGTCGTGGGGAAGCGTCTGAACCGGGCGGTGACGCGGAATACGCAGCTGAAGTGGGGGGATCTGGGGTAACGCAGCATGGAGGGTCTGGCGGCGTTCCTGATCAATCTTCCCCAGTCGACCAAGCGTCGTGCGGACATGGAGGCGCGGTTGGCGCTGCTTGGGCTGCCCTACACTCTGGTTCCCGGGGTCGACGGACGTGCCGAATGGGACCCTCTTTCGTCGACCGTCGATGCCGCAGAATTCAGCCGTCTCAACGGGCGGGAGATCACGCCGGGGGATGTCGGCTGCTATCATGCGCATCTGTCCGTCTGGCGGGCATTCCTGGACACGGACGCCTCCGTTGCCCTGGTGATGGAAGGCGATGTCGTGTTCCATTCCGATTTTCTCCCTGCGCTCACCGAAGCTGTGCGTGTCCGGGATCACTGGGACTATCTGCAACTGAACAAGATCCGCGCAAAGCAACCGGTCCGGCAGGCCTACGTTGGTCCGTGGCAGCTGAACACCTATCTTGGTCCGGCAACAGGGTGCGGCGCCTATCTCATCACCCGCGACCTTGCCCAGCGGCTGCTGCCGAGAATGCTGCCGATACGGCGACCGATCGATCACGAACTGGATCGCAATCATGTCCACGCGTTTCGACATTACGGGCTTGAGCCTTTCCCGAGCCATGTCGACGATGGCGGCGAAAGCACAATCAATGCCATGAACGTATCGGGCACGCGGAAGCGGAAGTGGTATCTTCGCCTGCCGAGCTATGCCGCGCGCATCGGAAATTCCTTTGGCAAAGCCAGGTATCTGATACGGACAGGCGCATTTTTTGGCGGGTCGGCCAGACTATGAGTCAAAGCGGCGTCAGGCCTTGCGGGGGGGGGCGGATGATCCCGATTTGGAAGCTGAAGCGCGAGCTTGGGCGCCTTGGCGAGGAGACCGCGGCCCGGCTCGCCAACCTCTACGAACCCATTTTGCGAAAACGGCACGATGCCTGGCGCGACCGCCAGCCGACGCCACAGGATCTTGGCATCGGTCCCCGTCCAAAGATCGCGATCTTCCTGATCTACCAACCGAAAGGTGTTGCGCCTTCGATCCTCGCCACGCTGAGCTGGCTGGCAGCGAACGGCTATGCGCCGCTTGTCGTTTCGAACACGCCGCTGTCGGGCACGGATCGCGCGCGACTGGCCCCTTTGGCCTGGCGGGTTTTCGAACGACCCAACTTCGGCTACGACTTCGGCGGGTATCGTGACGGTGTCTTGCTGCTTCAGCGTTGGGGCATCACGCCCGAGCGGCTGCTGATCCTCAATGACTCGGTCTGGATGCCGACGCGGCCGGACTCAAGCCTGATCGCGCGCCTGGAAGCGGTCCCAGCCGATGTCGTGGGTGGGATCGAGCACCCGGCAAGCACAAAGCGCTACGGCGGGACCCATCGCGGCCATCTTGAATCCTATCTCTTGCTCGTGAATGCCCGGGCCTGCGCGTCTGATGCATTCGGGGCTTTCTGGCGGGATTACCCTTCCTCCAGCAAGAGGCTGAACGCGATCCGGCGCGGGGAGCGGCAGTTCGCGAGCCGGATGCGCGATGCGGGGCTGACGGCGCAGGGCCTTTTCTCACGGCAGGCCTTCCTGGACGGGCTTGCGCAGCAGGAAACGTCGTTCCTGCAGAAGACACTGACCTATGCATCCTACGTCGAGCCTGAACTGGCGGCGGAAGGCGTGCAGTTGCTTGAAAGCGACGCGAACGACCAGACCTGGCGCGACAGGGTCATCCAGCACATCGCCAGGACGACCATCCGCCGCAGGTTCAATGCCGGTTTCTGCTATCCGTCGGATGCGCTTTTCGGCATGGATTTCATCAAGAAGTCTCCTGGCCCGACCGGGGGCGGCAGCGGTGCCTCGCTGCACTCGCGGATGCGCCGGAAACATCTCGAGGCGGTGCGAGCCGGCGACCTGGCACCGCTCGGCGCCGAAGTCATGGCAGAGATCATGGCGCGGGAAGACCGCAGCGGGTCGGCCTAGAGGCCGGGCTTCGCCGTCGGCGCGTGTTCCGGCAGGGGCCGGATTGGCGAATTCTTTCGCAATCATTGGTCTTCGCGGCGGATGATTGCTGCAAGGTCCCGCCAGCCCTTGTGCTGAGCCGATGCAATGCTATTCCCGTAATACGTGTGAATAGGTGCGATTATCGGATGTCGGAGGTGGGACAGGGTGCATTTGCTAGTCAGGTTGGCCGGCCATGCCAGGCGGACTGCGGGCGTCCTGCTGCCGGATCGCGGCGGTCGATAAGGGTGGACAGATGACCCTTCCCCCGATGTGGAAAGTTCGGCGTGAGCTCCGCGCCGGTTTCGCCAAGCTGAGCATGCTTTTCATGCGGACCGTCCACGATCCGATCCGGAAAGTCATCTACGATCGAAGATCAAACCGACTGATCAAGATTACGCCGGGAGAATTGACACTGACAGACCGGGTGGCGGTCTTCGTCGTGTTCCAGCCCAACGGGCTGGCTCCCTCGCTCCAATTGACGCTGGACCATCTGGCGCGCAACCGGTTTTCCGTCGTGCTTGTCTCGAACGGCCCTTTGCGACCCGATGACCGCACTGCGGTGGCCAAAAGCGTTTCGGTCCTGCTGGAGCGGCCGAATGTCGGTTATGACTTCGGCGGATATCGCGACGGTATTCGGTATCTTTGGTCGCTCCGCCACGAACTGTCGCTGCTGGTGCTTATGAACGACAGCACCTGGTTTCCACTTCGCCGCGATGACGACAGCCTGGCGCGCATGGAGGCGCTGGGGGCGGACCTGGCGGGGCATGTCTTCAAGACCGAGAATGAAAAAAGGCCGGACAACGATCACATCGAGTCGCATATGTTGATGATTTCGAAAGACTTCGTCAGGTCCAGTGATTTCCGTCAGTTCTGGTCGCGGTACGTTATGTCCAACTCCCGGGTTACAACAATCCGCGTCGGTGAAAAGGCTTTTACGCAGTGTGCCATTCGGTCCGGATGGCGCGTTGGGTCGATCCTGGATCGCCAGTGGTTGATGTCTGTTCTGCAAAAGCTTGACGATGCAGACCTTGAACTGGTTCTGCAACATACCATCGATATCAAGCATCACCGCCACCCCGATCTGTCGACGGTGAGACGTTGCCTCGCGTCCGGGGAACCCTGGCGGGAGGCGTTCCTTGCGTGGACGGACCATTCTCTTCGGAACTCGCGGCCAATCCTTCTGTCCGCCGCGTTCGTCATGCCCGCGCATGTCTATGGGCGCATGGGGTTCGCGAAGAAGGCAAAGGACATGCGCTTCCACATGGCGCGGGAGGAGCTGCTCGACCTCGAAGCCAGCGGAATGATCCCCCCGCTGGCCG
Source organism: Tabrizicola sp. (assembly GCF_041913445.1). Lineage (GTDB taxonomy): Bacteria > Pseudomonadota > Alphaproteobacteria > Rhodobacterales > Rhodobacteraceae > Tabrizicola. The sequence continues at coordinate 75,281 of NZ_JAYSFG010000002.1, forward strand.
ACGAAGTGCGTGCCGAAGTCAGCCAGATGGTCCGTGGCTGGGTTCCACCAAACGGTCAGGCACGGGTGACTCGCCCGCGGATCGCGCAGCAGCAGCGCGTCATCCAGTAACTGTGGTCGGCACAGCAAGGCTGCTGACCCCCACCACCCTTGCCACCCGTCGCGTCCCGCGTCATGACTGCCTCCATGACCCGCCACCTCCTCTTCCTTACCGGCACCCGCGCGGATTTCGGCAAGCTTCAGCCGCTGGCCGCTGCCGCGCTTGATGCGGGGCACCGGGTGACCTTCTTCGTCACCGGAATGCACATGATGGAACGTTACGGCCTGACCCGGAACGAGGTGCGGCGGATGGCGGGGGTCGCGGTCGAGGAGTTCGTGAACCAGGCCGAAGGCGACCCGCAGGACCTGGTGCTGGCCCGCACCGTCACCGGGTTTTCCGCTTATGTGAACCGGGTCAGGCCCGACCTCATCGTGCTGCACGGCGACCGGATCGAGGCGCTTGCGGGCGCGCTGGTCGCCGCGACGAATTACATCCGCTCGGCCCATGTCGAGGGCGGCGAGGTGTCGGGCACCATCGACGAGGTCTTCCGCCACTGCAACACCAAGCTTTGCACGCACCACTTCGTGTCCTCCGAGGCTGCGGGCCGCCGTGTCCGCGCGCTGGGTGAGCCCGAGGAGACGATCCATCCCATCGGCTCGCCCGAGCTGGACTTCCACGCCCGCCCGTCCGGCGTCACGCTGGACGAGGTTCGCGCGCGCTACGAGATCGCGTTCGACGAGTATGGCATCGTCACCTTCCATCCGGTGACCAGCGAACAGGACACGATCGGCCGGCAGGCTGCGGACCTGTTCGGTGCGCTGGAAGCCTCGGGCCGCAGTTTCGTGGTGATCGCGCCCAACAATGACCCGGGGTCGAAAGACATCTTCCAGGTGCTTGAAACCCTGCCGAAATCCCGATTCCGCGTGCTGCCCTCCATGCGGTTCGCGCATTTCTCGGAGCTGATGAAGAACGCCGCCTGCATGGTCGGAAACTCTTCGGCCGGTGTGCGCGAGGCCCCCTTTCTGGGACTGCCCTCGCTGGACATCGGGACGCGGCAGTCGAACCGTTCGGACGCGCCGTCGGTCGTGGCCTGCGAGGCGGCGGATCGGGCGGTGATCCTCGACTTCCTGTCGCGCCACTGGGGCCGTCAGGCCACGCCACACGCAGGGTTCGGCGAGGGCAGCGCGGCTGCGCGCTTCGTGGAAACGCTGGCCCGGCCCGAGTTCTGGACACTGAGCTTGCAGAAGGCCTTCCGTGACTAGGCCCTCGCTTGCGCTGACCGCCTATCTCGCGGCGTCCCGGGGGATCCCGCTGGTGGCGCCGACCCTGCTCGCCCGACGGCTGGCACGGGGAAAAGAGCTGCCCGACCGCTGGCGCGAGAAGCTGGGCGAAGCCTCGCTTCCGCGACCGTCCGGCCCCGTCGTCTGGCTTCACGCCGTCGGACTGGGCGAGGTCCTGGCCCTGCGCGGGTTGATCGGCGCGATGGCGGAGCAGTCGGAGACGGAGTTCCTGGTCACGTCCACCACTCGCGGATCGGCCGAGGTGCTGGCGCCGAACCTGCCCCCGCGCTGCCGTCACCAGTTCCTGCCGCTGGATGCGCCGGCCTACCTGGGCCGTTTCCTTGACCACTGGCGGCCGTCACTGTCGATCTGGGCCGAGCAGGACCTCTGGCCCGGCGCGGTTCATGCCGCCGATGCGCGCGGCATACCGCTTGCGCTGGTGAATGCCCGGATGAACGCCGACGCCTATGCCCGCCGCCGCCGCTGGGCCTCGCTTTACGCCGATCTCCTGTCGCGCTTCCGTCTGATCACGGCGCAGGACGGCGGGACGGCTGATCACCTGCAAGCCCTTGGCGCGAAAGGCGTGCGGGTCTCGGGGTCGCTGAAGGCCGCCGCCCCGCCGCTGGCCGCCGATCCCCGGGCGCTCGCCGCCGCGCGGGAGGCGCTGATCGGCCAGCGCCCGGTCCTGCTGGCGTCATCGCATCCGGAGGATGAGTTCGTCACGCTTGCAGCCATCCGCGCGCTGGATGCCAGGCCGCTTCTGATCCTCGCGCCGCGCGATCCCGCCCGGGGGGCCGAGATCGCCGCCCGGGTCGCCGAGCACGGCCTGACCTCGACCCGGCGAAGCCTGGGGGAGGGGCCGAGCGGCGACGTCTGGATCGCGGATACCCTGGGAGAAATGGGGCTCTGGTATCGTCTTTGCCCGATCACGCTGGTCGGCGGCACCTTCGGCCCGACCGAGGGCCATAACCCCTGGGAGCCGGCCGCACTGGGGTCGGCCATTCTGCACGGCCCACGGACAGCCAATTTCGCGGGCGACTTCCGTGCCTTGCACCAGGTTTCCGCCGCGCGCCAGGTGATGCCCGACAGTCTGGCGCCGGCCTTGACCGAGGATCACTCCGCCATGGCGGCGCGGGCAAAGTCGACCTCGGACGCAGCCCGGCACTCGCTTCGACCGCTGGCCCGTGAACTTCTGGCCCTGGGTGGCCTGGCATGAGGCTCTGGCTCTTCCTTCGCTTCTGGTCGCTCCTCTGGCACATCGGGCTGCCGGTCGTGCTGGCCTACCTCTGGAAACGCGGCCGCAAGGACCCGCTTTATGCGCGACACATCGGCGAACGCTTTGGCCGGTACCCTGCGGGATTGCCCGGATCGGTCTGGATCCATGCGGTCAGCCTGGGTGAGCTTCGCTCGGCCGTACCGCTGATCCGGGGCTTGCTCGACCGCGGGGAAACCGTGGTGACCACGCATTTCACGCCCGCCGGACGGCGCGAGGCAGAGCGCGTCTTCGCCGAGGAAATCGCTGCCGGTCGCCTGATGCCCGTCTGGGTTCCTGTCGAGACGTCATGGGCTTACAAGCGTTTCTTCAAAACCTTCCGCCCCCGGCTTGGCCTGGTGATGGAGATCGAGATCTGGCCGCGCATGATCTTTGCCGCCCGTGCGGCGGGTGTGCCGCTTTACATGTGCAATGCGCAGTACCCGACGGATTCGATGGTGCGCGACGCCCGGTTCGGGATCCGGCCCGCCCTGATGCGCGGCTTTTCCGGGGCTTTCGTGAAGTCCGAGTTGCAGGCGCGGCGCTTCGCCTCTGTCGGGGTGCGGAACATCGCGGTGACGGGCGAATTGCGCTTCGACCAGCCGATCCCCGCTGCGCAACTTGCCGCCGCGGCTGCCGTCCGCCCGACGCTGGGTCCGCGGCGGGTGATCGCCTTCGCCTCGGTCACCGAACCGGAAGAGGCGCTGTTCCTTGCCGCAGCCCGCGAGCTTCTGTCACGACGGACGCCGCCGATCATCGTGTTCATCCCCCGCGCGCCCGAGAGGTTCGGGGCAGTGGCGCAGGCCATGACCGAAAAGGGGGTCCTTTTCGCCCGCCGCAGCCAGCGGCTGGACGGGCGTCTTGCCCCGCTGTCGCAGGCGCCAATGGATGTGCTGTTGGGGGATTCCCTCGGCGAGATGTACTTCTACCTCGCCCTTGCGGACCGGGTCGTGGTCGGGGGTGGGTTCCAGCCGAAGGGGTCGCACAACATCATCGAGCCCCTGGCCCTGCGCAAGCCGGTGTTGGTCGGACCCCATGTCCAGACTATCGAATATCCGGCCGTCGAGGCGATTGCGGCGGGCGTCTGCCAGCAGACCAGCGCGGACCGTCTGGTGCAGCACGTCCTGACCTGGCCCGATCCGTCACCCGAGACGATCGCGGCCTTCATGGCAGCCCATTCCGGCGCGACCGCGCGGACACTGGCCGCGATCGCGCCTCTGCTCAGGCCTTGACCACGCCATCCTTCAGCTGCTCGGACAGCAGGAACTCGACCAGCCGGAAATCGTAGGGCGTGTCGATGTCGTGGCACCGCTCGGCGGGCAGCACGTAGGGAATGACGCGGCCTTCATAGATCGTCCTGGCGCGGCGCAGGTAGTCAGGGTTCACCACGTAGACCATGCCGACATGTTCGTAGACGGTGGGTGCGTCCTGCCGCGCCCAGACGCCGCCGGGAAGCGGTTTCGAGACATGCAGCGCCCCGCTGGCATCCGGCTCGACAAGGTTGAAATAGGGATTCTTTCGCGCCTCGCAGACGCTCATCACCATGTCAGGATGTTCGATTTCGTAAAGTTTCAGAGCACCCTCGATGTCCTCGGGCAAGCGCAGCGGCGAGGTGCAGTCAAGGTCGAGGAAGGCCGAGACTGGTCCGGTCAGCGCCTCGCTTGCCGCAAGTGCGTGCTGCCAGACCCCCCATTTCGGCGCGGTGTCGGTGGCCAGTTCGGCCGGCCGCAGACCGATCTTCAGGGCGCCGCGCCGGACCGCGTGGTCGTAGATCTCCTCGTCGTCGGTCGAGACCACGACAGCGCCGATGCGGGGATTGGCGAAGAGCTGGTCCAGCGACCAGTCGATCAGCGGCTTGCCGCAGAGCGGACGGAAGTTCTTGCCCGGCACGCCCTTCGACCCCTTGCGCGCCCCGATATGCCCTAGGATCATCCTGGCCTCCCCTTTTGGGACAGGCTTAGCGCGAAGCCGTTGCCTGCACCAGCGGCGGCGGGCGGCGTTGCGGCCATTCGGTCGCCCGGTGCCAGGCCTGACCGATGCCCAGGACGCCCATGTCGCCGCCGGACCGGCCGATGACCTGCATCCCCATCGGCAGGCCCCGGTCCGAGAAGCCCACCGGCACCGACAGCGCGGGAAGGCCGATCAGGCTGGCGGGGATCACCACCTCCATCCAGCGGTGGTAGGTGTCCATCTTCCGTCCTGCGATCTCTTCCGGCCAACGCCAGTCCACCGGGAAGGGCCAGACCTGGGCCGAGGGCAGGACCAGGGCGTCGTAACGGTCGAAGAGCCGTGCGGCATGGGCGTGCCACCGGCTGCGGATGACGCTGGCCTCGTAGACCGACTGGGCCGACAGGCTCAGGCCCTGCTCGATCTCCCAGATCGTCTCGGGCTTGGTCTGGGCGCGCTTCGCCGGGTCTTCGGCCAGCGCGCGCTTGCCGCCCGCGTTCAGCATGGCGCGCAGGGTGACCCAGGACGACCAGAGCTTTTCGGCCGGGAACGGGGGCGCAAGCGGTTCCACCACCGCACCCATCGCTTCCATCTGCCGCAGCGCGGCCTCGCAGAGGTCCAGGATGCCCGGCTCCATCGCATAGGCCCCGCCCCAGTCGCCCAGCCAGCCGATCCGGCAGCCGCGCAGATCACGGTCCAGCGCCAGATCCGGCACGGCGCGGGGGAAGGGGACCTCGGGGTTTTCGCCCGCAAGTACCAGAAGCAGCCGCGCCACATCCTCAACGCTCCGGCCCATCGGGCCTTCGGTGGACAGCGTCGACAGATAGCTGTCGCCCTCGGCGTCCTGAGGCACCAGGCCCCAGGTCGGGCGGAAGCCGTAGACGTTGCAGAAGGCGGCGGGGTTCCTGAGCGATCCCATCATGTCCGAGCCGTCGGCGACCCAGGCCATCCGGGTGGCCAGCGCCGCCGCCGCCCCGCCCGAGGACCCACCGGCGCCGCGGGACAGGTCATACGGATTGCGCGTCACGCCGAAGACCGGGTTGAAGCTGTGCGACCCCTGGCCCCACTCGGGCACGTTGGTCTTCCCCGCGATCACCGCCCCACTGGCCCGCAGCCGCGCCGCCACCAGGTCGTCCCGCACCGGCACATGGTCGGCAAAGAGGGGGGAGCCCCAGGTCGTCCGCACGCCCTTCGTCGCCACCAGGTCCTTGACGCCGAAGGGGATGCCATGCAGCCAGCCATGCGGTTGGACGTCATCCAGCGCCCGCGCCTCGGCCATCAGCGCGTCGGGATCGCGCAGCGACACCAGTGCGTTGACCGCAGGGTTGATCGCTTCCACCTGCGCCAGCCAGGCGGCCATCACCTCGGACGGGGCGACCTTGCGCGCGTGGATTGCCGCGGAAAGCTCGGTCGGCGACCACTCCAGCATGGCTTTCATCTTTGCTCAAATATCCCACGGGGGGCGGGGGGTGTGAAACCCCCCGCTCCGACGCTTCAGCCGGGACCTTACTTCTGCAGTTCGGTCCAGATCGCAGTCATGTACTCCAGCCCCTTGCCGGTGCAGGTCGGCAGGAACACGCCCGCTGCCTTGTGCTCTTCCGGCACGACCACCTCGGGCGCGGTCTTCATGTCTTCCGGCATGAAGGCTTCCGACCCCGCGATGCCGTTGGCATAGCGGGCGAAGGCCGAGATCATCGCGGCGTTTTCAGGGACCATGATGAAGTCCATGAACTTGTAGGCTTCCTCGACGTTCTGGGCATCTTTCAGGAGCATCACCGAGTCCATGAAGATCGGGTAGCCTTCCTTGGGATAGCCGTATTGCACGTCGCCGTTGGTGTTCAGCCGCACCCGCATGGTCGAGCCGTTCCAGTTCACGCTGGCCGCCCAGTCGCCGTTCGAAAGACGCTCGGTCGCGCCATAGTCCATGCTGATCCAGTTGGGCTTGGCGGCCAGCAGGGCGTCGCGGGCCTTCTTCATCACCTCGGGGTCGGTCGAGCAGGGCTCGCCGCCGACATACATCGTGGCCAGGCTGACGATGTCGATCATCTCGGGCACGACGTTGATCTTGCCGACGAGTTCCGGCGGAACCTCCAGGAACACCGCCGAGGTGTTGATGTCGCCGCTGTAGACCTTGGTGTTGACCGCGATGCCGGTCGTGCCCCACTGCCACGGGACCGAGTATTTCCGGCCCTGGTCCCATGGAACATCCATCCATTCCGGGGCGATGTTCTTGTGGTTCGGCAGCTTGGACAGGTCCAGCTCCTGCACCAGTCCCTTCTCGACCCAGATCGGGACATAGCTGGCCGAGGGCACCACCAGATCGAAGCCCGATCCACCGGCCTCGACCTTGGCGAGGGCCACGTCGTTGCTGTCATAGTCGGTGACGGTGACCTTGATCCCCGTCTCCTTCTCGAATTTCTCCAGCAGTTCGGGGCTGGTGTAGTTGCCCCAGTTGTAAAGCTGCAGCTCGCCCTCGGCCGAGGCAAGCGATGCCGAGGCCAGGACCATCGCGGTCGCAGACAGAAGTCTTTTCATTGGATGTCTCCCAGTTGGTTAGTCTTTCTTTCTCGTCAGAAGGAAGAAGAGCGTCAGAAGCAGCACCGTGACTGCCAGAAGCATGGTCGAGATCGCGTTGACCTCGGGCGTGAAGGCCCGACGAAGCTGGCCCAGCATGTAGGTGGGCAGCGTGTCCTGGCCGCCAGACTTCACGAACTCGGTAATCACCACGTCATCCAGGCTGATGACAAAGGCCAGCATGGCCCCCGCCATGATGCCCGGCGCGAGAAGGGGCAGGGTCACCCGGCGGAAGGTCTGCCAAGGCGTCGCGTAAAGATCGGCCGCAGCCGTTTCCAGCGCAAGGTCCATGCTTTCCAGGCGCGCGCGGATCGGCAGGTAGGCGAAGGGGATGCAGAAGGCGGTATGCGCCGCGATCAGGTAGCCAAGGCCCTGATATCCCGTGGCGACCTTGATGATCCCGAAGAAGATCAGCAGGGCGACGGCCGTGACGACCTCGGGCACCATCAGAGGCTGGTTGATGACGACATAGATGAAGGTCTGACCCTTGAACGCCTTGCGACGCGTCGTCCCAAGCGCCGCCATCGTCGCCAACGCCGTGGACAGCACCGCCGCCGAAGCGCCGATGATCAGCGACCGCATCGTGGCGGCCTTCACATCGTCGTTGTCCCAGGCATCGACATACCAGTGCAGCGAGAAGCCGCCCCAGACCGCCACGGAATTCGAGGCGTTGAAGGAATAGGCAACCAGGGTGACGATGGGCAGATAGAGCAGCACGAAGGCCGCAATGGCGATCGTGGCAAAGCCCGGCAGGCGGTTGATCTGGAAGCCGCGCTCAGCCATGCCCGGTCCCCCGGTCACGATTGGCGACGCGCACATAGACCAGAAGCGCGGCCATCACGATGAACAGCAGCGCCACCGACAGCGCCGCGCCAAGGGGCCAGTTCTTGCCTTGCAGGAACTGCAGTTCGATGAAGTTGCCGATCATCATGTTCTTGCCGCCGCCCAGAATGCGGGGCGTCACATAGGCGCCCAGCGAGGGGACAAAGACCAGGATCGACCCGGCGATGATCCCCGGTTTGACGATGGGCAGGATCACCCGGCGCAGGGTCAGCCAGCGGCTGGCGTAAAGGTCGTAAGAGGCTTCGAGGAGCCGCATGTCGAAGCGCTCGATGGTGGCGTAGAGCGGCAGCACCATCAGCGGCAGGTAGACATAGGTCATCCCGATCAGCACGGCGGTTTCGGTGTAGTTGATCTGCAAGGGCGCGTCGATCACGCCCAGCCAGATCAGAAGCGTGTTCAGGATGCCTTCGTTCCGGATCACCTCGTTGATGGCGAAAGTGCGGATCAGAAGGTTGGTCCAGAAGGGAATCGTGATCAGGAACAGCCACATGGCGCGCTGCTCGGCGGGCCGCGTCGCGATGAACCAGGCGGTGGGGAAACCTATGACGAAGGTCAGGACCGTGGTGGTCAGGGACAGCCAGACCGACCGCCAGAAGATCGTCAGATGCGCGTCGGCCAGCGCATAACGTTCCTCGAAGATGTCGTAGGTGAAGAGGATGCCCTTCCAGCCGTCCAGCGACCATTCGTGGATCACGTTGCCGGTGTCGTTCGCCGTCAGGAAGGAATACCAGACGACGATCAGCAGGGGCCCGGCGGCGGCAAAGGCCAGGACCACCAGCGCGGGCAGGGACAGAAGCCAGCCGTTTCGGGCCGAGGTCCTGACGGCGTTCTCCTCGGCGGGGCTCATCTCAGTCCTCCACCCGTTGCACGGCGCCCTTGGCGAAGGTGACGCCGACCGTCTGACCCTCTGACAGCCCGGCCTCGCCCGAGACCGGGTTCTGCAGGCGGGCGACAAGCTCGGTGCCATCGGCCAGGGCAAGGTGGCAATGGGTGTCGGTGCCGAAATAGACCAGCGATTTCACCCGCGCCGCAAGCCCTTGGTCCGCCGCGCCTAGCCGCAGCTGCTCGGGCCGGACGATGACCGTGGCCGAGCCGCCGGCCGGCAGGCCCTCGACCTCGATCCGCTCGCCTGTGCCCAGGCGCAGCGCGCCCGCTTCAGCCGTGCCGGTCAGGAAGTTCGTCTCTCCAATGAAGCTGGCGACGAAGCGGTTCTTCGGGTGGATGTAGATGTCCTTGGCGCTTCCGACCTGCTGGATCTTGCCCGCGCTCATCACCGCGATGCGGTCGGACATGGTCAGGGCTTCTTCCTGGTCGTGCGTCACGAAGATGAAGGTGATGCCGGTCTCGAGCTGCAGCCGTTTCAGCTCGATCTGCATCTCCTTGCGCAGCTTCAGGTCCAGCGCCGAGAGCGGTTCGTCCAGGAGAAGGACCTTCGGCTGCGGCGCCAGAGCCCGGGCGAGCGCCACCCGCTGCTGCTGGCCGCCCGACAACTGGCTTGTCTTGCGGCCCGCCATCGCCTCCAGCTTCACCAGCGCCAGCATCTGCGCCGTGCGCGCCTTGACCTCGGCCGCCGGTTTGCCAAGCATTTCAAGCCCGAAGGCGATGTTCTGGGCCACTGTCAGGTGGGGAAACAGCGCATAGCTTTGGAACACCGTGTTCACCGGCCGGCGGTTCGGGGGCAGGGTGGTGATGTCCGTCCCGTCCAGCAGGATCGTGCCGTCGGTCGGCATCTCGAACCCCGCGATCAGGCGCAGAAGCGTGGTCTTGCCGCAGCCGGACGGACCCAGAAGCGTGAAGAACTCGCCGCGCCGGATGTCCACCGATACATCGTCCAGCGCCCGCACGGTGGCGCTGCCCTGCCCGAATGCCTTGACGACATTGCGGGCCGAGATGGTCACTTCTTCCGCCACGGAGACCCCCACTTCATCCCCCAAGTTTGATCATATTGGGCGGAAGAATTGTTTCCCCACAAGCGATTCCTTCCCCTTACCCGGCCATCGGCGCTCTTTTACCCGCCCATGGCGCCGCGCGCTCTATCTCTGCGCAAAGCGCGATCAGGGTTTCGTCCTGGCCGAAGGCGGCTGCGAGATGGATGCCGATGGGCAGGCCGGAGCCGGACCATCCCAAGGGCAGGCTGGCCGCCGGCTGGCCCGAGGCGTTGAAGACGGCACAGAAGGGCGAATAGGCGAAAATGCCGTCCGGGCCGACGCGGTAACCCAGGTAATCCTCTGTCTCATGGTTGAACCGGCCGACCTTGGCAGGGGGCTCGGCAAGCGTTGCCGACAGCAGGATGTCCGGCCCCTGGTCGAAGAACCCGGCCATCTGGCGCCCGAAGGCATGGATCTCGCCCACCGCCTGCAGATAGCGCGTCGGATGAAGCGTCTGCGCATAGGCCCAGGCGCCTCGGCCCACGCCCTCGACCTCGTCCGCCGTGGGGGCGCGGTCGCCAAGCTTCGAGCGGATCGAAAGCGCCGTGCCCACGCCCACGATGTCCGTCCAGGCGCGCATCATCATGGTTACGTCCGCCTTGGGCCGCGCCGGCTCGACGCTGTGGCCCAGGCTTTCCAGAAGCCGTCCGGCGCTGCGCACCGCCTCGGCGACCTCGGGGTGGATCGGTGCGCCGGTGAAGGTGGTGTCGCAGATCGCCACCCGCAGCCGCCGGGGCGGGCGACTGATCGCCGCCGCGTGCCCCCTGTCCAGGGGCGGAGCCACATAGGGCGCGCCAAGGTCGGGGCCTTCGCAGGCGTCAAGCATCACCGCCGTGTCGCGGACGGACCGGGTGAGAAAGCCGTCGATCGCCATCCCGGCCCAGCCTTCGCCGGCATAGGGCCCGTCCGGCAGCCGCGCCCGCGTTGGCTTGAAGCCGAAGAGCCCGCAGGAAGAGGCCGGGATCCGCACCGACCCGCCCCCGTCCGACCCATGCGCAAAGGCCACGATCCCCGCCGCCACGGCCGCCCCCGCCCCGCCTGAGGACCCGCCCGGCGTGTGATCGGTGTTCCAGGGGTTCCGCGTCGGCCCGCCGTAGACCGCCGCTTCGGTCGCCGCCCCCACGCCCCCCTCGGGCGAGGTCGTGCGCCCGAAGGTCACCACGCCCGTAGCCTGTATCCGGGCATAGATCGCCGAGTCCTGCCCATAGACCGTGTTGGCAAAGAGACGCGAGCCGTTGTGCGAGGGGAAATCCTTCGCCTCCGCACCCAAGTCCTTGATCAGGAAGGGAACCCCGCGGAAGGGGCCCGGAGGCAGGCCATCGGCGATGGCCTTGCGCGCCACGCCTTCCTGCACCAGCACGACGGCGTTCAGCGCCGGGTTGCGCGCCTCGACGGCAGCCAGCGCTGCGTCCAGAAGCTCGGTCGGCGTCACCTCGCCGGCTGCGACAAGTGCGGCCAGGGCGGTTGCATCCGCCGCGCCCAGATCTCCGATCATGTGATCCCCCGTGTTTACCGTCCCAGCCTGCGACCTTGCGCTGGCCGGATCATGTCCGCGACCGACATCGACGGCCCGGATGCGTCAGCGTGGCAGCACCTGTGCCAGAACCTCGCGCAGGGTTTCGGGCAGGATCGGTTTCGGCAGGAACCCGTCGAGTCGTTCGCGCAAGGTATCGTCGCGCCGGATCGACAGGACATCGGCGGTCATCGCCACGACCCGGACCTTCCGCCCATGCGTCTCGCGGATACGGAACAGGGTCTCTTGTCCGTCCATGCCGGGCATCATCAGGTCAAGAAGGACCGCGTCGATTCCGCCTTGCTCCAGGCGCGCCAAAGCCTCGGGGCCGCTGGCGGCCTCGACCGTGCGCGCACCTGCCGCCGTCAGAAGCTGCGATGCCACCAGGCGGTTCGTCGCGATGTCGTCGACGACAAGGATCACCTTGTCCCGGAAATCTGCCGCGCCCTGCGGGTCTGCGGCGACCTCTGCCTCGGGGGCCGCGACCGTCAGGCGGAAGGTCGTGCCCTGCGCCACCGGCATCAGCACGAGGTCCCCGCCCATCTGTCGCGCCACGGCCCGGCTGATCGCCAGGCCAAGGCCCACGCCGGGCGCCTCGCCCTTGCCGCGGAAGAAGGGCTCGAACACCCGCTCGTGCAAGTCGGGCGGGATGCCCTTGCCCTGATCGGCCACGTCGATCACCAGCCGACCGCGCTGGTAACGGACCGAGACGGTGACTGGCCCGCGCGACGTATGCTTCAGAGCGTTGCCGATCAGGTTCCCCAGGCATTGCCGCACCCGCTGGCTGTCGACCATCACCACGGCGGGCACCTCGCGCTCGATTCCCACGCTGAGCGTGCGGCCCTGGTTACGGGCCTGCAGCTCGAACACCAGGAGGCTTGCCGAAAGTTCGGGCCGCAGCGCGACCGGACGCGGCGTGACCGCCACGCGCCCTTCGGTCAGGGCTGAATAGTCGACGGCGTCATCCAGCATCACCGCCAGGTCCCGCGCCGATGTCGCGACCGTCCGCAAGCGTTGCCGCGAGGTTCCCGCTGCGTTGGCCGCCTCGATCTCGACCAGCCCGATCACGGCATTGAGCGGGGTGCGCAACTCGTGGCTGATCTGGGCCAGGAAGCGTCCTTTCGCCACGTTTGCCGCCTTGGCGGCCGTCGCGGCCTCGGCCCCGGCACGGTGGAGCCAATGGTTCGACACCATCACCGTCGCGGCATAGCCGATCGCGACCGTGGCGACCAGCGTTGACACCGCAAACCCCAGCCAGCTGCCTTCCTGGATCCAGTAGACCGTGTTGATGGCTGCCGTGACCAGGGCCACGGTGGTCATTCCGACGATCCCGAGGGGAAGGTGGATCGACCGTACCGAGCACAGGTGCAGAAGTGCCCCCATCACCATCCCGATCGCGATTGACTTCGCATAAGGGTCGTCCTGCATCCAGACCGAACCGGCGGCCGTGATCAGCCCCGCCTCCATCGGAACGAGGCTCAGCAGAAAGAGGCGGTAGCGGGTGGGTGAGCGGACCGGATCCAACCCCTTCAGCAGGCGCTGCGAGACCCCTTCACCAACCAGTTCGACCAGGAACAGCAGGCCCATCAGCCAGGGGGACACGAATTGGGCGCAGACGGCGTAGGCAAGGCCGAGGAGGACAAGCCGCACGACGGCCTCGCCCCTCAGGATCCTGTATTGACGCCCAAGCTCCTCGCGCAGCCGCTCTCCGTCGGCCTTGGTCAAGGAAGAAAGGCGAAACATCACGCGTGCGCACCACAGGGTTGAAAGCCGGCCGCAACCAGTAGCGCGATGGCTGTGGCCTAGGTCAAGGCCCCGGCGGTAGCGAAATTGTCACCTCCTGGCGCAACACACCGTTCGCGTCGAAGATGAGAATGCGGTCGTCGGTGGTGACGACGGCGGTCCAGCCAGCGCCGAAGGTGACGGCGGCTGGACGGGCGCCCTCGGGTAGGGTCAGGTTCTCGGGCAGGTCGGGTCCGCTGCCCGCGAGACTGTGCGGCATGCGGGTGACAAGCAGCCAGACCACGGTTATGACGGCCCCGATCATCGACAGGGTCAGCAGGATGACCAGCCATTTCAGAAGCCGCAGGCTGGGCGGCAGGGCCGCATCGGGGGCGTCGGGGGTGACTGGATCGGACATGGACGGGCCTTTCGAGGACGATGAGGGCGGGACGCTGGCCGTCACCATCGGTCCGGATGCCCCCGCCCGCCTTGATAAGGCCCTTGCCGCCGCCGTGCCAGAGGAAGCGGCGCTGTCTCGGTCGCGCCTGATGCGGATGATCGCCGAGAGGGCCGTCAGCCGCGACGGGGTGGCGGTGACCGATCCGAAGGCGAAGGTGGTGGAGGGCGAGGTCTACACGCTTCGCTTGGACCCGGCGGTCGCGGTCGAGACGCTGGCCGAGGACATCCCCCTGTCGGTCGTGTGGGAGGATGCCGACCTCATCGTCATCGACAAGCCCGCGGGGATGGTCGTCCATCCGGCGCCGGGCTCGCCTTCGGGGACGCTGGTGAATGCGCTCCTTTTCCACTGCGGGGACACGCTGTCGGGGATCGGGGGCGAGCGGCGGCCGGGGATCGTGCACCGGATCGACAAGGACACCTCGGGGCTTCTCGTGGTGGCCAAGTCCGACCGGGCGCATCATGGGCTGGCGCGGCAGTTCGAGGATCACTCGGTCAACCGGCATTACCTGGCGGTGGTGCATGGGGTGCCCTCGTCGGCGGACCCGCGGTTGCGGGGCCTGCGCGGGGTCAGCTTCGAGGCGGGGGGCATCCTGCGGATCGCGACGCACCTTGCCCGCCACAAGACCGACCGGCAGCGGCAGGCGGTGGTCTGGGACGAGGGCCGCCACGCGATCACCCGGGCGCGGGTGGTGGAGGGGTTCGGGGGGCAGGCGGCGCTGGTGGACTGCTGGCTGGAGACCGGGCGGACGCATCAGATCCGGGTCCACCTGGCCTATGCGGGGCACGGGTTGGTGGGGGACCAGACCTATGGCGGCAAGAAGCGGCTGTCGGAGAAGGTACTGGGGCAGGGGGCGGAGGTCGGGAACAGCTTTCCCCGGCAGGCCCTTCACGCGGCGAGCCTGGGGTTCGACCACCCGGTGACGGGGGAGCGGCTGGAGTTCACCTCGCCGCTGCCGGCAGACATCGCGAGGCTGATCGAGGCCTTGCGCGCGGGGTGAGCGGGAAACCTGTCCACGGTGGACAAACGCTGATGGTTCTGCAATTTCAATAACTTGGTCGCGGGCGTTAGGGAATTGGAAACCTTCGCGCGGCACGGGTTTCAGAGGCCAAATTTCTTGAGGAAGAAATTTGTCAAATCCCTTACGCAAGGGATTTGGGCCCGCTATAATGGGAACCGCACTGGCCGAGCGCGGCCAATGGAGTGCATTCATGTCCGAGACTGTAGCCACCTGCTGACGTCATCCGCCCCCTGACCGGGGCCCAAGGATGACATGAACGACCGACGCAGCGCGATCGCCTGCGTCCGGTCCGGCATGGCTACAGACTTCGGACTTCCCAATGAACATCTCACGGATCGAGCAGCGGGTGCTGCACGTCCTCGCCCTTGGCGGGCGCATCGACCATTCGCGGAGCGGAAAGCGGATCGAGGAGATCCTTTGCGTCACCCGCGACGGCTTCATCCTGGCCGACTGCACGCTGGGCGTCTTCCAGCGCCTGCGGCGCAAGCGGCTGATCGCCTCGGAAGGCGGAGGACCTTACCGCATCTCGCGGCTGGGGCGGCTGTCCGTGCGGGCGCAACTCGACAATCAGGGATAAGAGCATGACAGACGAGACGATACGACCGCTGCGGCGGGACGACCTTGCGGCCGCCGAGGCGCTGATCGGGGCGGTGGACCTGTTCCCGCCCGAAATGCTGGCCGAGATGGCCGCGCCCTATCTGGAGGGGGCGGATGAGCTTTGGCTGGTCGTGGAGGGGGGCGCGGGCCTTGCTTACGCCGCGCCCGAGAGGCTGACCGACGGGACCTGGAACCTGCTGCTGCTGGCGGTGGACCCTGTGCGGCAGAAGCAGGGACTGGGCCGCCGTCTGGTCGCGGCGGTGGAGGCCGTCCTGCGCGAGAAGGGCGCACGGCTGTTGCTGGTCGAGACCTCGGGCGTGCCGGGATTTGCCGGGCAGCGGCGGTTCTACCGCAAGCTCGGTTTCCAGCGCGAGGCGCGCATCCTGGACTACTACCAGGCGGGCGACGACAAGGTGATCTTTGCCAAGCCGCTTTCCGGGTGACAACCGCCCCCTCACCCTGACCCTCTCCCCCGCCGGGGAGAGGGGACGCGGTGCGCGCGGGCGGTGCGTTGGGGCGGCGGTGGAGCCTCCGGCGGGGATATTTGGGGAAGGGAAAGCGCTTGTCGGGGAGAGGGACGGGGCCGGCATGGTCCGGGCGGTTGTCTCGGCGGGCTAGCTCTCCCTCATCCTGGCCCTCTTTCTCGCCGGGGGAGGGGACGCGGTGCGCGCGGGCGGTGCGTTGGGGCGGCGGTAGAGCCTCCGGCGGGCGTATTTGGAGAAGGGAAAGCGCTTGTAGGGGAGAGGGACGGTGCGGGGCCTGTGCCCCGGTTGCCCGGCGCTGCTCTCCTCACTCTGACCTTATTGCCCGCCAAGGGAGGGGACGCGGTGCGCGCGGGCGGTGCTTTGGGCGGCGGTGGAGGCTCTGGCGGGGATGTCTGGGAAAGCGCTTGTTGGGTAGTGGGACGGGGGCGCCGTGGTGCAGGTCGTGCCTCCGTGGCCTGGCGTCGCTCCCCCTCACCCTGACCCTCTCCCCCGCCGGGGAGAGGGGACGCGGTGCGGGGCGGCGGTGCCTGGGACAGGCGGCGCTGCCTCTGGCGGGGATACTGGGGGAAGAGAAGGGCCTGGGGGCCGTCTTCCCCGGCCACCCGCGTCAGTAGCTGACCCAGGCAGCGGGGCTTTCCAGGACCTTCTCGACCTTGCAGCCCTTGCCGCCCTGTTTCTTGCAGAAGCGCAGGGCCTTCTTCTTGGCCTGGCGCGCGTCCTCGCCCCAGTCGGTGTGCATTGACCCGCTCTTGTCGATCACCACCGCGATGGCGCCGTTGGTGACGCCCATCGCGATCCGGCAGTCGGAAAAGCCCGACGCCTGGCATTGGGCGAGCGCGCCGTTGTCGGCCTCGGCCTGGGAGGCGGCATTGGCATACCAGGAATAGGTCGGGCCGCCGTTCTGGTCAGTGCCCCAGACAAGCGTGGCGAACTGGTCGACCCAGTAGCCGCCGGGATCGCCGCCGCCACCGCCGCCTTCACCGACATATTCGCACAGGGGCGTGGGTGCGACGCCATTGCCGCCCGGATCGACGCCGATCAGGACCTCGCCCGGGCCGGGGCCGTTGCAGGGGTAGTAGGCAAGCGAGGACGTCGGAGTCAGGGCGAGAAGCGCAAAGGGCAGGGCGGAGCGGAGCATCGGCAACCTCTGGATCGGGACATCCGACCAAGTCCTAGCGGGAAGTCGCCGATCTGTAAGGACCGGAAATCCTTATCCAAGATCCGGCTTCCGCTCCGCCCGCGCGAGACATGCGGTCTTTGTGCAGTTGCAGCATATTGTCACGCGTCCGTTATCGGCGTATGCCTTACGCAACGCCGGCCATGAGTCGGTAACGGCATCGGAGCCATCGCGCACCCCTCCTGCCAGGGGGGAACCGGACCCGCCCTTCGCCTGTTGGCGACCTGACGGACTGCCGGATTCGCAATCCAACCCTCACAATCAGTCGGAGCCACACCCAAGGGGTGAGCCATGATCCACGACCCGATTCCGCGGGGCGTCCAGCCCGCTTTGCCTCTGTTCGATGAAGAGGCCCTGGACATCGCCGATTACCTCAAGTCCGAGGCCGATCCCGATGACATCCACACCGACGAGTCGCATCGGGAGGGGCTGGCCGCGTTGACGCTGGGGGCGGTGGGGGTGGTCTATGGCGATATCGGCACCTCGCCGATCTATGCCTTCCGCGAGGCGATCCGGGCGACCGGCGCGGTCAGCCCCGGGGCGTCCGAGGTGCTGGGCATCCTGTCGCTCTTGATCTGGACGCTGATCCTGATCGTGACGGTGAAGTATGTCTTCTTCCTTCTGCGCGCCGACAACCGGGGCGAGGGGGGCATCCTGTCCTTGTACACGCTGGTGCGGCTGGCGGCGGGGAAGCGGTCGGTGCCGGTCCTGTTGCTGGCCCTGGCGGGCGCGGCCCTGTTTGCGGGGGATGCGACGATCACGCCGGCGATTTCGGTGCTGTCGGCGGTGGAGGGGCTGGAGCTGGTCCTGCCCGCGATGACGCCCTTCGTGATCCCGGTGACGCTGGGCATCCTGATGGCGCTTTTCATGGTGCAGCGGCAGGGCACGGCAAGCGTGGCGCGGCTGTTCGGGCCGATCTGCGTCCTTTGGTTCCTGACGCTGGGGGGGCTCGGGCTGGCGCATATCGCCGAGGGGCCGTTCGTGCTCGCCTCGTTCAACCCGGCCTGGGGGGTCGGCTTCCTGATCAACCATCCGGGGGTGGCCTTCGTGGTGCTGGGGGCGATCTTCCTGGCGGTGACGGGGGGCGAGGCGCTTTATGCCGACCTTGGCCATTTCGGGCGGAGGCCGATCACCATCGCCTGGTTCGCCCTGGTGCTGCCGGCGCTGGTGCTGAACTATCTGGGCCAGGGCGCGATGGTGCTGACGGACCCGCATCTGGCCGGGGAATCGTTCTTTGCGCTGGCGCCCGAGGCCCTGCTTCCGGCGCTGGTCGTGCTGGCGACGGCGGCCACGGTCATCGCCAGCCAGGCGGTGATCACCGGGGCGTTCTCCATGGCGCGGGGCGCGATCCAGCTGGGCTTCCTGCCGCGGTTGCGGATGCTGCACACGGCCGAGGGGCAAAGCGGGCAGATCTACATCGGGGCGATCAACTGGCTTCTCCTGTTCGGGGTGATCTGGCTGGTCCTGTCCTTCGGGTCCTCCTCGGCGCTGGCTTCGGCCTATGGCATCTCGGTCACGGGGAGCATGGTGCTGGAGACGCTGCTGGCGGCGCTCTTCCTGTGGCGTGTGCTGAAAGTGCCGCTGGCGGTCAGCCTGCTGATCGTCTCGCCGGTCCTGATGGTGGAAAGCACCTTCTTCGCCTCGAACGCGCTGAAGTTCTTTGACGGGGGCTATGTGCCGGTCACTGTCGCGGCGGTGGTGGCGATGCTGATGTGGGCCTGGTGGCGCGGAACGCAGGCGGTGCGGGCGCGGGTGGCGAAGCTGGCGATCTCGACCGACAGTTTCGTGCGGATGATGCGGGGGTCGAGCGTCAACGTGATCCCGGGGACGGCCTTCTTCCTGACCGGCGATCCGGGGATCGTGCCCTCGGCCCTTCTGCACAACATCAAGCACAACCGGGTGCTGCATGAGCAGACGGTGCTTCTGACGGTGGAAACGCTGCGGGTGCCCTATGCCACGGCCGAGGAGCGTGCGACGGTGGAGCCGCTGGGGGGCTGCTTCGTCCGCCTGATCCTGCGGTTCGGCTTCATGGAGACACCCAACGTCAGCCGCGCGATGGCCCATGCCCGGGCGGCGGGGTTGAAGTTCGACGTGATGGCCTCGACCTTCTTCCTGGGGCGCAGGCGGGCGGTGGCGACGGGGACGGGGGTGGAACTGGTGATGGACCGGATCTACGTCGCGCTGAGCCGGATGGCGGCGGATCCCACGGACTTCTACCACCTCCCGCGCGACCGGGTGGTCGAGCTGGGCGAACGGGTGGCGATCTGACGGGATGGGTCAGCGCCCCTGACATTCCCGTGAGGTGCTTGACATGATCCTTTGCGACCGACGGACGGACCTACACCTGACGTTAAACGTTGGGTGCTAGGGAACCCTTGCATGGGAGTGACGGTTACTTTAGGTTATCGCATTCCCGGGGGCGCTGACGCACCGGGCAGATGAGGGGGCGAGATGAGCACCTACACGAACCTTCCCGCGCCAAGTCCCGAACAGGGCTTGAACCGCTATCTCCAGGAAATCCGGAAGTTCCCGCTTCTGGAGCCGGAACAGGAATACATGCTGGCCAAGCGCTGGGTCGACCACCAGGACGCAGGCGCCGCGCACCAGCTGGTCACGAGCCACCTGCGCCTGGCCGCCAAGATCGCGATGGGCTATCGCGGCTATGGTCTGCCGCAGGCCGAAGTCATCAGCGAGGCGAACGTGGGCCTGATGCAGGCCGTGAAGCGCTTTGACCCGGAAAAGGGCTTCCGGCTGGCGACCTATGCCATGTGGTGGATCCGCGCCTCGATCCAGGAATACATACTGCGGTCCTGGAGCCTGGTGAAGCTGGGCACGACCAGCGCGCAGAAGAAGCTGTTCTTCAACCTGCGCAAGGCCAAGGCCAAGGTCGGCGCGCTGGAGGAAGGGGACCTGCGCCCCGAGAACGTGGCCCAGATCGCCAAGGACCTGTCGGTGACCGAGGAAGAGGTCATCGACATGAACCGCCGCCTTTCGGGCTCGGACGCGTCGTTGAACGCGACCGTGGGTTCGGATGGCGAAAGCGCGACCCAGTGGCAGGACTGGCTGGAGGATGAAGACTCCGACCAGGCCGAGGCCTATGAGGAAAAGGACGAGCTTGACGCCCGCCGCGCGCTTCTGGTCCAAGCGATGTCGGTCCTGAACGACCGCGAGAAGGACGTGCTCATGCAGCGTCGGCTGTCGGAAGACCCGGTCACGCTGGAGGAACTGTCGGAAAGCTACGGCGTCAGCCGCGAGCGCATTCGCCAGATCGAGGTCCGCGCCTTCGAGAAGCTGCAGGCCAAGATGCGCGAACTTGCCAAGGGCAAGGGCATGGCGATCCCGGCCTGACCGGGCTTCAAGTCCATGAACCCGGAGCGGGACCTTGGATCCCGGTCCGGGGTCCCTAGGACCGGGCCTGCCCGGTCTTAGACCGGGTTCAACCAGACCGGCTGGTCCTTCGGCATCGCCCCTGTCGCCGCAGCTTCGACACAGGTGGCGAGGCTTGCGAAGTGGAAGGGTTTCCCCACAGCCGCCGGACCGTAATGGGCGTATTTGCCCGAGTTGGTCGCGATCGCCCGGAAAGACCCTGAAACGATCGGCGCGCCGATGAAGCACCAGCAGGTGTCGTTCAGGAACTGGCCACCGAAGGCGCGTACCTGATCCACCAATCCCGCCGAGCGTGCCTGTTCCATCACCTCGCGCCCGCAGGTGACGACCAGCGCCACGTCGGGGTGCTTCCTGCGCCCCAAGCAGAGCCGGGCCAGCGCCCTGATTTCGGTCAGCGAAAAATGCGGGTTGCCGAGGGAGACCAGATCCACTTCGGGCGTCGTTGCCGTGTTCAGCTCGTCCCAGGTCGCGGCCAGATCGGCATGGGACAGGGCGATGGCCGGAAGGCCGGTCAGGTCGGGGTCGAGGGCTTCGGGCGTGATGCCGCGGATATGGAACATCGCGGCGGCGGAGGTCGTGGCAAAGGCCGCGCCGAAAGCCTTCAGGTCGTCGTGGCTGACCTTCGCCCTTTCCAGCCCGCAGATGATCGGCACCTCGTTCGGGGACAACTTGCCGACCAGATAGCCCAGGGTGGGAAAGAACGCGTCATCAAGGCCCTGCAACGCCGGAAGGTCGATGCGCAGCTTCGGGCGGCGGTGTTCGTCCAGGTAGCAGTCGCTTGCCGGGGCGCGCCCGGTCAGGGCGACGAGGATGTCCAGGTAGTCGGGGTATTTCAGCGTCCTGGCCGAGAGGACCGAGTTCGCGAAGACCACGGCATTTGACTCTCCCCAGGCAATGTTCTGGCCGGGTTTCGGCGCGGGATCCAGAAGGTAGGGCGCGCAGGTGTAGCTGGGGGCCACGCCCATCGCGACATAGGCGTCGGCAAGGTCGTCGGAGGGCAGGCCAAGCGCCTCGGCCACGCCCTGCGAGCGCCACTCTTTCCGGTCGACGCAGATCGCGTTCATCGTCGCGGGAACCTTGACCCTGCCGCCAAGCTCCACCAGCCGACGGATGAAGCGAAGGCCCGCCGGCCCCTGGTAGAAGCACCCGTCGATATGCGCCATGTCCACGTCGACCAGGCTCCGCGCGCCCGAGAGGCGGGCCGTATGCAGGATGATCCGCATGGCAAGCTCGGCGGCCTCGCCCTCGGACCCGGTCAGCATCGCCTCGTCGCGGGCGGTCAGGTCGAAGTCGGTAAGGTCCAGGGCGGGCATGGGGGCATGGGCAACCGTGCCAGGGTCGTCGGTGCAAGACGTCAGAGACCCGCCTTCGACCCGAGCGAAGTCGAAGCTTGCCAGCGCCGCGAAGTCGGCATCGTCCAGCATCAGCACGGGGATGCCCCGGTCAAAAAGCTCGGCCGCGATCAGGACTCCGAGGGTAAGGATCGTCTCGGACCGGCAGAAGACCAGCGCCGCGGGGGCGTGGCCGTTCATCAGAAGTTCGAAAAGGACGAGGCTGCCCGAGCAGGACCCGCGGCCGCTGGGAATGGCGAGGATCTTGCCGGCGACGGATTGGCCATGCAGGGGGTGGTGGTGGTCGAGGACCATGCCGGAGCCCGCGTCGACGCCACCCATGAAGCTGAGCCCGACATCGGCGTGAAGGACGGCGCCCGCCGCCTGACCTGAAAGGAGTGCCTTGCCGTTCAGCTCCATGTCGCTGCGTGTCCCCTTGCCGATCCGCGGGGATAGTTGCTTGGAAATTCGCGGATGGAAATGCATGACGGCCCGAGGCGGGAAAATCATCGGCGGGGTCGGGCCCCTTGGCCAGCGTCCACGCAGGTTTCATTTGATCCTTGGGGTCTGCGGGGGTAGGGAAGCGCCCATGCGCATGATCGACACTTTCCTGAAGCCGATGCACCCCGAGGGGTGGAAATTCGTTCCCGTCTTTGCGGCCGTAAGCCTGGTCCTCTTCTGGATCTGGGAGCCGCTGGGCTGGCTGGGCCTGGGCCTGACGGTCTGGTGCTACTACTTCTTCCGCGACCCCAAGCGCGCGGTGCCCGAGAATGCGGGGCTGCTGGTCAGCCCGGCCGACGGGGTGGTCAGCCTGATCGAACGCGCGGTGCCCCCGGCCGAGCTGGGGATGGGGCCCGAGGCGCTGGTGCGGGTCAGCGTCTTCATGTCGGTCTTCAACTGCCACGTGAACCGCGCGCCCATCGCGGGAAAGATCACCGCCGTCGCCTATCGGCCCGGCAAGTTCTTCAACGCCTCGCTCGACAAGGCGTCCGAGGAGAATGAGCGCAACGCGCTGGCCATCGAGATGCAGGACGGCCGCAAGATCGCCGTGGTGCAGATCGCGGGGTTGGTCGCGCGGCGGATCATGTGCTGGAAGAAGCCGGGCGACGGGGTGCGGACGGGGGAACGCTTCGGCCTGATCCGCTTCGGAAGCCGCCTGGACGTCTATCTGCCCGAGGGTGTGCAGCCGCAGGTCGCGCTGGGCCAGACGATGGTCGCAGGCGAAAGCGTGATCGCCTTCATCGGCCAGGACGCCCCGGCCCGCGCCGCCCGGATCGAGTGACATGGCCCGCAAGCCCGACGATGCGCCGTCCCAGCTTCTGGTCCTGAAGCTTCTGCCGAACCTGGTG
This sequence comes from Tabrizicola sp., assembly GCF_041913445.1. Classification (GTDB taxonomy): domain Bacteria; phylum Pseudomonadota; class Alphaproteobacteria; order Rhodobacterales; family Rhodobacteraceae; genus Tabrizicola. Next base: position 98,183 of record NZ_JAYSFG010000002.1, read on the forward strand.
TCGATCCTGGCGCTTTGTTCGGGCCTCACCGCGATCCGCTATGGCATCGCGGGCAACTTCACGCTGGCCGTCCTGCTGATTGGCGTCGCGGCGGCACTGGACGGACTGGACGGGCGGCTGGCGCGGATGCTGAAGTCGGAAAGCGCCATCGGGGCCGAGCTCGACTCCCTGTGCGACTTCGTCAACTTCGGCGTGACCCCGGCGCTGATCCTGTACATGTGGGGCCTGCGCCCCGAGACGAGCCTGGGCTGGATCGCGGTCCTGGTCTATGCGGTCTGCTGCATGCTGCGGCTGGCGCGGTTCAATGTGGGGTCGAAGGCGGCGGTCGGCGAGGCGGCGGAGAAGACGAGCTTCATCGGCGTGCCCTCGCCCGCCGGGGCGCTGCTGGTGCTGTCGCCGCTTTACCTGTCCTTCGCGACGGACGGGGTGCTGCATCTGCCGCCGGTGCTGGTCGCGGGCTGGATGGTCGGGATCGGCGCGCTGATGATCAGCCGGGTGCGGACGCCGTCCCTGAAGCGGATCACCATCGCCACCGACTACGCGCGGTATCTTCTGGTCGGGGCGGTGGTCGTCGTGGCGGCGCTGCTGACCTATCCCTGGACGACGCTTCTGACGCTGTGCCTGGCCTATCTGGCCGGAGTCCTGTGGCTGGGCCTGCGCAGCCTGCAGAAGCCCCGCGTCGGCTGATTTCCCGCGCCGGTTGCAGTTTTCCTTGCATTCCCCGGATGGGGCGGCACTGTCGCCGTTCCGGAAATTCCAAGGGAATCATATGCATGCAAGTAGAGGCCATCCAGAAGTCCTATCGCCGCTGGGCCCCGGTCTATGACCTGACCTTCGGGCGGATCACGCAAGGGGGACGTCTTCTGGCGGCCGAGCATGTGAATGCCCAGGGCGGTTCGGTGCTGGAGGTGGGGATCGGCACGGGGCTGGCGCTGGATTACTACGCGCCGCATGTGCGGGTGACCGGCGTGGACCTCTCGGCCGAGATGCTGCGCGAGGCGGAGCTGAAGGCGCAGAAGGGTCGGCTGAAGAACCTTGCAGGCCTCCACCAGATGGACGCGCGGGAACTGGCCTTCCCGGATGCCAGCTTCGACCACGTGGCCGCCATGCACATCATGTCCGTGGTGCCCGAGCCGGAAAGGGTCCTGGCCGAGATGGCGCGCGTCGTCCGCCCCGGCGGGTCGGTGATGATCGGCAACCATTTCGCAGGCCGCGCGGCCGAGGGCTGGGCGATTGCCGAACGGCTCGCGGCGCCCTTGGCGAACCTTCTGGGTTGGCATTCGGACTTTGCCATCGACCGGGTCATGGGTCATCCGGGCCTGCGGCTGGAGGAGCAACGGCAGGTGAAACCCTTCGGCCTGATGACCTTCCTGCGCTTCCGGCGGGTTGAAGGTTAGCGCAAAACCTGACCTAGTGGCGCGGGTGCTTTGCGGGAGGATCACATGAAGCCGGTGAGATGGGGTGTGTTGGGTGCGGCGCGGTTTGCGCGGGAACATATGGCCCCGGCGATCCATGCCGCCGAGGGGGCAGAGCTTGTGGCGCTGGCGACCTCGGACGCGTCGAAGGCCGAGGGGTTTCAGGCCTTCTGCCCCTCGCTGACCGTGCATGGGAGCTACGATGCGCTGCTGGCCGATCCGGGGGTCGATGCGGTCTACATCCCGCTGCCGAACCACCTGCACGTGGAATGGACGCTGAAGTGCCTGGCGGCGGGAAAGCATGTCCTGACCGAAAAGCCCATCGCCATGAAGGCCAGCGAGATCGACCGGATCATCGCGGCGCGGGACAAGTCGGGCCTCCTCGCGGCCGAGGCCTACATGATCGTCCACCATCCCCAGTGGCAGCGCGCGAAGGAGTGGTTCGAGGCCGGTGAGATCGGCGACCTCGTGCACGCCGACGTGGCCTTCAGCTTCAACCTGACCGATTTCGGCAACATCCGCATGAAGCCGGAAACCGGCGGCGGCAGCTTGCGCGACATCGGCGTCTACACCTTCGGCTCGATGCGCTTCGTGACCGGGGCAGAGCCCGTCGACATCTCGGCCCGCATCCACCGCGACAACGGCGTGGATACCTTCGCCCAGGTCGCCGCCACGATGGAGGGGCCGCGGGGCCGGTTCACCTATGGCTCGATGACCTCGATGCGGATGTACAACCGGCAGGTCGCGACCTTCCAGGGCACCAAGGGGATGATCCGGCTGGAGGGCGGGCCCTTCAACGCCAACGTCAACGACCTGGCCGAGGTGGAACTGCACCAGAACGGCAACCGCGTGACGGTGGAGCGCTTCCCGACCGCGAACCACTACAAGCTGCAGGTCGAGGCGTTCTCTCGGTCAGTGCGGACGGGAGCCGCCTATCCCTGCCCGCTGGAGTTCGTGAAGGGCACCCAGGCGATGATGGACCGGGTCTACGACGTGGCGGTCGAGATCTGACGCGCCGCTCGTCGTCGCCTTCGGCGCTCCTCGCTTGGGGCCGGCGGTTCACGACGAGTAGACGAAGTCGAACGAGGAGTGTCCCGGGGGTTTTCCCGGGCCGCTCCACGCCATAGATGAGATGAAAGCATTCCGGAGGACCCGATGACCCTGAACCTGCCCCAGCCCGTTTTCGACGCCAATGCCTCGGGGGGCGCGTTCGGGGACCTGCCGGACTGGGACCTGACCGACCTGTATCCCTCGGCCGATGGCCCGGAGTTCGCCGCCGACATGGCCGAGCTGGAACGCGCCTGCGCGGCCTTCGCCAAGACCTACGAGGGACGGCTTGGTCGCCAGGACGCGGCGGGGCTGCTAGCCTGCGTGCAGGAATACGAGCGGATCGAGGTGATCGCCGGGCGGCTCATGTCCTATGCGGGCCTGCGCTACTACCAGAACACCATCGACCCGGAGCGTGCCCAGTTCATGGGCAACGCGCAGGACAAGGTGACCACGGCCACCACACCGCTCGTCTTCTTCAGTCTGGAGTTCAACCGTCTGGACGATGACCACCTTGCCCGCCTTCTGGCCGAGAACGCGGACCTTGCCCGCTACAAGCCCGTCTTCGACCGGATGCGCGCGATGCGGCCGCACCAGCTGTCGGATGAACTGGAACGCTTCCTGCATGACGAAAGCGTCGTGGGCGCCAGCGCCTGGAACAAGCTTTTCGACGAGACGATGGCGGGCCTCATGTTCACCGTCGAGGGCGAGCCGGAGGAGCTGAACCTTGAGGCGACGCTGAACCTTCTGACCGACCCCCAGCGCAACCGGCGCGAGGCGGCGGCGCATGCGCTGGCCGAGGTCTTCCAGAAGAACATCAAGCTTTTTGCCCGCATCCACAACACGCTGGCCAAGGAAAAGGAAATCCACGACCGCTGGCGGAAGATGCCCTCGCCGCAGCATGGGCGCCACCTGTCGAACCACGTGGAGCCGGAGGTGGTGGAGGCCCTGCGCAATGCCGTCGTGGCCGCCTATCCGAAGCTTTCGCACCGTTACTATCGGCTGAAGGCCAAGTGGATGGGGCTGGAGAAACTCCAGGTCTGGGACCGGAACGCTCCGCTGCCGACCGAGGCGCCCAAGGTCGTCGACTGGGCCGAGGCACGTCGCACGGTGACCGAGGCCTATGCCGCCTTCGACCCGCGGATGGCGGACCTCGCGACGCCCTTCTTCGACAAGGGCTGGATCGACGCAGGGGTAAAGCCCGGCAAGGCGCCGGGGGCCTTCGCGCATCCGACGGTGACCACGGTCCATCCCTACGTGATGCTCAACTACCTCGGCAAACCGCGTGACGTGATGACGCTGGCGCATGAGCTGGGCCACGGCGTCCACCAGGTGCTGGCGGCGGGGCAGGGGGAGCTTCTGTCGTCCACTCCGCTGACCCTGGCCGAAACCGCCAGCGTCTTCGGCGAGATGCTGACCTTCCGCAAGCTCCTCGACAGCGCGAAGACCCCGGCCGAGAAGAAGACGCTGCTCGCCGGCAAGGTCGAGGACATGATCAACACGGTCGTCCGCCAGATCGCCTTCTACGACTTCGAATGCAAACTGCACGCCGCCCGCGCGGAAGGGGAGCTCACGCCCGAGGACATCAACGCGCTCTGGATGTCGGTCCAGGCTCAGTCCCTGGGCGACGCCTTCGAGTTCATGGACGGCTATGAGACCTTCTGGTCCTACATCCCCCACTTCGTCCATTCGCCCTTCTACGTCTATGCCTATGCCTTCGGCGACGGGCTCGTGAACGCGCTCTATGCCGCCTATGCGGGCGGGCTGCCGGACTTCCAGGAGAAGTACTTCGCCATGCTCAAGGCGGGCGGGTCGATGCACCACAAGGAACTGCTCGCGCCCTTCGGACTGGACGCGAGCGACCCGAAATTCTGGGACAAGGGCCTGTCGATGATCGCGGGCTTCATCGACGAGCTGGAGGCGCTGGAGGGCTGATCAGCCCTTCTCCTCCAGATGCTCGGCAAGGGCGTGGTCGGGGATGTCCGACAGGTCCTTGTCGACCTCCTGTGTGATCTCGCGCGCCAGTTCCTTCGGCATGGCCTTGCGGAGCGCGCCGAGCATCTTCGGGCCGGCGGCGAGCACGATGCGGCCTGCGCCGCCCTTCTTCCATTCCGCCTCCAGCGCCGCGACGACGTGCTTGGCAAGGCGCGGGCGCTCGATCTCCTCGGAGTCGGTGCTGCTTGTGCCGAAATTGATCCCGCCGGACTGGTTCTGCGCCCCCTCGCGGAAGGCGTGGGACCAGTCGGCGAAGTCATCCGCTCCGGCGGCGTGGATTGCCTCCATCCGGCCGCCGTTGCCGCGCAGAAGGCGGAAGCCCCGCTCGTCGGCGATGCAATAAAGGGTGTCCGCGACTTTCATGGCATGTCCTCCCTGACTGCTTGGAGGGATCATCGCGCCCGGCCCCTGGGCCGCGCCATGATCCAGGTCAGCGCGTGCCGCATTTTTCACCGGGGTCCGGTGACGCTGCGGCGGAATCGCGCATTCGGCCAACGCGGGGCTTGGCAAGCCGGTTCCGCAGGCCTAGCTTCGAAGGGCAGCCAGGAGGTTCCGATGCCCAAGCTCGTCCGTCTCTACATCGAAAGCGTGGCCCTGGGGTTCGCCATTTCGGCGGCCTTCACCGGCGGGCTTCTGTGGATGGATGTCGCGGGGCTCGGTCATCTGGTGATGGGATCGAGCATCGGGGGAATCGCGGTGGCCATGCTCGTCGTGTTCAACGGGATCGTCTTCTCTGCCGTCCAGTTCGCCTTCCGGGTGATGGGGATGGCCGAAAAGGACGAAGGCCCGCGCGGCGGCCGTGGCGTGCGTGAGCCGGTGCTGATTCCGGTGCCCGTCCCCGTCAAGCAGCACAACCGTCGCCGCTGCGGCCTTTTTCTTCGAATCATTGGGTGGGTAGTTTTCGAAAACTCCGCTTCCCGGCCGGTTGGGTGGCGGGCCCGCAGCAACCGTGAGGACCGGGGTTTTCCCGAGAGCCAGAGGTCTCAGGTGGGCGCCAGATACCTGGACCAGGATCCAGGCAGAGCCAGCCCCCGTTCGCTTGCTTATCGGCCACTGGAAAATTGGCCCCGCACGCGAGGAGCAGAACCCGCCACTTATGAAGATAGGGCGAGGGGGGCGGGGCCGCAAGGCTGGACAGATGTTCACCTTTGGTTCATATTTCGCCGCATGGACATGCCCGTCGACATCGCCGAGGTCCTTCCCGCCCTTCCGGGTCAGCGCCTGCAGAGGGGCGTCTGCCGGGGACTCAGGGCGCTCGACTTCGTCTGCGTGGAGGAGCTGATCCCGACCTCGGGCCTGCGGGTCGACGTGATGGCGCTGGGGCCGAAGGGTGAGGTCTGGGTGGTCGAATGCAAGTCGGGCCGGGCGGATTACCGGGCGGACCGCAAGTGGCAGGGCTATCTCGACTGGTGCGACCGGTTCTTCTGGGCGGTGGATTCCGATTTCCCGGTCGAGCTTCTGCCGCCGGACACCGGGCTGATCCTGGCCGATGCCTATGACGCCGAGGTGGTGCGGATGGCCCCCGAGACGCCCTTGTCCGGCGCGCGGCGCAAGGTGGTGCTGCGGACCTTCGCGCGGGCGGCGGCGGGGCGGTTGCAGCTGATGCGGGACCCGGGCGCGGGGGTTTGACGACCCAAATTTCTTAAGCAAGAAATTTGTCAAAATCCTTGCTTAAGGATTTTGGGTCTATTGCGCCGCCACGGCCCCTGAGGAATCGTCGTCCTTCACCGGGATCAGCCGTGGCGCGTCCTTGGCCGCCGTGCCGCGTCCCGACAGCGAGGGGTTCTCCATGAAGAACTGGTGGCAACTGAACAACTGGGCGCCGTCCGGACCAAGATCGCGGGTATAGCTGCCGTCGGGCGCAAGAATCCAGCTTTGCGCCTCGTCCCGCAGGTTCGCGGCCATGATCTGGCTCAGGATCTGGTTCTTGACCGTCGGGTTCAGCGCCTCGACCAGCGTCTCGACCCGGCGCGTGAGGTTGCGGCCCATCCAGTCGGCGGAAGAGAAGAAGACCCGCGCCTTCTTGGCGGGCAGACCGTAACCGTTGCCGAAGCAGACGATGCGGGAATGTTCCAGGAACCGGCCCACGATGGACTTGACCCGGATGTTTTCGCTGAGGCCCTTCACGCCCGGCCGCAACCCGCAGATGCCGCGCACGACGAGGCTGATCTTCACCCCGGCCTGGCTGGCAGCATAAAGCGCGTCGATCACGTCGGGCTCGATGATCGAGTTCATCTTGGCCCAGATTTCCGCGGGCCGTCCCGCCCGGGCATGATCGGCCTCGGCGGCGATCAGCTCCAGAAGGCGCGGCTTCAGCGTGATGGGCGAGATGGCGAGGTTCTCCAGCCCCTCGGGCTGCACGTAGCCGGAGAGGTAGTTGAAGACCTTGGTCGCGTCGCGGCCAAGCGCGCCGTCGCAGGTGAAGAACGACAGGTCCGTGTAGATCCGCGCGGTTATCGGGTGGTAGTTGCCGGTGCCGTAATGGGTGTAGGTGACCAGATGGTCGCCTTCGCGCCGGACGACCGTGCTGATCTTGGCGTGGGTCTTGTAGTTGACGAACCCGTAGACGACATGCGCGCCGGACCGCTCCAACCTGCGGGACTGGCGGATGTTCGCGGCCTCGTCGAAGCGGGCCTTCAGTTCCACCAGCGCCGTCACCGACTTCCCGGCCTCGGCCGCCTCGCAAAGCGCGGAGACCACGGGGCTGTCCCAGGAAGTCCGGTACAGCGTCTGCTTGATCGCCAGCACGTTCGGGTCGGTCGCCGCCTGCTGCAGGAAGCGGATGACCATGTCGAAGGTCTCGTAGGGATGATGCAGCAACATGTCCTTCTGGCGGATCGCCGCGAACATGTCGCCTTCGTGGTCCTGAACCCGCTCTGGCACGCGGGGCGTGAAGGGGGGCCACATCAGGTCCTTGCGGGAGGAGAGGATCAGTTCCTTCAGGTCCGCGACTCCGAGAAGGCCCTTCACTTCCACCACCTCGTCCTCGGTGACGGCAAGTTCCTCCATGATGAGCGCGCGCAGGGATTCCGGCGCGCCCGCGGACATCTTCAGCCGGATCACCTCGCCCCGGCGGCGGCGCTTCAGCGCGGTCTCGAATTCGCGCACGAGGTCTTCGGCCTCGTCCTCGACTTCAAGGTCGCTGTCGCGCAGGACCCGGAAAGTGCAGTGGCCACGATCGGTATAGCCCGGGAACAGCATGTCGAGGTGGAGGAGGAGGAGTTCCTCGAGCGGCAGGAAGCGGTTCTCGCCCTCTTTCCCCGGCAGCGGCACGAAGCGGGCGATCTGCTGCGGGATCGGCAGCAGCGCCTTCAAAGGCCGGTGGTCGGTGATCCGCTCCAGTTCCAGCGCCAGCGAAAAGCCGGTGTTCGGGATGAAGGGGAAGGGGTGGGCCGGGTCGATGGCCAGGGGCGAGAGCACCGGAAAGACGTTCGTCAGGAAGTGCGTCTCGAGGTGCTTCAGGTCCCGCGCCGTCAGTTTCGACCGCTGGACGAGGCTGATCCCCTCGGCCTCCATCTCCTTCCGCAGGCGGTTGAAGGTGGATTGCTGGGTCTGCATCAGGCGGCGCGCATCGGCGTTGATGAGTTGAAGCTGTTCCGCCGGGCTGCGGCCGTCTTCCGAAAGCGTCGCATTGCCGTTCCGGACCAGGGCGCGCAGGCCGGCCACGCGGACGGTATAGAATTCGTCCAGGTTGGTGGCCGAGATCGACAGGAAGCGCAGCCGTTCCAGCAGGGGAACCTGGGGGTTCGCGGCTTCCTCCAGAACGCGCCAGTTGAAGGCCAGCCAGCTGAGTTCGCGGTTGAAGAAGCGGCCGGGGCCGGCGGTCTCTGCGAAGGGCAGCTCCACGGGCGCGGGGAAGGGCGAGCGAAGGAAATCGGCCTGGGTCATGAACGCGCTTATGCCGTGGACTTTGTGACACTACCGCGACAGTTAGGCAGCTTGCCCGCAAACTGTCCAGTGAAGCTAAGGTGAGCTTACGCGTTGCCCAGGATCTCTGCGGCCAGGGCGCGGGTGATCGGGCGCGCTTCGGCCAGGGCGCGGGCATCGAGCGCCGCGACAAGCGCGCGGGCGGCCCCGATGGAGCGGGACATCCGGCTGACAAGGAAGGGGATCAGGTTCGCGGGCACCGCCACTTGGCGGTCGGCAAAAAGCTTCACCAGAACGGCGGACAGAAGCGCGTCGTCCGGGCCGTCAAGCTGCGCGATGGCCGTGGCCTGCATCCGGCTTTTCAGGTCGGGGAGCGTCAGGCCCCAGTCGCGCGGAGGGGTCCGGGCGGTCATAAGGAGCGCGCCGGTCGTGGTGACGAGGTTGTGGAGGTGGAAAAGCTGCGCCTCGGCCCCGGCGATGCGGTCGGCATCCTCGACCACGACGGAACGGCCGGACAGTCCGGCGATGTCGGTGGCGGCAAGCTGGTCCGCGGGCAGGATCACGGCGTCAGCCAGAGCGGCCCAGATATGGGCAAGGTGGGTCTTGCCCGCGCCCTCGGGCCCGACGAGCAGAAGCTTCCGCCCCGGCCAGTCGTGCCAGTGCTCGACGGTCTGGAGCGCCACGGCGTTCGAGGGGGCGACGAAGAAGTGGTCGCGCGTCATCGCCTCGGCGCTGGGCAGGTCGAAGGCAAGCTGGCGGATCACGCGCCCTCTCCGGCCCCTGACTTGCGGCTCCGCTTCGGGCGCTGCGCGGGGGGGGCCAGGTCCTCGGCGACCTTCTGCTCCACCTCGGATCGGGCGGTGGTGCCCTTGTAGAGGAGGCTCGCGCGGTATTGCTCAGACCCGAAGCGGGTCAGGACGCCGATGGCGGCGGCGACGGGAACGGCGATCAGCATGCCGACGAAGCCGAAGGCCGACCCGAAGGCCGAAAGCGCGAGGAGAAGCCAGACCGGGTGCAGGCCCACGGATTTGCCGACGAGCTTCGGGGTCAGGATGTTGCCTTCGACGAACTGGCCCACGGCGAAGATCGCGGCGATGATCCCGATCTGCACCCAGTCGCCCCAGAACTGGAAGAGCGCAAGGCCCACGGCCAGCGTTCCCCCGATGATCGAGCCGACATAGGGGATGAAGGTGATCGCCCCGGCGATGGCGCCCACGATCAGGCCGAACTGCAGCCCCGCCGCCATCAGCGCCACGGCGTAGAAGGTTCCCAGCGCGATGCAGACAGAGACCTGGCCGCGCACGAAGCCGGCGAGGACCGCGTCGATCTCGCGCGCAAGGCGGCGGATCGTGGGCGCGTGGTCGCGGGGCAGCATCGCGTCGATCCGGGCGATCATCTCGTCCCAGTCGAGAAGCAGGTAGAAGGCCACGACCGGCGCGACGACGATGAAGACGACGACCGAGATCACTCCCAGCGCGCCGCTGAGGAGGCCCTGCGCCAGCTCGCCCCCCCGCGCCTGGATCGCCGCGCCGATCTCGGCCAGGGTCTGGCGGATGGTCGAGGTCGAATCGGCGAGTTCCGGGAAGCGTTCCAGCAGGAAGCCCTGCAGCCGCTTGGCGATGTCGGGGGCTGCGTTGACGAGCGCGGTCAGCTGGTTGACCAGCGTCGGGATCACCGCCAGCACCAGAAGGATCACGAGGAACAGCGCGAACAGCGAGATGACGGTGGTGGCCGCGACGCGCGAGAGGCCCAGACGCTCCAGCCGGTCGGCGAGGGGGTCGAGGAAATAGGCGATGGCGCCGCCGACGATGAACGGGAGCAGCGTATTGCCGAGGAACCACAAGAGCACGAGGAACACCGCAGCGGCGATGGCCCAGTAACGGAACTGGTCTTTGGTCGGCAGGGCCATCGCGGGTTCCTTCCTTGTCCTGCCACATATCACCCGCACCGTCCCCCCGCGCAAGGGGAGAGGCGGGCGGAAACCCGCTGTCAGCATGTGCTTAAGCCGGGCCGGGTAAGCGGTGCCGGGATGGAGTGTGGGGCCCGACCCTGTGCAGGAAGGGCCATCCGGGGCGCGGTGTCCCGGCTTTCGGCCCGCCAAGGCTGGCAGGCCCAACCGAAAGGCAAGACCATGAAACTGAAGCTTCTTTCGATCCTCGCGATGAGTTCGATGCCGATGGCTGCGGCCGCGATGCCCGCGGTCGGCGACATGATCGGCACCGACCCGACGACCGCCACGGCGGCGCTGGAAGCCGCTGGCTGCAAGGTCGCTGAGTTCGAGGCCGAGGACGGCAAGATCGAGGCCAAGTGCACCGACACCGCCACCAACAAGCTGATGGAAGTCTACCTTGACCCGGCCACCGGCAAGGTCGTCGAGATCAAGGCGGAAGACTGACATGGCTGCCCCCCGGACCCCTGCCGAACCGCCTTCCCTGTGGGACCCCGTCGTGCGGATCACCCATTGGGGGATCGCCCTTTCGGTCCTGGTCAACGCGGCGCTGGACGAGGGCGGCAGCCTTCTCCACGTCTCGCTGGGTTGGCTGGTGATGGCGCTTCTGCTGCTGCGGCTGGTCTGGGGGGTGCTTGGCCCGGGGGAGGCCCGCTTCTCGGCCTTCCCGCCCAATCCCGTCGCGGCGTTGCGCCATCTGGGCCAGCTCGCCTCGGGGAAGGGCGTGCGGCACTACCCCTCGCACAACCCGGCCGGCGCGATGATGGCCTATGCCTTCTGGGCCTGCCTGGCGCTGGTCACCGTGACCGGCCTGGTGATGACCGGCGGTGCGACACCGATGCAGGTGGCCGATGACAAGGCCGCGGTTGCATCCGGCGACTGGTCTGCTTTGATCAGGGAGGACGGAGGCGAATCCTCGGACGAGGACGAGGGCCTTCGCCACACGGCTGAAGAGGTGCACGAAGTGGTAGCGAACCTGCTTTTGATCCTGGCCGCGCTGCATGTGGCCGGCGTCTTCGTCGAGGCCCGCGCGATGCGCCGCAACCTCGTAGCGCCGATGGTGCTTGGCCAAAGGCGCAAATGACTGCCAGCCCGGATCTCCAGACCGCGGGGCGTCGCCAGACCGCGGCGCTTTCGGTCTTCCTGGTGGTGCAGACGCTGGGGACGGTGTTCTTCGTGGGCGACGTGATCGGCGATCTGCGCGAGGACCCGACCTCGGTCCACTTCATCTTCGAGGCGGTGGTGACCGCGGCTTTGGTGCTGGGCATCCTGTTCGGCACCTTCGCGCTGCGCCGCACGATCGAGCTTCTGCGGGCGCAGGACCAGGCGCTCGCCGTGGCGCGCGGCGCGCTGTCGGACGTGATCGACCGGCAGTTCACCGCCTGGTCGCTGACGCCGGCGGAACGCGACGTGGCCTTCCTGGCGCTTAAAGGCCTTGACGTGGCCGAGATCGCCGAGCTGCGGGGCGCGGCCCAAGGCACGGTCCGGGCGCAACTGACGCGGATCTATTCCAAGGCCGGGGTTTCGGGCCGGGCGCAGTTCGCGGCCTTCTTTGTCGAGGACCTCTTGGGCGCGGGCGTGCCCGAAGCGCAGGCCGCGCAGTAGGGCCGGGCTTTACGCCCGAAGTGTGAAGCCGCGCGCCAAGTGGTTACGGACGAACCAGATCATCGCCACCCCAGGCACCAGCGACAGGCAGGTCATCGCCATGACCATCCCGATGTCGGTCTGGAAGGAAAACATCGCCTGGATCGCCATCGTGATCGGCTTGCCTCCGGTCACCGTCAGGATGCGGGCGAAGACGACCTCGACCCAGGAAAAGATGAAGCAGAAGAAGGCCGCGACCCCGATCCCCGGCGCGATCTGCGGGATCAGGTGGCGGAAGAAGAAGGACGCGCCGGTATGGCCGTCAAGGAAGGCCGTCTCGTCGAACGCGCGCGGGACGGCGCGGATGAAGCTTTCCAGAATCCAGATCGCCACCGGCAGGTTGAAGAGGCAATGCACCAGCGCGATGCCGACGGGAGAGTTCACCAGGTTGAAATGGCTGAACAGGATGAAGATCGGCAGCGACAGGACCACGGGCGGGGTCACCCGGAACACAAGGATCATCAAGAGGAAATGCCGGTCGCCGGTGAAGCGGTAGCGCGCCAAGGCATAGGCGGCGGGCAGGCCGATGGTGATGCACAAGCCGACGTTCAGCACCACGTAGATCAGCGAGTTCAGCATCGCCGCCCGTAGCTCGGGTGCGGCAAGGACATTGCGGTAGTTCATCAGGCCGACGGTGCCCTCGGCCACCTGGTCGGTCGGCAGCGTGGCGGTGAACGACAGGAGGATCGCCTGCACCAGCGGCAGAAGGATGAAGGCGGCCAGCGCCAGGATGCCGAGATGCCTCATCCCTCACGCTCCCGCGTGGCGGCGACGAAGGCCCAGACGACGGCAAGGACGATCAGGAAGTACAGCGTCGCCCGGGCGGCGGCCTGGCCGTAGGAGAAGCCTTTGATCTCCTCGCCAAGTTCCAGCGTCAGGAAGCGGGTGGCGTCGTTCGGGCCGCCCGCGTTGATCGCGAAGGCCTCGGTGTAGATCATGAAGCTGTCGACGAAGCGCAGCAGGAAGACGATGGCCAGCGCGCCCGCGATCCTCGGAAGCTGGATGAAGCGGAACACGGCCCAGCGGGAGGCCCCGTCGATGGCCGCGGCCTGCATGTAGGCGGGCGGGATGGCCGAGAGGCCCGCATAGGCAAGGACGACGACCAGTCCCAGCCAGTGCCAGGTGTCCATCACCAGGATCAGCGCCCATGTGTGCCAGCCGGTGAACTTCCAGTCGAAGCCGATGGCGGCAAGGCCCGGGCCGAGGAGCCCCGTCTCGGGTTGGACCAGCCCCAGCCAGAACATCGGGATCATGTTCCAGGGCACCACCAGCGGCAGCGCGACCAGCATCAGCCCCCAGACGGCCCGCTTCCCATAGGTCAGGAGGAGAAGCGCCACGCCGATCCCCAGCGGCACCTGGATGCCAAGCGCGAGGGCGGAGAAGAGAAGGCTCCGCCCCAGCGAGGCGAGGAAGCGGTCGGATTGCAGGATGTCGGTGAACCATTGCGGGCCGACCCAGAAGACGTCCGACAGGGTGAAGATGTCGTGGAAGCCGTAGTTGATGACCGCCAGAAGCGGCAGCGCCCCCACCAGCGCCAGAAGCGTGAGGGCCGGAAGGACCAGGAACCAGGCGCGATTGTCATGCGAGCGCATGGGCCTAGGGGAGGCGGGCAGCAGCCCGGAGTCAAGGGGTTAGCCCGATCCCGGGGTCAAGCCTTGCGGTGGAGAATAGGCGGCAAGAAAGATGCGGACGCATTCCAGGGCATGGGCCTCCAGCCGTGCGGCCGGGGGGATGGCCTCGGGTCCCAGCATCATGGCGTCGTTGACCGGGCCGCCCATGACCAGCCAGTTGAAGTTCGACGCCGCCTCCTCGGGGTCGTCCAGCTGAAGCTGCCCCAGTGCGGCATAGTGCCGGAAGGCCGCCTGCAAAAGCTCGATGGACCGCGCCGGTCCCATCTTGTGCAGCATCCGGCCGAGGTCCGGAAAGCGGCTGGCCTCGGCAATCGCCAGCCGGCGGAGCTGCATCAACTCGGGCGTCAGGACGATGGCCAGCTGGTGGCGCGCGAAGTCCGCGAGGTAGTCCGCCAGCGGCCGCCCCGTCTCGGGTCCCGCAAGGCGCTGCCGGATCTCGTCGCCCGCCGCGCCGACCAGCGCATGGACGAACTCCAGAAACAGGGCCTCCTTGCTGGCGAAATGCGTGTAGACGGTCTGCTTCGACACCGACGCGGTTTCGGCGACCTCGTCCATGCTGGTGCGCAGGAAACTGTCGCGCAGGAACAGCTTGCCCGCCGCCGCAAGTTCCGCAAGGACCGGTTGTCCAGCCGGCTGGCGCGGAACGTCTTGCCGACTATCGGCTGACCCGTGAATCCAAGACAGGCCGGATCGTTGCAACCTGCTGCAACACCGCGATGTTCCTTGATTTTCCACCGGGGCACTGGGTCTCGGTCTACCGGGGCCGTCTGCCGGAGCGTGACCGCGACCTGGACCGGAGGCGCGGGTGGTTCGTGCCGCGGCTGATCCTGACCTGGATCGGCATGGGGTTCCGGACGCCGGAGATCGGCTTCAAGAAGGGCGAGACGCGGGTGCTGGTGGGTTGATGGTGAGCGGGCGCGGTGGGGAGTGGCCCTGGCCCGTCGGGCAGGGTTAACCCGCCGTAAATGCCCACGCACAACCCGTTGGAATCCCTCGCACGCGTCAGCCTGTCCCGCGTGGACAGCCCCTCGCGCTTGCCTGCCCGGCCTGGACCCGTTAGGAAACGCGGGACCCTTTCTCAGGCAGGCCAAAATGCGTCTTTCCCGCTACTTCCTCCCCGTCCTCAAGGAAAACCCCGCCGAGGCGCAGATCGTCAGCCACCGCTACATGCTGCGGGCCGGCATGATCAAGCAGCAGGCCGCGGGCATCTATTCCTGGCTGCCGCTGGGGTTCCGCGTGCTGAAGCGGATCGAGGAGATCGTCCACCAGGAACAGATCCGCGCGGGCCACATTCCCCTGCTGATGCCCACCCTGCAACCCGCCGACCTGTGGCGCGAGTCCGGCCGCTACGACGACTACGGGCAGGAGATGCTGCGCATCAAGGACCGGCAGGAGCGCGAGATGCTCTACGGCCCCACCAATGAGGAGATGATCACCGACATCTTCCGGTCCCACGTCAACAGCTACAAGGACCTGCCGCTGACGCTCTACCACATCCAGTGGAAGTTCCGCGACGAGATGCGGCCGCGGTTCGGCGTGATGCGGGGGCGCGAGTTCCTGATGAAGGACGGCTACAACTTCGACGTCGACCGCGACTCGGCGCTGCACGCCTACAACCGCCACATGGTCAGCTACCTGCGCACCTACGAACGCATGGGCCTGACCGCGATCCCGATGCGCGCGGCATCCGGCCCCATCGGCGGGGACAACACGCATGAGTTCCTGGTGCTGGCGCAGACGGGCGAGAGCGAGGTCTTCTACGACGACCGCGTGACCCAGCTGAAGCTTGGCCAGCGCGACATCGACTATGACGACCGCGCCCAGGTGGCGGATGTCTGCAAGGAGTTCACCACCCTTTACGCCCGCACTGACGAGACGCATGACGAGGCGATCTTCAACCAGGTTCCGGAAGCCCACCGCAAGGTCGGCCGCGGGATCGAGGTCGGGCAGATCTTCTACTTCGGCACCAAGTATTCCGCCGCGATGGGGGCCGAAGTCACCACCGCCGAG
Source organism: Tabrizicola sp. (assembly GCF_041913445.1). Lineage (GTDB taxonomy): Bacteria > Pseudomonadota > Alphaproteobacteria > Rhodobacterales > Rhodobacteraceae > Tabrizicola. The sequence continues at coordinate 113,740 of NZ_JAYSFG010000002.1, forward strand.
GGCACAAAGGTGCCGGTCGAGATGGGGTCGCACGGGATCGGCGTCAGCCGCCTGCTGGGCGCGATCATCGAGGCCTCGCACGACGACAAGGGGATCATCTGGCCGGAGGGTGTGACGCCTTTCCCGGTCGGGATCGTGAACCTGAAGCAGGGCGACAGCGCGGCGGATGCGGCTTGCGAGGGCCTCTACAAGGCGCTGCAGGCCAAGGGGCTGGAAGCGCTTTACGACGACCGCGACGAACGCGCGGGCGCGAAGTTCGCCACGATGGACCTGATCGGCCTGCCCTGGCGGATCACCGTTGGGCCGCGCGGCCTTGCGAACGGGGTCGTGGAACTCACCTCGCGCCGTACCGGAGAATCCGAAGAGGTCTCCCCGGAAGCCGCCGTCGACCGCATCGCGCAGATCTACGCGGGCCGCTGACCGGCAGGGCGGGGAACCTTAGGTCACCCGCCCGCGTTTCGGTCTTTCCTGCGCACCGCACTCGGCATGAATGCAGCCGGATTGGTTTGACCTTTCCGGCCGTCAGCGCAGGTCCAAGGTTTGGAAAAAGGAGAAGTGGGTCATGGAATACCGTCGTCTGGGCAAATCGGGGCTGAAGGTCAGCGAGTTCTCCTTCGGATCCTGGGTAACCTTCGCCAAGCAGGTGGATGTCCAGCCCGCGAAACAGCTGCTGACCGCCGCTTATGACGCCGGGATCAACTTCTTCGACAATGCCGAAGGCTATGAGGCGGGCGCGTCCGAGAAGGTGATGGGCCAGGCGATCCAGGAGTTGGGCTGGTCGCGCGACAGCTATATCGTGTCCTCCAAGGTCTACTGGGGCGGGGACAAGCCCACGCAGCGCGGCCTCTCGGCCAAGCATGTGACGGAGGCCTGCCATGCCGCGCTGAAGCGGCTGCGGGTGGATCACCTCGACCTCTACTTCTGCCACCGACCGGACATCGACACGCCCATCGAGGAAACCGTGCGGGCGATGCACAACCTGATCGTCCAGGGCAAGGTCCTCTACTGGGGCACCTCGGAATGGTCCGGCCAGCAGATCACCGAGGCGCATCTGGTGGCCCGCCGCGACGGCCTGACCCCGCCGACGATGGAGCAGCCGCAGTACAACCTCTTCGAACGCGACAAGGTCGAGCGCGACTATGAGCCGATCTATGACACCTATGGCCTTGGCACGACGATCTGGTCGCCCCTGGCCTCGGGCCTCTTGACCGGAAAGTACAACGAGGGCGTGCCGCAGGACAGCCGGGCCGCGTTGCCGGGCTACGAATGGCTGCGCGAGATCATCGAGGGCCCGAAGGGCAAGCGGCGCATCCCGCAAGTGCAGGCGCTGGCGAAGATCGCCGAGGGCGCGGGCCTGCCGATCCACCACCTGGCGCTGCTGTGGTGCCTGCGGAACCCGCGGGTCTCGACGGTGATCCTGGGGGCGTCGAAGCTGGAGCAGCTGCACGACAACCTCAAGGCGCTGGACCACAAGGCGAAGCTGACGCCGGATGTGCTGGAAGCCATCGAGGAAGTGGTGCAGAACAAGCCCGAGGCACCGCAGCGGTTCTGAGGGGGAAGGCATGGCGAAGGCACTGGTCACCTGGGGCGGATGGGAGGGCCACGAGCCCGAAAAAGTCGGCCCGATGTTCGCGGACTGGCTGCGCGCGGCGGGGATGGAGGTCACGTTGACCGACAGCCTTGCCTGCTTCGACGATGCCGAGGCTTTGAAGGCCTATGACCTGATCGTCCCGGTCTGGACCATGTCGAAGATCGAGAAGCAACAGGCCCTCAACGCCTGCGCGGCCGTTGCTGCGGGGACCGGGATCGCCGGTTGCCACGGCGGCATGTGCGACGCCTTCCGCGAGAATGTGGACTGGCAGTTCATGACCGGCGCGCAATGGGTGGCCCATCCCGGCAATGACGGGGTGGAGTACGGGGTCCGCATGGTCTCGGACGATCCGCTGGTGGCGGGCGTGGGCGATTTCACCGTGAAGACCGAGCAGTATTATCTGCACGTCGATCCGGCGGTGAAGGTGCATGCGGTCTGCGATTTCCCCGTGGTGGAGGGGCCGCATTCGGTGAACGGGCCGGTGGCGATGCCGGTCGTCTTCACCAAGGGCTACGGCCAGGGCCGCGTCTACTACAACGCGCTCGGCCACCAGAAGAACGTGATCGACCAGGGCCCGGCGGCGGAACTGATGCGGCGCGGGCTTCTCTGGGCCGCGCGGCGCTGACCGGCTTGCGACGTGGGGTCACATCTCCGTCCGCTCCCTTGACCGGGGGCGGGGGGTGGTCATCTTCTGGTCATACCCTTCTGCCAGACTGAGGCCATGACTCTACCGTCCGACCATTACCGTGTCCTGAAACGCGAGCTCTCGCTGGGCGAGCTTCTGGCCGACGGCATCGTCCATGCGCTGGCGCTTCTGGCCGGGCTGATCGCCTTTCCGCTTCTGCTGTTCCACGGCTTGCAGACCGCCGGGATCGGCACCTTCGCGGCGCTGACGGTCTACGCGGCCGGGTTCTTCCTGATGTGGGGCTTTTCGCTCGCCTACAACATGACCCCGCCCTCGGCGCTGAAATGGCTTTTGCGGCGGTTCGACCATTCGATGATCTACGTGATGATCGCCGGGACCTATACCGCGCTGGTCCCGCACCTGCACGGGTCCTGGCCCTGGGTGCTGGGCGCGGTGGTCTGGACGGGGGCGGCACTGGGGATCCTGGTGAAGGTGGTGCTGCCCGGCCGCTATGACCGGCTGGCGATCCTCGCCTACATCATGCTCGGCTGGGTTGGCGTGATCGCCATCGGCCCGGTGACGGCGGCCTTGCCCTCGGTGTCCCTGTGGCTTCTGCTGGCCGGGGGGCTGACCTATGTGGCCGGGGTCGGGTTCTACGTGTGGCACGGCCTGCGGTTCCAGAACGCGATCTGGCACGGCTTCGTCGCGGTGGCTGCGGGGCTGCACTTCGCCGCGGTGGCGGTGGCCGTTTCGTAGGGAAGGTGGGCGGATCGCCCACCTACGTGGCATCACCCATCGTGACGACCAGGTTCCCCGGCTTGTGGAAGCTTTCGGCGATCCGGTGCGCCTCGGCCAGCTGCGCGAAGGGGAGCGTCTGGCCGACGATGGGGGTGTAGCCGCCCTTCTGGTGCAGTTCCACCAATCGACGCATCGAGGGCAGGTCGTCCTTGTTCGTCCCGGTGATGAACCTACGGTTCACGGTCGAAGCGAGCATATCGGCAAGCGTGGCGGTGATCAGGACAAGGCGGCCGTTCGGCGAAAGGAGCGGCTGCGCGCCCTTCCAGCCGAGGCTGCCCATCACGTCGAGGATCACGTCGAAAGGACCTTTCGGAGGGCCTGTGCGATAGTCGGTGACCTCGGTCGCGCCAAGCTCCCGCGCGAGGCCGTGGTTCGCGGGCGAGGCGGTGGCGGCGACCGTCGCGCCAAGGTGGCGTGCAATCTGGACGCCGGCGCTGCCGACGGATCCGGTGGCCCCGGCGACGAGGAGACGCTCGCCGGGGGCAAGCCGGGCACGGTCGATCAGGAACTCGGCGGCGGTGAGGCCGCCGAAGAAGAAGGCCGCGCCCTGTTCGTACGTGAGCGTGTCGGGGAGGGGGAGGACGGGGCCGTCTGCCCGCATCGTCAGGTAATCGGCATGCGCGCCGCCCTTGAAGCCTTTCAGGCCGAAAACCTGCTGGCCCGCTGTGAAGCCGGTCACGCCGGGACCCAGGGCGGCGATGTCTCCGGCGAAGGCCCAGCCGGGGGCGACGCGGGGGCGGGACCAGCCGATGGCAAGCCGAAGCATGAGGCCGAGGCCGCGGGGCACCTTGCCCGACCGCATCCGGGCGTCGCCGGCGGTGACGGGGGCGGCGCGGGTGCGGACCAGCAGCTCGCCCGGTCCAGGGGTGGGAATGGGGGCGTCGTCGAGGACGACGGTCTCGGGTCTGCCGTAGGCGGTGTAGCGGGCGATCTTCATGGGGGATGGGTAGGCCCGCGCGCGGGGCGGGTCAGGTGGGCGAAACCCGACCTTACGGGGCGGAGGTGACCGTCGCGCTGCCGAGGGGGGTGCCCGCGATCTCGAGGATCAGCTTGCGGCGGAGGGCGGAGACGAAGTCCTCACGGCCGAGGGCGGGGATGGCAAAGGCGCCGGGGCCGCCGATGATGCGGGCCTCATACTCGGCGAGGAGCGGGTCGTCCGGGCCGCCGTCGAGGATGGGGAGGCCGTTGATGACGATGCCGGCGGCGAGGACTTCCTGCCGCGCCTCCTCGATGGAGGCGCCGGAGAAGTTGCCGGTCGAGTCGCCGGAGAAGTCGATGACCTGGCGGAGCGAGGTGATCTGGTTGGCCTCGATCACGCGCTTGCCTTCCAGAAGGGCGTTGCCGATGGCGTTCCGTCCAGTGGCGAGGCGGGGGGGACCGAGGAGGGCGGCCGCAAAGGCCTCGGCTGTCTCGGGGCTGTCGATGACGGTCCAGTCGACGACGGTGGCCTGGTTGGCGGCCCATTCCACGTAGGTGACGGCGATGGAGCCGGTGAGGGTGTTCCGGATCGCCTCCAGCACGGCAGGGTCGGTGATCGCGGTGGCGGTGCTTTCCCTTTGGAAGTCGATTTCTTCCTGGGTGATGGACCCCGAGGCGTCGGCGAGGAGGACGAGTTCGAGGTCCACCTCCTGGGCCCGGAGGGGGGTGGCGAGGCAGAGGAGGAGGGCCAATGTCCGCATGGGGTGGGATATGGGGCGGGGGTTGGCCTGGGCAAGTGTCCACGGTGGACAATCCGGGATTGTCCTTTGGAGGCAAAGGGTTGGTCGTGGGCGGTAAGGTTTGGGAAAGGATGATTCTGGGGGTGGAGTCGGGGTGAACCCCGACCTACAGGCCGAGCGCTTTTCTTAGCGCCGCATTCGCGCGGGTCTGCCAGCCTTTGCCTTCGGATTTCAGCCGGTCCAGCACGTCGGGATCGAGATGCAGGGTGACGCGCTTCTTGCGGGCCTCGGGCGGCAGGGGCGGGCGGCCATACTTGCCGTGACGGGTCAGGAGGTCGACCAGTTCGGGGATTTCGGCGGTGGGCTTGGCCTCACGGAAGAAGGCCTCGTCCAGCTCGACCGCCTCGCCGTCCCGGTCAATGTAGCTTTTCTTCGGCGGCATGACGTGCCCTTTCGCGTGTGTTGGCCTTGCGCAGGCTGATGATGCGCGGTTGTCCGTCCCGCAAGGTCCAGACGCACACATGCACCCGCCCGTGCAGTCGCGCGGTGGAGATGAACCGCCGCTCACCATAGTCGCCGCGCGTGTCTTCGCGGGTCACGGCATTCGGCCAGTTAAAGTCCGCAAGTTCAGCAAAGTCGATGCCGTGCTTGAGGCGGTTGGCCCGGCGCTTGTCCTCGTCCCAGTCCCACATAATATGCATACTTTAAGTGAGGGTTCAAGGGGGAGGGTAGGACGGGGATGGTTAACGGGGGGTTAGGGTGAGGCGTGGGAGTTTGCGACCGTATCATCCACGCGCAGGCGGGGATCCAGGTTCGGCGGGAAGTCATGGATCCCCCCCTGCGTGGGGCCTCTACAGGCAGTTGCTTAAGGTTGTTATCACGCCGATGCTTCTGCTATTTTACGTGGGTCAATTTGAAATCCAGCCCCTTGCAGTCGCTGGGCAAGTTTAGGAACAATCTCTCTAACGTGATCGTTGAACTCAATATACAAGATTCCTCCTGCATCCGATGGCATTTCGAGTGCGCCTTTCTTTATGATGACCATCTTTTGCCTACCAAGCGCAGCCATGACCATCCCCATTTCAAGGATGACATTTTGCCTGGCACGAGGTTGCTTCTCTGTCTCGCCTGCTGCCTTTGAGTATCCAAAATCATCTGGCGTGAGGAGCACAATTCCAAACGCTGCCTCCCTGTAAATATTCTGCTCAAGAGCCTCAATGATGGTTTTGCTCTCGCCATCTGAGTTCTGCAGAATGAACGGCGTAAGTCCGAGTCGCATCAAGACTAGTTCAAGTTGGTCTCGAGCGTCTCGATCATGTCCATGAACAACAAAAATCTTGGCTGCAGCTGCAGTTGAGACTGCTGAGCTGGGGGCTTTCCCCTGCAAAGAGGCTGCCAGGGCAGCTCGAAATGCGTCTTGATTCTTGCCTTGGAATTGTAATGTGCCTTTGCTCGGCCACCAGTTCAGGACTTCCCCAGTCTTTCCTCGAAATGAATGACAGTTGGTGGCAGTATTTGCCGTCCAATCTCCGGCCAAGCCACAACTGACAACGGCCTCTTTCAGTTCGTCTATCGTTCCGTGAAAAACACTCATTCGGTATTGCCTCCCTAAACGATGACACTGCGCATTTTATTGCGCGTGCTCTTCAGCCTCAAACGTCCAATTCCTCCACAAACCGCGCGTTCTCCTGGATGTATTGGAAACGCAGCTCCGGCTTCTTGCCCATCAGGCGCTCCACCAGGTCGGAGGTGTCCCCTGGTTCGTCCTCGTCGATCGACACCCGGATCAGCTTTCGCGTTTCGGGGTTCATCGTGGTGTCCTTCAGGTCCTTGGCGTCCATCTCTCCCAGCCCCTTGAAGCGCTGGACGTCGATCTTGCCCTTGCCGCCCAGGCCCTTGGCCAGCCACAGCTCTTTCTCGGCGTCGTCGGCGACGTACATCCGCCGCGCGCCCTGGGTCAGGCGGTAGAGGGGGGGACACGCCAGATACAAATGCCCCTTGTCGATCAGGGGGCGCATCTGGGTGAAGAAGAAGGTCATCAAGAGGCTGGCGATATGCGCGCCGTCGACGTCGGCGTCGGTCATGATGATGATCTTCTCGTACCGCAAGTCGTCGAGGCGGAACTTGGTGCCCATGCCGGTGCCCAGGGCCTCGCACAGGTCGCGGATTTCGGCGTTTTCGTTCAGCTTGGCGGAGGCTGCGCCGAGGACGTTCAGGATCTTGCCCTTGAGGGGGAGGAGGGCCTGGGTCTCTCGATTGCGGGCGCCCTTGGCGGAGCCGCCGGCGGAGTCGCCTTCGACGATGAAAAGCTCGGTCCCCTCACGGTTCTTGGCGGAGCAGTCGGTGAGTTTCCCCGGCAGGCGCAGCTTCTTGGTCGCGGTCTTGCGGGCGGTTTCCTTTTCCTCGCGGCGGCGGAGGCGTTCCTCGGCGCGGAGGACGAGGAAGTCGAGGATCGCGCCGGCCGATTTCGGGTCGGCGGCGAGCCAGGTGTCGAAATGGTCGCGGACGGCGTTTTCGACCCATTTCGCGGCTTCCTCGGTCGAGAGCCGGTCCTTGGTCTGGCCGACGAAGCTGGGTTCGCGGATGAAGATCGACAGAAGCGCGCAGCCGCCCGTAAGGAGGTCGTCGCGGGAGATCAGCTCGGCCTTGCGGTTCTTCACCCGCTCGCCATAGGCGCGGATGCCCTTCAGGATCGCGGCCCAGAACCCGGCCTCATGCGTGCCGCCTTCGGGCGTGGGGACGGTGTTGCAGTAGGAGTGGAGGTAGCCGTCCTGGGCGGGGGTCCAGTTGATCGCCCATTCGACGGAGCCGGGGACCTGGTATTTCTCTTCGAAGCTCACGCGGCCGGCGAAGGGGCGTTCAGAGTAGGTGGTGACCTTCTTCAAGGAGTCGTTCAGGAAGTCGGCGAGGCCGCCGGGGAAGTGGAAGGTCGCCTCCATCGGCGTGTCGCCGTCGGGGATGGCGGATTTCCAGCGGATCTCGACGCCCGAGAAGAGGTAGGCCTTGGACCGCGTCATCTTGTAAAGGCGGGCGGGTTTCAGGGTCTGGTGGCCGAAGATTTCCGGGTCGGGGTGGAAGGTGACCCAGGTGCCGCGGCGGTTCTGGGTGGGGCCGAGCTTGCGGATCGGGCCCTGGGGGATGCCGCGGGAGAAGCTTTGTTCGTAAAGCTCACGGTCACGGGCGACCTGGACGGTCATCAGGTCGGAAAGCGCGTTCACGACGGAGGAGCCGACGCCGTTGAGGCCGCCGGAGGTGGAATAGGCCTTGTTCGAGAACTTGCCGCCGGCGTGGAGGGTGCAGAGGATGACCTCGAGCGCGGATTTGCCGGGGAACTTGGGGTGGGGGTCGACGGGGATGCCGCGGCCGTTGTCGCGGACGGTGACGGACATGTCGGCGTGAAGCTCCACCTCGATGCGGTTGGCGTGGCCCGCCACGGCCTCGTCCATCGCGTTGTCGAGGATTTCGGCGACCATGTGGTGCAGCGCCCGTTCGTCGGTGCCGCCGATGTACATGCCGGGGCGCTTGCGGACGGGCTCCAGGCCCTCGAGGACCTCGATGGAGCTGGCGTCATAGGTGGAAGCGCCGGAGAGGAGGTCGTTCATGGGGTCACCTTCTGAGGAACGCCGGTATTAGAGCATTACGCGGGCGGGGGGCGCAAGATGTGGGGTCTGGTCGGGGGGGCGGGGGCGGCCTAGGTTAGGGGCCGAGCAATGGAGGATTGGACGATGCGGGTACTCTTTACGGGCGGATCGGGCAAGGCGGGGAAGCACGTGGTGCCCTACCTCGTGGCGCAGGGGCACAAGGTGCTGAACTTTGACCGGGTGCCCTTGGGGCTGCCGGGGGTGCATGACCTTCTGGGCGACATCTGCGATGCGGGGCAGGTGTATAGCGCGATGCGGACCCATGCGGGGTACGAGGAGATGGAGGACGGCGCGGCGCAGCTGTTCGACGCGGTGGTGCATTTCGCAGCGGTGCCCCGCTACGGGATGGTGCCGGATACCGAGACCTGGCGAGTGAACGTGGTGGGGACCTACAACGTGCTGGAAGCGGCGCTGAAGATGGGGATCCGCAAGGTGATCATCGCCTCGTCGGAGACGACATATGGGGTGTGCTTCTCGGATGGTGTGGTGGACCCGAAGGTGCTGCCGCTGGAAGAGGACTACGACATAGATCCGATGGACACCTATGGGACTTCGAAGAAGGTGAACGAGGTCACGGCGCGGAGCTTGCAGCGGCGGTTCGGGGCGGATGTCTATGCGCTGCGGATCGGCAACGTGATCGAGCCGCATGAATATGCGACGGTCTTCCCGCCGTTGAAGGAGGACCCTGGCCTGCGTCGGCGGATCACGTTCTCCTACATCGACGCGCGGGACCTCGGCCAGATCGTGGACCTTTGCCTGAAGAAGGATGGGCTGGGGTTCCAGGTGTTCAACGCGGTGAACGACGAGAACTCGGTGCCGCAGCCGAACTCGGAACTGCTCAAGCGTTTCTTCCCCAACGTGCCCCTGTCTCGGCCGGTGGGCGAGCGGGAAGGGCTTCTGTCGAACCGCAAGATCAGGGAAGTCCTGGGGTTCAAGGAGCAGCACAACTGGCAGAAATACGTGAAGTAGGCCGGCGCGCCTGAAGCTGGGCCCGGGCGTCTTGCTGCCCGGGCCTTTTGCATCAGTTGTGGATCATATTGCCGGGATGGTTCCCCGGCTGCCGGCGCAGGATCTGCAGGGTCTTCCGCTCGAGCCAGGTGTAGACGCGGGCGGTGACCACGCCGACGACAAGCGAGACCAGGAACGATGTCCAGGGCATCGGCTCGCCGAAGATCCGGTCCATGACCGAAATGACCTGGTAGTGCGTGAGATAGATGAACATCGACGTCCCTGCGATTTCCGCGATCACGATCTTTGCCGCGGCAGGGACGGCGAAGGACCTGACGAAGATGACCAGGGCGCAGGCCCCCACGACATAGGCCGCGGCCGAGGTCGGCTCGAAGTAGTAGGTCACCCAGATCGCGGAAAGGATGAAGGTGAAGATCCGCGACGGGAGGTCCTTGGCGGTCGCGATGACCATCCCCAGGGCAAAGCACCAGCCATAGTGCCAGGGCGTCCGGTGATAGTTGAAATCGCCGTTCCAGATCGATTCGATCAGCGCGTCGATGCCGACGGCGAAGACGAAGAGGGCCAGCGCGCTGGCGAAGGGACGCTGGCCGAATGCCTTGCGGACCTGCGGTACCGCGAACAGCAGCATCGCGATGAGCAGGAGTTGGATGTAGATTTCGGCGAAGTAGAAGGTGAAGAACGTGATCGACTCGGCATACTGGTAGTTCGAGACCAGTAACAGGGACGGCAGATCGAAGTTCCGGGTCAGGATTTCCAGCGCGACATATGCCAGGAAAGTCGGAATCGCGACGGCGAGGACCGTTCCCCACAGTGTCCGGACGCTGCCTGACCGGAGGATTTCGGCCATCTGGAAGCGGGCGACGGAATACCCGCCCAGCAAGAACAGGAAATAGGCCGCGCCCCAGTTTGTGCTGTAGACGAAGGCATCGGCATGCAGCGCGACGATGCAGATCATGAAGAAGGCCCGGGTCAGGGTCACCGTCTCGAGCTGCCGCCAGCCTGACTTTTCGCTTTTCTGCACAAGGCGTTGCAGCTCTGTCGTGCTGAGAGTTTCCCAGCCGTCCGGCAGGGCACCGAAGTGCCGCTCGAAGGACAGGGAGAACTGGATGTAGTGGAGCGAGTCTCCGCCAAGCGTTTCGAATGTGTCGCCGGGTTCGACGTCCTGTCCGGGGAATTCGTGCCGGAAAAGCGAGAGGACGTCGGTGATCTTGCCGTCGCCTCCGGATGCGGAAGAGGTGACGGGCGCCGGCGCCGAGGCCTGACGCTGGGCGAAGAGCTCGGCCAGCTGGCGGCGCTGGACCTTGCCGGTGCCGGTGACTGGCAGGGTATCGAGCGTCATCGCGTGCAGCGCGCTGCCGGCCGAGATGCCCATCTCCTGCAGCGCGGCGGCGGCGGCGGCCTTCGCGGCGTCCGCCCCGGTCGGACCCGCAACCGCAACCAGAATGCCATCGCCGCGTTGCGGATCGGGGACCTTGGCGACGGCGACCTGGGCGTCGGACCCGATGCGGGCGCGGATCTTTTCCTCAAGCTGGTCGGGGACGACCTTCTGGCCGCCGCAGTTGATCAGGTCATCGGCCCGCCCGTCGAAGAAGAGGTAGCCGTCCTGCATGTGGCCAAGGTCGTTGGTCTGCAGCCAGCCATCGCGGTCGGTCAGGTCATGAAGCCCGTCCGCGTCGATGCGGGACTGGGCGACGTGGGGGCCGCGGATGCGGATGCGGCCGTCGGGGCTGATCTGGATTTCCCCGTCACCGACCGTATGTCCGACCGAGGAGAGGAGGTGGTCGGGCGCGCCCGAGATCGTGAGGAAGGTGCTGCGCGAGGCTTCGGTCAGCCCGTAGTGCTGGACGATCCGCGCATTGGGGAACATCGCGCGGATGCGGCCTTTTTCCTCGGCGGTCAGCTGCTGCGAGCCGATTTCCATCCAGCGGAGCGCCTTGCCCGCCGCGCCGATGATGGCGGGGTCGGCCAGCAGGATGCGCAGGAGCGTCGGCACGGCGGACAGCGCGTTGACCTCGCCGGCGGCAAGCATCCGGGCAAGCTCCAGCGGGTCGAAGCCGCGGGGCGGAAGATAGGCGCGGCCGCCCACGGCGCTGACGGCGCGGTAGCGGGCCATGCCGAAGCTGAAGGTCGCTGGAACGCCGACATATTCCCGGATTTCCGAGGTCATCTGCATCACGTCGATGATGCGCTGGGTCGTGTCGCCGAGGTTGCGATAGGTCAGCAGGATGCCCTTGGGCTGGCCTTCGGTCCCCGAGGTGTAGCTGACCTGGGCGGGCCGGTCGTCAAGGATTACCGGATGGCTGGCGGTGAACCAGCCAGTGCTTTCGCCCGGGTCGATGCAGCGGTCGATCTTCAGTCCGGGAAGACGGTCGGCCTGATCGGCGTCGGAGACGAGGACGAAGGGTCGGCGCTCGTCGTAGAGGGCGAACATCGCTTCGACAAATGCAAGCGAGTTCCTGCGGACAATCGCAGTTGCCTGAAGTTCAGCCATGGAAAGGGCCTTTCTGGACCAGGCGACAGCGCGCCTTCGATTGCAATAGGCCCCGTTCGTGACGAAACCTTGTTCTAATCAGGATTGATTCTTGGAATATGTGACGTCGGACAGGCGGACAGTTTACGCGGGGTTTGCCGGCTCTGCCATCCGGGCGGCCCACATCTTCGAGAAGGCCGGTCGTGCCTGGCAGCGTTCCAGCCATGTCTTCACGGCGGGGAACTCGGCCAGAAGCGTGGGGTGCCCCTGGGCATAGCGCAGGCATTCCGCCAGATTCAGGTCTGCAACGGTGAAGCGGTCGCCCAGAAGATGGGCCTGCTGGGCAAGGTGCGACTCGAGCCGGGCCAGCGGGCGGCGAAGCTTGGCGGCGCAGATCGAGATCGCGGCCCGGCCCTCGGCCGTCTTGTCGCCGCCCTGGCCGGTGATGGTCTGGATCTCGAGCGCGGGACCTTCGATGGAGGTGACGGCGAGGAGGGTCCACTGGTCGAGATGCGCGGCCTCGGCCGCGGTCCGGGGGGCCAGGTCGCCACCGCGGGTGCGGGCGATGTGGTTGGTGATGGCGAGCGATTCCGTCAGCACGAGGTCGCCTTCGACATAGGCCGGGATCTGGCCGATGGGGTTCACCTTCAGGAAGGCGGGCGAGGCCGTATTCAGGGGCGCGTCGACGGCGTGGGCGTCCTTCAGGCGGTAGGCCTGGATGACGGGGACGTGGTCGAAGGCTTCGTCCAGTTCGTAAAGCAGCCAGATCGGACGCGAGGCGCGGCTGCGGAAGACGCCATAGAGGGTGGCCATGGGGGACTCCGGTTTCCTGCGCGACAGGTTATGCCGGTGGAGGCGGAAGCGGAAGTGCCAGACTTCGGGGGGCGGTCTTGATCGGGATCAAGGCAAAATGCCGCAGGTCGTGCCAAGAGTTGGCCCATCACAGTGACATGGGAGGTGACCGATGGATGACAGCGCGACGATCCTGAACCCCGAGACGGAAACGGCCGTGCCTGGGCCCAAGGCCTTTCCGGTGGCAGGCAGTCCCTTGCACCAGGCCTTCGAGTCCGGGCGTTACCCCTATGCGCGCCTCATGGGCCGGGCGGCCTATGAGGCCGAGAAGGCGAAGCTGCAGGCCGAGCTTCTGAAGGTGCAGATCTGGGCGCAGGAGACGGGGCAGAAGTTCGTGATCCTGATGGAGGGGCGCGATGCGGCCGGCAAGGGCGGGACGATCAAGCGGTTCATGGAGCATCTGAACCCGCGCTATGCCCGCGTCTGCGCGTTGACGAAGCCCTCGGATGTGGAGAAGGGCCAGTGGTTCTTCCAGCGCTACATCGCGCATCTGCCGACCGCGGGGGAAATGGTGTTCTACGACCGGTCCTGGTACAACCGGGCGGGGGTGGAGCGGGTGATGGGCTTCTGCACGCCCACGGAATACCTGGAATTCATGCGCCAGGCACCCGAGCTGGAGCGGATGCTCGTCCGGTCGGGGATCCGGCTTTACAAGTACTGGTTCAGCGTCACGCGGGAAGAGCAGCGCGCGCGGTTCCTGGCGCGCGAGACGGATCCTCTGAAGATGTGGAAGCTTTCGCCCATCGACAAGGCGTCGCTTGACCGCTGGGACGACTATACCGAGGCGAAGGAGGCGATGTTCTTCTACACCGACACCGCCGATGCGCCCTGGGTGATCGTGAAGTCGAACGACAAGAAACGCGCGCGGCTGAACTGCATGAAGCATTTCCTGTCCACCATCGACTATCCGAACAAGGACCATGCAGTGGTGGGCACCCCGGACCCGCTGATCGTGGGCCGCGCCCAGCAGGTGCTGAAGCTCGCCCCCGACATCTACGACGCGGCCACCCACCCGGCCATGCAGCGCGGCTAGTGGCAGACCCGCGCCGGGGGCGGTCGGCCGCCCTTGGCGTTTGCCGCCGGGATCACTACCTTGCCCGCCATGTTGCGGATGATGACCCTTTTCTCATGTCTTGCGGCCGGCCCGGCGCTGGCCCATCCGCATGTCTTCATCGACACGGGCATCGAGATCATTCTGAACGACCGGAACGAGGCGACGGGCCTGCGGATAAGCTGGACCTATGACGACCTCTATTCGCTGTACATCGTTGGCGACATGGGACTGGACCCGGACTGGGATGGGACCCTGACGCCCGAGGAGGTGGCGCAGCTCTCCGGTTTCGACATGAAGTGGATCGAGGGGTTCGAGGGCGACACCTATGCGCTGATGGCCGGCGTGCCGCTGAAACTGTCGGGGCCGCGCGACTGGACGGCGGGCTATGCCGGGGGGAAGATCACCTCGACCCATGTCCGGGACTTTGCCGCTCCGGTCCCGGTGGCAGAGGTGCCGCTGATCGTGCAGGCCTATGACCCGGGCTACTACAGCGCCTATACGATCCCGGGCGACCCGGTGGTGACGGGCGGGGCGGGCTGCACGGCGCAGGTCTTCGTCCCCGATCTGGACGAGGCGCAAGAGGCCCTGCAGGCGGCGCTGGCGGAGTACACTCCCGACGTCGATCTGGAGGCCGAGTTCCCGGCCGTCGGGGCCAATTTCGCCGAGGAGGTCCGCCTGACATGCGCCGCGCCCTAGGCCTCGCCGGGCTGGCGCTGGTCCTGGTCCTTGGTGCGCTCTGGCTTTCCGGGGCGCTGGGGCCGGTGGCCGACGGGTTTCAATCCGCGCAACGGGCCGCGCAAGAGCGGCTCGCGGGCGCGATCCGGGCCCTGCGGGGCGGAGAGCCGGGGGCACTGGCGGCGTTCTGGCTGGTCTGCTTCGGCTATGGCGTGCTGCACGCGGCGGGGCCGGGACATGGCAAGCTGGTGATCGGCGGCTATGGCGTCGCGCGGCGGGTGCCGGTCGGTCGGCTGGCGGGCCTCGCACTGGCATCCAGCCTTGCGCAGGCGGCAGTGGCGGTGGGGCTGGTCTATGCGGCGCTGGCGGTCCTGGGGCTGACCCGCACGGCGGTCGAGGGGGCGGCGGAAGATTGGGTGACCCCGGTCGGCCACGCGATGATCCTTGGCCTTGGGCTCTGGCTGGTCTGGCGGGGGCTTGCGGGGATGCGGGCCGAGGCCGCGGCGCGTGGGCATGAGCACGGGCACGGGCCCGACCATCACCACGACCACCACCACCACGATCACCACCACCATCACCACGGCCATGTGCACGGTCCTCAATGCACCCATGCGCATGGGCCGAGTGTCGAAGAGGTGGAGCGCGTCGGATCCTTCCGCGACGGGCTGGCGCTGGTGGCGGGGATCGCGATGCGGCCCTGCTCGGGCGCTCTGTTCGTTCTGGTGCTGACCTGGCAGCTGGGGATTGCGCTGGCCGGGGTGGCGGGTGCTTTCGTCATGGGTCTTGGCACGGCTCTGGTCACGGTGGGTGCGGCGTTGGTGGCGGTCTGGGCACGCGAGGGCGCGCTCTCCAGCCTTGGCTCGGGTGCCGTGGCGCGGGCGATGCCGGTGGCGCAACTGGTCATCGGGGCGGTGATCGCGGTGGCGGCCGGGGGGCTTCTGGTCCAGAGCCTCTGACGCCGCGCCGCGGCGGAGAGCATGGCTTGTGCCCCGCCACCGGCGGCGGTAAGCCTGCCGCATGACTACACAAATGACCAATTCGACCCACGCGAGGGAGACGCTCGTGCTGGGCCTTCCGCTCATCGGGTCGCACCTCGCGCAGATGGCGCTGCATGTGACCGACACGGTGATGGTCGGCTGGTACGGCGTCGTGCCGCTGGCCGCCGTGGTGCTGGGCGCATCGTCCTTCTTCATCATCTTCGTCGTGGGCTCGGGCTTCGCCAAGGCGGTGATGCCGATGGTTGCGGCCGCGCTGGGGCGCGACGACGAGGCCCAGGTCCGCCGCGACACGCGGATGGGGATCTGGCTGTCGATCATTTATGGGCTGGTGGTCTACCCCATCTTCTGGTGGTCCGAGCCGATCCTCCTCGCGCTGGGCCAGCAGGCAGAGGTTGCGGCGATGGCGCAGGACTACATGCGGATCGCGGGACTGGGGATGGTGCCGGCACTGATCGTCACGGTCCTGCAGAGCTACCTGTCCGCCCTCCACCGGACGCAGGTGGTGCTGTGGGTCACGCTGGTCGCCGTCCTGGTGAACATCGGGGTCAACTGGGCGCTGATCTTCGGCAACGCTGGCTTCCCCGAGATGGGCGCGCGGGGCGCCGCCGTGGCGACCGTGGTTGTGCAGGTGCTGTCGCTGGTGGCCCTTGCGCTTTACGCCCACCTGCTGCCCGACCTGCGCAGGTTCCACCTGTTCCAGCGTTTCTGGCGGCCCGATTGGCACGCGATGGGGCAGGTGTTCCGGCTGGGGGTTCCCATCGGGCTGACGGGCCTTGCCGAGGGCGGGATGTTCCAGGCGTCGGCGCTGATGATGGGCTGGATCGGCACGGTCGAACTTGCCGCCCACGGCATCGCGCTGGAGGTCGCGGCGCTGACCTTCATGCTGCATGTGGGCCTGTCCAGCGCCGCGACGATCCGGCTGGCACGCTTCGACGGGCAGGGCGACCGGGAGGCGCTGCGGCAGGCGGCCAAGGTCGCGGTGGTGATCTCGTTCGGGGTGGCCGTCGCCTCGGTAACCTTGTTCCTGTCGATCCCGGAGCCGATCGTGGCGCTGTTCCTGGACCTGTCGAAGCCCGAAAGCGCGGCGATCCTCGCCTACGGGACGGTGCTTTTGGGCGTGGCGGCGCTTTTCCAGCTGGCGGACGGGATGCAGGTGATGGCGCTCGGCCTCTTGCGCGGGGTGAAGGACACCGGCGTGCCCATGTGGCTGGCGGCGGTCAGTTACTGGCTGATCGGGATTCCCTGCAGCTATGTGCTGGCCTTCCCGCTGGGCTTTGGCGGGGTGGGGCTTTGGCTTGGCCTCGTCATCGGCCTGGTCTGCGCCGCGGCGAGCCTCATGTGGCGGTTCTGGCGGCTGGTCCGCTAGCGCCAGAGATGGGCGTAGCTGGCCAACCGACCCTGGAGCTTTGACAGAAGCCGGTTTGCTTGTCCCGGATGCGGGATCTCGCCCGAGGCCAGCCGGTCAAGCGCGACCTCGACCGGGCAGGGCCGGCGGCTGACCGGATCCCAGTAGCGCGGATAGGCGATCAGCGCGGCATGGACGAGCTGGACAAGATCGGGACGGGCCGTCCTGCGGTCGGGGGTGGGACCAAGGTCCCGGGTCAGGCCCCAGCCCGCATAGAAGGGCGCGCCAAGGCAGGTGACGGGCAGGCCGCGGACCAGCGCCTCGAACCCCAGAAGCGAGGTCATGGTCCAGACCTCCTGCACTTCGGCCAGAAGTGTGGCCGGGTCGGTGCCGGTCACCACCAGATCGGCGAGGTCTGAGGCATCGACAGCCCCGGGGCGGAGGCCTGCCTCAACGTCGGGGTGCGGCTTGTAGAGGATCACCGCATCGGGGTTCGCCTGCCGCACCGCCTGGAGAAGCGCGCGGTTCGTCCGCCCCTCGCCCGCGCCGAGGCGGATCGAGGCGTCGTCCTCGACCTGGCCGGGGACCAGGATGCGGTGGCCGGGGGGCAGGCGCGGCGGCGTGCCGGGAAGGTTGTACTTGGTCAGACCCTCGGTGCGCAGCCGCGCGATCAGCACTTCGGCCCGCTGGCGCTGGCGTTCGGACGGGGGCGTCGCGATCAGCGCCTCAAGCCGCGAGGGGCGGCGGGGGTCGTAGTAGATGCCGAGGTCGTCGGTGACCAGCGACAGGGGCGGCACCAGTTCGGCCCCGAGCCCGCGCGAGCGGAGGAAGCCGTCCTCGACCCGCAGGCAGGGGGCGGTTGGGGCGAAACCGTCGGGTTCCTTCCCGGCCCAGAGAAGGAGGCTTCGACCCGTTCGACGCGCCAGCCGGTCGGCGGCGGCGGGGCTGTCGCGGAACCGCAGCGGCGCGGGCCCCCCGAACACCTCTTGCAGCCGCCCGCGTTTCCAGAGCCGCATTCCCGCCGCCACATGGCCCCGGCCATCCTCGCGCCAGGCGCGGACCTCGGCCTCAAGCTGGTGGATGACCTCTTCCAGCCCGCAAAGCCGGTCGCGGCAGGGGTCGTACCAGACTGGCGCAAGGAGCATGGCCCCGGCGAAGAGCTCTTCCGGGGTCAGCTGCCGGCTGCGGCGGGGCAGGGGATGCTGGTCCTGGCTGAGCCCCCAGCCGGCATAGAAGGGTTGACCGAAGACATGGGGGCGATGGCCGTGCAGGATTGCCTCGAAGCCCATCTGGGAGGAGACGGTGTAGACCTCGGCCGCGCCAGCAAGCAGGAGATGCGGCGCAACGGGCGTCGTCAGGAGGCTGACCCGCCCGCCGGCGTCGCCCGACCCGTAATGCCCCGGACGAAGGCCGGCCCGGCTTTCCGGGTGGGTGCGGATCACGATGCGCCGCTCGGGGTGGTTGCGACGCGCGGCGGCGAGCATGTCACGGAAGGTCGCCATCGTGGCGCCGGACTGGTGGATCGAGGCATCACCGACCGTCTGGTCGATCACCAGGACGTAGCCGGGGGGCGGAGCGGGCAGCGTGGGATCACAATTGTTGTATTTCGACAAACCCGCTTCCAGCAGACAATGGATTAGCCGACGCGCTTCATGCAGGATGTTTGAATTGTACAAGCCCACATCGCCCAGGATGGCTTCCATCCTTGACGGCCGGGCACTGGAGAAGTGCACTCCGACCGGGTCGAAGATCAGGCCGATGGGTGCTTCCCCCAGCGCGCGTCCGGGGTGGACCGACCGCAGGAAGGCGTCCTCGACGCGGACCAGCGGGACCTCGCGCCGCTGGGCCACCTGCTCGCCGCGCCAGGAGGTCGGGCTTGCGCCCCAGACCAGGACACCGTCCTCGGGGCCGGGCAGTCCGGGGCGAAGCTGGTGGCCGGCAAGCTCCAGCATCCGGTGAAGACGCCGGTTCCGCAGGAAGGACAGGTTCTGGTGAAAAAGCCGCCGCGGCACACCGGCCAGCGCGACGATTTCTTCCGACACGATGCGGTCAGCCCCCGGAATTGGCGGTGGTGGCCAGGTCCGAGGCGACGGCCGTCGAGCCGGTGATCGCGCTGAGGGTCTTCTGCCACTGCACGTAGGGCGCTTCGGTGACGTAGATCGTGTCGCCGTCCCGGATCTGGAAATCGCGCGCCTCGAAGAGCCCGGTCGGCTCGGTCAGGTCGAGGACATAGACGATGCGCTGGTCGCCGACCAGATCGCTGCGCCCAAGGACGGCGCGGGCGACGGCCTCGCTTTCGTCGCGCAGGATGAAGACGCCGCGGGGATCGGCGGCAGTGGTCGAGAGGCCCCCCACCGTGGCCAGCGCCTCAAGCGCCGAAAGCGTGGGGGATTCGAAGGGGACGATGTTCTGCGTGCCCGTCGCGCCAAGCGCGATGAAGCTGCGGCTGTCTTCCTCGATCATGATCTTGTCGCCGGGGCGCAGCGCGATGTCGAGCGCGGGGTTCTCGTAAAGGTCGCGCAGCCAGATCTTGCCGGTGCGGGACCCGCGCGTGACGCGCACGATGGCGACCGCGGGATCCACGGTGACGCCGCCCGAGCGGGCCAGCATGGTGGCGAGGGTCCGGGTCGAGGCTTCGATCGGATAGACCCCGTTCGAGGCCGCCTGACCCGAAATCGACACGGTCGATCCTTCGCCCGGCGCGCGCGAGATACTGACTTGCGGCAGGGGGGTCTGGTCTTCCAGTTTGCGCGTGATCGCAAGGCGCAGCCCCTCGGGCGTCTGGCCCGCCGCCTTGATGCGCCCGGCATAGGGAATGTAGATGAAGCCCTGCCCGTCGACCTGCAGGTCGGTCAGGCCCGAGACGCGCTGTCCGGTATTGCCGAGCAGGGGTTCGTCCTTGACGTTTTCGTAGACGGTCACCGACAGGGTGTCGCCCACGGCGATCGTGTCCGCGCCGACGAGCCCTGCATCCCGGAACGCGGCGCTGAAGCCGAAGCTGGGCTGGACCGCAGTCGCGGCGGACACGGCCCGGGTAACCGGCACGATATGCGCGTCGCCCTTGGCATCGACCGAGGCGGCAAGCATCTCTCGCTTGGTGGGACCGGAGCGGGGCAAGCCGCAGGACGCGAGGATGGAAAGGCTTGCCAGGAGGACAACTGCCTTGACTGTGTACGACATACGGAAGGTCACCCGATTCCCGCGTGGAGCGCTAAAATACCGGGGCGGACTGTAGCGACTGGCCCATGTGATGACCAGCCGAGTCGTGGCGTTCAGCCCACCACGCGCAACGGTTTCCGCGGTGCTGCCGTGCCGACCGCAAGCGCCTGATAGGGATCCTCGACGGCCAGCATCAGGTCGACCACCTGCCGCAGAAGCCGCCGCCGCCCGCGCATGGAATAGAAGCCGCCGACCAGTTGCGAGGTCTGCAGCAGGAACTGCCGGTAATCGCGGTAGGCCCGCGTATCGGGGCGGACCGGAGCGGCGAAGAACTGCTCGAGCGGTTGCGACGAGACGAACTCGGGCTTGGCATAGACCGCCTCGCCGAAGGTCCGCAGCGGCAGGCCGCGCCAGAGCGCCTGTTGCCCGGCGGTCGAGTTGACCGTCACCGCCGAGCGCGCCTCGTCAAGAAGCTGTGCAAGCTTGCCCCCGCGCACGAAATGCACGCGGCCCGCGATGCCGTGGTCCGCGGCAAGCCTGCGGATCGTCGGAAGGATGGGCGCGCGGCCATCCTCGAGCGGGTGGGCCTTGAAAACGAGGTGGTGATGCGCTGGCGCGCCTCTGGCAAAGCCGTCGATCACCACGGCCAGGAAGTCGGTCATGCTGGCAAAGGGGGAATGGTCGCGGAAGCTTGCGTCATGTTCCAGTTGCAGGATCGCCAGGTGAAACGGAAAGCCGCCGCGCCGGATCCGGCTGGTCGCCAGCATCCGTTCCAGCCCGTGAAGCGGCATGAGCAGGAAGCGCAGGAGGTAGAGGCGGAACTCTTGCCAGACCGAGAGCGCCCGATGCGGCCGGAAGTTGCGGTAGGCGCGCCCCCCCAGCGCCACGCAGCCGTGGTAGAGCGCGCCCCAGAACATGTGCTCGCGCATGTCGCCCCAGGTGGCGGGCGGGGTCGGCAGGTCGGGGTCGACCTGCAGAAGCGCCGTCTGCATCTGCCCGACGGACAGGTCCATCAGCCGGGAAAGGCCGTTGGCGCCGCCCCGTTCGTAGGTCACCCAGTAGGGGCGGAGATAGCCTTCCTCGAACACATGGACGGTGATGCCTCGGGCCTGGGCCAGCCGCACGGCCGCCGCGTGGATCGGACGGGTGTCGCCGTAGACCACGAGATCGGTGATGCGAAGCTGGTCGAGAAGCGCGGCGCAGCGGTCGGGCCAGAGATCGTGGCTGTCCTTGAACGCGATGTAGCCCCGTCCCGGCCAGAACGCCCGGTCCCCGAGGTTGAAGCCCACGCGCCAGGCCTCGGCCCCGGAGGCGCGAAGCTGTCGCGCCAGACGGTGGAACCAGGGGCCGTGGGGGCCCTGCAGGAAAAGGAAGCGGCGGGCGGGTCGGGTCACGTGACGCCTGTCGGGGACGATCCTGGACGAAGGATGCCTGAGACTGCCCGATTTGCAAGCCGTCCCGGGCTCGAGGCTTGCCAGCGGGGCAGGGGGGCTTTACCTGACAGGAAAGGCGGGAGAGACCCATGTTCACCGGAATTGTCACCGACGTCGGCCGGATCGTCGACACCAAAGTCACCGGCGATCTGCGCGCGCGGATCGCCACGCGCTACGATGTCGGCGGAATCGACATCGGCGCGTCGATCGCCTGCGACGGGGTCTGCCTGACGGTCGTTGCCCTGGGGAGCGACCCGCAGAACTGGTTCGACGTCGAGATCAGCGCCGAGACGGTGTCGAAGACGAACGTCGGCGGCTGGAATCCGGGCAAGCGGGTGAACCTTGAGCGCGCGCTAAAGGTCGGGGATGAGCTCGGCGGGCATATCGTGTCGGGCCATGTCGATGGCCTGGCCGAGGTGGTGGGGGTGCGACATGAGGGCGGTTCGGTCCGCGTGACCTTTCGCGCGCCCGAGGCTTTGGCCCGGTTCATCGCTCCGAAGGGATCGGTGGCGCTGAACGGGACGTCGCTGACGGTCAACGAGGTGGCGGGGGCGGAGTTCGGGGTGAACCTGATCCCGCATACGCAAGAGGTGACGACCTGGGGCGAGGTGGCCGTCGGGGACCGCGTGAACCTCGAGGTCGACACGATGGCCCGCTACGTGGCGCGGCTGCGGGAGTACGACTGAGGTCGGGCCGGGGGTTTTGCACCCCCGGACCCCCGCAGGATATTTGTGCAAATGTGAAAGCAAATTTTAGTCGAATTGTTCGGAGCTGCTGATGGGCGAGGTCGGGCATAACGGCGGGCCGTCGATGGACGGTGGGGTCAGATGGCGAAAGCACTGCTGGTCCGTGGCGCGGGAGCGTTTGTTGCCGGTGTTGCCGGTCGAAGTGGTGCGGACGCGGGTGAAGCGGGCCAAGGCCTTGGGGCTGGACTACAGGACCTACGCCGGAGTGCGGGCGGCGACCGGGCATGACGTGGTGGCGTTCCTGTTTTCGTCGAACGCCTTGCGGGTTTCGCTTCTGAGCCCGGCGATGCCTCCGGAGCGGGCGATGAAACTGGCCGAGGTACACTGCAGGCGGCTCGCGCTGGCGGTGGCGCCGCTGACGCCGGGGATGGTCGAGGCGGCCAATCCGGTGCTGGACGGGGTTTTCCCCGCGCCATACGCCCTGGCGGGGTTTGGCGAGATGCGGGACCGGGTGCGCGCCGCGCTGGGCAAGCTGCCGTCGGACCGGGTGATCCTGGTGGGCGACCTGGGGCTGGAGCGCGACTGGTGCGCGGCAGGGCGGCTGGCGGGGTATCTGCCGGCGGAACGGTACTTCGCGGCCGGGGCATGACTGCCGGGCCGTATCGTTTTCGCGCCGCAACGCTTGGAGACCTGGACTTGCTGCGTCGTTGGCTGGCCGAAGCTCATGTCCGGGAGTGGTGGGACGACGAAGATCCCTACGACGCCACGGACCTGCAGGATCCGCGTGTCGCGCTCTGGATCGTGGAATGGGATGGCGTCCCCTTTGCGTTCATGCAGGATTATGACGTGAAGGGGTGGGAGGGGCACCATTTCGGCTACCTTCCCGAGGGTTCGCGCGGGGTGGACCAGTTCATCGGCGACCCCGGCATGGTCGGTCGCGGGCATGGAAGCGCGTTCCTGCGCCAAAGGATCGCCGAGCTTTTCGCAGCGGGCGCGCCGGTGATCGGCACGGACCCGCATCCGGCGAATGCCCGTGCGATTGCGGCCTACAGGAAGGCGGGCTTTCAGGTCGTGGGGCCGGAGGAAGACACCGAGTGGGGTCGGATCATCCGGATGGAAGCCAGACCTGCGTGACACAAATGGAAAACGGCGGCCCCGAAAGACCGCCGTTCAACATTCCATGACCCCGAAAGATCAGGCCGCGCGGCCAACCAGGACGCTGTCGACCTGCTTCGCGGCACCGGCCTCATCCACGCCCGAGACGGCGGCGACTTCGCGGGTCAGGCGTTCGAGCGCGGCTTCGTAGAGTTGACGCTCGGAGTACGACTGCTCGCGCTGGTCGTCGGTGCGGTGCAGGTCGCGGACGACCTCGGCAATCGAGAGGAGGTCGCCGGAGTTGATCTTCTGCTCATATTCTTGGGCGCGGCGCGACCACATCGCGCGCTTGACCTTGGCCTTGCCCTTCAGCGTGTCGAGCGCCTTGGTCACCACGTCGGGAGCCGACAGCGCGCGCATGCCGATTTCCACCGCCTTGTGGGTGGGGACGCGCAGGGTCATCTTGTCCTTCTCGAAGGAGATGACGAAAAGCTCCAGCTGAATCCCGGCGATCTGCTGTTCCTCGATCGAGATGATCTTGCCGACGCCGTGCGCCGGGTAGACCACGAAATCGTTCGGGCGGAATTCAGGCTTCTTCGACTTGGTCATTCACGATTCCCCAGTAGGGATGCCTTACCGCGACAAAGACCCCGCGCGCCCTGAACCAAGGTCCAGGCGAGTGGAGCTGGATTGTCACAATGATTTGCGGCTGAGGAGCTACCCCAAGCCTTCGGTCAGGCATCCGTGCTTGCTTTGTAAACGAACAATAACACAAAACGCGCCTGATTCCAACTGCCGCGAAACCGGGCAGTTCAGGACTAACGTCTTGTTATGTCGCTACTTTACGCGTTGTCACCGATTCGGGGCCACAGATATGCCCGAATCGCATACGTCCTCAGCCGCCCGTGCCAGGGGCCTCGGAGAAGTACTTTTCCCGTTTCCCGGTCTCGCCATCCCGTTCCTCGTAGCCGGGCAGCGGGTCCTTCTTGGTCACGATCACCGGCCACTGGACGGCGTATTTCCTGTTGAAGGAAACCCATTCCTCCATGTCCGGTTCCGTGTCCGGGCGAATTGCGTCGGCGGGGCATTCCGGTTCGCAGACGCCGCAGTCGATGCATTCATCCGGGTGGATGACCAGCATGTTCTCGCCCTCGTAGAAGCAGTCGACCGGGCAGACCTCGACGCAGTCGGTGTATTTGCAGGCGATGCAGTTGTCGATGACGACGTAGGTCATGGGCGTGGGCCTTCAGGAAGGGTTTGCGCCTGACTAAGGCAGGCCGCCGGATCATTCAAGACTGTCTGAACCGTCCGGCGGTGCGGCAGATGGGTCGAGGTCCAGGTAGAGGCCCTGGGCCTCGGTCGCGGGGCCGCGCCTTTGGCCAAGGGCGGTGATGCGGATGACGCGGATGCGGCGGCCTTGCGGGAAAGTGAGGGTGTCGCCTTCCATCACCTCGCGGCCGGGGCGCGAGACGCGGGTGCCGTTCACGCGGACGTGGCCCTCGGCGATCACCTCGGCGGCAATCGTGCGGGATTTGAAGAACCGGGCCTGCCAGAGCCATTTGTCCAGCCGCAGCTTCGGCGCAGCGGCTGGATCAGGCTTGCCGGAAGGCCCGGCCAATCAGACCTTGCCCTTGAGCGCGAGGAGTGCCGCGAAGGGGTTGTCGGGGTCGATGGGCTTTTCGGGCCGCGGTGGGCGGGCCTCGAACGACTTTTGCCGGTCGTCGCGATTGGGCTTGCCCTTGAAGTCGCCCTTGGGCCGGTCGCCTTTCGGCCGGTCATGCTTGGGCCGGTCGCCCTGGCCTTCGCGGCGCGGACGGTCGCCTTGGGGACGCTCGCCTTGCGGGCGATCGCCACGGGGCGCGCCCTCTTTCCGCTCAGGGCGCGGGCCGCGTTCGGGGCGCGGGTGGCGGGGCTTCGGCGCCCAGGTGAAGGTGTAGAAGGCCTCCATCTCGGGTGCGGCTTCGGGCTCCGGCTCGGCCACGGGGGCGAGGATCGAAACCTCCTCGGGGATCGGCACGCCCGCGGCGATGGCGGCGGCGGCTTCCTCGGAGATCTCGGGGGTCTTGGCGACCTCGGCTTTCACCTTCGGGCGTTCGGCCTTTTCGCCCTTGTAGCCGAGACCGCCCATCAGGTCGGCGAACTGGTCCAGGGTCATGCCGGTGATCGACAGCATGTCAGGCGTGGCCTCGAACCCGGCGCGGGAATCCTTCTGGCGCAGGATGTCGGCCAGGCGTTCCAGCATGTCGATGCGGATCGCGCGGGCGCCTGCAGGGTGATAGCCCGCGAGCGTGTAGTGCATCTTCGGCACTTCCTGGACGTTCGGGATCGTCACCAGACCCGGAGGCGGGGATTCGGGGAATTCCTGCAGACCGTTCCACAAGGACCACAGCACCAGCCGCAGCCGGGTCGGCGCGGGCTTCAGGAGGGCGGGGAGGAAGATGGTGAACTGGCCGAAGCGGACGCCGTGCTTGCGCAGCGCGCCGCGGGCGTCCTGGTCGAGTTCCTTGACCTCGGCGGCCACTTGCTCGCGCGGCAGGACGCCCATCGCCTCGGTCAGGCGGAAGGCGAAGCCGCGGGCGAGGCCGGTGAGCGTCTCGTCGCGGGACATGTTCAGGAGCGGTTCGAACTGCGCGGCGACCTTGCGGTCGATGAAGTGCTGCAGGCGGCGGCGGACCTTTTCCACTACCTCGGGACCGGCTTCTTCGTCGACGAAGGCCTCGACCGTGGGCTTGGCAGGCTCCGTGCCCTTCACGAGCTTGCCCACCGCGTTGGTTCCCCACATGAGGCCGCCCTGTTCGGTGAAGTCCAGCTCGGTGTCCGGCGCGTTGTAGAAGCGGTCGGCGCGCAGGTGGAATTCCGGCTTCAGCGCCTGGATCGCGGCCTGCGCAAGCGTGCGGGCGGCATCGGGCGTGGCGCTGGCGTCCTGCTTGAAGCGGAAGCCCTCCAGTTTCCCGGCGAATTCGCCCTCGACCGTCACTTCGCCCTTGTCGTTCACTTCGGCCACGAGAGCCTCCTTCTGCTTCAACCGGCGGAGGAGAACAGAGGTCCGCCGGTCAACAAATCGTTGGGTCAGTGCCGCGTGGAGCGCGTCCGACAGGCGGTCTTCTACAGCGCGGGTTTCCTCGCGCCAATGGCTTTCGTCTTCGACCCAGTTTTTCCGCTGAGTGACGTAGGTCCAGGTGCGGATATAGGCCAATCTGCGCGATAATGTGTCGATGTCGCCTTCGGTCTTGTCGATGCGCTTGATCGCCGTGGCGAGCCAGTCCGAGGGAATGCGGCCCCCGCCAAGGCCGCGTCCGACGAGGAATTCGAAGATCCGGGTCAGGAGCGTGGTGTGTTCCGGCCCGGTCGAGGAGCGGAAGTCGGGGATGCGGCAGACGTCCCACAGAAGCTGGACGCGTTTCGGTTCGGTCAGGCGGTCCTGCACCTCGGGCAGCGCCGATAGCGCCTTCAGCGCCAGAAGATCATCGGCATCCCGCGCGCGGGTGAGCCAGTCGTTGTAGGTGGGTTCTTCCAGGCTGCGGATCAGGCGTTCGGCGGACCCGAAGTCGAGCGATTCGTTCCGCCAGTGAAGCTTCTTCACCGGCTGGAAGCGGTGGGTCTCGATGGCCTCGACGGTTTCCTCGTCGAAGGGACGCACTTCACCCGTGACGCCGAAGGTCCCGTCCTCGGTATGCCGTCCGGCGCGGCCGGCGATCTGGGCGAGTTCCTGGGGGTAAAGCGCGCGCATCCGGCGGCCGTCGAACTTGGCGGTGGCCGAGAAGGCGACGTGCTTGATGTCGAGGTTCAGGCCCATGCCGATGGCATCCGTCGCCACCAGATAGTCCACATCGCCGTTCTGGTACAAAGCGACCTGAGCGTTTCGCGTCCGGGGGGACAGCGCGCCCATCACCACCGCGCAACCGCCCTTCTGGCGGCGGATCAGTTCGGCAATCGCATAGACGTTTTCCACGGAGAACCCGACGATGGCCGACCGTTCCGGCATCCGGCTGATCTTCTTCGAGCCTGCATATTTCAGCGTGGACATCCGGTCGCGCTTCAGGAACGTCACATGCGGCACAAGGCCCGCGATGGCCCCCCGCATGGTGTCGGAGCCAAGGAAAAGCGTCTCGTTCAGCCCCCGCGCGCGGAGGAGGCGGTCGGTGAACACATGCCCCCGGTCGGCATCGGCGCAAAGCTGGATCTCGTCCACCGCGACGAAATCGGCGCCGATCTCCAGGGGCATCGCTTCCGTGGTGCAGACCCAGTATTGCGTGCGGTCGGGGACGATCCGTTCCTCGCCCGTCACCAGCGCCACGACCGAGGGGCCGACCTTGGCGACGATGCGGTCGTAGACCTCGCGCGCCAGAAGCCGCAAAGGCAGGCCGATCACGCCGGTCCGATGGGACAGCATCCGCTCGATCGCGTGATGGGTCTTGCCTGTGTTCGTCGGCCCAAGGACCGCCGTCACCCGCCGGGTGGCGTCCATGACTTAAAGCTCCTGGCCCTCGGCCTCGGTCTCCAGACGCTCGATCGCTTCGGCTGCGCCTTCGAGATGGGGATGGATGGCGAGCGCAGCCTTGTAAACCTCCAACGCGCGTTCGGGCCGGCCGGTTTCCTCGAGAATCATCGCAAGACCGGAGAGCGCCCCGAAATGGCGGGGGTTCAGGGTCAAGACCTTGCCGATGTCCGCGACCGAGGGGCCGAAGTCGCCGGCCATGTAATAGGCCGTGGCGCGGGCGTTCCAGGCTTCGGCAAAGTCGGGGGCCTGGTCGATGACGGCCGTGAAATGCTCGATGGCCGCGGCGGTGTCGCCAAGGTTCATCGCATCCTTGCCGCGCTGAAGCAGCAGGTCCATTGCCGGGGAGCCGGATTTCGACCATTCGATCCAGATTTCGGTCTCGATCCGCCCGGCCTCATCCTCGCCTGCGGTCTTGAGGCGTTCGAACAACCCGTCGAGCTTGGCGACATCCTCGGCAATAACCGGCGCGCAAGTCAGGAAAAGCGGAACAAGTGCCGCAACGATACGATTGAGAATGGCGGCGCGGATACCCATAACTGCAAAGTAGCCGATCCGCGCCAGATATCCAGTGGCGCCAGGGTCACGAAGGAGAGACTTTGCAATGAGCGAAATGATCGATGCGGCCGTGAAGGCACTGTCCGCGAAACTGTCCGGCGGGTTCGACGGGGTGGCCAAGTTCGTCATCCCGGGCGAAGGGGCGATCATGCTGGACCACGCGGGCGTTCGCGCGGGCGACGACGAAGCCGACGTGACGCTGACCGCCGACGCGGACGTGTTTCGCGCGATCCTGGATGGCGAGATGAACCCGACGATGGCCTTCATGTCCGGGAAACTGTCTGTCGATGGCAGCATGGGCATGGCGATGAAGCTCGGCTCGGTCCTGGGGTGAAGGACACCACGCTCTCCGAGGCGCCGTTCCACGCGGCGCTGGCTGACGGGCCGCCCGGGGCCGTCTGTGTCTGGCTGAAGGCCGGCCAGGCGCGGATCCGCGTCGCCTGGTGGCGCGCGGGGGACAGGGGCACGGTGCTTCTGCTGCCGGGCCGGACGGAATGCGTCGAGAAATACGGCCGCGCTGCCGGGGATCTGGTGGCGCGAGGCTTTTCGGTCATCACCATCGACTGGCGCGGGCAGGGCCTTGCCGACCGCGCGCTGCCCGACCGGATGGTCGGACATGTGGGTGACTTCGACGAGTACCAGCAAGACATGGATGCCATGCTGGCCGCTGCCACCGAGGCAGGACTGCCGCAGCCATTCTACCTGATGGCGCATTCGATGGGCGGCTGCATCGGGCTTCGCGCCCTGATGCGCGGGCTGCGGATCCGGGCCGCGGTGTTCTCGGCCCCCATGTGGGGGATCGCGATGGCGGCCTGGCTGCGGCCCGTGGCCTCGGTCGTGGGGGCGCTGGCCCGGCCGCTTGGGATCGCGCACCGCTACGCGCCGACGACGGGAGGGCAGGCCTATCTGGCGACCCAGCCCTTCCAGGGCAATGTGCTGACGACCGACCCGGAGATGTGGGACTACATGCGCCGCCAGGTGGTGGAGGTGCCCGACCTGGCCCTTGGTGGCCCGTCCATCGCCTGGCTGAAGGCGGCGCTGGTCGAATGCGCGGCGCTGGCGCGGATGCCCGCGCCGCCTGTGCCGACGATCTGCGCCCTGGGCACGGCGGAAAAGGTGGTGGATGTTCCGCCGATCCACCTTCGGATGGCGGGCTGGGCCACGGGTCAGCTGGACCTCTATCCCGGGGCCGAGCACGAGATCATGATGGAAGGCCCCGCCGCCCGCGCCCGGTTCTTCGACCGCGCGGCCTCGCTTTACGCGGCCAACCGGTAGGCGGCCCGCCTTCAGCCCCTGGCGTCGAGCTTCCGTTCGATGGCGGCCAGCCGCTCCATCACCTTGGCCTCGAAGGCCTGGTCGCGCTGTTCCTCGGCCTCGCTGGCGGCTTCCTGCATCGAGTTCACGATGAGGCCCACGATCAGGTTCAGGACCGCGAAGGTGGTGATCAGGATGAAGGGCACGAAGAAGGCCCAGGCGTAGGGATAGACCTCCATCACCGGGCGCACGATCTCTCCCGACCAGCCTTCCAGCGTCATGATCTGGAACAGCGTGAAGGACGTGGCGGTCAGGCTGCCGAACCATTGCGGGAAGCTGGCCCCGAAGAGCTTCGTCGCCATGACGGCCGCGATGTAATAGATGATCAGGATCAGAAGGAAGACCGACCCCATGCCCGGCAATGCCCGGCCCAGCCCGTCGACCACCCGGCGGAGCGACGGGACGGCCGAGACAACGCGCAGGACCCGCAGGATCCGCATCGCCCGCAGGACCGAGAAGCTGCCGGTGGCCGGAAGCAGCGAGATCGCGATGATGGTGAAGTCGAAGACGTTCCAGCCGGACCGGAAGAAGCGCAGACCTTGCGCGTACAGCCGCAGGACCAGTTCGACGACGAAGATCGCCAGGCAGATCCGGTCGATGGCGAGTATCAGCGTCCCCGCCCGCGCCATGACCTCGGGGAAGGTTTCAAGCCCCAGGGTGACGGCGTTGATCAGGATGACGGCGATGATGAAGCGCGAGACGGTCGGGCGGTCGAGAAAGGCGGCAACGGCAGCGCGGGGGGACATGGGACCTCGGTTCACGGGGGAAAACTTCAGCGGATATGCGGTGCCATGCCGCGTTCGTCCAGCCCCGGGGACCCGAAGTCCAAAGGTCTCAAGGTGCCAGCGTGAATTCCATGCTGCGACCATCGGGGGCGGTCAGGACCAGGGTCCGGTCGTCCTTCCGTTCCAGCCGCGTCATCGCGGTCAGGGCGTCGAAATAGACGTCCTCGTCGGCCAGGCGGTCGCAGGCCATGCGGGTGACGCGCAGGGGCGAGAGCTTCATCTCGGGTAGGGTGCCGAGGTTCCGGCCGCCGTAGCTGTTGCAGGGCGCCTTGCCCGAGACCTCTCCGGCAGCGCCGATAGTCAGGGTGGCGGGGATGTCGACGGGCTGGCCGTCAAGCGCCCGAAGCGTCCAGGTGACGCCCGAGGGGTCCTGGGCCTGGGCGGTGCAGGCGGTCATGGCAAGGCCGGCAAGGAGAGGCAGAAGACGCATGGAGAAGGCTCCTTCATCGTTTCGGACAATCCTTTGACGCGTCAGAAAGCCTCGGGCTTGGCCTCGCGCGCCATGTGGTCAAGAACGGCGTTGACGAACTTCGGCTCTTTCCCGTCGGGGAAGAAGGCCTTGGCCACGTCGACATATTCGGTGATCGTCACCTTGGGGGGCGTCGCCATGTCCACCAGCTCGGCCCCCGCCGCGCGGAAGAGAGCGCGCAGCACCGGGTCGATCCGGTCGATGGGCCAGGCCGCGACGAGGGCGCGGTCGGTCAGCTGGTCGATCTTCGCCTGCCAGTTCACCGCCGAGCCCACCACGGCGCGGAAATGGTCGACGTCGCCCTCGGCGAATTCGCCTTCCTCGTAGGTCGCGCCAAAGCGGTGCGTCTCGAACTCGCGCGTCACGGCCTCGACCGTCTGGCCCGAGCTTTCCATCTGAAAGAGCGCCTGCACGGCATAAAGCCGGCTGGCGGATTTCATCTGGCGCTTTTCGTCACGTCTGGCGGTCGTCATGCCCTGAAACCGATCCCCTTGGTCTTGCCGGCCCATTTGCGCGACAAGGCCACCAGATGCAAGGCCGCAGCCGCCGCCCCGCCGCCCTTGTTCTGGCCCATGGGGTCGGCCCGGATCTCCGCTTGCGCCCGGTTCTCCACCGTCAGGATCCCGTTGCCGATGCAGGCGCCCTGCAGGCCTAGAAGGCTGATCGCGCGAGAGGAATCGTTGCAGACCGTGTCGTAATGCGTCGTCTCGCCCCGGATGACGCAGCCAAGCGCCACGAAGGCGTCATAGTCCGCCAGCCGCTGCGCCATCGCGATGGCCGTCGGGATCTCCAGCGCGCCGGGAACTTCCACCAGGTCAACCTCGGCCCCGCAGGCCTCGCCCACCGCCTTCGCCCCGGCGACGAGGTTGTCGGCGATGTCCTTGTAATAGGGCGCCACCACGATCAGAAGCTTCACCGGCTTGTCGAAGCTGGGAAGCGGCAGGGTGTAGTGCGTCTCGGCGGTGGCCATGGCTTACTCCTTGATCGCGCGGGTGCCCGCGATGGTCAGGTCATAGCCTTCAAGGCCGACAAGCTTGGGCTGGGCCGAGTTCGTGACCAGCGTGATCGCCGACAGACCCAAGGCTGACAGGATTTGCGCCCCGATTCCGTACTGGCGCAGGGTCTGGGGCGAATGCTCGCCGTCCTCGACCATCTTCATCGTCGTGTCGCGCAGAAGGACGACCACCCCGCGACCCTCGGCCGCGATGATCCGCATGGCGGCGGGTAGGTCCGAGCCTTCGCCGAGGCCAAGGACGTCCTCCAGCGGGTTCAGCGCATGGACGCGGACCAGAACCGGCTCGGGCGTGGAGAGGTCGCCCTTGGTCAGGACGACGTGGTCAGCCCCCTGCAGGTCGTCGGTGAAGACCCGCATCAGCCAGTCGCCGCCGTGGACCGAGGTGACGGCCTTCACCGAGCGTTCCTTGACCAGGTTGTCATGCTTGCGGCGGTAGGCGATCAGGTCCGAGATGGTGCCGATCTTGATCCCGTGCTTCTGGCCGAACTTGATGAGGTCGGGCAAGCGCGCCATCGTGCCGTCGTCGTTCATCACCTCGCAGATCACGCCCGAGGGGTTCAGGCCCGCAAGCCGCGAGACGTCCACCGCCGCCTCGGTATGGCCCGCGCGGACCAGCACGCCGCCGTCGCGGGCGCGCAGCGGGAAGATGTGCCCGGGGGAGGCGATGTCGGCGGCCCCCTTGGTCGGGTCGGTCGCCACGGCGACGGTCCGCGCGCGGTCGGCGGCAGAAATGCCGGTCGAAATCCCCTCGACCGCCTCGATCGACAAGGTGAAGGCGCTGGAATGACGGCTGGAGTTCTTCCGGTCCATCAGCTGCAGGCCCAGCTGGTCCACCCGGTCCGAGGTCAGCGCCAGGCAGATCAGGCCCCGGCCATGTGTGGCCATGAAGTTGATCGCGTTCGGTGTGCACATCTGGGCCGGGATCACGAGGTCCCCCTCGTTCTCGCGGTCTTCGTGGTCGACCAGGATGAACATCCGCCCGTTGCGGGCGTCCTCGATGATCTCTTCGGTCGTGGAAATGGCGTCGGAATATTCGGACATGTGTGCCTCGCAAGCTCTCACTGCCCCTCTAGCGCGGGCGGGCCGCAAAGGCCAGAGGGGCAGGGCGCAGAGAAGCTGTGCATTCTGTCGCCCGGGAACCGGAATTTTCAAAAATTCCGGTCCGATTTCTTCGAAGAAATCGGTCCCCCCTTCAGACCCGGGCGGACAGGACGGCCAGGCAGGCGACCTCGGCCAGTTGCTGGGACGCGCCCAGGATGTCCCCCGTCTGCCCGCCGATCTTGCGCAGCGCAGTGAAGGCCAGCCAAAGCGTGACGGCCAGCGTGGCGAAAACGAGGGGCACGGCGGACCACCCGGTCAGGGCGGCTGCAAGGGCCACGGCCAGCACCAGGCCCACCAGTGCCGTCGCTGCGCTTGGGCGGCCCGTGGCATGGCTGAACCCCGACCCGCGCGCGTTCGGCAGAAGCGCCATCACCAGTGCCATTGGCGCGCGGGATAGCGCCCCCGTGGCCACCAGCGCAGCCCAATGGCCGCCAAAGACCAGCACCGCCGTCAATCCCGCCCAGCGGGCGAGCGTGACCAGGACCAGCGCCAGGACGCCGTAGCTGCCGACCCGGCTGTCCTTCATGATCTCCAGCCGCCGTTCCCGCGTCCAGCCGCCGTAAAGTCCGTCCGCCGTGTCCGACAGCCCGTCCTCGTGCAGGCCGCCCGTCAGCATCGCGCCAAGGGCCAGGACCAGGGCCGCGGCGACCCCGGGCGTGACGCCCAGCCAAAGGAGCCCCGTGGCCACTGCCGCTCCGAGCGCGCCGAGGACGGCTCCGACCACGGGCCAGGCCCAGGCCGAGGCGGCGCCGGTGCCCTGATGGTTCGGCAGCGGAAGCCGGGAGAGAAGGGCGAAGGCCGACAGAAGGTCGGACGGCAGCCGAAGGGCGATGTCGCGGATTGGGAGCAAAGCGGCTTATCCCGGCTGGCGTTCAGGTCCCCCTTGGGGTAGCCCCAGACGCGAAAAGGTTCAATCCGGAGAAGACGATGCCGTTCCAGACCCTTGCCGATGTCCGTGCATTGCTGGCGAAGCTTCCGGCCCCTGACCAGGCTGCCATCGCGGCGGCCGAGGCGCGGAACGGGCAGCTCACCAAGCCGCCGGGCGCGTTGGGGCGGCTGGAGAAGCTGGCGATCTGGATGGCGGGGTGGCAGGGGACGGACCGGCCGCGCGCCTCGAATCCGCAGATCGCGATCTTTGCCGGAAATCATGGCGTGACCGCCAAGGGCGTCTCGGCCTTTCCGGCCGAAGTGACGGTGCAGATGGTGGCGAACTTTGCCCACGGTGGAGCGGCCATCAACCAGCTGGCCAAGGCCTTCGGCGCCAAGCTGGACGTCCACGCGCTGGACCTCGACCGGCCCACGGCGGACTTCACGGAAGCTCCGGCGATGACCGAGGCCGAGGTGGTGGCGGCGCTGCGCAAGGGCTTCGAGGCGGTTGATCCCGAGGCAGACCTTTTCGTCGCGGGCGAGATGGGGATCGGCAACACCACCGCCGCCGCGGCCATCGCGACGGCGCTTTTCGGCGGCGTCGGCTGGGCCGGGCGCGGCACCGGGGTGGATGACGAGGGGCTGCGCCGGAAGGAGTCCGCCGTCGCGGCGGGGGTGGAGCGGCACAAGGCGCTGCTGTCGGACCCGCTGGAAGTGCTGCGCTGCCTTGGCGGGCGCGAGATCGCCGCGATGGCGGGCGCGATCCTGGGTGCGCGGATGGCGCGGGTGCCGGTGATCCTGGACGGGTTCATCGCCTGCGCGGCAGCGGCGGTGCTGGAGAAAGCCGTGCCGGGGGCGCTCGACCATTGCGTCGCGGGCCATCAAAGCGCCGAGGGCGCACATGCGCGGCTGCTGGAGAAGCTTGGCAAGGAGCCGCTTCTGTCGCTGGGCCTGCGGCTTGGAGAAGGCTCGGGCGGGGCGCTGGCGATCGGGGTGGTGCAGGGGGCGGTCGCCTGCCATTCCGGGATGGCAACCTTTGCCGAAGCCGGGGTCGCCGCCGGTTGAGGCCCCTTGTCCACGCAGGACAGCGGCAGGCAGCTCTTTGAGATCAAGGGGTTGCTTGTGAACGTTTACGTCCTGTGAACCATAGGCTTGTCTGTGACTTCGTCACTCGTCCCGGGCCGGTGCGCCGGCGCCGAGAAGACAAAGCCGCATGAGGAGCGCGCCTTAGGCCTTCGGCATCTTCAGGCTGATGAGCCGCCCGCCCTTCTGGTAGCGGACCTCGGTCTCGGTGATGGCCTTGATCGTGCCGCCGTCGATCCGGTCGCCCACCTTCACCTTCTTGTACTTCCCGTTCGACTGCCGGACCAGCGCGTAGCGGCGCGAGTCGGTGCCGTAGGTGCCGATCAGGTTCAGCTTGGACAGGTTGATCGCGTTGGCAAAGGTCGCCTGCTTCGCCACGCTCGCCTTGGTCGGGATGGAGGGGGCCGCCCGTGCGGGTTCGGGTTCATCGAGTTCGGCCATCTCCTCGGGTTTGGCCTCGGGCGCGGCGGCGGCGGCGGCGACCTCGACTTCCGCTTCCGGGGCAGGCTCGCGGACGGCGGCGGCCACGGCGGCTTCGACGGCGGCAGAGAAGTCGTTCGGGCGCGCGGCGGGCCGCATCGAGATGGCGACGATCGAGGGGTTCTGCGCCTCAAGCGCGGCAGCCTCGGCCAGTTTCGCCTCGGCCTGCGCGGTCAGTGACGCGGCTTGGGCACCCAGGTCGGCCGGTTCGGCCGGCGCAGCGGCGGCGGCAGCGGCGGTCACGCTGGCGGGGCGGGGCAGCGGGCGGAGGCCTGCGAATTCGGCCGCGATCTCGGGCGTAAGGGCGGCATCGTCGGCGGGGGCGGGCGCCAGTCCCTCGGGCCGCGGGCGCGGCCGGAAGCCGGCCATCGCGGGATCGGCCGGAGGGAGTTCGGCGGCCGGCGCGGCGTCGTCGCCCGCAGTGACGAGCGAGGCATCGGCGACGGTGGCGGTGGTCGAGGCGGCATCGGCGGTTGCCTCGGCGGCGGCCTCGGGCGCGGCAGCCGGAGCGGCGGCGAGGGCGGCGGCGGTCGCTGCCTCGCTGCGGACGGGGGGCACAAGCGGGGGCTTCCCGGCGATGAGGAAGACGCCCTCGGGCGACATGATCCCGTCGGGCGTGGGCATCAACAGCCCGTTGGCGTCGAACTTGTAGACGGTTCCCGGCGCCGGCGGCGGCATCACGGGATCGGGCAGGATGTCCCGCGTCTCGGCCAGCGCGGGGAGGGCCAGCGCGTCCAGGGCAGGGGGCGGCGCGTCCATCGCGGAGAGGAAGATCTCGTCCTGATCCTCGACCGGGGCAGTGGCGGCCGAGACATCGGTGGCCACGGCGGTTTCGGGCGCAGGTTCGGGAGCGGGTTCGGGCAGGACCTCGGCCGTCTCTTCCAAGGTCGCCGGGTCGGGCTCGACCGCCGGGTCGTCCAGGGCAACGGCTGCGGCGGTGTCCTCGGTGGCGGCATCAGCCGCGGGGTCGGCGGCTGCGGTTTCGGCGGACGCGTCCTCTCCGCCGATGTTCACCGGCAGGCTTTCGGTCGCAAGCTCTTCGACGCTGGCGGTGGCCGTTCCCTCGGCTTCGGGGAGCGGATCGGTCATCCCTTCCGGGTCCTGCATGTCGGCGAGCATCTCGTCGTCGACGCCCGGCAGGCTGTCCGCTGCGGCGGCCGTGTCTTCGGTCGGGGCACCGTTGCCGCCGACGAAATACGAGGCCCAGGCCGCGACCAGGGCCAGGAACAGGAGCAGAAGCCCGACCATCACCATGAACATGGTGCCGGTGCGCTTCTTGGCCGGAGCGACTGCGCCGAAGGTGCCGCCGGGGCGGGTGGGGGACTTCACGGTAGTCGGGCCACCGATGGCGGGGCGCGGGATGTCGCCGCCCTTCAGCTTCGGCTTCGCCCGCGTGCCCGGGATCGAGGGAGAGGTCACCAGGCCGGGGAAACCCTTGCCGTTGGCCGGCCGCGCCGCCGGGGCGGGCTTTGCGCCGGCGGGCGGGGCCGCGGTGCGGGTCACGCCATCGACGGGACGGGCGGCACCCTCGGCCGCGGCGGCGCGACGGCTGGCGAAGGCCACCATGGCGGCCGATGGCGGGGCAGGCGGGATGTCGTCGTCGAGATCATCGACCGAAAGCTTGCGGGCCGATGCTGCAGCGGGCAGGTCGTCGCCGTCCGGAAAGGCCGAGGTGTCCGTCACATGGGCAAAGGGGGCTTCTTCCGGCGTGGCGGCAGTGGGCGCCGGGGCAGGTTTGGCACGGGACGCCTCGGCGGCAGCCTCGCGGGCCAGGATGGCCTCGGGCTCGTCCTCGGCCAGCGGGGCCGGTTCGGGGGCGGATGCAACGGGCGCCGGGGCGGCTGGGGTCTGGGCCGGCACTTCGGCCTCCAGCGCCTCGGCAAGGCCCGGCAGGTCATCATCCACGGTCGCGGCGGCCTGAGCGGTCGACTGTGCCTTCGGCTCGGCCGGGGTCTCCAGCACGGGGTCCGGCTGGGGTTCGGGGGTCGGTTCGGGAGTGGGCTCGGGCTCGGGCTCGGGCTCGGGTGTCGGTTCGGGCGCAGCTTCCGGTGCGGCGGCTGCGGGCTCGGCCTTGGGAAGCTCGCGCTGGAGGATCGAGACCGGCTCGCGGTCGCGGTCCACCGTCTCGTCCTCGGCCAGGATCGAGGCGGCGGCGGTCGTCGGGCCGAACCAGGGTTCGCCAACGAAGGTGCCTTCCTCGGGGATCGCGACGAAGGAGACCGGGTTCAGCCGATGCTCGACCGCGAAGCCCTCGGCCTGTTCCAGCGTCTCGCGGGCGATGACGGCAACCTTGACGGTCGCGCCCTTGCCGGACCAGTCGAAGACCAGATCCTCGACGGCATAGGGCGTGCGGCCTTCCAGCGCGGCGGCGATCTGGCGGCGCTTCTCGTCGCGGCTGGGGCCGGGAGCGTGGATCTCGGTATAAAGGATCTGGCTGTTCGGCAGGATCAGCTTGGTCGCGACACCGAGGGGCGACAGGCCAAGCGCGGTCTTGCGCAGGTAGTCCATCGCCTCGGGCAGGTCGGGGGCGTCGAAGGCGACCTCGCCGATCGAAAGCCATCCCTTCGGCGTGCGATGCAGAAGACCGATGGTCTCGCTCGTCAGGTCAAGTGCAAATGTCGGTTTCATGTCGCGGGTCTAGCACGGATATTGGAAGTGCTGGAACGTGCCCCAGCCGATTGGCGCCTTAGTAAAGCAGCTTTTCGCCTAAGGGAAGGAAAACGACCAAGGATACGGTTGCGGCGGACGTCACAGATGCGAAATGTCGCGCAAATCCGAAGGAGATCCTGATGCGTGTCCTGTCCGCCCTTGTCCTGAGCTCTGCGCTGGCCCTGCCCATGGCCGCGCCCGTCCTGGCTGAAGACCTTTCCCGCACGATCACCGTGACCGGCACCGGAACCGTCGAGGCCGCGCCCGACATGGCGACGCTGATGATCGGCGTGACCACGCAGGGCGCGACGGCCGCCGAGGCGCTGGCCGAGAATTCCAAGGCCACCGACGCGGTGATTGCCCGGCTGACCGCCTCGGGCGTCGAGGCGCGGGACATGCAGACCTCGAACCTGTCGATCAACCCGAACTGGTCGGGCTATGACAGCTCGACCCCCACCATCGCGGGCTATGTCGCGTCGAACATGCTGACCGTGCGGGTGCGCGCGCTGGACACGACGGGGGCGATCCTGGATGCGGCCGTGGCGGATGGTGCGAACACGTTGAACGGGATGACATTCGGCCTGGCCGACCCGGAGCCCGCCTATGCCGAAGCGCGGAAGGAGGCGGTGGCCGATGCCCGCGACAAGGCCGAGCTTCTGGCGATGGCGGCGGGGGTGAAGCTGGGTCAGGTGGTGTCGATCAGCGACGGCGGGGCGATGACCGATCCCGCGCCGATGTACCGCGATGCGGTCGCGGCGTCGCCGGTCCCCGTGGTGGGCGGAGAGCTGGGGCTGGTCGCCAACGTCTCGGTCACCTGGGAAATCGCCGAGTAACGGCGGAAATGGCGGCAACCGGCGGAAATCGCGCAAGGATTCCGCCGGTCTCGTCATGATGTTGCCCAAGTCGGCGGGCAAGGTACCGGCACGAGAAGAAGAAGGCAGGAGCAGTTCCCCATGGTCCGCGGGCCGATCAGCATGTTGATCGTCGGTGCGATTCTGCTTGTCATGACGCTGCTTGTCACACTCGGCCCCCGCGCGTTCGAGGGGATCCTGCCGGACTATGTCATCGACATGATGGACGGCACGACCATGGGCGGGTCTTCCGGCATGGGCGGATTTGCGGGCATGGGCGGGGCGGCGGGAGAGGGTGACGCACCGACGGATTTCCTGCGCGACGGCCCGGACGGGCTGGAGGTCACCGGGCCGATCGCTGCACTGTCGGGCAACCGGCCCGTCTTCATCCGCGATGTGATCGACGGCTATTCGACCAAGGTCGGCTCGGACGTCCCAGCCGAACTGACGACGATCCGGCCGATCTCGGGCTGCCGCCTGACGCCGCCCCTGCAGGGCACCGCGGTCGGACATGTCACGGCGGGGGCCACGGGCCTGGATCTGCCGATCCTGACCTACAACGACAGCGACCTTGCGGCCGCGGTGCAGGTTTTCGTCAACCTTTACCGCGAGTTCGGCAAGGCCGAGGTCCGGCAGCCCGAAGGCCTTGCCTACGAGGTCTATGACGTCGCCGTGACCGAGACGCGGGCACCGGTCTACCTGGTTCTGGAAAGCTTCACGCGCAACCGGATCTGGAACATCCACCTCGCCCCCGGCGCGCGGATCGAGCGGGTGGTCCTTCTGGGCGGCGTTCAGTCGGGCGTGGCCAATCTGGACCCGGTGGTCCCGGTCGAAGTCCTGCCCGGCGATGCGCTGGCCGCCTGCGGCATCCAGCCTGCCTATGCGCTGAACCCCGGTCATCGCTTCTTCGAGGTGCTTGCCAATGGTCCGGGCAGCTACAAGGAAGAAGCCGAGGTGACCTTCGCGGGGATGCAGGAAGGCATCGCGGCCTACAATACCTGGTTCCGTGACAGCTTCGGCCTGCGCGCGGATGAAAGCCGGGCGGGATTTGGCGGCACGATCTCGGTCGTCGGCCCGCAGCCGGGCGAGGCCGAGCCGAAGGCCGTCTATTCCTCGATCCAGGGGGCCCGCATCCGGATGACCCAGGACGCTTACGTTGAGATCCGCGGCCAGGTCGCCCCCGGCGAGGATTTCGCCGCCCGCGTCATCGCCATCGCCACGACCTTCGCCTCGGGCGACCTAGCGAACCTGCGCCAGGGGGTCGAGTTCTGATGCTGCGCCTGCTGATCGGCACGGGTGTTCTGCTGATGACCATCGGCTTCGGCGCGGCGGGCTGGCAGTATTGGCAATCCCTGCCCAAATCCGCCCCGTCCGAACCCGTCGCCGCGGCCGCCGCCGCCTCGGTGCCGGCGCGGCAGACCTGGCTGATCTCTCCCACCGGGGGGCTGGTTCCGCAGGACGAGGTCAAGGCCTACCTTGCGCAAGAGCGGTTCGTGCCTGGCCGACGGCTGCGGCTTGAGCGTCAGGCCAACCTGTCCGACCTTCTGGCTGCAGGCGAGAAGCTGCCGGAACCCGCTTTCCTGGAGGTCCTGGCCGATATCCGCGCCCCGAAAGTGGCCGAGGGGCTTTGCGCGGTGGTTCAGGCCGCAGGCGCGCAGGACTGCGCCGTGAACGCGGCCCGCGTCGTCGAAGGCAGCGTCGACCAGGCGGAGGGCACGGCCCGCTTCCAGCTGGAGCTTGTCTACCGGCTGAAGGACGAGGACGAGCTTCCCGATCTGGCCGCGCATGTGTTGCGGAGCC
Organism: Tabrizicola sp.; assembly: GCF_041913445.1. Lineage (GTDB taxonomy): Bacteria > Pseudomonadota > Alphaproteobacteria > Rhodobacterales > Rhodobacteraceae > Tabrizicola. The sequence goes on from NZ_JAYSFG010000002.1 coordinate 154,259, forward strand.
AAGTCGTCAGCCTGGAGATCGAAGCCGGGGCAGAGGGCAGCAGCTCGCCCGAGGCGGCGCTCGCCGTACTTCTGGACCAGGTGGCCGCAGCCTGTACGGCCGACACGGTGGGCGAGATCTGCCGGCCGATGGACCTGTCGCTTGCCTGGGTCCCGGGCAATCCGGTCCAGGCGCGCGGGCGGATCGCCTGGCTCGACCCGCTGCCGGAGGGGATGTTCGTGGCCCCGCCGCTGGACACCGTGGGCGGCGACTGAAGCGGCGGGGCGCGACGGTCAGGCCGTGGCCTTGGCCAGCGCCTGGTCGAGGTCGGCGATGATGTCGCGCACGTCCTCGATCCCGATGGAGACGCGGACCGAATCCGGCGCGGCCCCGGCGCGGACCTGAGCGTCTTCGGTCAGCTGTCGGTGCGTCGTCGAAGCCGGGTGGATGATCAAGGACCGCGTGTCGCCCAGGTTCGCCACGTGGGAGAAGAGCTTCACGTTGTCGATGAGCTTCACGCAGGATTCGTAGCCACCCTTCACGGTGAAGGTGAAGAGCGCCCCGGGACCCTTGGGCGTGATCATCTTGGCGAGGTTGTGGTAGGGCGAGGACTTGAGGCCCGGGTAGGTCACCTTCCCGATCCGCGGGTCCTGCTCCAGCCATTCGGCCACGATCTGCGCGTTCTGGACATGGCGGTCCATGCGCAGGGCCAGCGTCTCGATGCCCATCAGGGTGTAGTGGGCGCCCTGCGGGTTCATCGTCATGCCGAGGTCACGCAGCCCGATGGCGATGGAGTGGAAGGTGAAGGCCATGTTGCCCAAGGTCGGGTGGAAGACGAGGCCGTGGTAGGCGGGCTCGGGCTGGGAGAGGGAGGGGAACTTGTCGTCCTTCGACCAGTTGAAGTTCCCCGAGTCGACCACGATCCCGCCGGTCACCGTGCCGTTCCCGGTCAGGTACTTGGTGGCCGAATGGACGACGAGCGTCGCGCCGTGTTCGATGGGACGGCAGAGGTAGGGGCTGGCGGTGGTGTTGTCGACGATCAGCGGGATATGGGCCTGGTTCGCGACGCGGGCGATGGCGGGGAGGTCGGAGAGCGCTCCGCCCGGGTTGCAGATCGTCTCGCAGAAGAGCGCGCGGGTGTCGGCGTCGATGGCGGCCTCGATGGCCTTGGGGTCGTCGAAGTCGACGAACTTGGCCGACCAGCCGAACTTGCGGATGGTATTGGAGAACTGCTGGATCGTGCCGCCGTAAAGCTTGGTCGAGGCGACGATGTTGCGGCCAGGCTGCATGATCGGGAAGAGCGCCATGATCTGGGCCGCGTGGCCCGAGGAGCAGGCGATGCCGCCCGCGCCGCCTTCCAGCGCGACGACCCGGTTCGCGAGGGCCGAAACGGTGGGGTTCGTCAGGCGGGAGTAGATGTAGCCCACCTCTTGCAGGTTGAAGAGCTTGGCCGCGTGGTCGGCGTCGCGGAAGACGAAGGCGGTCGACTGGTAGATCGGGACCTGCCGGGCGCCGGTGGCGGGGTCCGGCGCGGTGCCGGCGTGGATGGCAAGCGTCTCGAATGCGAGGGGTCTGTCGGTCATGGGGTCCTCCCTTGTTTGCGGGCGAGGGTAGGGGGGAAAGGGCGGACTGGCAACGGGGACCTGTCCACGGTGGACAGGACTGGCCACGTTAGGGAAATCAATGGCTTGGGCGCGCGCGTTCAGGGAATGTTAATCTCTGGCCGCCGCGCGGAGGAGAAGGATCGTTGCGGCCCGCGGCCTTGCGTGGTTGGATCGGCCCGCCCAAAGGAGTGCCCGCGATGCTGACCCCCTTCCATCTTGCCTACCATGTGACCAGCCTGAACGAGGCCCGCGCCTTCTATGGCGGGGTGCTGGGGTGCCGGGAGGGGCGCAGCACGGAGACCTGGGTGGATTTCGATTTCTTCGGCCACCAGATCAGCCTGCATCTTGGCGAGCCGTTCAACACGACGAACACCGGGAAGGTCGGCGACAAGCTGGTCCCGATGCCGCACCTGGGGCTGGTCCTGCACCTGCCGGACTGGCGCGCGCTGGCCGACCGGCTGACGGCGGCGGGGGTGGAGTTCGTCCTGCCGCCGCAGGTCCGGTTCGAGGGCCAGCCGGGAGAACAGTGGACGATGTTCTTCCGGGACCCGAGTGGAAACCCCATCGAGGTGAAGGGCTTCGCGCGGATGGAGGCGGTGTTCGAGGGGTGACGTTCTGTTAACCCTGAACTCCTAGTCTGGTGATTGAAAACTATATCACCAGGTGATAGATATTGGCTGTGGTTCTTCTGGAAAAGCGGTTCGCGAAATGGGCCGAGAAGGAAGGAATCGACGACGCGCGGTTGCTTCGGGCGGCGGCAGAGGTTGCGGCCGGTCAGTACGAGGCAGATCTTGGCGGCTATCTGTTCAAGAAGCGGGTCGCTCGGGAAGGTGGGGGAAAGTCGGGTGGGTACCGGACGATCCTTTGTTTTCGGAAGGTCGGTCATGACCGGATGGTCTTTCTGCATGGTTTTGCCAAGGGCGCGAAGGCGAACATAGATGCGACGGAACGGGCGGTGTTGAAGCAGCTTGCGGCAAGCCTTTTGACGGCGACGGGAGCCCAGATCGCCGCACTGCTGGAACAAGGGTTCCTGAAACGGATCGGAGATGCCGGGCATGGGCCGGAAAAGTGAAATCCTTGATATGGCTGTCGACTTGGCGACCGGGTTGCACCAGGTCGGCGCGATGGACAAGGCGACCCTGCGCGAGATCGAAGCCCTGGCCCTGCCGAAGGCGTCGCAGTTCAGCGCCGAGGAAATCCGTGCGATCCGAGAGCGGAACCGGGTGAGCCAGCCGGTTTTTGCCGTCTACCTGAACGTCGCGCGCAGCACCGTGGCGCAGTGGGAGCAGGGAAAGAAGGTACCCTCCGGCCCTGCGGCGCGACTGTTGGATATTGTGGCGCGGAAGGGACTGCAGGCGGTGGTCTGATCGGGCCTGTTTCTTGAGCGTCCGGTGCGGCTCATAGCGCACCCTACGCTGTGAATCCTGTTGCGCTTCCTGCCTGACCGGCCAACTCTGCGCCACTGGCATGGAGGCAGCACATGGCGACGGAAAGCGCGGGGGTTGATCTGGTCTCGGTAGTGACGCTTCTGGGCGCGGCGGTCGTGGCGGTGCCGGTGTTCAAGCGGATCGGGCTGGGGTCGGTGCTGGGATACCTGGCCGCGGGGCTGGTGATCGGGCCGTTTGGCCTTGGGCTTTTCTCGGGCCCGATGGCGATCCTGCATGTGGCGGAACTGGGCGTGGTGATGTTCCTGTTCATCATCGGGTTGGAGATGGAGCCGTCGAAGCTTTGGGCGATGCGGCGGGATATCTTCGGGCTGGGGCTTCTGCAGGTCGCGCTTTGCATCGGGCTTCTGGGGCTGGTCGGGCTGGCGCTGGGCTATCCTTACGCGGGATCGCTGATCGCCGGGGCGGGGTTCACGCTGACTTCCACGGCCATCGTGATGCAGATGCTGCAGGAACGGGGGGATATCTCGGCGCCGAAGGGCCAGCGGATCGTGTCGATCCTGCTGTTGGAAGACCTGGCCATCGTGCCTTTACTGGCGCTGGTCGCGTTCCTGGCGCCGGGGGGCGGGGAGGTCACGCTTCTGGAACGCGCGCAGGGAGTCGGAATCGGCCTTATGGCGATTGCGGCTCTGGTGGTCGCCGGGATCTACCTTCTGAACCCGATGTTCCGCCTGCTGGCGGCATCGCGAGCGCGGGAGGTGATGACGGCGGCGGCCTTGCTGGTCGTGCTGGGGTCGGCGCTGTGGATGCAGCTCGGTGGCCTCTCGGCAGCGATGGGGGCGTTCCTGGCCGGGGTGCTGCTGTCGGAGTCGAGTTTCCGGCACCAGTTGGAGACGGATGTGGAGCCGTTCCGAGGGATCCTCCTGGGGCTGTTCTTCCTGGCCGTCGGCATGGCGCTGGACCTGTCGGTGATCGCCGAGAACTGGCAACTGGTGGCGGTCAGTGTCGTCTCGCTGATGGTCTTGAAATCGCTGATCATCTACGTCGTGGCCCGCATCAACAAGGCCAGCCATGCCGAGGCGCTGGAGCGCACCGTCCTCATGGCGCAGGGGGGCGAGTTCGCCTTTGTCCTTTACTCGGCTGCTTTGGCGGTGGGGCTTCTCAGCACGACCGACGCTGCGATCCTGAACGCGATCGTCATCGTCTCGATGGTGCTGACGCCGCTGATGGTGATCCTGCACGACCGCTTCCGTCGCCCGCCGCAGGTGTCGCTCGAGGGGATGGAGGCCCCGGACGGGTTGACGGGCCAGGTGCTGGTCGTGGGCTTCGGGCGGTTCGGCCAGATCGCCTGCCAGCCCCTCTTGGCGCGGCGGGTGCCGATCAACATCATCGATGACGATCCGGAAATGATCCGCGCCGCCGAGGCCTTTGGCTTCAAGGTCTGGTTCGGCGATGGCACGCGTCTGGACATCCTGAAGGCGGCCGGGGCCGAGACGGCGCGGGCGGTGCTGATCGCCACCGACAACAAGGAGACGACCACGCGGATCGCCAGGCTGGTCCGGCACGAATTCCCGGGCGCGGTCGTGCTGGCCCGCGCCTGGGACCGGGCCCATGCGCTGGAGCTGATCCGCGAGGGCGTCGATCACCAGATGCGCGAGGTTTTCCACTCGGCGCTGGCCCTGGGGGGTGAGGCGCTGGAGGTCCTGGGGGTCGACCCCGACGACATCGGCGCGATCCAGGAGGGCATCCTGCGGCGCGATGCCGAGCGTCTGGCCCTGCAGATGACCGGGGACATCTATTCCGGCAAGAGCCTGATCATCGGCAACGCCGAACACACGGTGCGGACCTAGGTCGGCGCCCCCACCGCGCGACGCTCGGCCGGTTCGGGCGGGGTCATCAGGCTTTCGAGCTTGGCTTTCACCTCCGCCGGCCAGGGCATCGAGGTGTGCTTGTCAAGCCAGGAGGCCGCGAGGACCTGTTCCACCGACCAGCGGTGTTCGTCGCCGCAGTGGATGGTGTGGTGGAGGCGGACCGAGGATTTGCCGACCTTCAGGATCGAGATGCGAAAGGTCAGCTTGTCGCCGAAGAACGAGGGTTTCGAGAAGTCGCAGGACAGGTGGACGGTGGGCGTGCCCCAGCGTTCGTTCCAGATGATCTCGTGCCAGGGCCAGCCGATATGGGCCCAGAACTCCTCGACCACGCCATTCAGGATATTGAGGTAGGCCGGGTAGTAGGCGGTGCCCGAGATGTCGCAATCGCCGAAATGCAGCATGCGGTCGGTGGTGTAGCAAACGGTCATTCCTGTCCCCCTTTTTCGTCGCAGGGTGACCGGTTTTGCGGCGCGGTCAAGCCGCTGAGCCGCGTGGGAAGGTAAACAATCCCTGCAAATACCCCGCAAACTTGACGGAAAGGCGTCATTTTGCTTGGATCAACGCATTGAGGGACGAAGTCATTTTGGATGGTGAGCATGTCGGCAGATACCGGCTTCTTGCGGACGTCCCCCGATCTGGTCTGGGGTTCAGAGCTTGGAACTTACGAATTGCGTCACCCCGGGCCGCTGGTGTGGTCTCCGGGGCTGATGACGCTTTACGGCGTGTCGCGCACGCCGGCCTCGGCCGAGGAGTTCATCGCCTTGGTCCATCCCGAGGACCGCGAGCGCTGCCGGATCGAGGCGGAGCAGTTTCAGGATCCGCGACTGTCGCACTACAGCCAGACCTTCCGCATCCTGCGCCCTGACGGGGCGGTTCGGATCATCCTGGACCGCGGCTCGATCGAGCGGGACGCGGAGGGGCGGCCACTGGTGACACGGGGTTTCAATGTCGATGTCACCGACGAGGCGCATCTGAACTATTCGGCGGAGCGGCAGCTGCGGTTCAGCGAGGAGCGCTATCGCAAGCTTTTTGACGCGATCGACCAGGGGTTCTGCATCGTCGAGGTGCGGCTGGATGCACCGGACGGGCGGATCGACTACCGCGTGGTCGAGGCGAACCCGGCTTTCTACGAAAAGACCGGCTTTCCGACCGAGATCCTGGGGGCCTGGCTGCGCGCGGCGGCGCCCCTGCTGGAGGAGCACTGGTACGAGACCTATGGCGCGGTGGCGCGGACAGGCCAGTCGGTGCGCTTCGAGAACTTCTCGGATTTCCTGGGCCGCTGGTTTGAAGTCTTTGCCTTCCGCCTGGAAGAGGCAGAGCGCAAGCTGGTCGCGATCCTGTTCAACGATGTGACCGACCGCCGCCAGCAGCAGGAGCACATGCAGTTCCTGCTGAACGAGATCAATCACCGGTCGAAGAACATGCTGGGGGTGATCCAGGCCATCGCGCGCAATACTGCGGCGAAGGACCCCAAGGCTTTCATCGCGAGCTTCGGCGAGAGGGTGCGGGGGCTGGCGGCCTCGAACGACCTGCTGGTGCGCAACGGCTGGCGGCCGGTCGAGCTGGAGGCGCTGATCCGGTCGCAGCTGGCCCCCTTCTGCGATGAGACCTCTGGCCGGCTGGCGCTGTCCGGACCGCCGGTCGTGCTGGGGCCCGTGGCGACCCGCGCGCTGGGGATGGCGCTGCACGAGCTGGCGACGAATGCGGCGAAATACGGCGCGCTTTCGGTGCCGGAGGGGCGCATCCACCTGGACTGGACGCAGGACGGCGAGGGGGAGGCCCCGTTCCGGCTGGACTGGAACGAGGCCGGCGGACCGCCGGTCGCGGAGCCGCGGCGCCAGGGCTTTGGCTGGAAGGTCACCACGGTCATGGTGGAAAACACCATGGAAGGCCGGGTTCTGTGCGACTATGCCCGCGACGGGCTGCGCTGGCGTCTTGACTGCCCGAAGGCGCGGTTGATGGCCTGATCGAGGCCGTCAGGCCCGGTCGTCCTTGGGGCTGCCCATCACGACGAAGGTGGTGATCGCGCGGACCTGGGGCAGGGTGCCGAGGACGTCAGTGTGCCAGTGCTTGTAGGCCGCAAGGTCAGCGCATTCGACCCGCAGGAGGTATTCGACAGTGCCGGTGATGTTGTGGCATTCGCGCACCTCGGGCGCGCGGGCGGCGGCGCGTTCGAAAGCCTCTTGCGCGGCCTTGGTGTGGGAGCCGAGGCCGACGGTGACATAGGCGACGAAGCCGATCCCAAGCTTCGCTGGGTCGAGGACGGCGCGGTAGGACTTGATGATGCCCGCCTTTTCCAGCGCCTGGACGCGGCGGAGGCAGGCGGAGGGGGAAAGGCCCACGCGGTCGGCGAGCGCAAGGTTGGGCTGGCGCGCGTCGCGGGTCAGTTCGCGCAATATCCGGTGGTCGATGTCGTCAAGTTTCGTCATTTGTTGTGAAGATTGCCTTGGTGATGGCATCTTTGCAATCCCTCACCGTCCAGGGCGCTGCAGGATTGCGGGCATGACATATGACCTGTTCCTTGCCCTTCTGGGCTTTGCCTTCGTCACCTCGGTCACGCCGGGGCCGAACAACATGATGCTACTGGCCAGCGGGGTGAACTTCGGCTTCCGCCGGACGGTGCCGCATATGCTGGGGATCAGCATGGGCCATGCACTGATGGTGTTCCTGGTGGGCTTGGGGCTGGCGGGGGTGTTCACGGCCTGGCCGCTGGCGCTGACGGTGCTGAAGGTGGCCTCGGTCGCCTACATGCTGTGGCTTGCCTGGAAGATCGCCCATGCGGGCGCGCCGGGAGAGGGGCGGGTCAAGCCGCAGCCGATGACCTTCCTGCAGGCGGCGGCCTTCCAGTGGGTGAATCCCAAGGCCTGGGCGATGGCGCTGGGGGCGGTGTCGGCCTATGTGGTCGAGCCGTCCGTCTGGGCCTATGCGGCGGTGGCGGGGGCCTTTGCATTGGTGAACCTGCCCTCGGTGTCGGTCTGGGCGGGCATGGGCCAGGCGGTGCGGCGCTGGCTGGAGGGGCCGGGGCGGCTGAAGGCGTTCAACTGGACGATGGCGGGGCTATTGGTGCTGTCCTTGTGGCCGGTGGTGACGCTGGAGATGTGAGGGGCCGGACTTTTCGAAAAGTCCGGGACGGAGCCTTCGAAGGCTCCGGTCCGATTTCTTTGAAGAAATCGGTTCAGCGCACCCACAAACCTTCGCGCTTCAGGGTGTTGCGGATCATCTGTTCTCGCCTTGGCAAGTTCGCGCGGTCGAACAGCGCCCGGGCCTTGGTGCCTTCGCCCTGGATGACCATCCGCTTGAACTGTCCCCATTGGCGGAGGTCGGGACGGAGTTGGTCCGCGAGGCCTTCCAGCAGCGCGACCGCCCGGTCGCTTTCGCGGGCGTAGAGCAGCGGGAGGGTGCGGTAGTGGCAGGTGGCGGAGCCGTCGAGGGGCGCGAGGTCCGGGCCGGGGCGGCCGCCGCCGAAGGAATGGATGACGAGGGGGAGCGTGATCTGGTCTAGCCAGGGGTAAAGCTCCTGGCAGACCAGTTCCTCGGGTGGGTTGGCGCGGATCTCCTTGGCCCAGGCGAGGAAGCGGTTGCCGAAGGCGCGGGGGCTTTGGTGGAAGAACCAGCCTGCGTTGAAGTAGAGGAAGCGCTGCCAGTAGTCGTCGGGGTGGCTGGGGTCGAGGCTGCTTTCGAAGTCGAGGTCGAAGCGGTCGTAGAGCGCCTTCCAGGTCTCGGTCGCGGTGGGGCCATAAAGCTCGACCTTGGGCCAGGTGTTCTCGCGCCGCATCGAGGCGGAGGGGCGGGTGAAGTCGAAGGGGATCTCCGACAGCGGCCCGGTGACCAGCGTATCGGTGTCGAGGAAGAGGAAAGGCGCGTCCGGAAGTTCGGCCAGTGCCTCGATCTTGTTGCCGTGCGGGTAATCGGAGCCGAAGGCGCGGGTCTCGAAGGGGAGGATCGTGGCGCCAAGGGCGGTGAGGCGCTTGCGGGTCCGGTCGGAGATGCGGGGGTCGTCCTGCCACTTTGGGCCGGGCTGGGGTTCGGCGATGAAGAGGGTGCCGGGGAAGCCGGGATCGGAGTGGCGGAGCGAGGCGGCGAGCAGGATCGCCTCATGCTCCAGCCGGCCGGCCTGGGCGATTGCGAGGATGTTGAAGCTCATGAAGGGGTGAAGCGGAGCGAGAGGCAGGACATGCCGCCGTCCAGCTTGGCGCATTCGGAGTTGCCGATCTCACGCACAGTGAAGCCTGCCTTTGCGATGGCGTCGCGGGTGCGCGGGAAACCGGCGGGCATCAGGACGAGGTCGTTGAAGCGGATGGTGTTGGCGGCGGCTTCCTCGCCCTCGGGGACGTCGATGACGGTGTAGCCCGCGAAGCAGCCGGAGGCAGAGAGGCGGGTGGTGGAGAGGATGGTCTCGGCATCCAGAAGCGAGCAGTCGGTCTTGAAGTGGAGGACGCCGGGGGGTGTGTGGACTTCGCGGACGGTGTGGCCCCAGGGGGCGACGAGGCGGGTGAGTTCGGCGATCCCGGCGGCATTGGTGCGGGCGGAACGGCCGACCAGGATCTCGCGGTCGGTCACCAGGATGTCGCCGCCTTCGATGAAGCTGTCCGCGCCGGTGACCTGCACGACGGTCGTGTAGAGGGCCTTGAGGTGGGGGGTCATCTCGGCGGCCTCGCCCAGGCGGGAGGGCGCGCCGGGGCGCATGACGACAGCGCCTTGGGGGAGGCAGAGGGCGGTGTCCTCGACGAAGACGGAATCGGGGTAGGCCTCGAGCGGTGGGAGTTCGATGACGGTGGCCCCGGTGCTGCGCAGGGTGGCGATGTAGGCGTCGTGGTGCGCCTGCATCAGGGCGAGGTCCGGGGTGCCGGTGTCGACGGCGCGGAGGCCCCGGGTGATCGAGGCCGAGGGGCGGCGGGTTATGGCGTGGGTGAAGTGGGTCGAGACGGACATGGGGACCTCGGGGCGCTGCGCGACTTGTGTGGCACCCCGATGGGGCGTGACGCAAGGGGGGGACGCGGGCGGCGGGCCGTGCTAGGACGGGGCAACGCAGAAGGAGCAGGTCATGACCATCACCAATGCCGAAGAGCTGGAGGGCCTGAAGGCCATCGGGCGCATCGTGGCCGACACCCTGCAGGGCATGGCGCGGGCGATGGAGCCCGGAATGACGACGCGCGAGCTTGACGCGATCGGGCGGCGGATGCTGGAGGCTGAGGGAGCGCAATCGGCCCCCGAGGTGACCTATGGCTTTCCGGGTGCCACCTGCATCAGCGTGGGCGAGGAGATCGCGCATGGGATTCCGGGCGACCGGGTGCTGAAGGCGGGGGATCTGGTGAACATCGACGTCTCGGCCGAGAAAGGCGGGTTCTTCGCCGATACGGGTGCGAGCTTCGCCTTGGGCGAGGTGCGGCCCGAAGTGGCTCGGCTCGCGCGGGACGGGCGGCGGGCGATGGAGCTGGGCGTGGCGCAGGTGCGGTCGGGCCGTCCCTTGGCCGAGATCGGCAATGCCGTGGGGCGGTTCGCGGCGAAGCGGGGCTATTCGCTGATCCGCAACCTGGCAAGCCACGGGGTGGGGCGGTCCTTGCACGAATACCCCGAGGAGATCGCCACCTGGCCCAACCGCGACCGGCGGCGCATTCACCGGGGGCTCGTGCTGACGGTGGAGCCGTTCCTGTCGCTGGGTGGACGCATGGCGGTGCAGGACAGCGATGGCTGGACCCTGCGCGCCGCGCCCAAGGCGCTGGCGGTGCAGTATGAACATACGGTGGTGGCGACGGAGCGCGGGCCGCTGGTGGTGACGCTTCCTGGTGGAGCGGGGGCCTCGCGGGCCTGATCCCTGTCCCGGGAGCGGAGGGTTGGATGACGAGGATCGACGCGGGAGAGGTCCGGCTGTCCGGCTGGCTGATCTGCGCCACCGAGGCGGAGGCGGCGGCGGTCCGCGCCCATCTGCCGGACCACCTGGCGCTGACCCGCGCCGAGCCGGGGTGCCTGTCGTTCCAGGTGACGGAAGCCGGCCCGCTGACCTGGCGGGTCGAGGAGCGGTTCCGCGACGGGGCCGCCTTCGACGCCCATCAGGCCAGGACCCGCGCATCGGCCTGGTACGCGGCCACCGCGGGGATCAGACGGCAGTACCAGGTGGAGGGCAACTGAGGCGACAGCGCCCGCCCGGAAACCCAGGGCGAGGTCCAGGGTCTGGAAGACTGGCCGGAGGCCTTAGGGCACAACGCGCGGATCGGCCCCACCTGCGTCGAGTGGTGATCCACGGTGAGACGGGGCGTCTTGTGGGGTTCGGCGGGCTGTTCGACATAACCCGCGCCCTGACGGCTTTGCGCGACGAACATGTCGCCTTGGGCAGCAGTCTGGCAAAGCTGGGTGCCGTCCAGGCCGGGGCCTAGCCCGCCCAGGGCAGCGTCAGGGCCGGGTGGAACAGCCAGCGCCACCAGGCGTGGTCGAGGAACTGTCCGGCGAGGATCAAGAAGGCGGTGGCCAGGGTTGCCGTCATGGCGACGACGTACCAGAGCGCGGTGATCAGGCGCGACCGGGAGCGGGCGGGGTGTGCGGCCTCGGCCGCCTGGGTGCCGTCCCAGCGGCCGGGGCGCAGACCGGCGGCGCGGGGGGCGGCGAACGCGTAAGCGCGGGCCGCGAGGCTGCGCAGGGTCCAGGTAGCAAGGAAGGCCACGGCGCCCAGGGCCAGCGCGATCTGACCGTTCAGCGCGGCGGCCTCGTCGGGGGTCAGGTCCTGCGTCCAGGGCGCCCAGTCGCCGGCGGTGGTGATCAGGCCGCGGGCGGCGAAGAAGGGCAGCGCGCAGAGGGTGGTCAGGATCGACAGGGCGGGGATGCGCCAGCCGGCTTGCGCGACCAGACCCCGCAGGCGGCGCAGCTCGAAGGCGGCGGACAGTCGGTCCTCGGCCGCGAGATGGGCCAGCATCAGCGGCAGGGTGGGCAGGATGAGGGCCGCCAGGAGAGCGCCGAACAGGAAGACCAAGGGGCCGACGAAGGCCTGTTCGTAGCCCTTGTTGAAGGAGTTCTCCCACCCCGCCCACCAGGCGCCAAGCCAGAGGAGGGTGAAGGGCAGGGTCCAGGCGAGAAGCGCGGTGAGCGCCATGAGGCCCGCGCGGATGTTCGCGGCGAGGCCCCCCAGCGCGCGGGCGAGGCGGCCGGTGGGGCGGCCTTCCACCTCGCGCGGGCCGAAGAGCCAGCCGGGGGTTTCCTCGGCGGCCCCGAAGCGGTCGCGGGCAAGGTGGCCCTGGCGGCGGGTCAGCCAGCCAAGCGCGATGACGGCGGTGACGGGGCCGGCGCAGAGGAAGGTGCCGATTGTGCCGTTCAGCAGGAAGCGGCCAAGGCGGGCCAGGCGGCCGGGACCGTAGACGGCGGGGGAGAGCGCGGGTTCGGGGAGATGGGTCACAGGAAGATCTCCTCGACGGCGCGGCCCTCGGCGCTGGAGGCGGCGAAGCCCATGGCGGCCGCGATGGTGGGGGCGATGGCGGACTGGTCGACGGGCCGGTCGACCACGCCTTTCCCGATGCCGGGGCCGAAGATCACGGCCCAGGTCTCATGCGCCGAGCGGGAGTTGAAATGGTGCTGGAAGGGCACCTCCGCGAGCGGGTTCGCGTCGCGGCCGCAGTCGGGGGTGATCACGAAGATCGTGTTGTCGCGGTAGAACGGGTCGGCGTCGGCGGCGGCGACCAGGCGCTGCAGGCCTTCGTCGATGATCGCGATGGCGCGGGTGTAGTGGCTGGGGTTGCCCCAGTGGACGTAGTCCGGGTCCTGGTAGTTCACCATCATCAGGCGGGGCTGCAGTTCCCGCATGGCGCGGACGGAAAGCTCGGTCAGAAGACGGTCCCCGCGCGGATTCTTCAGGCCGGTATCGCCGAAGTCCTGCCGCCAGCGCGCCCAGAAGGCGGTGACTTGCGGAGAGGGGTCGGGGGTCGCGCCGCGTGGGTCCTTGGTGAGGAGGGCCGCGCGTTCCTCTTGCACCTTCAGAAGCTCATCCTCGGGCAGGCGACCCTCGGCCAGCTGCATGGCGGTGCGGTAAAGCTTGTAGCGGTGGAGGCTAAGCATCTCGGACCGGACGTCGAGGCCGAAATGGTCGCCCCTCCCGAAAGCGCCGGAGCCGAAGGTGAAGAATTCCTCCTGCGGGCGGTCCTCGCCGTTCACCAGCAGGACCTGGTGCGAGGGGATGTCGAAGGCGCGGCGGAGGTATTCGAAAAGGGTGGGTTCGGTCGGCTCCAGCTGGTCACCGACGCCGGGCAGCTCGCGGTAGGCGAGGTAGCGGCCGGTGAGGAGGTTGAGCGTGCCCTCGGCATGGGAGGTGTTCACGCCCTCGAGCTTCTCGATGCGGAGATCGGGGATGAAGGTGCCGCGCGGGGCGAGGACATGGCGCAGGTAGGGCGCCCAAGTTGCGGCCTCGTCGATGGTTTCAGCGCGCCGGACGCCGCCGCCGAAGCGGACGAGGATGACATTCGGTCCACGGTAGGATGGCTGCGCGAAGGCCGGTCGGGTGGCCAGACCGGCGGCAAGCCCCAGCGATCCGAGGGTGAAGCTGCGACGGTGCATGCGAGGCCTCCAGAGCACTTGTTAATGCGATTAACATTGCATGAATCCCGCAGTCTGGCGAGTGATTCGTTCGGCCGGGCCCAAAGAGGGCGGCAGGCGCTTTTGTTGCGCTGAAGGCGATCCAGGCGATGACGCCGGATGGATCGGTCAGGTCAGAAGAGCGCCCGTGGCGAACACGACAAGGCCGCCGATGCAGGCCAGGGCCAGGGGCCACACCGGAAGGCGATCCCCCTTCTGGTCGCCCTCGGCGAGAGAGGCGGCGAAGAGTTCCGCGAAATGCTGGTCGAAGCGTCCGTCCATCATCGTGGTTTCCTTTCGCCTGTCCGGGTCAATCGAAGGTCGGGATCCAGGTGGCATCCAGAGCGAATTTCACCTGGTCCGGCGCGATCACAAGCGCCAGGGTCGCCGTGTAGGCGAGAGCGAAGAGCACCAGGGAGATATAGCCGGAGCGGCCCTGGTGGGAGGGGCGGAGGAGGGTCTTCACAATGCCGCCCTCCGGATGGGGGCCGGGCGCGCCGGTTTACCGACGGTTGCCCCAAGCAAAGCGTCGCGCAGGACCTTCCCCCTGGCCCAGGGACCGAAGCCCGAGGCCACGTTGATATGGCCGGCATGGCCCAGATCGATCAGGTCGCTGCCCCAGGCCTGCGCCAGATGTGCCGCGCGGTCGTAGCTCATCCAGGGGTCATTGCGGCTGGCGACCACGGTCGTCGGGATGTCCATCCGCAGTTCGGGAATCGCACCGAAGTGGCCGATACGGTCGTTTCCCAGGGTCTCGGCCGGGGCGACCAGCAGGGCACCCCTGACCCGCAGATGCGGCCATGTCGCCAGAAGCCGCGCAATCAGCACTGCGCCGAGGGAATGGCCGACAAGGATGCTGCCGGGGTGTTGCAGGATCATCGAGGCCAGCTCGATCTGCCACACGGCCGGAACGGGGCGGCCCGGATCGGACAGGTCCACCATCAGCGCCCTCGGATCGGTCGCGGCCCACCAGTGCTGCCAGTGTGGATCCGGCGAGCCGTCGAGGCCAGGGACGATCAGTGTCTTGGTCATCGGAAGCTCCACAGGTTGCGACTCGGTCTGGTTAAATCTAGCAAGTTTGTCGTGTATTTGGGTTCCAAAGACGGCGCAGGAAAGGGAAGGCCATTCTCCGGACGCCCCTAGCGCGTGAGTGTGTCGACCGGGTAGGCGGTGGTGAACTTCATCCGCTCCATGGCGAAATGGCTGGTGACATTCTTGATCGGCACCGCATCGGTCAGGCGCTTGTAGAGACGGTCGTAGGCCTGCATGTCCGCCACCGCCACGCGCAGGAGATAGTCGATCTCGCCGGCCATGCGGTAGACTTCCATGATCTCGGGGATCGCCTCGGTCGCCTTGGCGAAGCTTTCGCGCCAGTCGACCGAATGGTCCGGCGCCTCGATGCCGACGAAGACGGTCAGGCCGAAGCCGAGTTTCGTGGGATCGGCGAGGGCGACGCGGCCGGTCAGCACGCCCGAGGCTTCAAGCTTCTGGATGCGCTTCCAGCAGGGGGTCTGCGACAGGCCCGCCTTGTCGGCGATCTGGGCGATGGGAAGCGTAGCGTCGCGCATCAGTTCCGCCACGATCTTGCGGTCGATCAGGTCCAGGTCGGTCACGGTTCGGCTGCCTTTCTTGCCCGGCTGGTGGGCCTGGAGAGGAGCATGCCGGAAAACCAAATAAAGTCTACAGGCTTTATCGTGTATCTCTACGCGCGTGCGACAGCCTGCCGTTTCCCCTGTTTTCCTTGATGTTTTCCCGCAACGGGCGGGGGCTTTGCCGGGTGGTCGCGATTCGCGAGATTGATTCTCGGCATTCCTGGGCGTAGCTCTGGTCCATGATCACGCAGAAGATGAAATACGCTTTGAAGGCGCTGCTCGTCCTGGCGGACGAAGCGGGCAAGGGCCAGCCGGAACCCTTGACGATCGAAGAGATCGCCAAGCGGTCGGACACGCCCAAGCGCTTTCTGGAGCATATCCTGCTGGAAGTCCGCAACGCGGGCGTGATCGCGTCGATCCGGGGCAGGGCGGGCGGCTACGTGCTGATCAAGAAGCCGAACGAGATCTCGATCTCGGAGCTTCTGCGCACCATCGACGGACCGATCGCCCCGTTGCCCTGCCTGTCCCGCCGCGCCTACCAGCGCTGCGAGGATTGCGCGGACGAAGCGACCTGCCGCATCCGCAAGGTCTTTGCCGAGGTGTTCTGGTCCTACCTGGTGATGATCGAATCCCTGACGCTGCAGGACATGCTGCGGTCGGGCGCAGTGGCCGACCAGGTCATGGGCAGCGCGGCTGGCGCCTAAGCGACTTTAGGCAAAGGAAAATCTCCCAACGCCCACCCGCAGGCCCGTGTGTGGGGGTGGAGAATAATCTTCTATATACACGACAAACTTTGGCGTGAATTTTCCTTTGCCATACTCGACCAACTCTGTCGTTATTAGCGTCATAGGGGCCGGGAACGGTCGCCGCCGACGCAAGCGAAGGAGAACGAGATGACAGTTGCACGCCACCCTGATCCGACCGGACGGGCGATGCCGACCATCCCAGCCACGCTGGCGCAGGCATGTGCGGTCCGTCTGGTCGACCGTCGCACCGGGCAGACCCACCGGGTCAACGGCAGCCCGCTGGTCCTCTTCACCCGCTCGCCCGAGGAGGCCGCGGCCGAACTCCTTTCCGGCCGCGATGCGTCGGTCTGGGAGGCGCGGATCGAGCCGATCGGGGCTGCCCCGCAAAGCGGGCGAGGCGGCGCATGACCGCGTCCACGCCCATCCCGCAAACCATTTTGGGCCTCGTGCCCTATCGGCCGATCAAGGCCGCTCCGCAGCAAATTCAACTGGAGAAGTCCATGCCTGCCACCATCACCCCGTCGGCCGCCGCCTCCCTTCAGGACAGCCGCGCAACCATCTCCGACGCGACCCGCCGCCTGGTCGGCTGGCCGGTCAGCCGTCTGCGCAGCCTTCTTGCCGGGGCTGCGCTGGCGGTCCTGGGCCTGGGCGCTTCCCCCGTCCAGGTCCAGGCGGAAACGCTGCTGAACGTCAGCTACGACCCGACGCGCGAGCTTTACCGCGAGATCAACGAGGCCTTCACCGCCTTCTGGACCGCACAGGGCAACCCCGCGCCCGAGATCGAGGTGAGCCACGGTGGCTCGGGCAGCCAGGCCCGCGCCGTGATCGACGGGCTGGAGGCGCAGGTGGTGACGCTGGCGCTGGCGTCGGACATCGACAAGATCGCCGAGGCGGGCAAACTGCCTGCGGACTGGCAGACGAAGCTTCCGAACAACTCGTCGCCCTATACCAGCACCATCGTCTTCCTGGTGCGCGAGGGGAATCCGAAGGGCCTCAAGGACTGGGGCGATCTCGTGGCCGAGGGCGTGCAGGTCATCACGCCGAACCCCAAGACCTCGGGCGGGGCGCGGTGGAACTACCTGGCCGCCTGGGCCTGGGCCGAGAAGAACGGCAAGGATCCGAAGGAATTCGTGGGCGCCTTGTACAAGAACGTCCCCGTGCTGGACCAGGGTGCGCGCGGCTCGACCACCACCTTCGCGCAGCGCGGTATCGGTGACGTGCTGCTGGCCTGGGAGAACGAGGCCTACCTGGCGCTGAAGGAGATCGGCGAGGACCAGTTCGACATCGTGGTGCCTTCCGTCTCGGTCCTGGCCGAGCCGCCCGTGGCGCTGGTCGAGGGCAACATCAAGACGGACGAGCAGCGCAAGCTGGCCGAGGCCTACCTGAACTTCCTCTACTCGCCCGAAGGCCAGGCGATTGCCTTCAAGAACTTCTACCGCGCCTGGGATGCCTCGAAAGCCGCGCCGGAGGATGTCGCCCGTTTCCCGAAGCTGGAGCTTGTCGACATCGCCAGCTTCGGTGGCTGGGCCAAGGTGCAGCCCGAGCACTTCGGCGACGGCGGGATCTTCGACCAGATCTATGTGCCGAAGTGACGGGGCCCAAATGAGGCCGATGCTGAACCGTTCCCCCATGCCCGGCCTTGGGCTGAGCATGGGGATCACCCTGACGATGCTGTCCCTCGTCGTCCTGATCCCGATCGGTGCCCTTCTTCTGAAGGGCGCCAATTACGGTCTGGCGGGGATCTGGGAAACCGTGAACCGCGAACGGGTCTGGGCGGCGCTTTTCCTGTCCTTCCGCCTGTCGCTGATCGCGGCGCTGTTCAACCTGGTCTTCGGCGTCCTTCTGGCCTGGGTCCTGGTCCGCTACCGCTTCCCCGGCCGTCGCCTGCTGGACGCCGCCGTGGACCTGCCCTTCGCGCTGCCCACCGCGGTCGCCGGCATCTCGCTGACGGCCCTTTACGCCCCGAACGGGGCCTTCGGAGCCTTGGCCGCCGAGATCGGCTGGAAGATCGCCTACACCCAATGGGGCATCCTGATCGCGCTCATCTTCGTGGGCCTGCCCTTCGTCGCCCGCACCGTCCAGCCGGTGATCGAGGAGATCGAGCGCGAGGTCGAGGAAGCCTCCGCCACCCTGGGGGCCACGCGCCTGCACACGATCCGCCACGTGATCCTGCCGATGCTCCTGCCCGCCGCGCTGACCGGCTTTGCGCTGGCCCTGGCGCGGGCCGTGGGCGAATACGGGTCGGTCATCTTCATCGCCGGGAACATCCCGCTGGTGACCGAGATCGCGCCCCTTCTGATCATCATCCAGCTGGAAGAGTTCAACTATGACGCGGCTGCCGCCATCGGTATCGCGATGCTGCTCATCAGCTTCGCCATGCTTCTGGCCATCAACCTGATCCAGGTCTGGAGCCGCCGGAGGATCGGTCATGTCTGACGCAACCTTCCGCCCCGCGACCCAGGAGACGCCCCTTGCCCGCCGGATCCTGATCGGGCTGGCCGTCGCGGGCCTGGCGATCCTTGTCCTCGCCCCCCTGGTCGCCGTGTTTGTCGAGGCGCTGCGGGATGGCGTCATGGCCTCGCTGGAGAGCCTGACGCACAAGGACGCTTGGGCCGCGATCAAGCTGACGCTGACCATCGCCGCGATCTCGGTGCCCTTGAACGCGATCTTCGGGGTGGCGGCGGCCTGGTTCATCACCAAGTTCGACTTCCGCGGCAAGGCCTTCCTGATCACGCTGATCGACCTGCCGTTCAGCGTCTCGCCGGTGGTCGCGGGCCTCTGCATCGTGCTGACCTTCGGCGCGAATTCGGCCATCGGGGCCTGGCTTGTGGACCAAGGCTATCCCATCGTCTTCGCCATGCCGGGGATTATCCTGGCCACCATGTTCGTGACCTTCCCCTTCGTCGCGCGGGAGCTGATCCCGGTGATGATCGAACAGGGCCGGGCCGAGGAAGAGGCGGCGCTGACCCTGGGCGCGGGCGGCTGGCGGGTGTTCTGGACGGTGACGCTGCCGAACATCCGCTGGGCGCTTCTCTATGGCGTCCTTCTCTGCAACGCCCGCGCGATGGGGGAATTCGGGGCCGTGGCCGTCGTGTCCGGCAAGATCCGGGGCGAGACGGCGACGATCCCCACGACCATCGAGATGCTCTACCAGGAATACCTGTCCGTTGCGGCCTTCACGCTGGCCGCCGTGCTGGCGCTTCTGGCGCTGCTGACCCTCGTCCTGAAAACCCTGCTCGAGATGCGCCACGCCGACCAGCTGGCAGCAACCCACCGCCATTGAGGTTCCCCCATGCACATCGAAATCGACGAGATCTCCAAGCAGTTCGGCGCGACGGCGGCCCTGCATCCGGTGTCGCTGGCCATCCCCTCGGGCGCGCTGGTGGCGCTTCTGGGCCCCTCGGGATCGGGCAAGACCACGCTTCTGCGCATCCTGGGCGGGCTGGAATACCCGACCTCGGGCCGGGTGCTGTTTGACGGGCAGGACGCCACGGGCCTGACCGTGCAACAGCGCCGGGCGGGGTTCGTGTTCCAGAGCTATGCCCTGTTCCGTCACATGACGGTCTTCGACAACATTGCCTACGGCCTGAATGCCCGCCCCCGCGCCACGCGTCCGCAGAAGGCCGAGATTGCGCGGCGTGTGACGAAGCTCCTCGACCTGATCCAGCTGCCCGACATCGGCGCGCGGTATCCCAGCCAGCTTTCCGGCGGTCAGCGTCAGCGCGTGGCTTTGGCGCGCGCGCTCGCCATCGAACCGCGGATGCTTCTCCTTGACGAACCTTTCGGCGCCCTGGATGCCAAGGTCCGCAAGGAACTGCGCCAGGGCCTGCGTGACATCCACGACACCACGGGCCTGACCACCGTCTTCGTGACCCACGACCAGGACGAGGCGATGGAGTTGGCCGACCTGGTCGTCGTCATGTCCATGGGCCGGATCGAGCAGATCGGCAAGCCACAGGACATCCGCGCCCGCCCGGCCACGCCGTTCGTCCGGGAGTTCATCACGGCCTGAGGCAGGGGACACTTTCCTCCCCGCTTCCAGTCGCACGGGAAACGGCGCCGCCGCTGGAGACGGCGGGCTGCGCCGCCTGGGCGAGGGGGAGGTTGCCACACATGGTCGGCCGAAAGCTGGCGCAAATCCAGGTCTGGCTGCGCTGCCGCAACCGGAAAGATCTCATCGAGACTGGAATGGTGGGCGATCCTGGAATCGAACCAGGCATGAGTCGCCTCGGCGGAGTTACAGTCCGCTGCCACACCTTGTAGCATATCGCCCACTGCGGCGTCGTGTAATCAAGGGTGCGGGGGGCGTCAAGGGTTCTGGGCCAAGTTTTCGGCTTGCATCCCTGACCGCGCCCAAGCAAAGGTCCAGGCTGGTTTTCGAAGGGGTCTCACATGGCGGCGGGCGGCAAGAAACCGGCCTGGGTGGTGGAAAAGGAACGCGGCGAGAGGCGCGAGGCGCGTGAGACCGTGTGGCTTTTCGGCCTGCACGCGGTGCGCGATGCGCTGATGAACCCCAAGCGCGAGAAGCTGCGCCTGGTGCTGACGAAGAACGCGCTCGACAAGCTGGAAACTGCCGTCGCGGCCTCGGGCATGGAGCCGGAGGTCGTGGAGCCGCGCAACTTCCGGGTGCCGATTGACGAGGGTTCGGTCCACCAGGGCGCGGCGGTCGAGGTCAGGCCGCTGAACTGGGGAAAGTTCACCGACGTCTGCGCGGCGGGCGAGGGGCTGCCACTGGTCGTCCTGTTGGACCGGGTGACCGACCCGCACAACGTCGGCGCCATCCTGCGCTCGGCCGAGGTGTTCGGGGCGCGCGCGGTGATCGCGCCGAAGCATCATTCGGCCCCCGAGACCGGGGCCCTGGCCAAGACGGCAAGCGGGGCGCTGGAGCGCCAGCCCTACCTGAAGGTGACGAACCTGGCCGAGGCGATGGAAGCCCTGAAGGACATGGGGTTTACGCTGATCGGTCTGGACGGCGAGGCGCCGGTCGCGCTTTCAGACGCGGTTGCGGCGGTGAACGGGCGGCCCATCGGGCTGGTTCTGGGCGCGGAAGGGCCGGGGCTGCGGGAAAAGACGCGCGAGACCTGCGACGTGCTGGCACGGATTCCCTTTGCGGGGGCGTTCGGCAGCCTGAACGTCTCGAACGCTGCGGCGGTGTCGCTTTATGCGGCGACGCGGACGTGATCACGTCTTTGAGACGGGTCTTCAAACCCCGTCTTCTCTTCCTAAATGACATCGCAGAGGCACGGGACCGGAACCCCGTACTTCTCTTCACTGTCCCTCGTTCCGCGACTTGGCGCCCGAGGTTATCCTTGGGCGCCATTTTCTTTTCGGAGGCCCCATGCCGAGCGACGCCGACATCCGCGACATCCTGACATCGGTGAAGACGATAGCCCTGGTGGGCTGGTCGCCGAAGCCCGACCGTCCCAGTCACCGGGTGGCCGAATTCCTGAAGCGCAAGGGGTACCGGGTGATCCCTGTCAACCCGGGCCATGCCGGGGAACAGGCGCTGGGCGAGACGGTGGTGGCGACGCTGGCCGAAGCGGGGCCGGTGGACATGGTCGACATTTTCCGCCGCAGCGATGAAGCGGGTGCCGTCGCTGACGAGGCGGTGCGGATCGGGGCCAAGGTGGTCTGGATGCAGATCGGTGTCGTGGACGAGGCGGCTGCGTCGCGGGCGCGGAACGCGGGGCTGCGGGTGGTGATGAACCGCTGCCCGGCCATCGAAATCCCGCATCTGGGGCTTTGACGCCGGAATTTTCGAAAATTCCGGTTCGGAGCCCTTGAAGGCTCCGGTCCGATTTCTTCGAACAAATCGCTCAGCGCCCGGCTTTCTCGGCGATCCCCGAGGTGCCTTCGCGACGGTCCAGCTCGGCCAGCACGTCCTGCAGCGTCACGTCCCTTGCGGCGAGCATGACGAGGAGATGGTAGAGCACATCCGCCGCCTCGGCCGTCAGCCGGGCGCGGTCGCCCTTGACGGCCTCGATGATCGCCTCGACGGCCTCTTCCCCGAACTTCTCGGCGCATTTCTCCGGCCCCTTGGACAGGAGCTTCGCGGTCCATGAGGTTTCGGGGTCGGCGCCCTTGCGGGCAGCGATGGTGGCAGCAAGGCGGTCGAGGGTCATGTGAGCCTCACGGGGATGCCGGCGGCGGCCATGTGGGCCTTGGCCTGGCCGATCGTGAAGGTGCCGAAGTGGAAGATCGAGGCGGCAAGGACGGCGGAGGCGTGGCCTTCGGTGATCCCTTCGACGAGGTGGTCGAGCGTGCCGACCCCTCCGCTGGCGATGACGGGGATGTCCACGGCATCGGCGATGGCGCGGGTGAGGGGGAGGTTGAACCCGGCGCGGGTGCCGTCGCGGTCCATCGAGGTGAGGAGGATCTCCCCCGCGCCCTTCGCGGCCACGGTCCGGGCGAAGTCGACGGCGTCGATGCCCGTCGCGCGGCGGCCGCCGTGGGTGAAGATTTCCCACCGGCCGGGCTCGACGGTCTTGGCGTCGATGGCGACGACGATGCACTGCGACCCGAACCGGTCGGCGGCTTCGGCCACCACGTCCGGGCGGGCGACGGCGGCGGAGTTGAAGCTGACCTTGTCGGCCCCGGCGAGGAGGAGCTTCCGCACGTCCTCGGGCGTGCGGACGCCGCCGCCGACGGTGAGTGGCATGAAGCACTGTTCCGCCGTCCGGGTGACGAGGTCGTACATGGTGGACCGGTTGTCCTCGGTCGCCATGATGTCGAGGAAGCAGAGCTCGTCCGCGCCGGCGGCATCATAGGCCTTCGCGGCCTCCACGGGGTCGCCCGCGTCGATCAGGTCGACGAAGTTGACGCCCTTCACCACGCGACCGTCGGCCACGTCGAGGCAGGGGATGATGCGGGTCTTGAGCATGGGGGGAGGAATGCCGCGTGGGGGGCGGAAAAGCAAGCGGGTTTGAAACAGGGGGCGTCCACGGTGGACAATTCTGGATTCCATTGCGGAATCAGTGTCTTGCGCGCGGACGGAAAGGATCTATTAACCCGATGGTTAACGCGGACTGGCCATTCGCGCCACCGCGCCGCGCGAGATCAGGATGTGGAAGGGCATGACGAGGCCCAGGTAGGCCCGGCCCCAAGCATTGTGCGGGTGGACCCAGGTGGACATGAACATCCGCCCGTCCTGCCGGATCAGGCCGATGCGGAAGTCGAGGTGCTTGTCGTCGGTGCCGAGGATGAGTTCCTCGTCCGTCTCATGGCAGGTGGGGAAGATCGGCTTGTCCGGCTCGCCCGTCTTGAGGCCGAAGGGCCGCACCAGGGTGTTGCGGAGGGCCAGGAGAGCGGCCGCCCAGCCCGGCAGCGCCAGGCCCCGGTCTGCGGCTTCGCGCGGGGTGAGGGTCGAGGCAACGGAGTAACAATCGAGAAAATCGCCGGGTTGGTGCAACGACCAGAGCGAGGAGGCGCGGGGGAGGATGTCGGGGCGGACCATGGCGTGAGGCTGCGCCTGTACCGGGCAAAGCGACATGGGGCGTGAGGTCGCAGGGCGCGTTAGGTCGCCGGGACCGCTCGTCGGTCGACTTCGTCCCTCCTCGCCGGCGCAGGGCCGGGATCTGCGACGAACGAGGAGCGTTGCGTCGCGGGCACCCCGATGCTTTCCTTCTGCGCATGCGAAGATTGCGCAAGTGATCCCGAAGCCGGGGGCGGAGGGACGGTTCCTGGCGATCATGGAGCCGAGGAGTTACCTGGAGTTCGATCGGGATGTCCCACGACTGAATGCTGGGCGCCCCTGGGAGGCCGCGCTGATGGATGCGACGGGCCTGCCAAAGTCGGGCGGGGCGCAGCAGTTGGCGGTGCGGCGGCTGCCGGAGGCCGAGTTCGCCGCCATTGTCCGGGCGGGCTTGCCTGACGATCTGGAGCGGCAGGAGGCCAACCGCTATGGGCCGGGGGTGGCCGAGCCGGTGGTCCCGTTCGAGCGTCCGGTGATCGAGCGGCTGGTCAGCAGGCCCTACCGGGACGTGGCGTTCCGGCGGAAGGTGCGCGAGGCCTATGACTACCGCTGCGCGATGTCCGGCCTGCGGTTGCGCAACGGTGGCGGGCGGCCCGAAGTGAACGCGGCGCATATCCGGCCGGTGGAGCGTCAGGGGAGCGATTTTGTCCGCAATGGACTGGCCCTGTCGGGAACGCTGCACTGGATGTTCGACCGAGGATTGATTTCGGTGGCCGACGACCGGGAACACACGATCCTTGTCTCGCGGAACAAGGTGCCGCGTGAGGTGGCGGATCGGCTGATCGTGCCGTCGGGGCGGCTGGTTCTGCCCGAAGACCAACGGAACTGGCCGCATCCAGACAATCTGCGCTGGCATCGGGAGAACGTCTTCGGCCAGGTGAGCCTGGAGGGGCCGTCGCCCTGGGAGTGACGGGTCCGCTCGGCGGTGGATTTCGTCCTTGCTCGCTGGGTTGCGCCTTGCAACGAGGAGTCGAAGGCGAACGAGGAGCTATACCTTGAGGGTCTTCAGCGCCTGGGCGAGGTCAATGGCCCCGTCGTAAAGCGCGCGGCCGGAGATGGCGCCGGCGATGACGCCGGTGTCGCGGAGCGCGATCAGGTCCTCCATGCGGGAGACGCCGCCGCTTGCAATGACGGGGATCGTCACGGCCCGGGCGAGGGCTTCGGTCGCCTCGATGTTCGGGCCCTGCATCGCGCCGTCTCGGTCGATGTCGGTGTAGATGATGGCGGCGACGCCGGCGTCCTCGAACGACTTGGCGAGGTCGGTGGCCATGACGTCGGTCTCCTCCGCCCAGCCCTTGGTCGCCACGCGGCCCTTGCGGGCGTCGATGCCGACGGCGACCTTGCCGGGGAAGGCTTTCGCGGCTTCGCGCACCAGGGCGGGGTTCTCCACGGCGACGGTGCCGAGGATGACGCGGGAGAGGCCTTTTTCCAGCCACATCGCGATGGTCGCCATGTCGCGGATGCCGCCGCCAAGCTGGGCGGGCACGCGCACGGCCTTGAGGATGGCCTCGACGGCGGCGGCGTTCACCGGCTGGCCGGCGAAGGCGCCGTTCAGGTCGACGAGATGCAGCCATTCGCAGCCAGCGGCCTGGAACTTCAGCGCCTGGGCGGCGGGGTCGTCGCCGAAGACGGTGGCCTCGGACATCTCGCCGCGGAGGAGCCGGACGCACTGGCCGTCTTTCAGGTCGATGGCGGGGTAGAGGATCATGGCGGGCTCCGTCCTTGGTCGAGGGGTCTTTGGCATGGGAGGGCGCGAATGAAAAGCGTGCAAACGCGACCCGACGTCACGCTTGATCGGTTCTGCGGCTGGCGCAAAGTCGTGCGCGCAGGGACATTGCGGAGGAGAGTGCAGATGAAGATTTTCGCTTATGCGGCGGCGCTGGCCGTGCTGGCGGGGACGGCCTGGGCCGATCCGGTCGAGGGGGTGTGGCAGACCCGGAAGGATGACAACGGGAATTTCGGGCATGTCGAGATCAAGCCCTGCGGGCCTGCGTTCTGCGGCACGCTGATCCGGGCCTTCAATGGTGAGGGCAAGGAGATCGAAAGCCCGAACGTCGGCCGCAGGATCGTCTGGGATATGGTTGCCTATTCGGACGGGCTTTATGACGATGGCAAGATCTACTCGCCCGACCGCGACAAGGAGTACAACGGCGACATGACGCTGGCGGGCGACAGCCTGAAGGTGCGCGGCTGCGTGCTGGGGATCTGCCGCGACGGCGGGACCTGGCAGCGGGTGAAATAGCGGATTTCGGGTCGCCATTGCCCGTGGCTTCGGGCAGGAAGGCGGGATGAAACCGATCGACTGGATGCTTCTTTGGACCCTCTCCCTGTTGTGGGGAGGGTCTTTCCTTTTCAACGAGCTGGCGCTGGCGGGCTTGCCTGCGGTCAGTATCGTCTGGGGTCGGGTGGCGCTGGCGGCCCTGGTGCTGGGGCTGGTGGTCCGGGCCTCGGGGCAGGGGATGCCGGGGCGCGGGGTGTGGCCGGCGCTGGCGGTGATGGGGGTCATGAACAACCTGGTGCCGTTCACGCTCTTCGTGCTGGCGCAGGGGCAGATCACCGGGGCCTTGGCCTCGGTCCTGAACGCGACGACGCCGCTCTTCACCGTGCTGGTGGCGCATGTGGCGACCCGGGACGAGAGGTTGACGCCGGTGAAGGCGGTGGGCGTCGGCCTCGGGTTCTCGGGCGTCGTCGTGATGATGGTGGGCGAGGATTTGGGGGGTGAGTTGCTGGCGATCCTGGCCTGCCTTGGCGCAGCGCTGTCCTATGGGATTGCAGGGGTCTGGGGGCGGCGGTTCAAGGCGGCCGGGGTGACGCCCTTGCAGACGGCGGCGGGGGTGGTGACCTGCAGTGCGGTGATCCTGACGCCGGTCTGGCTGGCGGTGGACCGGCCCTGGGCGTTGGCGTCTCCTGGGTGGTCCCCTGTGCTGGCGGTGGTGGCTCTGGCGGTGTTGTCCTCGGCGGTGGCCTACCTGATCTTCTTCCGGATCCTGGCGCGGGCGGGGGCGACGGCGATCTCATTGGTCACCTTCCTGATCCCGTTCAGCGCGGCCGGTCTGGGTTGGCTGGTGCTGGGGGAACGGCTGGAGGCGCGGCATTTCGCGGGGCTCGCGCTGATCCTCGGCGGGCTGGCGCTGATGGAACGCGCAAGGGTCGCGCGGCGTTGAGCGCGGAAAGGGGGCGGGACATGACACCTTCGGCGATTCTGGAAACGGCGATCTATGTCGCGGACCTCGCGGCGGCGGAGGCGTTCTACGCGGGGCTTCTGCGGCTGGAGGTGATCGCGAAGGTCGAGGGGCGGCATGTGTTCTTCCGGGTGGGTCCGGGGGTGCTGCTGGTCTTCAATCCGGATGCGACCGAAGTGCCCTCGGGCAATCCCGACCTGCCGGTGCCCACGCATGGCGCGCGGGGGGAGGGGCATGTCTGCTTTGCGGCCAGCCGGGAGGAGATCGAGGGTTGGCGGCTGCGGTTCTTCGCATCGGATGTCGCTGTGGAGGCGGAGTTCGACTGGCCGAACGGAGCGCGGTCGCTTTATGTCCGCGATCCGGGCGGGAACTCGGTGGAGTTCGCCGAGCCGCGGCTCTGGGATTAACCGAAGATCGACCAGCCGGTGCGGCGGGTGAGAAGCTCCAGCGCCTCGGTTCCGAGCTGGGAATTGCCCTGCTGGGTGAGGCCGGGGGACCAGACGGCGATGGAGGCTTTGCCCGGCGCGATGGCGAGGATGCCGCCGCCGACGCCGGACTTGGCGGGCAGGCCCACGCGGAAGGCGAAATCGCCCGAGGCGTCGTAGTGGCCGCAGGTCAGCATCAGGGCGTTGATCCGGCGGGTGCGCTCGGTGGAGATCAGGTGCTGGAGGCCCGCCAGGAAGCGACCGGCGCGGGCGAGTTGCTCGACGCTCATCGACACGGCGCATTGGTGGAAATAGGCGCCGAGGGTCAGCTCCGGCGGGTTCGTCAGGTTGCCATGCGCCTTCAGGAAATGGGCGAGCGCAAAGTTCCGGTGGCCGGTTTCGGTTTCCGACTTCGCTACGGCGCGGTCGATGTGGATGTCCTCGTCCCCCGCGGCGGTGCGGAGGAAGGTGAGGAGTTCGGCCAGGTATTCCTTGGGCGGGCGGGTCCCAAGGGCCGCATCGGTGGTGACGATGGCGCCCGCGTTGATGAAGGGGTTCCGGGGGATGCCGTCTTCGCTTTCGAGCTGGAGGATCGAGTTGAAGGCAAGCCCAGAGGGTTCGCGCCGGACGCGGGTCCAGAGCTGGTCGCCCAGGCGGCCAAGCGCGATGGCCAGCGCGAAGACCTTGGAGATCGACTGGATCGAGAAGGGCGTGGCGCTGTGCCCGGCGGAGTGTTGCGCGCCGTCGGCGAGGCAGACCGAGATGCCGAACTGGGCGGGATCGACGGCGGCAAGCTGGGGGATGTAGTCGGCGACCTGGCCGCGGTCGGTGCGGGCGGCCATTTCGCCCGCGATCCCGGCCAGGATGTCGGGAAGGCTCACGGCGTCCAGCGGAGGAAGTTGCCGATCAGGCGAAGGCCGGCGGCCTGGGATTTTTCGGGGTGGAACTGGGTCCCGAGGATGTTGTCGCGGCCGACGATGGCGGTGATGTCGCCAGCGTAGTCGCAGAAGGCCAGCCGGTGCGAGGGATCCATCACGCGGAAGTGGTAGGAGTGGACGAAATAGGCGTGGTCGCCTGTCTGGATGCCGTCGAGGACGGGGTGGGGATGGTCGACGATCAGGTCGTTCCAGCCCATGTGCGGGACCTTCAGCGACCGGTCCGCGGGTTCGATCTTCACGACGTCGCCGGGGATCCAGCCGAAGCCCGCCGTCTCGCGGTATTCGTGGCCGCGCGAGGCGAGCATCTGCATGCCCACGCAGATGCCGAGGAAGGGGCGGCCCTTGCGGATGACGGCGTCCTCGATGGCTTCGAAGAGCCCGCCATAGCTGCCGAGTGCCTGTCGGCAGGCCGGAAAGGCGCCGTCGCCGGGCAGGACGATGCGGTCGGCGCGGGCCACGTCCTCGGGCCGCGAGGTGACGAGGATGTCACCGCCGCCAACCTCTGAAGCCATGCGCTGGAAGGCTTTCTCGGCGGAGTGGAGGTTGCCGGAATCGTAGTCGACGAGGACGGTCAGCATGTGTCTATCCGATGCGCGGGCGGAGAGTGCGGGAGCCTCCGGCGGGGATATTTCAGCAAAGATGAAAGGCTAGAGCGCGCCCTTCGTGGAGGGGAGCGCGTCGCCCAGGCGGGGGTCGGGTTCGACAGCCTGGCGCAGGGCGCGGGCGACGGATTTGAAGGTCGCCTCGGCGATGTGGTGGCTGTTCAGCCCGTGCAGCTTGTCCACGTGGAGCGTGATGCCGCCGTGGGTGGAGAGGGCCTGAAAGAATTCGCGCACCAGCTCGGTGTCGAAGGTGCCGATCTTGGGGGTGGGCATGTCGACGGTCCAGATGAGGTAGGGCCGGGCGGAGAGGTCGAGCGCCGTGGCGATCTGGGCGTCGTCCATCGCGAGCCGGAAGTGGCCGTAGCGGCGGATGCCGCGCTTGTCGCCCAAGGCCTTGGTCAGGGCCTGGCCGAGCGCGATGCCCACGTCTTCCACGGTGTGGTGGTCGTCGATGTGGAGGTCGCCCTTGGCGCGGATGGTGAGGTCGATCAGGCTGTGGCGCGCCAGCTGGTCGAGCATGTGGTCGAAGAAGCCGACGCCCGTCTGGCAGTCATGCGCGCCGGTGCCGTCAAGGTTGACGGTGACCGTGATCTCGGTCTCGGCGGTCTTGCGGGCGACGGTGGCCTGGCGCATGGGCATCCCCTTGGTGACGCGGGCGTTATAGGCCGCGGGGCGGGCGAGGGGAAGGCGCTTCCCGTCGCCCGGTATGCAGGTGATGCAGGCCGGGCGCAGTCCGCACGCGTGGCCGGTGGTTGCATTCGGGTCGCAAATGATTATCCCCTTTGCCAAATTCCGGGCTTAATATGGCCCAGACTTGCCGCAAGACATTGCGACGACATTGATTGGAGTGGGCGTGATGCCTGACATTTTTCCCGTTCTCTTGTGTGGCGGGTCGGGGACCCGGCTCTGGCCCGTGTCGCGGAAGAGCTTCCCCAAGCAGTTCGTGCCGCTTGCCGGTCAGGGGACCCTGTTCCAGGCCGCGGCCGAGCGGATGCGCGGGGCTCCGGCGGTGAAAAGCCCGCTGGTCATCACCAACTCGGACTTCCGGTTCATCGTGGCCGAGCAGCTTGCGGCGGAAGGGATCGCTCCGAGTGCGATCCTGATCGAGCCTGCGGCGCGAAACACGGGGCCCGCGATCCTGGCGGCGGCGCTGCACCTGGAGGCCCAGGATCCCGAGGCGATGCTTCTGGTGATGCCGACGGACCATTCGATCCCGGACGCCCCGGCCTTCCGCGTTGCCGTGGCGGCGGGTGTGCCGCGGGCGGCGGCGGGGCGGATCGTCACTTTCGGCGTGCGCCCGGACCGGCCGGAGACGGGCTATGGCTGGATCGCGGTCAAAGGGACCCCGGTCGAGGGCGAGGCCCTGCCGGTCGAGCGGTTCGTCGAGAAGCCGCCACGGGAGAAGGCCGAGGCGATGCTGGCCGAAGGGCGGTTCCTGTGGAACGCGGGGATCTTCCTCGCCTCGGCCCGCGTGCTGGTCGCGGCCTTCGAGGCCCATGCGCCGGACCTTGTCGGCCCGGTGCGCGCGGCCGTCGAAGGGGCACGCCGTGACCTCGACTTCCTGCGGCTGGCCGAGGCGCCCTGGGACGGGGCGCGCGACATCTCGGTCGACTTCGCGGTGATGGAGAAGGCGGACAATATCGACGTGGTGCCGTTCGGGGCCGCGTGGTCGGACCTGGGCGACTGGAACGCGGTCTGGCGTGAGAACGGCAGCGGGACGGTGCAGCAGGGGGCGGTGACGGCCATCGACTGCGAGGGGAGCCTGCTGCGGTCCGAGGTCGAGGGGCAGCATGTGGTGGGGATCGGGCTGTCGGACCTGGTCGTCGTGGCGATGCCGGATGCGGTCCTGGTGGCCGACCGGTCGCGGGCGCAGGACGTGAAGACCGCGGTGGCCGAGATGAAGGCCAGGTCGGTCCGCCAGGCCGAGGTCTTTCCGCGCGACCACCGGCCCTGGGGCTGGTTCGAGACGCTGGCGCTGGCCGACCGCTTCCAGGTGAAGCGGATCGTGGTCAAGCCCGGCGCGGCGCTGTCGCTGCAAAGCCACATCCACCGGGCGGAGCACTGGATCGTGGTCTCGGGGACTGCGCAGGTGACGGTGGGCGACGAGGTGAAGCTTCTGACAGAGAACCAGTCGGTCTACGTGCCGCTGGGCGCGATCCACCGGCTGGCCAACCCGGGCAAGGTGCCCGTTGTGCTGATCGAGGTGCAGACCGGGGCCTACCTGGGAGAGGACGACATCATCCGCTACGAGGACATCTATGATCGCAGCAACGAAAAGGTGGCCCCGCGATGACCGGTGACGACATCCTCGAGGGGCTCGCCGTCGTGATGGCGCATCCCGATGACGAGGTCCTCTGGGCCGGGTCGGTGCTGAAGGCGGCCGAGAAGGTCATCGTGGTCTACGGCGAATGGCCGGGGGCGGACATCATCAGTGCAGGGCGCCGGGCGGCGATGGCGGAGTTTCCGCTGCCGACGCTGGACTGGGTGCAGATCCGGGAGACGGGCGTGTTCGACAGCGCCTCGTGGCCCGAGGTGCGCGAGACGGAGTACGGCCTTTATCCGCATCGGGCGCTGGCGATCCTGGACAACTTCAACCCCGACCAGTACCGCGCCCAGTTCGAAACGCAGCGCGAGGCCCTGCGGCCGCGGCTGGCGGGGATCCGGAACGTGATCGCGCATGGGCCATGGGGCGAGTATGGCCACGAGGAACATGTGCAACTGTTCCGCGTGGTGGCGAGCCTGGCGGCAGAGATGGGGTTCCGGCTTTGGGTCCCGGCCTATTTCGCGCCGAAGTCCGAAGCGCTGATGCGGCGGAACCTGAAATATTGCGGCAGGCCGACCCGTCCGTTTCCGATCGACCAGGACTTCGCGCAGGGGATTGCGCAGCTCTATAAGCGGACGAAGTGCTGGACCTGGTTCGACAGCTATGTCTGGCCTGAAACCGAGCGGTTCCTTCCCTGGTATGCCAATGGCGCCCCGGCGGGCGAGGCCGCACGGCCCGAGGAGATCGCGCGCATCCGGCTTCCCGCCGAGTTCGAGGCCAATCCCCGGCCCTGGGAAGGCCGCAAGCGCCGGATGAAGCGGCTGGCCCTGTCCTGGTGGAACGGGCGCAAGGCCGGCTAGGTGGAGATTCTTCAGACCACGCTGACCTGTGCCCTCACCCGCTGGTCGCCCGGCCTTGGCGACAATCATCCAGTGGGCTGGCTGACAGTCCTGGTCTACCTTGCGGCGGGGATCGCCTCGGTGCGGGCGGCTCTTCGGCGGGGCCGGGACGGGGAGGAGAGGACAGAGCGGCGGTTCTGGTGGATTGCGGCGGCGGTTCTGCTGTTCCTCGCGGTCAACAAGCAGCTCGACCTGCAATCGCTGCTGACGATGGTGGCGCGATGTCATGCCGTGCTCGCCGGCTGGTATGACGAGAGGCGCGGGATCCAGAAGGTCTTCATCGGGCTCGTCGCGGGCGGGGGCGTTGCGGCGATCGTACTGGGGGCGCTGATCCTGCGCGGGATACTGGATCGGATCTGGCTGGCGCTTGCGGGCCTCGCGTTCGTCTGCAGTTTCGTGGTGATCCGCGCCGCCAGCTTCCATGACATGGACGGACTGCTTGGCAGCGTCGCGATGGGGATGAAGGTGAACTGGCTTCTGGAACTGCCCGGTCCGCTTCTGGTCCTTGCCGTCGCCCTGCGCCGTGGACGCGCGCGGCAAGCGGGCTGACTGGCGGCTTCTCGAATCGAAATTTGGGCCTTCTGGTGTCCGGCGTCATCAAACTGCCCCAAAGTTGGGCGGCGGTGACCCGGCGCCCCCGTCTTAACAAAAAATTCACCGTTTCAGAATCCCGCACAATTTCCTCCGGAGAAGGAGTGGCGCGACCAGAAGTCGCGAACTCATCCGGCGGCATTTTCCTGTGGTCCGGTTCCCGGGGTTACAGAAACCCTTGGAAAAACTTGGCAATCATGTGGCGGAAGTTCGCTTTGTTGCCGCAAACCCCCCCAAGCCCCCATTGACAGCCCCGTTTCCAACCCGTCCCGCGCTCGCCGCAGAATACAACCTAAGCGTGTAACCCAATGAGAAGTAACCACTTTCTAAGTGATTCCTTACTTATGGCGAGATTGCGGCACCGGAACCACAGTGGTAGAAGCGTGTTGTGACGCAGACAGTGTTGCGAGTGTCAGGTTGCTATGCGGTCGGCAGGATAGTGCTGGCTAGGCAAAATTTTGCTCAACGATTGTACACCCTCGGAGGCGTTAAATATGGACGTTCGTTCTGACCTAAACGAGCCCAATTTCGAACGGCCTTCGATGACTGTCGGTCAAGGATGGGTACGGGTCCGCAAGGAGCCTCTGTACCGCCGCTTGGCCAAACGCTGGATGGACATCGCCCTTGTCATCATGGTCGTTCCGTTCGTCGTGCCCGTGGTGCTGATGCTTGCGCTGGTGCTGAAGGCGACCGGACATTCCCCGTTCTTCTGCCAGGACCGCGTCGGCAAGGGCGGGCGCGTCTTCAAGCTGTGGAAGCTGCGCACCATGGTGCCGGACGCCGACGCGCGGCTACGGGCCTATCTGCAGGCCGACGAGGCGGCGCGGCAGGAATGGGAAGCCTTCCAGAAGCTGTCGCGCGATCCGCGCATCACCGCGTTCGGCCAGTTCCTTCGCAAGAGCTCGCTGGACGAGCTGCCGCAGCTTTGGAACGTCCTGGTGGGCGACATGAGCCTGGTCGGACCGCGCCCGATGATGGTGGAACAGCAGGACCTTTACCCGGGCAGCGCCTATTATGCTCTGCGTCCCGGCCTGACCGGAACCTGGCAGATCTCGGACCGCAACCAGTCCACCTTCGCGCAGCGCGCCGATTTCGACGCCGAGTACGAACGCAACCTTTCGTTCCTCAGTGATTTGAAGATCCTGTTTGCGACTGTGGGTGTGGTCCTGCGGGCGACTGGGAAGTAACCGAGGCGCCGTCAGGTGGGGTCCGCGGGCTGCTGGTGATCCAGGCGAACAGCGCGACACCCGGCAAGAGGATGACGCTTCCCGTCACGGGATAGGCAAGCAGCACCAGCCAGAGTGGAAAGCCGTAGACGAACAGGACCACCGAAACGCTGGCTGCGCCGAACAGAGCGATCAGAACCAGGCCCAATGCCATAAATGTCTCCCCGGCCGGAGCGCCATCGTTACATACCCCGACCAGCCTTACAACCTAGGCGTGATGGGACATACGTCGAGAAGAATTAAGCGTGAAACGAATTTTGGAGACAGTCGATTTTGTCCGGGTGTGGCGGAAGTCGGCCGACCGTTCCCGCGGCGACACAGACGGCGTCGAGCGGTGGGATGCCCTTGCCAGGCGATCAGGCGCGCAGCGGCTGGTCGGCCCGGACGGTCTGGCGCGACCGGATGTTCCACAGGGCGGCCGTGAGAAGCAGCGTAAGGCTGCAGACGGTCGGGTAGCTGATCACCACGGTCCACATCGGCAGCGACAGGGCGAGCGTCATCCCCACAGCCGCCATCCCGATCAACGCAGACACCAGAACCATCCCTATCATCATCTTGCGCATCCCCTACGCGTTCCATGGGGTCAGCCTGTTGGCGCGCCGTGGCAAGATTATGTCCGCGCGTTGGAAAATCTGCGTCCTGGTCCGGCCGGACTTTGGGCCGTCGGCGCCGGGTCTGGGCCTGCATCTTTTGCGGGAGCGGACTGCCCCTTCCTGCACGCTGTGGTCGCATGGTTTCCGGAGGCTGCCGCGGCGCGGATCAAGTTGCTGAAGCTAAATAACTTTCTGGCGGTTCCGCTGGCGCTGGCTGGGGACGGCAGGCCGCATTCCGACCAAGGGGTGAGGGAAGCGAAGCGGGGCGCGGCGACATGTCGCAAGGCTATCCCCTTCCTTCTGCGGTCGATTCCGCAAGTTGCCGAGGAATGCCTTTCTTTTGTCATTCCTGGGCAGCAAGGTGGGCGCCGAAAGCGGGGTGCAGTTCATTGATCGCCACTTATCGCAAGCTTTTTGCATTGCTGGACCAGGTCGAGCGGAGACGATTCTGGCTGCTGACCGCGCTTCTGGTCATGGTCGCCGTGGCCGAAATCATGGGCATCTCGGCGGTCCTGATGCTGCTGAACGTGCTGTCCGATCCCCAGGTCCTGCAGTCAGACGGCTGGCTGGCGGCGGTCTTCGACTGGCTCGGCTTCAAGGGCACCTTCTCGTTCCAGATCTGGTTGTCGGTCGGCGTCCTGGTCGTGGTGATGGCCGGGCTCGCGGTGAAGGCTTTCGGGACCTATGCACTGATTCGATTCTCGACGATGCGCGGTTACACGGTGTCCAGCCGGCTCCTGACGGCCTACCTGAGCCAGCCCTACCCCTGGTTCTTGGACCGCAACAGCGCCGAGCTGGCCAACAATCTTCTGACCCAGGTTGATGGACTGGTGGCGCGGGTGATCCAGCCCTGCCTGCGGCTGGTCTCGAGCGGCCTTCTGGTGCTGGCGATCCTGTGCTTCCTGATGCTGGTCGATCCGCTGGTTACGATCTTCTCGGCCCTGGTTCTGGGGCTGGGTTACGGCTTGATCTACATGCGTTTCCGCAACCGCCTGCACCGGCTGGGCGAGGAGATGATGAATGCCTTCGAGGACCGCTTCGTCGTCGCGCAGGAGGCGACGGGGGGGATCAAGGACGTCAAGGTGATGGGGCTGGAAGCGGGGTATGTCCGCAGCTATGCGGCGGCCGCGCAGAAGGCGGCGCAGTCCGGGGCCACGATGGGCGTCATGGGGGAACTGCCTCGCTTCATCCTGGAGGCGATCACCTTCGGAACGCTTCTGGGGCTGATCCTCCTGCTTCTCTTCCGCAACGACGGCAACATCACCGCGATCGTGCCGACGCTGGGGGTCATCGCCTTCTCGACCATGCGGCTTCTGCCCTCGCTGCAACAGATCTACCACTCGCTGGTCGCGATCCGGGGCGCGACGCCGGTACTGGACACAATCGTGCAAGACATCGCGGCGACACCGGCGCGGGCGATCCTGGATGCGCCGGCGCCGAAGCCGATGCCTCTGGAACGGTCTCTGGAGCTGGCGGGGGTCAGCTTCACCTATGCCGCAGCGGAACGCCCGACCCTGCGCGGGGTGGACCTGTCGATCCGCGCCCGGACCACGGTGGGAATCGTGGGCGGAACCGGGGCCGGCAAGACGACGCTGGTGGACCTGATCCTGGGCCTGCTGACGCCGGACGAGGGCGTGATCCGGGTGGATGGCACGCCGATCACCGACGAGACGCGCCGCGCCTGGCAGATGACGCTGGGCTATGTTCCGCAGTCGATCTTCCTGACCGACGACACCATTGCTTCGAACATCGCCTTCGGCGTGCCGAAGGACCGGATCGACATGGCAGGCGTCGAGCGGGCGGCCCGGGCGGCGGCGCTGCATGACTTCGTTCTGTCTGACCTGCCGCAGGGCTACCAGACGCTGGTCGGGGAACGGGGCGTGCGCCTGTCCGGTGGCCAGCGCCAGCGGATCGGCATCGCCCGGGCGCTTTACCGGGATCCGACGCTTCTCATCATGGACGAGGCGACCTCGGCGCTGGACAACATCACCGAACGCGTGGTGATGGAGGCGGTGCAGAACATCCGCGCCGACAAGACCGTCATCCTGATCGCGCACCGGCTGAGCACGGTGAAGAGCTGCGACACGATCTTCCTGATGGATCGCGGCCGGCTGCTGGCGCAGGGCAGCTACGATGAGCTGCTGGCCGGGAACGAGGTGTTCCGGCGGATGGTTTCCGGCGGCGTGGAGGATGTCCATGCCGCGCTTTGACTGCAAATTCTTCGACCCGGACCGGGGCGTCGTTGCCGCCCGGCTGTCCGACTAGCCTGAGAGGTTATCATGTCCGTCAATTCTCTTGTGATCGATCCCGAAACGCTGCTGATCTCGACCGAAGACGCGCGCGAGTTCGGCAAGGCTGCCGCGGCCGAATACCGGGCGCGCAAGCCCTATCCCTATGGCTGCTTCGACAACTTCATGCCGCCCGAGATCCTGGACCGGGTGCGGGAGGAGCTGCGCGCGCTGCCGGCGGCCGAGACCTTCTTCAACCGGCCGCAGGAAAAGCTGAAGGCCGCCTACATGCCCGAGCGGCTGGGGCCCTACACCCGCGCGCTGTTCCATTCGCTGAACTCCAAGGCTTTCCTGGCCTTCCTGGAAGAGCTGACCGGGATCCAGGGGCTGATCCCCGACCCCTATTTCTCCGGCGGCGGCATCCACGTCGTGTCGAACGGCGGGCATCTGGACATCCATGCCGACTTCAACCACCACGGCAAGCTGAACCTTGAACGCCGGATGAACGTCCTCATCTACCTGAACAAGGACTGGAAAGAGGAATACGGCGGGTCCTTCGAGGTCTGGAACGACGACATGACCGCCAAGGTCGCGGGCTTCGTGCCGCTGTTCAACCGGATGTGCTGCTTCAACACCGGATCCAACACCTGGCACGGCAACCCCGAGCCGGTGAACCATCCGAACGGCGAGCCCCGGATGTCGATCGCGCTTTACTACTATACGGCCACCTGGGATTCGACGCGCGAGTCGCACTCGACGCTGTTCAAGCCGCGCCCCGGGACGAAGGACCAGAAGGACCGGCTGGAGAGCCGCCACCGGTTCCTTGGCAACGTGCTGCCGCCCTTCATCTGGCGCCGTCTTGACAGCCGGCTGCGGCGGCTTGGGATCTGATCCCTAGCGCCGCAGGACCTTGGCCAGAAACTCGGCCATCTGCCGGGCGATGACCTCTGGCGCATAGCTGTCGGCCACGTGGCTGCGCGCGGCAATGCCCAGACGGCGTGCCAGCGGCAGGTCGCGCATCAGCCGAAGGCAGGCATCGGCCATGGCTTCTGCGTCCTCGGACGGGACCATGAGGGCCGTTTCCTCATCCTTCGCGATCTCTTTCTGGCCGCCGACGCTGGTCGAAACGACGGCCGACCCCATGGCCATGGCCTCGATCAGCGTGCCGCCGAAGTTTTCGTAGCGCGACGCGACAAGGGCGACGCCATGCTGGGCACGCAGGGCGGCCACCTCCTCGCGCGTCTTGCGTCCGACCGCGTTGATCCGCGACCGGATCGGTTCGGGCAGGCGGGCGAGTCGGTCGGCGAGCGTGTCCATGCCGCCGTCCGCCCGCGGAATGCCATCGTCCGGGCCCACAAAGGTGAACTGCGCGGCAGGGTGCGCCGCTGCGATCCGCGCAAAGGTTTCGACGACCAGGTCGCCGCCCTTGATGTGGTCGTAGCGACCGACGAAAAGGATATGGTTCAAGAGATTGTCCGTCAGGTCGATGCTCTGAGGCGGAACCGGAAAGGGATTTCGGATGACGGCCGCGGGGGTCTTTGGCAGACCCCAAAGCTCTTCGGTCCGCCGCAGCACTTCGGCCGAGGGTGAGGTGACGCCATCCACCCGTTTCAGGGCCTTGGCCTCGCGCGCCTCGCGACGGGCGCTGGCGGCGTCGTCCGGGGCGCTGCCCGCCATGCGGTGCAGCCACCAGGGCCCGTGCAGGGTCGCCACGATCGGAACCGGGACCCTGGCGCGGATTTCGCCGACCCAGCCTTGCGTCTCCTCCATCACGACGATTTCAACGCCGTAAAGGTCAATGGCGCGCCGGATCGCCGCAACATGCCGGTCCACCATGGAGCCGATGAACCCGCCGTCCGGGTCCAGCTTGCGCCGGAGACGGTCCAGCAGGGCCGGCCTGACATTGGGCAACGGAATGACGCGCGGGTGGTCATGCGGTGCATCCACGTAATGGGGGATGATGGTGACCTCGTGCCCCGCGCTCTGCATCCCGGCCGTCAAATGGCTCACGGCGGTTGCGATGCCGTTCGGCGTCGCGACGCCGGGCCAGGCGGGGGTGACAAAGGCAACCCGCAGGGGGCGGAGGTTACTGCCGCTGGTCATTGCAGGCCTTTCTGCCGCGTGGTTCGGGCCTTGCGCCGGATTTGCGTGGGTGCGGACATCTTTGGCAAGAACGGGTCAAATTCGTTTTCAAGTTCAAGAGTCTGCCGAAAGGTTGCCAGTCCTTCGCCCCACGTCATTCTCGTGAAAACACTGAACGGAACCGGCAGGGGCTGTCAAGCTAACCTGGCCGCCGGGAGGTGCGGCGCTTACCTCCCCCGCAGCAGCGCCGCCAGCCCGTCCTCGAGCGTCACTTCGGCCGAAACGCCCAGCATGGCGCGGGCGTGGGCCGGGTCGCCGAGCGAGTCCCGGATGTCGCCCACGCGGGGACCCGCGTGCTGCACCACCGGCAGCCGCCCGTGCAGCCGGGCCAGCGTGTCGATCAGCGCCAGCAACGTCGTCGTCCGCCCGGTGCAGATGTTGAACACCTGGCCCGCTGCCTGCGGGGCATGGGCCATCGCGGCGAGCAGGAAGCGGACCACATCGGCGACGAAGACGAAGTCGCGCGTCTGTAACCCATCGCCGAAGACCGTCACCGGCAAGCCCTGCGCCAGGCGGCTGTTGAAGATCGAGATCACGCCGGAATAGGCCGAAGACGGATCCTGCCGGGGGCCGTAGATGTTGAATGGCCGTAGGCCCACGGTCGGCACGCCATGCACGCCCATCGCGATGCGCCCGTGCAATTCCGAACCGAACTTGTCCACGCCGTAGGGGGTCTGCGGGCGCGGCACACGGCCCTCATCCACCGGCCCCGAGCCTGCATCGCCATAGACGGCGGCCGAGGAAGTATAGACCACCGGGATGCGACCTGCCCGGGCGGCTGCCTCGAACACCGTCACGGTGCCGGTCTGGTTGGTCAGGTGCCCCTCGCGCCAGTGTTCGTTGCAATAGGCGACCGAAGCGATCCCCGCGAGGTGGAACACCCCCGCACAGCCCTGGATGGCCTGCGCCACGGCGTCGGGGTCGGCAACGTCGCCCTCGATCACCCGCACTTCGGGTGCGAGGTTCGACCGCTTGCCGGTGGACAGGTTGTCGAGCACGACCACCCCGTCGCCCCGCGCCAGAAGCGCATCCGCCAGGTGCGAGCCGACGAAACCGCAGCCGCCGGTGATCAGATACTCTGCCATCCCTCTTCCGCCCTTACCTCTCGATCATCCGCCGGGGCACGCGTCCCGGGCGGAAGTTCATCGCGGCATCTCTCCCCGGATCTTTTCTGCTGTCCCTGACAGGGGCCGCGTCCTCGGGCATGAGCCAGGCGGCGCGGGTCTTTCCCATCGCGCCAGCGGAACCGGCGACATCGGCCGCATCATCGGGTTCGCGCCAGAGGACGAAGCCGATGATCGCCCCGGCGATGAGCCAGACATAGTTCACGAGGCCTGCATTCGGCAGAAGGTCGATCAGGTTGGCGGCCAGGACCATGATCAGGCCGGGGGTGATGAGCGAGGTCCCCAACTGTCGCTGTCGCAGGGCGAAGAAGAGGATCGGCGCCGTCAAGAGGCCGAATCGGCCGATGTAGCCGATCCAGCCGAACACGCCGATGAAGATGATCCAGATTCCGTCCGTGGTGCTGATCATCCGGCCGTCGACGGGATCATAAAGATGGTTGCGTCCCCAGCTACCCCAGCCGACCAGTGGCTTTTCCATGGCATGGGCAAGCAGCGCATCCTCGTTGTCGAGCCGGAACTTGAGCGAGGCTGCCCGCTCCTCGCTGATCGACAGGGCAAAGTCGTGGACCGCATCGACGGGGATAAGCCCGGCGCCGCGCAGCATCGGGTAGAACATCACGATGGCGGCCAGGACCACGCCGAGTGCGATCTGCAGGCGACGCGAGAGGAACAGCACAGCCGCGGCGAAGATGATCGCCAGTATCAGCGCGCCCAGCGACTTCGAGAGGAAGAGCGTCGCGCCGAGCCAGAGCATCGCCACAAGCCATTTCCAGGCGGGGGTGCCAAGACGGCGATCCTCGCGGTAGAGGACGGCGGCCGAAATGACGCCGATGCAGAAGTAGATGCCGACCATGAGCCCGTGGTTCAACAGCACCACGGGCCGGAACCCGCCATTCCTGATGTGCTGGGCAAATTGATGGGGGAAGTAGCCGTAGATCCAGTTGTGCAATTGCGGGCTGATGCGGACTTCGAGCAGGGCCGGGAACGTGTAGACCACGGCCGAGATCACAAAGGCTTCCAGAAGGGCCCGGTGCCCGTCGCGGGTATTCAGGTAGCGCAGCCCCAGCCAGAGCGGGATCAGCATCACCAAGATGGTCGAGATCATGCTGAACGCATCGTAAAGCCGCAGGCCCGGGAGCCAAGAGCGACCGTTGATCAGGGGCTCTGTGTTCTGCAGCGTGGTGAACACAGGCGTCACCAGCACCATGGCAAGCAGGATGAAGACCACCTGCCGTCCGAGCCGGGCCTCAAGCTCGTTCGTGACCCGCTGTCGGGGCGCCATGATCGCGCAGAGGATCAGCGCCGTGAGCGCGGGCACGAAGCTGCGGTCGATCGGCGGCAGCATCGGCAGCTTGACGGACATCGAGGACGGCAGGAGCAGGTGCCCGGACAGAAGCGTCCAGATCAGCGCGCGCTGGAGCGGCAGGAGCCGGAACAGCAGCACTGCAAACAGCGGAAAGCTGAACAGAACCAGGTAGGCAAATGCGTTCGGCATCCGGACCCGTGCGGAGCGGTTGAATTGCCCTGTTCTATCCTGTCTGGCCCCGGAAGGAAAACGCCAACTGGTCCCGGGCGCGCATTTCCGGTGCAGATTTCGCAGCCGGCCCGGTCTTGCAGCCTGCGGGAATTCGGTCAGAGTGCCGTCATGGACGCATCTGACCTGCCTCGGCCCGGACCTGACCACGAAACCCTGCCCGGACGGGTGGGTGCCGTCATCATCGGGCGCAACGAGGGCGCACGACTTCTCGCCTGTCTCGACTCGTTTCCCGCCTGGGTGCGCCCCCTGGTCTATGTCGATTCCGGCTCGACCGACGGCAGCGTGGCGGCGGCGCTGGCGGCGGGGGCAGAGGTGGTGGCGCTGGACATGACCCAGCCCTTCACCGCAGCCCGGGCAAGGAATGCGGGCTTTGCCCGTCTGCGCGAGATGGGTGCGCCGGACTTCGTGCAGTTCATCGACGGGGATTGCCGGATCCAGCCGGGGTGGATCGAGGCGGCGGAGGCCTTCCTGACGGCCCGTCCCGAGGTCGCGGTCGTCTGCGGGCGGCGGCGGGAAATCCGGCCCGAAGCATCAATCTGGAACCGGCTTTGCGATGCCGAGTGGGATACGCCGGTCGGAGAGGCCCGGGCCTGCGGGGGCGATGCCCTGATGCGCGTGGCCGCTGTCGCGGGGGTGGGCGGATATGACCCGGCCCTGATCGCGGGCGAGGAGCCGGAGCTTTGCGTCCGCCTGCGCCAGTCGGGGTGGAGGATCTGGCGGATAGGCCGGGAGATGACGCTGCACGACGCGGCCATGACGCGGATCGGGCAGTGGTGGAAGCGCACCCGGCGCGGGGGACATGCCTTTGCCGAGGGGGCGGCCATGCATGGCGCGCCGCCCGAGCGGCACTGGGTGGCCGAAACGCGCCGCGCGCTGCTCTGGGGGGCGGTCCTGCCCCTGGCGGTGCTGGTCGGACTGGCCCTTACCCCCTGGGCGGCGCTTGTCCTGCTGATCTATCCGCTGCAGATCCTGCGGCTGTCGCGCCGGATGGGATGGGAGCGTGCGACCTTCCTGGTCCTGGGCAAGTTCCCCGAAGCGCAGGGGGTACTGGAATACCATCTGAACCGGCTGCGGCGGCGGCGGGCGGGGTTGATCGAGTACAAGTAGTCAGGGCCGAAGCTTGCCCTCTGGCCCGCCCTGCCGGAAGAGCTGTGCAAGCCAGGCGCCCTCGCGGGAGATGTCGAAGGACTGCTCGATGCTGCTGCGCCCGGCCAGGCCCATGTCGCGGGCGGCGTTGGGGTTGTCCATCAGCCGGATGATCCGGTCGACCAAGGTGTCGACGTCGCCCGGCGGGACGGCGTAGCCGGTCACCCCGTCCTCGACCAGTTCCTGCACCCCGGCCACCCGGCTGGCAACCACGGGGATCCGCGAGGCCAGCGCCTCCATGTAGACCACGGGCAGGCCCTCGGCGAAGGAGGGCAGGACCAGCATGTCGGAATTGGCGAGGAGATCGGCCACCTGTCCCTGGGTCATGAAGCCCGCGAAGTGGACCGAGCCTGCGATGCCCAGCTCGGCGGCGCGCGCTTCGGCCGGAGCGCGGGACGGGCCGTCGCCGGCGAGGGTCAGGGTGGCATCGGGGTGGACCTTCAGCACCTCGGCCATCGCCTCGATCAGAAGAAGCGCGCCCTTGACAGGGTCGAGGCGACCCACGAAGGCCACGCGCTTGCCGTTGCCGCCGGGTTCGCGCCGGTAGGCGTCGGGGGTCACGCCGCAATGAACGATGGCGATCTTGGGCCAGTCGGCGGGCTTGGAGAAGAGCATCAGCTGCGACCGGCAGAAATGGGTGATCGCCACGACGAACTTGGCGCGGGCGATCTTTTCCGGCAGCGACCAGCGGTCGACCTCGAAGAAGATCGCGGGGCCGTGTTCGGTGAAGCTGAACGGGATGTCCGCGAGCCGCGCGGCAAGGACCGCGACCGAGCAGCTGGAATTGCCGAAATGGTTGTGCAGGTGGCGGACCCCCTTCTGGCGCAGGTGGTCGGCAAGGACCCCGGCTTCGAGGAAGTAGAAGACCTGCCAGAGCAGCGCCTTCAGCCCCGGGGACCGCATCCGGATCGCCAGGGCCAGCGTCGTGGCCCAGGTGCCGGGGCTGCGCAGGATCGCGCGGCCATGCGCGGCCAGAAGGCGGAGAGGGTTCTTCGCGGCGGCGAGGACGTAGAAGGTCTCGGCGCGGGCCTGACGCTCTTCCTGGCCCTTGAACTCGGACTCCGGGGGGCGGCGGATCGAGCAGGTGATGACCGGCACCCCGGCGGCGCGGACGGCCTGGACCTCGCGCAGGATGAAGGTGTGCGACACTTTGGGGTAGTCGCCGGTCAGGTAGGCGACGGGGCCGTTCGGGTCGGTCATGCGGATGCCTTTCGCCGCCACCAGAGAAGCTTGCCAAGTCCTCCGACGGCGGAAAGCTGGAAGCGGACGGACCGGGCCTCGGACAGGGGGAGGGTTGCCAGCGCGGCCAGCCCGAAAAGCCCCAGTTGCGCCGCGCCGACCGCCATCCAGAGCGCGACGCGGGCCGCGCCCCTGATGCCGCCGGCATCGCTTTCGACCTTGCAGCGCAGCTGGCCGTCGCTGAACCGACGCGCGCGCAGGAAGGCCATCGTCGCGCGGCGGGGCGGCACGATTTCCTGCACCAGCGCGTCGGGGCGCCAGATCATCGGCACGCCGTGCCGGTCGACGAGGCGACGGAACAGCCAGACGTCCTCGCCTCCGGCGTTGAACGAGGTGTCGAAGGGAGGGTCCACCAGCGCGAGCGTGTCGCGCGAGAACATGGAATTGCCCGAGCCGAGATAGGCGCGCAGGTGCTGGACCTCGGTCCCCGGGGCGGCGGGCAGGCGGCGGCTGAACACGCGGTCCAGCGGTGCGCGAAGTGCCGGGGGCGGGTCTTCGGGGTAAAGCGGCTCAACCGCTCCGAAAACGGCGCGGTCGCCGCGGGCGGCGGCGTCGGCAAAGGCGGACAGCCAGCCCGAGGCGGGCAGTTCATCGTCGTCGAGAAAGATGACATGGCCGCCCCGCGCCTCGGCCACGCCGCGGTTGCGGGCATGGGCGACGCCGGTGCGGGGTTCGTGGATGTAGCGGACGAAATCGGGTGCGGGAACGGGGCGGGCCGAGCCCTCGGGGCTGTTGTCGACGAGGACAAGTTCCACCGGCAGGTCGAGCGCGGCGATCTG
Organism: Tabrizicola sp.; assembly: GCF_041913445.1. Classification (GTDB taxonomy): domain Bacteria; phylum Pseudomonadota; class Alphaproteobacteria; order Rhodobacterales; family Rhodobacteraceae; genus Tabrizicola. The sequence goes on from NZ_JAYSFG010000002.1 coordinate 198,374, forward strand.
GGCGGCGACGGCCTCGAACAGCGGGGGCAGCAGATCCGCGCGCCGGAAGGTGGGGACGACGATCGAGAGGGCGGGCGCAAGGGGCGGGCGAACCGCTGCCGTGTCCAAATCCTTGTCCGCGAATGCCACGAAAAAACCCTGTCGATCCTGTCTAAGCGAGACTACCGGCTTGACGCCGGATGGACAATCGCCTGCAAGTCGGGATCATGACGACAGAGTTTGACGACAGAATGGCATATCGGATGCAGCATTTGCCCGACCGGGCCGAGGGGGGCTCAGACCCGCTGGCGCTGGTCAATTTTCCGACCGAGGCGGCGCTGCTGGCCGATGTCGAAGCGCGGCTGCGGGCCGAGCAGGGCTTTGCCATCGCCACGCTGAACCTGGACCACGTGGTGAAGATGCGCCGGAACGGCGATTTCCTGCGCGCCTACCGGGCGCACAGCCATGTGGTGGCCGATGGCAACCCCATCGTCTGGCTCTCGCGCCTGTCCGGGCGGCCGGATGTGGCGCTCGTGCCGGGGTCCGAGCTGATCGAGCCGGTGGCCGCACTGGCCGCGCGCCTGGGGATGCCCCTGGCCTTCCTCGGTTCGACCGAGCCGGTGCTGCGCGCGGCGGCCTCGGCGCTTGAGGCGGACCATCCCGGGCTGAAGGTGGCGGCCTGCGTGGCACCGCCCTTCGGCTTCGACCCGGAAGGTCCGGCGGCGGATGCGATGGTGGATGAGGTCGCGGCCTCGGGCGCGCGGATCTGCCTTCTGGCGCTGGGCGCCCCGAAGCAGGAGATCCTGGCGGCCAGCGGCCTGGCCCGGCACCCGCAGCTGGGGTTCCTGTCGATCGGGGCGGGGCTTGATTTCATCGCGGGCCACCAGGTGCGTGCGCCTGTCTGGGTGCGGAAGATCGCGATGGAATGGCTTTGGCGGATGCTGAGCAATCCGCGGCGCCTGGCGCGGCGGTATCTCGACTGCGCGCTGGTCCTGCCGTCGCTGACGGGCACGGCGCTGGCGGCGCGTCGGCGGAAATGACGGAGAGCGGCGTGGCAGAAACGGGAAGCGGTCCGACGGTCCTGACGGTCCTTCTGAACTGGCGCACGGCCGAGATGACCTTGAAGGCCGCGGCAGCGGCGGAACGTGCGATGGAGGGCATCGCGGGTGGGATCGTCGTGGTGGACAACGATTCCGGCGATGGGTCCTTCGAGCGGATGTCGGACGCCCTTCGCGACCATCCGCGGATCCGGGTTGTCCAGTCGGGCCGGAACGGCGGTTTCGGGGCCGGCAACAACGTCGGCATCCGGCTTGGCCTGCCAGGCGGGGTGCGGCCGGACTATGTCTATATCCTGAACTCCGACGCCTTCCCGGCCCCCGACGCGATCCGCCTTCTGCTGGAATACCTGGAAGCGCATCCGAAGGTCGGGATGGCGGGCAGCTTCATCCATGGACCGGATGGCGAGGCGCACTGGACCTGCTTCCGCTTCCCCTCGGTCGCGTCCGAATTCGAGGTCTCGGCCCGGACCGGCCCGATCTCACGCTGGCTGCAGGATCGGACCGTGGCGATGCCGGTGCCAGAGAAGACCGGACCCGTCGACTGGCTGGCGGGCGCAAGCATGATGATCCGCGACCGCGTGGTGGCCGAGATCGGTGGCTTCGACGAGACCTTCTTCCTCTATTACGAGGAAACCGAGCTGTGCCTGCGCGCCGCAAAAGCGGGATGGCCCACGCATTTCGTCAGGGAAAGCCGGGTGGAGCATATCGGCTCGGTCTCGACCGGGATGAAGGAATGGCGGCGGGTGCCGAGCTACTGGTTCGACAGCCGCTGGTACTATTTCAGGAAGACGGGCGGCACGTTGCACGCGGTCGCGGCCACCCTTGCCCATGTCGCCGGCGGGTTGATCCTGCGCCTGCGCCGGCTGGTGCGGCCGGCCATTCCCCCGGGCGCACCGCATTTCCTGCGGGACCTTGTCGCCCATGCGGCCCGGCAGCTGCTGCGACCGGCCCGCAGGGGATGAGGTTCAGGGACGGACCTGGAACTCGCGGCTCAGCGCCACGAAGACGCTGGGCGACCGGGCGCGGCCATCTGCGTCATCGCGAATACGGTAACCCACCCCGGTGTCGAGGTTCCAGTCCTGGGTCAGCCGTTGGCGGTAGCCCGCACCAAGGGTGAGCTGCTGGATCGTTTCGACGTCCGAGTCGCTTTGTTCGTAGGTGATGTCGAGCGAGATCGACGCGATGTCGCTGACGTCCTTGAGCCAGGTCGCGCTGAAGGTGGAGGACCCGACCTCGCCATCATCGTCGTCGAAGCCGACGGTCTTGCCAAGCTCGAAGGCCAGTGAACCATCGGGCAGCGCCCGTTCCCACAGCAAGCGGCCGACCAGGTCGGTCCCGGTGGTGTCGGCCCGGGTCACGCCGAGGCGCGCAGAGATGGTGTCGCGCGGGGTTTCCAGATCGCGACCGATCTCGAAGGTTTCGCGACGGCCCTCGTCGTCGTCCGTGCTGACCAGAAGCTGCGTGGAGAGCGTGCCAACCGCAAGATCATAGGTCGCGCCAAGGCGGAGATCGGGACCCGTCTCGCGCTCGATCACATCGAATTCCTCGGTCTCGATCTCGGCATAGCCAACCTCGGCGCTGAGGTCGAGGCGCTCGCTGACCGCATAGTCGAGGCCGGCATAGGTCACGAGCCGTTCCGTCACGGTCGTGCCAGCGTCCTCTTCCTCGCGTTCGGAGTAGCGAAGGCCGATCCGGCCGGTCGCCACTTCCGAGAAGCGCAGGACCACGGCCGCATCGCCGCGAGCTTCCTCGCTGTCCACAAGATCGGGATCGGTGGTGTCCGCGTAGTCGGTCGCCAGATATTCGAGACCAAGGACGAAACCCACGGCCGCGGTGCGCCCGGTTTCGAGCCGGGCAGAGACCGCATAGTCCGTCTGGGTGCCGCTTTCGTCATCGGCCGCCAGATCGTCGAAACTTCCGACGTCGTCGTTGCGCAGCGATGCACTGAATTCAAGCAGCGAAGACGGGACTTCGCGCCGATACTCCAGCAAGACTGCGGTGCGTCCGAAGTCGAACTCGGTTCCCGAGTCGCCCGCCGCGTTCTCGATGATCGCCGCGCCGGACGCGAGGAAGGACAGCCGGTCCAGTTCCGTTTCGCTGGTCAGGCCGAAACTCAGCCGGGTCGCATTGGCCACATCGGTGCCTTCGGCCGGGACCGAGAGAGCCTCGTTATGGGCGATATCCAGCCTGTTTTCGATGCCGAAGGTCAGGAGCATGCCGCCGTCCTGTGCCATCCCCGCCATGGGGGAAAGCACAGTGGAGACGGCGCAGAACCCGCCAAACGCAATACCGGAACGGCGCATTCCTGATTACTCGAACAGCTTGCGCTGCGGGATGACGATGACGTCGCCGCCCATCAACCGGGTCGCACCGCCACCGGAGGCGCCCCGCTCGATCGCGTCGAGGTCGAACTTGTAGACCTGTTCGGTTCCCGACTTGTCGACGCGGCGCAGCTGGATGCGCTTCTTCGCGGCGAAGGGCGACAGGCCACCGGCCTGGGCCAGCGCCTGCAGAAGCGTGGCGCCCGGCTTCACGTCGACCTTGCCCGGGGAGTTCGCCGCGCCGAGCACGTAGATATCCATCGTGGGCGCGACGCGTGCCGTCGCGGGCGCACGCTCGGCCAGGGCGCTGAGCGTCACGAAGACGGTCGGCGGCTGAGCGAAATTGGGGGTCAGGCGGGCGATCAGATCCTCTTGCACCTGAGCCAGGCTGCGGCCTGCGGCACGGACCGAGCCGACCAGCGGCAGCGAGACCTGGCCGTCGGGCAGCACGATTGCCGTGCGGTTCAGCGTGGCATCTTCAAGGACTTCGATCTGAAGGACGTCGCCCGAACGGACGCGGTAATCCTGGGCCCATGCGGTGGCTGCCAGAAACGGCAGGACGAACACAAGAGCAAGCAAGCGGCGAAGGATGGACATCGAAATACTCCCTGGCGACCGACAAAGCGGAGCGCGACTTCTACGGTGTAACAGTATTTGCCGCGCGCGGCTTCGGAAAGCGAAAATGCACAGTGACTGGGGCGGAATCGGGGACATCGCGGGGCAGGATGCCCCTTATTGCGCCAAGGTGGCCCAAATGCCACATCAGGCGGCGAGACCGGACAACCCAAGGCTGTAGACGACCGAGCGAGTCACCTCCTGCATCAGACGGGCGACCTCGGGGTCCGGCGCGGTTGCGGGCGTGCCGTCGGCCCGGGCCAGGGCACTTGGCGCGCCGATGGGGTCGGCCTGGTAGATCACGGCCAGATGGACCAGCGCGACGAGGTAGTTGCCCAGGTCGTTGACGTGGATCGGATCCAGCGTGCCGTCGGCCGCACGCTGGAACAGGTCGGTCCGGTCCCGGACATTGCCGACCCCGCCCCGGGCCTCGACTTCGCGGACAAAGGCCGCAAGCACCTGGCCCGCGGGAATCAGCCGGATCTGCGCGGTGTCCGGCAGGTCCTTCAGCGCCGGGCCCAGCACGCGCGAAAGCCAGTAGCGGTCGATGTCGCGGTCGAGGCGGGTCAGCCAGCCCTCGGGGTCGTCCAGGGGATGCCAGGTCTCGTAGAGGAAGAGGCGGACATCGGGCCGCGCGGCGATCGCCTTTTCGGCCCATTGCGCCAGGTAGCGGGGGCTTTCGTAGAACCGGATCGAGGCGCGGATCTCGACCATCTCGGTCAGGACGATGGCGTCGTATTCGCCGCTTGCGATCGCCTCGTGCGCGGGGCGGAAGCGGGGATGGTCGTTCTCCTGCTCGAACCCGTTGATCGTGGCATCGCCCCAATGCGCCTGCAGCGTGGTGCCCCAGCCAAGCTGGCTGTCATAGCTGTGGCCCTCGGGCGCGAGTTGCGCCAGCATCGCGGGCATGTCGCGGTTCACCAGGCTGTGGCCAAGGTGGAAGACGTTCATCGCCCCGGTCGGCGTGGGAAGCGGGGCGGCGATCCGGGTCCGGACCGATGCGGCCGACGGCGGGCGGGTCAGCGCCCAGTAGAGCGACCCGGCAACCGCCGATCCAACCCCCGCCACGCCTGCAAGAACCGCCATCCGCCGCGTCATCTTCACCATGCCACCCCCGCCAGAACCGTGCTGCCCACCACCGTCAGGCGGCCGGTCAGGACTTGCCCGACCCGGAAGCACCCGACGTCTGCACGGAACTGGGCATTGAACCCGCCTTCGACAAGGGTCACGGCCACGGCCTCGAAGCCGAAAAGCGCGCGGTGGGCCGGGTCCTGGGCCTTGAACACCGCTTCCTTGGCGCAGAAGACGCGGCGGACGAGGCGGGCGGGGTCGCCCCTAAGGAGGCCCAGTTCGTCCGGGGCGCAGATGATTGGCCAGAGCGTCTCCTCGAGTGGGGCGTCGGGTTCCAGGTCAACGCCAAGGGGCGCGCCCCGGCGGCCGACGGCGACGGCAAGGTCCGCATCATGGGCGATGGCGCCGGATACGCCCCCTGGCCAGAGCGCAGCGCGGTCAGGTCCCATGGGCAGGGCCACGGGCGCGTGACCAAGTGCCGCCAGCACGCGGCGCGCGGCGGTGCGGCCGGCGGCAAACTCGGCCAGTCTGTGGGGAACGGCACCGTCGATCGCCTGCCGTTCCTCGGGCCAGAGCGCGGCGATATCGGGCGCGCGGGTCCGTTCGGCGGCCACGGCCACTTCGGGTGGAAAGAGCGACCGGAGTGCCGCTTCAACCGCCGTGAGAGAGGTCACCCCATCGCCTTTTCCCGCGCCTCGCGCATGGCCCGACGCCGCGCCATCGCATCCAGCCGCGTGTCGGCGGCGGCGTCGCCCGAGGTGGCGGGCGGGGCGGCGGTCGGGGCGGGTGGGGCAGCGGCGGGAGCCGGGGTTGCCACCGGGGCGATGGGAGCGGGGGGAGCCAGCGGGGCAATCGGGGCCTGGATCGACTTGCCCAGATGCGCGGCCAGCGCCGAGACCACGGGGAAGCGGAAGATGTCCGTGATCGCAAGCCGGTCGGAGTTGAGGGCCACCTTCATCTCGCGGTGGGCCTGGACGGCCAGGAGGGAGTGGCCACCCAGGGTGAAGAAGTTGTCCGACCGCCCGACCTGCGGCACGCCGAGGACCCGCGCCCAGACGGCGGCGATGGCATCTTCGAGGCTGGCCGCCGAGGTTGCGGGGGCCTGGGACACGGATACCGGTGCGGACGCGGGCACGGAGGTCACGGTGGATGAAGCCGGCGCAACTGTGCTTTGCATCGCGGCCGCGAAGGGGGCGGGCAGCGCCTTGCGGTCCACCTTGCCGTTGGGCGTAAGCGGGAACGCGTCCAGCTTCACGACATGCGCCGGAATCATGACCTCGGGCAGGTGCTCGGCCAGGGTGGACTTGAGCGCCGTGGCGTCGACCGGACCGGCGGCCGTGACATAGGCCACAAGCCGCACGTCGCCCGGCTGGTCTTCCCGCGCGATCACCACGGCCTGTCGGATCCCCGGCGCGGCCTCCAGCGCCGTCTCGATCTCACCCAGCTCGATCCGGTGGCCGCGGATCTTCACCTGGAAGTCGGCGCGGCCGAGGTAGTCGAGCTTCCCGTCCGCGCGCTTCCGCACCAGATCGCCCGTCCGGTACATCCGGCCATGCCCGGCGAAGGGGTCGGGGCGGAAGCGGTCGGCGGTAAGGTCAGGGCGCTGGAAGTAGCCCTGCGCCACGCCCTCGCCGCCGATCCAGAGCTCGCCTTCCTGGCCCTCGGCCACGGGGGCTTGCGTCTCGTCCAGGATGTAAAGCGCCGTGTTCGCAATGGGTTGGCCGATGTTGACCACGCCCTCGCCACCCGTCGTTGCCTCGACCGAGGACCAGATCGTCGTCTCGGTCGGGCCGTACATGTTCAGGACCGGCGCGCCGGTCAGGCCGGAGAGGTCCCCGGCCAGGCGGCCCATCAGCGCCTCACCGCCGACCAGCATCCGCTTCAGGCCCTTAAGCGCCGCCCGCGCGCCCTCATCCTCGGCCAGCATCCGGGCCATCGAGGGGGTGCATTGCAGATGGGTGACCTTGTGGCGCTGGATGAGACCCGCCATGGTCTGGTCGTCCTCGGCGCCCGAGTTGGTGATCTTCAACACCTCGGCCACCAGCTTCAGCCCATCCAGCACCACCTGCGTCGGGATGCCATAGTCGATCAGGCAGGCGACTTCATCGATGTCGATGGCCTTCAGCTCCTCGACCCGTTTCACGGCGTCTTCCACGGTGCCGAAAAGGCCCGAATCGTCGAAGTAGCGCAGGAAGGCGAAGTCGAGGATCGCCTCCAGCTCGTCCGGGGCGAGGCTGCCAAGGTCGATGTCCATCGGGTTCGCCACACCCTGCGGCTTCTTGAAGGCCGGGAAGGCCCAGGCGTATTGCTTGATGAGCCCAGCGGCGGAGCGCAGGTAGCTCTTCATCGGCTCGCGCGCCACGTCCCGCGCCTTCTCGCGGTCCTCGGCGAGGAAGGTGTGGAGCATGAGCGTGACCTTGAACTTCGACGGGTCGTGCCCGGCGTCCTTCAGGGCCTGGCGGTAAAGCTTCACCTTGCCCGCGACCTCGTCGATCGACTGGCCGAGGAGGTGGGTCAGGACATGCGCGCCCATCTTCCCGGCCTCGCGCCAGGTTTCGGGGTTGCCCGCGGTGGTGACCCAGGCCTCGATCTCTTTCGAGACCGGGCGGGGTTGGGTCTTGACGGCGAAGGGGGTGCCGTCTTTTCGTGGGAATTCAACGGCTTCGCCACGCCAGAGCTTGCGCACGGCTTCAAGCGAATCGAACAGCGCCTGACGGTTCGCAGGGGGCGTGTTCTCGGGCCGCAGGACGAAGTCATCCGGCTGCCAGCCCGAGGCGAAGGCCATTCCGGCCCGGCCGTTGGTGAGGTTGTCGATGACCGCCCATTCCTCGGCAATGCGGGCCGGGTGGTGCAGGGGGGCGACGATGGACCCGGCGCGGACGCCGATGTTCTTTGTCACCGCTGCGGCGGCAGCGCCGGTCACGGCGGGGTTCGGATAGGGGCCGCCGAAGGCGTGGAAGTGGCGTTCCGGCGTCCAGACGGCGACAAAGCCGTGCTGGTCGGCAAACTTGGCGCCTTCCAGGAGAAGTTCGTATTTCGACGGGCCGGGCAGGTCGTCGTTGCCCCAGTAGTAGACCGAGAAGTCCATCTTGCGGGGGTTGATGGCGCTGTCCCCCGAGGGGCGGACGCGGGCGGAATCGTCGGCGAGGACGACGGTGAAGCCGTTGGTGAGCGTCCAGAAAAGCTCGAGGATTGAGATGTCGAAGCTGAGCGAAGTGACGGCCAGCCAGGTGCCGGGATCGGTGCCAAGCGTGTCGTCCATGCCCGCGAAGAAGTTGAGCGCGTTGCGGTGGGTGACGACCACGCCCTTGGGCCTCCCGGTGGAGCCGGAGGTGTAGATGACATAGGCCGGGTCTTCGGCCTTCGGTCCCCGCGGCGGGGTGGTGGAGGCGTCCAGCGGGTCGGTGTCGAGGATCAGGCGGTGCGGACCTTGCGGCAGATGCTCGGCCACGTCGCTTTCGGTCAGGATGACGGGGCAACCCGAATCCTCGGCATAAAGCGCCAGGCGGTCGGCGGGGTAGGCGGGGTCCATGGGCACATAGGCGGCCCCGGCCAGCTGGATGCCGAGGGCTCCGGCCACCATGTCGGTCGTCCGGCGGCAGGCGAGGCCGACGAGGGTGCCTTGTCCCACACCCATCCCGCTCAGGCTGTTCGCGATGCGCGCAGCGCGGGCGGCAAGCTCGGCGTAGGTGAGTTTGGCGGACCCGGCGATGACGGCGGTGGCGTCCGGGGTCTTCGCGGCCTGCGCCAGGATCGCGGCGGGGATGGTGAGCGTCCGGTCGTAGTCGCGGGCGGTGGCGGCGAGCGTATTCGCGTAGACCTGGGTCTCGGCCTCGGACAGCGGCGAGAGGCTGGCGAGGTCCGCCTCCGGCTTCGCGGCCATTTCCGAGAGAAGCCGGGTGATGCGGGCGGCGAGGCGTCGGGCCTCCTCGGCGGGCATCCGGGTGGCGTCGTGCCAGAGGGATTGGCCGGTGAGGGTGACGGTGGACCCGGCAAGCGGCTGGGAGCCTTCGGTGACGCCGAGGCCGGAGGGGGTGAGCGCGGTCAGGCCCGGTTCACGGAGGGCGAGGTCGGCAGCGAGCCCGGTGGCACTCCGCGCGGCGGCCAGGGATTTGGCGGCCCGGGTTTCGGCGGCAAGGACGGTGCCCGAGGCGTCGAGGCGGACGTGGACCCAGGGGAGGACGTAGCCGGGCGCGGGGTCCTGGCCGGTGGCGAAGGCGATATCCCCAGCGCTGCGCCCCAGTGCACGGAGCGCGGCGAGGGCGAGCCGGTCGGGACCGGCGGCGGGAAGGGGGATCTCGCGCCAGTCTTGCGGGCCAGTGGTGGCGGAGAGGACGTGGTCCGGCTTCAAGAGGAGGGCGCGCAGGCTGGTTTCGGCCTCGGCCACCGGGGCGAGGGCCGCGTCCAGGGCCACGGCTTGCGCTTCGGTGGGGGAGGAGAGCGACGACCCGGCCCGCGCGGTGTCGATGGGCAGCCCCTTGAGGCAGGTGAGACCCTCCAGCCGCACGGCCCCCACGGCGCAGGCGACGGTCAGGCTATCGGCATCGCGGGCGAGGATGGTTCCAGGGATCCCAGATCCGGGGACGACATCGGCATGGGCTACGGCCCAGACCTGGCCGGGGACTTCGACCTTCGCCACCGCGAGGGGGTTGCGGTAGCCGCCGTGGTCCAGGGCGCGGACGGTGCGGGCGACTTCCTCGGCGCTGCGGGTGAAGTCGAGCCGCCCGTCGGCGCGGGGACGGTCGGCGCGGCGCCAGACTTTCCGCGTGCCCGCGGCCTGCGGCTGGCGCGGCTGGCCCCCGGCCTCCATCGCGGTGATCACGGCAGGGAAGCTGTCGACGGCAGCGGCGAAGCAGCGGGCGTTCAGGGTGAATGCGGTGTCGTCACTCTCTACGGGGAAGCTGCGGGTGGCCAGCACCTCGCCCTCGTCGATCCCGGCGGTCATCAGGTGCCAGGTGATCGCGTGGCTTGCCTCGCCGTTGAGAAGCGCCCAGACCGGGGCATTCAGGCCCGCGTAGCCGGGCAGGGGACCGTCGTGGAAGTTCACGCCGCCCTGCCGGGCCAGCTGCATGACGGCCTCAGGGACCAGCGAGAGGTTGGCGACCGACAGCACCCAGTCCACCGCCAGCCCCGCCGTCCGCGCCACCAGCCCCGCGCCGGGGGCGATGACCCGCAGTCCGGCGGAGGAGGCCCAGGCAGCGACCTTCGGCTCGCGCGTGACGACGGCGGCAACCGTGTGCCCCCGCTCCAGCCACAGCTTGCCGCATTCGACCGTCAGGCTTTCGTTGCCGATCAGAAGGGCGGTCAGGGTCATGGCATTCTCCGGGGTCACTCGGCAGCAAGTCGTTGATCAGGCGCGCGGAATTCGCCCGCCTCGGCCGCCTGGATCGCGGCCTTCATCCGGGCGGCGAGCACCCGGACGTTCGGTTCCAGCACCATGGAATCGTGGTCGCCGGGGACCTCCACCACGTCCAGCCGGGGCGCGTAGGGCGTCCAGAGGTTGTCGTGGAAGACGTATTCCCGCTGCGACGAGACCCAATTGCCGCCGGTGACCTTCCAGTGCCGGTCCAAGGGCGGACGGTAGAGGATGACCTTGCCGTCCTCCCATGCCTGCAGGTCGTAGACGCCGATGGCATGGCGGAAGGCGGCCTCGATGGCAGCGTTGTTGTAGGACGGCACGGTCGGGTCGGGCTCGTTCGCGGCCTTGGCGCGGCGCGAGCGTTCCCATTCCCAGCGCCGCTTGGCCCAATCGGCCAGGAACTGCGGCCCCCCGGCGCGGAGTTCCGCGAGCTTGATCAGGGCCTTGTCGGGCTTGGTGAGGAAAGGCCGGACGGGCAGCGGCGTGTCGAGGAGGACCATGAGGGCCACTTCCTCTCCTTCTGCGCGAAGCTGGCGGCCGATGTCCCAGGCGGTGAGACCGCCGCCGGAAAAGCCGCCGAGCAGATACGGCCCCTTGGGCTGGACCTGCCGGATTTCGGCGAGGCAGGAGGCGGCGGCCTCCTCGATCGTCATGTGCGGCTTGTCGTCGCCGAAGAGGCCCTTGGCCTGAAGGCCGTAGAAGGGCCGGTCGGTGCCGAGGAGGCTGGCGAGGTGGCGGAGGTTCAAGACGTTGCCGAACATGCCCGCGACGAGGAAGAAGGGCGTCTTCGGCCCGCCCTCGCCCCGGTGCATGGCGACGAGGTGGGTGAACTTCGGGCCTGCCGGGTCGGCGAGTTCGGTGGGGGCAGGGGCGCTGTCGTCCTGCGGGCCGATGCGGTCGATGATCAGCTGGGCGCAGCGGGCGATGGTCGGGGCCTCGAACAGGACCGAGATCGGGAAGTCGACCTTCCACTGGCGGCGGATCATCGCGAAGAGGCGCACCGCGATCAGGGAGTGTCCGCCCAAGGCGAAGAAGTCGTCCTCGACCCCCACTTCGGCGACGCCCAGGAGTTCGGCCCAGAAGCCGGCAAGGGTGCGTTCCACGCTGTTCCTCGGGGCGAGGTAGGCGCTTTCCAGCTCGGGCCGTGCAAAGCCGGGGCCTTCGGTTTCCGTCGCCACGGGGGCGTTGGCCTGTTTGACCAGCGCGTCGAGGTCGAGCGAGGAGACGAGGACCTGGGCCTGGTCCGAGCCGATGGCGCGGAGGAAGGCCTCGGCACCCTCGGCGGGGCGGATGCCTCCGGCAAGGGCCTGGGCGAGGCGCTGTTCGGCGGGGGACTGGCCACGCTGGTCGTCGTCGCGGATCACCTCGCGCGGGTTCGGCGCGGCGGGTTTGGCGAGGGCTTCCTCGAAGGCGACCTTGCGGAAGGTGATGGCTTCGACCTCGACGAGGACCTTGCCCGTGGGGTCGGTCAGGGTGACGTCGAAGCTCGCGGTGTCCTCGGCAGGCGTGCCCGACAGGCGGACCCAGCTGCGGATTTCTGCCGGAAGCCCGCCGTGGACGCGGACAGAGGTCGTGGTGACCGGGGCCCATACGAAGCCCTCGGCCACCTTGGGCAGAAGCGCGATGCCCCAACCGGTGCCGATGTCGTAAAGCGCGGGGTGCAGCGCGGCGGTGGCGGTGTCGACCACGGCCTGCGGGGGGAGCGAGAGGGTGGCGAGACCTTCGCGGTTGCCGAGCGCGGTGGCCTTCAGGACCTGCCAGCGCGGACCGAAGGCGATGCGGTCCTCCTGCGCCGAGGGGAGGTTTTCCCCGCCTGCCGCCGTGGCCTTGTCCGGGCAACGGGCCGCGATGGCGGTCAGGTCGATGGTCCCGGCGGGCGCGTCGAGGGGGGCGACCCCCATCTCGGCGGTCAGCGCCCAGCCCTGCGGCTCCAGCGCGCGGGCCTGCAGGCGCTGCTTGCCGTCCCGGGTGCGCGTGAGGCTGACGCGGAAGTCGCGGGGGAGGTCCGCCTCCAGCCGCAGGGGACGGAAGACGGTGAGGTCGGTCAGCTGGAAGCTGTTCTTTGCACCGGCAGCCGCCAGAGCCTCACCCGCGATCTCCGGGTAGGCCGAGCCGGGCAGGACTGCCGTGCCGTCGAGCAGGCGGTGGTCGTCCATGACCCAGTGCTCTTTGGTCAGCGTGGCGTGGAAGCGCGTCTCGTCCTCGCCCTTCTGCATCCGTTCCAGGACCAGCTGGCCGGGCAGCGGGGCGCCTGCGTCCTTGCCCTGGCGGCGGGCGTCGGCGTCGGCGGCCATGCCGATGCCGGACCAGATGCCCCAGTTGACCGAGGTGACCTTTGTCAGGCCCCCCGCGCGGGATCTGGCGAAGGCGTTCAGGTATTCGTTGGCCGCCACGTAGTCGGCCTGGCCGGCGGGGGTCAGGACGGTGGAGGTGGAGCTGAACAGGACGATCCGGTCGACCGACCCGTCGGGGAGGAGGGTGTCGAGGAGCTTCGTGCCGTGGACCTTGGGCGACAGGACCGCGTCGGCGGACCCTGGGTCCTTGCCAAGGAGGGGGGCGTCATCGACGGTGCCTGCGGCATGGACGACGCCGTAGATCGGGCCGAACTCCGCGCGGACGCGGTCGAAGGCGGCGCGCATGTCCTCGGGGTTGCAGACATCGGCGGCGACGGCCATCACGCGGCCGAGGCGTTCCAGGCGCGAGAGGACTCCGGCGCGGACCGATCCGGGTTCGGGAAGGTTGCGGCCGATCAGGGCGACCTTGGCGTGGCGGTCGCGCATCAGGCGCTCAGCCACGGTGACGCCGATCCCGCCGAAGCCGCCGGTGATCACCCAGACGGAGCCTTCGGGGACCTCCGCCTGCTCCGGCAGTTTCGCCGGGACGAGGCGGGTCTCAAGCCGACGGCTACCACGGATCGCGGCGACGGTATTGGCGGGGGTCGCAAGCATTTCCTCAAGCACCGCCGAGACCGTTTCGCCCGTGATCTTCTTGTCCAGCGTCACGTCGAGGAGGCTTGCCGTCAGCCCGGGCAGTTCGCGCGGCATGACGCGGACGGGGCCTGCGACGGTGGCTTTCTCGGGGTAGGGGAGCGCCTCGGTCCGGACCTGCGCCGCGCCGGAGGTGACGACGGTCAGGTGGGGCAGGGGCTTCAGGCCGATCTCGGCGATGGCCTGGCCGAGGAAGAAGAGGCTCCAGAAGCCCTGTTCGAGGTTCCGCTGGAAGAAGCTGGAGCCCGGGCGGAAGGCCTCTTTTTCCGTGACCAGCCAGAAATGGGCGATCCGGGCTGGCGACAAGTCGCGCTGGGCGAGGTCGGCGAGAAGCGCGTCGTAGCCTTCGCGCCCGTGTTCGGGGGCGAGCGTGTAGGTGTCGTCCGAAGTGCGGGCGAAGGCGTCGCCGGCGTGGACGGTGATGACGCGGTGGCTGGCGGCCCGCAGGCGCTGGACGGCGGCGCGGGCGAGGCCGGCCTCATCGGCGAAGACGAGCCAGGTCCGGGCAGGCCCAAGTTCGGTTTCCACGTCGACCGGGCAGTCGGCGGGCATGACGCGCCAGCCGATCTTGTAGCCGAAGTCGGTCACGCTGTCGTGGCGCGTCGGGGTCAGGTCGGCCTCGGTCACCACGGCCGGTTGCCCGCGTTCGACGAAGTAGCGGCTGCGCTGGAAGGGGTAGGTCGGCAGGGGGACGCGGCGGCGTTTGGCCTCGCCCCAGAGCTGGGTCAGGTCGGGCTCGGCCCCGCAGGCCCAGAGGCGGCCGAGGGTGGCGATGAAGTGGCGGTCGTCCGAGACGGTGTCATCGGGGTGGCGGAGGCTTGCGGGCACGGGCTGGCCCCCCATCGCGCCGTTGGCCTGCGCGAGCGATGCCATCGCGCGGCCGGGGCCGACCTCCAGATAGATCCGGTCGGCCTTCTGGCGCAGCGTCGCCATGCCGTCGGCGAAGCGGACGGTATTCCTCAGGTGGGCGACCCAGTAGTCGGGGCTGGTCGCCTCGGCATCGGTCAGGACCTGGCCGGAGCGGTTGGAGATGATCGGGATCTGCGGGGGGCTGAGGTGCATCCCGGCCAGATGGGCGCGGAAGGCCGCAAGGATGCCTTCCAGCATCTTCGAATGCGCGGCGATGTCGATTGCGATGCGGGTGGTGTCGATGCCGTCGGCCTTGAGCCGTTCGGCCAGGTCCCTCAGGCCCGCGTCCGACCCCGAAACCACGGTCAGCTCCGGCGCGTTGACCGAGGCGATGTCGAGATCGCCAAGGTAGGGCTTCAGCGCGGCCTCCGACAGCGGCACGGACAGCATACCGCCCGCGGGCACGGTATCGAAGAGCTGCCCGCGCAGGCGGACGAGTCCCACGGCGGCCTCCAGCGTCATCACGCCGGCCACGCAGGCGGCGGCGTTTTCGCCCATCGAATGGCCGATCAGGACGGCGGGCTGGATGCCCCAGCTTTCCCAGAGCTTGGCCAGCGCGACCTCGACGATGAGGATCAGGGGGAGCTGCTTCGACGGCTGGCGCAGAGCCTCGGCCGCGGCCTGTTCCTGGCCCTTGGGCGGAAGCCACAGCGCGCGGGTTTCGGCCTCGGCATCGCCCAGGGCGGCGAGGCCCCGGTCCATCCATTCGGCGAAGACGGGTTCGGTCTCGTAGAGGTCGCGCGCCATGTTGGGGTATTGCGCGCCGCCGCCGGGGAACATGAAGACGACGTCGGGGCGGTCGCCAAGGCGGCGCTGGGTGAAGACGCGGCGGGGGTCGCCAGCCTCCAGCATCTGGGCAGCTTCTTCGTGGCTGCCTGCCACCAGCACGCGCCGGTGTTCGAAGGCGCGGCGGCCTTCCTTCAGGGTCCAGGCGACGTCGGCGAGGTCCTGCTCCGGGTGCGCGCGGAGGTGGGCGGCGAGGCGGGAGGAGGCCTCACCCAGGGCCGACTGGCTGCGGGCGGAGAGGGTGATGAGCTGGAAGGGCCAGTCCGAGGCCTCGGACGCGGCCACGGCGGGCGGTTCCTGCACTACGACGAAGGCGTTGGTGCCGCCGACGCCAAGCGAGTTCACTCCGGCGCGGCGGGGGCCTATGCGGCGGGGCCAGTCGGAAAGCTTGTCGTTGACGCGGAAGGGGCTGCCGTCGAAGTCGATGGCGGGGTTCGGGGCCTCGAAATTGAGGCTAGGCGGCATCTGGCCGTGGTGGAGGGCAAGGGTGGTCTTGATCAGGCTCGCGACTCCGGCGGCGGTGTCGAGGTGGCCGATGTTGGTTTTCACGGACCCGATCCGGGCAAAGCCCTTCGCGTCGGTGGTGCGGCGGAAGGCCTCGGTCAGGGCGGCGACCTCGATGGGGTCGCCGAGGTAGGTGCCGGTGCCGTGGCATTCGACGTAGTCGATGGTCTCGGCGGGCGTCCCCGCGACGGCCAGGGCAGTGGCGACGCAGGCGGATTGGCCCTCGACCGAGGGCGCCAGGTATCCGGCCTTCGCTGCCCCGTCGTTGTTGACGGCCGATCCCTTGATGACGCCCCAGATGTGGTCGCCGTCAGCGAGTGCGTCCTCAAGGCGGCGGAGAAGGACCGTCCCCGCGCCGGAGCCGAACACGGTGCCCTGCGCCCGGTGGTCGAAGGCATGGCAGACGCCGTCGGGGGAGAGGACCTCGCCCTCCTTGTAGATGTAGCCGCGGCCCTGGGGCAGGTCGATGGTCACGCCCCCCGCCAGCGCCATGTCGCATTCGCCGTTCAGGAGTGCCTGGATCGCGTAGTGGGTGGCGACCAGCGAGGTCGAGCAGGCGGTCTGCAAGCCAAGGCTCGGCCCCTTCAGGTCGAAGACGTGGCTGACGCGGGTCGACAGGAAGTCCTTGTCGTTGCCGGTATGGCGGAGGAGGAACATCCCCGTCGAGTCCACCAGCGCCGGGTTCGAGCAGAGGTTGAAGTAGAAGTAGCTGCCCATGCCGCAGCCCGCGAAGACGCCGATGCGGCCCTTGAACCCTTCGGGCGTGTGACCGGCGTTCTCCAGCGCTTCCCAGGCGACTTCCAGGAACTGGCGGTGCTGGGGGTCGAGGATCGCGGCTTCCTTGGGCGAAAACCCGAAGAATTCGGCGTCGAAACGGTCGTAGCCTTCTAGGAGAGCGGCGGCGGGGACGTAGTTCGGGTTGCGCAACAGGGCAGGGCTTTCGCCCGAGGCCAGGATCTCTTCCTCGGTCAGCCGACGCACCGCCGAGCGGCCTTCGCGCAGGTTCTCCCAATAGGTCTGGATGTCTGCCGCGCCGGGCAGATGCGCGGCCATGCCGACGATGGCAATATCGGTTTCAGCGGGAAGGTCCTGCATACCGTCCTTCATGCGACTACCCTCTTCAACTTAGCCTGGCGGCGACTGGCGGCCTGCATGTCGCCACCTGAGCTGGCCCGACGTTGCACCCTGCCCAAGGCAGGCTCGCTGGACGTCCCGGCACCAACACGAAAATCATGCACCTGCCCAAAATCTGGCAACCCATCAGGTCCATCAACGATTCGCGCGCCGTCAAAAATTTCCTTGACCTTTCCTACAGCACCTTGTCCGGATACGCACGGACATTGGTCCATAAAAACGCCATTCCTGCGGCAAAACCGGTTCTAGGCTGCTGATTTCGCTGCTTTGTTGCCATCTGGGCATCAGTCGTGCCGAAGACATCGCCTTGCCGCACAACATTGCTTATGAGAGGGGGGCAACTCCCTTGGAGTTAAGGGAATTGCTTAAGGGTGAGTAGATGACGCGTCAGAGATCCCGCAAGTTGTTTTCCCGCATCCTGTGGTTCGATCAGGACGCTGGCAACGACACGGCCACCGTCACGCCCGCGCCTGTCCCGGAACCCGAGCCGCCGCCTCCGCCGCCAACGCCCGAGGTCCGGCCTGTCCATCCCACGCCGCGCCGGGTCCGGTCGCGCATCCTGGCGCTCGAGCCGCAGCCGGCCTTGCAGGGCGACATCTACACCGAGCATTTCGGGCTGACCTCGCGCCCCTTTGCGCTGACCCCGGACCCCGATTTCCTGTACTGGCCGCAGTCGCACCAGCGCGCCTACACGATGCTGGAATACGGCATCCGCGCCAATTCCCCGATCACGCTGATCACCGGCGAAGTGGGGGCCGGGAAGACCACGCTGCTTTTGCACCTGATCCGGTCGCTTGGGCCCGAGATCAAGGTGGGCCTCATCTCGAACCCGCATGGCTCGCGCGCGGAACTGCTGCGGTGGGTCCTGCACGCGCTGGACCAGCCGGCGGACCTGAACGAAAGCTACGTCGACCTCTTCTCGCGCTTCCAGAATTTCCTTCTGTCCGAATATGCCAACGGCCGGTCGGTCGTGCTGATCTTCGACGAGGCGCAGAACCTGACCGCCGAGGCTCTGGAAGAGCTGCGGATGTTCATCAACATCAACTCGGGCAAGGACGAGGTGCTGCAGCTGGTGCTGATCGGCCAGCCCGAGCTGCGCGATCTGGTGTCACAGCAGAAGATGCGCCAGTTTGCGCAGCGCGTCGCGGCCAGCTATCATCTGACGGCGATGGATCTGAAGACGGTACGCGGCTACATCCCGCACCGGTTGAAGGTCGCGGGCGCTGCGAAGCGCATCTTCACCGGCCCTGCCATCGACCTTATCCACCAGGTGACACGGGGCGTCCCGCGCCTGGTCAACCAGTTGTGTGATCTTTCGCTGGTCTACGCCTTCACGCGGGGCAAGCGCACGGTCACCCCGGCACTTGTCCAGCAGGTTCTGGACGACGGCGTCTTCTTCTCTGCCAACGCCGCACGACACACGAGTGAGACTTCCAATGACGCTTGACCTGCGCTTCTACCTGTCCTTGGTCATGCGGCGGTTGCCGGTGATCATTGCGATCACGGTCACGGCCGCGATGGCGGGGGTTCTTTATGCCATCTCGCTGCCGCCGGTCTACCGCGCCGAGTCCCGCCTCTTGATCGAGAACGCCCAGATTCCGGACGAGCTGGCCACCTCGACCGTGCGGTCGACGGCGGACGAGATCCTGCTGTCCATCCAGCAGCGCATCGAGACCCGCGAGAACCTTCTCATGCTGGCGGACCGGCACAAGCTGTTCGATGACGCGCCCGAGATGACCCAGACGGTGAAGCTTGACCAGCTGGCCAACCGGATCCAGATCTACATGCCGACGACGCAGGGCAATACAGGTGTGGTCCACGTCAGCTTTGCGGCCGGCACCCCCGAGCTTTCGGCCAGCGTCACCAACGACATCGCCGAGCAGATCCTGCAATGGAACACCGAGCTGCGCACCCAGGCCTCGGGCAGCACGCTGGACTTCTTCGACCAGGAAGTGCGTCGCCTGACGGACGAGCTGGCGCAGCAGAACGCCAAGATCCTGGAGTTCGAGCAGGCGAACCGCGACGCTTTGCCCGAAAGCCTGGAATATCGCCGCACGCGCCAGGCCAGCCAGCAGGAGCGCCTGTTGCAGGTCAACCGCGAGCTTGCCTCGCTGCGTGACCGCCGCGACCGGCTGACCGAGCTTTACGACCGCACCGGCCGCCTCGTGACCTCGGAAACCGAACGTTCGCCCGAAGAGGAGCGTCTGGAAGAGGCCCGGCAAGAGCTTGCATCTGCCCTTGTGACGCTGTCGCCGTCAAACCCCCGGCTGCGGGCGCTGCAGACCGAGGTTGCGGCGCTGGAAGAGCGGGTCAAGGCGCAGCTTGGCGCGTCGGGAGGCGGCCAGCTTTCGGCCTTCGAAGTGCAGATGCTGGACATCGACGGCCAGATTTCCTTCCTGGCCGAACAGAAGAAGCTCCTGGAGGAAGACCTCGTCAAGCTGGAAGCCTCGATCGAGGCGACACCCGGCAACTCGATCCGGCTGGCCGAGCTGCAGAGCAACTACGAAACCCTGCGCGTCCAGTACGAGGAAGCCGTGACCAGCCTGTCGGAGGCTCGGATCGGCGACCGGATCGAGGTCACCGACCGGGGCCAGCGGATCAGCGTCATCGACAAGGCGGTGCCACCTCCGTTCCGGGCTGAACCAAACCGCAAGCGGATCGCGATCGTCGCCCTCGGCGCGGGCGTGATCCTGTCGGCCGCGTTCCTGCTCCTTCTCGAACTCATGAACCAGGCGGTGCGGCGCCCTTCGGAAGTCATGAAGGCGCTGGGTGCACCACCCTTCGGCACCGTGGGCTACCTTCTCGGACCCGAGCGGCGCAAGGGGATGACGCTGAACCGCTTCGCGATCCTGGCGATGCTGTTGATCAACATCCCGATGGTCCTGCTGGCGGTGGACCTCCACGTCACGCCGCTGGGTCCCCTCCTGGGCCTTGGCCCCGATTCTGCCGCCGAGGCGACCGCCCCGGCCCTTACCGAGTAAGCACTCATGGAACGGATACAATCCGCACTCGCAAAAGCCCGCGCCGCGCGCGAGCGCAAGCTTCAGGGGGCCAACCCGGGCACCCCGATGAAGTCGGCCGAGACGGGGCCCTGGCAGGGACTGGCAGAGCTGAAGCTCAATCCCGGGCACCTGGAGCGGAGCCGAATCGTGGCGATCAATCCGGGGCCCAGCGCGGCGAGCTTCGACGTGATGCGGACCAACCTCTTGCGCACGCTGCGCACGAACGGCTGGACGCGGGTGGCGATCACCTCGCCCACGCCGGGCTGCGGCAAGTCGACCGTGACCGCGAACCTGGCCTTCAGCCTCGCGCGGCTTGCCGATACGCGGGTGCTGGTGATCGAACTGGACCTGCGGCATCCCTCGCTTATGGAAATGCTGGGGGCGGGGGCCGAACAGCACTTCGCGCAGATGCTGGCCGAAGGGCGTATCGACTACAGCCACATCCGGCGCGTCGGGCCCAACCTGGCCTTCGCGATGAGCACAAGGGCCTCCGAGAACCCGGCGGAACTGCTGTCCGCCGCCCGCACGGCTGACATCATCGACGAGATCGAGACCCAACTGCGCCCCGACATAGTGCTGTTCGACCTCTCGCCGGTCCTGGTCAGCGACGATGCGATCTCGTTCCTCGACCAGGTCGACTGCGCGCTGATGGTCGCGGCGGCCGAGGAAACCACCGTGGCCGAGATCGAGAAGTGCGGCAAGGACCTGGCCAAGCGGACGCAGGTCCTGGGCGTGGTGCTGAACAAGTGCCGCTACATGGAACAGGAAGAGTCGCTCACCTACCCGGTTTGAGGTCGCGACCAAAGAAGAAGGGGCCCGCAAGGGGCCCCTCATCTGGTCCGGATGGAGCGGGCGATGAGATTCGAACTCACGACCCTAACCTTGGCAAGGTTATGCTCTACCCCTGAGCTACGCCCGCGCCGTCTGGACGAGCGAGGATTTATAAAGAGGCGCGGGGGGCCGCAAGGGGTAAAGTGACAGGGCAGTGATTTTTTCTGCTTTTCCTCGCCGGGCCGGCGTCGGACGGACAGGCCAACCGTCCAGAAATCCCCAGTGCACATGCAGCGTCAATCCATGTTGCAGCGCAGTAAAATCGCCGTGACGTTAGCGCGCACGGACCCCGACTCATCTTGGATTCGGGCCTGTTTTGAATAGGTTGCGCGGCGAAGGCACAGTCGCCTTCTTGTGTGGCGCCGCGTGCTGCGGTGCCGCGAAATGGAGAGTTGAAATGAACAAGATCGCATTCGTCCTGGCCGCCTCGGCCCTGTCCGCTACCGCCGCTTTCGCTGAAGGCGAGGCCCCGGCTGCTGACGCTGCCGCCACCGAGGCTGCGGCTCCGGTCGTGGTCGACACCGATGCGAACGGCACCTTCTCGCTGGCCGAAGTGCAGGCGGTCTACACTGCCGTGACCGAAGAGGCCTTCAAGGCCGCCGACACCGACGCTTCGGGCGAACTGTCGGCCGAAGAGCTGAAGGCGGCTGAAGAAGCCGGCTCGTTCACCGCTGCCTGATCTACCGCGCATCTGCGCGGTAAGGGCCGTCCTTCGGGGCGGCCCTTTTCTTTGGCGCTCCTCCGCCGATGGCCCTTTCCGGTGGGAACCAGATCGCCGCCGGGTCGTCATTCCTGCATGAAGACGGCGTGTGACGCGCCGTCCGGCAACAGGAGAACTGCGATGAACAACGATCAGATCGCCGGCATGTGGAAGCAGATGAAGGGCGAGGCCAAGGTGATGTGGGGCGAGCTTACCGATGATGACCTCGACATCGCCGAGGGCCACAAGGACAAGCTGGCCGGCCGCATCCAGGAACGCTACGGCAAGACCAAGGATGAGGCCCAGCGGGAAGTCGACGACTTCTTCTCGCGCTACTAAGCCGCTAGGGGAGGGTGGGCGAAATCGCCCACCCTACGCCCGGAAAACCTTTCCGAAGTCCTAACGTCCGCAGCCAAGTCCTTGATTCGACAGGTCTTCGGATTGCGTCCTGCGTGGACAGGCCGCCGTCATTCCAGCTCGATCAGCAGGTCCTTGGCCTCGATCTGGCTGCCCGGATGGACATGGATCGCCTTCACCACCGCCTCGCGGTCGCAGTGCAGGCCCGTCTCCATCTTCATCGCCTCGATGTTGAGAAGCAGGTCGCCCGCGCGCACCTTCTGGCCCACCGTCACCGCGATGGACGCCACCGCCCCCGGCATCGGCGCGCCGATGTGCGAAGCGTTGCCGTCCTGCGCCTTGGGCCGCGCCGCGGTCTTCGCCTTCACCGCCCGGTTCGGCACGCGGATCACGCGGGGCTGGCCGTTCAGTTCGAAGAAGACCTTGACCTCGCCCTCTTCCGTCGTCTCGCCCACGGCCTGCAGGCGGATCTCCAGCGTCTTGCCGGGGTCGATCTCAAGGCTCACCTCGTCCCCCGGCTGCATGCCGTAGAAGAAGACCGGCGTGGGCAGGGTCCGGACCGGGCCGTACTGCTTGTGGCGGCCCATGTAGTCGAGGAAGACCTTGGGATACATGAGGTAGCCGTTCAGGTCCTCGTCATCGACGGTGATCCCGTTCATCTCCTCGGACACCTTCTTGCGGACCGCTTCCAGGTCCACCGGCGGCAGGGTCTTGCCGGGCCGGTCGGTCAGCGGCGCCTCGCCCTTCAGGACCTTCTTCAGGATCCCCTCCGGCCAGCCGCCATGCGGTTGCCCGAGGTTGCCCTTCAGCATGTCCACCACGCTGTCCGGGAAGGCCACGTCGACGTTCGGGTCCTCGACCTGCGCGCGGGTCAGCCCCTGCGCCACCATCATCAGCGCCATGTCCCCCACGACCTTCGAGGACGGGGTGACCTTCACGATGTCGCCGAACATCTGGTTCGCATCGGCATAGGCCTGGGCGACCTCGTGCCAGCGTTCTTCCAGACCAAGGCTGCGGGCTTGCGCCTTGAGGTTGGTGAACTGTCCGCCGGGCATTTCGTGCAGGTAGACCTCGGACGCCGGGGCCTGGAGGCCGCTCTCGAAGGCCGCGTACTGCTTGCGGACGGCTTCCCAGTAGTCGGAAATTTGCCGCACCGCCGCGATGTCGATGCCGGTGTCGCGGTCGGTGTTCCGCAGGGCTTCGACGATGGAGCCGAGGCAGGGCTGCGAGGTGCCGCCCGAGAACGCGTCCATCGCCGCGTCCACGGCGTCCACGCCCGCGTCGCAGGCGGCAAGGATGGTGGCCGCCCCGGCTCCGCTGGTGTCGTGGGTGTGGAAGTGGACCGGCAGGCCGATCTCTTGCTTCAAGGCCTTGATCAGGACGCGGGCCGAGGCTGGTTTCATGAGGCCGGCCATGTCCTTCAGGCCCAGAACGTGCGCTCCGGCCGCTTTCAGCTCCTTCGCGCGGTCGAGGTAGTATTTCAGGTCGTACTTCGACCGGGCCGGGTCCAGAAGGTCGCCGGTATAGCAGATGGTGCCTTCGCAGACCTTGTTCGCCTCGATCACCGCGTCCATCGCGACACGCATGTTCTCGACCCAGTTGAGGCTGTCGAAGACGCGGAACACGTCGACGCCGGTCTTGGCGGCCTGCAGGACAAAGCTGCGCACCACGTTGTCCGGGTAGTTCGTGTAGCCCACCCCGTTCGAGGCGCGGAGCAGCATCTGCGTCATCAGGTTTGGCATCGCGGCGCGGAGGTCGCGGAGGCGCTGCCAGGGGCACTCCTGCAGGAAGCGGTAGGCCACGTCGAAGGTGGCCCCGCCCCAGCATTCCACGCTGAACAGCTGCGGCAGGTTCGCGGCATAGGCGGGGGCGACCTTGATCATGTCGATCGACCGCATCCGGGTCGCGAGCAGCGACTGGTGCCCGTCGCGCATCGTCGTGTCGGTCAGCAGGACCTTGGTCTGCGCCTTCATCCAGTCGGCCACGGCCTGCGGGCCCTTCTGCTCCAGCAGGTTCCGGGTCCCCATCGCGGGATCGGCCTTCAGCGCGGGGGGCTTCGGCGGCTTGGCCTCGGCCGGGGGCTTCGGGCGGCCTGCCGTCTCCGGGTGGCCGTTCACGGTGATGTCGGCGATGTAGAGGAGGATCTTCGTCGCCCGGTCGCGCCGCTTCTTGAAGGCGAAAAGCTCAGGCGTCGTGTCGATGAACTTCGTGGTGTAGGTGTCGTTCAGGAAGGTCGGGTGCTTCAGGAGGTTGATCACGAACTCGATGTTCGTAGCCACACCCCGGATGCGGAATTCGCGCAGTGCCCGGTCCATCCGCGCGATCGCCTTTTCAGGCGTCTGGGCATGGGCCGTGACCTTCACCAGAAGCGAGTCGTAATACCGCGTGATGACCGACCCGGCATAGGCCGTGCCACCATCGAGGCGGATGCCGTTCCCGGTGGCCGAGCGGTAGGCGGTCAAGCGACCGTAGTCCGGGATGAAGTTGTTCAGCGGGTCTTCCGTGGTGACGCGGCACTGTAGCGCGTGGCCGTTCAGCTTGACGTCGGCCTGGGAGGCCACCCCGGTCGCCTCGGGCAGGGACTTGCCTTCCTCGATCAGGATCTGGGCCTGGACGATGTCGATCCCCGTGACCTCTTCGGTGACGGTGTGCTCGACCTGGACGCGGGGGTTCACCTCGATGAAGTAGAACTTGCCGGTCTCCATATCCATCAGGAACTCGACCGTGCCGGCGCATTCATAGGCGACGTGGCCGCAGATGCGCTTGGCCATCTCGCAGACTTCCTCGCGCTGTTCCTGCGTGAGGTAGGGGGCAGGAGCGCGTTCGACGACCTTCTGGTTCCGGCGCTGGACGGTGCAGTCGCGTTCCCACAGGTGCCAGCAGTTGCCCTGCTTGTCGCCCAGGATCTGCACCTCGACGTGCCGCGCCCGGGTGATCATCTTCTCCAGGTAGCCCTCGCCGTTGCCGAAGGCGGCTTCCGCCTCACGACGGCCCTCGCGGACCTTCGCCTCCAGCTCGTCCTCCGACAGGATTGGCCGCATCCCCCGACCGCCACCGCCCCAGGAGGCCTTGAGCATCAGCGGATAGCCAACTTCCTTCGCCTGCTTCTTGATAAGCGCCATGTCGTCGCCCAGCACCTCGGTCGCCGGGATGACCGGGACACCGGCCTCCATCGCCACGCGGCGAGCGGAGGCCTTGTCGCCAAGCGCCCGCATGGTTTCGGCGCGGGGGCCGATGAAGGTGATCCCGGCCTTGTCGCAGGCGTCGACGAAGTCGGGGTTCTCGGAGAGGAGGCCATAGCCCGGGTGGATCGCATCGGCCCCGGCCATGCGGGCGACGCGGATGATCTCGGGGATGCTCAGATAAGCACCGACGGGCGAGAGGCCTTCGCCGATCCGGTACGCCTCATCCGCCTTGAAGCGGTGGAGGGAAAGCTTGTCCTCTTCGGCGTAGACCGCGACGGTCTTCTTGCCCATCTCGTTGGCCGCGCGCATGACGCGGATCGCGATCTCGCCCCGGTTGGCGACAAGGATCTTCTTGAATTCGGGCATTCTGGCCTCCCCAGGCAAGCGACGCAGGCACATTAGGGGTGCTGCGCTGCAGCGCAAGGGCTTTTGACGTCCTTTTCCGATTGAAATGCGACAGAGCGCCGCGCTGTGTTGTTAGCGCAAACATCGCCGCCGATGTGGGCCTGAACAATCGGTGAACGCGGGACTTTCCCCCGCGCGCGATGCGGGTATACTGTCCCGCATGACCGCTTGGGATGAAGACCAGGCCTTCGAGGCCGCCGCCGCGCCTGTTCCGCTGTCGCAACGCGCGATGGCGGCGCGGCCGATGCCCTATCTGGAGGACCTGAACCCGGCGCAGCGCGCTGCGGTCGAGGCCTTGGACGGCCCGGTCCTGATGCTGGCGGGTGCGGGAACGGGAAAGACCAAGGCGTTGACCTCGCGCATCGTGCACCTTCTGCATCAGCGCCGGGCGCGCCCGAACGAGATCCTGGCGGTGACCTTCACCAACAAGGCCGCGCGGGAGATGAAGGAGCGTGTGGGGCGTCTTCTGGGCGAGGTCGCCGAGGGGATGCCCTGGATGGGCACGTTCCACTCGCTGTCGGTCAAGATCCTGCGGCGGCATGCGGAACTGGTGGGGCTGAAGCCGAACTTCACCATTCTGGACACGGATGACCAGTTGCGGCTGTTGAAGCAGTTGGTGCTGGCCGCGAACATCGACGAAAAGCGCTGGCCGGCGCGGATGCTGGCGTCCCTGATCGACGGCTGGAAGAACCGCGCCTGGCTGCCCGAGAAGGTGCCGTCCTCCGAGGCCGGGGCCTACAACAACCGCGGGACCGAGCTTTATGCAGCCTACCAGGAGCGCCTGAAGACCCTGAACGCGGTGGATTTCGGGGACCTGCTCCTCCACTGCGTCACGATCTTCCAGACGCATGCGGACGTGCTGGAGCAGTACCAGCGCTGGTTCCGCTATATCCTCGTCGACGAATATCAGGACACCAACGTCGCCCAGTATCTGTGGCTGCGACTGTTGGCGCAGGCGCACCGGAACATCTGCTGCGTGGGCGACGACGACCAGTCGATTTACGGCTGGCGCGGGGCCGAGGTTGGCAACATCCTGCGGTTCGAGAAGGACTTTCCGGGCGCGCAGGTGATCCGGCTGGAGCAGAATTACCGGTCCACGGGCCATATCCTGGGGGCGGCCTCCGGGATCATCGCGAAGAACGCGGGACGGCTGGGCAAGACGCTTTGGACAGCGGGGGCCTTGGGCGAGAAGGTCCGGCTGATCGGCCACTGGGACGGCGAGGAAGAGGCGCGCTGGATCGGCGAGGAGATCGAGGCGATCCAGCGCGGAACGCGGGGAAGGGACCCGGTGGACCTGAACCACCAGGCGATCCTGGTGCGGGCCTCACACCAGATGCGGGCCTTCGAGGACCGGTTCCTGACCATCGGTCTGCCGTACCGGGTGATCGGCGGCCCGCGCTTCTATGAACGCCAGGAAATCCGCGACGCGATGGCCTATTTCCGGCTGGCGGTGTCTCCGGACGACGATCTGGCCTTTGAACGGGTGGTGAACCTGCCGAAGCGGGGGCTGGGCGATACGGCGCAGTCCAAGATCAACGTGCTGGCGCGGGGGGCGGGGGTGTCCTTGCTCGACGGCGCGCGGGAGGCCTTGGCGAAGGGCGTGATCCCGGGGAAGGGGGCCTCGCAGCTACGCGCCTTCGTCGACGGGGTGGACCGCTGGCATATGGCCACTCTGCATCCGGAGTACGACCACATCCGGCTGGCCGAGACGATCCTGGACGAGTCGGGCTACACCGAGATGTGGCAGAACGACAAGACGCCGGAGGCTCCGGGGCGCTTGGACAACCTCAAGGAACTGATTAAGGCGCTGGAGCAGTTCGACAACCTGCAGGGGTTCCTGGAGCACGTCTCCCTCATCATGGACAACGAGACCGAGGGGGCGGAGGAGAAGGTCACGATCATGACCCTTCACGCCGCGAAGGGGCTGGAGTTTCCGGTGGTCTTCCTGCCGGGGTGGGAGGATGGGCTGTTTCCCAGCCAACGCAGCATGGATGAGAGCGGGCTGAAGGGGCTGGAGGAGGAACGGCGGCTCGCCTACGTGGGGATCACGCGGGCCGAGGAGGTCTGCACGATCAGCTTCGCCAGCAATCGGCGGGTCTACGGGCAGTGGCAGTCGCAGCTGCCCTCGCGCTTCATCGACGAGCTGCCGGGGGAGCATGTGGAGGTGCTGACGGCCCCTGGTCTCTATGGTGGCGGGTTCGGGGCGGCGGCTTCCGTGGGGTTCGGGTCGAGCCTGGAGGACCGGGTTTCCAAGGCGGACGTCTACAACTCGCCGGGCTGGCGGCGGCTGCAGGAGAACTCCGGGTCGCGCCCCATGCGGCAGCCGCAGGAGGCGCGGCACGTGGTGATCGATATGGAGGCCGTGTCCCCCTATGTGCTGGGGGACCGGGTCTTCCACCAGAAGTTCGGCTACGGCGAGATCATGGGGATCGAGGGCGACAAGCTGGACATCGAGTTCGATCATGCGGGGTCGAAGAAGGTCGTCGCGCGCTGGGTGATCCCGGCCGATCAGGTGGATGACGTCCCCTTCTGAGAGGATGTGTCCACGGTGGACAAAGTCGATCCTGCCAATGATTACAATGGCTTGCTCGCGGACGTTAGGGGTTTGTTAATTTCTGCCGGCATGGATTTCTGACCTGTCCGGAGACCACGCATATGGGCCTCCTGCATTCCATCCTTGTTGGCAATTGGCGGGTCGGTCCGCGGAATCGGAATAGCGGTCTGGCTCAGGCCCTCGACCTCGCCCACATGCGCGAATTGTCCCATGTTTCTACTCCGCCCGATAACCGTAATATTTTACGCCGGTGACATTTGCCGCGTCGAAGGCGTCCTTCACCTCATCGACGAAGTACATGTTGTCGAAGATATGCTTATCGTGCCAAAGCTTGTGCCCGCCGATCTGGGAAAGGTTGAATACGAGTTCGCCGGGCTTTTCGTTGCGCCACGCAATTCCGCGATCAAACGGCTTCGTCGTCTTCTGGTGATCGACGCTGTCCAGCCGGTTGCAGATGTTCATCAAATATATCCGCTGGGCGGGCTTGTTGCCCTTCGCCCAGGTTTCCAGTGGGAAGAATTGGTGCACGCCGGGTTCCAGCTCTTCGATGATGTTGCGCACCTTGTCGCTGGCCAGCATCACGGAGTGCGTCAGCATAAGGTCGGGCATCCGTTCGGCTGCCCCCCCCCAGCGAAATTTCGTGGGGATGTTTTCGAGTTTTAGCGCACGGCCGAGGCGCTTTTTTCCGGGCTCGAAATCAAAGCCGATGCTTCTTCCATCCTTCGTGCGGTCCACATACTCCGTCTTCCGCAGATCGCCGTCTGGGAAGTCGGCACTCAATGTGATGTTGTAGCCTTCATCAAACCCCACCGTCCAGACTTGCGCCATTTCCACCTCCGTTCCAACCGCAGTGTTCGCCATTCCCAGCATCGCCAATCCCACCAGAACCTCGCTCTGCCCATTGTCTGCATTCACTTGTTTTGGCAAAACCTAGCCACAGTTACCCACACGTCCTGCGGTATTCAAACCGAAGCATCTTCGTCCATAGGTATCCCCTCGCACGGCCAGCGCATGCTTGGCGCGCACCGGGGGGGGTGCGGCCTGATCGTCCTTAACACCGCCGTTGCGCCCCCAACCCATTGAAAGAAGTGTAAAACCAGAACGCGACCAGCGTGGACAGCCCGACCGGCCCCCTTGCGGCCCGCTCAGCTTTCGGCAAAGCTGGTCCGACAGCCGGGGGAGGCTTTTCATGGCAGGCGAGGCGATCGAGCTTTCACGGCTGGCCGATCTTCTGGAGACGCAGGCGGCAAGTGGGGGCAGGGTCATCGCTGCCATCGCGGGGGCCCCTGGGTCGGGGAAATCGACGCTCGCGGACAAGCTGGTGGGGAAGCTGAACGCCCGGCAGCCGGGGTTGGCGGCGGTCTTGCCGATGGACGGGTATCATTATGATGACCTCTATCTGGTGCCCGCCGGGCTGCGGCCTCGGAAGGGCGCGCCGATGACGTTTGACGTCGGCGGGCTTTACCACACGCTGAAGCGGCTTCGCGCGCTGGATGAGGATGAGGTCGCGGTCCCGGTCTTCGACCGCAAGATCGAGATCGCGCGGGCGGGGGCGCGGCTGATCCCGAAGGACACTCCGGTCATCGTGGTCGAGGGGAACTGGCTTCTTCTGAACCAGTCCCCCTGGGACCGGCTGCGGCCGATGTTCGACGTGACGGTGATGGTCGAGGTGCCGGAGCACGTGCTGCGCGCGAGGTTGCGGGGGCGGTGGGAGAGGCTGGGGTTATCCGAGCCGGAAATCGTTGAGAAGCTTGAGGAAAACGACCTGCCGAACGGACGCTGGGTGCGCGACGGGTCCATCCCGGCGGATCATGTGATCCGGAACGGCTGACCCCTTCGACGCCCCGCAAATTCCGATTCGCCAGACCCTATTCGCGCTGGCCTTGTGATTCGTTTGGCGCTACTCTGGCCCGCGAAGACCTGGGGGACACACCCGGGCTTCCAAAGGCAGAGCAGGCGTAACAGGCGGTTTTTCCATGACTGAAATGGTCTATGGCTCGAATCCCGTACGGGTATCCGAGCCGGTCATCCCAAGGTGGTGGCGCACGATCGACAAGTGGACGCTGACATGCGTCTTCGTCCTGTTCGGGATCGGACTGCTGCTGGGCCTGGCCGCCTCGGTGCCGCTGGCGACGCGGAACGGGCTGGAGCCGTTCTACTATGTCCAGCGTCAGGCCTTCTTCGGCGGGGTCGCGCTGGTGGTGATGCTGGGGATCTCGATGATGCCACCCGAGATGGTGCGCAGGCTTGGGGTTCTGGGCTTCGCCGTGTCGATGCTGGCGCTGATGCTGCTGCCGATCCTTGGCACCGACTTTGGCAAGGGGGCGGTGCGGTGGTTTTCCTTCGGGTTTGCCAGCGTCCAGCCCTCCGAGTTCCTGAAGCCGGGCTTCGTGATCGTGGTGGCCTGGTTGATCGCGGCGAGCCAGGATCTGCAGGGTCCGCCGGGCAAGTCGATTTCCTTTGCGCTGACCCTGGTCGTCGTGGCCTTCCTGGCGATGCAGCCGGACTTCGGCCAGTCTGCGCTGGTGCTCTTCGCCTGGGGCGTGGTCTATTTCGTCGGCGGCGCTCCGATGCTGCTGATCGGGGTCGTCGGCGGCATCGTCGCGGCGGCGGGGCTGGTGTTCTATGAGAGCTCCGAACACTTCGCGCGCCGGATCGATGGGTTCCTGTCGCCCGACGTGGACCCGCGGACGCAGCTTGGCTATGCGGCGAACGCGATCCAGGAGGGCGGGTTTTTCGGTGTGGGCGTGGGTGAGGGGCAGGTGAAATGGTCGCTCCCGGACGCGCATACCGACTTCATCATCGCGGTGGCGGCTGAGGAATACGGGCTTCTGCTGGTCCTCCTGATCCTGGCGGTCTACGGGGTGATCGTGGTGCGGTCCCTGTGGCGTCTCCTGCCCGAGCGGGACCCGTTTGCGCGGCTGGCGGGTGCGGGGCTTGCCTGCATCTTCGGGGTGCAGGCGATGATCAACATGGGCGTGGCTGTGCGGCTGTTGCCGGCCAAGGGGATGACGCTTCCCTTCGTGAGCTATGGCGGGTCGTCGGTCATCGCGGCCGGGATCACGTTGGGGATGCTTCTGGCGCTGACGCGGGAGCGGCCGCGGGGGCAGATGAGCGACGTCTTCCGGCGGGGGCGGTGATGGGTTTCTGCACGGCGAGCCCCCCCACCCCGGCCCTCCCCCACGGAGGGGGGAGGGAGGCGCCTGGACGCGCCGGGGGATCGGAGCGATGAGCGGCAAGCTTCTTCTGATCGCGGCGGGGGGCACGGGGGGGCACATGTTCCCGGCGCAGGCCCTGGCCGAGGCGATGCTGGCGCGGGGCTGGCGGGTTAAGCTGTCCACCGACGACCGGGGCGCGCGCTATGCGGGCGGGTTTCCGAAAGAGGTGGCAATCGAGCGGGTGGCGTCGGCGACCTTTGCCCGGGGCGGCGTGGCGGCAAAGCTGATGGTGCCGTTCCGGATCCTGGGGGGCGTCGTGGGTGCGCTCATGTCTCAGATGCGCGACAGGCCGGCCGTGGTGGTGGGGTTCGGGGGGTATCCGTCGATCCCGGCGCTGTCGGCGGCGTGGATGTTGCGGCGGCCGCGGATGATCCATGAGCAGAACGGGGTTCTGGGACGGGTGAACCAGGTCTTTGCGCGGCGGGTGGACCGGGTTGCCTGCGGGACCTGGCCCACGGCCTTGCCGCAGGGCGTGACGGGAGAAGCGACGGGAAACCCGGTGCGGCAGGCCGTGCTGGACCGCGGCTCGGCGCCCTATATCCCTCCGGGCGACTATCCGATGGCGATGGTGGTGATCGGCGGGTCTCAGGGCGCGCGGATCCTGTCGGACGTGGTGCCGGCGGCAGTGGCGCTGCTGCCGGAAGGCTTGCGGGCGAACCTTCGGGTGGCGCATCAGGCGCGGGACGAGGATGCGGCGCGGGCGGCAGCAGGGTACGAGGCGGCGGGAGTGCGGGCGGAGATCGCGCCGTTCTTTGCGGACATTCCGCGGCGGCTTTCCGAGGCTCAGCTGGTGATCTCGCGCTCGGGCGCTTCTTCGGTGGCGGACATCTCGGTGATCGGGCGGCCGTCGATCCTGATCCCCTTCGCGGCCGCGACGGGGGATCACCAGACGGCCAATGCGAAGGGGCTGGCTGACGCAGGGGCAGCGGTGGTGATCCAGGAGAAGGCGCTTGACGCGGCCGGCCTTGCGGGCCACATCGCCGCGATCCTGGAAGACCCCCTGAAGGCCGAGGGCATGGCGCGCGCGGCCCTGGGCGAAGGCAAGCCGGACGCGACGGCGCGGCTGGTGGCATTGGTTGAAGATTTGGGCGGAGACGCATCATGAACGCAGCGACGAAGCTTCCGCTGGAATTGGGGCCGATCCATTTCGTGGGAATCGGCGGCATCGGGATGAGCGGGATCGCCGAGGTCCTGATGACGCTGGGCTACGCGGTCCAGGGGTCGGATGCGAAGGCGTCGAAGATCACCGACCGGCTGGTGAAGCTGGGCGCGCGGTTCTTCGAGGGCCAGAAGGCCGAGAACATCGGGGATGGCGTGTCGGTCGTCGTGATCTCGTCTGCGATCAAGAAGGGCAACCCGGAGCTGGAAGAGGCGCGGCGGCGGAAGCTGCCGGTCGTGCGCCGGGCGGAGATGCTGGCGGAGCTGATGCGGCTGCGGTCGAACATCGCCATCGCCGGGACGCATGGCAAGACCACGACCACGACGATGGTGGCGACGCTTCTGGACAAGGGCGGGTTCGACCCGACGGTCATCAACGGCGGCGTGATCCATGCCTATGGGTCCAATGCTCGCGCCGGGGCGGGGGAGTGGATGGTCGTGGAGGCGGACGAGTCCGACGGCTCGTTCAACCGGCTGCCCGCGACCATCGCCATCGTGACCAACATCGACCCCGAGCACATGGAGCATTGGGGGACCTTCGACGCGCTGCGGAAGGGGTTTCTGGACTTCGTGTCGAACATCCCCTTCTACGGCCTTGCGGTCTGTTGCACCGACCACCCCGAGGTGCAGGCGCTGGTCGGGCGGGTGACGGACCGCCGCGTGGTGACCTTCGGCTTCAATGCTCAGGCCGACGTGCGGGCGGTGAACCTGCGGTATGAAGCGGGCGTTGCGCATTTCGACATTGCGCTGCAGGGCGAGGGCGGGATGATCGAGGGCTGCACCCTGCCGATGCCCGGGGACCACAACGTCAGCAATGCGCTTTCGGCGGTCGCGGTGGCGCGGCATCTGGGGATGAAGCGCGACGAGATCCGCGAGGCCCTGGCCGGGTTCGCCGGAGTGAACCGGCGGTTCACCAAGGTCGCGGACGTGAACGGGGTCACCATCATCGACGATTACGGCCACCACCCCGTCGAGATCGCGGCGGTGCTGAAGGCGGCGCGGCAGGCGATTGGCGGGAAGCAGGGGGGCCGGATCATCGCCGTCCACCAGCCGCACCGCTACACCCGGCTGTCGAGCCTCTTCGAGGAATTCTGCACCTGCTTCAACGAGGCCGATGTGGTGGCGATCGCCGATGTCTACTCGGCCGGGGAGGACCCGATTCCGGGTGCCTCGCGCGATGATCTGGTGGCGGGGCTGATCGCCCACGGCCACCGCCATGCCCGCGCGCTGCAGGACGAAAGCGAGCTTGCGCGGCTGGTGAAGGAACAGGCACGGCCGGGCGACATGGTGGTCTGCCTTGGCGCGGGGACGATCAGTGCCTGGGCCAATGCGCTGCCCGCGAAACTGCTGGGCAAGGCCGCATGAGCCGGTCGGGGGCCGTTGCATGATCTGGGGTGTCGTCACGCCCCTGTTCTTCGGCTGCCTGTGGATCCTGCTTGCCGCCATCGTCGCCATGCTTCCGATGAAGCGGCAGATGGTGCCGGGGATCATCCTTCTGATCCTCGCGCCCTTCCTTCTGGTCTGGATCGGCTGGTTTCACGGCTGGGGCTGGGCGGTGGCGGGGCTGGTTGCCTTTGCCTCGATGTTCCGCAACCCGCTGATCTACTTCATCCGCCGCGCCCTGGGGCGGCCAGCGCCGCTGCCGAAGGACCTGGAGAAATGAGCGCCCCGGTCCCGACCAGACGGGCAGCGGCCGATGGCTGACACTCTGGAGCGCCGCCTTGGGCTTGGCCTGCTGACAGCCTACGGCGTCGGCGTGATGGTGGGCGCGGGCATCTATGTCCTTGTCGGCACCGTGGTCGGTCATGCCGGTATCTGGGCGCCCCTGGCCTTTGTTCTGGCAGGCGTGGTCGCGCTGTTCTCGGCCCTTTCCTATGCCGAGTTCGCCACGCGACTGCCCGAGGCGGCGGGCCAGGCGGCCTATATCGAGCGCGGCTTCTCCTCGCGCGATCTTGGTGTCCTGGCGGGCCTTGCCATCGCGCTGACCGGCGTGATCTCGGCTGCAGCGGTGCTGCGGGGCGGGGTCGGTTACCTGACCACGTTCTTGGACCTGCCCGAGCTTTGGCTGATCGCCGGGATCGGTGCGGCGCTGACGGTGGTGGCGGTGGTCGGCGTCCTGGAAAGCCTGGCGCTGATCGCGCTGCTGACGGTGGTCGAGGTGGCGGGCCTTCTGGCCGTGGTGGGCGCGGGGTTCCTTGCGACCCCTGGTCCGGACTGGGTGGCGCTTGCGGATCTCCCCCCGCCGCCGATTGCCGGGATCGCGGCGGCGATCTCGCTGTCGGTCTTCGCCTTCATCGGCTTCGAGGACCTGACCAACATGGCCGAAGAGGCGCGCGAGCCCGAGCGGGTGATGCCGCGCGCGATCTTGCTGGCGCTGTTCATCACCGCGGCGCTTTACATTGCGGTGAGCCTGGCTGCGGTTCGTGTCGCGCCCCATGCCGAGCTTCGCGCCAGCGCCCAGCCTGTCGCGCTGATCTGGGAGCGCGCGACCGGCAGTTCACCGGCCTTCCTGTCGGCCATCGCGGTCGCCGCCGCGCTGAACGGCGTGCTGGCGCAGATCGTCATGGCCTCACGCGTGCTTTACGGGCTGGGCCGGCGCACGCGCGTGCTGGAGCCCCTGGCCCGGTCGCATCCCCGCTTTGGCACCCCGGCCCGGGCCACGCTTCTGGTCGGTGGCGCAGTGCTGGCGGCGGCACTGCTTTTGCCGGTCGAGACCCTGGCCGAGGCGACGGCCATCATCCTTCTGGCGGTGTTCGCGCTGGTGAACGCCGCGCTGATCCGGCTGCATCGCCGGGAACCGGAAGCCCCGTTCCGCGTCGCGGCCTGGGTCCCCTGGGCGGGGCTGATCGCAGCGCTTGCCGCCCTGGCCGCGGCGATGTCCGCCGTTCTGATCGGAGAAGTCACATGATTGGCAACCTTGGCGCGGATCCGGACTACTGGCCGCTGGTCCTGAGCCTGTTGTGGCTGGTGGTGGCCAACGTCATCGCCATGTTCCCCTCGAAGGACAAGCACTGGCGCGCGGCCTATGTGCTGATCGCGCTGGGCGTGCCGCTTCTGGGCTGGGTGACCTGGGTGGCGGGTCCGGTGGTGGGGCTGGTGCTTCTGGCCGCCGGGGCCTCGGTCCTGCGCTGGCCGGTGATCTTCCTGTGGCGCTGGTTGCGCCGGCAGCTGGGGTAAGGCCGATGGGCGGGTTGATCTGGGTCCCCGGTGTCGTGATGCTGATCTTCGTGGCGGTCCTGTCCTATGGCATGACGCGCCGCTATGGCTGGGGACAGGCGCTGGCGCTGCCGGTGCTGGCGTTGGTGGCGGTGCTGGCGATGCGGTGGCAAGAGCAGGGCGGGTCCGGGTTCGACTGGGGCTCGCTGGTTTTTGCGGTCCCCGTGCTGCTGGGATCGGTGGCGGGCATCGCGGTCGCAAGCCTGTGGCGTCGGTGACAGGTCTTGCAAGAGGCACGAAAGCGCCGCAGAACCGGACCATGACCAAGCTTCCTGAAACGCGCGGCGTGCTGACGCCGGACCGGCCGCTGGCCGACCTGACCTGGCTGCGCGTGGGCGGGCCTGCCGACTGGCTGTACCAGCCGGCGGACGAGGCGGACCTATGCGCCTTCCTGGGCGCTCTGGACCCGGCCGTGGCGGTCTTCCCGATGGGCGTGGGGTCGAACCTGATCGTGCGGGATGGCGGCATCCGGGCGGTGGTGATCCGGCTGGGACGGGGGTTCAACGGGATCGAGGTGCAGGGCGACCGGGTCGTGGCCGGAGCGGCCGCGCTGGATGCTCATGTGGCGCGGCGGGCGGCGGAGGCGGGGCTGGACCTCACCTTCCTGCGGACGATCCCGGGGTCGATCGGCGGCGCGGTGCGGATGAACGCTGGCTGCTACGGGTCCTACGTGGCCGACGTGCTGGAGGAGGTGCGGGTGGTAACTCGGTCGGGCGAGGTGGTGGTGCTGCCCGCCTCGGCCTTGAACCTGCGGTATCGGCAGAGCGATCTGCCTGAGTGCGCGGTGATCGTCTCGGCCACGTTTCGCGCGGCGAAGGGGGATCCGGCGGCTTTGGAGGCGCGCATGGTCGAGCAGATCGCCAAGCGCGATGCGAGCCAGCCCACGAAGGAGCGGTCAGCGGGGTCCACGTTCCGCAATCCTGTCGGACGGTCGTCCACGGGGCGGGCGGATGACAGCCATGAGCTGAAGGCCTGGAAGGTGATCGACGACGCCGGGATGCGCGGCGCGCGCGTCGGCGGGGCGCAGATGTCCACGATGCATTCCAACTTCATGATCAACGCCGGCGGCGCCACGGCGGCGGATCTGGAAAATCTCGGCGAAGAGGTCAGGAAAAAGGTTTACCAATCAAGCGGTATCACGCTAGAGTGGGAAATCATGCGGGTCGGAGAAACCTTGCAGGACTAAGAAGATCACGGGGCAGATAAGCCCTGGATGAGGCAGTGTATGGCGGGCGCATCGAGCAGGATGGCCCCCGAAGTGGCGGTGTTGATGGGTGGGCTTTCCGCTGAGCGGGAAGTGTCGCTTGTCT
This sequence comes from Tabrizicola sp., assembly GCF_041913445.1. Classification (GTDB taxonomy): domain Bacteria; phylum Pseudomonadota; class Alphaproteobacteria; order Rhodobacterales; family Rhodobacteraceae; genus Tabrizicola. Next base: position 235,033 of record NZ_JAYSFG010000002.1, read on the forward strand.
CTGGGCGCGAATGCGCCAAGGCCCTGCGGGAGGCTGGTTATCAGGTGACGGAGGTCGATTGCGGCCCCGATCTGCCTGCGCGCCTTGCTGACCTGAAACCCGATGTCTGTTTCAACGCGCTGCATGGCCGCTGGGGCGAGGATGGCTGCGTCCAGGGGGTGCTGGAGTGGCTGCAGATCCCCTATACGCATTCCGGGGTGCTGGCCTCGGCCTTGGCGATGGACAAGGTCAAGACCAAGGAGGTCTACAGGGCCGCCGGCCTGCCGGTGGTGGAAAGCGTGCTGGCCAGCCGCGAAGAGGTCGAGGCGGGGCATGTCCTGCCCGCGCCCTACGTGGTGAAGCCCTACAACGAGGGGTCCTCGGTCGGGGTCTATATCGTCCGCGAGGGGTCGAACGCGCCGCGACTGGCGGCCACGATGCCGGACGTGGTGATGGTCGAGACCTATGCCCCCGGCCGTGAACTGACGACGACGGTGATGGGCGACCGGGCGCTGGGGGTGACGGATATCATCACCGACGGCTGGTACGACTATGACGCCAAGTACAAACCCGGCGGTTCCCGGCATGAGTGCCCGGCGAAGCTGCCCGCCGAGATCGAGGCGGCTTGCCTGGATTACGCACTGCGGGCGCACAGGGCGCTTGGGTGCCGGGGCGTGTCGCGGACGGATTTCCGCTGGGATGAGGCGCGGGGGCTGGACGGGCTGATCCTGCTGGAGACGAACACGCAGCCGGGGATGACGCCGACCTCGCTGGCCCCGGAACAGGCGGCGATGCAGGGGATCGGGTTCCCGGAGTTCTGCGCCTGGATGGTGAGGGACGCTTCATGCAATCGCTGATCGCCCGCCGTCCCACGACCCGTGTCCGCAAGGACCCCGCGCCGTCGAAATGGGCCTACCGGGTCCAGCGCTGGATGCTGACGCCCTATGTGCGCAGCCTAGTCTTCAAGGGCATTCCGACGCTGGTCGTCTTCGGTGCGGCCGCGCTGTGGCTGGGCCATGAGCCCAACCGGCAGGCGGTGATCGGGCAACTGACCCATCTGCGCGAGGAATTCGAGGCGCGGCCGGAGTTCCGGGTGAGCCTCGCCCGGGTCGAGGGTGCGTCCGACGACCTGGCCGAGGCGGTGCGGGCGAAGCTGGCGCTGCCCTTGCCGATGTCCTCGTTCGATATCGACCTTGATGCCGCGCGCGACCGGATCGAGGCGCTGGACGCGGTCAAGAAGGCCGACCTCCGGGTCCGGTCGGGCGGCGTGTTGCAGGTGCTGATCACCGAGCGTGTGCCCGTCGCGGTCTGGCGGACCGAGGACGGGCTGACGCTGGTGGACGAGACCGGGCACCGGGTCGCGGGCCTTTTGTCGCGCGCCGACCGGGCCGACCTGCCGCTGATCGCGGGCGAAGGGGCCGATGCGGCCACGCCCGAGGCATTGGAGCTGATCGCCGCCGCTGGGCCGCTGACGCCGCGTATCCGGGGCCTTGTCCGCATGGGCGACCGGCGCTGGGACATCGTCCTTGACCGCGACCAGCGCATCCTTCTGCCCGAGAAGAACCCGGTCCAGGCCTTGGAGCGCCTTCTGGCGCTCGACCACGCCCAGGACCTGATGAACCGCGACATCCTGACCGTGGACCTGCGGTCCGACCACCGCCCAACCCTTCGCCTCACCCCCAATGCCCTTGCCGAAATTCGCCGCGCGCAGGGCCTAGAAACCGTGGAGAACGAACTGTGACCGATCTCTATACCTCTCAGCGCGCCATGCGGAACATGCGGAAGGCTGCCATGCAGCGCGGCGTGATCGCCATCCTGGATGTGGGCACGTCGAAGATCGCCTGCCTGATCCTGCGCTTCGACGGGCCGGACCGCCTGCGCGAGCAGGACGGGGTCGGGCCGATGGCGGGGCAAAGCCAGTTCCGGGTGATCGGCGCGGCGACGACCCGCAGCCGCGGCGTCCGCTTCGGCGAGATCGCGGTGATGAACGAGACGGAGCGCGCCATTCGCACGGCGGTGCAGGCGGCGCAGAAGATGGCCAACGTGCGGGTCGACCACGTGATCGCCTGCTTCTCGGGCGCTGAACCCCGCAGCTACGGGCTGGCGGGCGAGCTGGACCTGCAGGATTCCGTGGTGACCGAGCAGGACGTGAGCCGTGTGCTGGCCGCCTGCGACGTGCCAGACCTGGGGCAGGGACGCGAAGTGCTGCACGCCCAGCCGGTGAACTTTGCGCTGGACCATCGGTCGGGCCTGGGCGATCCGCGCGGGCAGATCGGGCATCGGCTGGCCGTCGACATGCACCTGTTGTCGGTGGACGGCGACGTGGTGCAGAACCTTCTCTACTGCATCAAGCGCTGTGACCTGGAACTGGCGGGGATTGCATCCTCGGCCTATGTGTCGGCGATCTCCAGCCTCGTCGAGGACGAGCAGGAGCTGGGCGCGGCCTGCATCGACATGGGCGGCGGGGCCACGGGCATCTCGATCTTCATGAAGAAGCACATGATCTATGCGGATTCCGTCCGCATGGGTGGCGACCACGTGACAAGCGACATCTCCAAGGGTCTGCAGATCCCGATGGCTACGGCCGAACGGATCAAGACGCGCCACGGCGGGCTTTACGCCACCGGCATGGACGACCGCGAGATGATCGACATCGGCGGCGACTCGGGCGACTGGGAGAAGGACCGCCGCCAGATCAGCCGGACCGAGCTGATCGGGATCATGCGGCCCCGCGTGGAGGAGATCCTCGAGGAAGTGCGCGCGACGCTGGATGCGGCAGGGTTTGACACGCTCCCCAGCCAGCAGATCGTGCTGACGGGCGGCGGCAGCCAGATCCCGGGGCTGGACGGCATTGCGACGCGGGTGCTTGGCCAGCGCGTCCGGCTGGGCCGTCCGTTGCGCGTGCAGGGGCTGCCTCAGGCGGCGACGGGAGCGGCTTTTGCCAGCGCCGTGGGCCTGTGCCTCTTTGCGGCGCATCCGCAGGACGAATGGTGGGACTTCGAAATTCCCGCAGAACGCTACCCGGCACGCTCGCTTCGGCGGGCCGTCAAATGGTTCAAGGATAACTGGTGACCACAACATCCGGCCGAAGGGGCGAAATACCGCTGATTGCGGGGGTTTGACCCCCAGATTTCGTGGTTTCCCGCGAGTTTTCGCGTGACCTTTGGAAGTGTTGTGGATAGAATCGGGGATAAGTAGGCCTTCCGCGGGGATTTGATGGCGGAAAGGACCGGAAACAGGCGGCGGACAAACGGACAGGCAAAACCCAATGGCACTCAATCTGACGATGACTTCGGAGCGTGAAGAGCTGAAGCCGCGCATCACCGTGTTCGGTGTGGGCGGCGCGGGCGGCAACGCGGTGAACAACATGATCGACAAGATGCTGGAAGGCGTCGAGTTCGTCGTGGCCAACACCGACGCGCAGGCCCTGCAGCAAAGCCGGGCAGGCGCGCGCATCCAGATGGGTGTCAAGGCGACGGAAGGTCTTGGGGCAGGGGCCCGGCCGACGGTGGGGGCCGCTGCGGCGGAAGAGACGATCGAAGAAATCGTCGACCACCTGGCCGGGGCGCATATGTGCTTCATCACTGCGGGCATGGGCGGCGGCACCGGGACCGGCGCGGCCCCGATCATCGCGCAGGCGGCGCGGGAGCTGGGCGTGCTGACCGTGGGCGTCGTGACGAAGCCCTTCCAGTTCGAAGGTGCCAAGCGGATGCGGCAGGCCGAAGAGGGTATCGAGGCGCTCCAGAAGGTCGTCGATACGCTGATCATCATCCCGAACCAGAACCTGTTCCGCCTGGCCAACGAGCGCACGACCTTTACCGAAGCCTTCGCGATGGCCGACGATGTGCTCTACCAGGGCGTCAAGGGCGTGACCGACCTGATGGTGCGGCCGGGCCTGATCAACCTCGACTTCGCCGACGTCCGCGCGGTGATGGACGAGATGGGCAAGGCGATGATGGGCACGGGCGAAGCCACCGGCGACGACCGCGCGATCCAGGCGGCGGAGAAGGCGATTGCCAACCCGCTGCTGGACGAGATCAGCCTGAACGGTGCCAAGGGCGTGCTGATCAACATCACCGGCGGCCATGACCTGACGCTGTTCGAACTGGACGAAGCTGCGAACATCATCCGCGAGAAGGTGGACCCGGAAGCCAACATCATCGTCGGCTCGACGCTGGACACCGCGATGGAAGGCCGTATCCGTGTGTCGGTCGTCGCGACCGGCATCGACGCTTCGGCCGCGAACAAGGCCGAAACGCCGGTCGCGCGCCGCTCGATGGGCGCGCCGCTGACTCTCGCTCCGGAAGCGCCCCGCGCGGCGGCCCCCGCCTACACCCCGGCCCCCGCGCCGGTGATGGAAGAGCGCGCCCCGTTCCAGGAAGAGGTCGAGTCGGTGGCCGACGCCGCCTTCGACGCGGTGGCATCGAAGGCCGACATGGATGCCGACGACCTGTCCATCGCCGACGACCTGCCGCCGCCGGCCTACCGCCCGCAGCAGGTTGCCCAGCCGACGCTTGTGCGGTCGACCCCAGCGGCGATCGAGGCCGACGCTTCCGAGTTCGTGGCCCCGCGTCCGCGCGTCGCCGGCCAGCCCTCGCCCGAGGCGATTGCCCGGCTGCAGGCTGCGGTCAACCGTCCGGGCGCCGCGCCCGCGAAGTTCAGCCGTCCCGCTGCGGCGCCGGCCCCCGCTCCGGCCCCGGCTCCGGCGGCCCAGGGCGCGGCAAAGCCCCGCTTCGGCATCGGCTCGTTGATCAACCGGATGGCGGGCCACCTGGAGGCCAATCCGACCGCTCCCGCGGCGCGGAACCAGCCGCCGGTCACCGCCTATGACGACGACCACGACATGGGTTCCGACCAGGACCGGATCGAGATCCCTGCCTTCCTGCGCCGCCAGGCCAACTGAAAAGAACGCGGCATCAACCTTTCGGAAAGGCTCGGGTAACCGGGCCTTTTCTTTTTGCATCAATGGGTTGCGGCGTGTTTCAAAGCTGACACATACCGTCACAAAGAGTGAGTTGAGGTTCAAATCCCTAACGAATACCTAACGTGCAATCGGAACGGGTAGAAACCCGCTCCACATGAGGTTGAGCGAGACGTGCAGAACACTCTGAAATCACCTGCCGCCTTCACCGGTGTCGGTCTGCATGGCGGGGCACCCGTGCGCATGGTCGTGCGTCCGGCGGCGGCCGATCACGGGATCCGGTTCCGTCGGGTTGACGTGGCGGACCGTGACCAGATGGTGCTGGCGCGCTGGGACATGGTGACGCCGTCCAAGCTGTGCACGGTGATCGAGAACGCCGATGGCGTGTCGGTGTCCACCGTCGAACATATCATGGCCGCGCTGGCCGGTTTTGCCATCCACAACGCGCTGATCGAGATCGACGGACCCGAGGTCCCGATCCTCGACGGCTCGGCCGTGCCCTTCGTCGAGGGGTTCCTCGCGGCTGGAATCGAGGAGCAGGACCAGCCGGTCCGCGCCGTCCGCATCCGCAAGGCCGTCGAAGTGCGCGACGGCGATGCCGTGGCCCGGCTGGAGCCGGCAGAGATGCTGGAGATCGATTTCCGCATCGACTTTGCCGACGAGGCGATCGGTGTGCAGGCACGGCGGCTGAACATGGCCAATGGTGCCTTCGTGCGCGAGTTGTCGGACAGCCGCACCTTCTGCCGCCAGGCGGACGTGGATGCGATGCGGGCCCGGGGCCTTGCTCTGGGGGGCACGCTGGAGAACGCGGTGGTCTTCGACGGGGACCAGGTGCTGTCGCCGGGGGGGCTGCGCCATGCGGACGAACCCGTGCGCCACAAGATGCTGGATGCGGTCGGCGACCTTGCGCTGGCGGGCGGCCCGATCCTGGGGCGCTACGTGGGCGAACGGGCGGGACATGCGCTTACCAACCGGCTTCTGCGCGCTTTGTTCGCGGATCCCGAAGCGTTCGAGATCGTCGACTGCAACCCGCGCACGCTGGGCAAACTGCCGGGTGTGGGCGTCCATGCCGGCGATCTGCCCGCGCGTGCCTGACCCCGGGGTCGGACATCACAGCCTTCTGAAAAGTCACGAAAGGCGTTTTGCGCCCCGGATTTTTCTGTGCTAGGACGGGCGCAACGAAGTGAGGCACGGTGGGGCAAACCGCCTGGCTGCAGGTTGGATAGGCGAAGAATGTCAGGAAGACGGCCCGGCGCAGGGTTCCTCAAGACGGCGCTTCTGGTATCGACGCTGGCCGGATGCGCAAGCATGGGCTCGAACGAGCGGGCGCTGGACAGCTACACCGCCGAAGAGATCTACAAGAAGGGCGAGCTGGAGCTTGAGACCGGCAAGAAGCCGAAGGACGCGCTGGTCTACTTCCAGGAGGTCGAGCGGCTTTATCCCTATACCGAATACGCCAAGCGCGCGCTGATCATGCAGGCCTTCACCCATCACAAGGCGAAGGAATATCCCGAGGCGCGGGATGCGGCGCAGCGTTACCTGGACTTCTATCCGGGTGACGAGGATGCGCCCTATGCGATGTATCTGATGGCGCTGTCCTACTACGACCAGATCGACGATGTGGGCCGCGACCAAGGCATCACCTTCCAGGCGCTGCAGGGCATGCGCGAGGTGATCGAGACCTATCCCGACAGCGAATATGCCCGGTCCGCGATCCTGAAGTTCGACCTCGCCTTCGACCAGCTGGCCGCGAAGGAGATGGAGGTCGGGCGCTATTACCTGAAGCGCGGGCATTACGCGGCGGCGATCAACCGCTTCCGCGTGGTGGTTGCCGATTTCCAGACGACCTCGCACACGGCCGAGGCGCTGCATCGACTGGTCGAATGCTACCTGGCGCTTGGCCTGACGGACGAGGCGCAGACCGCTGGCGCGATCCTGGGCTACAACTACCAGGCCTCTCCCTTCTACGACGACACGTTCCGCCTGTTGAAGGGCAAGGGCCTGTCGCCGGAAGCCAGGGGCGAGGGTTGGTTGCGCACCATCTACCGCCAGATGGTGAAGGGCGAGTGGTTGTGAGGATGGTGCGCTGTAGCGCACCCTACGCCTGACCATGCTGCGCAGCCTGGACATCCGCGATGTGCTGATCATCGACCGGCTGAGCTTGGAGCTTGAGCCGGGTTTGAACGTGCTGACCGGCGAGACGGGGGCGGGGAAGTCGATCCTTCTGGATGCGCTGGGGTTCGTGTTGGGCTGGCGGGGCCGGGCGGAACTGGTCCGGGCCGGGGCGTCTCAGGGTGAGGTGACGGCGGTCTTTGATCTTCCCGTGGGCCATGCAGCACGGTCGGTGCTGGAGGAGGCCGGGATCGAGGCCGAGGACGAGCTGATCCTGCGGCGCGTCAATGCGGCGGATGGGCGGAAGACGGCCTTCGTCAACGACCGGCGGGTCTCGGGCGAGGTGCTGCGGGACCTGTCGGATACGCTGGTGGAGCTGCACGGCCAGCACGATGACCGGGGGCTGTTGAACCCCCGGGGTCACCGGGCGCTGCTGGATGCCTTTGCGGGGCTGGACCTTTGTCCGCTGCGGGCGGCCTGGGCGGCGCAGCGGGAGGCTCGGTCGGCCTTGGCCGAGGCCGAGGGCGCGCTGGCGCGGGCGGCGGCAGAGGAAGAGTTCCTGCGCCATGCGGTGGCGGAACTGGACAAGCTGGACCCTCGGCCCGGAGAGGACGAGGCGCTGGATGCGCGGCGGCGGCTGATGCAGGGCGCGGGGCGGATTCGCGAGGATGTGGCCAAGGCGCTGATGGCCCTGTCCGACGAGGGCGCCGAGGGGCGGATGCGGGATGCCTTGCGCTGGTTGGATGGCGCGGCGGAGAAGGCCGAGGGGCGGCTGGACGCGCCGATGGAGGCCTTGAATCGCGCGCTGATCGAGCTGGGCGAAGCGCAGGGCGGGGTGGAGAGGGCGCTGGAGGCGCTGGACTTCGATCCGGGAGAGCTGGAGCGGGTCGAGGAGCGGCTGTTCGCGATCCGGGCCTTGGCGCGGAAGCATGGGGTCCTGGCGGACGATCTTGGCGGCTTTGCCGAGGGGTTGCGGGCTCGGCTGGCGGCGATTGATGGCGGGGCGGCGGGTCTGGCGAAGCTGGGGAAGGCCGTGGCCGAGGCGGAGGCGGCTTATGCCGCCGAGGCGGCGCGGGTGACGAAGGCGCGGGTCGCGGCGGCGAAGAAGCTGGATGCGGCGATGGCGGCGGAACTGGCCCCGTTGAAGATGGAACGGGCGGTCTTTGCGACCGAGGTCACGGCAGGGGAGCCGGGGCCGGAGGGAGTGGATTTGGTGACCTTCACCGTGGCCACCAACCCTGGCGCGCCCTCGGGTCCACTGAACCGGATCGCCTCGGGCGGGGAATTGTCGCGGTTCCTTCTGGCTTTGAAGGTCTGCCTGACCGGGGACAGCCCCGGGCTGACCCTGATCTTCGATGAGATCGACCGGGGTGTCGGTGGCGCGACGGCGGATGCGGTGGGGCGGCGGTTGAAGGCCTTGGCGCAGGGCGCGCAGGTGCTGGTCGTGACGCATTCCCCACAGGTGGCGGCCTTCGGGGCGCGCCACTGGCGGGTGGAGAAGCGGGTGGCGAAGGGGCAGACCCTGTCCACTGTCACGGGGCTCGGGGCCGAAGAGCGGGTCGAAGAGATCGCGCGGATGCTGGCGGGCGACACGGTGACCGAGGCCGCGAGGGCCGCCGCGCGGGCTCTGCTTCTGGGCTGAGCCAACCGCCCGGATTTGCGGCAGGATCGGGATGATCCATGCGCTGGCTGCATGGCGGGACTTCGCGGGTGCGACCTACAATGCTGCGTTGCAGCGTCCTATCTTCAGGATACGAAGAAAGGACCTAACCCATGTTCAACCTGTTCAAATCACTGGTTTCCGGTTTCCCCCGCGTCGCCGACCTGGAGCGCGCCTATCTGAACGCCTCGGTCAGCCGCATCGACCTGGAACGCCGCCAGCGCGAGATCGACAACGGCCTCTTCCGCCGTTCGAGCTTTGACCTCTAGTCATGCCTGAAGCTCATGGCTGACGGGGGACGACCTTCCCCGGGTTCATGAGGTTGAAAGGGTCAAGCGCGGCCTTCACCGCGCCCATGACCTGCCATGCCGCCCCATGCTCGGCCGCCATCAGGCCGAGCTTGCCGAAGCCCACCCCGTGTTCCCCCGTGATCGTGCCGCCCAGACGGAGGGAGCGTTCGGCCATCCTGTGAGCCAGATCCTTGGCCGTTCGGGCCTCGTCGGGCCGTGACGGATCGACCATCAGGATCGCGTGGAAATTGCCGTCGCCGACATGGCCCAGGATCGGGCCGGTGATGCCGGAGGCGGCGATGTCGGCGCGGGTTTCCTCGACCGCCTGGGCCAGCCGCGAGATCGGGACGCAGACATCGGTCACGATGGCCTTTGCCCCCGGTCGAGACGCCAGGATCGCCCGGTAGGCGCTGTGACGCGCGGCCCAGAGACGGGTGCGGGCTTCCTGTTTCTCGGCCCAGTCCAGCCCCTCTGCCCCGTGGTCTGCTGCGAGCGCGCGGAAGCGGGCGACGTCCTCGGCAAGGCCCTCCGGGTGACCGTGGAACTCGACCAGGAGCTGCGGAGAGAGGGGCAGCGTGAGGCTGGAATAGGCGTTGCAGGCGGCGACGGTGTCCGCGTCCAGGAACTCGATCCGGGCGGGGGTCAGGCCCATCTGCATCGTGGCGATGACACAGTCGACGGCGGCGCTTACGGTGGGGAAGGCGGCGACGGCGGTCATCACGGCCTCGGGTTGGCCGTGGAGTTTCAGGGTAAGCTCGGTGATGAGGCCCAGCGTGCCTTCGGAGCCGACGAAGAGGGCGGTCAGGTCGTAACCAGCGGAGGACTTGGGCGCGCCGGTGCCGGTGCGGATGACCTCGCCACTGGCCAGCACGACCGTGAGCCCTCGCACGTTGTCACGCATAGTCCCGTAGCGGACGGCGGTCGTCCCCGACGCCCGGGTCGCGGCCATCCCGCCAAGCGAGGCGTTCGCTCCGGGATCGACCGAGAACATCAGGCCGGTGGTGCGGAGTTCGGTGTTTAGCGCTTCGCGGGTCAGCCCTGGCTGGACGCGGACGAGGCGGTCCTCGGGGCGGATCTCCAGCACGGCGGCCATGTCGCGGAAATCGACGACGACACCCCCGGCCAAGGCCAGCGCGTGGCCTTCAAGCGAGGTGCCTGCGCCCCAGCCGATCAGCGGGATACGGTGGGCGGTGGACCAGCGGGCCAGCGCAGCGACCTCTTCGGTCGAGCGGGGAAAGACCACGGCATCGGGCAGGCCGCCCGCGACGAGGCTTTCGCTTTGCGCATGTTCGGTGCGGATAGCGGCGGATACCGCCAGCCGGTCGCCGAAGATTGCGCGAAGGGCGGTAAGGGGGGCATCGTCCAGCATGTTCGTCAGCCTAGCGGCTTTGCGACCCGGCACAAGCTCTGGCCCTTCTCCGCGCTTTCCGCTATCAGGCGCGCATTCCATGCGAGGAGTCGCCCCGATGAAAGCCGCCGTCGTCACCTTCCCGGGTTCGAACTGCGACCGCGACCTTGCCGTTGCCTTCGAGGGGGCAGGCTTCCAGGTCAGCCGGGTCTGGCACAAGGACAGCGAGCTGCCCAAGGGCGTCGATGTCGTGGGCGTGCCGGGCGGCTTCAGCTTCGGCGATTACCTGCGCTGTGGGGCCATCGCAGCGCAATCGCCGATCAGCGCAGCGATCCGCGCCCATGCGGAAAAGGGCGGCTTCGTGCTGGGGATCTGCAACGGCTTTCAGGTCATCACCGAAATGGGGCTTCTGCCCGGCGTCCTGATGCGCAACGCGACGCTGAAATTCGTCTGCCGCACTGTCACACTGAAGGTGGCGACCACGGATTCCAGCTTCACCAACGCCTATAACGTCGGTCAGGAGATCGCCATTCCGATCGCCCATCACGACGGCAATTACACCATCGACGCCGACGGCCTTGCCCGGCTGCAGGGCGAAGACCGGATCGCCTTCACCTACGCCCAGAACCCCAACGGCAGCATGGCGGACATCGCCGGCGTGTTGTCCGAAAACCGCCGCGTCCTGGGGATGATGCCGCACCCGGAGCGGGCCACCGAGGCCGCTTTGGGCAGCAGTGATGGCAAGGGCCTCTTCGCCTCGCTGATGGGCGGGATGGCGCTGGCCTGAGGGCCGCTGGCTTGAGGCCACTCCGGCGCGGCCCTACTCTCCGGCCATGACCGCCACTGACATGACCGCAGCACCTACGACGACGCCGGGCCTGCCCTGGCGCGCCAAGCTGGCCGTCGTGCTGCTGGTGATCCTCGCCGTGGTGGTGGTGCTGGTGTCGAACCGGCTTCTGACCGACCGCTACACCGCCGATACCCGCAGCCGGGCCGAGGTGCGGCTGGCGCTTTACACCGGCAACCTGATGGCCGAGCTGCAGCGGACCTCGGTCGTGCCGCTTCTGCTGGCTGGCGACCCCGACCTGATCACCGCGCTGAAGGACGGCAATTTCTCCAGCACCTCGGCCAAGCTGATCTCGTTGCAAAGCCAGCTGGGCGTCGCCTCGATCCGGCTGGTCGATGCGGACGGGCGCGTGGTGGGTGCCACGAACCGCAACGTGCTGGGGACGAGCCACCGCAACGAGACCTATTTCGTCGATGCGCAGCGCGCGAAGGAGACGGTCTTTACCCCGGTCAAGCGCGATGCGGGCGGCTTCGACTTCGTCTATTCCCGCGCGGTAATGGCCGAGTCCCGCGTCATGGGCGTGATCATCGTGTCGGTCGACCTGATGAAATACGAACGCGCCTGGGCGGGCCTGCAGGACGCGATCATGGTGACGGACAGCGAGGGCACCGTGATGCTTTCGACCGAGCCGCGCTGGCGCGGGCTGCCGCGGACAGAGGCCCTTGCGCTGCGCGACCCGCCCTCGGCCATCTCGCGCGCGTTGCAGGCCACGACCGAATGGGCGCAAGACCCGCCGGACGCCTATGTCCGCGGCGAAGCGGTGATGAGCACCGAGGCGCGCATCCCCTTCCGCGGCTGGAAGATCACGACCTTCACCGCCTATGGCTCGGTCCGCGAGCAGGTGAACGGGATCCTGGCGCTGGAGATCATGGGCTTTGCCATCCTGATGGCCTTCACCTTCTACCTGCTGTCGCGCCGGGCCTGGTCGCGGTCGGCCTCGTTCCAGCGGGAGTCGGCGGAGTTGCGGCTGTTGAACGCGCGTTTGCAGCGGGCCATCGCGGAGCGCGAGAAGGTGAAGAAGGATCTGGAGGTCGCGGAACTGACGCTGGCGCAGTCGTCGAAACTGGCGGCCCTGGGCGAGATGTCGGCGGCCGTGAGCCACGAGTTGAACCAGCCCCTGGCCGCGATGAAGACCTATCTTGCCGGGGCGCGGCTGCTCCTTCAGCGCAAGCGGCTGGATGAGGCGCTGTCGTCCTTCCAGCGGGTCGACGACCTGATCGAGCGGATGGGCGCGATCACCCGGCAGCTGAAGTCCTATGCGAGGAAGGGCGGCGAAGCCTTTGAAGAGGTTGATCTTCGGGCGTGTGTGTCCTCGGCTCTGGCGATGATGGAGCCGCAGCTCAAGGCGCGCGTGGTGAAGATCAGCCGGGGGATGCCACGCCAGCCGGTGATGGTCATGGCCGACCGGCTTCGGCTGGAGCAGGTGATCATCAACCTTCTGCGCAACGCGCTGGACGCGACCAAGGACACCAAGGCCCCGCATATCGACATCCTTCTGTCGGCGGGGGAAACCGCGACCCTTACGGTGCGTGACAATGGCCACGGGATCACCGATCTCGAGAACCTGTTCGAACCCTTCTACACGACGAAACAGCCCGGCGAAGGCGTGGGGCTGGGCCTTGCGATCTCGTCGGGCATCGTCACCGACCTGGGCGGTCGTCTGACCGCACGGAACGGGGAAGGGGGCGGCGCCGTTTTCGAGATGCAGTTGCCGATCCTGGGCAACAAACAGGAAGCAGCAGAATGAAGAGGTCCCAATGGCCCGCGCAATGAAAGTGGCGATCGTCGACGACGAGGCGGACATGCGGCAGTCGATCAGCCAGTGGCTGGCCCTGTCGGGGTTCGACACGGAAACCTACGCCAGCGCCGAGGATGCGCTGAAGGTGATCGGTCCGGATTTCCAGGGCGTCGTGGTCAGCGACATCAAGATGCCGGGGATGGACGGGATGGCCTTCCTGAAGCGGCTGATGGGGCAGGATTCGGGGTTGCCCGTGATCATGATCACCGGCCACGGCGACGTGCCGATGGCGGTCGAGGCGATGCGGGTGGGGGCGTTCGACTTCCTGGAGAAGCCCTTCAACCCCGACCGCATGACCGAGCTTGCCAAGCGCGCCACCCAGGCGCGGCGGATGACGCTGGACAACCGGGCGCTCCGGAAGGAGCTGTCGGATGGGTCCACCATCATCAAGAAGCTGATCGGCACCAGCCCGGCGATGGAGCGGCTGCGTGAGGATATTCTCGACCTTGGCCAGGCGGATTCTCACGTGCTGATCGACGGCGAGACGGGGACAGGCAAGACGCTGGTGGCGCATGCCCTGCACGCGGTCGGGCCGCGGGCGTCGAAGAAGTTCGTGGCGATTTCCTGCGCGGCCTGGAGCGAGGACAAGCTTGCGGCGCGGCTCTTCGGTCCGGGCGAGGACGGGGCGCTGCCCTTGGTCGAGGAGGCGCGGGGCGGCACGCTGTGCCTGGAGGACATCGAGGCGATGCCGGGGGCGCTGCAGGCGCGGCTTCTGACCTTCATCAACGACCAGGGGACCCCGCCGGAAACCCGGATCATCGCGATCTGCAACAGCCACGCGCCCGACACGACGCTGGAGCAGACGCTGCGGCCGGACCTGTTCTATCGGCTTGGGGCGATGACGATCCTCCTGCCGCCCTTGCGGACGCGCGGCGAGGATATCCTGCAGCTCTTCACCCGGCTGTCGGAGCAGTTCGCCGAGGAATACGGCTGCGACGCCCCCCAGGTCACCGCGCAGGAAGCCGCGCAGCTGCTGCAGGCTCCCTGGCCGGGGAACGTGCGGCAGCTGGTGAACATCGCCGAGCGGGCGGTGCTGCAGAACCGGCGGGGGTCGGGGTCGATTGCGTCCCTCCTGATGGCCGAGAACGAGGCGTCGGGGCCGGCGCTGACGACGGAAGGCAAGCCCTTGAAGGACTACGTCGAGGCCTTCGAGCGGATGCTGATCGACAACACGATGCGGCGGCACAAGGGGTCGATCGTGGCGGTGATGGAGGAGCTTTGCCTGCCGCGCCGGACGCTGAACGAGAAGATGGCCAAGTACGGGCTGACCCGCGGGGATTACGTCTGACATCCCTGGGGCGCCCCGCGTGGACACTTTGCGTGGCCTTGGAAAATCAAGCGCTTGGCGGCGGGCGTTAGGAATCCGTTAGGATCTTCGGCGACCGTCGACAGCTCTTGCCCGCATGTCGGACCTGTGGCCTTCTGACACTGTAAAGGGTGAGAGGAGGGCGCATGGCGATGGGATCTCAGCTGTGGCGGGGTCTTGGCCTTGCCGTCATCCTGGCGGCTCCGGCGCGGGCGGAGTGCTTCGGGAATTGCGGCTATGGCGCGGCGATTGCCCTGGTGATCGGTGGCGGGCTGGCGGTGGTTGGGCTGGTCGGCTTCGCCCTGGTCAAGCTGCGGCTGGGCTGGCTTCTGAAATGGCTGTTCGGCGCGCTGGTGCTATTGACGCTGGTTCCGCCCACGATCCGCGACTGGATCCATTCCGCCCGGCAGCGCGCGGCGGAAAGCGTGGATTTCGCCGGCCCGCTGCCCCGGATGGACGACCGCCGCACGCTGTTTCTGGTGCTGGACAGCGGCTACCTTGACGGATGCCCCTTCGAGATGCGGCGCCATATCGAGGAGGAGAGCCTGGCGCAGGACGCCCTGCTGGTGGACACCTGGTCGCTGGCGGGGATCGACTTCACGAAACCCGTGGTACTGGCTGACCTTCCGGTGCTGCGGCAGACGATCCGCACCCGGAGGGACGGAGAGGGTGCGCTGGCAGAACCGATGTCGGGGACGGACCGCGCCCTCCTGTCCGCCGCGGACCGCAAGGCCGCACTGGCGGGGGTGGATTACCTGGTCATCTCGGATTGCTACGGGCAAAGCGGCCTGTCCGAGGCGCTGCGGCTGAACCCGGTGCTGCAGGGCACGGACGCGCCGTTGCGGATCGAGCTTGCCATGGCGCCGGTGGACGGGCGCGCGGGCACGGTCGACCTGACGCAGCTGACCTTCGATCTGCTGGACGTCCAGTATGACGGGGTCACCCCGGGCTTTCTGATCTTTGCGCGCGAGAGGGTCGGGGGCATCAACCGCGAGCCCTATGACCGCAAACTTCTGCAGGATGCCTTCTGCCTCAGGTCGGACGGCACGACGCTGCCCAATTGCGTCTATTGAGCGCCCTTTCCCCTTGGTCAGGCCGGGAGAAGCCGACTTGTCACCCTGCGGTCTGCGTGCCTTTCTGCGCCCCGGAACTGGACGGAGGCGCACGCGTGCGGGTCAGGACATGGGTTGCGGGTTTCGCGCTGCTGGCCGCTCCGGCCCGGGCGGAGTGCACAGGGGGCGGCTGCTATGACGGGCTGGCGCAACTGGTGCAGGCGGTGCTGGCCTATGGGCTGATCGGGATCGTCCTTCTGGTCCTGCTGATCGTGCCGCGCTGGCGGCGGACGGGCTTTCGCGGGCTCTTGCTGGTGCTGATGGTCGCGGTGGGCGTCCCGCTGGTGAGCCAGGCCTGGCAGCGCATCCAGCGCGCGTGGATGGAGACCGGCGAGGTCCTGGGCCAGCCGCCCCGCATGAGCCTGAGGACGCCGCTTCTGATCGCGCCGGATTGGGCCTGCCGCGATGACCTTTGCGCGGCGGTCCTGATGGGGCAGGGCGCGCGGGGTGCCTATGCGCTGCGGCTGGAAGCGCTGTCTGGGCGCGACATGGCGCAGCCCCTGGTGCTGGCCGACCTGCCGCTGGAACGCTGGACTGAAGGCGCGGGCGGCGAGCCGCGCCAGCAGCGGCTGACTGCGACCGAGAAGGCCGAGGCCCTGGCGCAGATCGACTATCTGATCCTGATCGGCAAACCCTTTCACCAGGACGGGCCGGGACCGCTGGAGGCGGGCCTGGGCCTTGGGGAGAAGGTGTTCTTGCGGCTGGCGATGGTGCCCCTGACTGCCGGAACCGAGCGGCTGGACCTGACGGCGATGGCGTTCGACGTCCTAGACCTCGACTCGCGCCATCGCGCGCTGGGAATTCCGCTGGCGCCGGGTAACTGGGGGACGCTCTGGTCCGATCCGCTGGACCCCGACCTGGTCGCGCGGTCGCTCTGCGGTCGGGGCGCCGAAGAGCCGGAGTGGACATGCCTCAACGCAGCCTGGCGCTGAATCGCGCCCCCGTCGCGGTGAAATTCGCCATTGCCCTTTGTCGGTTTTTGCCGCTAGGGTCGCGGCAAGGCAGGTCGTCTGCCCGAAGAATTCTCTCCCTTGGGGCCTTGGGCGCGCTGACGCGTGTCGCCCTGGGGGAGCCGGATCGGTCGCAAGACCGTGCACATTGCCTGCAAGTCCCCGGATTTGTTGGCTTTCAGAGGTGGAGGGCCCCTAGGCCCTTCAATTTGTAACCGCGATGAGGCTTGTGAGCACCTTGCGCATTGGACCAGTCGACCCGCAGGGTCGGAGGCCGTTGCACCTGCTTCAAGTCCGCGCCCAGACAAGCCGCCCCGCCCGTATCGTTTCCCCGTCTGGCCCGCCAGGCGACCCGTTGCGCTTGGGGCGCAGTGGACCAACATGTCAAAGAAGATGCTTATCGACGCCACCCATCCCGAGGAAACCCGGGTGGTCGTGGTCGACGGAAACAAGGTCGAAGAATTCGATTTCGAGACCGTAAACAAGCGCCAGCTGGCCGGGAACATCTACCTGGCCAAGGTGACGCGGGTCGAACCCTCGCTACAGGCGGCCTTCGTGGAATATGGCGGGAACCGGCATGGTTTCCTGGCCTTCGCCGAAATCCACCCGGACTATTACCAGATCCCGGTCGCCGACCGTAAGGCGCTGATCGAGGAAGAGCGGGCGATGGCCCGCGCCGAGGAAGAGGAAGAGAACCGCCGCTCGCGCCGCCGGGGCCCGCGGCCGCAAGGCAAGGCCGAGGCGGTGAAGTCCGATGACCCGGTGGCCGAAGGCCCGGCGGGAATGGACGTGGTCGACTTGGGCGAGGACGAGGCCCAGGATGGCCCGCTGGTCGAGGCGGCCAACGAGGCCGTCGAGACCGGGCATGACCAGGATCACGATGGCCCCGATCACGAGGGCCACGCGCATCACGATCACGCGCATCACGATCACGACCATCACAACGAGTCCGTCGAGAATGGCGACAACGGTCGCTACCGGGCCGTGGACCATGCCTCGGACACCGACGAGGAAATCGAATCCATCGCCGAAGAGGACGTGGCCGAGGAAATCGCCCAGCCGCGCCGCCCGCGCGCCCGGCGCTACAAGATCCAGGAAGTGATCAAGGTCCGGCAGATCATGCTGGTCCAGGTCGTCAAGGAAGAGCGTGGCAACAAGGGCGCGGCGCTGACCACTTACCTGTCTCTGGCGGGCCGCTACTGCGTGCTGATGCCGAACACGGCGCGGGGCGGCGGGATCAGCCGCAAGATCACCAATGCCGTTGACCGCAAGAAGTTGAAAGAGATCGCGGGCGAGCTGGAGGTGCCGGAAGGCGCGGGCCTGATCGTCCGGACGGCCGGGGCCAAGCGCACCAAGGCCGAGATCAAGCGCGACTACGAATACCTGATGCGGCTTTGGGAGCAGATCCGCGAGCTGACGCTGAAGTCGATCGCTCCGGCAAAGATCTACGAGGAAGGCGACCTGATCAAGCGGTCGATCCGCGACCTTTACAGCCGCGAGATCGACGAGGTGCTGGTCGAGGGCGAGGCTGGCTATCGCACCGCCA
This sequence comes from Tabrizicola sp., assembly GCF_041913445.1. Taxonomy (GTDB): domain Bacteria; phylum Pseudomonadota; class Alphaproteobacteria; order Rhodobacterales; family Rhodobacteraceae; genus Tabrizicola. Next base: position 252,902 of record NZ_JAYSFG010000002.1, read on the forward strand.
AGGACTTCATGCGGATGATCATGCCGAGCCACGCGAAGCAGGTGGTGCGGTATACCGAGCAGACCCCGCTTTTCGCGAAGTACCAGGTTGAGGGGTATCTCTCGGGCATGTTCAACCCGGTGGTGCAGCTGAAATCCGGCGGCTACATCGTGATCGGCGTGACCGAGGCTTTGGTCGCCATCGACGTGAACTCGGGCCGGGCCACGAAGGAAGGGTCGATCGAGGAAACCGCGCTGAAGACGAACGTCGAGGCGGCCGAGGAGATCGCCCGGCAGCTGCGGCTGCGTGACCTTGCTGGCCTGATCGTCATCGACTTCATCGACATGGAAGAGCGGCGGAACAACGCCACGGTCGAGAAGCGGTTGAAGGACAAGCTGAAGACGGACCGGGCGCGGATCCAGGTCGGGCGGATCAGTGGCTTTGGCTTGCTGGAGATGAGCCGGCAGCGGCTGCGGCCCGGGATGCTGGAATCGACCACCCAGGCCTGCCCGCATTGCCACGGCACCGGGCTGATCCGGTCGGATGACAGCATGGCGCTGCAGGTGCTGCGCGCGCTGGAGGAAGAGGGCACGCGGAAGCGGTCGCGCGAGGTGCTCTTGAAGGCCCCCGTCGGCATCGTGAACTACCTCTTCAACGCCAAGCGCGAGCATGTGGCGATGATCGAGGCGCGCTACGGGATGAGCGTGCGGATCGAGGCGGACCCGATGATGGTCAGCCCCGATTACAGCATCGAGAAGTTCAAGACCGCTCTGCGCGTCGTCCCGGAGACTCCGGTCGTGTCGGGCCATGCGGGCCTGATGGGCGCGCCGGTCGCGGAAGAGGAAGACGAGGACATCGTCGACGATCTGGTCGAGGAGGAAGCCGAGGAGGCGACCGAAGCGGCCCCTGCCGCGCCTGCGGGCGAGGGGGACGGCCAGCCCGGGCGCAAGAAGCGGCGTCGTCGTCGGCGGCGGCGGGGTGGCCAGCGCGAAGGCGCGGGCCCGAACGGTGCGGCCGAGGAGCAAGGCTCGGATGAGGACGGCGACGACGAGGGCGACGAGGGTGAGGACGCGGGCGAGGCTGCTCAGGCCGAGGTGACGGAAACCGTCGCGCCGGTCGTGGCCGAGGAAGCCCCGGCCGCCAAGCCGAAGCGCACCCGGAAACCGCGCGGCGCGAAGGCCGAGGCCGCGCCCGAGGCCGAGCCGGCACCGGAGGTGGAGGCCGCAGCCGAGTCTGCCGCCGAACCCGTAGCCGAGGAGAAACCCGCGCCGAAGAAGCGGGCGAGCCGCGCCAAGGCAGCGGCTCCGGAGGCCGAGGCCGTTCCGGCCGAGGCGCCGAAGCCCAAGGGTCGTGGCGCGCGGTCGAAGGCATCCGCTGCCGAGGCGGCGCCGGCAGTCGAGGCGGCACCGGCTGTCGAAGCCGCGCCTGCCCTGGCACCTGATCCCGGGATGGCTGCGGTGGCCGAAACTGTTGTGGCCGATCCGGCCGAGGCCGAGACCCCGGCACCGGAGGCTGACGAGCCCGCCAAGCCCAAGCGCAAGGGCTGGTGGTCGCTGGGCCGCTGAGACTGACTGGACTGGACAAGGACGGGCGGCTTCGGCCGCCCGTTTCCTTTTTCCCCGGCGGGTCGGACGGCGCGCGTGAGCCCTCCCCAAGCGCTGCGTCAGCTAGGTCCGGTCAGCCGCGGCGGATGAGGTGGAGCGTGACAGTGCCGTCGGATTCGGACCCGAGGTAGGCGTGCCCGGCCTCGGCGCAGAAATGCGGCAGGTCGATCAAGGCCATCGCATCGGTCGCCCGGACGCAGAGGACGGTTCCGGGGTCGAGCGCCAGAAGCCGCTTCCGGGCGCGCAGCACGGGAAGCGGGCAGAGAAGCCCCTCGCAGTCGATCTCGATGTCCCAATTGGCCATGCGCGCGGGTGTAGCGGTAGCGTGGCCCTGCGGCAAGGTTACAGGGAGTGAACGGGGATGTGACGCGCTGTCCCGGTGACGCGGCCCGCGAAAGCCGCTATCTGGGGCGGGAAGGGGAGGCCCATGTTCGGAATCGAGATCATCGACGCTGCCCTTCTGCCCGCGATGCTGGTCGCGCTGGTGGCGGGCGTGCTGTCCTTCCTCAGCCCATGCGTCCTGCCCATCGTGCCGCCCTACCTGGCCTACATGGGCGGGATCAGCATGGGCGAGATGACCAGCCAGGGCGCGGCGCGGAAACGGGTGATCCTGCCGGCGCTGTTCTTCGTCCTTGGTCTGTCGACGATCTTCCTTCTCCTGGGCTTCACCGCTTCGGCCTTCGGCAGTTTCGTGCTGGAGAACCAGGTCCTGCTGGCGCGGATCTCGGGCGTCGTCATCATCATCTTCGGCCTGCATTTCCTGGGCCTGTTCCGGATCCCGATCCTGGACCGCGAAATGCGGCTGGACGCGGGCGACCGGGGCGGCTCGGCGCTGGGTGCCTACCTGCTGGGGCTGGCCTTCGCCTTCGGCTGGACGCCCTGCATCGGGCCGCAACTGGGGGCGATCCTCTCGCTGGCCGCGCAGGAAGGCAGCATGGAGCGTGGCACGCTGCTACTGGGCGTCTATGCGCTGGGGCTGGGCCTGCCGTTCCTTCTGGCTGCCATTTTCATCGAGAAATCAATGCATGTGATGGCAAAGCTCAAGCGTCACATGAAGCTGATAGAACGGTTGATGGGCGGGCTTCTGATCATCGTCGGCGTCGCCCTGGTCACTGGCGCCTTCACCGATTTCAGCTACTGGATGCTGGAGACCTATGAGGTCCTCGGCCTGCCACTGCCGGGTTGAGTGCTTCCTTCTTGCTAACCGTCGGGTAAGGTGTGCCGGGCAGGATGTCGGCATGGTGGAACGCGTGAAACGGTTGGGACAGGGGAGGGAGCGGGGCGCCTACCGGCGTCGGGTGCTGTACATCCCCGGCTACGACCCCTTCCCGCCCCGCCGCTACCGCGAACTCTTCCGGACCGAAGGGGCCGAACAGGCTGCCATCTCGGGCTACAGCCTGACCCTCAAACCCCGCCCGGGCGAGACCTACGGATGGCAGGTCGAGGCGCATGTCGACGGGCGCGAGGTCCAGGCCGAAGTCGAGGTCCTGGTCTGGTCGGACCTCGTCAAGGGCTCGATGGCGCGGGGCATCCTGGGCACCTATGTGCTTCTGGCGCGGACGGCCTGGGTCTACATCGCATCGGGCGCGCTGTTCCGGCTGGTCCGGCTGCGCAAGGGGCCGATGATCGCGGCGCTTTATCCGGCGATTCTGCTGGTCTTGCAGCTGCTGGTCGCGCTTCTGGCCGGGGCGCTGGCGGTCTGGATTGCGCCCTGGCCCTGGATCGACCTCGCCCTCGGGGCGGGCGTCGCCTGGGCGACCTTGGAGGGGTTCCGCAGGCTCGACCGGCGGCTTTACGTGTATTACCTGATGCATGACTTTGCCTTCACCGCGCTGGGCGGCGGGGTCTATCCGGCCGTGCTGGAAGAGCGGATGGCGCTGTTCCGCAGCCGGATCCGCGCGGCGCTGGCCAGCGGCGTGCAGGAAGTGCTGGTGGTCGGCCATTCCTCGGGCGTGCACATCGGCGTGTCGGTCCTGGCGGACCTGATCCGCGAGGGCCTGCCGCCGGACGGGCCGTCGCTGAGTTTCCTGAGGCTGGGGCAGGCGGTGCCGATGGCCTCGTTCCTGCCGGGCGCGCAGCGGTTGCGGGCGGACCTGCGGTTCCTGTCGGAATGCGAGGAGGTGACCTGGGTGGACGTGACGGCGCCCAGCGATGGTTGCAGCTTTTCGCTTTGCGATCCCGTGGCGGTCAGCGGCGTCGCGACCGAGGCGCAGCGTTGGCCGCTGGTGATCTCGGCGTCATTCACCCAGACGCTCAGCCCGGAACGCTGGCGGGAGCTGCGCTGGCAGTTCTTCCGGCTGCATTTCCAGTACATGTGCGCCTTCGACCGGCCCGGGGACTACGACTATTTCCAGATCACCGCCGGCCCGATGTCGCTGCGAAAGCGCTTCCGCCGCCGCAGCCCCTCGGCCAGCCGGATCACGCGGCCCTACAGTCCCTACCGGGACGCGGCATGACCCCGCCCAAACCGGAGCCGCGGGCGGACAGGGTTTCTCTCTTCGGCCATCTGCGCGCGTTCCGGCGGGACATCCTGTCGGCGCAGCCGGCGCGGCTGTACCGGGCCTGGATGGCCGAATTCCGGACGCCGTTCTTCGAAAGCTATCTCTGCAACGACCCGGCGCTGGTGCGTCTTGTGCTGGACGAACGGCCGGCGGACTTCCCGAAATCGGACCGGGTGACGGAAGGGTTGCGGCCGCTTCTGGGGCGGTCGGTCTTCGTCACCAATGGCGAGGACTGGCTGCGGCAGCGTCGGATCATCGACCCCGCCTTCGAGGGCGGGCGGCTGAAGGAGGCCTTCCCGGCGATCTGGGCGGCAAGCGCGGCGGCGGTAGAGCGGATGGACACGGGCGAGGTGGAGGTCGAGCTTGCCGCGAGCCATGCGGCGGCGGATGTGATCTTCCGCACGCTTTTCTCCATCCCCATCGAGGACCGCGTGGCGCAGGCGGTGTTCCACGAGTTCCGGGCCTACCAGCGCTCGGCCCCGATCCTGAACCTGGGGGCGTTCGTGCGGCTGCCGGCATGGGTTCCTCGGCTGCATCGGGGCGCGACGCGGCGGTCGGCGCGGGTGATCCGGGGCCTGATCGAGGGGCTGACCGCCGCGCGGGCGCTGGCCATCGCGGAAGGACAGGCGCCGCAGGACCTTGCGACGAAGATCATGACGACGTTGGACCCGGTGACGGGGGAGCGGTTCGGAACCGAGGAGATGGTCGACCAGGTGGCGATCTTCTTCCTGGCCGGGCACGAGACCAGCGCCTCGGCCCTGGCCTGGGCGCTATATCTCCTGGCGACGCATCCGGAAGCGCAGGACCGGGTGGCGGCGGAGGCGGCGGCGTTGCGGCCGGAGTTCGGGGTGATGGGGTCGCTGCGGTTCACGCGGGATGTCTTCCGCGAGGCGCTGCGGCTTTACCCGCCCGTGCCGATGCTGGTGCGGGAAACGACGGGGCGCGAGGAATTCCGCGGCCGCAAGCTGCGGCGGGGGGCGCAGGTGGTGATCAGCCCCTGGCACCTGCACCGGCATGAACGGCTGTGGGAGCGGCCCGATGCCTTCGATCCGGACCGCTGGGCCGGCGAGGTGCCGCAGGGGGGCTACCTGCCGTTTTCGCGCGGGCCGCGGGTCTGCCCCGGAGCGGGCTTTGCGATGCTGGAGGGCACTCTGATGCTGGCGCATCTGGTGCGGGCGTTCCGGTTCGAGGCGGTGCCGGACCGCGTCCCGGTGCCGGTGGCGCATCTGACGGTGCGGGCGAAGGACGGGATCTGGCTGCGGGTTACACGACGGGAGGTGGGCGACACGCCCACCCTACCGGGACCTGCGTAGGGTGGGCGTATCGCCCACCGCCCGGTCAGAGAAGCTCGACCCGGTAGCTTTCGATGACGGTGTTGGCGAGAAGCTTCTCGCACATCGCCTTGACCTCGGTCTCGGCCTGGGCGGCGTCGGTGGCGGCCAGGTCAAGCTCGATCACCTTGCCCTGGCGCACGCCGGTCACGCCCTGGAAGCCCAGCGAGCCGAGTGCGTGGCGCACGGCCTCGCCCTGCGGATCAAGGACGCCGTTCTTCAGCATGACGGTGACGCGGGCTTTCATCGGGGCCTCCGGTATCTGGTCTGGCCCGTCCTTAGCGAAGCGCCGGGCGGGCGGCAAGGCGGGTCAGTTGATCAGCGTGGGCTTCGTCGTGTGGGTGACGTTTGACGGCAGGACACCAAGCCGCCGTGCGAGTTCGGTGTAGACGTCGGCCATCGGCTGCGGGTCGGGGATCGAGCCGTCGGGGCGTTCGGGCTGGCGCATGTCCCACAGGCGGCAAGAGTCCGGGCTGATCTCGTCGGCGACGATCAGGCGCATGAAGTCGCCTTCCCAGATCCGGCCGACCTCGATCCGGAAATCGGCGAGACGGATGCCCACGCCCATCATCACACCGGAGAGGAAGTCGTTGACCCGCAAGGACAGCGCCACGATGTCGTCGAGGTCCTGCTGGTTGGCCCAGTTGAAGGCGACGATGTGCTCCTCGGACACCATCGGCGACTGCAGTTTGTCGTCCTTGTAGTAGTATTCGACGATCGGGCGCGGCAGTTGCGTGCCCTCGGGGATGCCCAGGCGCGAGGTCAGGGGGCCCGCGGCGAAGTTGCGCACCACGACTTCCAGCGGGATGATCTCGGCCATCCGCACCAGCTGCTCGCGCATGTTGATGCGGCGGATGAAGTGGGTGGGAACACCGATCTGGTTCAGGCCCGCCATGAAGAATTCCGACAGGCGGTTGTTCAGCACGCCCTTGCCCTCACGCGTGGCGGGGGCGGCGACCGAGGGGGCGTCATCGTCCTTGAAATACTGGATCAGCGTGCCCGGCTCGGGACCTTCGTAAAGGATCTTGGCCTTGCCTTCGTAGACCTTCTTGCGCCGTGCCATGGTTCATCCGATCAGGGGTGCGGGACCAGGCTTCTGCCTTCAAACCGCTTTCCTTGGCCTATAGTCCAAGGGGGCCATACTCGCAAGGCGCGAGCGGTCGGATGCCGCCCAAGGGGGCTTGCGAGAGCCGGGCGGGAGGGGCATATGGAAGGGAACCAATGCCTGACCGGGGGAGCCCATGACCACGTTCGACGACCGCGAGAATGCCTTCGAGGCCAAGTTCGCCCATGACAGCGAGATGCAGTTCCGGGCCGAGGCGCGGCGTAACAAGCTGGTGGGCCTCTGGGCCGCGGGCCTGATGGGCAAGACGGACGACGCCGCAGCCGCCTATGCGCTGGAAGTGGTGAGCGCCGACTTCGAGGAAGCGGGCGACGAGGACGTGGTGCGCAAGGTCGTGGCCGACCTCGCCGGCAAGGCCAGCGCCGATGAGGTGCGGGCGAAGATGAAGGAACTCCTGCCGGTTGCGAAGTCGCAGTTGATGTCGGAGCTCTGATCCTTCGGCAAAAGTCCAAAGGCGCGGTCCCCAAGGGTCCGCGCCTTTTCTTTGCGACGTGGGCGGGCGGCATGAGTCCGACCGCAAGACAAGATGCGGAATATGGATTTGCCTAGCGCCGCGACCCGTGGCACAGGGAAGGGGAGTGGCCCGCCTGAAGGAACCAGAGATGACCGACGCCCTGACCCGGATGCTTGAAACGCGCGACTGGCTGATGGCCGATGGTGCAACGGGGACCAACCTGTTCAACATGGGGCTGTCGTCGGGCGAGCCGCCCGAGTTCTGGAACGTCGAGAAGCCGCAGAACATCCTGAAGCTGTACGGCGATGCAGTTGCGGCCGGGTCGGACCTCTTCCTGACCAACACCTTTGGCGGCAATGCCGCGCGGCTGAAGCTGCACCAGGCGCAGGGCCGGGTGCGCGAACTGAACCGCGTGGGGGCCGAGCTTGGGCGCGAGATTGCCGACAAGGCCGGTCGCAGCGTGGTGGTCGCGGGGTCCATGGGGCCAACGGGTGAGATTTTCGAGCCGATGGGCACGCTGACCCACGAGCTGGCGGTCGAGATGTTCCACGAACAGGCCGAGGCGCTGAAAGAAGGCGGCGCGGACGTGTTGTGGGTCGAGACGATCTCGGCCCCCGAGGAGTATCGCGCGGCGGCGGATGCGGCGCTGCGGGCGGACATGCCCTGGTGCGGGACGATGAGCTTTGACACGGCTGGGCGGACGATGATGGGCACGACTTCGGCCGCGATGGCGGATATGGTCGAGCGGCTGGTGAACCCGCCGATCGCCTTTGGTGCCAACTGCGGCGTGGGCGCCTCGGACCTGATGCGGACGGTGCTGGGCTTCGCGGCGACGGGGACGGAACGGCCGCTGATCGCCAAGGGCAATGCGGGGATCCCGAAGTATCACGATGGCCATATCCACTATGACGGCACGCCCGAGCTGATGGCGGAATATGCCGTGATGGCGCGGGATGCCGGCGTCCGGATCATCGGCGGCTGCTGCGGCACGATGCCCGAGCACCTGCGCGCGATGCGGGTGGCGCTGGAAAGCCGCCCCAAGGGCAACCGCCCCTCGCTCGAGGTGATCCAGGCGAAGCTTGGCGGCTTCTCCTCGGCCTCGGACGGGACGGGCGACGATGCGGGCGCGGGTCGGCGGGAGCGTCGGGGACGTCGGGGCTGACCGGTCGGGCCGGGGACAAAATCCTTCGAAGGATTTTGGCAAGACTTTTCGAAGAGTTTTGCGCCCGGACGTGGCGGGTCAGAACAGCGTCAACTGGTCGCCGGGCTTTGGCGGCGGCGCGAACAGGTCGCAGCGCAGCTCGGGGGGGGGTTCGTTCAGGCCCAGGCGTTTGCGTGCCACCTCGGCCCGCCGGTGGATGAGCTCCGCCCAAAGCCCCTCGCCCCGCATCCGCTTGCCCCATTCGGGATCGTAATCCTTGCCCCCGTGCAATTCACGTACCCGGCCCATGACATGGGCGGCGCGGCCGGGGACGGTCGCCTCCAGCCAGTCGCGGAAAAGCCCCGCCACCTCCAGCGGCAGGCGGAGGGGGATGCAGTTTGCCGCACGCGCTCCGGCCTCGCGGCCGGCCTCCATCACCGCTTCCAGCTCGTGGTCCGTCAGCCCGGGGATCAGCGGCGAGACCTGGATGCGGACCGGGATCCCCGCTTCGGACAGGCGGCGGATCATTTGCAGCCGCCGCTTCGGCGAGGGCGCGCGTGGTTCCATCTGGCGGGCGAGGCCTTCGTCCAGCGTAGTGACCGAGACTGCCGCCACGGCAAGCCCCTGCGCAGCCATCCCTGCGATGAGATCGATGTCGCGCTCGACCGTCGTGCCGCGGGTGGTAAGCCAGACCGGGTGGCGGAAATCGGACAGCACCTGCAGCACCTGCCGGGTGATGCCGTGCTCGCGCTCCACCGGCTGATAAGGGTCGGTGTTGGTGCCGATCGCCACCGGGGCGACCTTGTAGGTCGGGCGGCGCAACTCCTTTTCCAGCACTTCGGCGATGCCCGGTCGGGCGATGAGCCGCGTCTCGAAATCGAGGCCGGGGGAGAGGTTCAGGTAGGCATGGGTCGGCCGGGCGAAGCAGTAGATGCAGCCGTGCTCGCACCCCCGGTAAACGTTGATCGATCGGTCGAAGGGCACGTCGGGCGAGCGGTTGAAGGTCAGGGCCGAGCGAGGGCGTTCGATTCGCACTTCGGTGGCGACCAGGCGCTCCTCCTCGGGGAGATCCCAGCCGTCGTCGAAGGCTTCGCGCGCGGTCGCCTCATACCGGCCGGTCGCATTGCTGCCGGCCCCCCGCGCCCGGAGACGCTGGCCGGGAAGGAGGGTGGAGTTCCGGGTCATCGGACAAATCTAGAACATTTGCGGAACATGCGCCACGACTTTCCGATGCGCGACGGCTTTCTGTCGGCTTTCATCCGGTGTATGTCGCTTGCCGCATAGTGGCGATGTCGGTTTGCGACCATCACCATTCCAAACCCTTCCGCTTGGAGCGCGCCCCGATGGCTGACGAAGACGAGATCATCCTTTCCGAACTGTCGGATGACGAGCTTGTGCTGCAGATGCATGACGACCTTTACGACGGTCTCAAGGAAGAGATCGAAGAGGGCGTCAACATCCTGATCGAACGGGGCTGGGCCCCCTACGACGTGCTGACCAAGGCGCTGGTTGCGGGCATGACCATCGTCGGCGCGGACTTCCGCGACGGGATCCTGTTCGTCCCCGAGGTGCTGCTGGCCGCCAACGCGATGAAGGCTGGGATGGCGATCCTGAAGCCTCTGCTCGCCGAAACCGGCGCGCCGCGCATGGGCAAGATGGTGATCGGCACCGTGAAGGGCGACATCCACGACATCGGCAAGAACCTTGTCGCCATGATGATGGAAGGCGCGGGCTTCGAGGTCGTGGACCTGGGGATCAACAACGCGGTCGAGAAGTATCTGGAAGCGCTCGAGAAGGAGCAGCCCGATATCCTTGGCATGTCGGCTCTGCTGACCACGACGATGCCCTACATGAAGGTCGTGATCGACACGATGAAGGAAAAGGGCCTGCGCGAGGACTATATCGTGCTGGTCGGCGGCGCCCCTTTGAACGAGGAATTCGGCAAGGCCATCGGTGCGGACGCCTATTGCCGCGACGCCGCCGTGGCGGTCGAGACGGCCAAGCAGTTCGTCGCCCGCAAGCACAACCAGCTGAACGGCTGACACGCCCCTGTGATTCGGGAGGGGCTTGTCTTACGCCCTCCCGAAGCGCAGATTGAAGGTCAGGGAGGCGCGCTGATGCCCTTGACTCACTTCCTTGGATTGGTTGCCCTGGTCGTCCTGGCCGCAGGCTTGACCATCTGGCTTGCCGTCTGGACCGGGGTTCCTCTCATGGCACTGGCCTTCGCAGCGCTTTCGGCCAGCATCATCCTGACCTGGACCCGGCTCAGCCGGTAAGAGGTTGCCGATGGACGACCTTACGCTTTCCGAGACCGGGCTGCCGCCTGCCCATTCCGGGCGCATCCTGCTGATCGCCTGCGGTGCGCTGGCGCATGAAATTCTGGCGCTGAAAGCCGCGAATGGTTGGACGCATCTGGACCTGCAGTGCCTGCCGGCCAAGCTGCATCTCTGGCCCGAGAAGATCATTCCTGCCGTGGAAGAGGCCGTGTCGGCGGCGCGCGGAGCCTATGAGACGGTGTTCGTCGTCTATGCCGATTGCGGGACGGGGGGGTTGCTCAAGGCCGCCTGCGACCGGCTGGGGGTCGAGATGGTCGAGGGACCGCATTGCTATGCCTTCTTCGAAGGCAACGCGACCTTTGCTGCCCGGGCAGATGAGGAGTTCGACGCCTTCTACTTGACCGATTTCCTGGTGCGCCAGTTCGATGCTTTCGTCTGGAAGCCGATGGGTCTGGACCGCCATCCCCAGTTGCGGGACATGTATTTCGGGAACTATCGCAAGCTTGTCTATCAGGCGCAGAAGGACGACCCGGCGCTGGATGCCAAGGCCGAGGACTGCGCCCGCAGGCTGGGGCTGGAGTATGAGCGGCGGTTCACGGGCTATGGTGATCTGGCAGTGACGCTGGCCCGCGTAGCGGGTTAACCGGCGAAGTCGGTGATCACGGCGACACCGGGTGCGGTGGGGCCGTCGAAGGCCTTCAGTTCCTCGGTGGCTTGGCTCAGCGCGACGGTGCGCGCGACGATGGGGCTGACGTCGATGCGGCCGGTTTCGATGAGGCTCAGGAGCGTCGGGTAGCGCCAGGCGGGCATGCCGCGGGTGCCGAAGACTGACAGTTGCCGCATGTAGAGCGCGTTCATGTCGATCTGCATCTGCGCGGTGTGGCCGACGGGGAGGCCGACCTGAACGTGTCGGCCCAAAGGGCGCAGGCATTTCAGGGAATTGTTGGCGGTGGCTTCGATCCCCAGCGCCTCGACACTGACATGGGCGCCGCCTTGGGTGATCTCGATGATCTTCGCGGCAACGTCGCCGTCGCGGGCGTCCAGCGCGGCCTCGGCGCCGAGGGCTTTGGCGTGGGTGAGCTTCTCGGGGACCACATCGACCACGATGACCCGCGCGCCGAGCGCCTTGCCGATAAGCAGGCAGGAGAGACCGATCCCGCCGGTGCCGTGGACGGCAAGCCATTCCCCGGCTTGCAGCGCGGCGCGACCGGTGAGGGCGTGGAAGGCGGTGGTGACGCGGCAGCCGAGGCCGGCGGCGAGGGCGGGGGAGAGGCTTTCGGGCAGGCGCGTCAGGTTGTGAGCGTGGGGGACCGAGACGTATTCGGCATAGGCCCCGCGGTCGCCGAAGCCCGGGACGCGCTGCGACCGGCAGGTGGTGGTCTGGCCCGAGCGGCATTCCGGGCAGTCGCCGCAGGCGAGGATGAAGGGGGCGATGACGCGGTCGCCCTTGCGCCATTTGGCCAGTGGGCCGGCCTCCACGACTTCGCCGCAGTATTCGTGGCCGGGAATGTCGCCGGGTTTGACCCTGGGATGTTCGCCGACCCAGCCGTGCCAGTCGCTGCGGCAGATGCCGCAGGCGAGGGACTTCAGGACCACGCCATCCGCTTCGCAGATGGGATCGGCGACGGTTTCCAGGCTGAGGGGCTCGCGGTAGGCGCGAAGGACGGCGGCGCGCATTCAGGTTCCTCGATAATGGTTCAGGCAGAAGACGCGGATTGCCGAGGCGAGGCCCTCCTCTCCGCGACGGGCGGCGTCGATTTCGGCGGCCAGTGCGTTGAGGGGGGTGTCTTTCTCGGTGGCAATGGCGCGGAAGGCGTCCCAGAATTCGGGTTCCAGCGAGACCGAGGTGCGGTGGCCGTGGAGGGTGAGGGAGTGTTTCGCGGGGCGGGTGGTCATGGGTGGAACCGTAGCCAATGCGCTGGACACCCAAAATCCTTAAGTAAGGATTTTGACAAATTTCTTACTTAAGAAATTTGGGTCCCGGATGGTCAGAGGCGCAGCAACACGTCATCCGAGTTGCAGAAGACGACAAAATGTCCGGCATTTTCCACCACCCGGAACCCGCGCTTCTTCATCGCCGCAAGGAAAGCGTCGCGCCCGACGAGGCGTTCGACATCGCTCACCTTCCGGCGGACCACTCCGCCGTCCAATGCGGTCTTGGTGGCAAACATCTGTCGCATCCATTCCTGCGACGTGACTGGCAAGGCAAGTTCGTGCATCGGCGCACCTCCTGCCCTGAACCTGCCAAAGCAGGGTTAACGCCCGGTTACTCCGTCTCGCGCTTGTGACCGTCGAGCTCCCGCGCGGCCTTCTCGGCACGGGCCTTTTCCAGCTCCCGTTCGGCCTTGGTCCGGCCATGCTTCACGGCATTGGCGTCGGCCACCGAGCGGGCGGCCTTGCGGGCCGCCTGCTTCTTTGCCGTCCTCAGGTTGACGACCTCGCCCATCAGCCCTTCGGGCCGACCATGTCCTCGGGCCGGACGATGCGGTCGAAGGTCTCGCCGTCGACAAAGCCAAGCGCGATGGCCTCTTCCCGCAGCGTGGTCCCGTTCTTGTGCGCGGTCTTGGCGACCTTCGTGGCGTTGTCGTAGCCGATGGTGGGCGCCAGCGCCGTCACCAGCATCAGCGACTCCTTCATCAGCTTCTCGATCCGCGCCACGTTGGCCTGGGTGCCCACGACCATGTTGTCGGTGAAGCTACTCGCCGCATCGCCCAGAAGCTGGATCGACTGCAGCACGTTGTAGGACATCATCGGGTTGTAGACGTTCAGCTCGAAATGGCCTTGGCTGCCGGCGAAGCCCACGGCGGCGTCGTTGCCCATCACATGGGCGCAGACCATCGTCAGCGCCTCGGCCTGGGTGGGGTTGACCTTGCCCGGCATGATCGACGACCCCGGCTCGTTCTCCGGCAGGATCAGCTCGCCCAGGCCCGAGCGGGGGCCGGAGCCCAGAAGCCGCAGGTCGTTGGCGATCTTGAAGAGCGACCCGGCAACCGTCTTCAGCGCGCCCGAGAACATGACCATTGCGTCATGGGCGGCCAGCGCCTCGAACTTGTTGGGCGCGGTCACGAAGGGCAGGCCGGTGATCTTGGCGATCTCGGCGGCGACGCGGGCATCGAAGCCCACGCGGGTGTTCAGGCCGGTGCCAACGGCGGTGCCGCCCTGGGCAAGCTCATAGATGTGCGGCAGGCACATCTTCACCCGCTCGATCCCGCGGTCGACCTGGGTGGCGTAGCCCGAGAACTCCTGCCCCAGCGTCAGGGGCGTCGCGTCCTGGGTGTGGGTGCGGCCGATCTTGATGATGTCCTTGAATTCGCTGGACTTCGCCCAGAGCGCCTTGGACAGCTTCGTGAGCCCCGGGATCAGCACGTCGCGGGTGTGCATGCCGATGGCGACGTGCATCGCGGTGGGGAAGGTGTCGTTCGACGACTGGCCCATGTTCACGTGGTCGTTCGGGTGGACGGGCTTCTTCGAGCCCATCACGCCGCCAAGCATCTCGATCGCGCGGTTCGAGATGACCTCGTTCGCGTTCATGTTCGACTGGGTGCCGGATCCGGTCTGCCATACGACCAGCGGGAAGTTGTCGTCGAATTTGCCCTCGATCACTTCCTGAGCCGCCGCCACGATGGCGTTGCCAAGCTCAGCCGGCAGGTCGCCCTGCGCCATGTTCACCACGGCGCAGGCGCGCTTGATGACGCCGAGGGCGCGGATGATCGGGACGGGCTGGCGTTCCCAGCCGATGGGGAAGTTGATGATCGACCGCTGGGTCTGCGCGCCCCAGTACTTGTCGGAAGGAACCTCAAGCGGGCCAAAGCTGTCGGTTTCGGTACGGGTCGCGGTCATCGGGGCCTCCATCACGCTCTCGGCCCTTCGCATAGCGCCCGAGGGAGGCGAAATCAATTGGCATGCAATGGTATACCGTAGGAAAGCCGCAAATGCCGCAGGCTCAGGCGCGGCGGAAGCGGTAGACCGTGGCCGGGGGCAGGTTGGCCCAGACCTTGTTGCCTTTGTTCACTGTCAGGCCGAGCGCCGAGATCGTCTCGGGCGGCAGCGGTGGGCGGGGGCCGTAGGTGAACTGGACGTAGCGGCCCCGCGGCGCGAGGATGGCGAAGGCGGCCGATACGATGCCCTCGCGAACGTCTTCCGGCATCGACAGAAGCGGGAGGCCGGAGATCACCGTCGACACGCCTGCCGGGACCAGCCGGGCCGCCTCTTGCGCCGGAAGCTGGTGGACGGTCACTTTGGGGAACTTCTGGCGCAGGTAGTCGACGAATTCCTCGTCCAGCTCGAACAGGGTCACCTTCTCGGGCGGCACGCCGCGGGCCAGGATCGCCTCGGTGAAGCGGCCGGTGCCGGGGCCGAATTCCACCACCGGCCCGCTGTTCGGTCCCAGGCCCAAGGTCATGGCCCGCGCAAGCGTGCGCGAGGAGGGCGCGATGGCCGAGACCTGCCGGGGGTTCTTCAGCAGCCGCCGGCGGAACAGCGCAAGGTCGGACATCAGTGCTTGCGGAACTGGTCGAGCGAAACGATCTCGGCGTCCTGGCGCACGGGCTCTTCCTCGACCTCGATTTCGACGTCTTCGTCGTCTTCGTCCTCATCCTGTTCCTGCGTCTCGAAGCGCAGGCCGAATTCGACGGACGGATCGACGAAGGTGCGCAGGGCGTCGAAGGGAATCACCATCGGCTCGGGGTTGTTGCCGAAGTTGAGGGTGATCGAGAAACCTTCGTCGGTGACGACGAGGTTTTCATACCAGTGCTGGATGACGACGGTCATCTCGGTCGGATAGCGTTCCTTCAGCCAGGCGGCCATCTGCACGTCCGGATGGGTGGTGTCGAAGGTGATGAAGAAGTGGTGCGCCCCCGGCAGGCCGTGTTCCGCCACTTCGGTCAGGACCGACTGGATCAGACCCCGCATCGCGCGGTGCATGAGGTTGCCGTAGTCGATGCTGCGCGCCATGTCGCTGTCCTTTCCGGTTGCGGTGCAGCATAGGCAATTTGGGGGCCAAGGGAAGGGGGCTGGTTCGGGTGGGATCAGCCGACGGGCCGCGTCAGCTCGCGCAGGAGCTTGAGCCGCAAGGTCCGGGCATAATCCTGCAACCCCCGCGCGGTGACGACGAAACCGCCGGGCGTGATGATCCAGTTGCGGTAGTAGCTGGTGATCGGAGAGGCCGGTCCCGGCTCTTCGATGGCGATGGCGTTGACCATGATCCCGGCCCTTATCGCCTCGCGTCGCGCGGCGGAATCGGTGAAGCCCGCGTTTTCCTGTCCGTCGCCCGAGATGTCGACGACCCGGTTCCGGCAATCGGCGACGGCGGCGAATTGCGCGGTCGCGAAGCGGAGGCCCTGGCCCACCGCGGTGTCGGATCCGGTGAAGGCGCGCGGGATGGCGGCGGCGCGGGCGGCGAAGCGGGTGACGTCCTCGGGCGCAAGCATCCGCTGCCAGGACAGGACCAGCGCCTGTTCCTCGACGCCCGACCACTGGACGACCGCGAGGGCGACCTGCCCGCGCACCAGGGCGTCGACGACTTCGGCGTCGGACAGGGCGGCGGCGAGTCCCTCGGTCTGCAGGCGGTAGTCGCCCGCGTCAATCGAGCCGGAGACATCGATGGACAGAAGAAGCGCCGTCTCGCAGGCGAGGGCGGGCTGGGCCGTGAGGCAGGCGAGAAGGGCCGCGCGGAGCATGGGGAAGGATGTGGCCTGCGACCGGCTTGTGGCAAGCAGCTCGTCGTGCCCTCCGGTTCTCTTCGCAAGGCGACGAGGAGTTGAAAACGAACGAGGAGTGATGGGGAAGGTGCAGGTTTCTGTTGCCAGGTACCTGTGTCCGGAGGTTTGCCGGAGCCTTCAGGCGGGACAGTGGAAGTGCCGGATTCTGTTGCCAGGCTCCGGCGGGCCCCGCCTTACGGGGCTAACCGTAAGGGCTTAGTTTTGGTATTGCGAGCCGCTTACGCGGCCAGCGCCACCGGAGCACGGTTGTCGTTGGCAACTGTGATCATGGACCGATAACGGTGGTACCTCACCGAGCGAAAGCTGGCCTCTTTGGTCGTTCGTCGATCCTATTTCGGCCCCCTCCTCCCGCAACGAACGGGGTGTTGGTGGAGCCGCCGGGTACCGCCCCCGGGTCCGAGCCGATTATTACAGGTGCGTTTATCGCCATAGTCGGGGTTGCCCCCGACAGGGGTAGATATAGGCCCGGGGCTTGGGGGGTGCAAGTGTGCGGAGGGCGCAGGCGGGCGGCACCTAGACCTCGACGAAGCTTGCAGGCTCCCGGTCGCGTTCGATGGCAAGGACGGCCTGGTCGGCCAGCCCGATCCCGGCCTGGTTCATCGTCTGGTAAATGTGGTCGGCCCCGGCGGTCTTGAGACGAAGGACGTGGTCCTCGTAAAGCGCGTGGGCGATGATCGGGCCGCGGAAGCCCTTGGCCCGCAGCGCCTGGGCGGCGCTTTCCTTGGCCTCGATGTTGTCCATCGCCAGGATCGCACCTTCGATCCCCGACATGCGCAGGCCGCGCCAGAAGCCTGCGTCCTCGACATCGGCGAAAAGGACGTTGCGCCCGGCAGAGGTGTGGCCCTGCACGCGGTAGGTGTCGGCGTCGATGCCCACCGCGCGCAGATGCGGGCTGATGGTGTCGTAGGCGGCTGTGCCGGTTCGGCCCATCCCGAGGATCAGGACGGAGGCCGCGCCGAGGTCGGTTGGCAGCTCGTCCCGGTGAACGCGGCGGGCCTGGAAGCCGTGGAGATAGGGTTCGAGCCGTCCGAAAAGCCGGTCGGCGAAGCGGTCGAGGGGGGCCGCGAAGATGAAGGAGAGGCTGACCGCGAGGGCGAGGGGGACGAGCCAGTCGGGCAGGACGGCTGCGGCGACGATCAGGCTGAACTCGCTATAGGCGGTCAGGTTGAGCGCGGTGAGGAAGGCAGTCCGGGCGCGGAGGCGGAAGGCGAGGAGGAGGGCGAAGAAGAGCGCGCCCTTGAGCGGCAGGAGGAGGGTGAGGGCGAGCGCGATGGCAAGGTCCTCGGGGCCCGGGAGGCCGGACATGCCGATCTGCAGGAAGAAGCCGACGAGGAACAGCTCTTTCAGGCCCCAGAGCGAGTCGGAGAGTTCCTTTGCGCGGGTGTGGGTGGACAACAGGAGGCCCACCACGAGGGCCCCGATCTCGGCCCCGAGGCCAACGGCCTCGAACCCCGCGCCACCGGCGACGATGGCCAGGAGCATTCCGGCGAGGACGAGAAGCTCGTCATGGCCGGAGGCGTCGAGGAGCCAGTGGAGCGCGGGCCGGGCGAGGGGGAGGGCGGCGAGGAGGGCGAGCGCCGAGGGCGAGGGCGCCTGGCCGCTGTAGATGGCAAGGACGGCGAGCGCGATGATGTCCTGGACGACGAGGATGCCGATGGCGGTGCGGCCGTAGAAGGCGCCGATGTCGCGCTTGGCTTCCAGCACCTTGGCCGAGAAGACGGTGGAGGAAAAGGACAGCACCACGCCGAGGAGGAGGGCCGTTGGCCAGTCGAGGCCGAGGAAGACGACGAGGCCCAGAGAGAAGACGGCCGTGGTGATGGCGGAATGGATCAGCGCGCCACCGACGACCTGGGGCTGGGCAAGCTGGCCGAGGCGGAGCTTGAGGCCGACGCCGAAGAGAAGGAGGAGGACGCCCAGATGGGCAACGTGGTCGAGGATCTCGCCCGAGGTTTCCGGCAGGCCGAGGCTGGGGCCGGCCGCGTTGATCGCGAAGCCGGCGGCAAGGAAGCCCACGAGCGGCGGCAGGCCGATGCGACGGACGGCGAGGCCGAAGGTGAAGGCGAAGCTGAGGGAAATGACTTCGAACATGGGGACCGGGATGGGGGCGCCCGAGGCTTAGACGGGGCGGGGCGGGGGCGCAACGGGGGTGTGGGCCGTGGGCGGCGGAGTGTCCACGGTGGACATTTCCGCAATTGCAAATGAAATCAAAGATTTGACTGAAAACGTTAGGAATTTGGAAAGCATGGGCAAAGGGTCCGCCGACTGCTGGCTTCAATCCCTGCCAGGCCCCTCGTCGGACCGGGCGAGGAATCAGGCTGGTGCGGACTGTCCAGTCGGGCTGGAGACCGGGGCATCAGCCGCCGCCACCGTGGCGATAAGGTCGCGCAGCCAGGAAAGGCCGGGGCTGAGGCTGGTGCGGTCGTGCCAGATCAGACCGTAGTCGATGACCGGCGTGGCAAAGGGCAGGGGATGCACGCACAACCCGGCCGGAAGACCTTGCGCCAGACGCGCGGGAAGCGTGACGATCAGGTCGCTTGCGGCGGCTACCGCCAGGTTGGCGGCAAAGCTGGGGGAAACCAGGCCCACGCGACGTGCCTTGCCAAATGCGGCCAGCGCGGCATCGACCGGGCTTTGGCCGGGGTGACCGAAGGATACGACGGCGTGGGCCGACCGCAGGTAGCCGTCGAGCTTCAGGAGCCCTGACTGTCCAAGTGCGGGATGGTCGGCCGCGAGGACGGCGACGAAATGGTCGCGGAAAAGCGGGCGGTGACAGAAGGGCGGTTCGGGCGGCGCGACGCCCCAGAAGGACAGTTCGATCTCGCCTTCCGCCAATTGGCGCAGGGTCCGCTGGCCGACAACCTGCGCCTCGATGACCGTGCCAGGAGATATCCGCCGGAGCGCCGAAAGGAGGGCTGGCAGGAGTGTCAGGTTCGCGAAATCCGTACTCGCGACCCGCACCAGCAGGCTGTCCCTGGAGGGGTTGTGATGCTCTGGCGCAAGCAGTGCGCGGCTTTCGGCAACAAGGGCGGCGGCGCGTCCTGCCAGGACCAGCGCCCGCGGGGTGGGGACCAGACCGCGACCCGACCGAGTGAAAAGGGCATCCCCTGTCGCCCGGCGCAATCGGGCGAGCGCGTGACTGACCGCAGGTTGGCTGAGCGCAAGCGCCTGTGCCGCCCGCGACACCGAGCCGGTTCGGCAAAGTGCATCCAGGACAGCAAGAAGGTTCAGGTCAGGTTTCATGCATGGAATTCATGGCTCGTGTAAAAACGTTTCATTTGTCGCATGTCTTTGCAAGTGGCAGCACAGAACCGAGGCAGCCGGCGAGCAAGGCGGTGCCGCAAGGGAGACAGGGAATGACGATGGCCACCCTTCCGCTGCTTGACCCCATTCCGACCCGCGCCAAGGTGTTCGGCTGGGTTCTTGTGCTGGCCGGATGCTTCTTCGGCTATGTGTACATGGCCATGCCCGGGGCCTTCTTCCCCGGCGTGACGGTCGAGACGTTTTCGGAACGGTTCGGGCTTTACAGCACGGGTGTACGGATCTTCGGATCCGTGGTCGGACTGGTGATTGCCCTGCTGCTGAACAGCGCGGCCCTGCTGGCCCTGATGCTGGCCACGCGCATCTTCATCGAACTTGGCGACGTCGTGGTCGGGCTGGTCCTGAACGGGGTGCCGGACCAGAACACACTGAACCTGACGGTGCTTGCCCTGGTGGAAACCTATATGCTGGCGTTCCTGATCCGACATCTCCGGCGTCGCCGGGTGTAGGAGCCATCAACGAAAAACGCCCGGGAGGTCATCCCGGGCGTCCAAGGTTAGGTCAGGTCGGGATCAGAAGCCCGACTTGATCAGCTCGAATTCCTCGATCATGCGGTCGCGGAGTTCGGTCGTCGGCGGCGACTGCACGAAGAGCGGCGTGGTCACCGGGTCGACATAGGCCGCCTTCAGCGCCTCGGCCGGGATCTCGGCCATCGCGGCGTCGTTCGCCAGCGCATAGCCGATCGCGTCCAGAAGCGGCTGGGCCGAGGAATGGGCCAGGATCGAGTTCATGTAGTCGTAGGCCTTGTCCTCGTTGCCCGGGGCGTCCTTCATGTTGACCATGCCGCAGTACCAGGTCGCGGCACCTTCGGCGGCGGCGCGGTTGAAGCCGACGGGGAAGTTCTCGGCCTGCAGGATCGCGACGGGGTCGTTCCAGGACCAGGCCACCTGAACCTCGCCCGAGGCCATCAGCTGGGACAGTTCCGAGGGGTCGGACCAGTAGGCGCGGACGTTCGGGTGCACCTTGCGGAGCCAGTCGGCGGCGGCGGTGAACTGCTCGTCGGTCACGTTGTCCCAGGAGGTCACGCCGGTTGCCATGAAGGCCAAGGACCAAACGTCGTCGGTGTTGTCGGGCAGCGAGATGCGGCCGGCGTATTTCTCGGAGGCGAAGACCTGGACCGAGGCCACGTCCTCGGCCGGGACCGTCTCGGCGTTGTAGGCGATGGCGGTGTAGGCGTCGTCGGTCGGGATGAACCAGACGCCCTGTTCATTGGTGAAGGGCTCGTGCATCCGCGCGGGGATGTTGGCGAATTCGGGGATCTTCGAGGTGTCCCAGGGCTCGATCAGGCCGGCGTCGATGTAGCGGGGAACCGCAGCGGCGCAGGGGTGGACCACGTCGGCCTTGAAGCCGGAGGAGACCTTCTGGAACGCCTCGTCATCGTCGGCGAAGAAGACATAGGTCGGCTTCTGGCCGTGCTTGTCGACGTAGGGTTGCAGCATCCCGTCGATCTCCCAGCCGGCCCAGTCGAGAATGGTCAGCTCGGGATCGGCCGCCTGGGCGGCGACGGAAAGCGACAGCACCGAGGCTGCGCTGAGAAGGGCAAGGGATTTGCGGCTCATTTGTGCTCCTCTGCAGTGACACGCGGACAGCACCAGCGGCTGCCGGATGTTCGTTCGTTGTGGTGAAGACGCGGGCCCCTCGCCCCGCCTTGGTGCGATGAAGGTGGTTTGGGACAGCAGAAAGGACAAGGGGAAACTGCGGGATTTTGCGGCCATTGCCGAAGAAAAGGGCGCAAAACCGGCTGACCCAGCGTCAGGTTGCCTGATTGCCGGGCGCGTGAGGGGCACACGGGCCGGTTGTGGGGCCCGTCGGCGGGGGTTGCGGGGCGGGGAGAGGGGCGCTACTTCTTTGCGCGAGGCCGGGGTGATCCCGGCTCTGGCCCCAGGGGAGACATCCGGGGGTCTGGCTGGAAGACCTGCCGCGGACCGGGACCTCCCGCCTTTCGCGCGGGTGTCCGGGGACCGCGGCCCGATGGAGGAGCCGCAGGTGGCGCTTGATCTTGATTTCGTCCGTTCGCAGTTCCCGGCGTTTTCGTCGCCGGTCTTGTCGTCCCATGCGTTCTTCGAGAATGCGGGCGGCAGTTACCCTTGCCAGCAGGTGGTGGACCGCCTGACGCGGTTCTACCGGGACCGGAAGGTGCAGCCCTATGGGCCCTATCCGGCGGCGCAGGCGGGCGGGGCCGAGATGGACGAAGCGCGGACGCGGCTGGCGGCGATGATGGGGGTCCGGCGCGAGGAGGTGTCCTTCGGGCCGTCGACCAGCGCGAATACCTATGTGCTGGCTCAAGGAGTGCGGAAGTGGCTGGCGGGGACGGACGGGGCCGTGGTGGTGACGAACCAGGACCACGAGGCGAATTCGGGGGTCTGGCGGCGGCTGGCCGAGGAGGGGATCGAGGTTCGGGAGTGGAAGCTGGACCCGGGGACCGGATCGCTGCGGGTGGAGGACCTGCAGGCGCTTCTGGTGGACGGGAAGGTGAAGCTCGTCTGCTTCCCGCATTGTTCGAACGTCATCGCCGAGATCAACGACGTGGCGGGGATCTGCGCGGTGGCGAAGGTCGCGGGCGCGCGGACGGTGGTGGACGGGGTGTCTTACGCTCCGCACGGGTTCCCGGACGTGGCGGCCTTGGGCTGCGATGTGTATCTGTTTTCGGCCTACAAGACCTTCGGGCCGCACCAGGGGATCATGGTGCTGCGCGAGGCCTTCGGGATGGAGCTGCCGGGGCAGGCGCATTTCTTCAACCATGGGGTGCTGTACAAGCGGCACACGCCGGCGGGGCCGGACCATGCGCAGATCGCGGCCTGTGCGGGGATGGCGGATTACATCGATGCGCTGGCCGAGCGGCATGGGATCGCGGGCGACCCGGTGGTGCGGAACAAGGGCGTGCACGACCTGATGCGGGCGCAGGAGGTGGCGGTGATCCAGCCGCTTCTGGACTACCTGGGACAGCGGAACGATGTGCGGCTTCTGGGGCCCCGGGACGCCGGGCTGCGGGCTCCGACGGTGGCCGTGGAGCTGGACCGGGTGGCGGAGCCGGTCAGCGAGGAGTTGGGCCGCAACGGGATCGCCTGCTGGGCGGGGGATTTCTACGCGGTGCGGCCGCTGGAGGCCTTGGGGATTTCGCGCGACAAGGGTGTGCTGCGGATGAGTGCGGTGCATTATACTTCGGCCGAAGAGGTCGCCCGGCTGATCGCGGCGCTGGACCGGGTGCTTTGACCGGGTCAGTCTAGCGGAGCGCTGGCGCGCAAGCCTTTGCGTTTGTCCCTTGCGCGTGAAGAACGCGCAAGGGACGGCGTTGGGGGTTTTCCACCCCCAAACCCCCGAGGATATTTCTGCAAAGATGAAAGGGTTGGTTGATCCGGTCCTCGTCGGCTTGCGTATTGATCTGGATTGAGAAGGCTGGGGAATGTCTGAGACAGCGCTGATCCTGTGGCTCCGCCGCGACCTGCGGTTGGGCGACCAGCCGATGCTTGCCGCTGCGGTCGCCTCGGGGCGTCCCGTGGTGCCCGTCTTCATCCTGGATCCGGAGACCGAGGCCATCGGCGCGGCGCCGACGTGGCGGCTGGGGCTTTCCGTCGCGGCGTTTGCCAAGGCGCTGGAGGGGCTGGGCGTGCGGCTGGTCCTGCGGCGCGGGCCGGCGCTGGAGGTCTTGCGGGCGCTTGTCGCCGAGACGGGGGCGGGCGGGGTCTGGTGGTCGCGGCTTTATGATCCGGCCTCGGTCGCGCGGGATACTGCGGTCAAGGCGGCGCTGAAGGGGGACGGGGTCGAGGCGCGGTCCTTTGCCGGGCATCTGTTGCATGAGCCCTGGGAGGTGGAGACCGGGACGGGCGGGTTCTACCGGGTGTTCACGCCTTACTGGAAGGCGACGCGAGGGCTGGGGGTCGCGGCTCCGGAGCCCGCGCCGAAGGCGCTGCGCGGGGTGGAGCGCTGGCCGGCCTCGGACCGGCTGGAGGACTGGAGCCTGGGCGCGGCGATGAACCGGGGGGCCTCGGTCGTGCTGTCCTACCAGGCGGTGGGGGAGGCGGCGGCGCGGGCGAAGCTTTCGGCGTTTCTGGACGGGCCGGTCGCGCGCTATTCCGAGATGCGGGATTATCCGGGCGTGGCGGGGACGTCGCGGCTGTCGGAGAACCTCACCTACGGGGAGATCGGCATCCGCGAGGTCTGGCACGCGGGCCTGCGGGCGCGGGACGAGGGGCGGGCGGGGGCGGAGAGCTTCCTGCGCGAGCTGGCCTGGCGGGAGTTCAGCTATCACCTGATGCATCATACTCCGCAGATCACCAGCGCCAACTGGCGGCCGGAATGGGATTCCTTCCCCTGGCGCGGCGACAGCGAGGCGGCGGAGCGTTGGCGGCGGGGGATGACGGGCGAGCCCTTCGTCGATGCCGCGATGCGCGAGATGTATGTCACCGGCACGATGCACAACCGCGCGCGGATGATCGCGGGGAGTTACCTGACGAAGCATCTGCTGACGCACTGGAAGGTCGGGCTCGACTGGTTCGCGGACTGCCTGACCGACTGGGACCCGGCGGCGAATGCGATGGGATGGCAATGGGTTGCCGGATCGGGGCCGGACGCGGCGCCCTATTTCCGGGTGTTCAATCCGGCTGGACAGGCCGAGAAGTTCGACAAGGATGCGCGCTACCGGCGTCGGTTCGTGGCCGAACTGTCGAAAAGCCCGGGGCCGGAGGCCTTGGCCTTCTTCGAGGCGGTGCCGCGGTCCTGGAGGCTGCGGCCGGACCAGTCCTATCCGAAGCCCGTGGTCGATCTGGCCGCTGGCCGCGCAGCTGCCCTTGCGGCATACGGGGCACGAAATGCTTGAGCAACGCATCACCTTTGGTGAAAGTGTTTGCGATAACGACCCTGGGGGTGGGCCGATGGACGTGTTGACGACGGCGAAGGGGCAGGCTGGGTTGCCGCGCTATTTCGCCATGGCGTTCGAGACTGCGGGAAAGCTGGGCGAGGGGCGGCTGGACTTTGTCCTGCCCGACGGGCGGCGCTTCCGCGTGGAGGGCAAGGCCCCGGGCATCGCGGCCGAGGTGCGCGTCGTGAACCCCGACCTCTTTGCCCGGCTTGTGCGCGAGGGGGACCTTGGCTTCTGCGACGCCTATCTGGACGGCTGGTGGACGACGCCGGACCTGCAGGCCTTCCTGGACCTGGTCCAGCGGCCGGCGAACAATATGGTCAACGACGGCTACCCGGGGCTCAAGCTGGTGCGGGCCTACGAGCGTCTGCGCTTCTGGTTGCAGTCGAATTCGAAACGGCAGGCGAAGAAGAACATCAGCTACCACTATGACCTGGGCAACGACTTCTACCGGCTTTGGCTGGACGAGACGATGACCTATTCCTCGGCCATCTTCGAGAACCCGCAGGAGAGCCTGGAGGCCGCGCAGACCCGGAAATATGCCAGCATGGTGGACCTGATGGGCGCGCGCGAAGGCGACCATGTGCTGGAGATCGGATGCGGCTGGGGCGGCTTTGCGGAATATGCCGCGAAGGAGCGGGGACTGCGGGTCACCGGCCTGACCATCAGCCGGGCGCAGCATGACTATGCCGTCGAGAGGATGCGGCGCGCGGGCCTGTCGGACCGGGTGGAGATCAAGCTGCAGGATTACCGCGACGAGCGGGGGTCCTACGACGGGATCGCCTCGATCGAGATGTTCGAGGCAGTGGGTGAGCGCTATTGGCCGGTCTATTTCCAGACCCTGCGTGAGCGGCTGAAGCCTGGTCGCCATGCGACGCTGCAGATCATCACCGTGCCCGATGCCCGGTGGGAGATCTACCGCCGGGGCGTCGATTTCATCCAGAAATACATCTTCCCCGGCGGCATGTTGCCCGCGCCGTCCGTGCTACGGGCCGAGGTGGAGAAGGCGGGCCTGCAGGTGAAGGGCTCGATCGAGTTCGGCGAAAGCTACAGCCTGACCTTGCGCCGCTGGCACGACACCTTCAACGAACGCTGGGGAGAGGTCCGCAAGCTGGGCTTCGACGACCGTTTCAAGCGGATGTGGGACTTCTACCTCGCCTCTTGCGCGGGCGCGTTTCAAGGTGGAAACTGCGACGTGACGCAAATCACGGTGACGCGTCCCAGTTGAGGGGTAGGGCATGGCAACTCCGATGCCGACGGCGGCAAAGTTGATGGCAGCAGCTTCGTTCGCGGTCGTGGGC
The DNA here is from genome assembly GCF_041913445.1 of Tabrizicola sp. GTDB lineage: Bacteria > Pseudomonadota > Alphaproteobacteria > Rhodobacterales > Rhodobacteraceae > Tabrizicola. The sequence goes on from NZ_JAYSFG010000002.1 coordinate 278,508, forward strand.
TGGATCCTCGCGAACTACTACGCAGTAAACATGCCCGATGCCGCCGCAGCGGGACCGATCCGCGAGGGGGCGGCGCTGGTGGGTGTCGTCGTCGGGTGGTCGGTGATGGGCAACTCGGTCGGCAAGGGCTATGTCGAAGCGGCCGGGGCAGGGATCAAGACGGCGGTGATCCTGGCCGTCGTTGCGCTGTTCCTTCTGGCCTTGGCGGAGATGCTCGAGAACTCGGTCCGGATGCGTTACGAGGATGCGATGGAGGCCATCCTGGCGGTGGTCGACACGATGGCAAAGCGGTCGCACGCGCTGGTGTCGCTGGGCGTGTTCGGAACGGTCCTTCTGGGCGGGATCGTCGCGGGGCTTCTCACCGAGAACGCCGGTCGGCGCTGGAAGTGACCCGACTGTCGATGTCGGGCTGGCCGGTCGCGCTGCGCGAGGCGGTGGCGGGTCCGGAGTGCGAGCAGTTCCTGGTGGATGTGCTGGGGGAGGATCCCGCGCCGGAGCTGGTGGCGGTGGTCCTGCGCTATTGGGGTCATCTGTCGGCCGAGGCGGTCCGGCGCCGGCTTCCCGCCCTGCGGGTGGAGGCAGACAGTCGGGCGCGTGCGGCGGGCTCGGTGGGCCGTGGGGTGCGGACCGGCTCGGGGGAGGTCGAGGTGGGGCGCCGGGTGCCCTCGCATTCCGGGTTCTTTGCGCTGGATCTGTGGCACCTTCGGCACCGGCGGTTTGACGGGGCGATGAGCCCCCCGCTGGTGCGCGAGCTGTTCGTCGCGGGTGATGCGGTGACGGTCTTGCCCTATGATCCGGTACGCGACCGGGTGCTCTTGGTGGAACAGGTGCGGATGGGACCCTTGGGCCGGGGCGATCCGCTGCCGTGGCAGCTGGAGGCCATCGCAGGACGGATCGATCCGGGCGAGACCCCCGAAGAGGCCGCGCGGCGCGAGGCGGTCGAGGAGGCGGGGCTGGTCCTGGGGGCGCTGGAGAAGGTGGCGGAATACTATCCGACACCGGGGGCGGTGACGGAATATCTCTATTCCTATGTCGCGCTCTGCGACCTGCCGGACGGGATGGCCGGGGTCTTCGGTGCAGCGGAGGAGGCCGAGGACATCAAGGGGCACCTTCTGTCCTTCGACCGGCTGGTCGAGGTCATGGCGGCTGGCGAGATCGGGAACGCGCCGCTTTTGCTTACGGTGCTGTGGCTGCAGCGCGAGCGGGCGCGGCTGCGCGAGTAGGGAGGGTGGGCAGATTGCCCACCCTACAGGCCGCAACGCGTAGGGTGGGCGAAGCGCCCACCGCCCGTCAGAGGTTCAGGCTGACCCAGGCGCCGTTGCGGGCCGAGGACCGCACGCAGGCATCGACGAAAGCCACGCCTTCCAGGCCTTCTTTCAGGCCCGGGAAGGTGGTGCCTTCGGGAACCGGCGTGCCGGTCTTGGCGGCGCGGATGGCGCGGGCGGCTTCGGTGTAGATGTTGGCGAAGCCTTCGAGGTAGCCCTCCGGGTGGCCGGGCGGGATGCGGGTCAGGCGTCCGGCCTCGGGTCCCGAACCGGCGCCGCCGCGGGTGATCTTGCGCTTTTCCTGGCCGAAGGGGGTGAACCAGAGGTAGTTCGGATCCTCTTGCGACCATTCGAGGCCGCCTTTGGTGCCGTAGACCCGCAGGCGGAGGCCGTTCTCGTTGCCTGGCGCGACCTGGCTGCACCAGAGCATGCCCTTGGCCCCGCCCTCGTAGCGCATCAGCACATGGCCGTTGTCGTCGACGCGCCGGCCGGGGACGAAGGCGGTGAGGTCGGCGGCGAGCGTGTCGAGGGTGAGGCCAGTGACGAAGTTCGCAATGTTGAAGGCGTGGGTGCCGATGTCGCCGGTGGAGCCGCCAGCGCCGGAGCGGGCGGGGTCGGTGCGCCAGTCGGCCTGCTTGTTGTCGACGTCCTGCGTGAGCCAGTCCTGGACATACTCAACGTTGACGAGGCGGAGCTCACCCAGGTCTCCGTTCGCGATCATCGCCTTGGCCTGCCGGATCATCGGGTAGCCGGTGTAGTTGTGCGTGAGCGCGAAGACGACGCCCGAGGCCTCGGCAGCTTTCGCCAGTTTCTTGGCCTCGGGCAGGGTGGCGGTCAGCGGCTTGTCGCAGATGACGTGGATGCCGCGCTTCAGGAACTGCATCGCGACGGGGGCGTGCATGTGGTTTGGGGTCACGATGGCCACCGCGTCGATGCCGTCCTTGCGGCGGGCTTCCTTGGCGGCCATTTCGGCGAAACTGGTGTAGGCGCGGGGGACGCCGAGGTCTTGCGCGGAAGCCAGTGCTTTTTCCGGGTTGGATGAGAAAGCGCCTGCAACCAGTTCATATTGATCGTCAATCCGCGCGGCGATGCGGTGGACGGCGCCGATGAAGGCGTCGCGTCCGCCGCCGACCATGCCAAGGCGGAGGCGTTCGGGGCGGGCGGTGTGGGCGGCGTCGATGGGCATGTCTTACTCCAGTCCAAGCATGCGGCGGTTGGCGGCGCGGTCGGTGCCGGCGTCGGCGAAATCGTCGAAGGCTTTTTCTGTCACGCGGATGATGTGGGCGTCAACGAAGGCGGCCCCTTCGCGCGCGCCGTCCTCGGGATGTTTCAGGCAGCATTCCCATTCGACCACGGCCCAGCCGTCGTAGCCGTATTGGGTGAGCTTCGAGAAGATACCGCCGAAATCGACCTGCCCGTCGCCTGGGGAGCGGAAGCGGCCCGCGCGGTTGACCCAGCTTTGGAAGCCGCCGTAGACGCCCTGGCGGCCGGTGGGGTTCAGCTCGGCGTCCTTGACGTGGAACATCTTGATCCGGTCATGGTAGATGTCGATATGATCAAGGTAATCAAGGTGTTGCAAGACGTAGTGCGAGGGGTCGTAAAGCATGTTGGCCCGCTTGTGGCCCTTCACTCGGTCGAGGAACATCTCGAAGGTGACGCCGTCGTGCAGGTCCTCACCCGGGTGGATTTCGTAACAGACGTCGACGCCGCAGTCCTCGGCGTGGTTCAGGAGGGGCGTCCAGCGGCGGGCGAGTTCGTCGAAGGCTTCCTCCACCAGCCCAGCGGGGCGCTGCGGCCAGGGGTAGAGGTAGGGCCAGGCGAGCGCGCCGGAGAAGGTGGCGTGGGCGGTGAGGCCGAGGTTCTTCGAGGCAGTCAGCGCCTTCTTCACCTGGTCCACGGCCCATTCGGCGCGGGCCTTCGGGTTGCCGCGGACGGAGGGTGCAGCAAAGCCGTCGAACTGGGTGTCATAGGCGGGGTGGACGGCGACGAGCTGGCCCTGCAGGTGGGTGGAGAGCTCGGTCACCTCCAGCCCGGCGTCCTTCGCAATTCCCTTGAACTCGTCGCAGTAGGTCTTTGATGAGGCAGCCTTTTCCAGGTCGAAGAGCCGGCCGTCCCAGCTGGGCACCTGCACGCCCACGTAGCCGCAGTCGGCGGCCCATTTGGTAATCTCGCCCCAGGAATTGAACGGAGCGGTGTCGCCCGCGAACTGCGCCAGGAAGAGGGCCGGGCCCTTGATCGTCTTCATCTGCATCCTCCACTTCCGGGCCTAGCGGCCCTGTTCCACCTTGACCGGAACCTCCAGCCCCTGCCGGGCCGTCCAGTCGCGTTTGTCGATCTCGGCCACGAGCGCCCGGGCCAGGAATTCGCCGGCGCGGCCCACGTCTTCGCGCACGATGAGGATGTCCTTGCGGAAACGGCGCAGGACGGCGATGGCCTCTTTCGCCACCACGTCGAAGTCGCGGCCGATCTGCCGACCCGACGCCTCGGCCCCGGCGATGGTGGCCATCGCGGCGGTGGTCGAGCCGACAAGGATGCCGTCGGGCGGGTTCGGCAGGGCGAAGCGGGCGGCGATGGCGGCCTCGACCGCCTCGCCTCCGCTGTCCGAGGTGACGTGTTCGGAAACCTCGAAGGGGACGCCAAGCAGGGCCGCTTCATCCGAAAAGCCGAAGATCATGTGGCGGGCATACATGTGCGCGCGAGGCGGCGGGACAAGGAGAAGCCGCTTGCGGCCGCGTTCGATCATCGTGCGCGCACCGAGACGGCCGTAGGCCTCGTTGTCGAAGTCGTAGAACGCATGGTCGAGCCCCATGTTCGTCCGGCCATGCGCGGCGAAGGGGAAGCCGTGGTCGTGCATGTAGCGGATGCGGGGGTCGTCTTCCTTGGTCTGGTTCAGGATGATCCCGTCGGCGCTTTCGGTCTCGACGATGTAGCGGATCGGCTCCATCGGGTCCTGGTCGGGGAAGAAAGGGGTGACGATCAGGTGGTAGGCGGTGCCGCGCAGCGCGTTGGCGATCGAGTAGATCAGCCGCGAGGTGTGGTTCATCACGTCGGTTTCGGTCGAAAGGACCAGCGCGATGACGTTGGTCTTGCCCGTGCGCAGGCGCACACCCGCGCGGTTCGGGCGGTAGCCGAGCTGGGCAGCGGTTTCGCGGACGCGCTTCTTCGTCTCTTCCCCGATGTCGGGCGCGTCCTTGAGGGCGCGGGAGACGGTGGCGATGGCAAGGCCGGTCGCGGCGGCGATGGTCTTCAGCGTCGGGCGCTGGGTGTCCGAATCGGGGGTGGGCAGATCAGAGAGCGTGGCCATGTCGCCCACCGTTTGCATGCGAACATCCGGGAAGGCGAGAGCGAATCTGCCAATGTGATTCGCGCCGGGTCGCCGGTTTTGCAGCCGCAGCGCAAAGGGCCCGACCGGTGAGGGGAAGCTCCCGTCCGGCAAGGGTTTCAGCGCGGTTTTGGCGGTGCAGCATCGGGGTGGTTTTCCCTGGATTTCCGACCCCTTCGGGCGCGGATCATCCCCCCATGAAAACTTCTGCGAAGGGCACAAACAAGCGAAAAGATGTGTTGATCGACAAAACTATAACGTTATAGGCTATTTCTATAACGTTTTAGAAACCGGGAGGAACGGTATGAAACTTTCGAAGATGACAGCGCTTCTGGCGATGTCCGTGGCGATGCCCGCCATGGCCACCGAGCTTGAGGTCACCCATTGGTGGACCTCGGGCGGGGAAGCTGCGGCCGTGGCCGAGCTTGCCAAGGCCTTCGACGCCTCGGGCGACAAATGGGTCGACGGCGCGATCGCCGGCGGCGGTGGCACCGCGCGTCCGATCATGATTTCGCGCATCACCGGCGGCGACCCGATGGGCGCAACCCAGTTCAACCACGGCCAGCAGGCACTGGAACTGGTCGAGGCCGGGCTGATGCTGGACCTGACCGACGTGGCGGAAGCCAACAACTGGAAGGAAGTCGTCTTCCCGCCGTCGCTCCTGGATGCATGCACCGTCGACGGCAAGATCTACTGCGCGCCGGTGAACATCCACTCGCCGGAATGGCTGTGGCTGTCGAACAAGGTCTACGAGGATCTGGGCCTGCCGGTCCCGACCAACTGGGACGAGTTCGTGGCCAGCGCCGACAAGGTGCGTGAAGCGGGCAAGATCCCGCTGGCTCTGGGCGACCAGCCCTGGCAGTCGAACCTTGCCTTCGGCGCGATGCAGATCGCCGTTGCCGGTCTGGATGCCTGGAAGGCCGTGAACGTCGACAAGAACATGGACGTGGCCGCAGGGCCGGAATACGCCAAGGTCTTCGCCGCCGCTGCCGCAGCGCGCGAGCTGGCCAAGGGGTCGAACGTCCAGGACTGGAACCAGGCGACCAACCTTGTCATCACCGACCAGGCTGCGGGCCAGATCATGGGTGACTGGGCGCAGGGCGAATTCCAGGTCGCGAACGAAGTGGCTGGCAAGGACTATACCTGCCTGCCGGGCCTGGGCCTGAACGAGTACATCTCGACCGGCGGCGACGCCTTCTACTTCCCCAAGCTGGATGACCCGGAGAAGGAAGCCGCGCAGAAGCGTCTGGCCGCGCTGCTGGTTTCGCCGGAAGTGCAGGTGGCCTTCAACCTGAAGAAGGGCTCGCTGCCGATCCGCGGGGACGTCGATCTGGCCGCTGCCAACGACTGCATGAAGAAGGGCCTGGAGATCCTGGCCGGTGGCAACATCGTCCCCTCGGGCGACATGGTCTGGTCGCCGGACGTCCAGAAGCTGAACGAAGACCTGATGGTCGAGTTTTGGAAGTCGGACATGCCGGCGGAAGAGGCCCACGCCAAGTGGGTGGAGAACCTGAAGACCGGTCTCTGAGACTGTCTTGACGACAGGGGGCCGTCCGCACCGGGCGGCCCCTTTTCGCACCTGAAGGTCGCAAGGGGGGCAGTGACCGATGTCTATTGCAAGCGAGGCGGACGCAGTTCGCAGCAGTTCCGGGGCCAGGCCCCGCGCGCGGTGGACCCGCAACATCAGCGCCAAGATCGCGGCGATTCCGATGGTTGCGACCGCGCTGGTGGTGTTTCTGGGCGGCACGATCTGGACCGTCGTTTATTCCTTCACCAACTCGAAGCTGCTGCCCAAGGCGAATTTCGTGGGCTTCGACCAGTACGAGCGGCTCTGGTCGCAAAGCCGCTGGCTGGTCTCGATCGAGAACCTCTTGTTCTACGGCGTGATGTCGCTGGTCTTCACGGTGGTCATGGGTTTTGTCCTGGCCGTGCTGATGGACCAGAAGATCCGCTTCGAAGACACGTTCCGCACGATCATGCTGTATCCCTTCGCGCTGTCCTTCATCGTGACGGGGCTGGTCTGGCAGTGGATCCTGAACCCGCAGTTCGGCATCCAGGGCGTCGTGCGCGACCTGGGCTGGACAAGTTTCACCTTCGACCCGCTGACCAACCCCGACACCGTACTTTACGGCCTGTTGATCGCGGGGCTGTGGCAGGGGACGGGCTTCGTGATGTGCCTGATGCTCGCCGGCCTGCGCGGCATCGACGAGGATATCTGGAAGGCCGCCCGCGTCGACGGCATCCCGACCTGGAAGACCTATGTGATGGTCATCATCCCGATGATGCGCCCGGTCTTCATCACGACGCTGGTGATCGTCGCGAGCGGAATCATCCGGCTTTACGACCTGGTGGTCGCCATGACCTCGGGCGGTCCCGGTGGCAACGCGTCCCAGGTGCCGGCGATGTATGTCTACGACTACATGTTCCAGGCGCAGAATCTTGGGCAGGGCTTCGCGGCCTCGACCATGATGCTTCTCAGCGTGCTGATCGTGCTGATCCCCTGGGCCTATCTGGAATTCGGAGGGAAGAAGCATGGCTGACGTCTCGATGGCCACGGCCATGTCCGGACCGCGCGGCGCGAAGCCGAAGAAGACCCTGAGCGGTCGCAACATCATGCTGTACGGCATCCTGATCGTCGTCTGCGTCTACTACCTGCTGCCCCTCTGGGTGATGGTGATGACCAGCATGAAGGGGATGCCCGAGGTCCGGTTGGGCAACATCTTCGCCCCGCCGGTGGAGGTAACGTTCCAGCCCTGGGTCAAGGCCTGGTCCGAGGCCTGCACGGGCCTGAACTGCGACGGCCTTTCGCGGGGCTTCTGGAACTCGGTCCTGATCACGGTGCCTTCGGTCATCGTGTCGATCGCCATCGCATCCGTGAACGGCTATGCGCTGATCAACTGGAAGTTCAAGGGATCGGACGTGTTCTTCACGATCCTGATCTTCGGGTCCTTCATCCCCTACCAGATCATGCTTTACCCGATCGTGATCCTGCTGCGCGAGATGGGGATCTACGGGACGCTCTGGGGTCTGATCATCGTCCACACGATCTTCGGCATGCCGATCCTGACGCTTCTCTTCCGGAACTACTTCAGTTCGATCCCGGAGGAGCTGTTCAAGGCCGCCCGCGTCGATGGCGCCGGGTTCTGGGGCATCTACTTCCGCATCATGCTGCCGATGAGCCTGCCGATCTTCGTGGTGGCGCTGATCCTGCAGGTGACGGGGATCTGGAACGACTTCCTGTTTGGCGTGGTCTTCACCAAGCCCGACCTCTACCCGATGACCGTTCAGCTGAACAACATCGTCAACTCGGTCCAGGGGGTGAAGGAGTACAACGTCAACATGGCCGCGACGGTCCTGACGGGCCTGGTGCCGCTGGTTGTCTACTTCGTCTCTGGCAAACTCTTCGTGCGCGGTATCGCCGCCGGTGCCGTGAAAGGCTGACACATGGTGAATTCGATTGAAGTCAAGGACCTGACGCTGAACTTCGGCTCGGTCTCGGTCCTGAAGAACATGAACCTCGACGTGGCGGAGGGGGAGTTCGTCGTGCTCCTCGGGCCGTCGGGTTGCGGGAAGTCGACGCTTCTGAACTGTCTGGCGGGCTTGTTGGACATCACCGACGGGCAGATCTGGATCAAGGGGAAGAACGTCACCTGGTCCGAGCCGTCGGAGCGTGGCATCGGCATGGTGTTCCAGAGCTATGCCTTGTATCCGCAGATGACGGTGCGGGGGAACCTGTCCTTCGGGCTGAAGAACGCCAAGGTCCCGCAGGCCGAGATCGACAAGCGCATCGCCCGGGCGGCGGAGATCCTGCAGATCCAGCCCTTGCTGGACCGCAAGCCGGCGGCCCTGTCGGGCGGTCAGCGGCAGCGGGTGGCGATCGGCCGCGCGCTGGTGCGGGATGTGGACGTGTTCCTCTTCGACGAGCCCTTGTCGAACCTGGACGCCAAGCTGCGGTCCGAGCTGCGGGTGGAGATCAAGCGCCTGCACAACCAGCTGGGCAACACGATGGTCTACGTGACCCATGACCAGATCGAGGCGCTGACGCTCGCCGACCGCATCGCGGTGATGAAGGGCGGGGTGATCCAGCAGCTCGCCGCGCCCCTGGAGATCTACAACCGCCCGTCGAACCTGTTCGTGGCGGGGTTCCTGGGCAGCCCGTCGATGAACTTCCTGAAGGGCCGGACGGTGGATGGCGGGAAAGCCTTCCAGTTCGGGTCCACGAAGATCGACCTGGCCGGTTACGAGGGCGGGGCGGTGCTGGAACGGGACGATGCAATCCTGGGCGTCCGGCCGGAGCATATCACCGTGTCCACGACGCCGGTGTCCGGGCCCTCGATTCCCGCGGAGGTCGAGATCGACGAACACCTGGGCGCCGACAGCCTTCTGTGGCTGAAGGCGGAAGGGGCGAACATGAGCGTGCGGGTGCCCGTCGAAGGGCGGCTCCCGGCGGGGACGAAGGTGCATCTGGGGCTCGATATCCCCAAGGCCTCGCTCTTCGACGCGAAGACGGAACAAAGGATCTGAACCATGCTCGATCTGGCGGGGTGCTGGACGCTTTCGGATGAAAGCGGCGCCCATGTCGTGCCCTTCGACCTGCCGGGGGATGGCGTCTCGGCGCTGGTCAAGGCGGGGGTGATCCCGGAGCCCTACTGGGGCCGGAACGAGTATGAGTGCCGCTGGGTCTCCGAGCGCGACTGGGTGGCGCGGCGGGTCTTTGTTCACGACGGTAAGGCCTCGGAGCTGGTGGTCGAGGGGCTGGATACCGTAGCCGAGGTGCGGCTGAACGGGGTCACGGTCCTGTCGGCGGCCAACGTGCACCGGCGGTGGCGGGTGGATGTGTCTTCCGCGCTCAAGGCGGGGGAGAATGCGGTGGAGATCCTGTTCAGGTCGCCGGTGCGGGAGGCGCTGGCCCGGGCGGCGCGGATGCCGTTTCCGATCCCCTACCAGCAGGTGAACGGGGCGATTGCCTTCAACAACATGCTACGGAAACAGCAGTGCGATTTCGGCTGGGACTGGAACATCGCGCTGGGGATCTTCGGGGTGTCTGGCTGTGTCCGGCTGGAACCCGTGGGGCCGAGGATCGGGGATGTGCTGGTGGATCAGGTGCACTCCGCCGGGCAGGCCGAGGTGCGGCTGCGGGTTCATGCGACGTCTGAGGATGTGACAGCAAGTCTTTGTGGTGTCACGAAAACTGCGCCTGTCGTGGGGGGCGTGGCGGAGCTGTCTCTGGTCATCCGCAACCCGGTGCTGTGGTGGCCCGCAGGTCAGGGCGCGCAGGTCTTGCATGACCTGGAGCTGACGGGCGGCGGGGCGCGGGTGGTGAAGCGGATCGGGCTTCGGGACATGAAGCTTGTGTCCGAGCCGGATGCGGCGGGGCGGTCCTTTGGCGTGCGGGTCAACGGCCGGGCGGTCTTTGCCAAGGGGGCGAACTGGATCCCGGCGGATGCGCTGTTCGGGCGGATTACGGTCGAAGGCGTGCGGGGGCTTCTGCAATCGGCGGTCGACGCCAACATGAACATGATCCGCATCTGGGGCGGCGGGCGGTATGAGCCGGACTGGTTCTACGACCTGTGTGATGAGCTGGGGCTGATGGTCTGGCAGGACTTCATGTTCGCCTGCCACCTGTACCCTTCGACGCCGGAGTTCCTGGCGGAAGTGGATGGCGAGGTGCGCGATGTGGTGGGCCGGATCAGCCACCACGCCTGCATCGCGCTTTGGTGTGGCGACAACGAGCTGATCGGGGCGCTCACCTGGTTTCCGGAAAGCCGCAAGGACCGCGACCGCTATCTGGTGAACTATGACCGGCTGAACCGGACGGTGGAGGCGGCGCTCTTGTCGGTGCTGCCGGGAGCGAACTGGTGGCCGTCGTCTCCGTCGCCGGGACCGCTGGCGTTCGGGGATGCCTGGCACGATGACTCTTCTGGCGACATGCATTTCTGGTCGGTGTGGCATGAGGGCAAGGACTTCGACCACTATCGGGACGTAAGCCCCCGGTTCTGTTCGGAGTTCGGCTTCCAGTCCTATCCGTCCCTCTCCGCAATCCGGCGCTTTGCCGACGAGGCCGACTGGAACATCGCCGCCCCGGTGATGGAGAGCCACCAGAAGAACCCCGGCGGCAACGCTCGGATCGCCGAGACGATGTTCCGCTACTTCCGCTTCCCGGTCGACTTCCCGAATTTCGTTTATGTGAGCCAGGTCCAGCAGGCCTTGGCGATCAAGACGGCGGTCACGCATTGGCGGAGCCTGAAGCCGCATTGCCAGGGGACGCTGTATTGGCAGCTAAACGACACCTGGCCGGTGTGCAGCTGGGCGAGCCTGGACCACGGCGGGAACTGGAAGCTGCTGCATCACATGGCGGCGCGGTTCTATGCGCCGGTGATGGTGACGGCGGTGCCGAAGGACGGGGGCATCGAGCTTCGCGCAGTGAATGACCGGGCGGAGGCGGTGACGATCACGGTCACGGCCAATGCGGCGACGATGGATGGGTCGACGCGGGAACTGGGCAAGGCGACGGTCACGGTGTCCCCGGATGCGGCTTCGCCGGTGCTGACGGTGGCTGCCGATGCCCTGCGGGCGGATGAGGTTCTGGCCTTCATCTGGTCGGGCGATGCGCAGGGTGGCGACGTCCATGCGCCGAAGCCGTGGAAGGCCTACGACCTGCAGCCCTCGGGCCTGACGGCGGACATCAAGCGCGACGGTGCGGTGTGGAAATTGACGTTGCAGGTCAAGGCACTCAGCCCCTTTGTTGCGGTGGAATCTGAAGTTCCGGGCCGCTTCTCGACCAATGCCGTGACCATGTTCCCGGGCTACCCCGCCACGATCACCTTCACCCCCGAGGACCCCTCGGCCACACCCACCTTCACCCTCAGAGATCTCCATTCCGCCACCTACGGCGGCTGATGAAAGGCAAGACCATGTTCAGCTATCAGCTCTATTCCTCGCGCAACTTCCCGCCCATGTCGCGGACCTTCGAGATGGTGTCGAAGGCCGGCTACACGGCGGTGGAAGGCTATGGCGCGCTTTATGCCGATGACGCGGCGGTGGCGGCGACGCGGGAGGGTCTGGCGGCCACCGGGCTGACGATGCCGACGGGGCACTTCGGCCTCGCGCAGCTGGAGAATGACGTCGAGAAGGTGCTGGGCATCGCCAAGGCGCTGAAGATGGAGCGGCTCTATTGCCCCTATGTGATGCCCGACGACCGGCCCACGGATGCGGCGGGCTGGAAGGCCTTTGGCGCGCGGCTGCAGAAGGCGGGGGCGCCCTACAAGGACGCGGGCTACGGCTTCGGCTGGCACAACCATGACTTCGAGTTCAAGGCGCTGTCCGATGGATCCATCCCGCAGGACCGCATCTTCGAGGGCGGGCCGGGGCTGGAATGGGAGATGGACGTGGCCTGGGTCATCCGCGGCGGCGCGGACCCGCTGGCCTGGATCGAGAAATACAAGGACCGGATCACCGCGGCGCATGTGAAGGACATCGCGCCTGCGGGCGAGAACAAGGACGAGGACGGCTGGTCGGATGTGGGCCACGGCACGGTGGACTGGAAGTCCATCATGGCCGCGCTGCGCAAGATCGGGGTCAAGCACTTCGTCATGGAACACGACAACCCGAAGGACGATGCGCGGTTTGCAACCCGCTCCATCGCTTCGGCCAAAGGCTTCTGAGGAATAGGAAAAATGGCAAATCTTGGTATCGGGATCATCGGGGCGGGCAATATCTCCAGCGCGTATCTGCGCCTGGCGCCCCTGTTCAAGGGGCTGGAGGTCCGGGCCGTCGCCGACCTGAACATGGAGGCGGCAAAAGCGCGGGCCGAGGAGTTCAACGTCAAGGCGCAGTCGGTCGATGACCTTCTGGCCAACAAGGACGTGGACGTGGTGATCAACCTCACCATCCCGGACGCGCATTACGCGGTGACGAAGCGCATCCTGGAGGCGGGGAAGCACGCCTATTCGGAAAAGCCGCTGGTCCTGACGCTGGACGAGGGGACGACGCTGCGCGATCTGGCCAAGGCCAAGGGCCTTGCGGTGGGCTGCGCGCCGGACACCTTCCTCGGCGGCGCGCACCAGCAGGCGCGGGCGGTGCTGGACGAGGGGCGGATCGGCACGATCACCTCGGCGGTGGCCTGCGTGCAGAACCACGGGCCGGAAGGCTGGCACCCGAACCCGGAGTTCTTCTTCCTGCCGGGCGCGGGGCCTATGCTGGACCTGGGGCCCTACTACATCGCCAACCTGATCAACTTCCTTGGGCCGGTGAAGCGGGTGGGGGCCATCACCTCGTCGCAGACGCCGACGCGGACCATCGGCTCGGGCGCGCGGGCGGGGCAGGAGATCCCGGTCAAGACGCCCACGAACATCCATGCGCTGCTGGAGTTCCATTCGGGCGCGGTGGTGAACCTGACCACGAGCTGGGACGTCTGGCACCACAAGCGCAACCACTTCGAGTTCTACGGGACCGAGGGCACGCTGTATGTGCCTGACCCGAACTTCTTCGGCGGCGTGGTCGAGGTGGCGGACAAGGCAGGCAACCTGTCCGAGCTGGCGCCTTGGGAGCACCCCTTCGGCGTGCCGAACCAGGACCATCCGCAGCGCGGACCCTTGGCGAACTACCGCACCGCGGGCCTCGCCGACATGGTCGCGGCGCTGCAGGAAGGCCGGGATGCCCGGTGCAGCCTGGAGCGGACGCTGCACGGGGTCGACGTGATGACCGCCTGCCTGAAATCGGGCGAGACGGGGGGCTTCGTGACCCTGACCACCACCTGCACCCGGCCTGCCGCGCTGTCGCCGGCGGAAGCGCGGGCGCTGATGGTCTGACGAACCGGCCCATCTGCCTGGCACCTCCCTGTCAGGCGGGCCGCAGCGGGCGGGGGGATTGAGGGGTCCCTCCGCCCGTATCCAGTTGAAAGAGAAGACAATGCTTCAGAACCCCGTGATCCGTGGCTTCAACGCCGACCCGAGCTTCTGCCGCGTGGGCGAGGACTATTACATCGCCACCTCGACCTTCGAATGGTATCCGGGGGTGCAGATCCACCACAGCCGCGACCTGGTGAACTGGACGCTGGTAAGCCGTCCCTTGCGGCGGGCGAGCCAGCTGGACATGCGGGGGAACCCGGACAGCTGTGGCATCTGGGCACCCTGCCTGAGCTACGCCGACGGGCGGTTCTGGCTGGTCTACACCGACGTGAAGCGGCTGGATGGCGCCTTCAAGGACGCGCACAACTACATTGTCACTTGCGCGACCATCGACGGGGAGTGGTCGGAACCGACCTATGTGAACTCCTCGGGCTTCGACCCGTCCTTGTTCCATGACCGGGACGGGCGGAAGTGGTTCGTCAACATGCGCTGGAACCATCGGGGGAAGGGCACGGGGCTGAACCCGGCCAACGACCTGTTCGACGGGATCGAGTTGCAGGAGTGGCATCCGGAGGAAGGGCTTCTGGGCGAGGTGACGACGATTTATGTCGGAACGGACCTGGGGCTGACCGAGGCGCCGCATCTCTTCTGGCACGACGGGTATTACTACCTGACGACGGCCGAGGGAGGCACGGGGTACGACCATGCGGTGACGCTGGCGCGGTCGCGGGACATCCGGGGGCCGTATGAGACTCACCCCCAGAAGCATGTGATCACGGCGCGGTTTTCGCCCGAGAACCCGATCCAGCGGATGGGGCATGGGCAGTATGTCGAGGGGCATGACGGGCGGTTCTGGCATTCGTTCCTGTGCGGGCGGCCGCAAAAGGGTCCGCGCGGGCTGTTCTGTGCGACGGGGCGCGAGACCGGGCTGGCCGAGGTCGTCTGGCGCGACGGGTGGCTTTGGCTGAAGGACGGCGGGATGCTGCCGCCCACGACGGTGGACCTGCCGGTGGAGCGGGTGGTTCAGGGGGCGGTGGAGTATGACTTCCGGGGATGGGACCTGCCGATGGACTTCCAGTGGCTGCGGACGCCGGAGCCGGAGCGGATCTTCCGGATGACCGGGAGCGCTCTGCGCCTGATCGGGCGGGAGAGCCTGGGGTCGTGGTTCGAGCAGTCGCTGGTCGCGCGGCGGCAGGATGAAGCGGCTTATGAGGCCGAGTGCGATGTGCTGGCCGACCCGCCCAACTGGCAGCGGGCGGCGGGGCTGATCACCTATTACAACCGGCACAAGTTCCATGCGGCTTTGGTGACCAAGGAAGGCGGCGAGCGGGTGGTGACCTTGGTGTCCTGCGAGGGCGACTGGCCGGGCGAGGCGTTGACCTTCCACGGACGCTTCCCGGTAGCGGAGGGCAAGGTGACGCTGGGCGTGAGCGTAACCCAAGCGGTGCAGCGGTTCAGCGTCAATGGCGTGGCGGTGGGGCCGGAGCTGGATGCCTCGGTCGTCTCGGACGAGGGCGGTCGGGGGGAGCATGCAAGCTTTACCGGGGCCTTCGTCGGCGTCGTCGCGCATGACCTGACGGGGCAGGGCTGGACGGCGGATGTGACCCGGTTTCGATATGTGCCCAAAGTGCTTTGAGGATTTGATCAACTCTTGATTGCCGGGCGGATGCGGTCATAAAGGGGCGAAGTGAAGGGAGCCCCGATGGACGCCGAGACCCGCAAGATCCCCAGCCACGAGGTCACCTACGCGCGGCTGCGTGACATGATCCTGTTCGGGCATCTGGCACCGGGGGCTCCGGTCACGATCCAGGGGCTGATCACCGAGCTTGACGCCGGCATGACCCCGGTGCGCGAGGCGATCCGGCGGCTGACGGCGGAAGGCGCGCTTCTGCCGCAGGGCAACCGGCGGGTGGCGGTGCCGGAGCTGTCCTCGGAGCTTCTGGAGCAGGTGGCCTTTGCGCGGCTGGCGATCGAGCCGAAGCTCGCGGAACTGGCCGCGCCGAAGCTGACGGCGGCGCAGATCGACCGGCTGGAGGCGATCGACGGAGCAGTGAACCGGGCAATCGAGGCGGGGAAGCTGCCGGACTACCTGGCGGCGAACCATGCGTTCCACTTTGCCTTGTACGAGGCGGCGGAGGCCCCGGTGCTTCTGGACCTCGCGCGGTCCTTGTGGCTGCGGGCGGGGCCTTCCCTGCGTGCCGTGATCGACCGCTATGGCCGCGAGGCTGCGCCGGACCTCCACCGCGAGGCGCTGGCGGCGATGCGGGCGGGGGATGCCAAGGCTTTGGCGCGGGCCATCGAGCAGGACATCCAGCAGGGCGTGGACCACGTCCGGCAGGCGCTGGCCGAGGGCCACTGAAGGTTTTCGAAATGAGCGCTGGCGCGCGAGGCTTTTGTCTCGTCGTCGGGGCTTGCGCCCTCCTCCTCGGCTGATGGGGGCGCTGCCCCCAAACCCCCGGGATATTTGGGCAAAGATGAAAGGGCTTCGGGCGGTTCATAATTTGATCAAATTTCTTGAACGGCGGCGCGTTTGATCATATCCTGCGGGCAAGACGGGGCATGCGGCCCTGCTGATTCCGCGAGGGTACGCCGATGAACATGATCACCAACCACATGCCGACCGCCGAACTGCAGCGTCTGGACGCGGCGCACCACTTCCATCCCTTCACCGACAAGGCGGGGCTGGCGGCCAAGGGCGCGCGGGTCATCACGCGGGGCGAGGGCGTCTGGCTCACCGACAGCGAGGGCAACCGGATCATCGACGGGATGGCGGGGCTTTGGTGCGTGAACATCGGCTATGGGCGGAAGGAATTGGCCCAGGTCGCAGCGCGGCAGATGGAGGAGCTGGCCTATTACAACACCTTCTTCCAGACGACGCACGTTCCGGCCATCGCGCTGGCGGCAGAGATCGCGAAGCTGGCTCCGGGTGATCTGAACCACGTCTTCTTCGCGGGCTCGGGGTCCGAGGCGAACGACACCAACATCCGTCTGGTGCGCCGCTACTGGGACGTGAAGGGCATGCCCTGGCGCAAGACGATCATCGCGCGGTGGAACGGGTATCATGGGTCCACGATGGGCGGCGGCTCTCTGGGCGGCATGAAGCCGATCCACGCGCATGGCGGCAAGATCGACGGGATCGAGCATATCGACCAGCCCTACTGGTGGGGCGAGGGCGGGGACATGACCGAGGACGAGTTCGGCCTCGCCCGCGCGCAGGAGCTGGAGAAGAAGATCCTGGAACTGGGGCCGCAGAACGTGGCGGCCTTCATCGGGGAGCCGATCCAGGGCGCGGGGGGCGTGATCGTGCCGCCGAAGACCTACTGGCCGGAAATCCAGCGGATCTGCGACAAGTACGGGATCCTGCTTATCGCGGACGAGGTGATCACCGGGTTCGGGCGGACGGGCAACTGGTTCGGGTCCGAGACCTTCAACATCAAGCCGCATATCATGACCATCGCGAAGGGCCTCTCCTCGGGCTATGCGCCCATCGGCGGGTCGATCGTCTGCGACGAGGTGGCCAATGTCGTCGGCGGCGGCGGGGAGTTCTTCCACGGTTACACCTACTCGGGTCACCCCGTGGCCTGCGCGGTGGCGCTGGAGAACCTGCGGATCATGCAGGATGAGAAGATCGTGGAGCATGTGCGGGACGTCGCGTCGCCCTATCTGCGGGAGCGGTGGGAGGCGCTGGTCGACCATCCGATGGTGGGCGAGGCGAAGCTGGTGGGGCTGATGGGGTCCATCGCGCTGACCCCGAACAAGGCGAAGCGGGCGAAGTTTGCCAGCGAGGCCGGGACCGTCGGCTACAAGACCCGGGAGCGGTGCTTTGCCAACAACCTGATCATGCGGCACGTGGGGGACCGGATGATCATCGCCCCGCCGCTGGTGATCACTCCGGAGGAGATCGACGTGCTGATCAGCCGTGCGAAGAAGTCGCTGGATGAGGCCTACAAGATCGTCAAGGACGAGGGGCTTTGGGTCGAGGCCTGATCCTGTCCACGGTGGACATTTTCTGATTTCGCTTTGGAATCAGATGGATGTCCGTGGACGTTAGGGGTTCGTTAAGGCTATGCGGCGCGTCGGATCGGCGCGCCGTCTGTCTTTGGCGATCAGGGTCTCGGCCAGGGCCAGGTTCAGGACCCAGGCGCCGATCATCAGGACGGCGCGGGGGCCTTCGGTGGGTTGGCCGACCAGAAGGAACCACGGCAGGTGGGTGAGGACCTGCGTCCCGGCCCCCATCCCGATGGCATAGGCGCGGAGCATCCAGGCCTTGTGCGCGGGGATGTCGCGGCGAAGGATCGTGGTCACTCCAAGCACCAGCGACAGGGTCATGGCGCTGCCGAAAAGCAGGCGGGCGGCGTAGACGGCCTCACCATCCGCAGTGGCCCAAGGATAGGCGAGGGTCATCCAGAGGCCGCTCAGCGCGGCGATCAGACCCGCGGGGATGAGGCTTCGGCCGGACAGGCGGTGCCAGCGGCTGCGGCGGAGCGAAGGCGAGAACTGGAGCGCGCCGAGGAGGGCGAACCAGGTGGCGGAGAGGATGTGGAGGACCAAGGGCAGCGGGTCGGCATGAAAGCGCGCGGTCTGGGGCGTGGGGCTTCCGGTGCCGAGGTCGGCGAGGCGGGTCAGGCCGGCGAGGACCGGGATCAGCGCGAGGAGGATCAGGGCGGCGGGGATCAGCCAGTCGGTGCGGAGGGGATGTCGGGTCATGGGAGGCTCCGGAGGGGGTGAGGCCGGGATAGCTGCGATGCGTGCATGAAGGAATTGTCGAAAATCGGCTTTCTGTTATGCATCTGTGTATGGATAGGCCGATTGCCCGCTTCGACTGGACCCAGGCCCGTGCCTTTCTGGCGACGGTCGAGGCGGGGAGCCTGTCCAAGGCCGCGCGCGCCCTCGGCCTCACGCAGCCAACGCTGTCGCGGCAGGTGGCGGGGCTGGAGGCCGCGCTGGGGGTGGTGCTGTTCGAACGGGTCGGTCGGGCGCTGGTGCTGACCGAGACGGGTCGGGACCTTCTGGACCATTTCCGCGACATGGGGGCGGCGGCGGAGCGGATTGCGCTGGCTGCGGCGGGGCGGTCCACGGCGCTGGAAGGTCGAGTGACGATCAGCGCCAGCGATGCCTTCGCGGTCCATGTGCTGACGCCTTTGCTGCCCGAGTTGCAGGCGCTGGCGCCGGGGATCGAGGTCGAGGTGCTGGCGTCGAACGCGATCAGCGACCTGCAGCGACGCGAGGCGGATATCGCGGTCCGGCATCTGCGGCCCGTGGAACCGGAGCTGATCGGGAGGCAGGTGGGGGAGTGGCGGGCGCGGCTTTATGCCTCCTCCCTCTATCTGGCGCGGCGGGGGCGGCCTGCTGTGCCGGAGGATCTGGCGGCGCATGACCTCTTGGGCTTTGCGCCGGTCGAGCGGCTGGTGGCGACGCTGAACGGCTTCGGTCTGCCGGTCACGCGGCGGAATTTCCGGCATGTGACGGACAATGGGCTTGTGCTGGCCGGAATGGCCGAGCGCGGGCTGGGGGTGGCGGTGATGCCCTCGGTCTTTGCGGAGCGGCTTGCGGGGATGGAGCCGGTCCTGCCGGACTGGCCGGGGATTCCCGTGCCGCTGTGGCTGATCGCCCACCGAGAAGTGCAGACGAGCCGGCGCATCCGGATCGTCTTCGACTTCCTCGCCGAGGCGCTGGGGCGGGGCTGATCCCAGGTATTTCAAGGCGTTGCAGGGTATGGACTGTGGCTGCGGTCCCCTGTCGGGATTTCTTGTGCTGTATATTGCAAAGCTAGTAAGCTTTATATATGTAAGAGCCAACCAGGAGGCCCTTGCATGATCCGTCCCGCCCTTCTTCTGCTTGCCACCAGCCTTGCCGCCCCGCTTTGGGCCGAGCCTCTTGCACCCATCAAAGTGACCGAATGGAAGGCCGTCTACGGCACAGTCGAGGCGCGGGACCGGATCCCGGCGCGGGCGCGGATCGGGGGCACGTTGGTCGATCTTTCCGTGGCCGAAGGCGACGAGGTCGCGGCGGGGCAGGAGCTGGCGCGGATCGTCGATGACAAGCTGGATTTCCAGCTCGCGGCACTGTCGGCACAGCGGGAGGCTTTGGCGGCTCAGCTCGCCAATGCGGAGGCCGACCTGCAGCGGGGTGAGGACCTGTTGAAGAACGGCGTCACGACGACTCAGCGGGTCGACGCGCTGCGGACTCAGGTGGATGTGCTGAAGGGGCAGATCGCCTCGCTGGTGGCGCAGGCGGATGTGATTGCGCAGCAGGCGAAGGAAGGCGTGGTGCTGGCCCCGGTGGCGGGGCGGGTGCTGGACGTGCCGCTGACCAAGGGCGCGGTGCTGATGCCGGGCGAGGTGGTGGCGGTGGTCGGCGGCGGCGGGACCTTCCTGCGGATCGCGGTGCCCGAGCGTCACGCGGGCGCGCTGGAGGCGGGGGATGCCATCGAGGTGTCCGGCGCGGCAGGGGACCTGAAGGGGAGCCTTGCCCGGGTCTATCCGCTGATCGAGGGCGGCCGGGTCGTGGCCGATGTCGAGATCGCGGGCCTGCCCGACACATTCGTCGGCGCGCGGATGCTGGTGCGCCTGCCGGTGGGCGAGCGCGCGGCGCTCATGGTGCCGAAGGCCGATGTGGTGACGCGGTCGGGTCTGGATTTCGTCGGGGTTCAGGGTGCTGAGGGTGCCGCGCTGCGGTCCATCGTGCCGGGTGAAGTGCGGGTCGTGGACGGGGTCGAGATGGTCGAGGTCCTGAGCGGCCTTGTCGCGGGCGACGTGGTGGTGCCGGCCTCTGCGGTGTCGGGCGGGGTGGGTCATGAGTAAGCATCCGCTGGGGATCGCCGGGGGGCTGACGAAGGCCTTCATCAACTCGGCCCTGACGCCTCTGTTCATTCTTGCCGCGCTGGCGGCGGGTCTGGTGGCGCTGGTCAGCCTGCCGCGCGAGGAGGAGCCGCAGATCTCGGTTCCGCTGGTCGACATCCATGTCCAGGCGCAGGGGTTGAAGGCGGAGGATGCGGTCAAGCTGGTGACCGAGCCCTTGGAGGTGATCGTCAAGGGGATCAACGACGTCGAGCATGTCTATTCCTCGACCCGCGACGACGCGGCGATGGTGACGGCGCGGTTCGAGGTTGGAACGCGGTCCGAAGACGCGATCCTGCGGGTGCATGACAAGGTGCGGGCGAACATCGACCGCATTCCGGTGGGGATTCCGGAGCCGCTGATCGTGGGGCGTGGGATCGACGACGTGGCGATTCTGACGCTGACTTTGTCAGGGGGCGGGCTGAGTTCGAACGACCTGACGCGGATCGCGCGGACCCTGCAGACCGAGGTGGCGAAGACCGAGGACGTGGGGCTGACCTATCTGGTGGGCGACGCCCAGGACGCGATCCGGATCGAGCCGGACCCGGACCGGCTGGCGCTCTATGGCGTGACCTTGCAGCAGCTGGCGGGCAAGGTGGCGCAGGCGAACCGGACGCTGAACACGGGAAAACTGCGCGACCAGGGCCAGATGGTGGACCTGGTGGCGGGGGAGACGCTGACGGCCCCGGCCGAGGTGGCGCAGTTGTTGCTGACCACGCGGGACGGGCGGCCGGTCTATGTCTCGGACGTGGCCACGGTGGCTTACGTAGAGAACACGAAGGACGCCGTCGTCTGGCACCTGGCGAAGGGTGGCGAGGCGGGTCCGGCGGTGACGCTGGCGGTGGCGAAGCGGGCGGGGGCCAATGCGGTGGTGGTGGCCGAGGCGGTGCTGCACCGGGTGGAGGCCTTGGAGCCGAAGCTGATCCCCGAAGGCGTGACGGTCACGGTGACGCGGGACTATGGCGAGACGGCGAACGAGAAGGCGAATGAGCTGCTGTTCCACCTGGGCCTCGCGACGGTGTCGATCATCGCGCTGGTGTGGCTGGCGATCGGCTGGCGCGAGGCGGGGGTGGTGGCGATCGTCATTCCGGTGACGATCCTGCTGACGCTGTTCGCCGCCTGGGTGATGGGCTTCACGCTGAACCGGGTCAGCCTCTTCGCGCTGATCTTCTCCATTGGCATCCTGGTCGA
Organism: Tabrizicola sp.; assembly: GCF_041913445.1. GTDB lineage: Bacteria > Pseudomonadota > Alphaproteobacteria > Rhodobacterales > Rhodobacteraceae > Tabrizicola. The sequence continues at coordinate 299,974 of NZ_JAYSFG010000002.1, forward strand.
TGACGCCATCGTCGTGATCGAGAACATCGACCGGCACTGGGGGATGGACCGCCGCAAGCCGCGGCTGCAGGCGGCCATCGAGGCGGTGGCGGAGGTCGGGAACCCGACCATCGTGGCGACGCTGACGGTGGTGGTGGCTCTCCTCCCGATGCTGTTCGTGAGCGGGCTGATGGGGCCCTACATGTCGCCGATTCCGGCCAATGCCTCGGCGGCGATGATCTTTTCCTTCTTCGTTGCGGTGATCATCACGCCCTGGCTGATGGTCAAGATTGCGGGCCGCGCGGACATGCACGAGCACGCGCAGGATGACGAATACGGCGGGCATCATGGCGGGTGGCTGGAGCGGGCCTATACGGCTGTCGCGCGGCCGGTGCTGGCCTCGAAAGGTCGGGCGCTGGGGTTCCTTCTGGTCACGGCGGCGCTGTCCTTCGGGTCGCTGGTGCTGCTCTATACCCGCGACGTGACGGTCAAGCTGCTGCCCTTCGACAACAAGTCCGAGCTGTCGGTGGTGATCGACCTGCCCGAGGGGTCGTCGGTGGAAGCAACCGACCGCGTGGCGCGGGATGTGGCCGATGTGGTGATGGGGCTGGAGGAGGTAACCTCGGTCCAGACCTACGCGGGCACTCCGGCACCGTTCAACTTCAACGGGTTGGTGCGGCACTATTACCTGCGCGCGGAGCCTCAGCTGGGCGAGGTGGCGATCAACCTGGCGGGCAAGGCCGACCGCGACCGGGCGAGCCATGACATCGCGCTGGACCTGCGCGAGCGGCTGAAGGGCCTTGCGGTGCCGGAGGGGACGAGCCTGAAGGTGGTGGAACCGCCGCCGGGGCCGCCGGTGATCTCGACGCTTCTGGCCGAGGTCTACGGGCCGGACGCCGAGACCCGGCGCGCGGCGGCGGCAATGATCCGTCAGGCCTTCGAGGCGGTGCCGTTCATCGTGGATGTGGACGACAGTTTCGGCGTCCAGGCGCGGCGGCTGCGGGCCACGATTTCCTCGGACGACCTCGATTTCTACGCGGTACAGGAGCAGGACGTGTTTGACACGCTTGCGCTTCTGAACGGCGGCCAGACGGTCGGCTATTCGCACCGGGGCGAGGGGCGGCTGCCGATCCCGCTGGTGGTCGGGCGCGACAAGTCGGACCGGGTGCTGGACGAACGCTTCCTGACCACGCCGATCCCGGCCAATGCCCTGCCGGGCGCGCGGGGGGTGGTGGAGCTGGGCGATGTGGTGACGGTCAGCGAGGAGGCCGCGAGCTTCCCCATCTTCCGCCACAACGGCCGCGATGCGGAGATGGTGACGGCAGAGCTGGCAGGCGACTTCGAGGCACCGCTTTACGGGATGCTGGCGGTTGCCGACCAGATCGAGGCGATGGACTGGCCCGAGGGCACCAAGCCCGAGATCGCGCTGCATGGCCAGCCGGAAGACGAGGGCAAGGTCACCCTTCTGTGGGACGGCGAGTGGGAAGTGACCTTCGTCACCTTCCGCGACATGGGGGCGGCCTTCGGGGTGGCGCTCTTGGGCATCTACATCCTGGTCGTGGCGCAGTTCGGGTCGTTCAAGCTGCCCTTGGTGATCCTGACGCCGATCCCGCTGACTTTCCTGGGGATCATGTTCGGCCACTGGCTTTTCGGCGCGCCGTTCAGCGCCACCTCGATGATCGGCTTCATCGCGCTGGCGGGGATCATCGTCCGCAACTCGATCCTTCTGGTGGACTTCATCCGCCACGGGGGCGGGGTCACGGTGGACCTGCTGATCGAGGCGGGCGCTATCCGCTTCAAGCCGATCCTCTTGACCGCCATCGCCGCCATGATCGGCGCGGTGGTGATCCTGGCGGACCCGATCTTCCAGGGTCTCGCCATCTCGCTCTTGTTCGGTCTGCTGAGCTCCACGCTCCTGACCGTGCTTGTCATCCCGGCGATCTACCGCGTGTTCCGAACCGGGTCGGAACAGACTGCCTGATCAGAGGAGGAGACTGAAATGGCACATGTCGTTGTTCTGGGGGCCGGACTTGGCGGCGCCATCATGGCTTACGAGTTGAAGGACCAGTTGCGCCCCGAAGACAAGGTGACGGTGGTGACGAAGGACCCGAAGTACCACTTCGTCCCCTCGAACCCCTGGATCGCCGTGGGCTGGCGCGACCGCGAGGACATCACGGTGGACCTTGCGCCTACGATGCAGAAGAAGGGGATCGACTTCATCCCTGTCGCGGCCGAAAAGCTGGTGCCGGAGGAGAACCGGATTGCGCTGGTCGACGGCAAGTCGGTCACCTACGACTATCTGGTGATCGCCACGGGGCCGGAGCTAGCCTTCGACGAGGTGGAGGGATTGGGGCCGCAAGGCTTTACCCAGTCGATCTGCCATATCGACCATGCCGAGGCGGCGAAGTCCGTGTTCGAGAAGCTGGTGGCGAACCCCGGGCCGGTGGTCATTGGCGCGGCGCAGGGGGCAAGCTGTTTCGGCCCGGCCTATGAGTTCCTGTTCATCCTGGAAACCGCGCTGCGCCGGGCCAAGGTGCGGGACCGGGTGCCGATGACCTTCGTCACGCCCGAGCCTTACGTGGGACATCTGGGCCTCGACGGGGTGGGGGACACCAAGGGGCTGCTGGAGTCCCAGATGCGCGAGAAGCACATCAAGTGGATGACCAACACTCGGATCAAGCGGGTGGAGGAGGGCCACATGTTCGTCGAAGAAGTGGGCGAGGACGGACAGGCCAAGGCCGAGAAGGACCTGCCTTTCGCCTTTTCCATGATGCTGCCCGCCTTCCGGGGGATCAAGCCGGTCTCGGGGATCGAGGGGCTGTCCAATCCGCGCGGGTTCACCATCGTCGACAAGCACCAGCAGAACCCGAAGTACCCCAACATCTTTGCGGTGGGTGTCTGCGTGGCGATCCCGCCGATGGGGCCAACCCCGGTCCCCTGCGGGGTGCCGAAGACCGGGTTCATGATCGAATCGATGGTCACCGCCACGGCGCACAACATCGGGAACCTGGTGCGTGGGAAACAGCCGGACCAGGTCGGGACCTGGAACGCGGTCTGTCTGGCCGATTTCGGCGACGGGGGCATCGCCTTCGTGGCCCAGCCGCAGATCCCGCCGCGCAACGTCAACTGGTCGTCGAGCGGCAAATGGGTCCACCTGGCGAAGGCGGGGTTCGAGAAGTACTTCCTGCGCAAGCTGCGCAAGGGCCAGTCCGAACCCTTCTACGAACACCTCGCGCTGAAGGCGCTGGGGATCGACAAACTGAAAGCAACCACCAAAGGATGAGGTGAGCAAATGTCCATTGATGCAGCCGTTCTTCGCTTTGCCGGGGTGATGGTCCTTCTCAGCGTCGTGCTGACGGCCTATGTATCGCCTCTGTTCGTCTGGTTCACCGTCTTCATCGGGCTGAACCTGTTGCAGTCCTCGTTCACCGGTTTCTGCCCGGCGGCGATGGCGTTCCGGGCGATGGGGTTCAGGAAGGGGTGCGCCTTCGAATAGGAGCGGACGATGGGAGAGATCCTGGAAGGGTTCGGCGGCACGGCCGAACAGGCCGCGAAGGCGGTGGCGTTGTTGAAGTCGCTGTCGCACGAGGGGCGGCTGCAGATCCTCTGCTGCCTGGTGGACGGCGAGCGCAGCGTCTCGCAACTGGCCGAGGCGCTGGGCTCGAGCCCCGTGACGGTGTCGCAGCAGCTGATGCGGCTGCGCGCCGAGAGCATCGTGCAGACCCGGCGCGAGGGGAAAAGCGTGATCTATCGCCTGGCGCGCGCCGAGGTGGCGGCCGTCGTGACAACGCTGCGCGACACCTTCTGCGCGAAACCCTAGGCCCGGGGGGCGGTCAGATCAGGTTCTGTTCCCGCGCGATCATCGCGGCATGGGTGCGGTTGCGCGCGTTCAGCTTCCGGCTGAGCGTCTTGACATGCAGCTTGATCGTCACTTCCTGCAGGTCCAGGCCGCGGGCAATTTCCTTGTTGGACTTGCCTTCGCAGAGGCCGCGCAGCACCTCGGTCTCGCGCTGGCTGAGGTTGCCCGAGCCGGCTTCGCCCGACTGCAGGAAGTTGAAGGGGGCATAGACCTCGCCGGCGGCCATGAAGCGCACGGCGCTGACCATCGACCGGGAGGACATGGTCTTCGGAACGAAGCCGGCAGCCCCCGCCCGGATCGCCTGTTCGGCCAAGGTGCGCGAGGAGGTGCCCGAGATGATCGCGACGGGGCGGCGGTCGTTGGCGGCGATCATGCGGTCGAGGCCCTCGAGCCCGTTCATGCCCGGCATGTTGTAGTCGAGCAGCACGAGGTCGAAGCTGCCGGAGTCTTCCGCGGCACGGATCGCATCGTCGAGGGTGGGCACGGTCCGGACTTCGACCACGCCTTCGCCCTGCAGAAAGGCGGCCAGGGCTTCACGCACCAGATCATGGTCATCGGCTATCAGCACACGCATGGCACTGATCTTGGGCACTTCCGAGACGACCGTCAACGGGCGCAGCGAAAGGGATTGTAGCGACTGCATAGCATAATGCCTTTCAATGGAACCGGAAGCGCAACGGTCGGAACGAAAGCCTCTCAACCGGATGTTAGCGGCTATCTTCAGGCGGATCGCGATTCCTTTTGGAGCATCGGAAAGCGCAAAAGATAAAAGTTATATACGAAAGGATACTCCACTATGCGCATGCATTGGTGACCCAGCGGTTGTATTGTGCGAAGAGAACGCTGACTTTTCAGATGCAGGGGCGCGACATGCTCATTCTCATCAAGGCGATTGGTCGGGCGGTGGCTCTGGGGGCCCTGCTTTCCGCGGCACCGCTGGCGGCCAAGGACCTGCCCACCCCGAAGGGCGAGGTCATTCTGACCGTCACGGGCGACATCGGTGCCAAGAACCAGGGCGACAGTGCGGTCTTCGACTTCGACATGCTGCGGCAGATGGGCGAGGTCACCTTCGCGACGTCGACGCCGTGGACGGACGGGGTGCAGGAGTTCACCGGAATCCCGCTGAACGTCCTGACCAAGGAGCTGGGCGTCACCGAAGGGACGATCAAGGCGACGGCGATCAACGACTATGCCATCGAGATTCCGCTGTCCGATGCTGTCGAGGGCGGACCGATCCTGGCCTACATGCAGAACGGCAAGCCGATGTCGGTGCGCGACAAGGGGCCGATCTGGGTGGTCTATCCCTATGACCTTGACCAGGACTACCAGGCGGAACTGATCTATTCGCGCAGCATCTGGCAGCTCGTCCGGCTGGACGTCGCGGCCGACTGACGGATGGCACCGGCGCAGGACAGGCCGCGCCTCCGGCGACCCGGACGGAACCGACTGCCGACGCTGATCCTGACGGCGGTGCTGTCCGGCATCCTGCTCTGCGTCCTGGCCATCTCGTTCCTGGCGACCAACGTCCAGCGCGAGGTCGATGCGCTGGCCGTAGCAAACTCGGACACCACGCAATGGACCCTGGTCCAGGCGGAGGTCGAGCTTCTGGCGCTTCTGGTCGCGGTGCATGATGCCGAGGTGCATTCGTCCGAAAAGACGCTTCCGTCCCGGCTGAACGAGGTGCGTCGGCGCTATGACGTGCTGTACAGTCGGGTGCAGCTGATCGGCGAAAGCCAGCAGTTCGGCGATCTGCGGCGGAGTGCGGAGGCGGCGGTCGACCTCGCCACGATGAACGCGTTCCTGGACAAGCACACTCCGCTGATCGACAGCACGGATGCCGAGCTTGCCACCGGCCTGCCGGGCTTTCTGGCCGATCTGATCGAATTGCGCCCCACGGTGAGGAACTTCTCGCAGATGGGCGTGCGGTTCTATGCGGCGGATTCGGACGAGAAACGGATCAGCGTCGCGTCCACGCTGGCGAAGATCGGCTACCTGACGCTGGCGCTGGTGCTGGCGCTGTTGGGCGGCATCGCGATCCTCATGTCGATGTACCGTCGCAGCATCCGGTCCGAACGGTCGGCGGCGGAAGCGCGGAACCGTCTGCAGGAAGTGATCGCGACCTCGCTGGACGGAATCATCGCCACGGACGGAGCCGGGCGGGTGATCGATTACAACGGCGCGGCCGAGCGGCTGTTCGGCTACACCTGGGCCGAGGCGGTCGGGCGCGACATGGCCGACCTCATCATTCCCGACCATCTGCGCGAGGCGCATCTGGAAGGGATGAAGCGCTACCGTTCGGGCGGAGAGCGGCGGGTGGTGGGCAAGGGCCTGGTGCGGATGGAAGCCAGGCGGAAGGACGGGACCATCTTTCCGGTGGAACTGTCGCTGTCCGCGGCCACCTTCGGCGGGAAGGAGATCTTCGTTTCGTTCCTGCGCGACATCTCGGACCGGGTGGCGGCCGAGGAGGAGCTGATCGAGACGCGGGACCGGGCGGTGGCGGGCGAAAGGGCCAAGGCCGAGCTTCTGGCCGTGATGAGCCACGAGATGCGGACGCCCCTGAACGGCATCATGGGCGCGATCGAGCTGATGCAGGACACCAAGCTGACCGCCCGGCAAAGGCAGTTCCTGACGGCGATGAACACCTCGGCAGGGCTGCTGCTGCACCATGTGAACGGCGTGCTCAGCATGTCGCGGGCCGAGGCGGGGCAATTGGAACTGCTGACGACCGAAGTCGATCCGGCGGTCCTGCTGCAGGAACTGGTGGAAAGCCAGCGCCATGCGATCGAGGCTCATGGCAACCAGATCTGCTGCGACACGGTGGCGGCACCCGAACGGATCTGGGTCGATCAGCTGCGGCTGCGCCAGGTGATCCTGAACCTGGTCGGCAATGCCAACAAGTTCACCCGCAACGGCGAGATCCGCGTCGAATGCGACCGGATCCCGGACCATGACCTGGTCGAGTTCCGCGTGGTCGACACCGGGATCGGCATCGCGGAAGAGCACCTTGAGCAGATCTTCGACGAATTCCGGACGCTGGATTCCAGCTATGCCCGCCAGGCCGAGGGGACGGGCCTTGGGCTTGCGATCTCGCGTCGGCTGGTGACGGCGATGGGCGGCGCGATCGGGGTCGACAGCGAACCGGGAGAGGGAAGCATCTTCTGGGTGCGCCTGCCCATGGGCACGCCGATCCACCGCGAGGAGCGGCCGAAGAAGCAGCCGGAGGCGCGGCCCGTCCGGCAGGCGGCCGCCAACGTGCCGTTGCGGATCCTGCTTGTCGAGGACAACCAGATCAACCGGCTGGTCGCCCGCGAGATGCTGCAGAAGTCCGGCCATCGGGTAATCGAGGCCCATGACGGGCGCGAAGGGGTGCACCTGGCCGCTCTGCAGTCCTATGACGTGATCCTGATGGACATCAGCATGCCCGACATGGACGGAGTCGAGGCGACGCGGCACATCCGGGCCTCGGACGGACCGAACCGCGCGACGCCGATCATCGCCCTGACTGCCCATGCCCTGCCCGAGGACACCCGCCGTTTCCTGGCCGCCGGGATCACCGAGGCTCTGGTCAAGCCGCTGAGCCTTGCCGCGCTGCAGCAGGCGCTGGCCGGGGTCACGGCCGCGCCAAAACCCGAGGCAGACCAGGAGGCGACCGGCTCGATCTCGGCGGCCTTCGGCTTTCTCGCCGAAAGCATCGGGGCCGAGAAGGCGGGGCGGCTTCTGCAGTCCTTCCGGTCCGAAGCCGAGGCGCTGGTGCAGCGCACGGTGTCGGCGGAATGGGGCGGGCTGTCCGACGCGGAGCGTGCCGATGCCGTGCACAAGGTTGCGGGATCGGCGGCGATCATGGGGGCGGCCTCCTTCCGTGCCTGCCTGCAGGCGCTGGAGACCGCCTACCGGAAGGGCGATGCGACGGCCGCCGCGCGGGGGCTGGAGGCGCTGGCGAAATGCTGGCAGGCGACGGTCGAGGAAATCGGCGCCTGCATCGAGGTCCAGGCCTAGGCCGGGGAACATTCTGGCAAGGCCCCGGTTGGCCCCCCGGTTGATCCCGGTGGAAGGACCTTGCCATGACCCGATCCTCGACCCGCATCGCGGTGCCGCTTGCCCTCGCCGGGGCGGCGGTCGCGGCCTACTACCTGTCGCAGCAATCGCGCGCCGGCCATCCGCCGGACAGTGCCCCCGGCCGGACTGCGAAGCAGGGCTGGTTCGGCGACTACAAGGTCGCGGGCCGGTCGGTGACCATCGCCGCCCCCCGGCAGGAGCTGTTCCAGCGCTGGACCACGCCCGCCGAGTTGGGCCGGTTCATGGAGAACGTGCGCTCGGTCGAGGAGGGCCCGGACGGGACCTGGCGCTGGATCGTCGCGGGGCCGGCGGGAAGCGAAGTCACGCTTGCCACCCGGATCGTCGAAGAGCGCAAGGGCGAGTTCCTGGCCTGGCGCTCGGTCGAGGGTTCGGACATCGAGGCCGAGGGAAAGGTGTTCTTCCGCGATGCTCCGGCCGGTCGCGGGTCCATCGTCGAGGCGATCATCGCCTACAAGCCGCCGGGCGGCACCATCGGGCACTGGATCGCGAAAGCCTTCCGCGCCGATCCGCGCCTGCAGGGTCGGCACGAGTTGAAACGGCTGAAGATGCTGGTCGAGACGGGCGAGATCGCCACCTCGGCCAACCGCCGCGAGGAAAGGACCTGACATGCGCGCACTGACCTTCCAAGGCACCCGGGACGTCCGGGTCGAGACCGTGCCGGACCCCGAGATCGTCAATCCGCGCGATGCGATCATCGAGATCACCTCGACCGCGATCTGCGGGTCGGACCTGCATCTTTATGACGGGGTGATCCCCGGCGTGCAGAAGGGCGACATCCTGGGGCACGAGTTCATGGGCCGCGTGGTGGAGACCGGCCCCGGCTCGACCCTGCGGAAGGGCGAGCGGGTGGTGGTGCCCTTCACCATTTCCTGCGGCGGGTGCTTCTTCTGCCAGCTGGGCCAGTTCTCGGGCTGCGACAACTCGAATCCGGTGGAAAAGCAGGATGCGACCGAGGCGGCCTATGGCCATGCCCTGACGGGGATGTTCGGCTATTCGGACCTGACGGGCGGCTATCCAGGCGGGCAGGCGCAATATGCGCGGGTGCCGTTCTCTGACGTGGGGCCGATCGTGGTGCCCGAGGGGATCGATGACGAGCAGGTGCTGTTTCTGTCCGACATCCTGCCCACCGGATGGATGGCGGCCGAGAACGCGCACATCGTGCCGGGCGATACGGTGGCGGTCTGGGGCTGCGGGCCGGTGGGGCTTTTCGCGGTGCAGTCCGCGATGCTGATGGGGGCGGGGCAGGTCATCGCCATCGACCACCACCCGCACCGGCTGGATCTGGCGCGGGGCCTCGGGGCCGAGGTCATCGACTACACCCAGACCCACGTGCTGGACGCGCTGATGGAGATGTCGGGCGGGATCGGCCCGGATGCGGTGATCGATGCCGTGGGGATGGAGAGCCACGGCTTTGCGCCGGACAACATGCTGGACACGATCAAGCAGAAGATCCTGCCGGGCACTGACCGGGGCCATGTCCTGCGCATGGCGCTGATGGCGGTGCGGAAGGGCGGACGGGTGTCGATCCCGGGCGTCTATGGCGGGATGGTCGACAAGTTCCCGATGGGGGCCCTGATGCAGAAGGGCGTCCAGATCCGCACCGGCCAGACCCATGTCCAGCGCTATACCCGGGACCTTCTGAACCGGATCATGGAGGGCCAGATCGACACGACCTTCCTGATCTCGCACCGCCTGTCGCTGGAGGAAGCGGCCGAGGGCTACCGGAACTTCAGCGACAACCAGAACGAATGGACGAAGGTGGTGCTGAAGCCCTGACGCGGAACAGTCCCGCGCCTTCTGCGCCGCGCTTGCGGTCCCGCGCCTTGCCCGCGGGACGGTCACGCCGCAGGCGGCGCGCCTGGAATGCGGCAGGTGTGCCGAGAGCTGTATCGTGTTTCCCGCGGAACAGACGGGACAAGTCCCTTGTGGCACCTTTTCCAGGAGGCGTGTGTGACGCCGCGTTTCCAGGGAGGAGACTGTCATGAGCGTGACCCACAGTGTGATTGCACAGATGTTCACCGACCGGCTGGGGCCGACGGAGTCTCATGATGACGAGAACTCGGTCGACCGTGGTCACCGTCTGGAGATGGAGGCCATGTCGCTGACGCGCCTCTTGGGGCGGCTGGCGTGGTGGCGGCACGACACGGCGGCCGCGGCCTCGCAGGCCGAGCTGGAGTCGGCCATCAAGCGGCTTGCGGAATTGTCCCCGCATCTGTTGATCGACGTGGGGGTGGATCCCGCCACGGGCCAGGTTGCCGAGGATGGCGTGGTGCTGGTCCTGGCGCGGCCGATCCAAAGCGTCGAGCAGGCGCCGGAACCCGTGGCAGTGCCGGTCCCCGCCGTGCGCCCGGCGCGTCCGAAGCGGCAGAAGTCCCCGCTGCCAGTCGACGCGGGTTCGGTGAAACTGGCGCCCGGCTGAGGGGCGTCAGGTTCTGGAAGCGACCCTTTCGGCCGCGGCAAGTTCGCCCTGCAGCTTCGCGTTTTCGGCCGAGCGGGGCTTGGACAGGCCGGCGAGCAGCAGGTAGGCCACGGGCGTGATGTAAAGCGTCGCGATGGTTGCCAGGCCCAGGCCGCCGACGATGACCCAGCCCAGGACCTCGCGCGCTTCGGCCCCCGCGCCCTGCGCCAGGACCAGGGGCACGCCGCCGAGGACGGTGGCGATCATCGTCATCATCACGGGGCGCAGGCGGACGATGGACGCCTCCTCGATCGCCTGGCGGACGGAGTGGCCGCGCTCGCGAAGCTGGTCGGCGAATTCCACGATCAGGATCCCGTTCTTCGCCATGATCCCCACCAGAAGGACGAGGCCGATCTGCGAATAGACGTTGACGCTGCCGCCGGTGATGAGGAGCGCAAGGACCGCGCAGGCAAGGCCCAGGGGCACCGTCGCCATGACGATCACGGCCGAGACGAAGCTTTCGAACTGGGCGGCAAGCACGAGGAACACGACAGCCAGCGCGATGGCGAAGGTAAGGAGAAGGCTGGACGAGGTCTCGCCCAGGGTCGCGGCTTCGGCCAGGGGGACGAGGCGCATGTCTTCGGTCAGGACGTCGTCGGACAGGGCCCGGACCTCGGCCAGGGCTGCCCCGAGCGGGAAGTCGGGGGAGAGGGACGCGGTGATCGGGACCGAGCGGCTTTGGGACTCGCGGCCAAGCTCGGGCGCGATGGCGCGTTCGGTCAGCGTGGCGAAGGACGACAGCGGAACGAGCTGCCCGCTGTCCGAAGGGACGAAGGTACGTTCCAGGTCGCCGGGGTCGTCCACCGGCGTTTCGGTCGAGACGAGCCGGATGTCGAAGCTGTCGTCCTGCAGGAAGATCGTGCCCACCGTGCGGCCGTCCAGCACGGCCTGCAGGGCTTCGCCCAGACCGTCGATGCGGACGCCCAGATCCTCGGCCCGGGCGCGGTCGATCTCGACATAAAGCTGTGGCTGGGTGGTGTCGTAGCCAAGCCGCACCTGGCCGAAGCGGGGGTCTTCCTCCATCTTGTCGACCAGAGCGCGGGCGGCCTCGGCCAGATTGCCGTAATCGTCGCCAAGGAGCGCGAAGGACAGGCCCTGTCCGGCCCCCCGGATCCCCAGCGAGTTGGGCTGGATTGCGAAGGCGCGGATGCCGACGATGCCGCGCAGGCCCGCGGTCAGTTCGTCGGAAATCTCTTGCTGGCTGCGGGTGCGGTCGGCCCAGTCGGCCAGGGTGATGACCATGAAGCCCCGGCTTCCGCCGCCGGTGCCCGAGATGGAAAAGACGCTGGTGACTTCGCCCGAGGCGCGCAGCGGTTCGACGAGCGCCTCGATCTCGCGCATCTTGGCATCGGTGTAGTCAAGCGCCACGCCCTGCGGGGCCGATACCGACAGAAGGATCACGGAGCGGTCCTCGGTCGGGGTCAGTTCCTGGCGGAGCGTGGTGAAGGTGGCGAAGGCCAGCGCGGCGAAGACGACGGCCACAGCCACCGCGACGAGCGGCGCGTTGAGGCAGCGCCGCAGGGTCCAGGCGTAGACGCCCGAGAGGGCATCGCCGACCCGGTCCAGCCTGCCCCGGCGTTGCGCGTGGGGCCGCAGCATCCGCGCGGCAAGCACGGGGCAGAGCGTCAGCGCGGTGACCGAGGACAAAAGGACCGCGATGGCGAGGGTGAAGCCGAATTCACGGAACAGCCCGCCGGTCTGGCCCGGCAGGAAGGAGAGCGGCACGAAGACGGCGGCCAGGGTCGCGGTGGTGGCGAGGACGGCGAAGAACACCTGTTCGGCGCCAAGCACGGCCGCGGCGCGGGCGCCCATGCCTTCGGACCGGCGACGGACGATGTTCTCCAGCACGACGATGGCGTCATCCACCACGATCCCGGTCGCGAGGACCAGCGCCAGAAGCGTCATGATGTTGATGGAAAAGCCCACCAGCCAGATCGCGGCCAGCGTGCCGATCATGGCGACGGGAATGGCCACGACCGGGATCAGCGTGGCGCGGGCGTCGCGCAGGAAGAGGTAGATCACCGCCGTCACGATCAGCACCGACAGGACCAGCGCCAGTTCGACCTCGTGGATCGCGCCCTGGATGAAATCGGCGCTGTCCGAGGTGACATACATGCGCACGTCTTCCGGCAGCAGCGGCTGCAGGTCCGCCACCACGTCGCGCACGGCGGCCGAGATCGCGAGCGAGTTGCCGTTGGCCTGGCGGATGATGCCGAGGCCGATCCCGGTTTCGCCGTTGGCACGCAGGATCGACGCGCCGGATTCGGGGCCAAGCGTCACCTGTGCCACGTCGCCAAGCCGGACGTCGCCTGCGATGGTCAGCGCCTCGATCTCTTCGGCGGTGGCGATGGCCGCCGTGGTGCGGACCTGCAGGGTCTGCCGGTCCGAGCTGAGCGAGCCTGCGGGCGAATCCTGCGCGACACCCGCCAGGACTGTGCGAAGGTCGGCAACGGTCAGTCCACGTGCGGCCAGCTGCATGAGGTCGATGTCGACGCGGAAGGAAAGCTCGCGGTCGCCGAAGATCTGCAGGTCGGCCACGCCGGGAGCGGCAAGAAGGCGCGATTCGGCAAGCTCGCTGACCAGTGCGGTCAGTTCGTCGGCGGTCCGCTTGGGCGAGGTCACCGCGATGCGCAGGATCGCGTCGGAATCGGCGTCGGACTTGACGACGCGGGGGGCCTCGGCGCCGTCAGGAAGCGACCCGGCGAGACGGGCCACGGCATCGCGCAGGTCGGTGGCGGCGATGTCGAGGTCCACGCCCTCGCCGAATTCGACGGTCACGCGGCTGGAGCCGAAGCGCGAGGAGGAGGAAATGGATTCGACACCCGGGATCCGGCTGGCCGCACCTTCGATCACCGCCGTCACCTCGCGGTCGACGGTTTCGGGCGCGGCGCCGGAGTAGTCGGTCGAGATCGAGACGACGGGGCGCTCGACCGCCGGAAGTTCGCGGACATCGACGCCGAGGAAGGCCGCAAGGCCCGCGATGACGATGAGCGCGTTCAGAACGAAGGCAAGGACCGGCCGGCGGACGAAGAGCGCGACGCGGTGGGGCGCGTTGGGGGCGGGGGTGTCCATAGGGTCAGCTCCGCGGCGGGGTGACGGTGACGGCGGACCCCGGGCGCAGGAGGTTGACGCCTTCGGTCACGACAAGGTCGCCGGGGGCGAAGTCGCCCTCGACCAGCACGAAGTCGGCGTTGCGCTGCATGAGGCTGACGGGAAGCCGGGTCGCCTTGCCCTCGCGCACGACCCAGACATAGGCGCCCTCCGAGCCCCACTGGATCGACAGCGGATCCACGGCCGGATAGTCGGCCCCGGTGAAGCCCAGGTCGATGCGGAAGGCCATGCCGGCGCGGAAGCGGTCCTCGGGATTGCCGATGCTGGCCCGGACGCGGAGCGTGCGGCTGGCCTCGTCCACGCGGTTGTCGACCGAGATCACCCGGCCTTCGACCGTGCTGCCGGGGAGCGAGACGGCCATGGCGTCGAGCCGGTCTCCGACCCGGATCAGCGGGGCCAGCCGTTCTGGGACGCGGAAGTCGAGGATCAGGGTGGAGCGGTCCTCGATCCTGGTGATGGTGGTAGAGGAGGTGACGAGCGATCCGGGCTGCGGTTCGATCAGGCCGACGAAGCCGGGGATCGGGGCCAGAAGCTGGTGGTCGGCGAGCGTGCGCTCGGCGGTCTTGAGTTCCAGGTCGGCGGTGCGCAGCGCAAGCTCGGCCTCCTGGCGTTGCAGGGTGCTGGCGGCGCCGGACTGGGTCAGCTGGGCCAGCCGGTCGACGGTGCGCTGGGCATCTTCCAGCACCAGCCGGGCCCGGTCGACCGAAAGCTGGGCGGTGGCGGCATCGAGCCGGGCGATGACGGTCCCGGCCTCGACCCGGTCGCCAGGGGCCACGGAGATTTCCGCGATCCGGCCGGTCACGCCGAAGGCGAGGTCCGCAGCCTGCGCGCCTTCGGCAGAGCCGATGACCGACAGAAGGTCCTGCATCGCCCGCGTCTCGACGGGAAGCGCGATGACCGGAACCTCGCCGCCCGCGCGACTGCCGGGACCGCCAGGGCCAGAGCGGCCCGTGTCCTCTACTGGCGCGGGCACAAGCCCGGCCGCGCTGAGCGGGCCGAGAAGGCCGACCCGGTCCAGCCAGGGATGGCTGCCGGGGACGAAGCGGGCCGAGACCGGAACGGCCACGGCAGCGATCAGTGCGACGACGACAAGCTGGCTGCCAAGCTTCATCCAAGACCCTTCGTGATCGGCCCCGCAGGTGCCGGACTTCCCCGTGACGGCCGCAGCCGGACCTGTGGCCCAGAGCGCGACTTAACGCGGCAGGGGCCAAGGCAAGGCCCGTCCCGCGCATCGGTGCAGAATTGAGGCGCGGGGTCAAATCGGCAAGTCACCTTGCCTTGAGCCGGAAGGGGTGGGTGGAGAGGGGGTGGTCCGGTCCGGCGACGTAGCGAAGGGGCGGTGGGCCGGACATTGTGAAGGCCGATCTCGTGGTGGTCGCGGGGCAGGGGCAATCAACCCCCCCTGAGACCCTTCGCCACGCGTGGAGCGCCGGAGTTTTCGAAAACTCCGGACCGATTTCTTCGAAGAAATCGGCGCCGGGGGCCAGCGACGCTCCTGGACCTGCGGCTCGGCCCCGGGTGGCGCATCGCCATGTGGTCTTTGCCGGACGCGCCGCGCCTGGTGGGGGAGGGCGCAATGCGTGACGGGGCGACGGCGCGGGGCGTCGCGCGAGCCGGGCTGAGCGGTTTTCGCGCGCGAGAACGTCGGGCTGCACGGTCAGATGCTGGGCAGGATGAAGTCCGGGATGATGCCCGACGCCTGGATGAAGGGCTGGGCGTCCAGGCCCGCGAAAAGGCCGTGATCGGTGACAAGCACGCTTCGGCAGCCGGCCGCCGCTCCGCCAAGGACATCGGTGTGGAGCGTGTCGCCCACCATCGCCAGCCGGTCCGGGGCGAGGCCCGTTCGTGCGATGCCTTCGGCGAAAGCCTCGGGGAAGGGCTTGCCGAACCAGTGCGTCTCGACCGGGACCTGGTCGAGGAGATCATGGCCGAAAAGCCCCGGCTCCAGCGTCAGCCCGCCTTCGCGCGGGGCCACGAGGTCGGGGTTGGCGATGACCATGGGGCGCGGGCGCTGGCGGAGCGCCGCGATCAGTGCCGCTTGCAGGGCAGGGGTCCAGCGCGCGGTGGACAGGAACAGGATCGCGTCGGCCGACCCCAGCGCCGTAGGGTCTGCGACCGCGTCGACGAGCCGCGCGGGGATATCGGCAAACGTGTCCCCCGCCGCCGCGATGGCCGCCCAGGTCGCGCCGGGGGCGATGGTCTCGAGCCGCGCCACGGCAACATCGCGGGAGGCCACGACCTCGTCGGCGGTGAAGTCGAAGCCGAGGCGGTGATACTTGGCCAGAAGCTGCTCGCGGGTGTAGCTGGCGGCATTGGTCAGGACCGCAAGCCGCTTGCCCCGCGCGCGAAGCGACTTGAGCCTGGCGACGGCGCCGGGAATGGGGGTCTCGCCCACGTTCAGGACCCCGAAGGCATCCAGGAGAAAGCCGTCCACGTGATCGGCCACCTCTTCCAGCGACGGCAGGTGGAGCGACCGGGACGGATAGCGGGCCTGCGGCAGGCGGGGGCGGATCGCCTCATACCGGGCGAAGGCGGAGGGCGCGTCCGACAGCATGTCGCCCGCACCGGCGTCGAGGGACACGTCAGACACTGGTGAAGCCGCCTTCCACCATGAGAAGCGCGCCGTTGACCATCGCCGAGGCGTCTGAAGCGAGGTAAAGTGCCGCGTCCGCGACTTCCACCGGCTCGGCAAAACGGCGGGCCGGGGTGGCGTTGCGGAAAGGGTCGCCCTTTTCGGGCTTGCCCCAGACCTCGACCCCCATCGGGGTCATCACCACCGTTGGGCAGATCGCGTTCACCTGAATGTTGTGGCGCGCCCATTCGGCGCAGAGCGACTTCGTCAGCGCGTTGAGACCTCCCTTCGACGAGGCATAGGCCGCGTGGTCGTCGAGCGCGATGACCCCGGTCTGCGAAGAGATGTTGATGACCTTGCCCCAGCGCTGCGCGATCATCGCGGGGGCCAGCGTCCGAGCCGTCAGGAAGGGCGCGCGGAGGTTTACGGCCATCATCCGGTCCCAGGCGTCCGTCGTGAAGTCCAGGGCGGGGGCGACATGGGCGATCCCGGCCGAGTTCACGAGGATATCGATAGTGCCCCATTCCTTCAGCGCCGTTTCGCAGGCGGTCACGGGTTCGGTGGGACTGGCCATCTCGGCCACCAGCGTCAGGCAGCGGCGACCCTGGGCGCGGACCCTGGCGGCGGTGGCGTCGAGGTCGGCCTGGTCCCGTCCCAGCGCCACGATGTCGGCCCCGGCTTCGGCGAAGACGGCGGCGATCTCGGCCCCGATGCCCTTGGAGGCCCCGGTGATCAGCGCCTTGCGGCCCTTCAGCGAAAAGCGGTCCTGCCAGCCCATCGGCTACTCCAGGTTGGTATGGCGGGCGCGCATCGCCTGCGGGTCCACGGCCAACCTGTCACGGAGGGCGAGGACCAGCAACTCGAACGCAAGATACTGCGCGCCTTCAAAGAGTGAGCCCATCGGCAGGACCGAGGTCGCGGCGGCGCCCTGGTCATTGGCCATGGTCTGGGCGGGGATCAGGAACACACGGTCGGCGGCCATGGGCGCGCTGCCCTGGGGCTGCGCCGTGACGCAGGCGATCCGGGCGCCCGCGTTGCGGGCCACGCCGATCAGCCCGTCCACGGTGGAAAATCCGCCGGGCCCCGCGCTGACCACCAGAAGGTCGCCGGGGCCGACGGGCGGGCAGGACATGTCGCCCACGACATGCGCATCGAGGCCCATGTGGTAAAGCCGCATGGCCAGTGCCCGCATCATCAGCCCCTCGCGCCCGACGCCGTAGCAGACCACGCGTTTGGCCTGCGCGAGTTCGGTGACCATGCCGTCCAGCGCCGCGGGGTCGATGGCGGCGACCGCGTCGCGGATTTCCTGGGCGGCCCGGGTTGCAAGGTCGGAAAGCGTCATGTGCCCACCCTTGTTTGCGCGGCCTTCGGCAGGGCGGCAAGCGCCGCCTGGTCCAGAAGCCCCACCTCGTCCAGGAGGTCGAGCACGGTATAGCGGCTGCGCAGGAAGCGGGCCTTCAGGATCGTGCGGTAAAGGTAGGCGGGATCGACACCGATGTCCTGGGCCTCGACCGGGGCGCCGGCGGTGGCGAGGTGGCCGGCCATGCGGTCGGCGGTCCAGAGTCGGTCGCGCAGGCGCTGCGCGAGGTCCGGCCATGCGTCGCGCAGGCGGGTGAGGCGGGCCTTCAGTTCGACGCCCTCGACATGTTTTGCGCGGGTTTCGACGATGGCGCGATCGGCGATCTCGCCGGGGCCGAAACGATCCAGGATCTCGGCCTGCTTGGCGGCCAGCGTCGGGGCCTCGGCGGCGCGGCGGGCCGGGTCGAGGGACGAAAGGTCGCGGGTCAGGAGCCAGTCGTACATCCGCAGCGCCGTCATCGTGCCCACCGCGACGCAGGCACCGTGGCTGACGCGTTCGCCGCCGTGGTGGAGGTCATCCATCTCCCACAGATGCGCGATCTGGTGGTCGGCACCGCTGGCCGGGCGGGACGAGCCGTGCGCTTCCATCGCAAGGCCCACGAGCGTGAGGCCCAGGAACAGCCCCTCCACCGCGTCCCGGTCGCCCGCCGCGATCCGCTGGGGCTGCGAGAGCCAGCCCTCTAGGCCGCCTTGCACCATCGGCCAGGCAACATCGTCGATGGCTTCGATCCCCAGCGCGTCGGCGATGATCCAGTCGCCGCCCGCCGGGACTTTTCCGGCAAGGTCCCCATAGCCCCAGCCAGTCATCTCGGGCGGGGCGGCGGCAATCACGTCGAGGTCGGCGAGGAGGACCTTGGCCGGACGGCAGGGAATCGTCTTCTTGAACCCCTTCTCGGACAGCGGCGCCCCGGCGGAGGTATAGCCGTCCATGCTGGCCGCGGTGGCCACGCACATGTAGGGGATGTCGGCGGTGAAGGCCGCGTGCTTGACCACGTCGTTCATCACGCCCGAGCCGATGGCGATGGGTGTCTCGCCCGGTTTCAGGACGGCGCGGAGCGAATCGGCGAGGTCCACCGTGGGTTTCGGGCGCGGTTGAGCGGGAATGATGTGTCGACGCGAGGTGATGCCCGCGGCGGTGAGGGCGGCTTCGACGCCGGCTCCCGCAGCACCCCATCCTTTGTCGTCGGCCATCAGGACCACCGGACCCTGGAAGTGGCGGGCGTAAAGCGCCCCGGCCCGGGCCAGGACGCCGCGCCCGATCACCACCTCGGCCACATTCGCCGACCGCGCCACCGCGTCGCGGATCAGGTCCCCGCTCATCGCGCCACCCCGCCCGACGCGAGCGTCCTGCCATCGGCCGCGAAATGGTGCTGGCGGTGCGCGGGCAGGTCGAGGCCGATCTCGGCCCCGTGGTCCAGCGCCGTGTCGCCCTCGGCCCGGACGACGAGGGTCTGCCCGCCGTTGAGCCGCACGTAAAGGTAGGCGTCACCCCCCAAGGTTTCGGTGATGGACACGGTGGCCGAGAGCTGGCCCTGTCCGGCCGGCTTCAGGACAAGATGCTCGGGTCGGATGCCCAGTTTCACCGTCCCTGCCGGCGCCGCGCCCAGGGTCACGCCCTCGACCACCACCTGCCCCTCGCGCAGATCGACGGGAAGGAAGTTCATCGCCGGTGCCCCGATGAAGCCCGCGACGAATTCGCTGGCGGGGCGGTTGTAAAGCTCCATCGGCGCGCCGACCTGTTCGATGCGCCCCGCATTAAGGACCACGATCTTGTCGGCCATGGTCATGGCCTCGACCTGGTCGTGGGTGACGTAGATCATCGTGGCCTTCAGGTCGCGGTGCAGCGCCTCAAGCTCCACCCGCATCTGCACTCGCAGCTTTGCGTCGAGGTTCGACAGCGGCTCGTCGAAGAGGAACACCTTCGGTTCCTTGACGATGGCCCGGCCGATGGCGACGCGCTGGCGCTGGCCACCGGACAACTGGCCGGGCTTGCGGTCAAGGTAGGGTTCCAGCTGCAGGATGCGCGCGGCCTCGGCGATCCGGCGCTTGCGGTCGGCTTCGGGGAAGTTGTTCACCTTCATGCCGAAGTCCATGTTCTCGCGCACGGTCATATGCGGGTATAGCGCATAGGACTGGAACACCATCGCCACATCGCGGTCGCTGGGGGCAGCGCGCGTCACATCGCGGTCGCCGATGTGGACCGTGCCGCCCGAAATCTCCTCCAGCCCCGCGATGGACCGCAGAAGCGTCGACTTCCCGCAGCCCGAGGGCCCGACGAAGACCGCGAATTCGCCATCCGCGATGTCCAGCGACACGTCGTGCAGCGCCTGCGCCGCACCGTAGAACTTGTTCACGCCCGACAGCCTGACCTCGGCCATGCCGACCCTTTCCCTTGCGCCGGCCTTCCGGCGCTGACTTGCATTTTTTCCGGTTGACTCGCCCCGGTTTCGATACATTTATATGTGCAGCGTTACAAATGGAAGTCAACTCTGCAACGCTGAACCTTAGGGAGGTTGGAATGAAACTCAAGTCGCATGTCAGCGCGCTTGCGCTGGCGTCCGCGTCGCTGGCCGGTCTGACCGGCGCGGCGCAGGCCTGGTCCCTGGAAGAGGCGGCCAAGCCCTATGCCGGGACCGAGCTGGAAGTGCTGTTCCTGGACCGTCCGGGCTACAACGCCGCGATCCAGATGCTGCCGGAATTCGAGGCGGCGACCGGCATCAAGGTCAACTACACCACCGTGCCGTATGAGAACGCGCTGGGCGAACAGGTGCGTGACTTCGTGGCCGGGGGCGACCTCGACATCGCGCTGATCGACCTCGTCTGGATCGGCAACTTCGCCGAGAACGGCTGGCTCGTCCCGTCCGAGACCTTCATCAACAACCCGGAACTGGCCGACCCCGAGCTGGACATGGCCGACTTCTTCCCGCTGGTGCTGGACGCCTTCGGGTCTTGGAACGGGGTGAACTACGGCCTGCCGTTCGACAACTATTCGGGCCTGCTGTTCTACAACAAGTGCATGCTGGCCGATGCCGGGTTCGACAAGCCCCCGGCCACCTGGCAAGAGGTGATGGACACCTATGGCCCGGCGCTGACCAAGGACGGCAAGTACGCCTACGCACTGCAGTCGAAGCGCAACGAGACCCAGTCGGCCGACAGCTTTGCCCGGTTCCTGTGGCCCTTCGGCGGGTCGTTCCTGAACGCCGAGTTCAAGTCGAACCTGATGTCGCCGGAGTCTCAGGCGGGCCTCAAGTTCCGTCAGGACCTGATGAAGTTCATGCCCGAAGGCATCGTCGCCTATGACCATGCCGAGACGGTGAACGCCTTTGCGCAGGGCGACGTGGCGATGATCACCGAATGGTCGGCTTTCTATTCGACCGTGGTCAGCCCCGAGACGTCGAAAGTCGCGGACTGCGTTGAAATTGCTCCGGAACCCACCGGCCCGGCAGGCCGGAAACCGGCGCTGGGCGGCTTCTCGCTGGCGGTGGCAACCCAGGCCGATGACGCCGAAAAGGCGGCCGGATGGCTCTTCATCCAGTGGGTGACCTCGAAGGCCAAGGCGGGCCAGTACCTGGAGATGGGCGGCGTCCCGGCGCGGCAGTCGGCCTATGCCGATCCGGCGCTGGCCGAGAAGTTCAAGTTCATCCCGGCGCTGGTCGAAAGCTGGAAGGAAGGCGTGCCGGAGTTCCGTCCGCGCTTCGCCGAATGGCCCGCGATCACCGAGATCGTGCAGGAATGGGGCACCAAGATGATGCTGGGTGAAGTCAGCATAGAAGAGGGCTCCAAGCAGATCGGCGAGAAGATGGAAGCGGTACTGGCCGAGGCCGGCTACTACGACGGCAAGAAGCCCTTGGCGCAGTAAGCGCCCGGTGTAATCTCCTCCCAGGAGACGTGCCTTCGGGCACCGAAGGCCCCCGCCCCCGCGGCGGGGGCCTGACCAAAAGCAGACCCGAGCGAGGCCCCCCATGACCTTCCGCGTGCCCCGGCGCACTGTCGCCGCCTTCCTTGGCCCCGCCGTTGCAGCGCTGGCCATCGTGGGCATCGCGCCGCTGCTTTATGCGGTCTGGAAAAGCCTGCACTACTTCAACCTGACCAAGATCGCGCAGCAAAGGTTCGTCGGGCTCGAGAACTACTGGGCCGTCCTGACCGACCCGGTCTTCTGGCAGGCGATGGGGCGGACGGGGCTCTTGTTCATCATCGCGGTGCCGATCCAGATCGCGCTGGGCCTGTTGATCGCGCTGGTCCTGCACCGGCCGGGGCTGACCTTCTGGAAGACGCTGACGCGGCTGTCGCTGGTCCTGCCGATGGCCACGACCTATGCCGTGGTGGGACTTCTGGCGCAGGTGATGCTGAACCAGAAATACGGCGTCATCAACCAGATGCTGGGCTGGATCGGCGTCGACGCGATCAATTTTATCGGTGATCCGACAAATGCATTCATCGCCGTGGTCCTATGGGACATCTGGCAGTGGACGCCCTTCGTGGCACTTGTGCTCTTGGCCGGCCTTTCGACCGTCCCGCCCGAGATCGAAGAGGCCGCCAAGCTGGAGACGAAGTCGAACTGGACCGTCCTGCGCCATGTGCAGCTGCCGTTCCTGATCCCCAGCCTGGTGGCCGTCCTGATCCTGCGCACGGCGGACACGCTGAAGCTCTTCGACATGCCCTTCACCATGACGCGCGGCGGGCCGGGGTCGGCCACCGAGTTCATCGCCGTCTTGATCGAGCGCGTCGGCAACCGGCAGTTCGACATCGGCATGGCGGCGGCGCAGTCGATCATCATGCTGGCGATCACCATCGTGCTGGCCCGGCTCTACATCAAACTTTTCTACCGCGAGGTCCGCTGACATGGCCGCCCCCGTCCAACGCCGGTCCCGCTGGGGCGAAGGTGCGCTCCTCCTGCTTATCGGGCTTTTCTGCGTCTTTCCGTTCTACTGGATGGTGACGACCAGCCTGAAGACGCAGGTCGTGGCGCTCGAATCCCCGCCGGTCTGGTGGTTCACGCCGACGCTCGCGAACTACTGGGAGGTGCTGTTCGTCGACAAGGTCGGCCCGGCGCTGATCAACTCGATCATCGTCGCGGTCTGCACCACGGCACTCGCCGTTGGCCTGGGCACCCCTGCGGCTTACGCGCTGGCCAGGTTCGAGTTCCGCGGCAAGCAGGACCTGTGGTTCTGGTTCATCACCAACCGCTTCGTCAGCCCGGTGGTCCTTGCCTTCCCGGTCTTCCTGATCGCCCGCGAGACCGGGCTTCGCGACACGCATTTCGCGCTGATCCTGATGTACCTGACCTTCACCCTGCCGATCGTCATCTGGATCTGCACCGACCAGTTCCGCGGCATCCCTCGGGAACTGGACGAGGCGGCGATGCTGGAAGGGGCCAGCCAGTGGCGAATCTTCCGGTCGATCTGCCTGCCCTTGGCCATGCCCGGCGTTGCGGTGAGCAGCATCCTGTCCTTCATCTTCTCGTGGAACGAACTCCTGTTCGCCTACATCCTGGCCCCCAAGGTCGCAAAGACCGCCCCTGCGATGGCGGTGACCTTCATGGAAGGCTACGATGTGCCTTATGGAAAGATCATGGCCACCTCGACACTGATTGTCGTGCCCGTCTTGATCTTTGCGCTTCTGGCGTCAAAACACCTGGTCCGGGGCCTCACGATGGGGGCCGTGAAGTAGGGCGAAGATGGCGCGTGCACCGAAGCTTCCGCAGATCGACACCGAAGAGCGGTTCCTGGCGCAGGTCGCCTGGGCCTACCATGTCGAAGGGCTGACGCAGGAGAAGGTGGCGGAAAAGCTGGGGGCCACGCGGCTGCGGGTGAACAAGGCGCTGTCCGAGGCCACGTCGCGGGGCCTGGTGCGGATCACCTTCAACACCGCCTTCGCCGCCTGCGCCGAGCTGGAGGCCGCGCTGCGCGCCCGTTTCGGCTTGCGCCAAGCCTATGTCGCGCCTGCGCCGATGGACCCCCGGGACGTGCAGATGATCACCGGCGCGGCCCTGGGGAACCTCTTGTCCGAGGTGCTGGCCGACCCCAAGGTCCGCCTTTTCGGCATGTCCTGGGGCGGCACGCTGAACATCGCCACCCGTTTCGTCGCGGCGATGGAGCGGCCCGACCTCGAGGTGATCAGCGTGATGGGGGGCCTCACGCGCGGGTCGGACCTGAACAGTTTCGAGATCACCACCCGCCTCGCCGACCTCGTGGGCGCGCAGCACAGCTACTTCACTGCGCCCCTTTATGCGGGCAGCCGGGAAAGCCGCGATACGATCATGCAGCTCGACGTCTTTCGCGAGGTGCTGGAAAAGCTGCGCGGCGTCGACGCTTTGGCGATGGCGGCGGGGGATATCTCGAAGAACTCGCTTCTCATGCGCGACGGGTTGCCGGGGGACGTCACGATGGAGGAACTCACGGCGCTGGGGGCGGTGGGGGACGTGCTGGGCGTGGTGATCGACGCCGAAGGGCGGCCCATCGCGCATCCGATCAACGAGCGCGTCATCGGGATCGGGCTGGATGATCTGAGCGGCATCCCCAACGTCATCCTTGCCGCCGGGGGGCCGCACAAGGTTCCGGTCGTGCGGGCCGTGCTGAAGCGGCAGGTGGTGAACACGCTGGTCACCGACGAAACCACCGCGCGCGCGCTCTTGGAGCGGGCATGATGCACATTGGCATCGACCTTGGCACCTCGGGCATCAAGGCCGTCCTGATCGAGGATCTCACCCGCGTCATCACGGTCGCGAGCGAGCCCGTCGCGGTCAGTCGCCCCAGGGTGGGCTACAGCGAACAGGACGCCGACCTCTGGGTCTCGACCGTGCTGACCTGCCTTGACCGGCTGGCGGCCGACGCCCCGCGCGAGATGGCGGCGGTTCGGGGCATTGGCATCTCTGGCCAGATGCTGTGCGCGCTGATCCTGGACGCGGGTCTAAAGCCTCTTCGCCCGGCGATGCTGTGGAACGACCAGCGCGCACTGGTCGAATGCGCGGAGCTTCTGGAAGCCGTCCCGGACATCGGACGGCGGACGAACGGGACGCCCGACCCCGGCATCACCGCGCCCAAGCTCATGTGGCTGAGGAAGCATGAGCCGGCCCTGATGGACCGCGCGCGGATGCTGATGCTGACCAAGGATTATGTCCGCCTGGCCCTGACCGGAGAGGTCGCGTCCGAGCCTTCGGACGCCGGGGGGACGCAGCTTCTGGACGTGGCCTCGGGCCAATGGGACGCGGACCTGTGTCGTGCGGTGGGCTGGGACCCTGCCCATCTGCCGCCGGTCGTGGACAGCTGGGCCGAGGCGGGGCGTCTGAAGCCAGACCTGCTGCAACGCTGGGGGATGACGGGCCCGGTCTCGGTCGCGGCGGGGGCGGGGGACAACATGGGCTCGACCCTGGGCGCGGGGGGCGCGCGGCCGGGGGATGCGGTCTTGACCATCGGCACCTCGGGCGTCGCCTGCATCGTGGATGCAAGCTTCCACCCGGGACCGGAGCGCGCGATCCTGACCTCGGCCCATGTGGCGCCCGATGTGTTCCTGTCGATGGGCGTGGTCATGTCGGCGACGGCCAGCCTGGATTGGGTCGGACAGGTGACGGGACGCAAGGTGCCGGAGCTGGATGTCGAGGCCACGGCCTTCATCGCGGCGGAGGGGCCGGCCGCCGCGCCGCTGTTCCTGCCCTGCCTGACGGGCATCCGCACGCCCTTGAACCGTCCGGACATGACGGGGCGGATCACGGGGCTTCATCCCGGCGTGACGCCCGCGATGCTCGCCTATGCGACGATGGAGGGGGTGGCCTTCCAGTTCGCCGATTGCGTCGCGGCGCAGACCGAAGTGGGCGTGCGGCCCGAGCGCTTCACGGTCGTCGGCGGCGGCACCCGCAGTGCGCTGTGGCTGAAGCTTCTGGCGACGGCGCTGAACCGGCCCGTCAGCATGATCGAGGGGGCCGACATGGCAGGTCCGCGCGGGGCAGGGCGTCTGGCGGCCGTCGCGGCGGGGGCTCCGCTGTCCTGCCTGCAGGAGCCGGTGGCCGCTGCGGGCGTCATCGACCCGGATCCCGACCTGAGGGATGTCCTGGCCCATCGCCGTGCGGCGATGTGGGCGCCCGTCTGACCGGTCCTCAGGGGTTGCAAAGCGGACAGGACCCGGGGTCCGCCTCGGTCTTGCCGTCCGGCAGGGGGAGAAGCGTCTCGGCGCCGCAGGCCGTGCAGCCGTGAATGTCGCCACCGGGCGTTAGCGTCGGGCCGCTGCACCAGGCGCAGGGCAGGGCGGGACCTTTCCGCAGGAACCCCCAACCCGGGGCCGCGCAGTCGGGGCAGCGCCGGGCAAGGCGCGCGGAGAGTTGCTCGGCCAGGCGAGCGATCATCATCATCCTGCGCGGGTTCAGATGTGCCCGCATGTCGGTCTGGAGGATGGCCGGTCCGTCCGCAGTCGCAGCGGCCAGAATGCGCTGCAGCTCTGCCCGGTCCCGGATGCCTTTCGCAACGGGGTGGGCGCGGTTGGAGGCCAGGCTCACGACCACGGCCGTGTCCGGAAAGCCGATGCGACCCAGGAAGCCTGCGGCCTCGGCAGGCGAAGGGACGGCGAGCTGGTCGTAGCAGGGGGCGGGGTCGGTCAGGACTTCTACGATCTCGTGCCCGGTCCGGCTGTCGAGCCAGAGGAGAAGCTCGCGCCCCTGGGCCAGGAAGGGGATCACCGGATGGGGGCCGTAGGCGCCCTCGCTGGCAAGGCCGACCGGCAGGCCGGTGGCGGCCATGGCCGCCCGCGCCTTGGCCCGGGCGGCATCCAGCATCGTGCCGACCCGGGGGCGTTCGCCGGTGAAGGTCCCGAAGGCATCGGTATCAAGCCCGTCGGGCACCGTGACCGCGATCCCAAGCGCGGCCAGCGGCGGCGCAATCGCCGCCGCCTTGCCGTGCATCGTGCCAAGCGCCACCAGGTCCGGCAGCGTCACGCGGCCAGACCCGTGGCCGCCTGGCCCGTGTCCCACCGCAAGCCGGGCAGGTAGCGCGCGGCGACACAGCCGTCCTTCAGCGCGAAGAGGTGGAGCCAGCCGTTGTCGAAAAGCTGCCGCACGCCCTCGTGCTTGCGCAGGATCTCGGTCATCGCCTCGACCGGGGCCTCGACCATCACCGAAAGCCGCAGGGGATCATGGGCCTGCGACTGGCCGTCATGCACCGTCTGGATCGGCAGGCCGGGGCGGAGAAGGCCGCCATTGCCTTCGACCACCCCGATGCCGCCGACCACGTTGTGGATCAGCTTGTTGCCGCCACCGAAAAGCTCGGGCGCGACGGTCGAGCCGTAGTATTGCAGGCTGATCCAGCTTGCCACGACGACGGGGGCGGTCAGAATCAGTTCCAGCGTCCCGAACCCCTTGTCCGCCGGCCAGTCGTAGCTGTGCAGGAAGGCGCGGCCCTGCAGGTCTCGTCCCGCGGTCGCCGAACGGGGGGCGGCGATGAAGGCCGCGCAACCGGCAAGACCCCATTCGGGCCGCACTTCCGCCCAGTCGGCGGCGCGCTGTACCAGGGTATCGCCCGTGGCTCCTGGCAGGCGCAGGGCCCGCTCCGCCCGGGCCAGCGTTCCGGCGGCGGCGAGCCAGGCTTCGGCCTGGGCCAGGTCGGCGGCGTGGCCGGGAGCAGGGTTGTCGCGGTACAGCGTCACCTTGTCGGTCACCGTGTCATGCAGCCCTGCGACGAACAGGGTGTCCTCGGGAAGCGTCAACCCCAGCGCAGGCAGGCCGGCGCGGGTTTCCGGGTCGTTCAGCAACTGGGCCAAAAGACGCGCGGAGACCTCCCCGGTCTGCCCGCAGCAGGCGCCGCAATGGTAGGCGCTTTCGTGCGGGTTGTTCGTCACCTGCGCCCCATGGCCGACCAGCAGGACCAGCCGCGCATGGCCCTGCGTCAGGCTCATGGCCCGCAGGACCGCCGCCGCCATCTGCGCCTTGGCCTCGGCCGAGAGCCCGCCCTCGATCTGCGGCATCGGGCCGGGAGCCATGCCGGCTCCGCCAAGGCCCAGAGCATCGCGGACCAGCTTGCCGCCATAGGCGGGGCCTGCCGCCTCGACGAAGGCGAAGGAGGAGACGGCCGCCTGCCGGAAGCGGCCCCACGCGCGCTTGGCGCGGGCCTTGATCCGGGTTGCGGTTTCGTCCGCGTCACTGCCGTGGCTGGTCGAGACCAGCGCGGGGTTCAGGAGAGCGGGCAGATGCGCCTGCACTTCGTCAGTGCCCGCAGGACGGTGGGCGACCGGCAAGCCGAAGAACCCGGCAAAGCCGATCGTCTCGACCCGGTCGTGCTGGCTTTCCAGCGCGCGGCGCAGGACCTCGGAACGCACGTCGATGCAGAAGGCGGCCTGCAGCGCGGGCCGGCCGGACAGCGTTGCGGGGCCGGTCAGAAGGGCTGCGAGCTTGCGCTGGTGCGCGCGTTCGGCGGCCTCCTGCAGGACGGCGTCCACAGCCTGGTCGGGCGTCGGCAGAAGCGGCTGGGCATGGGCCAAGACCGTGGCCTGCCAGCCTTCGCCGATGGACGGGACGTGGGCCAGAAGCGCCTCTTCCCAGACCAGCCGGATGGCAAGGAGGTCGGTCAGGGTGGCATCCGTTCCGCCCTTCAGTTCGGCCTGCCACAAAAGCCAGCGCGCGTGCATCGGCCAGCCGCCCAAGTCGACGAGCAGCCGGTGGAAGGCGGTCTCGGCGGCCTCGGCGGTCAGGCCCAGCCGTTCGGCCGCGCGCAGGACGGCCCGCTCGGCAGTATCCGGCGCCTCGGCCACATGGGCGCAGAAGCCGGTCAACCCGGCGATCTCGGGCGTCAGGTCGTGAGTCGCCCATTCCCGCCAGGCGGCGAAGGCGCCGTGACCGGGCCGGGGCGTCCAGAGCGCCTGTCCCCGGTCGAAGTAGCCTGCGGCCCAAAGACCGAAGCTGCGGTCGATCACCGCGTGCCAGTCGGTGCCGGTCGCCCGGGCGGCCAGTTCGGCCACCGTGGGCAGCGCCCGGGGCGCAGGCGCGGGCGTCTGCATCCGCGTCTTGAGCCAGGCCAGGTCCTGCGGCTTCACTGGCGAGGGCGAGGCGATCAGGGCGGCTGCAAGGTCGTCGTCGGTGATCTCGCCCGCCGCGACCTTTGCGGCCAGCTCGGCCCGGGGCCGGGTCAGGCTGATCCCCGCCACCCGCGCGAGCCGGGCCGAGGCCTGTGCCAGGTCCTCATGCGTCTGGCCGAGGAAGGGGTTCACGGCGACCGTCGCGTCCAGCGGAAAGGCGGGCGGGATGGCGCGGGCGGCGGCCTCGGCGGCGTGGAGGAGTTGCGAGGCCAGCGACGGTGCGATCTGCGTATGCTTCAGGAACATGGGATCTCTCCGGTCAGGATTTGGTCGCCGTCCGGAAGCCGCCGATCATGCGGTCCAGAAGCGCATTGAGGTAAAGGCCGTTCGCCAGGTGTACCCGCAGGCCGGCGGTCGAGGGGTGGTGCGCCCAGAGCGGGAAGAGGGCCTGGGCAAAGGCCACGAGGCCGAAGGACAGGACGGCCAAGACGATCAGCGCCCATTCCAGCGGCCCCGCGACGGGGACTGGGGGCAGGGCAGGGCCCCAGATGGCCTGGGCCAGGACCTGGAAGGTGAAGTAGGCGAGTGCTGCCCCCAGCGAAGCGGCCACCGTGCGCCGGGTCAGCGCGCCCGGGGCCGCATCGGCCAGGCCTTGGGCGATCAGGTAGGAGACGCCGAAGATCAGCATGGTGCCGAGGGCGAGCGCCTGGGCCGACTTCTCGCCCAGAAGGGCGGTGAAGCCCAGGGCGACGGCGATGTAGAGAACAAGCGCCAGGGCAAAGGACCGCGCCACCGCCCAAAGTCCGGGTGCGGCCACCGGGCCGGGCTTGCGCACCGCGTTCACCGCCCGCACTGCCCCGCCCGAGGAGAGGAAGGCATGGGCCTTGTAGAGCGAATGCGCCACGATGTGCAGAAGCGCCAGCGCCCAGAGGCCAAGGCCGCATTGCAGCAGCATGAAGCCCATTTGCGCTACGGTCGACCAGGCCAGCGCCGTCTTGACCGCGCTTTGCGTCAGCATCACCAGCGCCCCGAAGATCGCTGTGAACCCACCGATGACGACCAGCGCCGCCATGGCGCCCGCGCTGTGCTGCACCAGCCCCGACAGCGTGATCAGAAGGACCCCGCCCGAGTTGATGATACCCGCGTGCAGAAGCGCCGAGACCGGGGTCGGAGCCTCCATCACCTCGGTCAGCCAGCCGTGCAGCGGGAAGGCGGCCGTCTTCAGCGCGGCCGCCAGTACCAGAAGTGCCACCGCGACTTGCGCCAGTCCCGGAAGGGCCGTCGTCGCGGTCAGGGCGGCGATCTCGACCGTTCCAAGGCTTTGCCACAAAAGGGCCGAAGCGAGGACCAGCGCCAGGTCGCCCGCGCCCCAGACCCGGATGAACTTTGCCGCCGCCCGCCGCGCCTCGGGCCGCTCGGGGTAGAAGAGCAGAAGCTGCCGCAGGACAAGGCCCGTCGCGATGAAGGCCAGGACGAGGACCGGCAGGACGGCCGCCTGGACAAGGATCAGCACCAGCGCGATGGCCGCCAGCGTCAACGCATGGAACCGGCCCTCGCGCGCCTCGCCGTCAAGGTAGCGCCGGGAATAACGGGTGACGATCCAGCCGACGAAGGCCACGAGAAGCGCAAGCGTCCCGCTGATGGCATCGAGCCGGACCAGCGTGACCCCGGCCAGCGCAAGCTGAAGCGGCCCCACCAGCCAGAGTTGCACAAGCGCCGCCACCCCCAGGCCAAGGGCGGAAAGCGCCGCAGCCTCGGCCAGTTGCGGCAGGCGGCCCGGACGACGTCCGGGATGGATAAGGAAGGGGCAGGCAGCTGCGAGCAGCAGCAGGGGCGCAAGCGCGA
The DNA here is from genome assembly GCF_041913445.1 of Tabrizicola sp. Classification (GTDB taxonomy): domain Bacteria; phylum Pseudomonadota; class Alphaproteobacteria; order Rhodobacterales; family Rhodobacteraceae; genus Tabrizicola. Next base: position 330,229 of record NZ_JAYSFG010000002.1, read on the forward strand.
TCAGCGGAAGGGACGACATGGGCAGGCTCCGTTGCAGGATCTGCCCAGCGATTTAACCCTTGTCGGGATTTCAGAAAAATACATATAATTCACCATATCGTTCTATCTGGTAGAAGAATGGCCCAGCTCAACCTGCACCATCTTCGCCTGTTCCGGGCGGTCGCCAGTGACGGGACGCTGACCGGCGCGGCGCGGGCGCTGAACCTGTCGCAGTCGGCACTGTCCAGCCAGATCAAGGCCTTGGAGGCCTCTCTGGGCCAGGATCTGTTCGAACGCCGGGGCCGGGGCCTGGTGCTGACGGAAGCGGGGCGCATCGCGCTCGACCATGCCGAGGCGATCTTCCGGACGGCCGAGGATCTTGCAGCGACCCTGCGCGAGACGGGCCGGGCGCGGCGCGCCTTGCGGGTGGGGGCGCTGGCGACATTGTCGCGCAACTTCCAGATGCAGTTCCTGCGGCCGCTGATTGCACGGTCGGATGTCGAGGTCGTGCTGCGCTCGGGGTCGCAGGAAGAGCTGTTGCGGGATCTCGAGGCGCTGGCGCTGGACGTGATCCTGACCAATGTCGCCCCCGCCCGCGACGCGACGAGCCACTGGCTGGTACACAGGTTGGACGAGCAGCCGGTCAGCCTGATTGGCACCCCGGCCCGGGTCGGACCGAAGGCCGCGTTGCGCGATCTGTTGGCCAGCCAGCCCCTGATCGTGCCGACGCGTGAAACCGGGCTGCGCGCGGCCTTCGATGCGCTGGCCGCGCGGCTGCAGGTGACGCCGATCTATGCGGCTGAAGTGGACGACATGGCCATGATCCGTCTCCTGGCGCGTGCCGATGCGGGACTGGCGGTGATCCCGCCGATCGTCGTGCGCGACGAGTTGCAGTCGGGGGCGCTGGTCGAGGCAAGCCGGCTGGACGGCATCGGCGAGACGTTCTTTGCGGTGACCCGCGAGCGCCGCTTCCCAAATCCGCTGCTGCGCGATGTGCTGCCCGGATGATCCACGCGGAGGGCTTCGGCTTGATGGCTTCCGGGGCACTTCTGACCAGCCGCAACGCGCGGCCTTAATTATTCGGGGAGAGATGGCGCCCCCTTCTCAAGAGGATCGAACAGCAGCGCGGGCGTGCAAAGCGCAAGGAGGTGCCGTGTTTCGAGGCATCCGCAAGGCTAACCCCGGCCGTCCGATCCGGGCCTTTGAAGTCGGCTATCTAGGGATGGGTGGCGGAGAGGGTGGGATTATGTGGAATTTCTGTAGAGCTTTGATTTAGCTACATAAAAATATGCTGCTAGTTCCCACGTTAGTGCCCATTCTGGTGCCGATTCCAGTGGGTGGCCGGGGGCCTTCAGTTCGCCTGCAGAGAATCGCTCAGGCCCGTCAGCTTTCATCAGTTTGGACTACGTGGCCTTTTGTGCGTAGTGGGCTTTCAGTTTGTCCAGTATCTCGTCACACTCGTGGACAAGCTGGTTTTTCTCAGGCCATAAGTCTGGACCACTGACCCCAGCAATCGCACGGCGTGCTTCTATATCTGCCTTCTCCTGAATTAGGGCGGTCTTGTCCCTCAGGGCTTTGAGTAGTCTAGCTTCGATTATGTCAGTCACGCCTAGCCTCCAGATGTTGCGCACAAAGGCTACAGGACTCTGTGCATGCCGCGATACCCCCAGAAGTAACGGACGTGCCTAAGCATCGTGGCCTGGACCAGACGCGCCACTCAGTCTCTGCGCCTCACGCTCTTCGTGCCACTCCTTAACGAGCTTGCAGAACTGGCCGATCCACGGGGACCAGATGATTTGCTCAGTCCCGCCCAACGGGATGAAGCCTGGATGGTCCTCAGGGTCCAGGACCCACGTTCCTATGATCTCGCCGTCCATGGTCACGACATCGCCGCTTTCCTTGTCGCCATAGCCATCCATGATGACGTGGTAATGGTCCATTCTACGGCTCCGGTAGGTCGTAGGGGTGTGGCGCTCAGGGAACCCTGTGGCATGCGAACGGCGGGTCTGAACGGCACTTCGCTTCTTCCAGGCCCTCAGGCGTCCACGACGTATGCACCATCGATCCGAACGCGATTGTAGCCTTCCGCTACCATCGTCTTGGCTACCCGAACAGCATCGGCCATGTCGCGGCAGATGTGATAGACTAGGTGGGACTTTCGGCCCGAAACAGTGACTGTGTGGTCAAGCATGATCAACCTCCTACGCTCTAGCCAAAGCATACCAAAATCTATAGGTTGTGGCGATACCCCTGTTGGACCCAGATGTAGAGTTGGCGCATAGTTTCGATCCGCTAGCGCCTAGCCGAGTTCTCGCGCTCCACCAAGATCGTGATATCGTCGGGTTCTACGCCAACGACCACAGGGTCTCCCCCGCCAACAAAATGGATACTGGTCATGCCCTTGCCATACTCCGTCATGAAAGCGATATTGTCTGGATTCACCCATGCTGTTAAGCCATTCGGTCGCGCAAGTGCAATAAAGCTAGCCATGTCATCTCCTTTGCTCTGGCCGAAGCATACTAGAACTCATGGGTTAAAGCTATACATCTGACGGACCCATATGCGGAGTTATCCACAACTAAGATTGGTGGTCGTTGTGATGATAGCGGCACACGGTTGCCATACCTACCAAAAATCGGCTAGCGGTTGTTCCAGTCGATTGAGGGGCAGGGTGCCTAAGGGGAAAGCGCATGATTTTCAGATTCTCTACCGCCTTCATTGCCTTCTTTCTTCTTCCAACAATGAGCTTGGAAGCTCAAGAGGTCCAAAAATGGAACTGCTTGGTTGAAGACTTCAAGGGGTTTAGCGACAAGGATCAGCAATTTATCGAAGCGAATATGAAGAAGAAATTCACGCTTTTCGTCACCCCAACTGAAGTCTCAGTCAAAACGGAATCGGAACGGTATGATGACAGCGAGGAGCGGTTCATCTTTTTTGCATCTGATTCACTTGCGCGTCACGCCATTGCCGAGTCCGTGATCAGTCTTGAGACAATATCTATTGCCAGTGACCCTCAGAGGCTCATAAGTGAGCGTGGTTATTTTCAGGCAACCATCACCATCCAGAGCAACATACTTGCAAACTCTTGGCTACTCCGTTGCTTTGAGTGAAGGCGGCTGTTTCTCTATGAGGTTGCTAACGACACAAGCCGCAGGGCAATCGGCACAATCTGTAGTGCGGTGCCAAATGCGATGACCAGGAGGCCCCGTCGTGCCCCACGTGAAGATGCAAGCAAGTTCTGAACCATAGGCAATTTTAGGTTCTCTTCGTGAGTTCCGCCTGACCAACGCGAAACCCCTATATTGACTGCATCGGACTCTCTCAGGATGACGGCGCGGGCAGTTAGCCAAGCCCCAACCAGCGTAATCCCTAGACCTAAACCTGTAAGGATATCCGAAGTCACGTTGTCCAAGCGATACCTCCTATGCCTTTGGCAGCTTATTTCTAATCTTCTCAAGCTCTCCGGCGATCTGATGCAAGCCTTTCGTGACCCAACCACCACGGAAGCCATCTTTGGGTTCGAAACTGTATGATAGGCTTTCGCGAACGCTAGAGCCGGGCATTGTTGCCCAACTGATCGTAGCAGCGAAGACCTTTTCAGAAATCTTCGTGGAAAGAACGCCTTGAGTAGTCAGAGACTGACCAGGTGGTAGCAGCGAGATTGTCCAGGTTGTCTTGGTAGGGTCATCAGGCGGGTTGCCGTTCGGCTTTTCCAAGGCTGGCGATAACTCAAGCTGAACGTCAAAAGCTGTTGCGTTGCCTGTGTTGCGAAGCGTGAGATTGAGGGCGATGGCGCTTGATTCACTAGATTCAAGCAAACAAACGACAAAAGGTCGTGCCGTCATAGCCGCCAACGCCTTCGTTTCTACAGCTAGAACGCGGGTGACCCGCCACAGGGCGATAGTCGCCAAGGCTGTCACGAAGGCTGCGACAAGCTGTGCGACTGCTAGTGCGTTTGCGGGTTCGGTGAACCACCCGACCAGGCTTCCAAACATACATCGGTCTCCGCATCACTATATTGCAGTCCGTTCGCAGGTGGTGCAAAAATCCACAAAATACGATATCGGTCCTGCCTATGTTCAACCATGGATGTGACGATGGCAAGAGTATCCACAACGACCGACTACATCGACGTTGATGGCGATTATGGTTCGGTCGCAGGCGTTGAAGTCTCATGCGACAGGTGCGGACACTCAGAACAAAGCGGCGGAACTCACGATGGCTCACTCAGCCGATGCGCATACCTCCTACGGGAAAACTGCCCGCGTGGCGAAAAGAACTACTACGTTGTGAATCCTTAATTTCTGGGCTTAGCATGAAAACAAAGCAGGTAAAGAGGCCGAGGCCCAACCTTCAAAGTGCACATGACTACCATCGCGAGGGGAGCTACTCTATCCATCCGGCAAAGCATTTTACGTTTGAAGAGGAGCGAAGCGAAGAGATCGAACGTATCGCCAAAGAATTGCGCGAAATTGGCAAGAAATTCCCGCGAACTCAGAACGTCGAGTATGCGCTTCTAAAAGCTCATCTCATTATCGAATACGCTATTACGCAGTATATCAGGGGTTATGCGACGGTCGCTGTGACTGACAAGGACATTCGACTAAGCTTCAGTCAGAAGCTAGAAGTCGCCTACCTCCTGGGATTCGGCGCTAACGACCCTATCCTTTTGCCGACTGTAGAAGGCATTAACAGGCTAAGAAACCAAATTGCTCACACTTTCGAACTAGATCGGGTTCGGCTGGACGAGGTTTTTCGGATCAACAGCGAAGACTATGAAAATTTCTCTATCAAGGATGATAGAGAAAGGGTGACCCACCTTCGATGGATAGCTCGCTACATATGCGCCATAATACCTGGCACTATGCTGGGGGAATATGCTTCTATGAAATACCATGAACGTAAGGTTAGAAGTGCTACTTCAGAATTCGGACTGTCCCCTTTAACAGATTTGGAGTGACCGATGGCCTTCCTCAATTTGTTACCACATCGTAATCGCCGGTCTTGGGATTGAATGTCATCCTCACAGTGTGAGGCCAGTCTTTAGATGCTTCCTGGAATAGTTCGATAATTTCCGGGAAAGGAATGCGCCACACGGTCTTGTTTCGATCAAAATCAGACACAACGACAAGATCGGACCAATTTCGGTCCTTCCCGCGAAACACGAAGCTTAGATATGCATGAATGCACTGATTGCTTAGATAGCTTACGGACTTCTTTTCTGCTTTCTCGGCATTCCAATCGTAGTTTTCTTCCAGGCGATGCCAGTTGCCTTTTGTTATGCTTTGCGTAACTGGGGCGCAGAACACGTTGAGCTTCTTGTCGGCTATGCGCGAAGAAACCTTGTGCAGTTCGATCAGCCTTCGGACTATGAAGAATCCGATCATCACATCGCGCTCCACCGTGCAAACAGCACGTTCAGACCACCGCTTGGGCTTCAGAACCGGACGAATAGTCTTGGCTATGCGGGCCAGTTCTTCCTTCCAGTAGAGGGACTCAATTGTCATGCCGTCTGGCCTCCTTGCACTTCCACCTCATCAAATGAAGTCGTGCTTCGATTGGGAGTGGACTTGGTTAGGCCCGCATGTGGATACTTCTTCTTGAGAACTGACTTAATGCTCTCGATAGTTTCCGGCGTGGCCTTACTGCCTACGATGACCCGTTGAACCGCATCTGCCGGAAAGTTTACAACGTGCACAGGGTCATCGTCACTCCCGTATATGGCATCCACTTGGTCTACTTGCGCATACAAACGCCATTCACGCTCATAAGTCCAGTCGGTCGTTTTCGACATGAATGAGGCGGATACGTTCTCAAGTGGCTCTTCTACCATTCCATCAAAGTAGATCACTTTCTGAAGGCGGTTCTTCTTCCCGTCCTTGCGCTGCTTGAACCATTCATGATCAGTGTCGAAGGCAACAACAAATCCTTGGTGATTGTCCGCATAGTGCGCCCACATGGGTGCGCTATCGGCACGTTCAGAAAGCGAAAAGCAAAGCAGGTTGCGACCAAAATCTTCTAGAAGCTGTTGGGCGTATTGGGGATCGTTCAACAGAGGTAGCATCACCGTATCGATGGTTCCTTGTATCTGTATCCGCAGTAATTGTAGAAAATCTCCGCCTTGTTGGGCTTCAATCATCTGAATGATGGCTTGTGGATGAACTCCGTCAATGCCAAACTCTTTCATCTTTTCCACTAGCATCGCTTCGAAGTTGGCTTCGCTTGTGGCGATGTCCATTTGCTCGCCAAGCATCTTCAGAAATCGTGGACCTGCAAATTTCTTGAATGTTGAACGAATTTCGAAGCTGTCGTTGGTATTCATCAACGGTGTGAATCGCACCGTTCCTTGCTCAAGAACATTCTGAATGCGAGCTACCGAGAGATACTTGAATAGATGTTTTGGTGGGGGAGGGGGGTCATCAAAGCTGTTGATATCGAATGAACCCATTAGTCATTTCCAATCCGAGGCTGTTGCAGTGCCACTCACTCAACCTTCGTCGGTATGGCCTCTCTCAAGCTTACGCCTTTCTATCGGAGTTCGGATGTATTTGTAGAATCCTTCGTTTCCTTTGGCCATCATGGCAAATGCCTCAGCAATTTCATGCGTTGCCGCGATCTTCATGGTCATTCCAGACTTGTAGTAGTCCAGAATTTCTTCCAGGTATCTGTCAAGTTCTTTATGGTCGTCGTCAGAAAGCTTAAACGTTATGGTCCCTCCAATATGCTTGGTGAGAAGCATACTGGAATCTTGATGTGCTGAATAGCCATCGCGCGAGTGTATCACTTCTTGATGTGCAGCTTCAGCAAAGACATCATCGTGGTAAACGGTAACTCCGTCTGCAACGCCTCCAACCGTGGGTAGCGCCTGACGACCTACTCGAATGTCTGCTCACTGGCCTCGTCTTCTCGGCGTTCTCGGTCACGTTCCTTCGTGATCCATGTTCTGGCTTCGACGACCACACGCCGTGTCGCTTCGGCTATCCTTGGTTCCGGGTGTTCGTTAAGAGCCGCCAAGGCATTGGTATTGCGATCCATTATGTCAGCCTTGCTACCTGACCAACCATTTGGGGTGATGCGGTCTGCAAAGCTGTTCAAGACTAGCACAGGGTTTGGGCATGCTTCCAGAAACCGCATACACCGTTCAGTGATGACAACGGTCTTTTCGTCACCCGACGTTTCAAACACATCCAGAGCGGTTGCCACGCCTGCCCAGATTTCCGGATCGGCTTTTGCCCGGCACCACTCGATGATCCTGCCCACGTCCGAGGTTGCCAGCAACGAGCGCCGGAGACCGCCGTGGCCAAGAAAATGGAGACGAAGCTCCCGCTGGCGTTCTTCACCACTAAATGCACGGTCCAGGAAATCCTCTGTCACGCCCTCAGCGGTCACTTGCATGGCTTCGTCATAGCCTGGTGCATAGCCGTAGTGGTTGTCCACACTAGAAAAAATCGCGTCCAGCCAAGCCGACTTCTCGGCCTCGTTGCCCTCGAACGTCAGGCTCGGGCGCAACACTTCCGCCATTTCGTAGTCAAAACGGTCGTTGTTGCCATCCCTATCACGGTTCAACTGTGATGACGCCGCAGTTAAGGCAATCCGACGAAGATCATGGCCGAGGACATCCACCGTCTTGTCGGTATCATGAAGCTTCATGTGGAGTGCATCTAGAACCACACGATCACCATCAGGCTTCTCAAGAAGCCGGGTCGCAAGCTCCAGAACCTTTGCTTTCGGCAGTGATGCAAACTCTTTGCGCCAGAATAGAATCCCGTAACCCCACGCCCCAACATCCGGTTGCTCCAAGGCCCTCATGCACCGATCCAGATCAGCCTCACCAAAATCGTGGGATGGATGGAGCATGACGATTGCCGGGCGTAGAAGAGGGTCGGCCAGGCATCCATCCAAAATTTGCCGATCAAGCCCCTGATGGAGCCGCCCAACTTCTTCGAGGAACCCAGAAAAGACGGAGCAGTTGTAATTGGTGACGCCGCTGCGTCGTAGGACCTCCACCAGTTCAGCCCAACGCCCCGTCGGATCGTTGGAACCTCTGGCCAGGCCGGAACCAAAGGCATGTCCGAATGGCATATAACTAGTTGAGAAAATCTCGGCCCCCAATTGATCTACCCCTAGCTCAGAGAGACCAAACTGTTCACCAAAACCTGCAATGCGCTCCGTCATGCGCTGCTGCGCATTTTGATACTTGGAAGTATCATCATGATCAAAGCCTGGGTCCAGAGCCCACAGGTCTTGGTTCCTCCCGAGCAAATGGGTTCTGATGTTGGATACCAAGTCCTTTGGAGCCAGCAAATCCCTCAAGGTCAGCAAACCGGGCTGCACAGGCGTTGGGTTCAAGTCTGCACTCTTTCTGCGGTAGTCAAAGAAGATCGTTGACTGAATAGCCTTCCAGCCATCCGTCCATGGTCGTTGATCGTTCAAGGTCGTTGCAGCTTCCGCCAGCTTGTTGCGCACCTCAGCATGAGACCAGAGCCCCCGGAACGCATTCGCTAGCACTTCTCGGGCGCGGCGACTGAGATCGGGATCAGGGTCGAGCCCAGCACGGACAGCAAGATTGATGAATTGGTTACGCCATTCCATCAGTTGAGAACGATTCGGCTCGAAGCCGAAATCTCTCGGTCGGGCACCGAATTCCCCCATACCCATCCCCGTCCAGCTTGGGCCACCAAGGGCTTTGGACAGCATTTTGAGACCTAAGGATCGAAGCTTCGGTTCCGCTGACCAAAGTGTTGAACGCATGATCAATGCCCGCTGCCTGGGTGTGGCATGTGTCCCCGATAAGTAAGGTTGGAAGAGTTGAACAATCTTGTCCCGGACGGAGTCATGGTTGTTTGCCGGGTCTTCATGATGGGCGATCCGCAGAAGCAGGTTCACACACCGGTCGAATGCGATTGGTTCATAGGCCAAAGCCACCAGCATTCTCAGAATCGTAGTGCGTCGAGGGTTGGATCGAACTTCCAGGCCACCGAAGCCGGGTGCCATGAGTTCCAACTCGATCCGATCGAGCAGTGCCTCGGGGCAGACAGGCGCAACATAGTCGAGTATCCTGGCTTTTCTGTCGTCCAGACCAATTATTGGAACCAGCATACCACCAGGGGCCAACCAGCCCTGAACGATCTGCTGTGCTATCGGATGCTCGTGCATCAGACCCAAACGATGGGCGAAAGATGTCAGTAGGCGTTCGTGCCCTGGGGCTTCAAATGTTGCCCTCAGTGTTTGGGGTCGAATTCTATCCAAGGCGGATGTGGCCAATCTGTTGGCAATGGCATGCGGCAGAACTGCACGCCACCGTCCCCTCCGCTGTGCAATCTGGCGATCTACTAGGGCCCGCATCGACCGGTAGAGGACATCACCGGATATGGCACATAGCGACCCAAGAATCCCCAGTTCGTCAGCCTCACCTTCTGCGGCTTCGATGGAAAATGAGTATACCAAGGACAGGACTTCCGCATGCTCACAGAGCCTTCCGTCCTCGCCATGTCGTTGTTGGAAAAGCCTGTCGAACAGGTTGGCATCCGACAGGTGGGCCAGCGACTCACCAACTTCAACACGTTCAGCCAATGCCAAAGCGACGCGGGTGTTTCCGCTCGAAAACTCTGCCACTCGATGGGCATTGGCTTGGCCGATCCCGGGGTATCGCCTCAGGACAAGGGCTTCTGCGATCTCTGGCCCGTCAGCCTCAATTTGGATCACCTCGGTAGTCTGCGGCTTGTCATCACGGATGTCATATTCAACCGTAATGAGCTTGATGCGGTTCTCCGACCTTGTGATTCGGCTGGCCAGATCAGCGTGTAGGGCGGGCGGGCAGTTGTCGATGACCACCGTGGCTGTGCGGCCATCCTGGGCCAGGTGATCAATCATCTGGCGGGCGGATGGAACCGGATCAGCACCGGTGTCAACATAGACCACCGAGGTTCGATCCAGTGCGTCCTGTCCGATCTGTTCATCAAACAGCGCCTGAACAAACCGGGTTTTTCCCACGCCGGAAAGCCCTGCAATCCGGATTGCTTTCTTCGAGGACAGAATCAGTTGCCTGGTCGGGTTGATCGCTTGCTCGATGGGCAGTTTCTGATGGCGCTGTCCGGGGAGGATCACTGAGACCCCAGGAGCAAGGATTAGGTCATCGGTCATGGCAGTTGGGACGTTGGTCCATCGACCATACGATTGCCACCCGGATAGGGGCTGACCGAGTAGCAACCGAACCCATAGCATCACACTTGGATGTTGTCGGAGCCACTGGTGCAGTTTGAACCGGTCATAGAAGTCGAGGTGGATCGCGTCGGCTTTCGGATGGCCGACAACAGCCGCTCTCATAGCCTCCTGGCGCGCCTTTAGATTGGGTTCAGTGCAGTCGTCCCCCAGACTGACGATCACATATGCTCCACCGGCCTCACATTGTTGACTGATCACGTCGGCCAATGCGCCCTTTGGTCTCATCTCACCGGTGATGCTCCCGGCTGGCATGTTGGGCTTCTTGGACTGAAAAATGGTATTGGGCTTCGGTATAAAGCTTGAGGTGAACGGCTCTGTCTTTACATCGACGCGCACATCGACCCCACCATCGGGCGCAGTGATTGACCCGGAGAACCGAACATCCCCCGCCGAGCCACCACACGCCGTGACCTCGGCCTCTGCAAGCCTGCCGATCAACTGTTCCAGTTGAGCATCGGTGAGAGCAAGAAGCGCGTCTTTCGGTAGTTCGAGGATGGACATGTAGTATCACGTTTCAAAATAGGGGCAGCCGCCCAAAGCGAGATACAATCCATAGCGCAACCGGAGACGCGAGTCATCCGTTCTAGAAAGTCAAAGTCCACTCCGAAATGAAGTCCCGAGACTAGATTTTCCGACGTTTGCTGCCAGGTATCGATACACGGAGGACCGGGCCACCCCGAGGTCTCGCGCAATATGGGTCGGCGAGACCCCTTCTACATGCAGTTCAGCAATACGTTTACCGTCGATGGTTGCGGGACGACCCTGAAATGGGCTGACATCCCGTTTCAGCGCCGCATCGATTCCTTCCCGCTGTCGTTCGGCTCGGATAGTGGCTTCAAATTCCCCGAAAGCCCCAAGAACCGTGAAAAACAGCCTGCCCGTCGCAGTTGTCGTGTCTACTGCCTGCTCAATGACCCTAAGCCCAACTCCCTTACCCTCCAGCATCTGGGAAATTTGCAGCAAATCACGGGTTGACCGGGCCAGGCGGTCAAGCCTGGTGCAGACGACAGTGTCCCCACGGCGGATGCCCCTAAAGAGCATGTCTTCTAGGGCAGCACGTCCGTCCCGAGTTCGGCCAGAAACCTTCTCCATGTAGAGGTGTTCCCGACTGACCCCGGCACTGATCAATGCCGCGATCTGAATGTCCAGCGACTGTGACCGACTAGAGACCCTGGCATAACCTATTAGCTCCCCCATAATACCCCGCTCCGTCCCGTTTGACTGTCCGATATGTGCATACCGTCCGATAATTGATTCGTAAAGTCTAATCGGAAATATTCTTGAGGCTAATTGCCGTCCTTTATGATTATAGTTTTGCAGGACAGTTCGTCATGCTCATTAGCTGCCAACTGATCTCCACAATGATCTCGACCCGGCCCCCTTTTTGGAGGCCGGGCATCTGATGTTCGAGGCGCTTCGGTTCTCATGTGAAGTCATCCAGGAGCAGATTAGACCGACACTTTGACGAGAATGATCGTATTGAAGCTTCCAGTGTCAGGGAGGACGGAGGTCCAGACCGAAACTCACTCGCTTCTGGAAACGCACCCATTTCGGCTCAATGAAATCAGGGCAGTAGCCAAGCGATAATGAAGTCGAGTTATATCTTGTAGCGCCGCAGGCGAACCAAGGAGAAAAATGGTAACCTGCCGTCTTCTTCCATATTTGGGGGACCAGTGAACCCGCGTGAGGTTCGTGCAGACCAATTTGGGGAAGAGGACAATCAGGCGAAGCTGGAGACAGCACTTTGACAAGATGTGTCCCAACTATATCTCTTCGCAGCGCCGAGGATGCCGAGCAACTGCCTCTGCTTTCGCCAGCGACCGGTTCTGGATGATCAACCTTATCGCTCTCACCGGATTCTCTGTTCACTCCGATACGAACAGTCATATTGACACCGTGCAATGCCCGGCGAATCTCGGCGTCAGCAAAGAGGCCGATAGCCGCATCACGGTGATCGCTCGATCCGAATGCTGCCGGATCATGTATGGGGTCTGGCCCCTCACTCATGGCAGCAAGATCGTCGTTGTCTAGTTCCCGACCGTCATCGCTCCAGGATGCGTCGTCTTCGTGATCTTCAAGGTCAACTTGTTGGCCGGTCTGTCCATCAGGAGAGTTCCGCTCGGTCTTGCCCAATTTGGAGGTTTTCTTCTTTCCGGAGTATTCTGCGTAGCCCTGGGCTCCACTAGTTACGATCCCGCAGGCTGCGATCTTCTCTGCCTTTACTGTCTGAGTATGAACCTGATTACTGCCGGTGAAGGTCTTGCGCAGCAAATCTCCTATCTGAGAGGGAGAAAATCCAGGGACATAGATCAGCCCGTGGCCATGGAACAACGCAACAATCTCGTCGTCCGGAATGTCGTTCAGATCATGACCGCCCGGCACGATCTGATCGAACGACTGCCGGATGTCACCGGCACGCTTCATCGCATACTCCAGACGGACGTAAGCGATGGTGTCGTCACCGAGGGAGCTTAGCCCGGACCGAAGGTAGGCTTTGAATCTGGAGATCAGATCACGATATGGGTCTCCGCCACGCATTACTCCCAGCATGACCGTTGAAGCTCCGACTTCATTCCTGGGGAGCCCATCGAAGCATCTCGCTTGAGCCTGTCCCGCCCGCACTCGGTAGTTGCGCGACAGTGGCTGGCCGTGAGCGGGGCCGACATAGTTCACAACCGAGGTGTCAAAGACAGTTCCTGGTTCAACCCGACGCAGATGCCTTGAATTGGACGCTACGGAACAATGGTAGCAGAATGGACTGTTGCAGCGCCATCGGTAGCTGCAGTCCATTACCTTCTGGACTTGTTCCCACGCGCGGGGGTCGAGACTAAGAAGCGCAAGTTCCAGTGCTTTGCGTTCACGCATGGTCCCGGTGTAGAGGTTGGCAGCAAGTGCAAGAACCTGCTCCTGATCAACTATCCCTACATCAATACAGTTCCACGCCATCTAAATCCCCTGGAAGCTTCCATGGGGTATGTAGGCAAAAATGATGGTCTGAGGGGCCTGTTGGCAGATTTTTGTCTGACACGCTCCAAAATCGGTGAAACGAGGATAGCTGACATCTGTGTTCTCAGCGGGAGGATTCGTCGAAAATAGACGGGGCTGACACTTGGTTCAGATGAAGCTTGATCCGATAAATACGGACAAGGAGATTGCACATGTTGAACAGCGTCGAAAGAATTACAGTAAGGTCCGTATCTGCCCAGTCGAGGGCCCGGCTTGTCGCCCTGAGGGATTACTCTCGGCTCACCTATGGCAGCCTCATTGATGACGCGGTGGACGCGCTCTGGGCCCTATACCTCGAAGATGATCATGACCTGCCCCCATTATCTGACCTGGTGAGGTGAGGGTCGATGCGGCCAGTGAGACCGATGAACGACAGGCATCCGATGACGTTCTGCGAGAATATTCTCCAAGTTCATTGCAAAGACGGTCTTGAATGCTGCCGACGGGGCTGGCCGTCACCAGGGAAGAGTATGTGGCTTTGCGAGACGCACGACGTCTAACCGTGGCCGTCGGTCATTGTTGTCTATGCTACCTCTCATCGGGTGGACACGGGAGCGTTCAGGTCCGTCAAGATCGGGCAGATCGCCGACTGTTCGACACCCAGCATCACCCGATACCAAGCAGACCCTGTCCCCAGTGACAGGCCGTGATCCGGGTGATCAATTCCAGTTGCATCGCGTAGACGTCGCCGGGCGATCTGGGTGGCTCGAAGTCGCTGCACCAACCGTCCAGCGATCCCAGGTTGGCCGCCAGTCTCCGCCAGCGCATCGTGAAGATACGGCTGCAGAAGAGCCAGATACCGGGCGGTTGCCATCCTCCGAACTTCCCGCTCGAACTCGCTCTTAACGTTGAGCAGTGGCAGCGAGGCATGACGCCGGACGGCGTTCCTGTGCCAGATTGCTCCGAGAATGCGTTCCCGATCCTCCCGGGCGACCTGTGCAGACTGGATCGCATGGTTCGCTTTATTGGTCATAAATCGATCCCCCCTGATCTACAGTTCGAACCGTCTCCCTAAACTCGGCGTGACGGCGCTGTCATCACCGAATCAGCCCTATGACGCTGGCCCACACACCTGCGTCCGAAACGGCAATGACCGGGTTCGGAAGTCGGATGTCGATCTGGATGGCGTGGCGCGTGAATGCCGAAAGGCCAAAGCCGACCAGACATCCACCAAGCGCCAAAAGCAAAATCGCCAAGCCCATGAAGAATGGGATAAAGAGTCCAGCGATCACGAACAGCATACTGAATGCAAGGCAAGCCGAACCGAGCTTCTGCCGCGTGTTATAAGTCTTCATCTCGATTGCCATCCGGTGGCCGAGCACTTCTTAGACGGCGTCAGGATGATGAACTCGGAGATGTTCAACAACGCTCAAAAGCTTCGGATGCGCCCAATCATTCACCCGGCCGCATCCTGGGCATGCTTGAGCGTCAGTCGAGATTGAGCGACCGCAGGCCGGGCACGGGATCAGAGCCACATGGTCAGAAGTGTTGGGACCAGGCATTGGCACGGCGTTCATTTCCCGCAAATGATCACACGGCGTTGACCATCTGCCGTGTAGTCGTATGCCCACCCGTGTCCGCCACCGAAATCTCCTCCAACTGATCGCGATATTGCGAATAGAGCCCGTCGCCCCGGGATGCCTCCACCATGCCATTGATGCACCGCGCAATGGTCGCTCGATCTGATGGGGACCACCACCACAACGCCAGAAAGACCAGCCCCGCACCAAGGACGGTGGTCACAGCCTTTTGTCCCAAAGTCTGCTCCATCACCCAACCTCCCCATCTTCGTCAGTGTGATCCGGCTCCCCGGCAATGATCAGATCAGCAGGGCCAACCTGGCCCGCCGTCTCCCGGTGGATGGCGTTTAGGATGCGACGGCTCGGCACCGCCTGCCCGTCCCTGGCACGCAAAATCGATGACGCACTGGTGCCGCAGCGCCGGGCGAATTCCCGCAAGCTCAGGTTATTGGCAGCGAGGAATTCGGCGAGTTTCATGTTGCCTTGTATTCCGGGATATGGAACGATTCGCTAGCCTAAATCTCCGCTAGTGCGA
Source organism: Tabrizicola sp. (assembly GCF_041913445.1). GTDB lineage: Bacteria > Pseudomonadota > Alphaproteobacteria > Rhodobacterales > Rhodobacteraceae > Tabrizicola. Next base: position 345,493 of record NZ_JAYSFG010000002.1, read on the forward strand.
TTTTTCTTTCCAATCGTTCCGTATTATGGAACATTATAGGGAGTCACCGTGGAACTACGTCCTTGCTCAACGCCAACATCCGCGCGATCCGGCTTCAGGCTGGCCTCAGCCTCGACAAGGCGGCCCTTCGCACCGGCCTATCCAAGAGTGATCTGTCACGCTTGGAAAATGGCCACAGCCCGATCACAGCCACCAAACTGGAGACCATCGCCGCCGCCTATGGTGTGCGAGCGGGCGATCTGTTCGAAGGCCAGATCGTCCCGGTTCAAGACGATATGAACCTGGATCACCTTGGTCAGGTAGTGGAGATGGTCGAACGTATCATCATCGCCCTCGACACACGGCCTCGCCCCGAAAAGGTTCGAAAAGCGGTGGTGGAAACTATGCGCCTCTCTCGCCAGGACGCCTTGCGCACGGCAGATGCAGAGTTCGACCCGACGCGCTACACCGGCATGGTCAAAGCGATTTTTGAGGACTGACCCAATGAACCCCGTCACCCAAGCCGAGATCAACAAGGCCGCATGGGGGGCCTGCGACACGTTCCGGGGGGTTGTCGATCCTTCGGTCTACAAGGACTACGTGCTGACGCTGTTGTTCCTGAAATATCTGTCCGATGTCTGGAAGGATCACCGCGCCCGGTATGAGGCTGAACACCCTGACCATCCGGAACTGGTCGATGCCATGATGTTGCAGGAAGCCTTCATCCTTCCACCGCATGCCAGCTTTGACGCGCTGCACAAGCGTCGCCACGAAGCCGGGAATGGGGAGCGGATCGACAAGGCCCTGCACGCCATCGAGGATTCGAACATCTCGAAACTGCGGGATGTGTTCCAGGACATCAGCTTCAACTCGAACAAGCTGGGCGATGAGGAACAGAAGAACGACATCCTTCGGCACCTACTGGAAGACTTCGCCAAGCCCGCCCTCGATCTTCGCCCCTCACGGGTGGGGCAGCTTGATATCATCGGCGGAGCCTATGAATACCTGATCTCCCGGTTCGCGGCCACGGCGGGCAAGAAGGCCGGGGAGTTCTATACCCCCGCCGAGGTGTCTGACCTCATGGCCCGTTTGGTTGACCCGCAGGAAGGCGATGACATTTGTGATCCCACCTGTGGCTCGGCCTCGCTGCTGATGAAATGTGGGCGGCTGATCCGGGACCGGACTGGCACCAAACGCTATGCCCTGTTCGGGCAAGAGGCTATCGGGTCCACCTGGGCCCTGGCCAAGATGAACCTCTTCCTCCACGGCGAGGAGAACCATCAAGTCGAATGGGGCGATACGATCCGGAACCCCAAGCTGCGCACCCAGGATGATCTGCTACGGCATTTCGATGTGGTCGTTGCCAACCCGCCGTTCAGTCTGGAGAAGTGGGGGGTCGAGACAGCAGAGAAGGACAAGTTCAGCCGGTTCCGCCGGGGTGTCCCGCCCAAGACCAAGGGCGACTATGCCTTCATCCTGCATATGATCGAAACCTTGAAACCCCGCACCGGGCGCATGGCGGTGGTGGTGCCGAACGGGGTGCTGTTCCGGGGATCGACTGAAGGGACAATCCGGCAGAAGCTGGTGGAGGAGAACCTCCTCGATGCCGTCATCGGGCTGCCCGACAAGCTCTTCTTCGGCACCGGCATCCCGGCGGCAATCCTGGTGTTTCGAAAACGCAAGGCCGACGATTCCGTGATCTTCATCGATGCCAGCCGGGAGTATGAAGAGGGCACCAACCAGAACCGCCTTGGTCCCACCCAGGTGGAAAAGATCGTGGCCACCTACCTGGCCCGCACCACGGTAGAGAAATACGCCTTCCGGGCCACGCTGGCCGATATCCGGGGCAACGACTTCAACCTGAACCTGCCCCGCTATGTCGATACCTATGAGGAAGAAGACCAGATCGACCTGATGGCTATCCGGGCCGAGCGGCTGCGGCTGAAATCCGAGATGGAGGGTCTGGAGACCCGCATGGCCGGGTATCTGCGGGAGCTTGGGTATGGTTCCTGAGGGGTGGAAGATCGGCAAACTACGCGAGTTGAGTTCCAAGATTGGAAGCGGCATCACGCCGAAAGGTGGCCGCGAAACATACCTCGATGAAGGCATTCCTCTGATCCGCAGCCAGAACGTGGGCTGGGGAAAACTAATGCTGGATGACGTAGCTTTCATAGACGAACGCCAACACGATAGTATGTCCGGTAGCAAAGTGAGGCACGGTGATGTTCTGTTGAACATCACGGGTGCTTCTATCGGTCGGTCGGCAATCTACCAGGGCGACGACAACGCGGCCAACGTGAACCAGCATGTTTGCATCATAAGGGCAAAGCCAACACTATCGCCCGAATATTTGAAAGCCGTCTTGATCTCAGATGGAGGTCAAAAACAGATCGAGCAGTTCCAGGCCGGTGGGAACCGACAAGGGTTGAACTTTGAGCAGATCGGTTCGTTCGCCATCCTCCTCCCACCCCTCCCCGAACAACAAAAGATCGCGGAAATCCTGGGCACCTGGGACAAGGCCATCGAGACGACCGAGGCCCTGCTGGCCAACGCCCGCACCCAGAAGCGCGCCCTGATGCAATCCCTCCTCACCGGCACCCGCCGGTTTCCTGGGTTCGAGGATCACCCGTGGCGGGAGGTGCGGTTGGGGGATGTGGTGGCCGGAATTCCCGGCGGCGGAACACCCGACAAAGGCAACCCATCGTTCTGGGGTGGTGATCTTCCATGGGTCAGCGTGAAAGATTTGAAGTCCACAGTTCTAACCCAGACTCAGGACACGATTACCGAAGCGGGCCTGAGCAGCAGCGCAACCAACGCCTTCCCAGCAGGAACAATCGTGATGGCGACCCGAATGGCAGTCGGTTCTTGCGCAATTCTCGGGGCACGCATGGCGATCAACCAGGACCTAAAGGCCATAATTCCGAACGACCTTATCCTGAATCGGTATCTATTTCATTGTTTGCAAATGTCCCAAGATGCACTTGCAACGTTGGGGACTGGCAGCACTGTCAAGGGCATCACGCTGGATTTGTTGCGTGAACTCAGGATCGGCCTGCCAGGAAACAAGAACGAACAGGCCAAGATTTCAGACGCTATCGACTGCGCTGAACATGAGGTGTCAGCTTTGCAGTCTGACCTCTACCACCTCCGCACTGAGAAGAAATCCCTGATGCAGCAACTCCTGACTGGCAAAGGGCGGGTGGTTGTATGACTGTGGATCAGGTTCATCCAGATGATGAGCAGGTCGGGGAGCCGCCGATACTGGGGTATGCCGATGTCCTCGGGGCGACGGATTTCCGCCAAGGCTATATCAAATGCCGTCTTGTCCATTTGACGGACAAGTCATTCGTGATCCCAGACATCCTGTTGGCAAGTGGGCTCCACAAGAAGTTTTTCTCGCCCAAATTCTTCCAACCCAATCAAATCCTGTGGTTTGGTGGGGATGGCTCGGGTGATTTCTGCCGGTTTGTGATCACTCTGGGCGGCAACGTCGATGTCAGTGTAGCGTTTTTCAGGAAGGGCTTAGTAAAGCAATGTGCAGACCATTCACTGATCTATAAATGCGCGTTCAGACCGGTCAACGGCGGCGAAGCACCTGTATCTCAAGGCGTGTGGCGTCGAAGGGATGACCGGTTTGAGATCGCTCTGTTTCATCATACCAACGCGGTAGGTGAGGCCGGGATTCGAGCATTGAAAGAAATTTGGAGTTCACCCTGGAACATCCAGGGGGTCCGGAAACTGTCGAATGTGGCTTATGGCTACTTCACCAGTCTTCCTCGCATCAGATCGACTTTCGACCTCTGGGAAATCGCAATGTCGGATTCCGGCTTCACTCACTTCTTGCCAACCAATGCCCCACCTGACGCACAATATGCACATGCTCTAGACGTCTACCGGCAAGATAGATCGGATCGTGACCGACCGTTGCGGTTTTGGGTGAACCTTGAAGTGATTGCTCCCAATCACCTCTGGCTGCACAAGCCTAATGGCGACGCAACCTATTATGAGGTCGTGCTCCCCAGAGTGTTTCGCGTTGGTGTCGAACCAGGTCGAGCACTGCCGATCCGGGGAACCTTGCTCGACGTTATGCCCACTGACTGCAAGCGACTTGGATTCGTGATCGTGGGTGATGCCGATACTGAGAATGGGTTGAAAGCCCCGTTCCACGAAGAGGAAACCCTAGACTTGGCCAAGATCGACGAAATCCCGATGGGCGATGAGATCATAGGCCGTTGGCAATCGATGCAGAACCGCTTTCTCTTTGATGGTATGAAAGTCGAACTCAACCAATTCGCTTTGGATGGGTCCTGATATGTCTGGCCACCACATCCCCGACACCCGTGAAGAAGCTGCGGCCAAGCTGCCCGCCCTGCACATCCTTACGGTGCTGGGGTGGGATTACCTCTCCCCGGCGCAGTGCATGGCTCTGCGGGGCTCTGAGCGGGCTGTGGTGCTGGAAGATGTGCTGAGGGAACACCTCACGCGGCACCGGTTCGACCACAAGGGGAAGACCTACCCACTCTCCCCAGCCGGTATCGCCCAGGTGATGCGTGAGGTCACCCAGACCGGACTGTCCCAGGGGCTGATCCCAGCCAACCGGGCAATCTATCAGCATCTCACCATGGGGATCACGGTCACCGAGTTCGTGGACGGCCAACGCGCCAGCATCACGGTGCCGCTGATCAACTGGGCCGACATCAATGCGAACCGGTTTCAGGTGACGGAAGAACTGAGTGTGGAACGTCCCGCCGGGATGGGCCGGTTCCGCCCGGATATCGTGTGTTATGTGAACGGCATCCCGCTGGTGGTGATCGAGGCCAAGCGGCCAATTTCATCGACCAAACCCACCGCGATGGTGGAAGAAGGTATCAGTCAGCATCTGCGCAACCAGATGGGTGATGGTATCCAGGACTTGTATGTCTATTCACAGTTGCTGCTGTCCATCTCGGGTGTCGATGGGCGCTATGGCACCACCGACACGAAAAAGAAGTTTTGGTCATCTTGGCGTGAGGAAGACATCCCAGAAGCCGAGATGGCTCAGATAAAGGGCACCCCTCTTTCGGCAGCACATCGGACGGCAATCTTCGCAGACCGTCCCAGATGGGCCCTGGAAGCCTTTGACCGGCTGCATGGGTCACACGTGCTGGTAACCGATCAAGATCGTCTGTTGGTCAGCCTGATGCGTCCTGACAGGCTTCTAGATTTCACCCGGCGGTTTTTTTTGTAAGCCAAGAAAAACCGGAAGAAAGCCGCCCCCAAACACCACGTGGAGGGGGTAAAGGGGCTTATCGCCCAGGTGCGGAAGATAAAAACCGACCGGCGCCGTGTGGGGGGTGTGATTTGGCATACCACCGGATCGGGCAAATCCAACCTGATGGTGTTCCTGACGAAGGCTTTGCTCCTGGAACCGGAGCTTGCCGGTGCCCGAGTCATCGTGGTGACGGATCGTGTCGATCTGGAAAAACAACTCAGCGGAACATTCCTGACCGGTGGTGCCTTCGGATCAGATGTGGCGACCAAGAAGGATGGAGCGGCGGCAAAGGTCCAGTCTGGTCGTGACCTGGCGGTGCGGATCGGATCGGGGTCCGAACGGATCATTTTCACACTGCTGCAAAAGTTCAACTCGGCCACCAAACTGCCAGAGTGCCAGAACGCTTCGGACAAGCTGATAGTCTTGGTGGATGAAGGTCACCGCAGCCAAGGTGGAGAGAACCATGAGCGGATGCGGAAAGCTCTGCCCAATGCCGCATTTATCGCGTTCACCGGAACCCCTCTGCTGAAAGACGACAAGACCAGGAACAAATTCGGCCCGATCCTTCACGCCTATACCATGCAACGGGCGGTCGATGACGGGGCCGTCACGCCTTTGGTTTATGAAGAACGAAGGCCGGTGGTCGATGTCAACGAGGCCGCGATAGATGCCCAGTTTGACTACTTCACCGAGGGTATGTCTGAGGCACAGAAATCTGACCTCAAACAAAAATATTCGACCCGTGGACACATCTATGGAGCTTTGAGCAGGATCGATCTGATCGCGTTTGATATTGCCAAGCATTTCAAAGCAAACTTCGAACATGATGGCCTGAAAGCCCAACTGGCCACCGACAGCAAGCTGTCCGCCATCCGATACAAGAATGCCCTGGATGCCACCGGGTTGGTGACCAGCGCCGTGGTCATATCCGCACCGGATACCCGTGAAGGTCACGAAGAGGCCGATGAATCGAAAGCGCCAGAGGTTCAGGCATGGTGGAAAGCCAACGTCGGGAATGATCCCGAGGCTTATGAGACCGGGGTGATCGAGGATTTCAGCACCGATGGACCACCAGATATCCTGATCGTCGTGGACAAGTTGTTGACTGGGTTCGACGAGCCTCGAAACGCGGTTCTCTACATCGACAAGAACCTCAAAGGCCACAACCTGCTCCAGGCCATCGCCCGCGTGAACCGGCTGCATGACGCAAAGAAGCACGGGTTCCTGATCGACTACCGGGGTATTCTGGCGGAACTGGACACGTCCATCCGTGAGTATCAGGACCTCGCGGCCCAGACCCAAGGCGGCTACGACATCGACGACCTGGCGGGCACCATCTCCAACGTCTCGACCGAGTATAAGCGCCTACCCGCCCTGCATGATGCCTTGTGGGCCATCTTCGCGGGTGTGACCAACCGTGCTGACCGCGAACAGTTCCGTCGCATTCTGGTGCCGCGTCTGGCGGATGACGGTTCTGGCTTGAGCTTTGACGCAAACCAGAAAGTTCGTGAGGATTTCTATGATGCCCTCACCGCGTTCGGGATGTGTCTAAAGCTGGCCCTGTCATCGCGGGCATTCTTTGAGGATGGGGCATTTTCGGAAGACCTGATCCGAACCTACAAACGGGACCTCAAGTTCTTCACTGAGGTGCGTATCCAGTCCAAGCGTGATGCCCAAGAGGTCGTGGACTTCTCCGAGTATGAAGCCCAGATACGGCGGCTGGTGGACAAACAGGTGATCGGACAGGAGATCATCGACCCAGATGGAGTGATCCTGGTGGGTGATCTGGGCGGGCCAGATGACCCAGAGGACTGGTCCGATGACAAGACCCGGACCGAGGCTGACCTGATCAAGACCCGTATCCGGAAGACTATTGAACAAGACCTGATCGATGACCCGTATGCGCAACGTGTCTTCTCTGAGCTTCTCAAGGAGGCCATCCGCGAGGCCGATGCTCTCTTCGACTATCCCGGCAAGCAATTCACGTTGTTCAAAGACCTCGAAGCACAAGTGGCCAGGCGATCCACGCCGGGGTTGCCGGATCGGTTCGCCGATCATCCCATGGCACAAGCCTTCTATGGGGCTTTCCTCGATACCATTGGTGCCGGTGGCCTCGACGGAATCTCGGAAGATCAGCTTGTAGCCGAAGCCCACCACATCGAAGCTGCGGTAGATAACGCCATCCTCACCTACTCGATCAACCCAGGCAGCATCGAAGCCGAGATACGCCGTGCCTTGTTGCCACGATACTTCAAATTTCTTGGGGGCCTGGAACGAGCTACCGAGTTGATCGAGCGTGTCATCACCATAGTCCGTACGGGTCACGCCCGGGGTCGTTCGTGACGAAGTCTTTCGTTCTGATCTATGGCGACGCCAAGTTGCCCTATCATGTCCAGGAAGACCCCAAACGGTCCACCCGCATTGCCATCCATGTCGAGCCCAACGGAACAGTGATCGTCGATGCTCCGCCGGGCTATTCCGACGAGACCGTGCAGCGTGCCGTCCAGAAGCGGGCGAGGTGGATTACCACCCACGTCACCGACGCAGTTCAGAGGTTTGCACTGGTGCGACCACGCGAATACGTGTCCGGCGAACAGGTGCTCTACCTGGGCCGTCGCTATCTGTTGAAGGTGGTCATCACCGCCAAGCCGTCGAAAACTGCAAAGTTGCGCGGAAACCGGCTGGAGGTCGAATCCCGCACAGGTGACCCGGACGACATCAAGGGGCGTGTGCGGGGGTGGTATCGCTCCAGGGCTCGCGATTACCTTGCTCAACGCCTGGACTTACTGTCTGCGAAGCTTTCATGGGTGGATACGACGCCACCGTTCAATCTGTTGGAGATGACCCGGCAATGGGGTTCATGTTCCCCATCTGGCCGGATCATCCTGAACCCGCACTTGATAAAGGCACCTCGGGCGAGTGTGGACTACGTGATCATCCATGAACTCGCCCACCTGATCCACCACAACCACGGCCCAGAATTCTTCCGGGTCCTGGACCGTGAAGTGCCAGACTGGAACCAACACAAGCAGGTCCTCGACGGCATGGTGGAACAGTTGATGAACGAATGACACTATCGGCGGATGCATCCCCGAGGCCTTAGGCGGCAGTGGCTACGGCTGCCCGGCGAAAAAAACTTCTCACCAACAATCTGTAGAGTCCTCGCCCAGTTGGATGCCTCAGCCCGAAATGTCACACCGGACTAGCTGGGTAAGAACTCTAGCCGAAGCTTCTCAATCGCTGCAGCACGGGGAATCAAGGCATGCCCAAGCCCATACCGCCCGGCCACATCCGGCATGGCGTGGCCCGTAATCCGGTCATTAAGTTCCTTGCTGACCTGCCCCTGATTGATGGCATCCGCGAACGCCTCAAGCTGGATTTCACCAGCTTCCAGCTTGGTCACCATGTCCGGTGTCACCCCGGCATTCTTGAGCATGTCTTTGAACGTGTGACGGAGCGAATGCAGCACTTTGCGAGGGTCTTCCGTGACCTTGTTCACATAGCGGGAAAGCCGCTTGCCAGCGGCGTTCTGGGCCTTGCCGTCACTATCCAGAGGATAGTCGAAGATGCGCCCTACGCCCCGCTTTTCCAGCATAGGCGCGACTCGTGAGTGTATCGGGACTACCCGGCGTGACTGAGCATTCTTGATCTTCTCTGCATTCCGGAGGTCCAGGTAGGTGATACCGGTTTCCGTCTTGATCTGGGACCAATCCAACAGAGCGATTTCATCCAGACGTGCGCCAGTGGTCGCCAGTAGGGTCAAGCACAACCGATCTTGTTCAGTCATCTTCTGAGCGAAGATTGTCTTCATCTCGGCAGGATCGAAGGGCAGATAGGACTCAGCCCGCTTCCCGTAGTCATCCATACTCAGGTTCGTGAAGGGGTTTGCATCGATGATGCCAAGCTTCTCGGCCCGCACCAACAGGACCGAAATTCTGCTGATGGCGCTGGTAATCGTCTTGTTAGCAAGTCCCTTCTGAGCAAGCGAGTCCTCATACTGGTATGCGTGGACTTTCTTGACCTCCGTGATGTGGATATCACCAACGCACCGCAGGAACTCGCCACAGCGGGTCTTCCTGGTGCTTCGTTCCTTGTTGGAACCAATCTGGTTGGTCTCCAGGTAGGCTAGGTAATCGATGATGAACCGGGAAAGGTTGGTGGCCGGGTCCTTGGGGGATTTCGCAGGTGGCAGCATCCGGCGATGCGCGAACGGGTCTGCCCGTGACTCTTCGTCAGAAAGATATCGGAACGTGATGGGAGCCGGGGTCGGCTGAGCGTTCAGGGCGGCATCGAATTCACGGTAAATCTGCGACGCGATACCAGGCATCGCCGTTTCCGCTGTCCGCTTGTCAGACGTGCCGGTTGAGCGACGAACCTGGATATTCGATCCCGCCTGTAGCTCCGTTGGCTTGGTGATGACTACGAACCACTTGTTGCCCTTGGAGGGGATTTGGACAAGCGATGGAGGGTGGTAGTTAGTGCCCAATCTAGTTCCCAAAACAGTGGCCCTCTCCAAGGGAAGTGCCCGGGAATCTTATATTATTGGTGTTTTGTGAGTCAAAGGGAATGAATGGCGGAGAGGGTGGGATTCGAACCCACGGTAGGCGCAAACCTACAACGGTTTTCGAGACCGCCACGATCGACCACTCCGTCACCTCTCCGCGCTTCAGGGGTCGTCTATGTGGCGGGGTGGATAGCCGGGCCAAGACCGTTGCGCAAGGGGCAATCGGCAGAAATCCGGTCCAGAGGCGCGGGGACGATCACGGGCAGTTGCGGACCGTCGGCTTGGCAAGCCGGAACGGAGGCACTAGCTCTGAACCGTCGAACCTTTGGAAGGGCCCGCTGATGCTTCTTTCCCGCCTTGCACTCGCGGCACTGGTCGCCTGCACGCCGCCGGCCTTTGCCGAAACCACGCCGGCCGATCCCGTCGCAGGGGTCTCGGTCGACGGGCTGGACGAGGCGATGCGGCTTGGCGATCTGTTCGAGGTCCTGCGCGAGGAGGGGATCTCCCACGGGGCGGAGTTGCAGTCGGACATGTTCCCCACGGTCGGCGGGGCGGATTGGGAGGCCGAGGTCGCTGGCATCTATGACGCGGACCGGCTTCATGCGGCCTTCACCGAGGCCTTGGAGAGGGCCTTGTCCACCCAGCCCGAAGCGGTGGACGAGGTGATCGCCTTCTTCCGTTCGGACCTTGGGCAGAAGGTCATCGGGCTTGAGATAGAGGCGCGGCGCGCCTTCATCGACACCGCGACCGAGGAGGCGGCCCGCGTTTCTGCCGAGGATGCCGCGGCCGCCCGGGACCCGAAGGTCGCGCTGATCCGCCAGATGATCGAGGCGGGGGACCTGCTGGAGATGAACGTGGCCGGGGCGATGTCCGGCAGCCTTGCCTTCATGACCGGGATGTCGGAGACGGGCGCCTATGGCGCGATCCCGCAGGACCAGCTTCTGTCCGACGTCTGGGGCCAGGAAGACCAGGTGCGGGCGGACACCTCCACCTGGCTTTATGCCTACCTGGGCCTTGCCTATCATCCGCTGACCGAGGCCGAACTGCAAAGCTACGTCGCCTTCTGGGAAAGCCCTGCGGGGCAGGTGCTGAACGCGGCCTTGTTCAGCGCCTTCGACACCGTCTTCCGCGACGTGTCACTGGACCTTGGCCGGGCCGCAGGGCGGGCGATGCAGGGTCGCGATATCTGACCCCAAGGCTGCTTGACTCCGCCCGGGCTTCGACGCATAAGCGCGCATCTCGGGCCAGGGGGTGACTCTCGGCCCGTGATGTTTTTGCAATGACGCCCTTCAGGGGCGCGCTGTCCGAGGCGGGGAAACCCCGGGAACGCCCAGGAATGGGGGCCACAGGGCGCGGAGAGATGGAAGGAAAGACCCATGTTTGCGGTCCTCAAGACCGGCGGCAAGCAGTACAAGGTGCAGGCGGGTGACGTGCTGCGCGTGGAAAAGCTTGATGCCGTTGCCGGTGAAAAGATCCAGTTCAACGACGTCCTGATGGTCGGCACCACGATCGGTGTGCCCTTCGTCAAAGGTGCGGCCGTGCAGGCCGAGGTCATCGACCAGATCAAGGGCGAGAAGACCATCCACTACGTCAAGCGCCGCCGGAAGCACTCCAGCCAGCGCACCAAGGGCCACCGCCAGCACCTGACGCTGGTGCGCGTGACCGAAGTGCTGGAAAAGGGCGCGGACAAGTCGGGCGTCAAGGCCGCCGTCGGCACCGTTGCCGCGCGCCGCGCCGCCCATGAAGCCCCCGGCGCGGCCAAGCCCGCCGAGAAGGCCGAGAAACCGAAGCGTGCCGCCAAGGCCGCTGCAGCGCAGGAGTAATCCCCCATGGCACACAAGAAAGCAGGCGGTTCGTCCCGCAACGGTCGTGACTCGGCCGGTCGTCGTCTTGGGGTGAAGCTGTTCGGTGGCCAGCACGCCATTCCGGGCAACATCATCTGCCGTCAGCGCGGGACCCAATGGTTCCCGGGCGAAGGCGTTGGCATGGGCACCGACCATACCATCTTCGCGACCGTCGAGGGCCGCGTGACCTTCAAGAAAGGTCTCAAAGGCCGCACCTTCATTTCGGTTCTCCCCGTGGCGGAGGCAGCCGAGTAAGCCGAACCTTTACAATCGGATTGTAGATGGGGGATCGGCGCAAGCCGGTCCCCCATCTCGTTTCCGGCCTCAGACCGGGAATGTGGCGGAATGCCATGCCACGACCCCGAAAGGGCCAAACATTCGGGCGATTGCCGGGTTAACCGACAATCCCCACATGAGCTTCGAAGGAGGGAAGCCATGATCCTGGAGAAGATCGTCCCGCCGGTCGAGATTGCGACCGACCGCTTCACGCTTCGCCCCGTGCGAAAGTCCGACGCAGGACTGTTCGCGCTCTACGCCGGCGACAAACGCGTGGCCGAGGCGACCCAGGGCATCCCGCATCCCTTGCCCCCCGGCGCGGCCGAGGCATTCTGCACCCGTGCCATGACCGCCGGGTCCGAGGAGGACATCTGGGTCATGGATGGGACGCGGTCGTCCCTGCCCGAGGTTCTGGGTGTCATTTCACTGAAGAAGATGGACCGGGGCCAGTCCGAGATCGCCTTCTGGGTGGCCCCCGCCTTCTGGAACCACGGCATCGCCTCCGAAGCCGTGCAGGCGCTGGTCGCGGCAAATCCGCAGAAGAACTGCACGATGTTCGCCGAAGCTTTCCAGGACAACCCGGGCTCGGCCCGCGTCCTGACCAATGCGGGCTTCCAGTACCTGGGCGACGCCGAAAGCTTCTCGGTGGCGCGGGGGGCAAACGTGCCGACCTGGACCTATATCCGCAAGCTGGACTGATGGCGCTGGCCGCGCGTTTCCGGACGGAGCGTCTGACGCTCCGCCCGGTTGCAGCGGCAGATCGGGGCCGGTTCACCCGACCGCCCCTTGTGCAGCCTCTTGACGCTAAGTGAGACGCGGCCGAACGCTCAGCCCAACGGCGCGAGCAGGGCCTTCAGTGCGGCCAGCGGGTCCTCGGCGGACCAGATCTCTTCACCCACGGCGAAGAAGTCGGTCACCGGGCCGAACTTTGCCACCAGCTCGGCCGTCAGCGCACCTTCGGCGATGATCGGGACCTCGATCACTTCGGACCACCATTCGAAAAGCTCGAACTCCGCCCGGCTGCCGTCGCCAAGGCTCGTCGCGCCGATCGGGCCGAAGGCGGCATAGTCCGCCCCGGCTTCGCCGGCCGTCATGCCTTCATGCTTCGAGGTCTTGCAGAAGGCGCCGACGATGGCATCGGCACCCAGGTCCTTGCGCGCCTTGCGGACGTTGCGCGCGCCGTCGGTCAGGTGGACGCCGTCCAGGCCCAGGCGTTCGGCCAGGATCATGTGGTTGTCGATCACCACGGCCACATCGCGGGCATGGGCCGCCTCGCGCGCGGCATCGGCGGCGCGCATCAGCGTGTCCTCGTCGCGCGTGGCAAGGGACAGGCGCAGGCAGGCGATCGGGGTCCCGTCGAGGATCAGGCCAAGCCGGTCCGAGAAGGTCTCGGGATCGAAAGTCGGGGGCGTGATGAGGGTGATCTGCGGGCGCTCGTCTGCGGCCATTTCGGGCTCCGGGGTCTGTGTCGCGTCCGTCTATCAGCGTTTCAACGGCTTGGCTACCTTGGGCGGCAGGGTCCGCACGGTGGCGAGCGCTTGCCTGTCGTGCGGGCCTAGCCTATCTGGCGGCGAGGTTTTCGCAGAGGTCTGCCCATGATCCCCCCCGTCTTCATTCTTGTCCGGCCGCAGATGGGCGAGAACATCGGAGCCGCAGCGCGGGCGATGCTGAACTTCGGGCTGACGCGGATGCGGGTAGTGGGGCCGCGGGACGGCTGGCCGAACCCCAAGGCGGTCGCGATGGCCTCGGGCGCGGGGCGTCTGCTGGACGACGCGCAGCTTTTCCCCGATCTCGCGCCGGCCATCGCCGACTGCGACTACGTCTTCGCCACGACCTCGCAGCGGCGGGAGCTGGTCAAGGACGTTGTGACGCCGGAACACGCGATGGCGGTGGCCCGGGCGCTCGCCGCAGAGGGGAAGAAGGTCGGCGTCATGTTCGGACCCGAGAGGGCAGGGCTGGAGAACGAGGACATCATCCGGGCCAATGCTACGGTGTCGGTCCCGGTGAACCCGGAGTTTCCCTCGCTGAACCTGGCGCAGTGCGTCCTTTTGATGGGGTATGAATGGGGCCGGCAGGGCTTTGACGTGCCCCCCGTGGTCCGCGAGATGGCGCGGACCGAGCTTGCGAACCGGGAGGAGGTCGAGCGGCTCGCGGACCACTTCGAGGAGCGGCTCGAGGCGGCGGGGTTCTTCTTTCCGGCGACGAAGGTCGAGGGGATGAAGCAGAACCTGCGCAACATGTGGGGGCGGCTGGGGCTGACCCGGGCCGAGGTGCAGACCTTCCACGGGATGCTGCGGCAGATCGCGTACAAGCTGAAGAAGCAAGGCGACTGACCTGCGGTCCACGCTGGTCCGCTGCGGTAATCCATTGCAAGTCAATGGCTTGGCCGTGGACGTTCAGATTCTGTTAACCGCTGCGCAAGCCATCGGAGGGCTTCAAGCGTTCGTCAGGACGCAGGACTGGCCCGGGCAAATCTGTTTCCGGTTGAACGCTTCACCGGCATCCACAACCCTGCGGAAGGCAAGCCAAAGAATGGCGGGCCGTCATCCCCAATCCAGGGGATGCAACCGGTTGCAAAACGAAAGATACCAGCCCCCAGGGATGGATACCTGGGGGGGCCGAATGCGAGATCTGCATGATGAAACCGAGGTTCAGCGGCTGCTGATCGCCTGCGTCTCTGGTGGTTCCGTGGACCTCGAGGCGCACCTGCACCCGCAGTTTATGGCCGTCGGTGTCGAGGATGGACTCTTCATCGCCGCCGACCGCCCGACCTATATGTCCTTCATGGCGCGCCTTGTCCCGCGCGGGTTGCCCTTGCCGCGCATCGACTGGATCGACGTGCGCGATCGGATCGCCACGGGCTGCATCGTGCAGGAGGACGCCCAGATCCGGCGCACGATCGTCGTGACGCTGCTTTGCGACGCGGCAGGCTGGCGGGTGATGACCGCCACCTTCAGCTGCGGAGAGTCTGACGCTACAGCCGCGCCCCCAGTGCGGCTGCAGTGATCCGCGAGACGAGTTCCGCCTGGGAGCTGACGTCGAGCCGGGCATAGATCGCTTTCATCTGGCTGCGGATGGTCTGAAGGCTGACCAGGCGGCCGCGGGCAATCTGCTCGGGGGATTTGCCCTCGGCCAGGGCGGCGGCGACGCTGGCTTCGCTGGGCGTCAGCCCGAAGGCCCGATGCAAGGCTTTGGGACTGATGTGCGGAACCGTGGGTGAGATGGTGACGATGGCCCGCTCGCGGCTGGTCGGTCGGGTGACTGGGACTGCCGATACCGCAAAGGGCGGTTCACCCGAGGGCCTGGACAGAAGGACGAAACTGCCGTCGGAGCGTGACCCGGAGCCCTGGGCAAGCCCAAGGGCAGGGCCAAGTTCCTCGCGCAGGCGGGCCTGGTCAGCCGCCGTCGCCGCGACCAGCCGGCGCTGTACGATGCGCAGGCCGTCGGCAAGCCCGAGCAGCTTTTCGGCCGCCTCATTGACCCGGACGACGTTGCCCGAGACATCCAAGGTCAGCGATGCCGTGCGGGCAGCGAACCAGGATTCGGCAAGGGCCGCCCGATCCGCGACGTCGCCGAGCCGTTGGACCAGGTTGCAGGCGCGCCGGAAATGGGGCGCGAGACGTGCCAGCATGCGCTCTCCGTCGCTGGAAAGCCCATCCTCGGTGCGGTTGTAGAAATTCATTCCGATGGTCAGGTCGGGGCGCTTTTCGGCCAGAACGATCCGGGCCAGACCAAGCTCGTAGCGATCCATGAAGTCGTAGTATTCCCGCGCGGTCCGGGACGGAGCGGCCCGTTCGTCGCGGTCATCGTAAACCGCCCCGACGGACAGACCCTGTGAGGCGCGGTAGCGGGGGCAGAAGGACAGGTAGTGCTGCTGGTATTCGTCCAGAGCCGCGGGATCGATGTTCCAGACATGCGCCTGAAGAAGTTCGGACCCGCCTTGCGCGAACCAGAGGCTGGTCCCACTGGTCGCGCCGACCGTTGCGCCGACCTGGGCCATGACCTCGCCCCATCGGTCCGGGTGGAGCGAGGCGTCGTATATGTGGTCGATCAGTCCGTCCAGCAGGTCCTCACTGGCCATCATATGGTTCCTGACAACGGCCAACTCATATTCATATGAACACATCTAATAAGCTCATTCAATGAGTCGAGCGTCGGCCGGATGGGCGTGCCCTTGCCAGACCGTCTCGGCGGGGCTTGGCCCCGGACAAGTGCGGGGGCTATCATGCAGGGATAACAAGAGCAGATGGCGGGCAGGATCATGCGACAGGCGGCAATGACGGGCGGACTCACGCGGCGCGGAGCGCTTCTGGCAGGATCGGCGGCGCTGTTGTCGGCCTGCATGTCCTCGGGCCGGTCGGGTGGCGGGGGATACCGGGCGCCGGATGCGGCGCCGAGGGCTGTCCCGAATGCGGGCTGGGATGCCTGGGTCGAAGGGTTCAAGGGCCGGGCCGTGTCGCGCGGCATCCCTTCCGGCACGGTCGACGCGGCCTTCCGGGGCGCGGGGTTCCTGCCCGAGGTGATCGAGCGCGACCGCAACCAGACCGAGTTCAAGCGGAGCCTTGAAGACTACCTGAACATCGCCGCCTCGGATGAACGCGTCAGCCTTGGTCGCCAGAAATTCGCGCAATACGGCGGCGTCCTGTCGCAGATCGAAAGCCGCTATGGGGTCGAGGGCCATGTCGTCGCCGCCGTCTGGGGGTTGGAAAGCTTCTTCGGCACAAGGCGCGGCAATGTCCCCGTGATCAGTGCGCTTTCGACGCTGGCCTACGAGGGGCGGCGGGGCGAGTTCTTCGAAAGCCAGCTCGTCGCAGCGCTGAAGATCCTGCAGGCGGGCGATGTCTCGGCCGGGGGTATGGTCGGAAGCTGGGCGGGCGCGATGGGGCATACCCAGTTCATCCCGACCTCGTACCTTGCCTATGCGGTGGATTTCACCGGCGACGGGCGGCGCGACATCTGGGGCGAGGACCCTACGGATTCGCTGGCTTCGACGGCGGCCTACCTGGCGAAGTCGGGGTGGACGCGGGGGCTGCCCTGGGGGATGGAGGTGGTCCTTCCTGCCGGGTTCAACGCGGGGCTTCTGGGGCGCGGCAAGGGCCAGTCGGCCGAGGCCTGGGCGGCGCAGGGCGTTCGGTCGGCCGATGGGCGCGCCCTGGCGGGCGGGTCGATCATCGCAGGTGGCAACGGCGGGGGCGGCCCCCATTTCCTGCTGACGCAGAACTTTGCGACGATCCTGCGCTACAACAACGCGCAGAACTACGCGATCGGCGTGGGGCACCTGTCGGACCGGCTTCTGGGCCGGGGGCCGGTGCAGGCGTCGTTCGGGCCGGATGCGTCGGGCATGACCCAGGCCGACCGGCAGGAATTGCAGCGCCTGCTGACCGCGGCAGGTTTCGACACCGGCGGGTCGGACGGGGTGATCGGTACCAAGACCCGCGAGGCGATCAGCGCCTATCAGGCAAGCGTCGGATTGCCGGTGACCGGGGAACCCTCGCTGGAGCTGCTGCGTCGTCTGCGGTGAAACGGGCGGTGGGCGGATCGCCCACCCTACGGGAGGTCCGACATGGCGCATCGCGTCTATGGGATGAGCGTGGCGAAGGTGTATCCGCTCTACGTGACGAAGGTCGAGAAGAAGGGCCGCACGAAGGCTGAGCTGGACGAGGTGATCTGCTGGCTGACCGGGCACGACCCGGCAAGCCTGGAGCGCGTGCTGGCCGAAAGCCAAGACTTCCAGCGATTTTTCGCGGAAGCTCCCCGGCTGAACCCGGCCCGCGAGCAGGTGACCGGGGTGATCTGCGGTGTCCGGATCGAAGAAATCGCCGAGCCGCTGATGCGCGAGATCCGGATCCTGGACAAGCTGGTGGACGAGCTGGCGAAGGGGCGGCCGATGGCGAAGGTCCTGCGGCAGGCCTAGGCTCAGGCTTCCGCCTTCACATGCGCCGTGCGGATCACCCGTTCGCAGTGCTGGGCCAGGACCTTGCGGTTTTCGAAGGCGTCCACTGGCACTTCGGGGTGGAAGATGACCTCGACCCGGCCGTGGCGCGGAGTGGCGAGCATCTTCACCAGGTGCGTGGCGAAATCCATGTCTCCCCACCAGCCGTAATGCCGCGGGTCCGTGCCGTCGGGGGCGTGGAAGATCACGGTGACCGGCTGAATGTGCATCGAGTGTTCGAGGGCGGGGGAGAAGAAGGCCTCGAAGAGCGTGGACTTGAAGGGTAGGACGCGGATCGCGTCGGTCGAGGTGCCCTCGGGGAAGAACAGGAGCCGATGCCCGGCCTGCAGGCGCTGTTCGAAGATCTCCTGCTGCTTCTTCGCCTCGGTCCCCTTGCGGGCGATGAAGACGGTCCCGGTGGCACGCGCCAGCCAGCCGATGCCGGGCCAGCCCGCGACCTCGGCCTTGGCGACGAAGTAGATCGTCTGGGCGGCGTTCAGGACGAAGATGTCCAGCCAGGAGGAGTGGTTCGCGACGATGGCGCCGGGCCGGGTCATCGGGCGGCCGTGGACGGTAAGCGGAAGGCGCATCAGGACCAGGGCCAGGCGGCAGACAGCCTTGGTGATGTGGGGCGTTACGGGCCGCGCCTGGCCGAAGAGCGGCCATTCGACCAGTCGCACCAGCAGCAGGACGACCAGCCCGCCATAGGTGACTGACCCGACCAGCGCGCCGCGCCAGAGGACGCGGAGCCAGCCGAGCGGCGTCATACGCAGGGGTGGCGGGGGGATGTCCTTCCAGTCGCTCATGTGCCGGCCTTGCGGATCAGGAATTCCCGGTGGCGGGCGGACATCTGGCCGGTGTCCATCACCAGGCAGACATCGGTGGTGTTGAAGTCGCGGTCGATCCAGGCCCCGTCGCCGACAAAGCCGCCAAGCCGCAGGTAGGCCTTGATGAGCGCAGGGGTCGCGGCCATGGCGGCGCGGCGGTCCAGCCGGTCCGGCGGGATCAGGTCCATCTCCTGCCGGTGGGGCGGCAGGGCGCGGACCCGCATGGCCGGGGGCGCGAGGTGGTGGTGGTGTAGCCAGGACAGGGGCTCGGCCAGGGGCGCGACTTCGGTACCGTGGAAACTGGCCGCGCCGAACAGGACTTCGATCCCGCGGTCAAGGACGTATTCCGCCAGCCCGTTCCAGAGGTGGAACATGGCCGTTCCGCCCCGATGGTCGGCATGGACGCAGGAGCGGCCAAGCTCCAGCAGCTTGCGGCCCGAGGCGAGAAGCGGGCTCAGATCGAACTCGGTCTCGGAATAGAAGCGCCCGGCGGCGGGGCGGCGGTCGCAGGGCAGGATGCGGTAGGCGCCGATGACATGGGCGCGGGTGGTAGGGTCCACTCGGCGGTCGACGAGGATCAGGTGGTCGAAGTAGGGGTCGAAGGCGTCGCGCTCCAGCCCGGCGGCATGGTCGACGAGCGGCCCGTTCCCGCCAAGCTCCCTCACGAAGACCTGGTAGCGCAGCGCCTGCGCGGCCGTCAGGTCCTCGGGCGTGGTGGCCAGCCGGACAGCGTAGGGAGAGACTTCGACGGTCATCGGCTTCGCAGGGGCTTCTGGCTAACCTGACTTAGACATGGGCTGGCGGCATTGCAACCATCTGGCCGCGAAAGCGAAAACCGCAGCAATTCCCGGTTGAGTTTCCCCGGCGGATTCGCACTATGGGTGATCAGACCCGGCCACAGGCAAAAGGAAGATGCGCTTGCTGTCGATCACGACCTTTCCGGCATGTTCGAAGTTCACTGTCACCCTGTTGTCAATGTTCGACTGTACCTGACCGAGACCCCAGTCCGGCTGCTCCGGGTGGCGTACCAGCATTCCCGGCTCCAATAGCGCTGCCATTTCCCGTCCTTTGTCCCGGATCCGCGATGCAAGACAAGCCCGACCTCGCCGCCCTGATCGCCTCACGCATCTGCCACGACCTTATCAGCCCGATCGGCGCGATAGGCAACGGGGTGGAGCTTCTGGCGATGGAGCCGGGCGGGACGCGTCCCGAAATGGCGCTGATCTCGGAAAGCGTGGCCAATGCCAATGCGCGGATCCGGTTCTTCCGCATCTGCTTCGGCCAGGCCTCGAGCGACCAGCGGATCGCGCGGTCCGAGGTGGCCTCGATCCTGGGCGACCTGTCGCGGGGGGGGCGGGTGGCCTACGGCTGGACCAGCCCTACCGACCTGTCGCGGCGCGAGGTGCGGCTGGTGTTCCTTCTCTTGCAATGCCTGGAAAGTGCGCTGGCCTATGGCGGCAAGGTCAGCGTCATGCGCAGCGAGACGGGGTGGTCTATCCTGGCCGAGGCGCCGCGGCTGAAGGTGGACCCCGCGCTGTGGGAGGTGCTGACCGAGCCGCGCGCCCCGGCCGAGATCGGGGCGGCGCAGGTGCATTTCGCGCTGGTGCCGGACGAGCTTGCCCGTCAGGGCCGGCGGCTGATCACCGAGATCGGCGACACGACGATCCGGCTGACGTTCTGACGCCGGACTGGAGCAGTCGGGTTGGCTGTCTTCATCCCCCTTCTGTTGATCTGGCTTGTGATCGTCTACCTGCCCTTTGCAATGCGGGGCTGGCCGTCCTTTCTTGGTCTCTGCGCCGTCTATCTGGGTATCGTCACCGGAGTTGGGTGGGGTGTCGCAACCTTTACGGCAGCCGAGGTGCCCGCCTTCCTGGTGCGCCTTGGCAATTTCTGGCTGGACTTCGTGGTCTGGGCCTTGCCCGTACCGATCCTTGCGCGTGCGGTCGTGCTTTCTGCCAGGTCGCTGGGGCTGGGCGGCAAAGGACTGGTCTTGCTGAATGTCGTCGGCATCCTTGCCTTGCCGGGAACCTGGTTCGGCAAGGCGGCATTCGACCGATGGGAACGCCGACCGGCCCCAGCAGAATGCACGGCAAGGCCGATCTTGCTGACACTGGCGGACAGCAAGGGATCGGTTCCCTGGAGCAATGCGCTCCGCCTCTATCTTGGCTCGGACATCCGTGCCGATGGTCGATACCTGTTCTCTCCCGAGCACCGCCGCAGCATCTGTCGGGATACGTCAAATGGAGCGGAGCGCCTGACCACAAGCGCGCTTTCCGTTGAACTCTGGAATCTGCCGCGTGGCCCCTGCGGGTCTCCGGAGAGCCAGAGGTGGGAAGAGCTCCTTTGCACGCGTCGGGACGCTGGCGCTCTCCGCTTGCTTCCACATGACATTGTGTTCTTCGATCCGGAGGGAATTCGGCTTGGCGATTTCGCAATTCCAAAGGCCGCGACGGATGAGAGCTTTGCCTTGGCCGAGGGAGAGCGTCTGGTCCTTGCCGCAGGCCCGGAGGGCGGTACGGTCAAGGCCGTGTGCCAGACCGAGCCCGCACCGAATGGGTCGGTCCGGTGCCAAATGCGCCGCGACGTTGGTGCAGGCGTGAGCGTCTATTGGGACCTTTATGCCGACCCGGACGTGCTGGAAGACCGCCTGCTCAAGGCGGAAGGTGTCGCGAACAGTATCTGCGCAAGCATTTTCAACCTTCCGGGATGCACTGCGGCAGCGTCGGCACCCTAGCTTCGGATCGTCCCGTCGCCCGTCACCAGGTACTTGAAACTGCACAGCTGCTCTGCCCCCACGGGACCGCGGGCGTGCATCTTGCCGGTGGCGATTCCGATTTCCGCGCCCATCCCGAACTCGCCCCCGTCGGCGAACTGGGTCGAGGCGTTGCGCATCAGGATGGCGCTGTCGAGGCGCTGGAAGAAGCGGTCGGCGGTGGCGTCGTTTTCGGTCAGGATCGCCTCGGTGTGCTGGCTGCCGTATTTGCGGATGTGGTCGATGGCCTGATCCACGCCGTCGACAAGCTTCGCCGCGATGATCATGTCCAGGAATTCGCGACCAAAATCATCGGGCGCGGCGCGCTTGGTGCCGGGGATCTTCAGAAGCTCGCCCTCGGTGCGGACTTCGACGCCGGCTCTGAGGAGGTCTTCGATCAGGACGCCGCCGTGCTTGGTGTAGAACTGCCAGTCGATCAGCAGGCATTCGGCCGAGCCGCAAATGCCGGTGCGGCGGGTCTTGGCGTTCAGGACCACGCGGCGGGCTTTTTCCAGGTCGGCGTCGCGGTCGGCGTAGACGTGGCAGATGCCTTCGAGGTGGGCGAAGACGGGGACGCGGGCTTCCCTTTGGACAAGGCCGACGAGGCCCTTGCCGCCGCGGGGGACGATGACGTCGATCCAGTCGGTGGCCTGGAGCATGGCCGTCACCATCTCGCGGTCGCGGGTGGGGATGAACTGGATGGCAGCGGCGGGGAGGTTGGCGGATTTGAGGCCGTCGAGCATGCAGGAGTGGATGGCCTCGGAGGTCTCGAAGCTTTCAGAGCCGCCACGCAGGATGACGGCGTTGCCGGACTTGAGGCAGAGCGCGCCCGCGTCGGCGGTGACGTTGGGGCGGGATTCGTAGATCACGCCGACGACGCCCAGGGGGGTCGCGACGCGCTGGATGTGAAGGCCGTTCGGGCGGTCCCATTCGGCGAGGACGCGGCCCACGGGGTCCTTCTGCTCGGCGATCTGGCGGAGCGCGTCGACGATCCCGCGCAGGCGGGTGTCGTCGAGCCGCAGGCGGTCGCGCATGGCGGGGGTGATGCCCCGCTGGTCGGCTGCGTCGAGGTCGAGGGTGTTGGCGTCGAAGATCTCCTGCCTCCGCCGCCAGACGGCATCGGCGGCGGCGATAAGCGCGGCGGCCTTGCGTTCCGAGGAGGCGCAGGCGAGTTCGGCGGCGGCCTCGCGCGCCTTGCGGCCGATGTCGGTCATCAGGTCGGTGAACTGGCCGTCCATTGCGCTTCCTTTCCGTCCGGGCGGCGGAGTTTTCGAAAACTCCGCGCCGGAAATTTCAAAATTTCCGGTCCGATTTCTTTGAAGAAATCGGGCCTTTCAAACCACCATGTCGTCCCGATGCACCAGCGCCGCGCGGCCCTGGTAGCCGAGGATCGCCTCGATCTCGCCCGACCGGTGCCCGGCGATCTTGCGGGCCTCGGCGGAAGTATAGCGCACGAGGCCCTTGCCGAGAACCACGCCTTCCGGCGACAGGATCGCCACCGGCTCGCCCCGGCCAAAGCTGCCGGTCACTTTGGTAACGCCAGCGGGGAGCAGGCTTTTCCCCGCTTTGAGGGCGATCACGGCGCCCGCGTCGAGCATCAACTCGCCCTTCGGCTTCATCGCGTTGATCCAGCGCTTGCGGGCGACATGTGGGTCGGCGGAGGGCACGAACCAGGTCCGCGTCGCGCCTTCGGCCAGGGCCTTCAGGGGCCGCAGGGTGGAGCCTTCCATGATCGCCATCGCACAGCCGCCCGCGACAGCGGTCTTGGCGGCGAGGAGCTTGGTCTTCATGCCGCCCTTCGACAGGCCGCTGATCGGGTCGCCCGCCATCGCCTCGATTTCCGGAGTGATCGTGTCCACCACGTCGAAGCGGGTGGCGCTGGCGTCTTCCTTCGGGTTGGCGGTGTAGAAGCCGTCGACGTCACTTAGGAGGACCAGCTGGTCCGCCCCCACCGTCACCGCGATCTGCGCGGCGAGGCGGTCGTTGTCGCCGAAGCGGATTTCGTCGGTGGCGACGGTGTCATTCTCGTTCACGATCGGCACGACGCCCAGGCCCAGAAGCGTTTCCATCGTCGCGCGGGAGTTCAGGTAGCGGCGGCGGTCCTCGGTGTCCTCCAGCGTCACCAGCACCTGGGCGGTGGTGATGCCGTGGGGGGCCAGCACCTCCTCATAGGCGCGGGCGAGGCGGATCTGGCCGACGGCGGCGGCGGCCTGGCTCTGTTCCAGGGTCAACACGCCCTCGGGCAGGCCCAGGACCTTGCGGCCAAGCGCGATGGAGCCGGAGGAGACGAGGACCACGTCCGTCCCGCGCGTCTTCGCCTCTGCCACGTCGAGGGCGAGGGCGGAGAGCCAGTTCTGTTTCAGCCCCGTGCGGCGGTCCACGAGGAGGGCGGAGCCGATCTTCACGACCAGCCGCTTGGCGGTGCGGATGTCGGGAGCGCTCAGCGTCAAGGTTGCCACGGCGCGGACTCCTCGGCGGGGGCCTCCGCCGTGATGGTGGCGTAAAGGGCGCGCAGGACCTCGGGCAGGCCCTTGCCGGAGACGCCGGAGATGACATGGACCGGGCCGCCCGACGCCTTCTCCAGCGCGCGGCGGCGGTCGCTGATCTGTTTCGCGTCCATCGCGTCGGTCTTGTTCAGCGCGACGATGCGGGGCTTGTCGCCCAAGACTTCAGAATAAGCTTCAAGTTCGGTCACGATGGTCTTGAAATCCTTCGTGATTGTCGAAGACGTGCCGTCGACCAGATGCAGCAGAACCTTGCAGCGTTCGACGTGGGCGAGGAACTGCATGCCAAGGCCGCGGCCCTCGGATGCGCCCTCGATCAGGCCGGGGATGTCGGCCATGACGAACTCGTGCCCATCGATCCCGACGACGCCAAGGTTCGGGACCAGCGTGGTGAAGGGGTAGTCGGCGATCTTCGGCCGGGCGTTCGAAACGGCGGCGAGGAAGGTGGACTTGCCGGCGTTCGGGAGGCCCACCAGCCCCGCATCGGCGATCAGCTTCAGGCGCAGCCAGATGGTGCGCTCGATGCCCTCTTGCCCCGGGTTGGCGCGGGCCGGCGCGCGGTTGGTCGAGGATTTGAAGCGCAGGTTGCCCCAGCCGCCGTTACCGCCCTCGGCCAGGCAGACGCGCTGGCCCGGTTCGGTCAGGTCAGCAAGGACCGTTTCCTCGTCCTCGTCCAGGATCTCGGTGCCGAGCGGCACTTTCAGGACGATGTCGTCGCCCGACTTGCCCGTCTTCTGGTTGCCCATGCCGGGCTGGCCGGACTTGGCGAAGAAGTGCTGCTGGTAGCGATAGTCGATGAGGGTGTTCAGGCCCTCCACCGCTTCCGCGTAGACGCTGCCGCCGTGGCCGCCGTCGCCGCCGTCCGGGCCGCCGAACTCGATGAACTTCTCGCGCCGGAACGACACGCAGCCGGCCCCGCCGCCGCCCGAGCGGATGTAGACTTTGGCGAGGTCGAGGAACTTCATGGCCGGGGCTTTCGGGCAGGGATAAAACGCGGGGATACAGGAAGCGGGGCGGATGCTCAAGCGGCGGCCGGTTTGCCGCAGGGCCTTGAAGGTGGGGGTGGGGGGGCCTAGTGTCCCGGCCCAAGACGAAAGGGTTCGACGCATGGCCACGAAGCGCAGCATTTTCCAAGAGGTCGGTGAGGGAGAGGCGGTGCCTGCAGCCCCGGTCGGGGGGGGGATCGACGCGCGGCCGAAGGGGGCGAGACGGGGCATCCGGCTGTGGCTGGTGGCGCTGTTCCTGCTGGTCGCGACGATGATCGCGGTGGGCGGGCTGACACGGCTGACGGACTCGGGTCTTTCGATCACCGAATGGCGGCCCGTGACGGGCGCGCTGCCGCCGATGGATGAGGCGACCTGGCAGTCCGAGTTCGACAAGTACCGCGCGATCCCCGAATACCAGTTGCAGAACAAGGGGATGAGCCTGGAGGAGTTCAAGGTCATCTACTGGTGGGAATGGGGCCATCGGCAGCTGGGCCGGGTGATCGGCCTGGTCTGGGCGGTGGGCTTCCTGGGCTTTGCCGTGGCCCGCCAGATCCCTCCGGGCTGGACCGGGCGCCTGCTGCTGCTGGGTGGCCTTGGCGGGCTGCAGGGGGCGATCGGGTGGTGGATGGTCTCGTCGGGGCTTGAGGGCGAGATGCTGGACGTGGCCTCGTACCGCCTTGCGACGCATCTGGGGCTGGCCTTCGTGATCCTGGGCTTCCTCGCCTGGTATGTCTTCCTGCTGGGTCGAAGCGAGGCCGAGCTGATGACGGCGCGGCGGGGGCGTGAGGCGAAGCTGTACTCCATGTCCACGGGCCTGATGCATTTCGCCTTTCTGCAGATCGTCCTAGGCGCGCTGGTCGCGGGGATCGACGCAGGGCGGGCCTTTCCGACCTGGCCCTTGATGAACGGGCAGTTCTTCCCGGCGGATGCGTTCTATGTGCCGGACGGGAACGGGGGGACGCTGCCGGTCTGGCATGCTTTCTTTGAAAATCCTGGCCTCGTCCAGTTCATCCACCGGATGTCGGGCTACCTGCTGTTCGCTTTCGGCGTTGTGGTCTGGCTGCGGGGGCGGAGGTCCAGCTATCAGGCGACGCAGATGGCCTTCCATCAGGTGATGGCGATGCTGGTTGTCCAGATGGCGCTGGGGATCGCTACGGTCCTGACCGTGGCGCATGTCCACGTCGCGATCACCCACCAGATCGGCGCGGTGATCCTGTGGGTGCTGATCCTGCGGGCACGGCATCTGTCCATGTACCCCGTGGCAGGGTCGATCCGGGAGGGCACGGCATGAGCGCGTTTCAGGAGTTGATGGCCTTCCAGCGCCAGACCGAGGCTTTGGCTCAGGTGGCTGGTCGCCTGGGTTGGGACCAGGAGACGGTGATGCCCGAGGGCTCGGCCGGGCAGCGGGCCGAGGAGATCGGGGCGTTGGAGAGTGTCTTGCACGCGCGGCGGACCGATCCGCGGATTGCCGGGTGGCTGGCCGAGGCGAAGGCCCCGGACGCGGTGGGCGAGGCGCAGCTGCGGCAGATCCGGCGGTCCTTCAATCGGACGATGAAGGTGCCGGCGAAGCTGGCCGAAGAGATCGCGACGACGATGTCGCTGGCCCAAGGGGTCTGGGCGGAGTGTCGGGCGAAGGAGGATGTCGCGGGGTTCCTGCCGACCCTTCGGAAGGTCGTGGACCTGAAGCGGGCCGAGGGCGCGGCGCTGGCGGCGGGAGGCGACCCTTACGACGCGCTGGTGGACGATTACGAGCCGGGGATGACCGGAGCGGCGATTGCGGCGATGTTCGATGCGATGCGGCCGCGGCTGGTTGCGCTGCGGGAGAAGGTGCTCGGGGCTTCGGCTCCGAAGGGGGTGGTGGGCGTGTTCCCGAGCGAGGCGCAGCTGGCGCTGAGCCGCGAGCTGGCGACGGTGTTCGGCTATGACTTCAACCGGGGGCGGGTGGACCTGGCGGTGCATCCGTTCTCCTCGGGGTCGGGGCATGATGTGCGGATCACGACGCGGGTCAACGAGACGGACCCGTTCAACTGTTTCTACTCGACGATCCACGAGGTGGGCCACGCGGCCTATGAGCAGGGGATCGATCCGGCCTACGCGCTGACGCCCATCGGGCAGGGCGTGTCGATGGGGGTGCATGAGAGCCAGAGCCGGTCCTACGAGAACCAGCTGGGGCGGTCGCGGGCCTTCACGGGGTGGCTTTTCGGCCGGATGCGGGAGGTGTTCGGGGATTTCGGGATTGCGGATGCGGAGGCGTTCTACAAGGCGGTGAACCGGGTGCATCCGGGGTATATCCGGACCGAGGCCGACGAGGTCCACTACAACCTGCATGTGATGATGCGGTTCGATCTGGAGCGGGCGCTGATCCGGGGGGACCTGCAGGTCGAGGATCTGGAGGCGGCGTGGAACGAGCGGTTCCGGGCGGACTTCGGGGTGGCGGTGGACCGGCCGTCGAACGGGATGCTGCAGGACGTGCACTGGTCCTGCGGGCTGTTTGGCTACTTCCCGACCTACACGCTGGGGAATGTCTATGCGGGGTGCCTCGTGAAGGCCCTGCGGGCGGAGGTTCCGGGGCTGGACGGGATGATGGCGCAGGGTGACGTCTCGGCGGCGACGGGGTGGCTGCGGGAGCGGCTGCAGCGGCATGGGGGGCTCTATGAGCCCCGCGATGTGGTGCGGCGGGCCTGTGGGTTCGAGCCGTCAGAGGGGCCGCTGCTGGACTACCTTGAGGCCAAGTTCGGGGCGATCTACGGGGTGTGACGGCAGGGTGTCCACGGTGGACAATCGCTCCGATGCTTTTGGGATCAATGACTTGGTCGCGGACGTTAGGGAACTCTTAAGGTCTTGATATCGCGCGGCGGGTCCGCCCGTCGCGCGCCTTCGGCGCTTCTCGCCAAGGCCGTTCCGACGATGACGCGAAGTCGCTACGAGGAAGTCACGACCCGGCCCGTCGAGAGTGCCTCCGGTGGCGCAAATCGGCGGGCGTATGGCGCGATCACGGGGCAGGCCCAGGCCGGGCGGGGCGAAAGGTGTAGCGTGCGCTGGCCGGAGAGGTGGAAGCGGCACCGGGCAGGGTGACGGCGGGGGCCATCGCCTGCCCGGCGCGGGGCGGGCAGGATATGACAGGGCATGATGCGACCTTCCGGCAAGGGGCGCAGGGGGAGCGGCCATTCGTCCCGAAGCAAGGCGGCAGGGCCTTGCGGGGCGCGGGGCGATGGGGCAGTCAGGGCATGTCGGGCGGCAGGGATGGAACGGCGGTGACGGAGAAGGGCGGGGCGGCGGTCTGGTTGCTCGCGGTCGGCCAAACGCTGATCTATGCGGGCTGCTACTATTCCTTCCCCGCGCTTCTGCCCGACCTCGAGGCCGCAACGGGCTGGAGCAAGGGGGAACTGGCGCTTGGTCCGACGCTGGCCTTCCTGGTCATGGCGGCACTGACGCCCTTTACCGGAAAGCTGGTCGACCGGGGCCTGGGGGGCGAGATGCTGACCTGGCTGCCCGCGGTCATCGCCCTTGGTGTGGCGGGGCTGGGGCTGGTGGGCTCTCTGGCCGGATGGCTGGCACTTTGGGCCCTGATCGGGGTGGCGCAGGCGGGGAGCCTTTACGAGACTTGTTTCGCCTTCCTGACCCGACGGTTGGGGGACGGGGCACGGGCCGCGATCACCCAGGTGACGCTGGTCGCGGGGTTCGCGGGCACGTTGGCCTTTCCCCTTGGGCACTGGCTGGGTGCAGCCTTTGGCGGGCAGGGGGCCTTGCTGGTCTTTGCGGGGCTCGTGCTGCTGGCCGCACCCCTGAACGCGGTGGCCGCGCGGCAGTTGCGGAGGCGTGAGCGGGCCGGGCAGGTGATCCCGCCAACCCCTCCGGGCGTCTTGCAGGCGGCGCTGCGGCGGCCTGCCTTCTGGGCCATCGCGCTGGGGTTCCTGGCGGTCTACCTGAACCATGGGATCCTGATAACCTATGCGCTCGTGCTTTTCGCCGACCGCGGGGCCGAACCGGGCATGGCAGCACTGGCGGCGGCCTGCATCGGGCCCGCGCAGGTGGCGGGGCGGCTGTTGCTGCTGGCGGCGGGGGCGAGGGTGACGACGGCGCAGGCGACGATGGCGTCCCTGGGCGGTGCGGTGCTGGCGGGCGTGCTCTTGTGGCTGGCGGGCGTGGCGCCCTGGCTGATCTTCGGCTTTGCGCTTGCGCAGGGGGCGGGGATCGGGCTGACTTCGATCCTGCGGCCGGTGCTGATCGCCGAGACGCTGGGACGCCAGGGCTTTGGCGCGATCTCGGGCGCTGCGGCCGTGGCGCCGATCCTCGCCTCGGCCGCGGCGCCGTCGGTGGGCGCGGCGCTGCTGGCCTTCGGCGGGACGGGGCTGGTCTACGCGGTTTGCCTGGGGCTGGCCGTGACGGGGCTGGCGCTGATGGCGATGCTGTTGCTGCGGCGCGATCAGTTCAGCGGCTGAAACCAGAAAAGCCGCCCCGGGTCGCCACCGAGGCCGAACCGGACGCCGAGGTTGACCATGTCGGCCCGGAACACGTCGCCCCCGCCGAAATGGTTCTTGTGCCGGCCCAGATCGGCATGGACCTCGAGGCTGTCGTTCACCTTGTAGCCCGCGCCAAGCGACAGGACGCGGTAGGTGCGTGACTTCACTGTGCCTTTGCGGGGCGACGGTCGATGAACGCCTGAATCCCCGCGGCGGTGTCGGGGAGGAGGACATTCTCGACCATGATCCCGCCGGCAAGCGCATAGGCCCGGTCCAGCGGCTGGCCAAGCTGGGCCTGGAAGGCGCGCTTTCCAAGGCGGATCGCGGCGGGGTCCTTGGCGGCGATCTGCCGGGCGAGGGCGAGGGTCGTCTCGGCCAGCTGGTCGGGCGGCGCGAGGCGGTTGACGACCCCCAGCGCCTGGGCGCGGTCGGCGGGGAGGAAATCGCCGGTCGTCAGAAGCTCGAACGCCATGCCGGGGGCGAGGCGGCGGGTCAGCGCTACGGCGGGGGTCGAACAGAAGAGGCCGAGGTTGATGCCGTTGACGCCGAAGCGCGCGGTCTCGCTGGCCACGATCAGGTCGCAGGTGCAGGCAAGCTGGCAGCCGGCGGCAGTGGCGACGCCCTGGACCTGGGCGATGACGGGCTGGGGCAGGGCATGGATCTGCTGCATGACATCGGCGCAGCGGTCGAAGAGGGTTTCGAACTGCGCCTTCCCATCATCGGGCGCGGCGCGGTAGGCCTGCATTTCCTTCAGGTCGTGGCCGGCCGAGAAGGCCTTGCCCTCGGCTGCAAGGATGACGACCCGGACGCTGTCGTCGATGGCGAGGGCTGCGAACGTCTCGGCCAGGGTCATCAGCATCGGGGTGGAGAGCGCATTCAGCGTGCCGGGCGAGGCCAGGGTGACGGTCGCGATGCCATCCTGGTCTTCGCGGCGGATCAGGCTGTTCGTCAGGTTGTCGGGCATTGCGGTCCCCCTTCTTCGCGGCCAGTCTAGGGACGGGCAGGCATGAGGGGAAGATGCAGTTGCGGATGGATGCGGGCGCGCTGGAGGTGTTCCTGCAGGAAGAGTTCGGCCAGGTGGCGGCGGATTTCGCGGTGGACCGGGTGGACGCGGGCGGCGTGGTGCTGCGGCTGAAGGTGGCCGAGCGGCATCTGCGGCCGGGCGGCACGGTCAGCGGGCCGAACATCTTCGCGCTGGCGGATGTGGCGATGTACCTGGCGATCCTGAGCCGAATCGGGCCAGTGGCGCTGGCGGTCACGACGAACTGCAGTATCGACTTCATGCGGAAGCCCGCGATGGGGTGCGACCTTCTGGGCGAAGCGCGGATTCTGAAGCTGGGGCGCAGTCTCGCGGTGGGCGATGTGCTGGTCTTCAGCGAAGGCGCGGCCGATCCCGTGGCGCGGGCGGGCCTGACCTATTCGATCCCGCCGGTCAGGACTTCGGCTTGAGGAAGCGCCCCTCGATCGTCGCGCCGCTTTCGATCACCAGCGACGCGGTGTTGACGTCGGCCTTCACCTCGGACGAGGCGCGCAGCGTGAAGCTTTCGCACGAGACCTTGCCGTCCAGTTTGCCCTT
Source organism: Tabrizicola sp. (assembly GCF_041913445.1). Lineage (GTDB taxonomy): Bacteria > Pseudomonadota > Alphaproteobacteria > Rhodobacterales > Rhodobacteraceae > Tabrizicola. The sequence continues at coordinate 376,387 of NZ_JAYSFG010000002.1, forward strand.
CACCTCGACCGTATGGGCGTTGACCGTGCCCTTCATGCGGCCTTCGGTGCCGATGATGAGCCCGTTCGCGGTGATGTTGCCGTCGACCTCGCCCAGGACCTCGACATAGCCGGAGGATGTGATTTCGCCGGTGATCTTCAGATCGGCGCCCAGGACCGAGCGGGCCGAGTTGGTGCCGGGGGCCGAGGGGCGGGGCACGGACGGGGCTGAGGTCGGGTCGGAAGTCTTGGAGAACATGGTGGGCAATCCTTGGGCGGGCAATCAGGTTGATAAGGACGGAAGGCGGTTGTCGGGTCAAGGGGCGGCGTACGCGGAAGGCGGCTTTCCCCGGGGACGATGTCGCTGGCGGGGCTGACAAGGCGGGGCCGGAGTGGTCAGATCGGGCCGGGAATCAGGGGGTCTTGCCGCATGTCCGACACGTTCTTCCAGCCGGTTTCGGGCTTTGACCTGCCGCGTTTTGCCGGGGTGCCGACCTTCATGCGGCTGCCGCATGTGGGCTTCGACCATCCGCGGTTTTCGGAGGTGCAGATCGGCCTGATCGGGGCACCCTGGGACGGGGGGACGACCAACCGGCCGGGGCCTCGGCACGGGCCGCGCCAGCTGCGGGACCTGTCGACGATGATCCGGGCGATGAACGGGGCGACCTGGGTGGCGCCGTTCGAGCTGGCGCGCTGCGCGGACCTGGGGGACGTGGCACCCAATCCGGGCGACCTGATGGATTCGATGGCGCGGATGGAGGCGTTCTATTCCCGTGTCGTCGTGGCGGGGATCCGACCGCTGACGGGGGGCGGGGATCATCTGTGTTCGTTGCCTATCCTGCGGGCGGTGGCGAAGGCTAGGCCGGTGGGGATGATCCAGTTCGACAGCCATACCGACCTGAACGACATCTATTTCGGGACCTCGCGCTACAATCATGGCACTCCGTTCCGCCGGGCGGTGGAAGAGGGGCTGATCGACCCCAAGCGCTATTGCCTGATCGGCATCCGGGGCACGGCTTACGGGCGGGAGGACTGGGACTTTGCCGCCGCGAACGGCATCCGGATCATCCCCATCGCCGAGTTCCATGCGCGGGGCCCCGAGGACGTGATGGCCGAGGCGCGAGAGATCGTGGGCCAGGGGCCTGTTTACGTGACCTATGACATCGACTTCGTGGACCCGACCTTCGCGCCCGGGACCGGGACGCCCGAGGTGGGCGGGCCGACGTCGTGGCAGGCGCTGCAGGTGGCGCGGGGCTTGCGCGGACTGGACGTGGTGGGCGCGGACCTGGTGGAGGTGTCGCCTCCGTTCGACCAGTCGGGCGGGACGGCCTGGCTGGGGATCAGCCTGATGTTCGAGATGCTTTGCGTCATGGCCGAACGGGTCGCTCGGGGCTGAGGGCGGACCGGGGGCCAGCCCCCGGACCCCCGGGATATTTCTGCAAAAATGAAAGGGTGGGCCATGCAGCCTGAGATGATCATCACCAATGCGAAGGTCCTGACGATGGACGAGGGCCGCCCTCGGGCCGAGGCGGTGGCCTTTGCGGGGGGGCGCATCCTGGCGGTCGGGAGCCGGGCCGAGGTCGAGGCGCTGGCGGGGCAGGGGACACGGGTCGTGGATGCCGGCGGGCGGACGTTGTTGCCCGGGTTTGTGGAAAGTCACCTGCACCTGGTGCTCGGCGGCAACGAGCTGTCGCAGCTGCAGCTGGGCGGCGTCTCGGGCTTCGAGGAACTGGCGCGGCTCTTCCGGGCCTATGCGGCGAAGAACCCCGGCCTGCCGCTTCTGATGGCGCAGGGGGCGGCCTACGAGATCCTCGATCATCCGGTGACGCGGCACGACCTGGACAAGGTCATCGCCGACCGCCCGATCGCGATGATGGCTCCGGATCACCATACGGTCTGGGCCAATACGGCGGCGCTCAAGTCGGCGGGGCTTCTGCACGGGGCGAAGATGCCTGCGGGCCATGTGGTCGTCATGGGCGCGGATGGCACGGCGACGGGCGAATTGCTGGAGTTCGAGGCGTTTTCTCCCGTGCTGGCGCTGACCGGGGACCTGCACTTGCAGCTGGGAATCGCCACGGGGGGCGAGCCGGACCCCTGGCCGTCGGCCGAGCAGCGCGCGAAGGACAAGGAGAAGGTCGCGGCCGGCCTTCAGCATTGCGCCATGCACGGGATTACCAGCATGGTGAACATGGATGGCAACCGCTACACCTGCGTCCTTTTGAAAGAGATGGAAGCCGAGGGCCGGCTGACGGCCCGCGTCAAGGTGCCCTTCCACTTCAAGCCGCACATGGAATTGTCGGAGCTGGATCGCGCCTCCGCGATGGCCGAGGAGTTCCAGGGCGACTGGGTGACGAGCGGTTTCGTCAAGATGTTCCAGGACGGGGTCGTCGACAGCCGCACCGCCTATATGCTGCACGACTATCCGGGGACCACGGACCGCGGCGCGCCGCTCTTCGAGCATGAGCGGTTCAAGGAGATTTGCCGGGAGATTTCCCGGCGGGACCTGCAGATCGCGGTCCATGCGATCGGCGATGGGGCAGTGCGGCAGACGATCGACGGCTATGAGGCGGCGGGGCGGCCCGACCTGCGCCACCGGATCGAACATATCGAGCTGATCGACCGGGCGGATGTGCCACGCCTTGGGGCCTTGGGGATCACGGCCTCGGTCCAGCCGCCGCATCCGCCGGGGGCGATGGATTTCCCGATGTCGACGATGGACCACGTCTTTCACCGGGACCGCTGGAAGGACGCCTACCTGACCCGGACCCTGGCCGACCATGGCGCGCACCTGGCCTTCGCCTCGGACTGGCCGGTGACGGATGTCAGCGTGATGCGGGGCATCCAGGCTGCGCTGACCCGGAAGCCTTATGAGGGCTGCCAGGATGAACGCGTCGGCCTGATGGAGGTCCTGCGCGCCTATACGGCAGGGGGCGCCTGGGCTGCGCATATGGAGAAGCTGACGGGTGTGCTGCGCGAGGGGCTGGCGGCGGACCTGGTGCTCATCGACGGGGACATCGAGGCGATTCCGGCCGAGAGGCTGGGAAAGACGGGAATCGCGCTGACGATTGCCGGGGGCAGGGTGACCCACGACCCGTCGGCGATGGCAGGCGGGGCCGCATAAGGTATTGATTTTGCGAAGAAAGATGAGGGTTCCAAAAAAATCGTCATCTTTCCGACATTTTCCGCTTGCGGGTCCCGGAACCAGGGCCTAAAAGCCCCCTCACCGAAGCGGAACAGCGACGGTGACGGACGGAAGCGGACGGGAACGGA
>NZ_JAYSFG010000003.1:0-131847 GCF_041913445.1 Tabrizicola sp.
GGTTTCCAGGAAGATCTGGCCGTCGGTGATCGAGATCACGTTCGTCGGAATATAGGCCGACACGTCGCCCGCCTGGGTCTCGATGATCGGGAGAGCGGTCAGCGAGCCAGCGCCGAAGTCGCCGTTCAGCTTGGCCGAACGCTCCAGCAGACGCGAGTGCAGGTAGAACACGTCGCCCGGATAGGCTTCACGCCCCGGCGGACGGCGCAGCAGCAGCGACATCTGGCGGTAGGCGACGGCCTGCTTCGACAGGTCATCATAGATGATCAGGGCGTGACGGCCGTTGTCGCGGAAGAATTCCGCCATCGCGGTCGCCGAATAGGGCGCCAGGAACTGCATCGGCGCCGGGTCCGAGGCGGTCGCGGCCACGACGATGGTATAGGCCATCGCGCCGGTTTCCTCGAGCTTCTTCACCAGCTGGGCGACGGTCGAACGCTTCTGGCCCACGGCGACGTAGACGCAGTAGAGCTTCTTCGATTCGTCCGAACCGGCCGCGTCGTTGTAGACCTTCTGGTTCAGGATGGTGTCCAGCGCCACGGCGGTCTTGCCGGTCTGGCGGTCACCGATGATCAGTTCGCGCTGGCCACGGCCAACGGGGATCATCGCGTCAACGGCCTTGAGGCCGGTCGCCATCGGCTCGTGCACCGACTTGCGGGGAATGATGCCCGGGGCCTTGACGTCGGCCACGCGACGCTCGGACGCCACGATGGGGCCCTTGCCGTCGATCGGGTTGCCCAGCGCGTCCACGACGCGGCCCAGAAGGCCGTTGCCCGCGGGCACGTCCACGATGGCCTTGGTGCGCTTGACGGTGTCGCCTTCCTTGATGTCCTGGTCGGACCCGAAGATAACGATACCGACGTTGTCGACTTCGAGGTTCAGCGCCATCCCGCGGATACCGCCGGGGAATTCCACCATCTCGCCAGCCTGGACGTTGTCCAGCCCGTGGACGCGGGCAATCCCGTCGCCGACCGACAGCACGCGGCCGACTTCGGCCACTTCCGCATCCTTGCCGAAGTTCTTGATCTGGTCCTTGAGGATCGCAGAGATTTCAGCAGCCTGGATTCCCATCACCCAACCTCTTTCATTGCATTTTGCAGGGCCGCGAGCTTTGCCTTGACCGAAGTGTCGATCATGGTCGAGCCCAGCTTGACGACGAGACCGCCGATGAGGGATTCATCGACGGTCGTTTTCAGTTTCACGGTCTTGCCGACGCGGGCCTTCAGCGTCTCGGCAAGTTTCTTCGATTGGGCGGCCGACAGGGCGCGGGCGGCGGTGACCTCGGCGGTCACTTCGCCCTTCTCCTCGGCGATCATGTCGGCCAGCTGGGTCACGAACTGCGGCAGCACGAAGAGGCGGCGCTTGTCGGCCATCAGGGCCAGGGTGTTCGACATCAGGGTGCTCAGGCCCAGCTTGGCGGCGATGGCAGCGATCACGCGGCCCTGGTCATCACGGCTGATGACCGGAGAGGCGATCACGTCCCGCAGCTCCTCGCTGGCGGCCAGCGTCTCGGACAGCGCGGTCGCATCCGATTCCAAGGCCTTCAGCGCGCCGCCTTCCTTGGCCAGATCGAACAAGGCCGACGCGTAGCGCGCGGCGATGCCCAGAGAGATCGAAGCTGGTTCTGACACGTCAACCCTTCCGCTGTCTTTTGCCCCGGGCTCGTGCGAACCGGGCATCCCCTTGGCGCACACCTCGACAACCGTCTGGGCGGCACCATTCGTCGCGGGGGTCATTAGCAGAGGTGTCCCGACCCCGCAACCGGGTTGAACACGCTTTCTTGAGCCTCCGGACAGGCCAATTTGTCGCTGTTGGCGCAAACTTCGGGGCCGCGGGGCGATTGGGCGGGGACTTGGGGAAGACCCACCCGAATCCGGTGTCGATCCCCGCCGCTCGTTCCTGCCGATCCCTCTGGGACCGTCGGGGCTTCGCGGGCTCACGACGGGTCACATGGCCGTCAGGCGCGGCCTCTTGCGGTTGACCCTTCGTGTCGGCGCGGAAAGGGTGCCCGGCAACGAAGAAGCAGAAAGGCAGGCAGCATGACCCTCTCGCGACGCGCGCTTATCGGAGCAGCCCTGGGCGCACCCTTCCTGGCGACCGGAGCCCTCGCCAACCCCTCGGCCGTGCGCAACAACATCTCGAGCTTCACCATGCAGGACTGGCGCGACCATTTCCCGGATCTCGGGAAGGCCACTATCGTCGCCGATACCACCTCGCGCGCCCTGCATTTCTGGAGCGGCGACGGAGCGGACTATCGCATCTTCCCGACCTCGGTCCCGATTTCCGACGAGCTGACGAAGCGCGGCTATACCGAGATCGTCCGGAAAAAGGTCGGCCCCAGCTGGACCCCCACGCCCTCGCAGATGGAACGCTACCCGGACTGGAAGCCCATCGGCCCGGGACCCGAGAACCCCCTCGGCACCCATGCGATGTATCTCTCCTGGCCCGCCTACATCATTCACGGCACCCACGACACGCGGAAGATCGGGCGGCGGTCCTCGGACGGCTGCATCGGCCTGTTCAACGAGAACATCGCGACGCTGTTCGAGCTCTGCCCGGTCGGCACCCAGGTCCGCATCATCTGAAGGAAAGGTGGGCGGATCGCCCACCCTACTCGCGGTTCAGTGCGGGCTCGGCTTGGCCCACGCCCTCCAGCACCCGAAGCGGCTTCTTCACCGCCGCGCGCAGACCGCCCTGCGTGGGCGCGTAGACCTGCTTCGACGCCTCGACCATCAGAACCCCGCCCGCCAGCCACGGCATCTTCCGCCCGAAGGCTTCCCAGAAATCCGCCGACCGCAGCCAGAACCGCGTCGCCGACGGCGGGGCGAACAGGACCGAGCAGCTCCGTTCGGGCGTGAAGCCGTGCCGCTTCAGCTGGGCTTCCAGCTGCGCCACCGAATAGGGCCTGCCGAAGCCGAATGGCGTCACATCCCGCCGCGACCAGAGGCCCGACCGGTTCGGCACGATGAACAGCGCCCGCCCCCCCGGCCCCAGCACACGCGCGCTTTCCTCCAGCACGGCCGAGGGGTTCTCCGACGTCTCAAGCCCGTGCATCAGCACCAGCCGGTCCACCAATCCCGTCGGCAGCGGCCAGGCCGTGTCCTCGCAAAGGACGCTCACGTTTTCCATGCCCGCCGGCCAGGGCATCACCCCCTGCGGCCCCGGCATCAGGCCCACGACGCGCCGCGCCTCGGCGAGGTAGGGGCGGAGCAGCGGCACCGCGAAGCCGAACCCCGCCACCGTCTCGCCCGCCTTGGGCGCCCAAAGCCGCACGACCTGGTCCCGGATCGCGCGCTGCGCCACGCGGCCCAACTGCGTCCGGTAGTAGAAATTCCTCAGGTCCAGCACGTCGAGATGCATTGCACAGCGGCTCCGGCGCGGTCAGATTGGCGGGATCATACCCACATTGACGCCCCGCACCATGCCCGAAACCACGCCGCCCCCGGACCGAGTGGCCTCCTGCGAATGCGGGGCGCTTCGGCTGCATGTCAGCGTCGATCCGGTGCATGTCCACGGCTGCACCTGCACCCGCTGCCAGCGCAGCACCGGCAGCGTCATGAAACTGTCCGCCTGGTTCCCCGAGGACGGCGTCCGCATCACCGGCCCCTTCACGACCTGGCACTTCGCCGGCACCAACGACCCCACGCTCACGGCCTGCTTCTGCCCGACCTGCGGCGGAGGGCGGTTCTTCCGGACGGGCGACTACCTGAAGGGCTGCATCGGCATTGCCGTGGGCGGCTTCGCCGACCCGGCCTTCCCCACCCCCGACCACATCCACTGGTGGACCGACCGGCCGCACTGGCTCGGCACCCCCACCGGCCCCACGCTTCTGGAGGGCAACTGAATGCTCACGCTCGTCACCGTCCCCTGCCTGCAGGACAACTACGCCTACCTGATCCATGACGAGGCCACCGGGCAGACGGCAGTCGTCGACGTGCCCGAACCCGGGCCGATCCGGGCCGCGCTCGAGGCCCACCAGTGGCGGCTCACGCATATCCTGATCACGCATCACCATGACGACCATATCCAGGGCGTCGACACGCTGCGCGCCCAGACCAATGCCATGGTGCTTGGCGCCCGCGCCGACGCGCATCGCCTGCCGCGCCTTGATCTTGCTCTGGACGAGGCCACCAGCTTCTCCATCGGCACCGAAGCCGCCCGCGTGATCGAGGTTCCGGGCCACACCATCGGTCACATCGCCTTCCACTTCCCGCAAAGCCGCCTCCTCTTCACCGCCGACAGCCTGATGGCCGGAGGCTGCGGCCGCCTGTTCGAAGGCACCGCGCGCCAGATGCACGCCAGCCTGCAGAAACTCGCGCAGGTCCCGCCCGAAACGCTTGTCTGTTCCGGCCATGAATACACCGCCTCGAACCTGCGCTTCGCTTTGACCCTTGAAGCCGACAATCCGCAGCTTATCTCTCGTGCAGCCGAGGTCGCAGCGTTGCGCGCCCAAGGCCGTCCCACCGTCCCCGCGACGCTCGCGCAGGAGCTGGCGACGAACCCTTACCTGCGGGTGCATCTGCCCTCGCTGAAGACTGCAGTCGGCCTGCCAGATGCCGACGATGTCACCGTATTCGCCGAAATCCGGGCCAGAAAAGACAAGTTCTGACTGTCTCGTATCACAAATGGCGTGATACCTGCGGGGAAACCCCAAAATCTGGAAGATTGCGCTTGAAGTGCGGTGAAGAAAACCGAACTTTAAGCTTATGAGGCCACGGTCAGTGTGGGCGCTCGTGCCCGGCTGACCTGCAGGACAGGAGCACTGAAGTGCCATCGTTTTCGACTACCCTTGAACAGGCAATCCACAGCGCCCTGGCCCTGGCCAACTCGCGCCGCCACGAACTCGCCACGCTGGAACATCTCCTGCTGGCGCTGATCGACGAACCCGACGCAGCCCGCGTGATGAAGGCCTGCGCCGTCGACCTGGACGAACTTCGCAAGACGCTCACCGACTTCATCGACGACGACCTGTCGACGCTGGTGACCGATGTCGAGGGGTCCGAGGCCGTGCCGACCGCCGCCTTCCAGCGCGTCATCCAGCGCGCGGCGATCCACGTCCAGTCCTCGGGCCGCACCGAAGTCACCGGCGCCAACGTCCTGGTGGCGATCTTTGCCGAACGGGAATCCAACGCCGCCTACTTCCTGCAGGAACAGGACATGACCCGCTACGACGCGGTGAACTTCATCGCGCATGGCGTGGCGAAGGACCCGTCCTACGGCGAATCCCGCCCCGTGCAGGGCGCCGACGAACAGCAGGAAACCCCCAAGGCCGAGGCTGGCGAAGCCAAGGAATCGGCGCTGTCCAAGTACTGCGTCGACCTGAACGTGAAGGCCCGCAAGGGCGACGTCGACCCGCTCATCGGGCGTGAGGCCGAGGTCGAGCGGGCAATCCAGGTCCTCTGCCGCCGTCGCAAGAACAACCCGCTTCTCGTGGGCGACCCCGGCGTGGGCAAGACCGCCATCGCGGAAGGGCTGGCCCGCAAGATCGTCCTGGGCGAGACGCCCGAGGTTCTGTCGAAGGCCACGATCTTCTCGCTCGACATGGGCGCGCTGCTCGCCGGGACCCGCTATCGCGGCGACTTCGAGGAACGCCTGAAAGCCGTCGTGAAGGAGCTTGAGGATCACCCCGACGCGATCCTCTTCATCGACGAGATTCACACCGTCATCGGCGCTGGCGCGACCTCTGGCGGGGCGATGGATGCCTCGAACCTCCTGAAACCCGCGCTGCAGGGCGGCAAGCTGCGCTGCATGGGCTCCACCACCTACAAGGAATTCCGCCAGCACTTCGAAAAGGACCGCGCCCTGTCGCGGCGCTTCCAGAAGATCGACGTGAATGAGCCTTCGGTGCCGGATGCGATCAAGATCCTGATGGGTCTGAAACCGCATTTCGAGGAACACCACGACCTCAAGTACACCAACGACGCGATCAAGTCGGCGGTGGAACTGGCCGCGCGCTACATCCATGACCGCAAGCTGCCCGACAGCGCGATCGATGTGATCGACGAAGCCGGGGCCGCGCAGCACCTCGTGGCGGAATCTAAGCGCCGCAAGACGCTGGGTATCAAGGAGATCGAGGCTGTGGTGGCCAAGATCGCCCGCATCCCTCCGAAGTCCGTGTCGAAGGACGACGCCGAAACCCTGCGCGACCTGGAAAAGACCCTCAAGCGGGTGGTCTTCGGCCAGGACAAGGCGGTGGAAGCGCTCTGCTCCGCGATCAAGCTCGCTCGTGCGGGCCTGCGCGAACCGGAAAAGCCCATCGGCAACTACCTGTTCGCGGGCCCGACCGGCGTCGGCAAGACCGAGGTGGCCAAGCAGCTTGCCTCCTCGCTGGGGGTAGAGCTGATCCGCTTCGACATGTCGGAATACATGGAAAAGCACGCGGTCAGCCGCCTGATCGGTGCGCCTCCGGGCTATGTCGGCTTCGACCAGGGCGGGATGCTGACCGACGCCATCGACCAGCATCCGCATTCCGTCCTGCTTCTGGACGAAATGGAAAAGGCCCACCCGGACGTCTACAACATCCTGCTGCAGGTGATGGACCACGGGAAGCTCACCGACCACAACGGCCGGACGGTGGATTTCCGCAACGTGATCCTGATCATGACCTCGAACGCCGGCGCGCGTGAGCAGTCCCAGGCTGCCATCGGCTTTGGCCGCGAACGCCGCACGGGTGAGGATACCGCCGCCATCGAGCGGACCTTCACGCCGGAATTCCGCAACCGCTTGGACGCCGTGATCAACTTCGCCCCGCTTGGCAAGGAGATCATCATGCAGGTGGTCGAGAAGTTCGTGCTGCAGCTCGAGGCGCAGCTCATGGACCGCAACGTCCACATCGACCTCGCGCCCGAAGCCGCGATGTGGCTGGGCGACAAGGGCTACGACGACAAGATGGGTGCGCGCCCCCTGGGCCGCGTGATCCAGGAGCACATCAAGAAACCGCTTGCGGAAGAGCTTCTGTTCGGCCGCCTCGTCAAGGGCGGTACGGTCCACGTGAAGGTCAAGGACGATGCCATCGTCCTCGACATCGAGGAACCGCAGAAGCCTCGCCTTACCGGCCAGAAGCCCCCGCTCCTGACCGCCGAGTAAGTCGCACCAAATCAGAGACCCCCGCCCTCACCGGCGGGGGTTTTGCTTTGCGGGTCCCCAACCGGTTCAAGCCTTTCATCTTTGCCCAAATATCCCCGCCGGAGGCATTGCCCCACCCGGCAACCCCCATACATATTGGCCCAGATATCCCCGCCTGAGGCTCCCGTCCGCCCGTCCCGCGACCGGACTTCGGGGCGCAACACCGCGGCCCGCGATGAAAAGCCGAAGGCCCCGAAGGGCCTTTGCGCGGGCGTTAAGAAACCCCTAACGCCCGCGGCCAAGTCACTGTAATCATTGACGCATCAGCGATTGTCCACCGTGGACACTCAGGCGACCGCGGCCCTGTAGAGATGCCAGGTCGCGTGCCCCAGCACCGGCAGCACCACCACCAGCCCGATGAGCGCCGGCAGGATGCCGACCGCCAGCAGCCCCGCCACGATCAGCCCCCAGGCGGCGATCACCATCGGGTTCTCCCGCGCCACCCGGACCGAGGTCGCCACCGCCACCGGCAGGCTCACGTCCCGGTCCAGCAGCAGCGGGAAGGACACCACCGACACCGCCAGCACCGCCAGCGCCAGCAGGAACCCGACCCCAGTTCCGACCAGGATCATCGCCCACCCCGCCGGGGTCGACACCGCCTCGGCCAGCAGTGCCCCCAGGCTCTGCACCCGCTCCGGCCCCAGCGTCGCCGCGTGGATCATGTCGGCCAGCAGCAGCCAGACTATGAAGATCACGGCGTTGAACAGGGCCAGCATCACGATCCGCGGAAACCGGGGCGAACGCAGGACATCGAACATCGCGGCCCAGCTCACCTCCATCCCCGCCTCGCGCCGTCGGCTCAGTTCATAAAGGCCCAGCCCCGCCACCGGCCCGACCAGGGCGAAGCCGGACAGGACCGGGAACATCAGGTGCGTCAGCGATCCCTGCGTCGCCAGTCCCAGCAGCACCGCCCCCATCAGCGGGTAAAGCATGCAGGCGAACATCACGTCCGACCGCATCGCCGCAAGGTCCTCCCAGCCCTTGCGCAGCGCCGCCGTCAGGTCCGCCATCGTCAGGCGCCGCGTCACCGGCGAGGCGTGTTCGCGCGCCGGGGCCGCGACCACGGTCGCATAACCCGCCGCCGACCCAAGCGCGCCCATCGTCCAGGAGAGGGGATTTCCGATCGTCTTCGGCATGAAGTTTCCTCCGTTCAGAGGGACTCCGGGCCGGTCTTCCGCCCCGGTTCGTCCCAGTGGCATCGACTTCGCAAGCAACGACTTGTGGTGGAGCCTAGCACGGAACGTCCCGGGATGCAGTCACGGAATGGCGACCTACCGTTCCGTCAGCTTCAGCTCGATCCGGCGGTTCAAGGCGCGGGCGGCCTCATCGTCGCCCACCGCCACTGGCCGGTACTCCCCGAACCCCGTCGCCGCCATCCGCTCGGGCGGGAAGCCCAGCTCGTCCTGCATGAAGCGGACCACCGACAGGGCCCGCGCCTGGCTCAGTTCCCAGTTGTCCGCGAAGGCCGCGCCCGCGTTGATCGGCACATTGTCGGTGTGCCCGTCGACCCGGATGATCCAGTCGATCTCCTCCGGGATCTCGTCCCGGATCTCGTCTAGGATGCTGACCACCCCGGCGATCTGCAGCCGACCCTCCAGCGCAAGGTCGGCGGACCCCGGATTGAACAGTACCTCGGACGAGAAGACGAAGCGGTCGCCCACCACCCGCACGCCTTCCCGGCCCTCCAGCAGGTTCGACAGCTGCCCGAAGAATTCGGACCGGAAGCGTGCCAGATCGCGGTTCTCCTCGGCCAGCCGCGCCGCCTCGGCCGCCTCCAGCTCCGCGCGCTTCCGCTGCTCGGCCGCAACCTGCGCCAGGGCCGCGTTCAGATCCTTGCCCAGGCTCTCCAGCTGCACCTTGGCCGCCTCGTCCCGCGCTTGCCAATCGTCCAAGAGCGCCTGCAGGCTGCCCAGCTGGCTGCGCAGCGCCGCGACCTGCTGGTTCAGAAGCTCCACTTCGCGCGCCGCGGCGAGGACCTTCTCCTGCTCAGCCAGCAACGCCGTCTCCGCCGCGGCCAGCGCCGCGTCCTTCTCGGTCGCGCCTTTCGCCGCCTCGGTCCGCGCCGCCGCGAGAAGGGTCAGTGTCTCCTCCGCGCGCTTCCGCTCCTCCTCCAGCGCCAGCGTCATCGCCGTCAGCTCGGTGTCGGCATTGGCAAGCCGGTCGCGCAGCGCCTGCAGCGCGGCCGCATCGGCCAGCCGGGCCGCCTCGGCCTCGCTGACCTCCTCTTGCGCGGACTTCAGTGCCGCCGCATCGGCTGCGCCCTTGGCCCGCTCCTGCGCCAGCAGCGCCTCCAGCGCATCGCGCCGCGCCGCCGCCAGCCGAGCGGCCTCGGCATTGGCGTCCACCTCCTCGCGCGCCTTGGCCAGCGCCAGAGCCATAGCCTCTGACTCGCTCACCAGCTTCGCCTGCGCCGCCTCCAGTTCCGCGACCGAGGCCGTCAGCCGCTCGGCATCCCCCCGCGCGCGGTCGCGTTCGACCAGAAGGGCGGCCACCTGCGCCTCGAAATCGGTGATCCGGCTCCGTGCCGCCGCCAGTTCCCCCTCGCGCGCCGTCAGGTCTGCCGTCAGCGCCGCGATCACCCCCGCCTGGCGTTCACCCTCTGCCAAGGCCGTGGACAGACCCGCCTGCAACTCTGCCACCCGCGCCTCAAGGTCGGTGGCCTTCGCCTGCTCCAGCCCCAGCGCCTCGGCCAGCTGCGCGACCTGCGCGGTCAGCGCGTCCAGTTCCGTGTCCTGCGTGGTGATCGTGTCGCGCAGGACCGACTGCATCACGGTGAAGATGGTCAGGACGAACATCAGCACCATCAGCAGCGTCGTCACCGCATCGACGAAGCCCGGCCAGATAAGCGAGCTGTCACGGCGGCGGGTGCGGGCAACCATCTCAGGCCCGCCCGGCGCTGCGGCCCAGTTGCCGAATGGCCGCGGTCAGCTGCGAGATATCGGTCTTGAGATCGGCCAGCGTCTCTTGCCGGCCCGCCGACATCTCTTCCAGGATACGCAGAAGCTGCACGTCGATCGACCGCAACCGCATCCGGCTTTCCGGGTCCGTGCCCGACCCGCCTTCGCCGGCCTGCAAGGCCTCCAGAAGCTTTTCCTGCCCCTCGGCGATCCGCCGCAGCAGGGCCGACTGCCCGCGTTCCGCGTCGATCCGGTCAGTCAGCGCCGTCATCGCCGTGACCAGCTCGTTGATCTTCATCTCGGAATGGAAGCGGTTCGACTCGGTCTGCATCTGCAGCGCCTGGAGCTCTTCCAGCTGCTGCGCCATGTGGTCGACCAGAAGCCCCAGGGCGTTCTGGTCGGCCCCCTCGCCATCCCCGGCATAGCCCAGCCGGGTGATCGAAGAGAGCCATTCCTCCAGCTCGCGGATGAAGCGGTTCTGGCCGTGACCCGCGAAAAGCTCCAGAAGGCCCAGCACCAGCGACCCGGCAAGCCCCAGAAGCGAGGACGAAAAGGCCGTACCCATGCCGCCCAGCTGGCTTTCCAGTCCCCCCATCAGCTTTCCGAAGACATCCAGGCCGCTTTCCCCCTCTTGCGGCGCAAGCGAGCGGATCGTCTCGACCACGGCGGGAACGGTGGTCGCAAGGCCCCAGAAGGTCCCAAGAAGACCCAGAAAGACCAGAAGGTTGATCAGATAGCGGGTGATGTCCCGCGCTTCATCGATCCGCTGGACGACCGATTCCTGGATCGAGCGTGAGGAGGAGGCCGAGATCGACAGCCGTGCCGTCCGCGACCGCAGCAGCGCCGCGAGCGGGGCCAGAAGGCGGGGCGGGGCCATGCTTTCCGTACCCGGAGTGCCGCGGACGAAATTCTCGATCCAGTAGACCGACTGAGCCAGAATCCAGACCTGCCAGAAACAGGACAGCACCCCCACCAGGAAGACGAACGCGATGACCCCGTTCAGCACCGGGTTGGTGCGGATGATGTCGATGACCGTACCGTGGATCAGCCAGGCGCCCGCGCCGACCAAAAGGCAGACCAGCAGCATCGTGGTGATCGCCCGGATCGGCTGCGAGAAGGTCGTCGCGACCTCGGCCCGACCGGTGTCTGTCTGGGACATCTTGCCCTCTGGTTCCCCTGCCTTAACGCCGAGTCTAGCAGGCTGGTTGCAACAGCCAAGCAAAAGGTCAGGTCAGGGCGCGGACACGCTCGGCCAGCCAGTCAAGGTCGGGGTCGCTTATGCCAAGCTCGGCAAGGTGCGCGGCAGTGGACCAGAGGTAGTCGCAGTTCCGCCCTCGCCCGCCCGTTGCGCGCGCGATGATCTGGGCCTGTTCCTCGTGGGTCAGGTTGCAATACTGCACGTGGTCGGGGTCGATGACATAGGCCAGCACGTCCAGCGGGCCCGCCTCGGTGGTGACAGGCAGCGTCACCTCCAGGTAGGCCGAGGACACCAGTTCCCGTTCCCGCAGCGCGAAAAGCGTGGCCGCCTCGTGCCCCGGTTCGACGCGGAAGGCGACGCCGGTGCAGCTTGCCCCCTTGGCGCGGTCCAGCGCCAGGACAAGCCCCGGGTTCTCCACCGTGCCGCGATGGTGGATCGACCGCATGCAGAAACTGCGGTGCCAGCCGTCGGCCCGCGCGATCCGGCGTTCCGCGACCGGGAAGCCGGGGTCCCAGATCAGCGATCCGTAGCCGAAGACCCAGAGCGGTGCCTGCATGACTGGTCCTGTTGCCTTTGGCCCTGTAAACACCGGGGAACGGGCAATGAAAAGGGCCGCCGGATGCGCAAGCTACTCTTCCTCATGATCGCGGTGACGGCGCTCTGGTCGGGCTACTGGTTCGTCGGATCGAATGCCGTGCGCGAGGGCGTGGTCACCTGGTTCGCCGATGCGACCCGGCAGGGGATCACGGCCGAGAATGCGGGGGTGACGGTTGCGGGTTTCCCCAATCGCTTCGACCTGACCATAGACGAGCCCCGGCTTGCCGACCCGGTCTCCGGCGCGGGCTGGCAGGCGCCCTTCGTCCAGGTCTTCGCGATGACCTGGAAGCCCTGGCACGTCATCGCCGCCCTGCCGCCAGAGCAGGTGGTGACGCTGCCCGACCAAGTCGTGACCGTCGGTTCCGACGGGCTGATGGCCAGCGCCCGGGCCAAGCCCTCGACCGACCTGCCCCTGGCCGAGGTGCGGACGGCGGGGCCGTCTCTGAGCCTCGCCTCGGACGCCGGTTGGACCCTTGGCCTTGGCGAATTCACAGTGGGCCTGCGTGCTGACGAGGCACTCGGGCCGGCGGGCTATGAGTTCGGCTTCGACCTGGCGCCCCTGACCCCCGATCCCGGCTTCCTGGCCGCTGTGAAGGCCGTGTCGATCCCCGACCTTCCGGCGTCGGACTTGCCTGAGGTGGTCGAGGCGCTGTGGGGCAGCGTCTACCTCACCTTCTCCGCCCCGTTGGACCGTCATGCGGGCAAGGCAAGGCCCCATCTGCGGCGTGTTGAGATCAACCAGTTCAACCTTTCCTGGGGGGAGCTGGCCGCCAGCGCCTCGGGCGTCGTCGAGGCCGATGGCAACGGCTATGCGGCCGGGCGCGTCACCATCGACGTCACCAACTGGGACCGCTTGCCCGCCGTCCTTGTCGCGGCAGGTGTGGTGCAGCCCGAAATGGCCCCGACCATCGTGCGCGGAATGCAGGCCCTTGCGGCACAATCGCCCGATATGAAGGTCCTGTCCCTGTCGCTGGTACTGGAGGATGGCCGCATGAGCTTCGGCCCGTTCCCGCTTGGCCCGGCCCCGCTTATGGTCCCGCCCAGCGGCTGACCCTGCCTAGCGACAGTAACGCCCGCCCTTCCGGGCCGAGGTGTCGAAGTGGAAATGGTCCTCGTGATAGCCGTCCGACCCCGGCCCAAGCGTGGTCATGAAGTAGTTGCACCCGGCCTTGTAGATCCGCCGCAGCAGCCGGTTGTAGTCCCGCGCCACCGTTAGCACCTTGCCGTTCGACAGGATGAAGGCCGAGATGTCGACGGCGCGCCCCTTGCCGTGCTCGCTGATCTTTGCCCCGCGGACGTTGTTCCGGCTCCGGCAGATGTAATGCGCGGCGATCTGCAACTCGACCAGTCTTCCGTCGAAGGCGGGCTGCGCCACCTCGTCCACCCAGGAGTTCAGCGCCTTGGCGATCGAGCAATCCACCGTCGCCGGCTGGCTGAGCCTGACGCCCGAAACCGAGGTCACCATCACCGGGTCCTCGACCCCGCAGCCCCGGACGTTCGAGGTGATCCGCGCGATCTCCTCGCCCTTGATCGCGGGCACGCCGCAGACCGCACCCTTCATCGACGCCTTCTCGCGCCGCTTGCGACGCTCTTCCTTCTTGGAGGGCGGCGGGATCGCGGCGATGTCGACCTCATCTTCCGGCTCCTGCGCCGACAGATCGAGGCCCGGAGCGTTGGACGTGGCCTTCAGCGCCGCGATGCGCTCGACCAGAGCACGGGGACGGGGCGCAGGGCGCAAGGAACTCGCCAGCGCCGCCTCGGGCAGGGCCGTGGCCTCACTTGGCGCGGCGACGACAGCTTCGGACGCCGGGGCGGGTGGCGCAGGCTCGGCCACAGCGACGGCAAGGCGCGGATTGGCGGGCGGGCGGGGAGACTGGCTTACCTCCTCGGCCAAGGCCGCCTGGGCCAGCACCAGCGACAGCGCCAGGAATGCGCCCCGCATCCGGCCTAGCCCTCTTTCGCGGGCGGCGCGGCCCGGCCGAAATCCGGCGCGGCGGTGTCCTGCCCGGCTTCGATGATCCCGCGACGGATCGCGCGGGTGCGGGTGAAATAGGCGTGCAGATGCTCGCCGTCGCCCATCCGGATCGCCCGCTGCAAGACGAACAGCTCTTCGGCAAAGCGGCCAAGGATGTCCAGGACCGCGTCCTTGTTGGTCAGGAACACGTCGCGCCACATCACCGGGTCGCTGGCGGCGATCCGGGTGAAGTCGCGGAAACCGGCGGCAGAATACTTGATGACCTCGGACTGCGACACGCGGCGCATGTGGTCGGCCACGCCCACCATCGTATAGGCGATGGCATGAGGCACGTGGCTGACCACGGCCACCACCAGGTCATGGTGCGCCACATCCATCGTGTCGACCTTGGCCCCCATCGCCTCGATCAATTCCCGCAGGCGGGCAAGCGCTTCGGGGTTGCAATCCTCGGCCGGCGTCAGCAACCACCAGCGGTTCTGGTAAAGGCTTGCGAAGCCCGACCGCGGACCGGAATATTCCGTCCCCGCCATCGGGTGGCCTGGAATGAAATGCACGCCCTTCGGCAGGTGCGGCGCCACCGCGTCCACGACTGCCTGCTTGACCGACCCCACGTCGGTGACCGTCGCGCCCGGCTTCAGGTGCGGGCCGATCTCCCCGGCGATCGCGCCCATCGCGCCGACCGGTACCGCCAGCACCACCAGGTCCGCGCCCTTTACGGCTTCTGCCGCACTGTCGCAGACCCGGTCGCAGAACAGCTCCTTCGCCACCGCCCGGGTCTCGGCCGACTTGGCGTATCCCACGATCTCACCGGCCAGCCCGCCCGCCCGCATCGCATGCGCCATCGAGGACGCGATCAGCCCCAGGCCGATCAGGGCGACGCGGCCGTAGATCATTTCACACCCTTGAACTGCGCCACGGCATGGGCGACCTGGCGACAGGAGGATTCGTCGCCGATGGTGATCCGCAGGCAATGCGGCAGCTTGTAGCCCGCCACCCGGCGCACGATCAGGCCCTGCTTCTGCAGGAAGGCATCGCAGGCCTCGGCCTCTTCCTGGCTGGCGAAGCGCGCCAGGATGAAATTGGCCATCGAGGTGTCGGAGGGCACCCCGATCTCGGCCAGCGCATTGGCGAGCCAGGACCGCATCCGGGTGTTCTCGGCCCGGCACTTCGCCACGAAATCCTGATCGCGCACGGCCGCCTCGGCCGTCTCCAGCTGCGTGGTCGACAGGTTGAACGGCCCGCGGATGCGGTTCAGCACGTCGATCACGTGTTTCGGGCCATAGCCCCAGCCGATCCGCAGCCCCCCAAGGCCGTAGACCTTCGAGAAGGTCCGCGTCATCACCACGTTGTCGCGCGCATCGACCAGCGCCGCGCCACCATCGTAGCCCTCGACATATTCCGCATAGGCCCCGTCCAGAACCAACAAGGCCTGCGGCGGCAGGTTCTCGGCCAGCCGCGCGATCTCGGCGCCCGAGATCATCGTGCCCGTCGGGTTGTTCGGATTGGCGATGAAGACAAGCTTCGTGCGCCGGTTGCAGGCCGCCAGGATCGCGTCGACATCCGCCGTCCGCTCGCGCTCGGCCACCTCAACCGGCGTGGCGCCCACCGCCATGGTGGAAATCCGGTACATCAGGAACCCGTGCTCGGTGAACACCACCTCGTCCCGCGGCCCGGCATAGGCCTGGCAGAGGAAGGTGATGATCTCGTCCGACCCAGCCCCGCAGATGATGCGGGACGCATCCAGCTTGTGCACCTCGGCAATCGCCGCGCGCAGGTCGGCGTGATCGGTGTTCGGATAGCGGTGCAGAGAATGGACGGTGCGCCCGAAGGCCTCTTTCGCCTTGTCCGACGGGCCGAACGGGTTCTCGTTCGACGAGAGCTTCACGACATTCGCCACACCCGCCACATGCGCCTTGCCGCCCTCGTACAGGGCGATATCAAGAATGCCTGGCTGCGGCTTGATCTGGTCGTTCATCTGGCCCCCCGGGAGTCGACGCCCCGTTTACCCGGCAAAGCCCCGCAAGGCCAGAGGGTTCCACCCGGAGCAGACGTGGATAAGCGGAGCGCTGACGCGCAAGTCTTTTGTCTCGTCGTCGGCCTGCGCCTCCTCCTCGGAGTTGCCTCCGGCGGGGATATTTGAAGACATGAAATGGCCAATCCGCATATCATGTCGAAAAATATCCCAGGGGTTTGGGGGCAGCGCCCCCATCAGCCGAGGAGGAGGGGTGCCAAGCCCCGACGACGAGACAAAAGACTTGCGCGCCAGCGCTCTGCCAAACTGACCCGGTCAGACCGCGAGGAAGTTGGTGAACTGCCAGGGATCCTGATCGTCGCGGTCCTCGGCGAAGCTGTTGATCCGGTTCTGGATCGGGGTCCAGTCGGTGTAGTGGCACTCGATCGACCCAAGGTAGGGACGCTGGACCTCCAGGCAACGGACGTGGTCCATCTCGTCGGCCTCGACGAAGCCCTCGTTCGGATTCTCCGCCGCCCAGACCATCGCCGCCAGCACCGCACTGGTCACCTGCATCCCCGTCGCGTTCTGGTAGGGCGCCAGCCGCCGCGCCTCCTCGCAGGACAGCCGCGAGCCGTACCACATCGCACCCTTGGCATGGCCGTAGAGGAAGACCCCCAGGTCGTCGCCCCCCGCCACGATCTCCTCGGCCGTCAGGATGTGCTGCTCCGGCTGGCGCTTTCCGGCCCCGTTCATCTCGTGCAGCGACAGGATCGCGTCGTTGCAGGGGTGGTAGGCGTAGT
The DNA here is from genome assembly GCF_041913445.1 of Tabrizicola sp. Lineage (GTDB taxonomy): Bacteria > Pseudomonadota > Alphaproteobacteria > Rhodobacterales > Rhodobacteraceae > Tabrizicola. The sequence goes on from NZ_JAYSFG010000003.1 coordinate 16,544, forward strand.
GGCAGGTCGGGCGGTAGACGGCCTTCGCCCCCTCCCAGACCGTGTAATAGTCCGGGATCGACAGCGCCTCGTTGTGGGTGATCACATAGCCGAACTGCGGGCCCACATCGGGGCACCAGGACCGCACCCGCGTATCCGCGCCGGGGCGGTCGATCCAGATCGCATAGCCCGGCCCGTGGTCGAAGGCATGCCCGTGCGGAGGCAGCTTCTTCTCATGCGTGCCCCAGCCCAGCTCCGCCGGCTGGTAGCCCTCGGACAACAGCCCATCCACCGACCAGGTGTTCACGAAGACCCCCAGCGGCTTGGCCTTTGCCGAGACCTGAGTATCCCGCTCCGCCACGTGGATCCCCTTGACCCCCAGCCCCTGCATCAGCCGCGCCCAGTCCTCGCGGCCCTTCGGATCGGCCTTGACGCCAGTATCCGAGGCCAGCCGCAACAGCGCCTCTTTCAGCAGCCAGCTCACCATCCCCGGGTTCGCCCCGCAGCAGCTGACCGCCGTCGGACCGCCCACGTAGGCCTTACCCAGCTCGCGCACCCGTTCCCGCAGAGGATAGTTCGTCCGGTCCGCGTTGGGCAGCGACGAGCCGAAATAGAACCCCGGCCAGGGTTCCACCACCGTGTCGATGTATTGAACCCCCATCTCCTGCGCGAGCTTCATCAGTTCGATGGAATCCACGTCCACCGACAGGTTGACGATCATCCCCTGCCCCGTCGGGAAGAGGCTGCGCAGGACGTTGGCAAAGTTCTCCTCGGTCAATGCCACCTGCAGATGCCGGATGCCGTGGTCCCGCAGGATATGCGCGTGATCCGCCAAAGGCTCGATCACGGTGAACCGGCTCCGGTCAAAGTCGATGTGCCGCTCGATCAGAGGCAACACGCCGCGGCCGATCGATCCGAAGCCGATCATCACCAGCGCGCCCTCGATCCGGGCGTGGCGTTGGTTCAGCATGGGTAGCTCCTTTCAGGACTTGTAGGCCTTGGCCTGCAGGTAATCCATCAGCGCCATCAGGACGCCCGAGACCACGAAGGTCAGGTGGATCACCACCAGCCAGAACATCTCGGACTGCCCGAAGGCCACTGCCGTGTCGATGTCCCGGATCTCCATGAACTTCTTCAGAAGGTGGATCCCCGAGATCGCCACGATCGAGGCGATCAGCTTCATCTTCAGCCCGCCGAAGTCGACCTTGCCCATCCAGCCCGGCCGGTCGGCCCCCGCATCGAAATCGAACTTCGACACGAAATTCTCATACCCCGAGAACAGCACGATGAGCAAAAGGTTCGCGGCCAGCGTCAGGTCGATCAGCGTCAGCGCCGCCAGGATCATGTCCTCGGCCGTCAGATCCAGCACCTGCGGCAGGTAGTAGAACAGCTCGCGCACGAAGATCACCGTCATCATCCCCAGGGCCACCACCAGCCCCAGATACATCGGCGCCATGAGCCAGCGGCTTGCGAAGAGACCCCGCTCGAACCGGTTCTCGATCGAAGGCTTATCTGACATAACCTGCTCCACTCGCTGAATGCAAAAGGCCCGCCAGATGTGGCGGGCCCCTCTCTGCCGACAAGGGGCAGGATCAGTTCTTCGCGTAGTATTCGACGACCAGGTTCGGTTCCATCTGGACCGGGTAGGGCACGTCGCCCAGGCCCGGAGTGCGGACGAACTTGGCGGTCAGCTTGTTGTTGTCGACTTCCAGATAGTCCGGAACGTCACGCTCGGTCAGAGCGATGGCTTCCGCGATGGCGGCCATCTGGCGCGACTTCTCGCGGACCTGGATCACGTCGCCTTCCGACACGCGGTAGGACGCGATGTTGACGCGCTTGCCGTTCACCAGGACGTGGCCGTGGTTGACGAACTGGCGAGCGGCGAAGATGGTCGGGACGAACTTGGCGCGGTAGACCACCGCGTCCAGGCGGCGCTCCAGGAGGCCGATCAGCATCTCGCCTGTGTCGCCGCGCACGCGCTCGGCTTCGCCATAGATCTTGCGGAACTGCTTTTCGGTCAGGTCGCCGTAGTAGCCCTTGAGCTTCTGCTTGGCGCGGAGCTGCGTCCCGAAGTCCGACAGCTTGTTCTTCCGGCGCTGGCCGTGCTGGCCCGGGCCGTACTCGCGCTTGTTGATCGGGGACTTCGGACGGCCCCAGATGTTCTCGCCCATGCGGCGGTCGATCTTGTACTTGGCAGAGGTGCGTTTGGTCACCGCTGATCTCCTTCTATGTTACGAAGGGCGTTGTCCTTTGGTCTATCGACCCGACAGGCATCCCCTTGCGGGGGCCACCAACACCAATGAAAAGCCCCGGAATCGCTTCCGGAACGGGCGGCTTATACGGGCTCCCACGCCCGAGTCAACCACCCTCGACACCGCGACCAGGGACCGGCCTGCCTGTCGCACGATCCGGCCGACGGAAGCGAAATCTGATTGCTCGGTGCTTGTTCACCACTATCGCTCGTCCGGCCACTATCAATGGGTTCCTCGCTTGTATGTGGTCGCGAGGCCCGCGAAACTTGGGAAAGCACTAGACAGGAACGGCCCGCACATGCCCGGATTTCTGAAACGCCTGCTCAATAGACTTCGGCGCCCGGTCACCCATGTGACGCCGAATGACGGACCGGTCCTGGAAAGCATCGGCCTGTGCATGGTACGCAATGAGCAGGATATCATCGAGCCGTTCTTGCGGCACAATGCCCGCCTTCTCGATCTGGTCATCGTTCTGGACAACTGTTCGACCGACGACACCCGATCCATCGCCGTCGCAACCGCGCGCGACCTTGGCAACGTCCTTGTGACCGATCTTCCGGACCGGGCTTACAATCAGTCGGCGACGATGAGCCGGATGTTGCGCTGTGCGCAATCGGCCGGATTTGCCCGGCATGTCTTCCTGCTTGACGCGGACGAATTCCTGACGGCAACGGACCGCGGTGACCTTGCCACAAAGCTGGCCGTGATCCCTTCGGGGGCCAGCGGGCTTATGCCGTGGAAGACACTGATCCCCGATCCGTCCCTCTCCGAAAGCGAACTTCCGGACCCGATCCAGCGCCTGACGCACTGTCGCAGGGTCGAAACCCCACAATTCCATAAGGTGGTGCTCCGGCTGGACGGTTCGCTTGATCCGAGACTCGTCGTGGCCCAGGGCAACCATTCGCTTCGGGACGGCGAGGGCAGGCCGTTTCCATCCGTGACCCTGGACGCTCTGCCCTTGCTGCACATGCCGTTGCGGTCGGCCAATCAGCTTCTGGCGAAGGGGGTGGTGGGCTGGAAGGCGAATGAAGCCCGGCCCAAGAAGAAACGTGGTGAGGGATTTCAGTGGAAGCACCTGCACGACATTGCCCTGTCGGGTGAGACCGTGGATTCCCACCGCGTGACGCAAGAGGCCATGGACTATGCGCAGGACGAGAAGGGCCGCTCATTCCTGACGGATGCCGATGGCATCCAGCATGGAATTAGCCTGGAACGGAAACATTCCGATGGAACCTTCCGACCGGCCCGAGACCTGATCGCTCAGGCCGAGGCGGCGGCGTCATCGGCACCCTTCGTGCTGCCTCCGGCACCCGGAACGGCCGTTGCGTCCACGAACGTGGAACATGCCTTCGATGTGGCATGGCACTGGGAAAACCTCTTTCTCGATGAACCCTTCATTCGGGCGGCCCTGGATCTGATCGCTCCAGATTCCGTGCTTGATCTTGGCTGCGGCAGCGGCCTTTATCCCCTGCTCTATCGGCATTTCGGGGTGGAAGACATCCTTGGCGTCGACGGGCTGGAGCCGGACGCCACGGTTCTCGACGCCATGTCATACAGGAAGGCCGATCTCCAGAGACCGTTCGACGCCGGGCGCAAGTTCGACCTTGTGGTCTGCCTTGAAGTGGTCGAGCACTTGAACCCCCAAGCGACCAACGTGATCCTAGATTCGATCGTGCGCCATGCCAGGGATGACGGGACGATCCTCTTCTCGATGGCCGAGCCTGGGCAGCCCGGAAATGGCCATATCAACTGCCTCGGGATGTCCGAAGTCCTGGACCTGTGGGCTGCACGGGGCTGGTTTCCGCATGTCGCGCAAACGCTTGGGCTTAGGGCGATTGCATCCATGTCCTGGTTCCGGCGGAATACGCTGATCCTTCGCCGTGGGTCTGACGACAATCGGGGCGAGCTGCTGCGGCGGATCGGGCAGATGCCTTTCATCTGGTACGGACAGGCCCCTGGCCACCGCAAGGTCGCGTTCGATGAGCCGTATCCCAAGCTGAATTCGGCCTACGGCATCCGGCCCACCCCTTAACAAACCCCTAACGCCCACAGCTAAACCATTGGAATCCTTTGCGGTCTCCACCCTGTCCTGCGTGGACGGGCCTCAGCCGTTCACATCCACCACCACCCGGCCCTGCACGCCCCCCTTCAGGATCGCCGCCCCAAGCTCCGGCAGGTCCTCCAGCCGCGCCGGCCGGACCATCGCCTCCAGCTTCTCCATCGGCAGGTCCGACACCACCCGCCCCCAGGCCTTAACCCGCCGCTCAAAAGGAACCGTCACGGAGTCGATCCCCAGCAAATTCACCCCCCGCAGCAGGAACGGGATGACCGAGGCCGGCAGCGCCGCCCCTCCCGCCAAGCCCACCGCCGCGACCGAGGCCCCGTACTTCATCTGCCCCAGCACCCGCGCCAGCATCGCGCCGCCCACGGCATCGACGCAGCCCGCCCAGGTCTCGCTCTCCAAGGGCCGCTTCACGGTCTCCGCCAGCTCCGCCCGCGGCACGATCCGCGTGGCCCCCAGGTCGCGCAGATACCCCTCCGTCTCAGCCCGCCCCGTCACCGCCGCGACCTGGTAGCCGAGCTTCGCCAGCAAGGCGACCGCCACCGACCCCACGCCCCCTGCCGCGCCCGTCACCAGCACCTCGCCCTTGGCAGGCGCCAGCCCATGCTCCTCCAGCGCCATCACCGCGAGCATCGCCGTGAACCCCGCCGTCCCCACCGCCATCGCCTGCCGAGTGGTCAGGCCCGACGGCAGCGGCACCAGCCAGTCCGCCTTGACCCGCGCCTTCTGGGCATAGCCGCCCCAGTGGACCTCCCCCACCCGCCAGCCGGTCAGCACCACCTTGTCGCCCGGCTTGTAGCGGGCATCTTCCGACGCCTCGACCACCCCCGCGAAGTCGATTCCGCCGACATGCGGCCAGCTCCGCACGATGCCTCCGCCGTTCGGCGACAGAGCCAGCCCGTCCTTGTAGTTCAGCGTGGAATACTCAACCGCCACAGTCACATCCCCCGCCGGGAGCGCGCTCTCGTCCAGCTCGCGGACATGAGCGACAGCGGCATCGCCTTCCTTCTCCAGAACCAGCGCGCGGAACATGAGGACCTCCCTTTTGACAGACCCCAACTCCGCCCCGCCCCGAAGGGATTGTCAACCCGGCCCCCCTGCGCCACCTTCACCGGAAAGGAGACCCCAATGACCCAGGAACACATCGGCTTCATCGGCACCGGCCTGATGGGCCACGGCATGGCGAAGAACATCGTCGAGAAGGGCTACCCCCTCACCGTAACCGCCCACCGCAACCGCGCGCCCGTCGATGACCTGATCCAGCGCGGCGCGACCGAAGCGAGCATAGAAGACCTCGCCGCCCGGTCGACCATCATCTTCCTGACCCTCCCCGGCTCGCCCCAGGTGGCCGAGGCCGTGGGGCGGATGACCCCCCACCTGAAACCCGGCAGCGTGATCATCGACTGCTCCACCTCCGACCCCACCGTCACCGAACGCCTTGCCACCGACTTTTCCGCCAAGGGCATCCACTTCGCCGACGCCCCCCTTGGCCGCACCCCGAAAGAGGCCTGGGCCGGCACGCTCGACTGCATGGTCGGGGCCGAGCCGGAGGTCTTCCAGCGCATCCAGCCCGTCATCGCCACCTGGGCGGGGAAGATCGTCCATATCGGCCGGGTGGGCGACGGCCACCGGATGAAGCTTCTGAACAACTTCCTGTCGCTCGGCTACGCCGCGATCTATGCCGAGGCGCTGGCTTTGGCGTCAAAGGTCGGCATCTCCACCGCCACGTTCGACAGCGTGATCCGCGGCGGCCGGATGGACTGCGGCTTCTACCAGACGTTCATGGGCTATGCGGTGGAAGGCAACCGCGAGGCGCACCGCTTCACGCTCACGAACGCCTACAAGGACCTGCGCTACCTGGAGAGCATGGCCAACGCCGCCACCGTCACCACCACGATGGCGAGTGCGGCAAAGAACAGCTTTGCGTCCGCGATGGCGCAAGGCGGGACGGGGCCAGAGGACTATGTGCCCCACCTGACGGATTTCGTGGCTAGGGCGAATGGGGTGGAGCGCTAACCTCTTCCCTGGCAGGTGGACTTGCCCGCATGTGTCACCCGAACTGTGGCGCGCCAGAGGGTCAGCCCGACAAGCATCGGCGATTGTCCGTCCACGGCCGTCGCCTGTTCGTGAGCTGATCGGACGGAACCTCCACGCCCTTTGACCGCTTTCCGTCCAAAGCGGTCGTTTGCTGACGTAGGGCGACGTCTGCTCTCCGCCCGGCGCCCCAACTGCTGGCCCAAACGTGGTATCCTGTGGTCGTCGGCATGACCGAAGAAGGGTGGGCCCGGTGGACAGGAGGTATACTCATGCCCGTCGATTTTCTCCCCGCCCTTAGTCCTGCTCGCGTTGCCTGGAACAAGGACCGCATCATTGGTCAGAAACGCCCACTCCTGCCCCGGCACGTCTGGTCTATCCGGGTCCGCCTCAAGATGGCGGGCGACCCGCGCGACCTCGCGCTGTTCAACATGGCCGTGGACAGCAAGCTTCGCGGCTGCGATCTCGTCGCCCTGCGGGTCCGGGGCGTGTTCGCCGCCTGACGGGTCGAGGAACGCGCCTCGATGATCCAGAGCAAGACGGGCAAGCCGGTCAGCTGCTCTGCGGCAGCTTCCTCCTGATCCAGGCAATCCTGCCGGGGCTTGCACGAGACCGCCTGTGGCCATTGCGGACGGGGATGCTGGCAGCAGGCGTGGCGATGGGTCTGACGATCACCGCAGTGATGCAGTTGGGCATGTCCGGCTTGACAAGGACGCTTGCCGGGACAGGGGCCGGAGCGATCCACACCATGCAGCAAATCTGCATGGCGGCCTCGATTGCGCTGAGCTTTGCTGTCTACGGGCAGACTCTCGAAACCCGGTCAGAGCTTGGGGCTGCCTCCGCGATGATGTGGCTGCAGATCGGTTCGACAGGCACGGCGGCGCTGCTGGCTCTCGGTTTGCTGGGTCAGCACGCCATTCATCGCGGAAAGGCAAAAGCATGATGACCGATCACCATCCGGACCCTTCGGCGTTCTGGGAGGAGTTCTACCGGACCAAGCGCACGTCATCGGGCGGTCGTGCCACCGGCGCTCTCCAGCGGATCGCGGATCGGCTGACGCCGGGCCTGGCCTTGGACCTTGGTTCTTCGCATGGGGATGACGTGATCTGGTTGGCCCAGCAGGGCTGGCAGGCGCGCGGATGCGATATCTCCGCTACCGCTGTTACTCGGGCCCGTGCCCGCGCTGCGGCGCTCGGCCTGGAGCAGCAAGTGCAGCTCGAGCAGCGTGATCTCTCGGTCTCTCTGCCCGAGGGAGAGTTCGACCTGATCACCGCGCTCTATCTGCAATCCCCCGTCGCCCTGGCGCGCGCCACGATCCTTGGACAGGCGGCCCGACAGCTGCGAAGCGGCGGCCATCTTCTGGTCCTCTCGCATGCGGCCCCGCCGCCGTGGAGCCGGGACGCAAAGCCCTCGACCATCTTTCCCACCGTGGCGGAGGAAATGGCAGCCATTGGCGCGCCCTCGCGGGACCTTGAGGTGATCACGGCCGAGGTCGTCACGCGTGCGGCGCGTGGTCCGGAGGGCACCGAGGCGACGCTGGAGGACAACCTCGTGTTGGTCAGAAGAGTGCTGGCGTAGCTGATTCTCAAGCTGCAGGGGACCTGCGGAAAGCAATGGCGGGCTGACAGGCAGCGGGGGCCTGAGCGAGGACATGCGCGGCCGGCACAGGGGGCTGCGCCGGCCGCTGTTCGCAAAGCGCGAGGGGCCTCCTCGGGCCTATGCCGCTTCTGGCAGACGCGCGATCACCTTGATCTCGAAATCGAAGCCGGCGAGCCAGTTGACGCCTACGGCGGTCCATGTCGGGTGGGGAGCCGCCGAGAAGTACTTGTCTTTCACGGGCATGATCGCCCCGAACTGCGTGTCGGGATCGGTGTGGAAGGTGGTCACATCGATGACGTCGTCGAAGCTCGCCCCGGCTGCCGTCAGCACGGCTTCGAGGTTCTGGAAAGCCAAGGCAACCTGCAACGCGAAGTCTGGCTCGGGTGAGCCGTCCTGCCTGCTGCCGACCTGGCCGGAGACGAAGAGGAGATCGCCACTGCGGACAGCGGCAGAATAGCCATGCGCTTCGTAAAGCGCATGACGGTTGGCGGGGAAGATGGCGTTTCGTTGTGTCATGGTTCGTATCCCTTGTTGCCTTGAGGTGTGTGCGAAGAAGTCGTTCGGTGTCCGGCTCAACCGGTGACGAAGGCCAGCAAGTCGGCGTTCAGCACATCGGCGTTCACCGTCAGCATGCCGTGGGAGTAGCCCGGATAGGTCTTGAGCGTCCCATTGGGCAGGAGCTTGACCGCCTTCAGGGCCGACGCCGCGATCGGGACCACCTGATCGTCCTCACCATGCATCACCAGGGTCGGCACGGTGATCGCCTTCAGATCCTCGGTCTGGTCGGTCTCCGAGAAGGCTTTGATCCCGTCATAATGCGCCTTGGCGCTGCCCATCATGCCCTGGCGCCACCAGTTCTGAATCACGCCCTCGTGGACCACGGCGCCGTCGCGGTTGAAGCCGTAGAAGGGGCCCGCGGGCACGTCCCGGAAGAACTGCGCGCGATTGGCGGCGAGCGCCGCGCGAAAGCCGTCGAAGACCTCCAGCGGCGTGCCTTCGGGATTGGCGTCGGTTCGCAGCATCAGCGGCGGGATGGCGGCGACGAGAACTGCCTTGGCCACGCGGCCAGCCGGTCCGCCGTGCCGGGCAACGTAGCGCGCCACCTCGCCGCCACCGGTTGAATGACCGATGTGGACTGCGTTCCTCAGATCCAGTGCCTCTGCGACGGCGAAGGCGTCTGCGGCGTAATGGTCGATATCATGCCCCTCGGCCACCTGGCTGGAGCGGCCGTGACCGCGCCGGTCATGGGCGACGACGCGGTACCCCTTTTCCAGGAAGAACAGCATCTGCGCGTCCCAGTCGTCCGAGCTGAGCGGCCAGCCGTGATGGAAGACGATGGGCTGGGCGTCTTTCGGGCCCCAGTCCTTGTAGAAGATCCGCACGTTGTCGTCCGTGGTGATGTAACCCATTGAGGTTGCTCCGGTTATGAGGTCGAGGGTTGAAGGATCGGCGGCATGCGCGGCGCCAGGCGGAAGGCCGGCGCCTGCGACGAGTGCCGAGGCCGCGATCAGTGCGCCACGACGGCTGAGCGCCGTGCGCTGTGCAGGGGGTGAAGACATCTTTCGGCTCCATTGGTTTGGGGAAGGGGCGGGTGCGGCCGGCGTTCGAGTTCCTGGCCTTGGTCGCTCCGACGTTTGCAGGCGGGGTCGGATCTCGCGGCAGTGTGCGTCGCGATCCGGGTGAATGTGTTCAGGGCGTGCGGATGGCGTTAGTCCGGCGCCGCTTGCTTTTGCTTCAACGATCCGTTGAAGATCGGGGGATGGAAACGCTCTCGAACCTTGAAGCCTTCGTGCGGAGCGCTGAGTGCCGCAGCTTCTCCGAGGCAGCCCGAAGGCTGGGGCTCACGCCGGCAGCGGTCAGCCGCAACGTCGCCATTCTGGAACGCAATCTGGGCGTCCGGCTTTTCTATCGCTCGACGCGTGGGCTGAAGCTCACGGAAGCGGGGGAGAGCTTTCTTGCGTCGGTCGGGGATCCACTGGACCGTCTGCAGGGCGCGATTTCGGCCGTCGCAGCCCACGGACCAAAACCCGCAGGCACTCTCAAGCTGAGCATGCCGCCCTCGTTCGGGGTGGAGCATGTGCTGCCGCTCCTGCCGGGGTTCCTCGCGCGCTATCCCTTGATCCGGGCCGAATGGCACCTGGAGAACCGCGTCGTCGATCTGGTCGCGGAAGGTTACGATGCCGCGATCGGCGGCGCGATCGAGCTGTCGCCTGGCATGGTTGCGCGAACGCTTGCGCCGCTCCACGTCGTCGCTGTCGCTTCCCCGGCATACATGGCGGGCCGGACCGCTCCCAGCGATCCGACCGGACTGTCCGACTTCGCCGGTATCGCAATGCGCGTGCTGCGGACCGGCCGCATCCGGCACTGGACCATGCGCAATGCCGCCGGGCGCGAGATGCCGGCAGCGCTTGCTGAGACGGTGGTGCTGAACGAGCCGATTGCGATCCGCGAGGCCGCGCGCCTTGGACTTGGGGTGGCCCTTCTTGCAGTGACGGAGGTTTTGTCCGATCTGGAAGACGGCCGCCTGATCCGCCTGTTGCCGGACTGGTACGCCGATGCGGGTGGCGTCTCGGTCTATTACGCCTCGCGAAGCCTACTGCCGGCCAAGACGCGCGTTTTCATCGACTGGATCGACACGGCCTTCCGGGAGAACCGGCTGGCCGAACGCTTCAGCGCCCAGCCGCACGGGCGCCCTTCGCCAAGCGCCTAGCGCCACAGGCGAGTGGGGTAAGCAGACCCCCTACGCGCTCATTTGCCGTTCTGCGAACCGCCCGGGCGAAATCCCCTCATTGCGCAGGAAGGCCATCGCGAATGCGCTGGCCGAGCCATAGCCGACCCGATGCGCGATTTCCGCGTTCGTCAGCTCGCCGCGCATCAGGAGGTCCCGCGCGACCGCCAATCGCCAGGCTCTCGCGTATTCCATGGGCGAGCAGCCGAGCGCGGACTTGAAACTTTCGAAGAAGGCGGAGCGTGACATCCCGGCCTCGCGGGCCAGACCGTTCACGCTAAGGGAGCTGTCCGTGGCTTCGTGGATCCGGTGCAGCGCGACGGCAAGTCTGGGGTCGGACAATCCGCGCAAGAGCCCCGGCGGACGCTCTGGGCCATCGCTCGACCGCAGCGCCTCGATCATCAGCACTTCCAGCAAGCGTTCGAGTATCATGGCGCGGGCAGCCCGGTCGGCACGTGTCTCGTCGTGAATGAGCCGCACGAGCGCGGTCAGACGGTCTTGTCCGGACACGTGGATCATCTGGGGAAGCAGGGACAGCAACAGGGTTCTGTCTGGCACGTCGAATCGGCAATGCCCGACAAGGGCCTGCATTTCGACCGGGCTATCTGTCGGGCCAAGGCGAAATACGCCCGGACCGGTCTGAAGCGGCCAGCGCGCAGCACCCTGCGGCGGCGGGACTTCGCTGGTCAGCGTGAAGCTGTCCAGCGCGGGGACCATCACGAAGTCCCCTGCCTCCAGCATGATCGGCGCATGGCCCTTGACCGTCAGACGCGCGCGCCCTTCGACAATCGCAGCGTAGAACGGGTTTGCCATGTCGGTCCGGTCGACCTGCCAGCGTCCTCCGGCCACGACCCACTTCGAGATGTCCGGGCGCGGTTTGAGCAGGGCTACGATGCTGGACAACGGGTCTGGTGTAAGGTTGGCCATGAATCCGGACTTCCGATGAATCATCTCGGATCCCGGAATATAGGGAGTCCATCGGCGCGGGTCTATCTCCCGGTTTCACAGATTTGGAGAGACATCATGCCCCGTATCCTCATCACCGGCTGCTCCTCGGGCTTCGGACAAGCCATAGCCGCGCGCTTCCTGCACGAAGGTTGGGAGGTCATTGCGACGATGCGGACGCCGGATCCCACGGGATTGCCAGCCTCGCAACGCCTTCGCATCCTTCCGCTCGACGTGACGCAGCCGTCGAGCATCGCGGCAGCGCTGGCAGAAACTGGTCCCGTCGATGCCTTGGTCAACAACGCCGGGGTCGGGATGCTGAACGTGCTGGAAGGCGCGGAACCTGACAAGGCGCGGGAGCTTTTCGAGATCAATGTGCTGGGCACGATGGCGATGACCCAGGCAGTGATGCCGGCCATGCGCGCGCGTCGAAGTGGGGTGATCGTCAACATCAGCTCCAGCGTCGCGCTGCGCCCGTTCCCTGCATTGTCGATCTACTCTGCCAGCAAGGCGGCGGTGAATGCCTTTACCGAAAGCTTTGCACTTGAAGCCGCCGAGTTCGGCGTCCGGGCACGTCTGGTCCTGCCTGGCAGCGCGCCGGAAACCTCCTTCGGCAAGAATGCCGTGGAGAGGATGGGGATGGATGTGCCTGCGGCCTACAGCGCTTTCGTCCAGGCCTACTTCCAGTCACTGCGGAGTTCGACCGAGAAGACATCGGCCCGCGACGTGGCGGACGCGGTCTGGCGCGCCGTCACGGATGTGAACGCCCCGATGATCCTGCCCGCCGGGGCCGATGCCGAGACCCTGTTCAAAGCCGCACGCACCGCAGCCTGATCTGCCTGCTGCGTCGCACTGGCCAAGCCGCCCGGCCCGCCTGCTCTGGCCGCTTTCGGAGAATTCAGGAATGAACCGACTTATCGACCTTGCGCGGCATCTGCCGACGCCCGACCCCGCACTGACCATTGCCTACACACCGATCCGGCTTGCCCTGCCGGACCGCCCCGCACTGGAGCTTCGTCTGACCGCTCCGGCAGAGGGTCGTGACCTTCCGATCGTGCTTTTCTCGCACGGGTTCGGGCCGTCCAACTACATTCCCTCCAAGGACGGATACGCCCCGCTTGTTCAGTTCTGGGCGGAACGTGGGCTTGCCGTCATCCAGCCGACGCATGCCAGCTCTCGCGTCGGCGGGTTGGGGCCGGAGGAACCGGAAGCGCCCTTCTACTGGCGCGAAAGGGTGGCGGAAATGCGCGCGATCCTGGACCGTCTGGACGAGGTAGAGCGACAGGCGCCCGCTGTGGCGGGGCGGCTGGACCATGACCGGATCGCGGTGGCCGGTCACTCGTTCGGCGGTCACACTTCGGCGCTTCTGCTTGGAGCACGGCTGAATGGGGAAGATTTCGCGGACCCGCGCATCGGGGCTGGCGTGCTTCTGGCAGCGCCCGGTCGGGGCGGGGACACCCTCACGCCCGAGAGCGCCGCGCGTTTTCCCTTCTTCGATGTGGATTTCAGCACGATCCACACGCCGCTGCTTGTGGTTTGCGGAGCCGAGGACGATCCGCACTTCACCCCGCGTGGACCTGACTGGCATGCCGATGCCTTCACCGACGCCCCGGGCGCAAACGCCCTGCTGACCATCGCGAAGGTCGGGCATGGCCTTGGGGGCATCGCCGGCCTGGACGCCAAGGAAACCGAGGCCGAACTGCCCGACGCGCTGGAAGCGACGCGACGCCTGACATTCGCCTGGCTTGCCAGGAGTCTTGGTATCGACCCGGAGCCGTGGGACGGGGGGAGAGCCGCCCTTGAGGGCGCAGCCGCAGACCTGGCAACTATAGCCGAGCGATAAGGCGACTTTGCGGTGGCAAATCAAGTACGTCGCTGGCGGCACGAACTCTGCAATGCCGCAACGATTGCGACTGCCTCGGCCGCGAGTTGGCCGCGCGTCGGCGTGACCCCCAGAACCACCATGCGCCAGTAGAGTGGTGCGGGAAGCAGATCCAGCGCCAGATCACGGTCCACGTCCTCGTCCAATTCGCCCCGAGCTATCGCGCGGTCCAGAATGACCTGCGCCTGCGCCCGGCGCGCTGCGGCCACCCGCGTGTTCAGGTCCCGCATCGCCGGAGATCGCGCCGCCTCGGCGTGAAGATCGGGCAGGATGCGGCGGATCATGGGGTGGCGGAGGACCGCTCTCAGACGGGTCAGGAAGGCCAGGACATCGGCCTGAAGGCTGCCACGATCCTCGGGCATGGCCATCTTCAGCCCCAACGCCATAACCGCCGCTGCGGCGAAGTCGTGGTGCGTCGAGAAACGACGGTAGATCGCCGCTTTGCCCGCGCCCGCCCTGGCGGCAACGCGTTCAAGGCTAATGGCGGCAAAGCCGCGTTCAGCCCATTCCGCGAAGAAAGCACGATAAAGGGTATCGGTCAGCTCCGCGCTTTGCACGGCAGCCCCGGACGGTTTTCGGCCGGATTTTTGGACGGAACGGTTGCGTTCCAACGAAAGCCTCCTATATCGTCGATACGATACCGTTCCATCCATATGAGGTCCCTCCATGGCTGACAAGTTCGATAGTTTCTCTGACCTGCTCCGCGCCGCACTGGGCGACAAGCTGGCATCAGCGGACGGGATGCTGGACCTTTTCGCCGACGATGTCGTCTTCGAGTTCCCCTATGCGCCTGAAGGATTGCCAAAGCGGCTGGAGGGCAGGGCGGCCCTTGCGGCGCACTTGGCGAGGATCGGCCCTTTGCTCAGCTTCGGGACCATGGAGCTGGATAATGCCCACGCTGCTGGTGAAACGGTGGTTGTCGAATTCTCCTGCACCGGACAGGGCAGCGCAACGGGGGTCCCGTACAACCAAACCTATGTTTCGGTCGTGACCCTGCGAGACGGACGCATTGCGCACTACCGCGACTACTGGAACCCGCTGGTCGTGTTGGCGGCCCTGGGCGGCACCGAGGCTGCCGCCGCCGCCTTTGCAGGGGCAGCCTGATGAGAGTTGAGCGGGTCCTCATCACTGGAGGGAGGGGCAAGACAGGCCGTCGCCTGGCGTCCCGTCTGACTGCGGCCGGCATCGACGTGGTGACCGGAACGCGCATACCCGTTGGCCCCAAAGACAGGCGCTTCGATTGGGCAGATCCGGCTTCGGCGTCGGCTTTTGAAGGATGCGATGCGGTCTACCTCGTCGCGCCGACGGACCGCACCGACCACCTGGCGGTCATGCAGCCTTTGCTGCGGGAAGCCATGCGCCAAGGCGTCCGGCGGTTCGTTCTGCTCAGCTCGTCGCTTCTAGATCCCGGCGGTCCCATGATGGGTGAGGTTCATGCCTGGCTGGCGGAAAGCGCGCCCGACTGGGCGGTTCTGCGGCCATCCTGGTTCATGCAGAATTTCTCGGAAGGGCCGCATGCCGCGACGATACGGGAGGAAAGGGTCATCTACAGCGCGACGGGCACCGGGCGCGTCGGCTTCATTGATGCCGAGGACATCGCCGCCTCGGCGGCTGCAACGCTGGTTGTCCAAACGCCGCTCAATTCCGACATCGTGCTGACGGGGCCGGACGCGTTGAGTTACGACGATGTCGCCGCGACGATCTCAACGGCTATTGGCCGACCGGTACGCCACCTGTCCCTCGACCCGGCCGCCTTGACGGATCGTTTTGTGAAACAGGGCCTTCCGCCTGACTATGCCAGGACGCTCGCAGATCTCGATTTGGACATCGCGGCCGGGGCGGAAGATTACACGACGCAGGGCGTCGCCCAGTTGACCGGCAGGCCCGCGACCTCCTTCCGCGCATTTGCGAACGGCGTCATCGAGACATGGAAATGATCGATGCCCGTGCCTTTTCAGCACCGTTGATCAGCCTTCGACGCGCCACCGGCGAACGTGGTCGACCAGCGCCCGAAGTTTGGGTGCCATGTGCCTGCGCTGCGGAAAGTAGAGATAGAAGCCGGGAAACGGCGGAAGGTAGTCCTCCAGCAACGGGACCAATGCGCCGCTTTCGAAGTGCTCCCGCATGCAGTCCCGCGGCGCAAAGGTGATGCCGCCGCCCGCCAAAGCCACGCGCAACATCAGACGCAGGTCGTTGGTCGTGACCTGCGGATCGACCATGACGTCGAAGGGCTTTCCGTCCTCTTCGAATTCCCATCGCCAAGGGGCGGTGTTCGGACCGGGCCGCCAGCCGATGCAGCGATGCCTCAGAAGATCCTTCGGATGATCCGGTGCGCCGTGCTGCGCAATGTAGCCGGGTGAAGCCGCCGCCACCTCAGTTTGCTGACCGCTGACGGGCACGGCGATCATGTCCTGCTCGATCACCTCGCCGAGGCGAACGCCTGCGTCGTAGCCATGCTCGACGATGTCCAACTCGTCGTCCGTCACTGTCACGTCAACCGTGACCTTGGGATGCGCCTCCGAGAAGCGCGCCAGCAAGGGCCCCGACAGGAAGTCTTCGGCGATGGAGGTGACGGCCAACCGAAGCCTTCCACTGGGAGCGTCCGAATTCACTTCAAGGGCGTCCTGGACCGCCCCCATCGGCGCGCGCAGGCTCTCCACCAGCCTCTCCCCGGCTTCCGTCAGACGGACCGCGCGGGTGGTGCGCATGACCAGTTGCAGGCCCACGGCATCCTCCAGCCGACGTATGCCCTGGCTGACAGCGGATCGCGTGACGCCAAGCCGATCCGCGGCGGCGCGGAAGTTCCGCTCCTCGGCAACGGCCAGCAGGAGCGGCAGCAAGTTCAGATCCATCCGCGCCTCCATTGTCGAGCAATGCTAACCAACAAGTCCAACAGTTGCGCAATACCGTTTACGGCGCCCCGCGTCCATGTTCGCCCGGCACGAACTGAAACGGAGAAAGTCATGGACAAGGTCATCCTGATAACCGGAGCCTCCAGCGGCATCGGAGAAGGCATCGCGCGCGAGCTTGCGGCCCGGGGCGCCAAGGTCCTGATGGGCGCACGGCGGACGGATCGGCTGGATGCAATCGCCGCGGACCTGCGCGGCAGCGGTGGCGAGGTCGCGACGTGGTCGCTCGACGTCACGGACATTGGGTCGATGCAGGAGTTTGCGCAAGCAGCCCTCAATTTGTGGGGCCGCATCGACGTTCTTGTGAACAACGCTGGCGTCATGCCCCTCTCGCCCATGTCCGCGCTCAAGTTCGACGAATGGGACCGGATGGTGGACGTGAACATCAAGGGCGTCCTGTGGGGGATTGGTGCTGTCCTGCCAGTCATGGAACGGCAAGGTGAGGGGCAGATCATCAACATCGGCTCCATCGGCGCATTGCAGGCCTCGCCGACGGCGGCCGTCTATTGCGGCACCAAGTTCGCGGTTCGCGCGATCTCGGACGCGCTTCGCCAGGAAAGCAGCGCCATCCGCGTGACCTGCGTCAACCCGGGCGTGGTGGAGAGCGAACTGGCCTCCAGCATCACCCACGAACGGACGCGGGAGCTGATGGACAATTACCGCGCCATTGCGCTTGCGCCCGCCGACATAGCCCGCGCCGTGCGCCAGTTGATCGAAGCCCCGGCAGGCGTCGACACGACCGAGATCACCATCCGTCCCACCGCATCCGCAAACTGAGGCACATCATGGAAAAGTCGATCATGCTTACCGCCGCGCTTCTGGCAATCGGGGCCGAGTTCGCGCCAGGCACTTCCCCGCACCCCTATGTCGGGATGTGGGTGACGGCCGACAACCGCATCCGTCACGAACTGCTGCCCAACGGTCGCTACGTAGAGGCCCGAGGCGACAGGGAGCGCGCCTATGAAGGTCGCTACGAGATCACGGGCACGCATATCGAGTACTGGGACGACAGCGGCTTCACCGCCGACGGCGAGTTCGTCGAACCAAACGTGCTGCATCATGCCGGAATGGTCTTGTACAGGAAGTAGACTTCCGCAGTAGCTACACTCGACACCGGTCGGCCCCTTGTCTGCGGGCCGACCGGACGTCCTAGTCGTTCAGGACGGACAATCCCCGCAACCTGTCCCGGGCGAAGTCCAGAAAACTGCGCAGTTTGGCTGTCACACGGCGGCCCTCCTGGTGGACAAGATGGACCGGCATCGGTTCGGGTTCGAAGCCCTCCAGCACCGTTTGCAGGGTGCCGGCCCGCAGATCCGGCGCGATCTGGTAGGACAAGGCGCGCGTCACCCCCCAACCCGCCCGCGCCAGGTCCAGGGCCGCACCGACGTTCGAGATGACGAGACGGGGCTTCAACCGGACGATGTCGCCCCGGTCCTTCCCAAACCGCCAATCGGCGTAGGGTGTGACGCCGCCGATCGAGATGATCTTGTGACGGGCCAGGTCTGCCGGTGTCTTGGGGACTCCATGTGCCCCGAAGTAGTCTGGTGTCGCGCAAACCACCCGGCGCACCTGGCCGACCCGCATGGCCATCAGTCCGGAGGGCGGCAGATCGCCGATGCGCAGGCCAACATCGATGCCTTCTTCCACCAGATTCACGATCCGGTCGACCGTCAGCAGGTCCGCCGACACATCGGGATAGGCATCAAGGTAATCTGCCAGGATGGGGGCGACGTGGATCCGCCCGAACTCGACCGGGGCCGTAATCCGCAAATGGCCCGTGGGCCGCGCTGCGGTGCCGGACGCCAGGTCGTCGGCGGCCTGCAGATCGGACAGGATGCTGCGCACCTCCTCCAGGTAGTCCCGGCCCACGTCCGTCAGCCGAACCACCCGCGTCGTACGGGTGAAAAGCCGCGCGCCGAGGCGCTGCTCAAGATCGTTCACGCCGCGTGTGACGGACGGAGGGCTTAGGCCCGTCACGCGCGCGCCGCCGGCAAAGCTGCCCGTCTCGGCAACGGCCACGAACAGCTCCAGCATCTGTATCCGGTCCATCGATAGTTCCATGAAATGGAATAGTGAATTCCAAGATCGCAGTATTCTTCCTGAATGGCAAAGGATTTAGCTTGCTGCAGTGCAAGGGACAGCTCGGTAACCTGACTGTCCTTCTCCTCGATCAACAGCCCGTCGGAGCCACCCGTGCCGGTGGCCGTTTGGAAGGACTCAATCAATGACCACCCCGATCAAACTCTACCGCAACCCCAAATCCGGCCACTGCCACCGGGTCGAACTGATGCTGGCCTTTCTGGGCCTTCCGTACCAGACCATCGACCTCGACATGGCAAACGGGGCGCACAAGGCGCCCGCCTATCTCAGGCTCAGCCCGTTCGGCCTGGTCCCGGCGATCGACGACGGCGGCTACACGCTCTCTGACAGCAATGCGATCCTGGTATACCTGGTGCAGACCTATGCCAAAGGTACGCACTGGTTGCCGGAAGACGCGAGAGATGCTGCCGAGGTCCAGAGATGGCTGACCGTGGCCGCTGACAACGTCTTTTCCGGTCCTTGCGCCGCGCGTCTGGTCAAGGTCTTCGGCACCAGCCATGATCATTCTGCCGCGGTTGCAAAGGCACATGACCTTTTCAAGGTCATGGATGCGCATCTTGCGGACCGGGAATGGCTGGCCACCGACCGGATCACGATCGCCGATGTGACCTGCTACAGCTATATCGCGCACGCTCCGGAGGGCGGCGTTGACCTGGCGCCATACCCGAATGTCAGCGCGTGGCTGAAGCGTATCGCATCGCAGCCTGGTTTCGTCCCGATGGCCACGTCCCCGATCCCGGAACTGGCCTGAGGATCGAGCTGCGCCGGGACCGCGAACACCGGCGCGCTTCTCAAGGAGCCGCGAGATGAACTCGATCGATGTCCCCAACCCCTTCCACGACGGCGAGCGCGCCGCTCAGGCCCTTGCGGGCGTGGGTGACATGGCGGCGCGTGTCGGCAGCTTCATCCGTGACTATCTTCCCGAACAGCACCGCGCGTTCCACAGCTCATTGCCGTTTCTCGTGGTCTCGGGCGGGGACGCGGAAGGGAGGACCTGGGTCACGCTGGTCGAAGGGGCGGACGGCTTCGTCGCCTCCCCCGACCCGCGCCGCATCACGCTCGACACCGTGCTTGCGCCCGACGATCCGCTTTCAGCGACATTCGAGAGAGGCGCCGATATCGGCGTCTTGGGGATCGAGCTGGCCACGCGTCGCCGCAACCGCTTCAGCGGTCATGTCCAGCCTTCTGGCAGCGGCTATAGCGTCGACATCCGCCAGACGTTTGGAAACTGCCCGCAATATATCCACGAACGCGCCGTCACCCGGGTGGACAGATCACCCGGCGTGGCCAAACGGTCAGACAGCCTGACCCGGGACCAGATCGCGCGTATTGCCAGTGCCGACACGCTCTTCATCGGCAGTGGCCATCCCGAGGCATCGGGCAATGCGCGCGGATACGACACCAGCCACCGCGGCGGCGCGCCGGGCTTTGTGCGTGTGGACGGTCCCAACCGTCTGCTGATCCCGGATTATGCGGGCAACAACTTCTTCAATACCATCGGCAACCTAGTGGCGGACCCTCGCGTGGGCCTTCTTTTCGTCGACTTCGATACGGGGGGGCTCCTGCACGTCACGGGGCGCGCGAGGATCGACTGGTCGCCGGACGCGGCCGCCGAGCCGGACGCGCGGCGCATGATCGAGGTCGACGTCGAGGCAGTGATCGAGCGCCCCGGTGCCGTATCGCTGCGCTGGACCCGGATGGATCACCTGTCGCGGCGGCTGAGGGTCGCCAGGAAGGTCCGCGAAAGCGAAGACATCACGTCCTTCTACCTGCTCCCCGACGATGACCGCCCGCTCGAGATGTTCAAGGCCGGACAGCACCTTCCGATCGAGGTGCAGATCCCCGGCCAAAGGGGGACCACCAGACGGTCATATTCGCTTTCCGGGCCCCCGCAGGACCGCCGGTTCTACCGCATCAGCGTGAAGCGCGAGGACAAGGGTATCGTGTCACGGTTTCTGCACGACGACGCCCACGAGGGGAGCTTCCTATGGGCGCAGGCGCCCTCTGGCGACTTCGTGGCGCCTGGCCAGGACTGCCCGCTGGTTCTGGTCAGCGCTGGCGTAGGCCTTACCCCGATGCTGTCCGTCCTCTGGGAGAATGTAAGCCGGAACAGGACTGTCTGGTACGTCCACAGCACGCGAAACGGCGCGACCCACGCGCTTCGGGATGAGGTGGAACGCCTTGTCGAAGCAAACCCGAAGCTGCGCAGACATGTGTCATACAGCCAACCCCGGGCCACCGACCGCCCGGGCGTGGACTACGACAGGACGGGCAGGATTACCGCGCCGGATCTGCTCGCACTCGGGGCAGGTCCGCAGGCGCATTACCTGCTGTGTGGCCCGGCAACATTCCAATCCAGCCTCCAGCGCGGGCTGGAATTTCTTGGCGTTCCAGAAAGCCAGATCCATCAAGAGAGCTTCGGACCCGAAGGTCAGACCGCCACGACTGAGAGCGGCTGAGGTGCTCCAAAGTGTCAGCCGGCATGACCCGTGTCAGATCGTTATCTACCCGTTCAACGCGCGGAACTCTCATCGCGCGTGGTCGTTGGGCGCAGCGCCACGAATGCCGCGTCCAGCTTGTCGCCGAGGGACGCGACCGGGCCGGGGGCAAAGTGGGCCAGCGCGACGTCCAGGCAGGCGAGCGATGCGTGGATCAATGCGTCTGCCTCGAGGCGTCGGGTGTCGGCACCACCGAGGCGGCGCGCGATCTCCGGGCCAAGACCGGACGCCCAAGCCATATGCTTTTCAAGCGTATGGGCCCGCAGGCTTGCAGTGCCGTGGATCACACGCATGGTTCTAGCCGCGCCGTCCGGGTCGCGGTCCACGTTTTCGACGAGGACGTCGAAACCGCGGCGAAGCGATACCCAGACATCCTCACCTTGCGGGCGGGACTTCACGATCTCGATTATCCTCTCGCCGAAAGCGGCGTGCCCGGAGACGACGATGTCCTCTTTCGTCGCGAAGTAGCGGAAGAGGCTCCGCCGCGAGATGCCGGACGCCGATGCGATCTCGTCGACTGTCACCCCATCGAACCCCTTTTGGTCGAACAGGTTCAGCGCACTCTCGACAATGGATGTGGCGACTGCATCGGCCTTTATCGCCCTGAGTGAGCGGCCGGAAGAAGCGGACGTGCTCTGCATTGACACTCCATGCCGATCTTGGCACTAAGTGCCAAATCTGATACAGAATGCCAGATTAAGCACATCCCGCTAAGGAGACAATCGTGATCATGGACCGTCAGCAGGCCATCCTGCCTCGTCGCAAGCTCGGCCGGGAGGGCCCGGAAGTGTCCGCCCTCGGCTATGGAGCAATGGGCATCACCGAGTTTTACGGACCGGACAGCACCAACGACGCCATCAGGACAATCAGGCGTGCCCACGAGATCGGTGTAACATTCTTCGACACTGCCGAGATGTATGGCTGGGGCCAGAACGAACGTGTCGTGGGGAAAGCACTTGCGCCGGTGCGGGACGACGTCGTGATCGCCACCAAGTTCGGCTGGACGCGCGATTATGCCTACGACAGCCGGCCGGAGCACATCCGCGAGGTCTTGGACAACAGCCTGCTTCGCCTCGGCGTGGACCATGTCGACGTGCTGTACCAGCATCGCGTCGATCCCGAGGTCCCGATCGAGGATGTGGCGGGGACAGTGAGGGACCTGATCGCGGAGGGAAAGGTCGGCCATTTCGGGCTCAGCGAGGCGGGGCCAGAGACCATCCGTCGCGCCCATGCGGTCCAGCCGGTGGCGATGCTGCAGACCGAGTATTCGCTCTTCGAACGGGATGTCGAGCGACTGTTTCCCGTGCTCAGAGAGCTCGGCATCGGCTTTGTGCCATACGCGCCTCTCGGCCGCGGCTTTCTGACCGGGACGGCCAAGCCGGCGGACCAATACGACAAGAGCGACATGCGCAGCTTCGATCCACGCTGGCAGCCCGGCGTCTTTGAAAAGAACGTCGAGGCGGTGCGTCAGCTTGAAGACTTCGCCAAGGAACGTGGCGCGAAGGTGTCGCAACTGGCCTTGGCTTGGCTGCTGGCCCAGGGCGACGACATCGTTCCCATTCCCGGCACGCGCAGCATTGCGCGCCTTGAGGAGAACGTCGGCGCTGTCCGCTTGGAGCTCACCGCGCACGACCTCGAACGGATCGGCGAGATCCTTCCGGCCGGCGGGTTCGGTGCGCGGTACCCCGATGCGGTAATGCCGGAGTGGACGTGAGCCCAGGGCGCGGGATGCCCTTCAGCTTGTACTGGCATCATCTGGATCTGGCGCACTTGCCTTCCACCCGTTCAACGGGACACTTCTGCTGGCGGGTTCGCTTGTCTTCCTGCTGAAGGTTGCGCGTCGCCGGTCAGCGCAGAGCGAGTGCAATTGACCCAAACGAGCGTGGCGAGAGCTCCTGTGCCGCCCAACTCCGGCACCTTGCGTGACCTGCTTCAGGGTCACACGTTCTGCTGAGGCCACGCGCCATCTCTGACTCCGGCGGTGAGCGCAACAGATGAATATTGGAGGTAGGAAGAGGAATGTCTGTGCAGGAAGAGCTGACCGCGCCGGGGCCGACAGGCCCGCTCAAGGGAACCCTTACCCTTCCGGTCGGGCGGGAGCCGCTTCGCTCGAAGACGCCAGTCTTCCTGATCGTGCCCGGCTCGGGGCCGACCGACCGCGACGGCAATTCCCCGCTTGGCATCGCGGCTGGACCTTACCGCCTGCTTGCCGAAGCGCTGGCCGAGCGGGGTTTTCCGTCGCTGCGCATCGACAAGCGCGGCATGTTCGGATCCAGCGGTGCAGTTTCGGATCCCAACGACGCGACCATCGCCCGTTATGGCGACGACCTTCTTTCCTGGACAAGCGCCATCCAAGAACGGCTGCCCGCGGAGAATGGCGCACGATGCGTGATCGTCGTCGGACACAGCGAGGGCGGACTGGTCGCCCTGGCCGCCATGTCGCGGAGTCCATGCGTTTGCGGGTTGGCATTGATCGCGAGCATCGGCAGGCCATTGCACGACGTGATACGCGAACAGCTGCGCGCCAATCCCGCGAACGCTCCTTTTCTGGACGAGGCCAATGCAGCGCTCACGACGCTGATGCGAGGGGAACGGGTCGAGGGGAGTACGATAAGTGAAGCTCTTCGCCCGTTGTTTGCCCCCGAGGTCCAGGGCTTCTTGATCGATGCGTTTTCCTACGACCCGGTTGAACTGGCGGCTCAGGTCAAGGTTCCGGTGCTTGTCGTCCAAGGCACGCGCGACCTGCAAGTCAGCGTCGCGGACGCGCAAGAGTTGGCCCGTGCGGCACCCCATGCAACCCTTGCACTTGTGCCGGGCGTCAATCACGTCCTGAAGACCGTCTCATCCGACGATCCTTCGGAAAACTTGGCGACTTACGCCAATCCAACGCTTCCGATTTCTCCGGCCGTTGTACATGCGATCGCGCAGTTTGCCGAAAAGATTATGGAAGAATAGGATCGAATGGCTCCGGTACAGACGGGCACAGGCAATTCCGTCTCGCGGGCAAATGTGATGCTAGTCCGTCGCGCAGGAGGTTGGTCCTGCCGCGGTCGCCAACAACCAGGTTCGGAAATCCACCATGGCGGGCGTAGGCGGCCGGTCGGCGGGCGAGGTGAGGAAATAGCTACCGGCATGCAGCACCGTCGAGAACGGCTGAACGAGCCGCCCCTCCGCAATGCGGCGGGTGAACATGTCCACGGGGAGGAGGGCCACCCCGGTGCCGTCCGACGCGATATCAGCCATGGCCAGGGACGAGTCGAACATGGGGCCTGTAAGGGGTGGACAGGCTGACCCCGCCTCTGCGAACCAGCGGGGCCATTCGTCCGCGCGATAGCTTCGCAGCAGGACTTCGCGGCCCAGGTTCTCTGGGCTGGTCAGATATTCAGCAATCGACGGAGCGCAGAGTGGCGCGAGTGGCGCGTCGAGCAGCAGTTCAGCCTCCAGGCCCGGCCAGGAGCCGGTGCCATAGCGGATCGCCATGTCGAGCCCTTCCCGCAAGATCTCCACGCGGTTGTTGTTTGTCGAAATGCGGAGATCGATGGACGGATGGGCGCGACGAAACTCCGGAAGACGCGGCATGAGCCAACCCACGGCAAAAGTCGTGACGACACCGACCTTCAAAGTCTCGATGTGCCGATGTCCCGTGATCCGGTCCAGCGTTCGGGCCATCGCGTCGAACCCATGTTGCAGGACAGGGTAGAGAGCACGTCCCTCATCGGTCGGCACCAAACCGCCTGATGCGCGCACGAAGAGGGCAACGCCAAGCCGGTCCTCAAGCCGTGCCACCTGGTGGCTGACGGCCGCCTGGGTGACGCGCAATTCGATCGCAGCGCGCGTGAAACTGCCTTGCCTGTAGGCGGCCTCGAAGACGCGAAGGCCGTTCAGCGGCAGGTCCGGACGATCCATCGACATTACTCCAGCTAATGCCGGGGGTGATACTTTGTCGTTTGAGGCCCGTAAAGCAGCACGCTAAGGGGATCACCGTGACATCATCTGATGCCACGTAGCTCCAACACTTGATGGCCTTCCCGTCATCCCTCGCCCCATGCGGGCGACGGGGCGGGAAATCGTGCCCCTGAAAAAGGACGAGAAGACCCATGTCGACGCATTCCTTAAAACTCCCTTTGCTCGCTCTTGGCCTATCCCTCGGACTGCTGACTTGCGGACCAGCCTCTGCCGAAGATCCGGAGCAGCGCCTGACTGCAACCATCGACCGGATCGAGCAGGATCTCGACGCTCGCGCCGGGCTTCTGATCCGGGACAGCGGGTCTGATTGGTCCTTCAGCCACCGCGCTGACGAACCGTTCCTGATGAACAGCACTTTCAAGACCCTGCTGTGTGGGGCCGTCTTGCATCGGGTCGACACAGGCGAGATTGACCTCGACGAACGGATTTCGGTCCAGGCCGGGGATATTCTCGAATATGCGCCTGTCACCGAAACGATGGTCGGCAAAACGATGAGCGTCGGAGAGCTGTGTCTTGCCACGATCGACATGAGCGACAACACGGCAGCCAACCTGCTTATCGACCGGATTGGCGGTCCGGAAAGCGTGACGGCGTTCCTGCGAGAAATCGGCGATCCGGTAAGCCGGCTGGACCGCCGCGAACCCGAGGTGAATACCTTCGCGCCTGGCGACCCGCGCGATACGACCACGCCCGCTGCGATGGTCGCGACCATGGAGACGCTGCTGACGGGGGATGTCCTGAGACCGCAATCGCGCGCGCAACTTGTCGACTGGATGAGCGGGGGTGGCGTCACCGGTGCCTTGATCCGGGCAAGCACTCCGGAGGGCTGGGAGGTCGCGGACAAGTCGGGGAGCGGTGACTTCAATCGCAACATCGTGGCGATGATTACACCGCCGGACCGCAAGCCCTATTTCATCGCCGTGTTCCTGTCGGAGGCTGAGGTCGACTTCGACACCCGCAACGCCGCGGTGATTGAGCTGTCCGAAGCCGTCATGGAGGTCGTCGCCGGTCGGTAGGACGGTGCAGGCTGCTCTGCATGTGGCGCAGATGTCCCGCCGCTCAGTGCGTACCTGCGCGGGGAGCAGCCTGTTACACGCTTGAAGGCGACCGCAAACGCGCTTTCGGAGGCATAGCCGACCTCACCGGCGATCTGGGCGACCGAATGCTCTGTCCGGCGCAAGCGATCAGCGGCAAGGAGCATGCGGAATTGCGTGAGATATCCGATTGGCGTCAGCCCCGAGATCTCCCGGAACCGAACCGCGAAGGAGGTCCGCGACAGGCCGGCACGCGCCGCCAGCTCTTGCACAGTCCACGGACGGGTCAGATCACCGTGCATTGCCACTGTGGCCTGCAGGATGTGGCGGTCGGCGATTGCCGCCAGCCAGCCTCCGGCCTTGGGGGGCGCTTCTTCCAGATGGCAGCGGATGACCTGGACCAGGACGAAATGTGAGAGATGCGCAATGGACAGCGCGCCACCTGGTCGCGGGATCCGAAGTTCCTCGGCAATCCGGTCAAGCGACCATCGAACTGCGTCCTGTTGCGGGCCGGGCCGAACGCGCAGGACCGGCGGCAGCGTCGCCAGAAGGATCTTGGCCGCCGGACCGCACAGCAGAAACCGGCTTCCGGTCATGAAGAAGTCGCCGCCACCGCCATAGACCGCCGTGCTGCCGTGCGGGACCTGGGCATAGATCGTCTCGGCAGCTTCGCCAAAACGAGCCCTACGCGCCGACAGCAGGAAGGGCCGACCCTGAGGCAGGATCACACAATCCCCGGCTTCCAGTCGCAATGGCTCGGCGACACCCTCGACCGCAAGCCAGCAGCTTCCCTTCAGCACCGCGTTGCATTTCAGCCCCGCGTGCTGGCCGAACTGGATCGACCAGTCACCGCCCGCGTCCAGCCCGGCCGCCACGCAGTCTTGCGGGTGAAGCAGCGAGATCATGTCCGAAAGGGGGTCCATGGCGGGTTCCTGAACGATGGCGAAATAATTTTGTACTCTGACCGATAGCACGTTCAACGGCAGGCGATAAGTCTCTGTCAGGATAACCAGCGGAGATACCCATGATCCTCATAACCACGCCTTCAGGCGATATCGGCTCGCGCGTTCTTCAGAATGTGCTGAAGCACCGGAACGACGTACGGGTGATCGCGCGCACGCCCTCGAGCCTGCCGGAGAGCTTACGGGGTCGCGTCGAGGTGGTTGAAGGATCGCATTCCGATCCCGACGTGATCGGACGCGCGATCTCTGGTGTCGAAAGCGTCTTCTGGTTGCCGCCGGGCAATCCGGACAGCCCGAGCGCGAAAGCCGCCTATGTGGAGTTCTCCCGCGCTTTCTGCGCCGCGTTGGCTGGCTCCGGTGTCACGCATGTCGTTGGCATTTCCGCCTTGGGCCGCGGATGGCCGAAGCCTGCCGGCCTTGTGACGGCAAGTCTTCAGATGGATGACATGATCGGCAGCACCGGCGTGAACTACCGCGCCCTGACCTGCGCCTCGCTCATGGACAACATCCAGCGTCAGGCCGGGCCGATCCTAAGTGATGGTGTCTTCTATCAACCGACCCCTGCACGGCTCAAGATGCCCCATGTGGCGAAGGCAGATGTCGCGGCGGTGGCGTCGGGCCTCTTGCTGGCACCGGACTGGCAGGGCGTGCAGGAGGTTGCGTTGATGGGGCCGGAAGACATCTCGTTCGAGGAGATGGCGGAGGTCATGTCCGGCGTTCTTGGCCGACCGGTCCGCTATCAGGAGATGCCGATGGATCAGTTCGCCGCCATGATGGCGTCGATGGGTGCGAGTGACGGTATGGTCCAGGCCTATGTCGACATGCTTACCGCGAAGAACGAAGGAATGGACACGGCTACAGGACCTTCTGCACGAACGGCAACGCCGACAACATTCCGGCAGTGGTGCGAGATTGAATTCGGTCCCCTGGTCGCTGCTTGATGCAACGTAGGGAAGACCTTCTTCGAATTGGCCTGTTCCCCGCGTCGCCTGGAACAGGGACGCATCGTCGGTCAGAAGCGACCACTGATGCCGAGGCACGTCTGGTCAATTCGGATCCGGCTCGAAATCGCAGGCAATGCCCGCGACCTCGCGTTCTTCAACATGGCGGTCGACAGCAAGTTGCGCGGACGTGACCTTTTCGGCCTGCGGGTGCGGGACGTCTACGCCGCGGGTCGTGTGAAGGAACGCGCCTCGATGATTCAGAGCAAGACGGGTAAACCAGTCCGCTTCGAGATCACCGAGACAACCCGCCAATCCCTGGAGCAATGGATCCGCGACCCCGAGATGATTTGCCTCAAGTTCCTGTGGCCCAGCCGAATCCATGGAAGCCTGCACCTGTCGACCCGACAGTATGCGCGGATCGTCCGGGGGTGGGTGACGTCACTGGGCCTGGAGGCGAGCGCCTACGGCACGCGTTCGATGAGGCGCACAAAGGTGGCACAGATCTACAAAGAAGGGCGGTGCGACTGCTTCTGGGCCATACGAAGATGGACGGCACGGTCCGCTACCTCGGCGTCGACATCGAGGACGCAGTATCACTGTCGGAGGGGATCGACCTGCAGCCAAATTGTCGACCGGCGCAGAGAGGCGCCGGTCGGCCCATAGTGGACGCCCGATGCAGTTTGTCGAATGGTCGCTTCCGTGCACCAGGCCGGCCCAGTGTCGCTCGTGGCGGAGATCGACGGGCGCCGGAGGGGATGGGTCAGATATCCAACTTTCTCCACTTTCAGACTAGCGCAATGCATTGATCCGCAAGGACTGCACTCCCGTGTCCTCCGTGAGCTAAATCGAGGGTCGCAATGCATCCTTTTGGGCTGACAAGTTTCGGGCCAGGCCCGCCACGCGCGCGCGGGCAACCCACCGCGGTCGATCGCTTGCTACGAAGTGGGGGCGAACGACGCAGCGGCTTTCGCGATTGGTTGGCACCGCGACCTCGCGATGCAGACCTTTGCGTCCAACTTGCAGTTCGTGGCGCTGCTCGCGACGTGACGCTGGCCGCATTGGTTTGACGGACCTGCTGACGAGAGAGGTGGAACATTCGTCTGCCTGCAGGGTTCTTCTGCGACATGACGATCCAGGCAAAGGGCCCGGTTGCATGACCAGGGGACCCCGCGATGCCTGCCACTCTCACGTTCACCGAAAAACACGTCTCTGCGCGCCACATGACGGTTCTCGACTGTCGCGTGTTTCGCGGCCCGAACCGGTTTTCCCATGACCCGATGATCCAGATCACTCTGGACCTGGGTGCGCTGGAGGAATGGCCGACGAGCCGGCTGCCGGACTTTGCCGCCCTGCTGGTGCAGGCGCTGCCCGGCCTGGCCGAGCATGGCTGCAGCTATGGCGAGAAGGGCGGTTTCCTGCGGCGGATGGAGGAGGGGACCTGGCTGGGCCATGTGGCCGAACATGCGGCGCTGGAGCTGCAGGGGCTTGCGGGGTCCACGGCGACGCGGGGCAAGACCCGGTCGGTCGAGGGACGGGTCGGGGTCTACCATGTGATGTACGACTTCACCGACGAAGTCGTGGCGCTGGCAGCCGGACGCCTGGCCTTGGAACTGGTGGACAGCCTGCTTCCCGAGGAGCTTCGCGGTCTCCAGGGCCTGGAGGAGATCCGGCCTTCACCTCCTGGAATGAAGCCTTTGCCCGCTTCGAGGAGATGGCCAGCGACCATGCCTTGGGCCCGACGACGCTGTCCCTTGCGCAGAGGCCCTGCGGCGCGGGATTCCGATCCAGCGGATGGACGACGACAGCCTCTTGCGGCTGGGGCAGGGCCATCTGCAGAAGCGCATCCGGGCCAGCTGTTCGGACCTCACCTCCCTGATCGCGACCGAGACTGCGGCGGACAAGGATTTCACCAAGGCGCTTTGGAAGAGGCCGGTCTGCCAGTGCCGAAGGGCGAGCTGGTGCGCAGCGCCGAGGATGCGGTCGCGGCGGCCGGGCGGTTGGGGTTTCCGCTGGTGACAAAGCCCTTGGACGGCAACCACGGCCGGGGGGTGACGATCGGGCTGACGAAAGCGGACGAGGTCTGCTGGGGCTTTGCCCAGGCAAAGGAGCACGGGTCGACGGTCATTGTCGAGCAGCAGTTCATCGGCCTCGACCACCGCATCCTCGTCGTCGCGGGCGAGGTCGTGGCGGTCGCCGAACGGGTGCCGGCGCATGTGGTGGGCGATGGGCGCCAGTCGATCCGGGACCTGGTGGCCGAGGTCAACGAAGACCCGCGCAGGGGCGAAGGGCACAAGTCCATGCTGACCCTGATCAAACTGGACGAGGCGACCGAGCATCTTCTGGCCCAGTCCGGCCTGACCTCGGACACCGTTCCCGACCGCGGCCAGATGGTCAGCCTGCGCCCGACCGCCAACCTTTCCACCGGCGGAACGGCGATCGACCGGACGGACGAGATCCACCCGGAGAACGCGCTGATTGCCCGGCGGGCGGCGCAGATCGTGGGGCTGGATATCGCCGGCATCGACTTCGTCTGCCCCGACATCACCAAGTCGGTCCATGAAACGGGCGGCGGTATCATGGAGGTCACTGCGGGCCCCGGGTTCCGGATGCATCTGGAGCCTTTCCAGGGCCGGCCACGGAATGTCGCGCGTCCGGTGCTGGAGCTTCTGTTCCCCAACGGCTCGCGCGGGCGGGTGCCGATCTTTGCGATCACCGGGACGAACGGCAAGTCGACGACCGGCCGGATGCTGGCGCAGGTGCTGCAGGATGCGGGCCTGGTCGTGGGTGTGACCTCGACGACCGGCATCTATCTGAATGGCGACCGGATCGGGACGGGCGACAGCTCTGGTCCCCGCAGCGGACGGATCGTTCTGCGCGAACCCAGCGTCCAGGCGGCCGTCCTGGAATGCGCGCGGGGTGGCATCCTGCGCGAGGGGCTAGGCTTCGACGAATGCGACATCGGCGCGGTGCTGAACGTGGCTGAGGACCATCTGGGCCTGAACGGCATCAACACGGTCGAGGACCTCGCCTCGGTCAAGGCCGTGGTGGTCGAAGCGGTGCGCAACCGGGGCTGGAGCGTCCTGAACGCCGACAACGCGCTGACCGCCGGCATGGCCAAGGTGGCGGGAGGGAAGATCTGCTACTTCACCCTGCTGGACCAGAAGGAGTGGCCGGACTTCCTGACGCGCCATGTGGCGGACGGTGGTCGGGCGATTGCCCGGCAGAAGATGGCGGACGGCTGGGACATCGTGATCCACGAGGACCACGAGGCCATCTACTTCATGAAGGTCCACGAGATCCCGGCAACCTTCGACGGCCATGCCGAGTTCAACGTGGCCAATGCCCTGGCCGCCATTGCGATGGCGCATTGCCACGGCGTCCCGCTGAAGGGCGTCCGCGCCTCGATGCGGCGGTTCGCGACCGGCTATGACCAGTCGCCGGGGCGGCTGAACGTGCATGACGATCACGGGGTGCGGGTCATCATGGACTATGCACACAACGCGCAGGGCCTGGCCGAGCTGGGCAAGCTGGTGCGCGGCTTGCGTCCGGCCCATGCCCGAGTGCTGGCCGTGGTCGGCGCCCCCGGCGACCGGCGGGACAGTGACCTGGCCGAGATGGGCGCACTGGCGGCAGGCCTGTTCGATCAGGTCATCTTCCGCGAAGATCCCGACCGCCGGGGCCGCGCGCCGGGCGAGGTGCCGCGGCTTCTGCGTGACGGTGCCATGGCCGCCGGCTGCCCCGAAACGCGGATCGAGATGGTCCCCGACGAAACGCAGGCCGTCGACCATTGCCTGCGGCAGGCCCGGCCCGGTGACCTGGTGGTCATCGCCGCCGACACGATCGACGCGGTCTGGCAGCAGATCACCGGGTTCACCCCGGAGATGCGACAGGACCCGCTGCAGGCCGGTGCCGCCGAATGAGCTGGGCGATCATCCTGCACGGCGGGGCCACGACGATTACGGACGACGAGGCCGAGGCCTACCGCGCGGGCTGCCTGGCGGCGCTCGTGGCCGGTTGCGCGGTGCTGGAACGCGACGGCCTGGCGCTGGAGGCGGTCGAGGCGGCGATCCGGTTGATGGAGGACGACCCGACCTTCAACTGCGGCACCGGTAGCGCGATCAATGCCGAGGGCGGGGTAGAGATGTGTTCGGCCATCATGGACGGGCACAGTTTCGACGTCGGCGGCGTGTCGATCATCCAGGGGGTGCGGCACCCGATCAGCGTGGCCCATGCCATGCTGCGCGACGAGGCGATCCTGATCGCGGGACCCGCCGCCCGCGACTATGCCCGCGACCGCCGGCAGGAGCTTTGCAAGCCGGACGAGCTGAAGACCGAGAAGAAGGAGAAGGCGGCCCGGAAAGCGCACGACACCGTGGGATGCCTCGCGCTGGACACCGCCGGACATCTCGCCGCCGGGACCTCGACCGGGGGGCTGGACGGCAAGCCCGCAGGGCGGGTGGGCGACTCTCCACATCCGGGCTGCGGTTTCTATGCCGATGATCAGGTCCGCGCGGTGGCCTATTCCGGCGATGGCGAGCACATCGCGCGGATGATGCTCGCCGCGCGGACCTGGCAGCTTCTGCCGCTTATGGACCCTGAACGCGCAGTCACCGCGGCCCTGTCCCATGTCGCACGGATCGCGGGTGAAGCGGGCGGCATCGTCCTTTCCCCCGACGGCACGACCGGCTGGGACCACAACAGCCCCCACTTCGCCGTGGCCCAGGCCAGCAGCGCCTCACCCACCCGCGTGGTCAACCTGGCGAAGCGAGAGACGCAATGACAAAACCGACTTAAGGCCCCCTGGTGATCATCGGCGGGCATGAGGATCACCAGGGCGACCGCAAGATTCTGAAAGAGGTTGCCCGCCGCGTGGGCAAGGGCAAACTGGTGCTCGCCACCATCGCCTCACGCGAGCCAGAGGGGACGCTGGAGAAATACCAGTCCTCGCTGGGCGATTTGGGGGTGCAGGAGGTCTGCGAGCTGTATCTTGGTGACCGGGAGGAAGCCTTCGGACCCGAGGCCTTGGCAGCGCTGGAAGGCGCGGCGGCGGTGTTCTTTTCGGGTGGGGACCAGTTGCGGATCACCAGCCACTTGGGCGGCACGCCGCTTCTGGACCGGATCCTCGACATCTCGCGCAAGGGCGGGCTGATCGCGGGCACCTCTGCCGGGGCGTCGGTTCTAAGCGGGACGATGATCGTCTCCGGCCCGCAGGACGAGACCTACCGCGACAGCGAGTTGAACATGGCGCCGGGCCTGGGGCTTCTGCCCGAGGCGATCATCGACCAGCACTTCGCACAGCGGGGCCGCATCGCGCGGCTGGTGGGGGCGGTGGCGCACAACCCAAGCCACCTGGGGATCGGCATCGATGAGGATACCGCGGTCATCGTCGAGGACGGCCATTTCAAGGTCTGCGGCAGCGGGGCGGTCTACATCCTCGATGCCTCGGCGGTCACGCGCTGCAATGTGGCCAACCTCGGGGAGGACCAGGCGCTGTCGGTCCACGGGCTGAAACTGCACGTCCTGGCCGAGGGCGACCGGTTCGACCTGACCACCCGCCAGCCGAAACCCGCGCCGTCGCGGCAGGAGAAGGACGACGCCTAGAAGGTCAGGGCCTAGTAGTTCCCGGGCGGATCGCTGGCCGGAAAGCTTTCGTCAGACTGTTCATCGACGATGTCCCAGTCCTTCGGCGGCGCGGTCATCTCCTTCCGGCCCGCTG
The DNA here is from genome assembly GCF_041913445.1 of Tabrizicola sp. Classification (GTDB taxonomy): domain Bacteria; phylum Pseudomonadota; class Alphaproteobacteria; order Rhodobacterales; family Rhodobacteraceae; genus Tabrizicola. The sequence goes on from NZ_JAYSFG010000003.1 coordinate 50,154, forward strand.
TCCGCACCTCGGCCGCGCGGCGCGTATGGACCTCGGCCTGGGCGTGGAACCAGAACTCCTCGGACCGCCCCTCGGGACGCCCCGCTTCCTCCCACAACTGATAGGCCCGTTTGCGGATCATCTGGTCGATGTCTGTCATCTCGATGCTCTCCCCTTGGACCGATGAAACCCGCAAGACGCGGAAAGGTTGCCCATCCGTGGACCGGAACAAGCGCCAGTGCACCGGGTTGGCAGTGGGGCAGCAGGAGAGACCATGCAGATCCAGGATAGAACGGACCCGCATCACGTGGCGGTCATCGGCGCGGGCTTCGCGGGGCTGCAGGCGGTGAAGACACTTGACGGATCGGGCGCGCGGATCACCCTGATCGACCGGAAGAACCATCACCTCTTCCAGCCGCTTCTCTACCAGGTGGCGACGACGATCCTGTCACCGTCCGAGATCGCCTGGCCGATCCGCCGGCTCATGCGCAACCGGCCCGAAGTCCGGACCGTGATGGCCACGGTAAAGGGGATCGATGGGGGCAAGGTGCTGGTGGAAGGCGGCGAGCCCATCCCCTACGACACGCTGGTCATCGCCACCGGATCGGTCCCTGCCTATTTCGGCCACGACGACTGGCCCGCCGTGGCCCCAGGCCTGAAGACGCTCGAGGACGCCACCCAGATCCGCCGCCGCATCCTTCTTGCCTTCGAACAGGCCGAGGTCGAACCCGACCCTGCCCGCCGCCGCGCGCTGATGACCTTCGCGGTGATCGGCGGTGGCCCGACGGGGGTGGAGCTGGTGGGCGTCATCGCGGAACTCGCTCACCGCACGCTGCGAAAGGAATTCCGCCGGATCGATCCGGACGAGACGCAGGTCATCCTGATCGAAGCCGGGCCGCGGGTGCTGGGCGCCTTCCCCGAATGCCTGTCGGCCTACGCCCAGGCCGCCCTGACCCGAATGGGGGTCGACCTGCGGCTTGGCCAGCCGGTGACGGCCCTCACCCAGGGCGGCGTACAGATCGGCCAAGAGCTGATCCCCAGCGCCACCGTGGTCTGGGCGGCGGGGGTGGCAGCGTCCCCGGCGGCTAAGTGGCTGGGCGTCGCGGCGGACCGCGGAGGCCGCATTGCCGTGGAGCCGGACCTTTCCGTGGTCGGGCGGCCAGAGCTCTTCGTGATCGGCGACCTGGCCGCTGTTCCCTGGGCCGAGGGCACGCTGGTCCCGCAACTTGCCCCGGCGGCGAAGCAGCAGGGCGCTTACGTGGGCCGCGTGATCAAGGCGCGACTGGCAGGACAGGCCCCTCCCCCACCGTTCCGATATCGACACGCGGGCAACCTTGCCACCATCGGGCGGCGCTCGGCCGTGGTGCATTATGGCAAGGTGAAACTGACCGGGGCGCTCGCCTGGTGGATCTGGGGCTTTGCCCACATCCTGTTCCTGATCGGCACCCGCAACCGGGTCGTGGTGGCCTGGAGCTGGCTCTGGACCTATCTCCGCGGCCAGAATGCCGCCCGGCTGATCGTCGATCCGCCGGACGGCAAAGACTGATCAGAGCTTCGACGTGCCGCCCATGTCCCCCGTCTGGGTCCGCCCCGCGCCGGGGCCCGCACCAAGGTCAGCGCCCGTCGTCGGGTCGGTGGCCGGATCGGACATCGTCCGTTCCGCCAGGGCCTCGGCGACCTTGCGGTCCTTCGCGGCCAGCTTGACCGTCGCCAGCCCATCGCCACCGTCCACCGGCATCACCTGCGCGAGGTCGTCCACCCGGTCCCATTGCTCGCCCGAATTCCACGGCCCCGTCGCATCGCCGTCGCCCTGCGAGGTGTTGACATACATGCTGGCATAGGCCTCGACCCCCGGCAGCTTGCCCGGTGGGAAGTTGTTCTCGATGGCGTAAAGCGCCTTCTCGAAGGACTTCTGGTGCGCCACCTCGCGGGTCATCAGGAAGGCCAGCGCGTCCCGGACACCCGGATCGTCAGTGATGTTGATCAGGCGTTCATAGACGATCTTCGCCCGCGCCTCGGCGGCGACGTTCGATCGCAGGTCCACCGTGGGTTCCCCGCGCGAATCCACATAGGCCGCCGTCCACGGGACCCCCGCAGAGTCGCAAAGCGCCGGCGCGCCCCCGAACAGGATCGACTCCTTGGCGCTGGTGCCGCTGGCACCGACCATCAGATAGAGGTCCGCCTCCTTCATCTGCCCCTCGGCCAACTGCGCTTTCAGCCCCTTGTTCAGCATGGTGACGATGGAGCCCACCACTTCCAGGTGGCTCAACTACTCGGTCGCGATGTCCAGAAGCATGTCCTTGCGGCCCATGTCATCCTCGCCCAGCCCTTGGGTGAAATAGCGCATGGCGGCGGCAAGCTCGCCATCGGCGCCCCCGAACTGCTCCATGATCATGCAGGCCAACCGCGGATTTGGCTCGGAGACGCGGACCGTGTATTGCAGGCGCTTGTTGTGCATGAACATCGGGCGGCTCCACCGGACTAGGGAATTCACGTCTCAACAGGCCGACGTTGCGATTGTTCCATGCAAGTCGTGCCGCACGGGAGGGAGGCACTCAAGTTGGTGGAACGCTTCGCTAAGCGCCCTGATCGCGCTCGTCTCTGATCGGAGATCGCCGATGAAAACGCCGTCTAACTCCTCCCCGCAAATGGCACACTTCGGGCGAACGGCGAGAACCCCTGAAAACAGCGCGCCTTGGTTCGCCAGATGTAGCGCCGGCCGGTCCGCCTTCCGCCCGCTCTCAACCTCCGTGATCCGCCAGGACCTCTGCCCTGCGGGATACCGCAAAGGCCTCGATCACCTTGCGCTTAGCCTTGAGCCCGAGCCCGCTGGCCCCCTGTCTCGCCGTCGAGATCCGCTCACAGGCCACCAGTCGCTGTCCTGCCGCCATCTCTGCCCTCTGTTCACGCCTGCCTCACTTTGGTTAGGCAGGGGTGGACTCTTCAGTCATGAGAGCGGATCGGACCAGAAGCGGACATCGTCCTACCATATGGCAGCGTCCGCTTCCCACCCTGAGCGACCGCGTGGTTACTCCCGGCCCTTTGCGCACAGGTGGTAGCCGGCCGGAACTCTACGCTCGAATTCTGAGGAGATACTGGACCCAGGGCGAGATGTCTGGACGGACAAGGACTGGAGTTCGCAACCAGAATGGCACAACTTCACACCAGCTTCCGTACCGCATCTACGACGATACCAAATCTCTCGTGATGGAGGGCGCGCCCCGCGCTTCCCCCGCAGGAATGGACATGACATGGAAAGAACATACAGCGAACATTGCTTGACCGTAAGACCTTATCTATACGGTCGTAGGTACACTTCACGGTTGTGCAGCAAACCGCATCGCTACCAAGGGAATATCTCGTAAGCACCTGGAGGTCTGCTGTCTACTCTCTATGCAATCTGACTGGAAACGAGCAACTCATTGAACAGATTGAAGATTGCTCAACTTCCTGCGTCGCCGGAAAGCTGGAAGAACCTCCCCTTGACAGCCCTCGCGTACGCTTCTCGTTTCGTTTGCGCACTCATATGCTTGCTCTGGCTTTGTCCAAAGGACGGCCGTCACCCGCACTTCGAATGCCCGCAGGACCCGCAGGTCAGGCACCCCTCCACCATCCGCAGATCATACGACCCGCACGACGGGCAGGCCTTGCCCTTCGGGGCCTCTCCGACCCGCAAAAGCTCCGCCTTGGGGTCCGATTTCAGGCCCAGCCCTTCGCCCTCGATGAAGCCGATGCTGATAAGGTGCTGCTCGATCACCCCGCCAATTGCCGCGAGGATCGAGGGGATGTAGCGGCCTTCCATCCAGGCGCCGCCACGGGGGTCGAAGACGGCTTTCAGCTCCTCCACGACGAATGAGATATCCCCGCCGCGCCGGAAGACGGCCGAAATCATCCGGGTCAGGGCAACGGTCCAGGCGAAATGCTCCATGTTCTTGGAGTTGATGAAGACCTCGAACGGGCGGCGGTGCCCCGCGATGACGATGTCGTTGATCGTGATGTAAAGCGCGTGTTCTGAGCCCGGCCATTTGACCTTGTAGGTCTGGCCTTCCAGCGCCGCGGGCCGGTCCAGGGGGTCGGAAAGGTACACCACCTCGCCCCCTGTCACCGGCTGGGATGCTACGGGCGCGGTCTGCTTTTCGGATACGGTCAGGACGGATCCGGTCACGTCATTCGGCCGGTAGGTCGTGCAGCCCTTGCAGCCCTGATCCCAGGCGGCCATGTAGACCTCCTTGAACGCGTCGAAGGTGATGTCCTCTGGGCAGTTGATGGTCTTGGAGATCGACGAGTCCACCCACTTCTGCGCCGCGGCCTGCATCCGCACGTGGTCCAAGGGGGGCAGGGTCTGGGCGTTGACGAAATGGTCGGGGAGCGGCGTGTCGCCATGCTTCTCGCGCCACAACCGAACCGCATAGTCGACCACTTCCTCCTCGGTCCGCGAGCCGTCCTTCTGCAGGACCTTGCGGGTGTAGGCATAGGCAAAGACCGGCTCGATCCCCGAGCTGACGTTGCCGGCGTACAGCGAGATTGTCCCCGTCGGCGCGACCGAGGTCAGAAGGGCGTTTCGGATGCCGTGCTTGGCGATGGCCTCGCGGACGTCCTTGTCCATCTGGGCCATGTTGCCCGAGGAAAGGAAGCCTTGCGCATCGAACAGCGGAAACGCCCCCTTCTCCTTCGCCAGATCGACCGAGGCGAGATAGGCCGCCCGCGCGATGGCATGCATCCAGATTTCCGTGACCTTCGCGGCCTCCTCCGAGCCATAGCGCAGCCCGACCATCAACAGAGCATCCGCCAGCCCGGTGACCCCCAGCCCGATCCGCCGCTTTGCCTTCGCCTCCGCCTGTTGTTCGGGCAGCGGGAAGCGGCTGGCATCGACCACATTGTCCATCGCGCGGACGGCGACGTGGACCAGATGGTCTAGCGCCTTCATGTCCATGCTGGCGTGGACGGCGAAGGCGTCCTTCACCAGCGTCGGCAGATTGATCGACCCCAGAAGGCAGGCACCGTAGGGCGGCAGGGGCTGTTCGCCGCAGGGGTTCGTCGCGGCGATGGTCTCCACGTAGCCCAGGTTGTTCATCGCGTTGATGCGGTCGATGAAGATCACGCCCGGCTCGGCATAGTCGAAGGTCGAGCGCATGATCTTGTTCCACAGATCCTGCGCCTGGATGGTCTTGTAGACCCGCCCGCCGAAGACCAGCTCCCACGGGCCATCGGCCTTGACCGCGGCCATGAAGGCGTCGGTTACCAGGACGGAAAGATTGAACATCCGCAACCGGGCCGGGTCCCGCTTGGCCTCGATGAAGGCCTCGATATCCGGATGGTCGCAGCGCATGGTGGCCATCATCGCCCCGCGACGCGACCCCGCCGACATGATCGTCCGGCACATCGCGTCCCAGACGTCCATGAAGCTGAGCGGACCCGAGGCATCCGCCGCGACCCCCTTCACCTCGGCCCCGCGCGGGCGGATGGTGGAGAAATCATAGCCGATCCCCCCGCCCTGCTGCATCGTCAGCGCGGCCTCTTTCAGCCCTGTGAAGATCCCCTCCATCGTGTCCGGGATCGTCCCCATGACGAAGCAGTTGAAGAGCGTCACCGACCGCCCCGTTCCCGCCCCCGCCGTGATCCGGCCGGCGGGGAGGAACTTGAACCCCTCCAGCGCCGCATAGAACTCTGCCTCCCACTTCGCCGGGTCCTTCTCGACCTCGGCCAAGGCCCGGGCGATCCGCCGCCAGGTGTCCTCGACACTGCCGTCGATGGGCGTGCCGTCCGCCTCCTTGAAGCGGTACTTCATGTCCCAGATCTGCTCGGCAATGGGGGTGTCGAAACGCGACATCGGGGCGAATCTCTCTGTCTGTTGTGGATAACTGGGACGAAGGACCCAAGATACGCCCCCAACCCCCGCGGGTCAACTTGAACCCCCCGCCGCAGGCCCTATGATTGGTGCCATGATTAACCTCCTGAAACTCTGCGTCGGCGCCGACTCGGTCGAGGACCTGCTCGATTGGCAGCGCAGCCAGCGCCCCCATTGGCCCGAGGGCCGCGCCGTCCATGTCACCCGCATGTGGCCGAAGCGCGAGGCCGAGGTGCTGGAGGGCTCGCTTTACTGGGTCATCAAGGGCATGATCCTGGCCCGCCAGCGCATCCTGGACCTGCAGGAGGTCAACCTGGGCGACGGCATCCCCCGCTGCGCCCTGATCCTCGACCTCGACGTGATCCGCACCGAGGCGGCCCCCCGGAGGCCGTTCCAGGGCTGGCGCTACCTCGATCCGAAGGAAGCCCCCCGCGACCTGCCGAAGGGTCGCGCGAAGGACGATCCGCTGCCACCGAAACTCGCGCAGGCGCTGGCGGAACTCGGGCTGCAGTGACGCCTCTGGCGGCCGCCCGGAAAACCCGCCACAACGGGCGCCATGTCCCGCCCCCTCCTCCTCGCCGCGCCGATCATCTTCCTGCTTCTCTGGTCCGCGGGCTTCGCCATCGCCAAGATCGGCCTCCTCCACGCCGGTCCCTTCACCCTGCTGGCCTTGCGCTACAGCATAGCCGTCCTCGTCCTCCTCCCGCTGATCCCCCTCCTGAAGCCGGACTTCCCCAGGGGCCGCGCCGCGCTGGACATCGCCGTGGTGGGCTTCCTGATCCAGGTCGCCTACTTCGGCCTCTGCTACATCGCCTTCAAGTCCGGCGTCTCGGCGGGTGGGGTCGCGATCATCGTCTGCCTGCAGCCGATCCTCGTCAGCCTGATCGCCCCGGGTATGGTCGGCGAAACCGTCAGCCGCGCGCGGTGGATTGGCCTCGCCCTTGGCCTGACCGGAGCGATCACGGTGATCCTCGCCCGATCCGGCATCGCGCATGAGCCGCTGGTCGGCCTCCTCTGCGCCGTGGGGGGCCTGATCGGCATGACCGCCGCCACACTTTACGAAAAACGCTTCGGCGTCACGACCCATCCGGTCCCGGCAAACCTGATCCAGTACGCCGTCGGCGCGGTCTTCACCCTGCCCCTTGCCCTTGCGACCGAGGGGATGCAGGCCGACTGGACGCCCGAGCTTTGGGCCACCCTCGCCTACCTGGTGATCGGCAATTCGCTGATCTCGATCACCCTCCTCCTTGCCATGATCCGCGCCGGAGAGGTCGCGCGCGTCTCGGCGCTTTTCTACCTCGTCCCGCCGCTTTCGGCGCTCTTCGCGTGGCCCCTGCTGGGAGAGGCGATGCCGCCCCTCGCCTGGGCCGGAATGGCGCTGGCCGGGATCGGGGTCGCGCTGGCCCGCAGGTAGGGTGGGCGATCCGCCCACCGCCCGTCAGAAGGGCCGCGCCGGGACCCCCAGCTTCGCCGCCAGCCGTGCATAGGCCGCAAGGTCCTCGTCCGGCCAGTCCGCGACGCGGCTGGCCCAAAGCACCGCCTGGCTGGAATGGATCAGCCCGTCCGACAGAATCCGCAGGTGGTTCGCCCGCAACGTCTCGCCCGAGGATGTGATGTCGGCGATGCACTCCGCCGTCCCGTTCTTCACCGTGCCCTCGGTCGCACCCTGGCTGTCGACCAGCTGGTAATCCGCAACCCCTTGCGCCTGCAGGAAATCCCGCACCAGCCGGTGATACTTCGTGGCAATCCGCAGCCGGTGGCCATGCGCCTTGCGGAACCCCGCCGCCGCCGCGTCCAGGTCGTCCACCGTCTCGACATCGATCCAGACGTTCGGCACCGCGATCACCAGGTCGGCATGGCCAAAGCCCAGCTTCGCGACCTCGGCCACCTCGTCCTCACCCAGCTGCTCGCGCACCAGGTCGCTTCCAGTCACACCCAGATGGATCCGCCCCGCCGCCAGCTCGCGCGGAACCTCGCCAGCCGATAGCAGAACCGGCACCACGCCCTCGACCCCTTCGACCACGCCGGAATACTCCCGGTCCGACCCCGCGCGCTTCATCACCACGCCGCGCGCGCCGAACCAGTCGAAGGTGTCCTGCATCAGCCGCCCCTTCGACGGCACCCCGATCCGGATCATATCGCCCCCTTGAGCCGCGCGACGAGACCCGGCCGGATCACCCCACCCACCGCCGGGATGAAGGCCCCTTGGCCCAGCACCGCCGTCAGCGCGTCATAGCGCCCGCCCGAGGCGACGGGGGGCATCCCGTCCTTCAGGAAGCTGAAGACGAAGCCGTCATAATACTCCAGCGCCGTTCGCCCGTGGCTCGCCTCGAAGGCCAGGGTAGAGACATCCACGCCGCGCTCCGCCAGCGCGTCCAGCCGCGCCGCAAAACGGTCCACCGCCGGACCGATCGCGGGCAGCATCGGAGTGATCCCGCGCAAATGGTTCAGCGCATGGCCCGCCGGGGCCTCGAGGCTGAGGAGATCATAGAGCAGCGCCGCCTCGGTCGCCTTGATTGGCGGGGTTTCCGCGTCGGCCACCAGCGCCTCGGCCCGCGCGGTGATCTCTTCGGGGGACCGGAGGCCCACGAAGGTCCCCGCCTCCTCGATCAGTTGCGCCGGAGTTCCTGCCTTGAGCCGCTCCAACAGCGCAATGCGACCGGGAGGCACCGGCGCGCGCCCGGCAAATCGGTCCAAGAGCGCCTTGAACCGCTGGGGGCGCCAGACATGCCGCAGCAAAGCCGCCTTGCGTCGGTCCGATGTCTCCAGTCCGCGAACCGCGGCCATCAGGATGCCGATGTCCCCCGTCACCGGGCGCAGGTCCAGCCCCGCCAGCAGGTCGCGGAACAGCGCAAACACCTCGGCGTCCGCCGCTTCCGGCGAGGCGCGGTCGAAGACCTCATACCCCACCTGAAGGTATTCCGACGCCCGACCCGAGCCGCGCATCTGCTTGCGGAAGACCTCACCCAGATAGGCATACCGCGCCGGCTCCGCCCCATGCGCCATGTGCGCCTGCACCACGGGAACAGTGAAGTCCGGCCGCAGCATCATCTCGCCGCGCAGGGGATCGTCGGTCACATAGGCCCGCGCCCGGATGTCTTCGCCATAAAGGTCGAGCAGCGTGCCCGCTGGTTGCAGGACATCTGCCTCGACCGGCACCGCGCCAGCGGCAACGAAGGCGGCCAGAAGCCGCTCCCCCTCCGCCCTGATCGCCGCCTTGGGGGTCATGCTACCGCTCCTGCAGCAGAGGATCGGCGCGGAAGAAGCGCCTCCCCTCCCCCTCCGTGGGGAGGGGCCGGGGGTGGGGGGGTCACCCAAAGGCTCATTGCCCCAACATCCGCGTCACGGCGGCCACCAGCTCAGACCGAGGCACCTCGACCTGAGCCGGGCGGTCCTTCCACTCCTCCAGCGTCGCGCTTTCCGCGATCTTCGCGCCGAGGATGAGGTCCTTCAGAATCACCGTCCCCGCCGCGGCCTCATTGCCGCCCTGGATCACGGCGACGGGAGAGGCCCGCTTGTCCGCATACTTGAGCTGGTTGCCGAAGTTCTTCGGATTGCCCAGGTAGACCTCGGCCCGGATACCCGCTTGCCGCAGCTCACCCACCATCGCCATGTAATCGGCCATCCGGTCCCGATCCATGACCGTCACGACCACCGGCCCAGCCACGTCCCCCGAGACCCTACCCTTGGCCCGGAGCGCCGCGAGGAGACGGTCCACCCCGATGGAAACACCCGTCGCCGGCACATCCTGCCCGGTGAACCGCTTCACCAGCCCGTCGTACCGGCCGCCCCCAGCCACCGAGCCGAACTGCCGCTTGCGGCCCTTTTCGTCCAGGATCTCGAAGGTCAGCTCCGCCTCGTAGACCGGCCCGGTATAGTAGCCGAGCCCGCGGACCACTCCCGGGTCCAGAACGATCCGGTCCGGCCCGTAGCCCTGCGCTTCCAGGAGGGCCGCGATGGCTTCCAGTTCCGAAACGCCCTCGGCGCCGATCGTAGAAGCTCCCACCAGCTCCCGCAGACGGGCGACCGTTGCGGCTCCCGTGTCGCGCTTGGCGGTGGTGAAGCCCATCACGACCTCGGCTTGCTCGGGGGAAAGACCTGCGCCCTTGGTGAAGTCGCCGCTTTCGTCCTTGCGGCCCTCGCCGAGGAGCGCCCGGACCCCATCCGGTCCCAAACGGTCGATCTTGTCGATGGCCCGCAGGACGATGCCGCGTTCGGTTTCCTTTTGGTCCCCGGAAAGACCAGCGACTTCCATCACGCCGTTCAGGACTTTCCGGTTGTTCACCTTCACCACGTAGTCGCCGCGGGGGATGCCGACCTCTTCCAGGGCGTCGGACAGCATGGCGCAGATTTCGGCGTCGGCGGCGACCGAGGACGACCCCACCGTATCCGCGTCGCACTGGTAGAACTGGCGGAACCTTCCCGGACCCGGTTTCTCGTTCCGCCAGACGGGGCCCATCGCGTACCTGCGGTAGGGAGAGGGGAGGTCGTTGCGGTACTGGGCGGCGACGCGGGCGAGGGGGGCGGTGAGGTCGTACCGGAGGGCCAGCCAGTCGGCGTCCTCGTCCTGCCAGGCGAAGACGCCCTCGTTGGGGCGGTCGACGTCGGGGAGGAACTTGCCGAGGGCCTCGACCGTCTCCACGGCAGAGGTCTCCAGCGGGTCGAACCCGTAGCGGTGGTAGACGCCGGCGATGCGGTCGAGCATGGCTTTCCGTTCGGTGACCTCGGCCCCGAAGTAGTCCCGGAATCCCTTCGGGGTCTCGGCGCGGGGGCGGCGGGGGGGCTTGTCGGCCATGGCGGGACCTTCGCTTTTGATCGCCGTCCGTGTATCGGATGGGGGGAGAGGCGGCAAGGTATCGGGAAGAGGGGGCGGGGGGTCCAATGAACTCGGTCGATCTGGAAGAGAAGGTGGCCCACCTGATCCGGGCGGTGGAGGACCTGTCGGACGTGGTGGCCCGGCAGGCGACCGAGATCGCGGGGCTGGAGCGGCGGGTTCGGCTCTTGATGGAGCGGGCCGCGGAGGAGGAGGCCCTGCGGGGGGAGGCCCCCGAAGCGAACGTCCGCCCGCCTCACTGGTGAGGGGTGTCCACGCAGGACAGGGTGGGGGCCGTCAAGGATTCCAAGGAGTTAGCTGTGGACGTTAGGGGTTTGTTAGGAGTTTCCCCAATGGTTGGGTCTAGTCTAGGTCTGCGGCAGAGAAAAGCTCGGCAATCGCATCTTTTGCCAGCGTTTCAAGAAGAGTTGCTTCTTCGGGCCAATCGCCTAAGCCAGCATGGCACTCATACTCGCCATCTGGGTTATGGAAAGCGGTAATCTTGTGAGGGTCAAGGCTTCTACGAATTTCGAGTACCTGAGATTTCCAGTAGACCGTCTTTCCTCCGCCACTTCTAACTTTCCTCATTTGGGCGACCGCAAGCTTGGTCTGTTGCGCGGCATCGGCATCAAAGTACTCGCACCAAGCCACAGAAAGATACGGCTCGCCCTCTCGAAGAGTGAACGCATGGTGCGTCACTCCAATACATTCGTCTTCGCCATTTCGAACTTGCTTCGAGAAAGGAACCTGCCTTATGACATGGTCCTCGTCAGAAAGACTGCCTGCGGTCATTGTTTAAGCCATGACTCCACATCATAGGGCGCGAGTGCCGCCTTGATTCTGGATGCGCTCGAGATACCTGCAGCGCGGTCAGTACTTCCATCGTCTTGCTTCTTGCTCAAAACAAAGTCAACAGAGTCCCTTTCTCTAACCGTAAGAGTTAACCGTCCATGGTCAGATACCCAAGTGGCTGACAGAGCACGACGGCCGTCCGTGCCAATACTGGGCGCAGCACTCGCATCCAGTGTTAAGCAACAACGCAGCAGAGTGAGGAACGCACCTGGACTGGGGAGGGGATCTTCAAAATCCCAATTTTCAGAATTCAAAAGTGCCTTTAGTTTACGCGTGATCGAAAGCCGGAACTCCACACTAAAATACATGGAAAGTGTGGATAAATCCGTTACATATCGCTCAAACAAGCTTCTTAGGCTGTACTCTTGAGGAGGAAGTTGCTGGTTCCTGTTCTCCCGCGCAGATTTAATGCGGCCCGAAAACCCTTCGCGAGCGGTTGTTGCGTTTTTGAAGGCCGTGAACTGCTCAAATCGACCGGATTCGAAAAGGCCCTCGAACGCAGGAGAGGTCTTATGCATTTTTTCTTACCCCAAACTTTTCCCGTGCAGCATCTGTTATCGACTCCTCGAAGACCTTGTTCTTCACTTCCCTCAACTCAGCAAGCGTTTCGGAAAGGTTTGACATGGGTCGACCATCCAAAAACACCGCAAAAGCGTCTATATCTAGAAGTATCCCCAGACTCGCCGGAGCTGGCGACTCTACAGTCCCACAAGTTATATTGAAGCCGTGATTCGTTTCTGGAATTTCCCGGCTGAACGAGACGATGAAGCGCGTCACATTTGTCCCACCGAACGAAAAATCTCGCGGATAGACTGTCACAAAATCTTCGAACCTGCCAAGGTTATCCTGCAATGGAACGTCCAGCCGGTTGACGAACCTTACCCCAAGTCTTGAAACGCTAACATCTCCAATCAATGTGATGATATTTGTCAGCTCTGCATCTATCCAAGACACAAAATCGCCCCACCCTGAATAGGTACCCTTCTGTGATAGAACGACTGAGTTGGTGTCCAGTATCAGTATGCGATTGCCGTCGCCATTGACAAGTTCGAAACCAATGTGTTGGACGTCAGACTTTACCTGCGCCGTCTGCAGATCAATCGTAGAGGAAACACTTCTTCTGTCGGTCTTTGATGCGAAGTGGTCCATCAATACATCGCAAGCACTCGAAACGACTTTGATGTCCAGATTATCTGAGAACGAATATTGGACCACTGCCTCAATTATCGGCGGCGCAACATACTGCATGTCGTTCCCGAGGGTTTTTCAGATGCATCTTCAGAACCATCAGAATCCCTTTCATCGATTTGGTCAAGCACCTTTCAGCCCCTCCCAAACCACTCCTCCACCTAGTCCAGCACGTCGTCGATCAGCCCTGACCGCGCCTGAGGCCCGCTGAACCGCAATATCCAGCCCGACGGTGTCGGCTCCCGCGTGATCGTCAAGCCCTGGCGGAGCTTCAACAGCCTCCGGGGGCGGCGGGTGGTGGGGTTGGTGGGCTCCCTGAACACATCCTGAAGGACGGGGCGGAGGGTGGACCATTGCGTCTCAACCCCCTGGCCGATGACGGGGTGGAGGGTGGCGGTGAGGAGGTCCTCGTGCCCGGACTGGAGCGCGGCGGCGAGGGTGTCGAGTTGGCGGGTGGTGAGGCTGGTGGGGTCGGTGAGGAGGGGGGCGAGGGCTTCGACCACGGACACATGGTTGCGGATGCGGGTGCGGGTGGTGCGGGGGAGGGCGGGGAAGAGGGCGGCGATGGCGGTGTCGGGGGTGTCGAAGTGGCCCTCGTGGATCGCGTTCAGAATGAGGGTGGCCTTCTCCCACGGGGTGACGGGTTCGCGGATCTCGTTCTCGGTCACCATCTGGGCGAGGGCCTGGGCGATGGTCTGGGGGGCGCGGAGGAAGGCGGGGATCGTCGTGTGGCCGAGCGCGCGGCAGGCGGTAAGGCGGCGGAGGCCGGAGATGAGGCCGTAGGTATGCCCGTCGCGGGGGGTGGAGAGCTGCCAGACCTCGATGGGGGTGCGGAGGCCCTCGGTCGCGATGGAGTGCTGGAGGAGTTGCAGGGCCTGGGGGTCCAAGGCGGTGCGGTCGCGGAGGAGGGCGTGGGGGGCGATTTCCGCTAGGGGGAGGTGGTGGAGGGGGTCCATGTGCGTGCCTCTGCTTTTGGCGGAGGGAAGCGCATGGGGGTTAAGGGGGCGTGAGGGCTGCGGCCTCAGGTCTTGCGGGCCATGCGGCGGCGACGCTCCTTGATGCGTTCCGTGGCGGCGTCGGAGCCGTCGTGGAAGGAGCCGAACCAGCGGTCCCAGGGGACCTCGGCCGTGCCGTAGTTGCATTCGAAGAAGCGGTGGTGGAGCTGGTGGTGGAAGTCGCCGGCGTTGATGAGACGGGTGTCGCGGGCGAGGAGGCTTTCGAAGCCGGCGTGGGAGAAGGCGGGGCCGATCATCTTGATGTAGATGTGGACGAGGAAGATCACGGGGTGCGACGGCACGACGAAGTGGATGAGGACGGCGGAGGCGTAGAGGAGGCTTTCGACGGGGTGCATGGAGAGGCCGGACCAGGGGCCGATGTTGATGGACCGGTGGTGGAGCGCGTGGACGCGGGCGTAGAGCGGCGGCCAGTGCAGGAGGCGGTGGACGAAGTAGAAGTGGGCCGAGGTGAAGATGGGGACGGCGAGGAGCCAGAGGAGGAACCAGGCTTCGTTGCCGCGGAAGGCGAAGGTGGGGATGACGTTGTTCGAGACGCCCCACCAGTAGAGCACCTCGAACAGCGTCCAGGCGGCGACGCCGGAGGTCAGGCTGTGGAACATGTTGTCCTTGACCTGGTCGCGGAAGGCGAAGGCGCCGTTGTCCCTTGTCAGCGGGCGGGCGTCGTATTTGAGGCGGTCGCCCTGAAGGGTGAAGGTGAAGAGCCAGAGGTGGAGGGTGCCCGCGTAGAGGGTGAGGAGGAGGAGGTTGCGCGCCCAGATCGTCAGGACCCAGCCGGGGGCGAGGGTCTGCATCGTCTCGGGTGCGGGCTGGAGGAGGTTGTAGACGAGGATCGCGGTGGCGAGGAAGAGGGTGCCGGAGGTGAGCTGGATCCAGCGTCTGGTGACCCACCAGAGGGCGGCCTTGGGGTTCAGGGGCCAGTGGAAGAGGGCGGAATCCGGGATGGGGAGGGGCGGGTGGTGGTTCCAGATCTCGCGGCGGGGGGGCTGTTCGGGCATGGGTCACTCGTGGAGGGGGCGGAGGCGGGCGAGGGCGTCGTGGAGTTTGTCGCGTTCCTCGGGGGGCATGGTGGTGGTGGTTTGTGCGTCGGGGAAGGTGTGGGTGCGGACGGCATCGGCGTAGGCGGAAAGGGCGCGGCGGCGTTCGGTGTCGAGGGCTTTCCGCAGCGGCGGGAGGTCGCCGAACGCCTTGGCGTGGCGGGGGAGTTTGGGGGTGTCGCCGCAGATGTCGGCGGTGAAGAGGAAGATGACGTCGGTGCCGTGGCCTGAGCCGATGCCGTGGGTGATGAGGGGGGTGCGTTGGCTGATGGCAGTGGCGGCTTCCTCGGCGACGCATTCGAGTTCGACGGCGATCGCTCCGGCATCTTCCAGGCGGCGGACGTCGTGGAGGATGGCGAGGGCTTCGTCGGCGGTGCGGCCCATGGCACGGAGGCCTCCGGTGGTTATGGACTTGCGGGGGATGAGGCCGGCGTGGCCCTGGACGCTTAGGCCCTCACGCGCGAGCATCTCGATGATCTGCAGGCTGCGGATGGTGTAGATGCAATCGGCCCCGGCGGTCGCGACACGGAAGGCCTCGCGCAGGACCTCGTCGGGGGTGACGAGGTGGGGCGCTCCGATGGTGGCGATGATGTACTGGTCGGGGGCGGCGGCGCGGGCTTCTTCGTAGCGGAGCGAGGTGACGGAGAGGAGGTCGATGCCCGAGGCGGCGACGGCGGCGGCTTCGTCGGCGATGTCGCGGGTGGCGTTTGCCTGGGTGAGCTTGAGGCCCTGCACCTTGGCCTGGCGGAGGTCGCGGAGCGTCAGGTTCCGCCGGGCGGGCTGGCCGCCGAAGGTGTAGATCGGGGTCATGTGCCGACCCCGATGCGGTAGCGGGTGGTGAAGGGCTGGTCGGGGTGGAAGGACTGGGCCGTGGCGATGCCTGCGGCGCTGATCGGGTTTGGCGCAGTGGAGACGGCGGGGCCCAGGTCGAAGGCGGCGTTGACGGGTTCGACGCCCAGCGCGACGTGGCGGCTGTTCCAGGGAGCGTAGGACCGGCCCCGGTTGGAGACCCAGAGAAGGAGCGAGGGGAAGTGCTGGGTGTCCCAGTCCAGCGTCACGGTCCAGCCATCGGGGTGGTGCAGGCGGAAGCCGCCGGTCACGCCGCAGAGCTGGACGAGTTCCTCGGTGTTTTCCGCCAGGGGAAGGTGGGTGAGAGAGATGGTCGTGCCGTCCCGCTTCGGGATAGCAGCGAGGGCGGTAAATGTGGCTCCGGGTTGCAGGAGGCCTTGGCCGGGTTCGACGTCGAGGGGGAAGGTGCGCCCGTTGTGGAAGCCCGGCGGTTCGAGCTTCGCCCTGGCGTCGAGAGGTAGGCGCAACGTGGGATGGAGGCCGATGGGCAGGCGGCAGGGGCGGCGGGCCTCGACCGTCAGGGTGATGTCCAGAGCGGGAGCCTGTGGGTCGGCGGCAATGGTGCGGGTCAGGCGGCGGATGGGGTGGGTCTCGGGGTAGTCGCAGGTGAGGGCAATGCGGTCGGGGGCGGTTTCGGTGAAGACCCATTCCGCGTTGGAGGAATGGCCGTGAGGGGTCCCTGCCCGATCGAAGGTTTCCCCGCTTGCCGACCAGCCTTCTGGAAGGGTGCGAGGGGCGTCTGTGCCGAAGGGGACGCAGGGCCATTCGCCCCGAAGCTCTTGCAGGATGGGAGGTTGGTCCTTGCGGGTGGGGTCATCGAACCAGGGCGCGACATGGAGGGGGGAGGCCTGACGGCCATCGGGCAGGAGGAAGGTTACTGGGCCAAGCATCCCGCCCAGGGCCTGGACCGAGGCCATGCCATGCGCCCAGGCGATGGCGTGGCGGGTGGTCATGGGAGGCCCATCAGGCCTTTGGCCCGACTGTTGAGGAACGGGAGCGTGGTGGCGCGATGGCCGTCCCTACCCATGCCACCGGGGCTACTGGAAAAGAGCGGGGCGGGTTGGAGTGAGGTCCAGGCGGTGCGGCAGGCTATCATCGGACGGCCATCAGGTTCTCCGCCATGCCGGGTGTGTCGGTGCGCAGGCGAAAGAGGCTGCCGGCAAGGCGGTGGCCGGGGGGCGTGACGATGGAGGCGGTGGTGACGTAGAGGGTGCGGAGGTCCGTGCCGCCGAAGACACAGGTGGTGACGTTGGGGACGCCGATGTCGATGGCCCCCTTGAGTTTCCCGTCCTGGCCGACGCGGGCGATGCAGCCGCCGCCGAAGCGGCAGTTCCAGAGGTTGCCCTCGGCGTCGATGGCCGAGCCGTCAGGCAGGCCCCGGTCGAAGCCCCGGAAATGATCTCGGCGGTTGGTGATCTGGCCCTCGGAGTAGTCGAAGGCCCAGATCACGTTGTCGAGCGTGTCGCCGAAGTAGAAGGTCCTGCGGTCGGGGGACCAGCAGAGGGTGTTCGAGATGCCGATGCCTTCGGCCCAGGTGGTGACGCTGCCGTCGGGGGCGATGCGGAAGAGCTTGCCTTCGCCCGGGCCGGGCTCCCCCAGTTCCCCGTCGGGGAGGACGTTGTTCTTCATCGAGCCGACCCAGAAGTTACCCAAGGGGTCGGTGCGGCCGTCGTTGAGGCGGACCCTCGGGAAGCCCTCCAGCCGGAAGCCGTGGTCCTGGCGGCGGTCGGTGGCGGGCAACCACCAGATGAGGCGCGAGGCGAGGCAGACCAGCATCCTGCCGGGATCGGTGGTCAGTGACAGGGCGACGACGGGTTCGTCGAAGAGCCAGGAGCGGGTGGCGGAGGAGGCCTCATCGAAGCGGTGGACGAGGAAGCGGTTGATGTCGGTCCAGTAGACCGCACGTTCGGGGGCGGACCAGACCGCGCCCTCGCCGCAGCGGTCGCCGATGGGGGTGGCGACCTCGACTTTCATTCGGCGGCCGCCATGAGGCTGCGGGCGGGGCCGAGGGCGTGGGCGTTCTGGACGAGGGCCTTCATGTAGCCAAGCGCGAAGGCTTTGCCCGCGTGCCACGAGGCGTCGCAGGTCATTTCGGGCGTGTGGTCGGGGATCATCACGCCCTGGTAGTTCTCATCGCGCAGGATGCGGACGATCTCGGCCATGTCGATGTCGCCGTCGTCGACGAAGGTCTCGACGTAGCGGGGAACCTTGCCGCGCACGTTGCGGAAGTGGATGTAGCCGATCCGGCCCGACCGGGCGAAGCGGCGGACGTGGTCGTAGATGTCGCCGCCGGGCATTTCCTGAAGGCTACCGAGGCAGAGTTCGAGGCCGTTCCGGGGGCTGTCCACCAGGGACATGAGGCGGTCGTACTTCTCGGGCCGGTTCACGAGGCGCGGGGTGTTCCGGAGAAGGTCGAGCGGCGGGTCGTCGGGGTGGGCTGCGAGGGTGACGCCAGCCTCTTCCGCGACGGGGATCAGTTCGGCAAGGAAGTGCTGGAGGCGGTCCCAGAGTTCGGTTTCCGTCAGGGAGACCGGGGGGGCTCCGGGCCGTTCGGGGCGGTAGCGCATGTTCCAGACCATGCCGTCGGGGATGGGGGCGTCGAGTTCGGAGGGGGCCATGCCGAGGCCGACGGAATTGGCGCGGCCGCGGGCGTAGGGGCCGCGGGTCCAGCCGTAGACCCCGGCGATGGAGAAGTTGTAGCCGATGCAGGGGACGCCAGCGCGGCCCGCGTCGCGGATGAGGCGTTTCAGCCCCTCGATCTGGGCGGGGCGTTCGGGGCCGCCGAGGAGGACGTCGTACCAGAAGCGGGGGGAGAAGTTTTCCAGCGCGGCGAGTTCCAGGCCCTCGGTACGCAGCGCGGCGACGAGGGCGGAGAGTTCGTCGTAGGTCCAGAGTGTGTCGGTGGAGCAGTCACCCCAGCCCTGCCGGGGATCGCCGCCGTGGATCTTGGGGTCGCGCCCGGCGAAGTAGTTGGTCAGGTGGGCGACGACATGGGTGGCCCCCGCCTGCACGGCAAAGCGGAAGTTGTCGGGCGTCAGTTGCTCGCGGTAGAGGCCAAGGCCGATCTTCATCACTTCACTCCAATCCCGGCGGTGAGGCCGCCGTCGATGCGGAAATCCGAGCCGGTGATGAAGCCGGCCTTGTCCGAGGCAAGGTAGGCGACGAGGTCGGCCACTTCCTCGGCTTCGCCGATGCGGCCGATGGGATGGGCGGCGCCGAAGCGGGCGAAGGCCTGTTCCTCGGTCACGCCCTCGCCGCCGTAGGTGCGGGCGGCGAGGGAGAGGAGGGGGGTGCGGACCGAGCCGGGGGAGATCGAGTTGACGCGGATGGGCGCGTCGGCGTGGTCGAGGGCCATCGCGCGGGTGAGCGCGTGGATGGCGCCCTTTGTGGCGACGTAGGCGGCGACGTTTTGCTGGCAGTTGAAGCCCTGGACCGAGGCGATGTTCACGATGGCCCCTCCGCCGGTCATGTGCGGGATGCCGTGGCGGGCGGTGAGGTAGATGGAGCCGACGTTGACCGCCATGCAGCGGGCCCAGGTGGCGGGGTCGGTGGTCAGGACCGTGCCGTAGGGGTGGATCGCGGCGGAGTTTACGATGATGTCGAGCCGGCCGTGGCGGGCGATCAGGTCGGCCACGGCGGCGGCGACCTGGGTGTCGTCCGAGACGTCGCAGAGGCGGGCGGCCATTGCCAGCCCGTCGGTCTTGGCGAGCGCGTCGAATTCGGCGTTGGCGGCGGGGTCGATGCCGAGGGCGAGGACTTTCGCTCCGCCTTGCGCCAGACGCCGGGCCGAAGCGCGGCCGATGCCGGAGGTGCCGGTGACGAGAGCGACTTTGCCTGAGAACTCCATGGTGACCCCCTTAGCGGCTGCGATCGAGCATCTGGTTCAGAAGGACGGCGCCCAGGATGATCGCCCCCCGCACCACGTATTGCCAGTATTCCGAGACGTTCAGCAGCGTCATCCCGTTGGAGATGCAGCCCAGGAAGATGACGCCGACGAAGGTGCCCCAGATCCTCCCCTTGCCACCAAACAGCGACGTGCCCCCGATGATGACGGCGGCGATGACGTCAAGCTCCATCCCCGTGGCGGTGGTGCCGGTGCCGGACCCGATCTGCGAGGCGATGAGGGTGCCGGAGACGGCGGTGAGGACGCCGGTGAGGGCAAGGGTCAGGCTTTTCACCTTCCAGACGTCGATTCCGGACAGCCGCGCGGCCTCCATGTTGCCACCCACCGCATAGACTTCGCGCCCGAAGGAGGTGTGGTTCATCAGGAAGTGCATGCCGATGAAGGTCAGGACGAAGAGGTAGACCGGGAAGGGGATGCCGAAGAGGTAGCCGCCGCCGAAGAAGCCGAAGCTGGAGGGGAGGTTCGACAGCGGGAAGCCCCCGGTGATCAGGTTCGCGGCCCCGCGCAGCGCGGTGAAGAGGGCGAGCGTGGTGATGAAGGAGGGGACGTTGAACCACTGGCGGAACTTGCCGGTCATGAAGCCGGTGAGGAAGCCGACGACCACGGCGCAGAGGAAGCCGAAGCCCAGCGCCGCCGTGCCGCCCCAGCTTTCGGTGTAGTTCACGCCGAACCAGGCGACGATGCAGCCTGCAAGGGCCGCGCCCGCGCCGACCGACAGGTCGATCTCGCCCGCGATGATGACGGCGGTCATGCCGAAGGCGATGATCCCGAGCATGGCGACGGTGCGCAGGACGTTCAGGGTGTTGGCCAGCGAGGCGAAACCGGGGGCGGTGAAGATCAGGAAGACGATCAGCGCCAGAAGGATCAGCTCCATCGTGTAGCGGCGGACGAAGGGCATCAGCCCCCCGCCAGCCCTTTGCGCGGTGGTCGGCGCGTCGGTCATGTCTGGTCCTTCATGCAGATGGCGTAGAGGTCGTTCAGGGTGATTTCGGTCGGGTCCACCGTCGCCACGATGCGGCCCTGGCGCATGACGAGGATGCGGTCGGCGACCTCCAGCACCTCTTCGAGTTCGGTGGAGACGAAGACGGCGCCCAGGCCCTCGGACGCCTTCTGCCAGATGATGTCGAAGATCTGCCGCTTGGCCTGGACATCGACCCCGCGCGAGGGTTCGTCGAAGAACATCACCTTGGGCGCGGTGTTCATCCACTTGCCGATCACCACCTTCTGCTGGTTCCCGCCCGAGAGGGAGGAGACCGGCAGCATCGGGTCGGGGACCTTGATGGCGAGGTCCTTGATCTGGCGGTCGACGAAGCCCTGCTCGCCCAAGCGGCTGACGATCCCGGCCTGGGAGATGCGGCCAAGGCTCGCGAGGCAGAGGTTGTCGTGGGTGGAGAGGATCTGGACGAGGCCCGCCTCTTTCCGGTTTTCCGGGGTGTAGCCGAGCCCGGCCTGTTTCATCGCCTGCAGGCCCGGGCGTTGGTAGCTGCGGCCGGCGACGGTCACGGTCCCTGCATCCACGGGGTCGGCCCCGAACACCGCGCGAAGGACTTCGGTGCGGCCCGCCCCCAGAAGCCCCGCGATGCCGAGGATTTCGCCGGGATGGACCTGGAAGCTGATGTCCTCGAACACCCCGTGCCGGGTCAGGCCCTGCACGTCCAGAAGCGGCGGGCCGGAGCGGTCGATGGCGCGGCGGGTGGGGCGTTTCGCCTTGGCGGTTTCGCCGAACATCATCTCGACGATGCGGTCGGGGGTGGCCTGCGCCATGTCGATCGACCCGGCGAAGACCCCGTCTCGCAACACGGTGCAGGTGTCGGCGATCTGGAAGAGCTCGTTCATCCGGTGGGTGATATACAGGATCGTCACGCCCCGTTCGCGCAAGCGGCGGACGAGGGTGAACAGAAGGTCGACCTCGCGCGTCGCCAGCGCCGAGGTGGGTTCGTCGAGGATGAGGATCGCCGGGCGGAAGGACATCGCCTTGGCGATCTCGATCACCTGCTGCTGGCCGACCGAAAGCGTGGAAACCTCCTGATGCGTGTCGAGGTCGAGGCCCATTTCCTGCAACAGCGCCGCTGCCTCGCGATGCATCCGGGCCCAGTCGACGACTCGGACGCCCAGACGGCGGGTCATCGGCAGGCGGCCGAGGAAGATGTTTTCGCCGATGGAGAGTGAGGGAATAAGGGACAGTTCCTGGTGGACGGTCACCACGCCCGAGGCGAAGGCGTCATGCGGCGAGGCGAAGCTGGCAGGCTTGCCGCCCACGCGCAGAGTGCCTTCGGAGGGCTGGACGACCCCGGCCAGGATCTTGACCAGGGTCGACTTGCCCGACCCGTTCTTGCCCATCAGGGCATGGACCTTCCCCGGCGCGAAGTCGTGGCTGAAGCGCGACAGCGCCAAAATCGGGCCATAGGCCTTGGAGACGGCGGTGAACTCCAGCCGCCCGCGGTCGGGGCTATGGGTGGGTTGGGCGTCAAGCATCATGCGGCCTTCAAGGGGGTGGACCGGCCCTGGGAGCTTAGGGCCGGTCCAGAGGGTCAGCCAAGCGCCTTCAGCTGTTCGAGGAAGGCCTTTACCCCGTCGGGGTTGGTGCGCGTCAGCGGCAGCACCGGGACCGACTGGTTCTTCTCGACCTCCTTGCCGTCAAGGACTGCATTGGCGGCTTCCAGCGCGAGCCGACCGACCTCGAAGGGCTGCTGGGCGGTGACGGCTTGCAGCACGTTGTCGGGGTCGAGGAGCATGTTGGCCAGCTGTTCGGTCCCGTCGATGCCGAAGACGAAGACCTTGCCTTCGAGGCCCGCCTTCTTGACCGCCTGTGCCGCACCGATGGTGCCGCCTTCGTTGGCGGCATAGATCAGTTCGATCTCGGGATTGGCGGTCAGGATGTCCGAGGCGACGGCCACGGCCTTTTCGGCCAGCCAGGCGTCCTGCTGGGCGACGACCTCGACCTGATCCTTCACCTTGTCGAGGAAGCCGTTGACGCGGTCATCGCTTTGCTCGGGCAGGAGCGACTTGAAAGCGACGGTGGCGATCTTGACCTTGCGGTCGGGGGCGAGCGTCTTGAGGAAGGCCGAGGCCGCATCGCCGGTGGCATTGCCAAGGTCGATGTTCGACGAGGTGATCGAGGCCTTGGGCAGGTCGCTGTTCACCGTGGTGCCGAAGGTGATGACGGTGATGCCGGCATCGACGGCCTTCTGGATCGCCGGGATCGAGCCGTCGGCGCTGAGCGGCGTCAGCGCGATGGCCTGCACGCCGCGGGCGATGTAGGTGTCGATGAGCTGGGTCTCTTTCTCCAGCTTGTTGTCGCTGTTGGCTTCCAGAAGCTCGACCCCCGAAGCCTCGGCCGCGGCGGCCATGCCCATCAGCACGGTCCGCATGTACTGGTCCTGCTGGAAGACGATGCCGGCGATGGCACGGTCCTGCGCGAAGGCGGGCAGTCCGATGCCTGCTGCGGCGGCTGCGCCCACGGACGACAGCAGCATTCCCCGTCTGGTAATCATGTCAGTTTCCTCCCGGTTCGGTGCGCTCTCTCCTCAGGGCGGCCGGCGCGTGAGCGCTTCGTTCCGGTCGCTGGGATGCGCGGCCCGCCAAGGCGGACGGCGCGGGGGTCAGGTCCGCCGGTCCCCTGCCGCCGCGACGAAGCGGAGGCCGAAGTCCAGGTGGCGGCTGAGAAGGTAGGCATAGGCGACGCGGTCGCGGGCCCTGAGGGCGGCCACAACCTCGGCATGGGCGGTGTGGGTGTCGGCCTGCACGGGGCGGGCGGACTTGCCGATGCGCATGACCTCGATGATGACGGGCGACAGCATCCGGTAGGCGGCGAGCGTGGTGCGGTTGCCGCCGAGCGCGATGATCGCCTCGTGGAAGTCGTAGTCGGCCTTGGCGGCGTCGTCGACGGTGGCGGCGGTCAATAGCCGGTCGTTGACGGTGGACAGCGCGTCGATCTCGGCGTCGGAGGCTTTCAGGATGATCTCTTCGCCCACGCCCAGCTCGACGATGCGGCGGAAGCCCTGGAGGTCGCGGAAGCTGTCGGGGGAGATGCCGTTGTGGAAGGCGAAGAGGCGCTTGATTGCCTCGCCATGGCCCGCGGCGACGACGGCGCCGACCTTGGGGCGGGTCTCGATCAACCCGTAGGCGCGCAGGACGACCAGCGCCTCGCGGACGGTGTTGCGCGAGGCCTGGAACATCTCGCCGAGTTCGCGTTCGGTGGGGACCGGGTCGCCGATGGTGAGGCCCCGGTCGGTCATCATCTCGCGGATCTGTTCGACCAGGCGGTCGACGGCCGACACGCGCGGGGCATCGGTGCCGCTGCCGTTTGCGCTGTCCTCGACGTCCTCTGCCAGCACGGTGTGCCCCCTTCAGGTCTGCTCTATTCGTTGGACCAGGATTCGGATTCTGTCAATCGTCTTTGCTTAAGGCTGCAGTTTTTGCCATGAAACCGAAGGTGTGGCGTTGATTTCGCCTGGAAAGCGGGTATCAACGTGGGAATTGGTCCAACAAGAGCGAGGGCGGCGATGGAGCGGATGGAGGAGTGTTTCCGCTGGTATGGGGCGAATGACCCCGTGCCCTTGGCCCATATCGCGCAGGCGGGGGCGACGGGGATCGTGACGGCGATCCATGAGATCTACGATGGTTCTGCGTGGCCGGACGAGGCCATCGCGCGGCAGAAGGCGATGATCGAGGGCGCAGGGCTGCGCTGGTCGGTGGTGGAGAGCATCCCGGTGCATCCGTCGATCAAGCTGGGGACGGCGGAGCGGGGGCGGTACATCGGCAACTGGAAGGATTCGCTGGCGGCGCTGGCGCGGCACGGGATCGGGACGGTCTGCTACAATTTCATGCCGGTGGTGGACTGGACGCGGACGGAACTGCGGCATCCGATGCCGAACGGCGCGCTGGCCCTGCGCTTCGACGCGGTGGACTTCGCGGCCTATGACGTGTTCGTCCTGAAGCGGCCGGGGGCGGAGGGGGACTACTCGGCGGCGCGGCTGGAGGAGGCGAAGGCGCGGCTGGCTGGCATGGACGAGGCGGCGGTGGCGCGGGTGGAGCGGAACCTGATCGCGGGGCTGCCTGCGACCGAGCAGAAGTATGACCGGGCGGGGTTTCTGAAGGCGCTGGCGGCCTATGACGGGATCAGCCCGGCGGACCTGGCGGAGAACCTGAACCACTTCCTGCGGGCGGTGGTGCCGGTGGCGGAGGAGCTGGGCATCAACCTCTGCATCCATCCTGACGACCCGGCCTTTTCCCTGTTCGGCCTGCCGCGCGTCGTATCGGACGCTGGAGATGTCCGGCGGATCTTCTCGGCTGTGGATACGCGGACCAATGGGCTGACCTTCTGCACCGGGTCCTTCGGCACGCGGGAGGACAATGACCTGACCGCGATGGCGCGAGAGTTTGCGCCGCGCATCCACTTCACCCACCTGCGGAACGTCACGCGCGAGTCGGACGGGTCGTTCCACGAGGCGGATCATCTGGGTGGGTCGTCGGACCTGCCGGCGGTGATCCAGGTCCTTCTGGACGAACAGGCACGGCGGCGGAGCGAGGGGCGCAAGGACTGGCGCATTCCGCTGCGGCCGGACCACGGGCACCTGATGGCGGACGACCTGACCAAGGACCGGATCAACCCGGGCTATTCGCTGATCGGGCGGCTGCGGGGGTTGGGCGAGATCAGGGGCGTGATGCATGGCATCGACGTCGCGCGTCGGATGCAGTGAGGGGATAGCCGATGAAGTTTGCCGACGACGCCGAGATGTTCGCCGCGATGAAGCGGAATCTGTTCACCGCCGTGGTGGGGGACATCCTGGACACGATGGGCCTTCTCCACCAGTTCCTTCCCCCGCGCCTGAGGCCCGTGCGGGAGGACATGGTGGTGCTGGGCCGCGCCATGCCGGTGCTGGAGGCGGACCATTTCGGGACCATCGTGCAGGGCCAGAACCCGCTGACGGCCAAGCCCTTCGGGCTGATGTTCCGGGCCTTGGACGACCTGAAGCCGCATGAGGTGTATATCTGCACCGGCTCCTCCCCACGCTATGCGCTGTGGGGGGGCCTCATGTCGACGCGGGCGATCCACCTGAAGGCGGCGGGGGCGGTGCTGGACGGGTATTGCCGCGATACCAATGAAATCCTGGAGCTGAACTTCCCCTGCTTCTGCATGGGGAGTTTCGCGCAGGACCAAGGCCCGCGCGGCAAGGTCGTCGACTACCGCGTGCCGATCGAGATCGAGGGCGTGGCGGTGCGTCCCGGCGACATCGTCTATGGCGACCGCGACGGGGTGCTGGTGATCCCCTCGGAAGCGGCGGAGGAGGCCATCACCAAGGCCTTCGAAAAGGCCTCGACCGAGAACAAGGTTCGTCTTGCCATCCAGAACGGCATGAGCACAGTGGAGGCCTTCGAGCGCTTCGGGGTCATGTGATGTTTCTGGGACGGATCGCCTGCCTGGGCGAGGTGATGGTCGAGGTCGCCCGCACGGGCGGCGATACGGCGCGGATCGGCGTTGCGGGCGACACGTTCAACACGGCGGTCTACCTGTCGCGGGCACTGGGGCGGGGCCGGGTGGCCTATGTGACCGCGCTGGGAACGGACCGGCAGTCGGACCGGATCATCGATGCGCTGAAGGCCGAGGCGCTGGATACGGCCCATGTCGCGCGGCTGCCGGGTCAGATGCCGGGGCTTTACATGATCGACACGGACTCTCGCGGCGAGCGGAGTTTCTCGTACTGGCGGTCAACCTCGGCGGCGCGGCGGATGTTCGCGCCGGGAAGCGGGCTGACGCCGGATTTCCTGGACGGGTTCGACACGCTTTACCTGTCGGGGATCAGCGTGGCGATCCTGGACCAGGGGGCGCGCGACCGGCTGGCGGACGGCTTGGCGCGGTTTCGCGCGCGCGGCGGGAAGGTGGCGTTCGACACCAATTACCGCCCGGTCCTGTGGCCCGACACCGAGACGGCGCGGGCGGAGATGTCCCGCTTCATCGGGTTGAGCAGCATCGCTTTCCCGTCGCGGGACGACGAGGCGGCGCTTTTCGGCGACGAGCTGACCGACGAGATCCTGCAGCGCTATGCGCGGATGGGCATCCGGGAGGGCGCTTTGAAATGCGGCGGCGAAGGGGCGATTTCGCTGGACGGGACACGGACCCACCGGCCCGCCGCGGCGGATGTGACGGTGGTGGACACCACGGCCGCCGGGGACAGTTTCAACGCGGGTTTCCTGGCGGCCATGGACCGGGGCGCCGATGTGCCGGGCTGCCTGGAGGCGGCCGCCTCGCTTGCCGAGCGGGTCGTCTCGGTCCGCGGGGCGATCCTGCCGCGCTAGATTTCCTCGACCGCGAGGACGCCCTGCATGGCCTTGATCGCGCCCTTGATCTGCGGGTTCACCGGGAACTGGCCCGGGAGGTCGATGTCGATCTCGCGCCCCGCCGGATCGGTCACGCACAGGGTGATCTGGGCGCGGGTGCGGGCCTCGACCTTCGACAGGAGTGCGGCGAGGGACTGCGCGGCCTCGGGCCGGGCGAGGTGGATGCGGAGGTCCTGCGCACCTGCGGTGGCGGTGGCGGCGTCGATCGGGGTGATGCCTTGCGCGAGGAGCTTCAGGGTTTCGCCTTCGAGCTCGGCTTTCACGGTGAGGACGACATTGGAGCCCGCGTCGAGGTAATCGCGGGAGGCTTCGAGCACGTCGGAGAAGCAGGTGACCTCGTAAAGGCCGGTGGGGTCGGAGAGTTGGATGAAGGCGAAGCGGTTGCCCTTGGCGGATTTGCGTTCCTGGCGGGAGGAGACGCTGCCGGCCAGCTTGGCGATGCAGGGGCCGCGTTCGGCCTTCTGGGTGACCTGGGCCAGGGTCTCGACACCTTTCTTCCGAAGCGCGGACATGTAGTCGTCGAGCGGGTGGCCGGAGAGGTAGAAGCCGATGGCCTGGTGTTCCTGGGACAGGCGTTCGGTGGGAAGCCAATCGTCGCGGAAGGGGAGGCGGGGTTCGGGGATATCGGCCCCGGCGGTGCCGAAGAGGGAGTTCTGGGCGGAAGCCGCGGCCTCGTGGATGGCGGCGGAGTAGGCGACGAGGGGGTCAAGGGCTTCGAAGACGCGGGCGCGGTTGGGGTCGAGCTGGTCGAAGCAGCCGGCGCGGGCGAGCATCTCGAGGGGGCGCTTGCCGATGCGTTTCAGGTCGACGCGGCGGGCGAAGTCGAAGAGGGTGGCGAAGGGTTTGTCGCCGCGGGCCTGGACGATGAGGTTCATGGCATCGACGCCGACGTTCTTCAGTGCGCCGAGGCCATAGACGATGGCGCCGTCGCGGACGGTGAAGGTGGCGAGGGAGGCGTTGACGCAGGGGGCGATGGTCTTGAGGCCCAGCTTGTCGACCTCACGCTTGTATACGGCAAGCTTGTCGGTGAGGTGGATGTCGCAGTTCATCACGGCGGCCATGAACTCGGCCGGGTAGTTCGCTTTCAGGTAGGCGGTCTGGTAGCTGACCACGGCGTATGCGGCGGCGTGCGACTTGTTGAAGCCGTAGTTGGCGAACTTTTCGAGGAGGTCGAAGACCTCTCCCGCCTTCTTGGCGTCGATGTTGTGGGTGGCCTTGCAGCCTTCGATGAACTTGGGCCGTTCCTTCGCCATTTCCTCGGCGATCTTCTTGCCCATCGCGCGGCGGAGGAGGTCGGCGCCGCCCAGGGAGTAGCCCGCCATGACCTGGGCGATCTGCATCACCTGTTCCTGGTAGACGATGATGCCCTGGGTTTCCTTCAGGATGTGGTCGATGGTCGGGTGGATGGATTCAAGGTCGCGGAGGCCGTTCTTGACCTCGCAATAGACCGGGATGTTTTCCATCGGGCCGGGGCGGTAGAGGGCGACGAGCGCAACGATGTCCTCGATGCAGGTGGGCTTCATGCGCCGCAGCGCGTCCATCATGCCGGAGCTTTCGACCTGGAAGACGGCCACGGTCTTGGCGCTGGCGTAGAGGTCGTAGGACGGCTTGTCGTCCAGGGGGATCAGGTTGATGTCGAACTCGATCCCCCGGAGTTTCAGGAGGTCCATGGCGTTCTGGATGACGGTCAGGGTTTTCAGGCCGAGGAAGTCGAACTTCACCAGGCCCGCGGCTTCGACCCATTTCATGTTGAACTGGGTCGCGGGCATGTCTGACCGCGGGTCGCGGTAGAGGGGGACCAGCTGGTCGAGCGGGCGGTCGCCGATCACGACGCCGGCGGCATGGGTCGAGGCGTTGCGGTAGAGACCTTCGATCTTGGCGGCGTAGTCGAGGAGGCGGCCGACGACCTCTTCCTTGGCGGCCTCGCGCAGGCGGGGTTCGTCGGCCAGCGCCTTGGTGATCGAGACGGGCTTGACGCCTTCGACCGGGATCATCTTCGACAGCTTGTCGACCTGGCCGTAGGACATCTGCAGGACCCGGCCCACGTCGCGGACGGCGGCCTTGGACAGAAGCGCGCCGAAGGTGATGATCTGGGCTACCTTGTCGCGGCCGTATTTTTCCTGGACGTACTGGATCACCTCTTCCCGGCGGTCCATGCAGAAGTCGATGTCGAAGTCCGGCATCGAGACGCGTTCGGGGTTGAGGAAGCGTTCGAAGAGGAGCGCATAGCGAAGGGGGTCAAGGTCGGTGATCGTCAGCGCATAGGCGACGAGCGAGCCCGCGCCCGAGCCGCGGCCCGGACCGACGGGGATGTTGTGATCCTTGGCCCATTTGATGAAGTCGGCCACGATCAGGAAGTAGCCGGGGAAGCCCATCTTCTCGATGATCCCAAGCTCGAAATCGAGGCGGGCCTGGTATTCCTCGGGCGTGGCGGAATGGGGGATGACCTTGAGACGGGCCTGCAACCCTTCGTTGGCCTGGCGGCGGAGTTCCTGGACCTCGTCATCGGCGAATTTCGGCAGGATCGGCTTGCGCTTGGTTGCGGCGTAGGCGCAGCGGCGGGCGATCTCGACGGTGTTCTCCAAGGCCTCGGGGAGGTCGGCGAAGAGGGCGACCATCTCGGCTTCGGACTTGAAGTAGTGCTGCGGGGTCAGACGGCGGCGGGGCTGCTGCTGGTCGACATAGGCGCCTTCGGCGATGCAGATGAGGGCGTCGTGGGCCTCGTAGAGGTCGGCCTTGGGGAAGTAGACATCGTTCGTGGCGACGATGGGGAGGCCGAGGTCGTAGGCGAGGTCGATCGCCCCGCGTTCGGCCAGCGCCTCGGTTTCCGGGAGCGCCCCGCCGGGGCCGGGGTGGCGCTGGAGTTCGACGTAGAGGCGGTTCGGGTAGACCGCGGCGAGGCGTTCGAGGAGGGCCCGGGCCTTGGCCTGCTGGCCGGTGGCGTGGAAGCGGCCCAGGGGGCCATCGGGGCCTCCGGTCAGGCAGATGAGGCCGTCGGAGTGTTGCGCCAGTTCGTCGAGGGTGACTTGCGGCAGGTTCGTGGAGCTGTCCACGGTCCCCTCGATGTAGAGGAGCGTGTTGAGCCGCATCAGGTTCATGTAGCCGCGTTCGTTCTGGGCCAGCAGCACGATGGGCGCGGGGTTTCGCGGCTTTTCGCCCGGCTGGGCGGGGTCGTGGGCGATGCTGATCTGGCAGCCGACGATGGGCTGGACGCCTGCGCCCATGGCGGTGACCGAGAATTCAAGGGCCGCGAACATGTTGTTCGTGTCGGTCACGGCGACGGCGGGCATGTTCTGCGCCGTGCAGAGGCCGACGAGCTTCTTCACCGGCACCGCGCCTTCGAGGAGCGAGTGTTCGGTGTGGGTTCTCAGGTGGATGAAACGGGGGTTCGCGCCGGGCATGGGGGGAGTCTAGCGCGGCTGATTGGCGACGGGAAGGCCCGCGCGCGACTTCGTCGCTCCTCGCTGGGGTCGACCGACGAGGAGGCGAAGACGAACGAGGAGGGTCAGGCTTCCTCGGCCAGCGCGCGGATCACGGAGGGGCGTTCGGACATCATCTGCCGATGGGCCATGACGCGGGGGATCAGGGTGGCGTCGACCTGGTCGCCCTCGATCCAGGTGGACATGGTGTAGAGGTATGGGTCGGCGATGGTGTAGGTGTCGCCCATCACGAAGGGGCCTTCGAGCATCGTGTCCTCGACCAGCTTGAAGGCGGCGGTGACGGAGGTGGGGACATAGGCTTTCAGCGCGGCCTGGGCGGCGGCGTCGTCGGTCCAGCGGCTGCCACGGGGGCCGTGGGCGTGGGCGACGTGGAGTGTGGAGGAAAGGAAGGCGGTGAAGGACTGGAGCCGGGCCAAGGCGAAGGGCTCGGTCGGCGCGAGGTTCGCCTGGGGGTGCGTCTGGGCGATGTAGGTGAGAAGCGCGGTGGTTTCGGTCAGGATGCCCTGGGGTGTCACCAGCGCGGGGACGCGGCCCTTGGGGTTCAGGGCCAGGAACTCGGGCGCGCGTTGTTCGCCCTTGGCAAAGTCGATACGCTTGAGCGTGTAGTCGGCCCCGGCGTCGATCAGCGTGATATGGGTCGCAAGGGCGCAGGTCTTGGGGGTGTAGTAGAGCGTCAGCATGATCCGTCCCGTTGATGGGTCCGGATCATCCTGTCAGATCGGAGGCGATGGCGCAGCCCGGAACTTTGCGGATCCGGGTTGCGCGATATAGACCCTTACACCGTTGCGCGCGGCAGGGGTCGCAGAGCGGCCAGAGCGGCGAGGATGATGATCGCCCCGATGCCGCCGAAGATCGCGAAATCGCTCCACGAGGGTTTGACGACCATCAGGAAGACGATGGCGAACTGGACGGCGTAGTCCATCAGGGCAAGGCGCTGGACGCGGCGGAGCGAGGGGATCGCGGCCTCGGCCCCGTGGGTGTCGGCCAGTTTCAACGCGCGTTCGCAGGACGGGCCAAGGACGAGGGCGCCGAAGCCCGCGGTGAAGATCACGCCCGCAAGGCCCAGGACGGTGAAGGGCTGCCAGCCCCAGCCGGCGATGAAGAGGAGGGTGACTCCGGTCGCGAGCGTCAGGATGGAGGCGGGGATGAAGAGCCGCGGGGCGAGAAGCGTGGTCGCGCGGACGATGGCCAGTTGCGCCTCGGCCGGGCTGCGGCCATTGAGCAGGATGCTGGCCAGGATGGTGGTAAAACCGCCGCCGACCCAGAGGACGGCGGCGAGAACGTGAGCGAATTTGAGGGTGGTTGCGAAGTCCATTGGAAAAATCCATTTGTGTGTATGCTAACGGTTCGCGGCGTATATATGCATGGTTATGCATGTGCGAGTAAGGGATGCCTTACCTTTGCGTCACCTGCGGCCGACTGGTGAATTCTTCGGCAGAATCACGTAAGTGCTTCGCCTTTTCCCGAATAGTTTGTTCTTGCCTTGAATCGGGCTGGCCTTCTTGATGGAGTGATAACCAGAAGAAGGGGCGCGTGGATCGCTTTACGCCGCATCGGGCGATCCCGCAGAGTGCCTCGAATGGGGAGAAGGCGGCGGACAGACGGATGAGCATTGCGTTTCTGTTGAACGGAACGCCGGTTCGCATCGAGGGGGAAGCCCCGACGCGGACCCTCTTGGATTGGCTGCGCGAGGTGCGCGGTCTTCGTGGAACCAAGGAAGGCTGCAACGAGGGCGACTGTGGGGCCTGCACGGTGATGGTCACCGATGCCGAGGGCTCGAAGGCGCTGAACGCCTGCATCCTGTTCCTGCCGCAGTTGCACGGGAAGGCCGTGCGGACGGTGGAGGGGATCTGCGGGCCGAAGGGCGAGATGCATCCGGTGCAGGCGGCGATGGTTTCTCACCACGGGTCGCAGTGCGGGTTCTGTACTCCCGGGTTCGTGGTGAGCATGGCGGTGGCGCATCTGAATGGCGCTACGGATCACGACGATCAGCTGGCGGGGAACCTGTGCCGGTGCACGGGGTACGCGCCGATCGTCCGGGCGGCGGAGGCGGCGGCTTCGGATGCTGTGCCGGCGTGGATGGTGGCGGATCGTGCTGCGGTGGCTTCGTTCGCGGCGGGGGAGGTGGGGGTGTTCCGGCCCTCGGATTCGGACGCGCTGGCGGAGTGGTATGTGGCCAACCCGGATGCGGTGCTGGTGGCGGGCGCGACGGATGTGGGGCTTTGGGTGACGAAGCAGCTGCGGGAGTTGCGGCCGGTGGCGTTCCTGAACGGCGTCGAGGACCTGAAGGGGATCGAGGTGCAGGGCGGGCAGCTGCATGTGGGGGCTTGCGTCACGATTTCTGCGCTGCGGGAGGCGGTGAAGGATCGGTTGCCGTCGTTCGGGGAGCTGTTGCGGCGATATGCGTCGGTGCAGGTGCGGAATGCGGCGACGATCGGGGGGAACATTGCGAATGGGTCTCCGATTGGCGACGGGCCGCCGGCGCTGATTTCGCTGGGCGCGACGCTGCATCTGCGGCGCGGGGATGAGATGCGGTCGATGCCGCTGGAGGACTTCTTCCTGGAGTATCGGAAGCAGGACCGGAGGCCGGGGGAGTTCGTGGCGGGGGTTTCGTTCCCGGAAAAGGCTCCGGCGCTGCGGTGCTACAAGATTTCCAAGCGGTTCGACCAGGATATCTCGGCGGTCTGCGGGTGTTTCAACGTGGTCGTGGAGGCGGGCGTGGTGACCTCGGCCCGGATCGCGTTCGGGGGCATGGCCGGGGTGCCGAAGCGGGCGTCCTTGGCTGAGGCGGCTTTGGTCGGGAAGGCCTGGACCGAGGCGAGCGTCGAGGCGGCGGCGGAGGCGATGGCGGGGGATTTTGCGCCTTTGTCGGACATGCGCGCCTCGGCGGCGTATCGGATGCTGACGGCGCAGAACCTTTTGCGGCGGTATTTCCATGATCTGAACGGCGTGCCGGTGTCGGTGCTGGAGGTGGCGCCATGAGCATGGGGAAAGCCCTGCCGCATGACGCGGCTCCGCTGCATGTGACGGGGCAGGCGCGGTATGTGGATGACCTGGCGGTGGCGAATGCGCTGCATCTGGCGTTCGGGTTGTCGACTGTGGCTCATGGCGAGATCACGGGGATCGATCTGTCGGCGGTGAGGGCTTCACCCGGTGTGGTGGCGGTCTTGTCGGCGGAGGATTTCGACGAGATGCCAGACTGTTCGCCCTCGGCGGCGGATGAGCCGCTGCTGGCGGTGGGGAAGGTCCATTACGTCGGGCAGCCGGTGTTTCTGGTGGTGGCGGAGAGCCATCTGGCGGCCCGGAAGGCGGCGCGGTTGGGGAAGGTGACGTACCGCGAGTTGCCGGCGTTGCTGACAGTTGATGACGCGCTGGCTGCGAACAGCCGGTTCGAGCAGGGGCCGGTGGTCTGGGCCAAGGGTGATGCGGCGCGGGCCATCGAGAAGGCTCCGAGGGTCGTCGAAGGGTCGTTCGAGGTGGGGGGGCAGGAGCACTTCTACCTTGAGGGCCAGGTCGCGGCGGCGGTGCCTCAGGAGGGCGGGGATATGGTGATCCATTCCTCGACCCAGCACCCGACCGAGATCCAGCACAAGGTCGCGCATGCTTTGCATCTGCCGATGTCGTCCGTGCGGGTGGAAGTGCGGCGGATGGGCGGGGGGTTTGGCGGGAAGGAAAGCCAGGGGAACGCGCTGGCGATTGCCTGTGCGGTGGCCGCGAAGGCGACGGGGCGGCCGTGCCGGATGCGCTATGACCGGGATGACGACATGGTCATCACGGGGAAGCGGCATGACCTGCGGATTTTGTACCGGGCTGGCGTCGATGACGAGGGGCGGATTCTTGGGCTGGAATTCACGCATCTGTTCCGCTGCGGATGGTCTCAGGATTTGAGCTTGCCGGTGGCGGACCGGGCGATGCTGCACTCGGACAACTGCTATCACCTGCAGCATGTGCGGATTGAATCGCATCGGCTGAAGACCAACACCTGCAGCGCCACGGCCTATCGCGGGTTCGGGGGCCCTCAGGGGATGGTGGGGATCGAGCGGGTGATGGACCACGTGGCCTTCGTCGTGGGACGCGAGCCGCTGGAGGTGCGCAGGGCCAACTTCTATCGCGGGATGGAGACGTCGGATGCCTCCGGCGGGGATATTTCAGCAAAGATGAAAGGCCAGGGGAGCGGGGCCGAGGTGGACCTGACATCGCGCGGGGCGGCGGCTCCGGTCGGGTCGCATGAGGTGCCCTCGGACGGGCGGGTGCAGACGACACCCTACATGATGCCGGTGGAGGATTTCATCGGGCATGAGCTGGTGGCGGAGCTGGAGCGGACCTCGGACTACCGGGCGCGGAAGGCGGAGATTGCGGAGTGGAACAAGCGCTCGCCCGTGCTGAAGCGGGGGATCGCGCTGACTCCGGTCAAGTTCGGGATTTCCTTCACGCTGACCTGGCTGAACCAGGCGGGGGCGCTGGTGCATGTCTACCAGGACGGAAGCGTGGCGCTGAACCACGGCGGGACCGAGATGGGACAGGGGCTGTTCCAGAAGGTGGCGCAGGTGACGGCGTCGGTCTTCGGGCTGGACGTCGGCATGGTGAAGATCACTGCGACGGATACGGGGAAGGTGCCGAATACGTCTGCGACCGCCGCATCCTCGGGGTCGGATTTGAACGGGATGGCGGCGAAGGCGGCGGCGGAGACCATTCGCGGGCGGCTGGCGGAGTTCATTGCCGAGAAGCATCAGGTGAAGCCGTCGTCGGTCCGGTTCGTGGACGGGACGGTTCGCGTGGCGGGCGAGGTTTACGACTGGGCGCGCGTTGTGGCCTGGGCCTATCAGGCGCGGGTGTCGCTGTCCTCGACGGGGTATTACGCGACGCCGAAGATCATCTGGGACCGGGTGAAGGGGGTCGGGCGGCCGTTCTACTACTTCGCCTACGGCGCGGCGGTGACGGAGGTGGTGATCGACCGGCTGACCGGGGAGAACCGGATCCTGCGGGCGGATTTGCTGCATGACACGGGGACCTCGCTGAACCCGGCGCTGGATGTTGGCCAGGTGGAAGGGGCCTATGTGCAGGGGGCGGGCTGGCTGACGACGGAGGAGCTGGTGTGGGACGGGAAGGGACGTTTGGCGACGCATGCGCCGTCGACCTACAAGATCCCGGCCTGTTCGGACCGTCCCCGGGATTTCCGCGTGGCCTTGTGGGGGAAGCCCAACCGGGAGGATGCGGTGGGCAAGTCGAAGGCGGTGGGGGAACCTCCGTTCATGCTGGGGATCTCGGCGCTGTATGCGCTGTCCGATGCGGTGGCGGCTTGTGGGGATGGGTCTGTGTATCCGGCGCTGGATGCTCCTGCCACGGCGGAGCGGGTGTTGATGGCGGTGCGGAGGGTTGAGCGTGTTTGACCTTTCGGCATTGGCGGCGGCTTTGCAGGCGCATGGGCGGGTGGCGCGGGTGGTGATCGCGGGGGTGGAGGGGTCGTCTCCGCGTGAGGTCGGGGCGTCGATGCTGGTCTGGAAGGACGGGCAGTCGGGGACGATTGGCGGCGGGGCGCTGGAGTATGAGGGGGCTGGGAGGGCGCGCGAGTGGCTGGCGGCGTGCCCCTCCACCCCAGCCCTCCCCCACGGAGGGGGGAGGGGGCCTGTTGCGCCTCGGGTGGAGCGGGTGTCTCTGGGGCCCAGCCTTGGGCAGTGCTGTGGCGGGGCTGTGGTGCTTTGGACTGAGGTGTTCGAGGCGGTGCCGGAGGCTGTGGCGGGGGTTGTTGCCCGGGGCGTCGGGGAGATGCCGCTGGCGGTGAAGCGGGTCTTGGCGGCGGCGCGGGGGCAGGGGGTGAAGCCTGCCTCGGGGCTGGTGGCCGGGTGGCTGGTGGAGCCGGTGATGGAGGCGGAGCGGCAGGTCTGGGTCTGGGGCGCGGGGCATGTGGGGCGGGCGCTGGTGTCCGTCTTGGCTCCGCTGCCGGGGATTGCGGTGACCTGGGTGGATGTTGGGCCGGAGCGGTTTCCGGACGTGGTGCCGGAGGGGGTGACGGTAGTTCCGGCGAGTGACCCGGCTTTGGTGGCGGATCATGCTCCGGTGGACGCGGAGCATCTGGTGCTGACGTTTTCGCATGCTCTCGATCTGGAGCTGTGCCATCGGCTTTTGCTGCGGGGGTTCAAGGGCCTGGGGCTGATCGGGTCGGCGACGAAATGGGGGCGGTTTAGGTCTCGGCTGAAGGCGCTGGGGCATGAGGCGGCGGCGGTGGGACGGATCCGGTGTCCGATCGGGGACCCAAGTCTGGGCAAGCATCCGCAGGCGATTGCGGTGGGGGTGGTGGCGGAGTTGCTGCGGGCCTTTCAGGTGAAGGTTGGGGGAGAAGCGGGCATGACGCGGCCAGAGCTGTTGCGGGTCGAGGGGATCACCAAGGCCTATCCGGGGGTGGTGGCGAACTCGGATGTCACGTTCTCGATTGGCGAGGGGGAGATCCACGCTCTGCTCGGGGAGAACGGGGCGGGGAAGTCGACCATGGTCAAGATGATCTATGGTCTGGTGCGGCCTGACAGCGGGACGATGACGCTGCGGGGGGCGGCTTACACGCCGTCGAAACCGGCAGAGGCGCGGCGGCTGGGGGTGGCGATGGTTTTCCAGCACTTCAGCCTCTTCGAGGCGCTGAACGTGGCAGAGAACGTGGCGCTGGGGATGGAGAACCCGCCGCCGATGCGGGAGCTGGCGGCGAAGATCCGGGCGGTGTCGGAGGAGTATGGGCTGCCGCTGGACCCGTCGCGGATGGTGGGGGACCTGAGCGCGGGGGAGCGGCAGCGGGTGGAGATCATCCGGTGCCTGCTGCAGGACCCGAAGCTCTTGATCATGGACGAGCCGACCTCGGTCCTGACGCCGCAGGAGGTGGAGATCCTGTTCAAGACGCTGCGGCAGTTGTCGTCGGAGGGGACAGCGATCCTGTATATCAGCCACAAGCTGGAGGAGATCAAATCGCTTTGCGACGAGGCGACGATCCTGCGGCGGGGGAAGGTCGTGGCGACCTGCACGCCGCGCGAGCGGACGGCGCGGGAGATGGCGGAGCTGATGGTGGGTGCGACGCTCAAGACGCCGGAGCGGCGGGTGGGGGCGAAGGGCGAGGTGGCGCTGGGGGTGAGCGACCTGTCGGTGGCGTCGCCGATTCCGTTCGGGACTTCGTTGAAGGGGATCAGTTTCACGGTGGCGAAGGGTGAGGTGCTGGGGATCGCCGGGGTGGCCGGGAACGGGCAAGATGAGCTTTTGCTCGCATTGTCGGGGGAGCTGAAGGCCTCGGCGGACAAGGTGCGGATCGCGGGGCAGCCGGTGGGCGACTGCGGGCCGGTTGAGCGGCGGCGCGCCGGGCTGGTGGCGGCGCCGGAGGATCGGTACGGGCACGCGGCGGCGCCGGACATGTCGCTGGTGGAGAATGCGTTCCTGACGGCGGGGGTGCGGAAGGGGCTGACGAGGAACGGGTTTGTCGATTGGGCCGGGACGCGGAAGTTCGCGGAGGAGATCATCGCGGCTTATGACGTGCGGACTCCCGGGCCGGATGTGGCGGCGCGGGCCTTGTCGGGGGGGAACTTGCAGAAGTTCCTGATGGGGCGCGAGCTGATGCAGGGCGCCTCGGTCATCGTGATCAACCAGCCGACCTGGGGCGTGGATGCGGCGGCGGCGGCGCAGATCCGGCAGTCGATCCTGGACCGGGCCGGAGAGGGCGCGGCGGTGGTGGTGATTTCGCAGGACCTGGATGAGTTGCTGGAAGTCTCGGACAGTTTTGCGGTGCTGAACGAGGGGCGGCTGACGAAACCGCGGCCGACCGAGGGTCTGACGATGGACGAGATCGGGCTGATGATGGGCGGGGCGCATGGGATGGAGGTCGCGCATCATGTGGCGTGATGTGACTGGCCGGGTGCCCCCCACCCCCGGCCCCTCCCCACGGAGGGGGAGGGGAGGCGCGGGTTGCAGCGTTGCACTGGACCTTGAAGCGGCCCGCTTGTGGAACCTTCGGACCGGGGGGCCAGCCCCCCAGACCCCCCGGGATATTTGTGGACATGAAATGGGTTGTGGTCATGCTGAGGCTTGAGAAGCGCCCTACCCCCAGCAAGTTCTGGCTTTATGCGACGCCGCCCGTGGCGGTGATCCTGACGATGATCGCGGGGGGCATCCTGTTCGCGGCGATGGGGAAGAACCCGTTCGAGGTGATCCGGACGATCTTCTGGGACCCGGTCTTTGGCGAGTTCGCCTTCTACCTGCGCGGGCAGCTTCTGGTGAAGGCGGGGCCGTTGATCCTGATCGCCATCGGTCTCGCGCTGGGGTTCCGGGCGGGGATCTGGAACATCGGGGCGGAAGGGCAGTACATCATGGGCGCCATCGTGGGCGCCGGGGTGGGGCTGGCGGTCTTTCCGACGGAGAGCCGGTGGATCTTTCCGGTGATGGTGATCGCGGGGGCCTTTGGGGGCTGGGCCTGGGCGATGATCCCGGCGATCCTGAAGACAAAGTTCAACACGAACGAGATCCTCGTCAGTCTGATGCTGGTCTATGTGGCCGAGACGATCCTGGCCAAGGCCTCGACGGGTTTTCTCAAGAACCCCGAGGGGATGGGCTTTCCGGGGAGCCGCAATTTCTCCAGCTATCCGGCGGCGCAGAACGGGTTCCTGTATGAGCCCCTGGGCCTGCACTGGGGCGGGGTGGCGGCGCTGGTGACGGCGGTCTTGGCCTATATCCTCCTGACGCGGCACCAGGCGGGGTTCCAGATCAAGCTCGCCGGGCAGGCGCCGAGGGCGGCGCGGTTCCACGGCGTGTCGCCGACGCGGCTGGTGGTGCTTTGCATGGGCATCTCAGGCGCGCTGGCGGGGCTGGCGGGGATGTTCGAGGTCACGGGGCCGGCCGGGCAGATCAGCATCGACTTCAACACCGGGTATGGGTTCACGGCGATCATCGTGGCGTTCCTCGGGCGGTTGAACCCGCTGGGGATCGTGCTGGCGGGGTTCCTGATGGCGCTGACCTATGTGGGGGGTGAAATGGCATCGACGAACCTTGGCCTACCCGACGCGGCGATCCAAGTGTTCCAGGGGATGCTGCTGTTCTTCCTGCTCGCGGTGGACGTGCTGACGAATTACCGGTTCCGGCTGGCTGTGGGG
The DNA here is from genome assembly GCF_041913445.1 of Tabrizicola sp. Taxonomy (GTDB): domain Bacteria; phylum Pseudomonadota; class Alphaproteobacteria; order Rhodobacterales; family Rhodobacteraceae; genus Tabrizicola. The sequence goes on from NZ_JAYSFG010000003.1 coordinate 89,534, forward strand.
GCGCACTGATGGATCTTGGCGGTATCAACCCGGTCATCCTGATCGCGACGCTCATGGCCTCGGCCGTGCCGATCCTGATGGCGGCCCTTGGAGAGACGGTGGTCGAGCGGTCCGGGGTGCTGAACCTGGGCGTCGAAGGGATGATGGTCATCGGCGCCCTGGGGGGGTTCATCGTGGCCGTGCAGACCGGGAGCCCGGTTCTGGGTTTCCTGGGCGGCGCCGCGGCGGGGGCGGCGTTGAGCCTGATCTTTGCCGCGCTGACGCAGGTGTTCCTGGCAAACCAGGTGGCGACGGGGCTGGCCTTGACCTTGTTCGGGCTGGGGGTGTCGAGCCTTGGCGGGCAGGGCTACAACGGGATCAAGCCGCCGCCGACGCAGCAGTTGCTTCCGGACGCATTGGCGGACCTGCCGGTGGTGGGACCGATCCTGTTCGGGCATGACTGGATGGTCTATTTCAGCATCCTGATGACGGCAGTGCTGTGGTGGGTGCTGAAGTCGACCCGGATCGGCCTGATCATCCGTGCCGTGGGCGAAAGCCACGAGGCGGCCCATGCGCTTGGCTACAAGGTCAACCGCATCCGCCTGATGTGCATTGCCTTCGGCGGCGCGATGGCGGGGATGGGCGGGGCCTACATCAGCCTCGCCCGGGTGCCACAGTGGGTCGACGGGATCACGGCGGGTGCGGGCTGGATCGCGCTTGCCATCGTGGTCTTCGCCAGCTGGAAACCCTGGCGGGTGTTAATCGGTGCTTATCTTTTCGGCGGCATCACCGTGCTGCAGTTGAACCTGCAGGTCGCGGGCAGTGCCATCCCGGTCGAGTACTTGTCCATGGCCCCCTATCTGATAACCATCCTTGTGCTGGTCATCATGTCGGCGGGGCGGAAGGGCAAGGCCAATGGTGCTCCTGCGTCGTTGGGACAGAACTTTCACGCCTCGCGATGAGGCTTCAACTTGCGGTGCCGCGAAAGGTGCCGCCACCACGGGGAGAAGAAGAATGAAACGGAGAAATCTGCTGGCGACCGCCGCGATGGGGCTGCTCTTGGCCTCGGGCGGGGCCTTTGCGCAGGGTATGGACAAGGTGAAGGCCTGCTTCGTCTATGTCGGCCCGATCGGCGACGGCGGCTGGACCTTCCAGCACCACCAGGGTGCCCTGGCCGTGCAGGAGGAGTTCGGCGACAAGGTCGAGATCCAGTGGCAGGAAAACGTGCCCGAGGGTGCGGACGCCGAGCGCGTGCTGACCCAGATGGCGCTGGGTGGCTGCAACATCATCTTCACCACGTCCTTCGGCTTCATGGACCCGACGAATGCCGTCGCGGCCAAGTTCCCGGACGTGAAGTTCGAACATGCCACGGGCTTCAAGCGCGAGCATCCGAACGTTTCCACCTACAACGCGCGCTTCTATGAAGGCCGCGCGGTGCAGGGCCACATCGCGGGCAAGATGACCAAGTCGAACAAGATCGGCTACATTGCGTCCTTCCCGATCCCCGAGGTGATCATGGGGATCAACAGCTATTACCTGCACGCCAAGAAGGCCAACCCGAACGTCGAGCTGTCGGTGGTCTGGGCCTTCACCTGGTTCGACCCGGCCAAGGAGGCTGATGCCGCCAAGGCGCTGATCGACCAGGGCGTGGACGTGATCGCGTCGCACACCGACTCCACCGCTCCGCTGGCCGAGGCGGCCAAGACCAATGGCGCGGTGATCGGCTTCGGCCAGGCATCGGACATGGCGGAGTACAAGGACGGGCCGCGCGTGTCGTCGATCATCGACAACTGGGCGCCCTATTACGTGAAGCGCGTGGGCCAGCTGCTGGACGGAACCTATGCGCAGCAGGACGCTTGGGAGGGGATCGCCGGTGGCGAGGTCGAGATTGGCGAGATCACCGACAAGGTGCCGGCCGAGGTGAAGGCCGAGGCCGAGGCGCTGCGCGACGCGATCGCGGCGGGGACCTACCATCCGTTCACCGGGCCGATCAACAAGCAGGACGGCTCGCCGTGGCTTGCCGAGGGCGCGACCGCTCCGGATGGCGATCTTCTGGGGATGAACTTCTACGTCGAAGGGATCACGGGCGACATTCCGCAGTGACCTAGGTCGGAAAAGCGGGGGCCAGCCCCCGCACCCCCGGGATATTTGTGCAAAGATGAAAGGGCATGGGGCGCGACCCGTGCCCTTTCTTTCGTGGAGGGACATGTAATGGATGCGGATTTCCTGATCATCGGGGGCGGGATCGCCGGGATTTCGGCGGCGGCGCGGATGTCGGAATTGGGGTCGGTCGTCGTGCTGGAGGCCGAGGAGGCGCTGGCGCACCATGCCTCTGGCCGGTCGGCGGCGCTGTTCGAGCCGCGCTATGGCGCGCCTGCGGTGGTGGGGCTGTCGATGGCGTCGGAGGCCTATTTCCGCAGCGTCCCGGGCGTACTGTCGCCGCGGGGGCTACTGCTGGTGGGCAAGGCGGACGGGGTCGAGGCCTTCGAGCATGACCTGGTGGAGATGGCCTTCGACCGGATCAGCGTCGAGGAGGCGCGGGGGATCGTGCCGATCCTGAATCCGGAGACGGTCGCGATGGCGGGCTATGCGGCCCATGCCGAGGATGTGGACACCGACCTTCTGATCCAGGGCTTCGCGCGCGAGGCGAAGGGGCGTGGGGCGCGGATCGTGACCAAGGCGCGGGTCAGTGCCATTGCGAAGGATGGAGCCGGGTGGCGGGTCAGCTCGGCAGCGGGGCAGTTCACGGCGCGGATGGTGGTCAATGCGGCCGGGGCCTGGGTCGACCAGGTGGCGGCGCTGGCGGGGGTGGGGACGCTGGGGTTCACTCCCTACCGCCGGTCGATGGCGCGGATACCGGCTCCTGGTGGGCACGACCTGTCGAAATGGCCGATGATGTTCGGGCCGGGCGAGGACTGGTACGCCAAGCCCGACGCCGGGGCGCTGATCGTGTCGCCCGCCGAGGAGGACCTGATGGAGCCGCATGATGCCTGGGCGGACGACATGGTCCTGGCCGAGGGGCTGGCGCGGTACGAGGAGATGGTGACGGAACCCGTGACGCGGCTGATTTCCAACTGGGCGGGCCTGCGGACCTTTGCGCCGGACCGGGTGCTGGTGATCGGTCCGGACGTCCGGGAGCCCAGCTTCTTCTGGCTGGCGGGCCAGGGCGGATACGGGTTCCAGACCAGCGCGGCTGCAAGTCGGCTGGCGGCGGACCTGATCGGGGGCCGCGCGCCCGAGCTGGACGCGGGCCTGGTCTCGCAACTCTCACCGGCGCGGTTCGGGTAACCCGTCAGCGCGGGTGCGCGGAAGGTTGCCCATCGGGGCCGACGGGCCCGTGGCGCCCCGATTTCCGGCGTGACAGTCCGGGCGCCACGCGGCAGGCTTTGCCCATGATCCGGAGCCTTGTTGTCCTGCTTTTCCTTGTCCTGGCCGCCTGCGGGGGTGCCCGGCGCGATGCCGCGCCCGAGGCGCTGGAGGTTTCCGTCACCAGCTCGAACTTCACCGACAGCGACCCGACCGACTGGCCGGGGCGGTCTCCCGACCGGTATCCGGTGCACGGGATCGACCTGTCGCGGTTCCAGACTCAGGTGGACTGGACGACCGCGCGGGCGAACGGGGTGAACTTCGCCTTCATCAAGGCGACCGAGGGCGGCGACATGGTGGACCCCTTGTTCGACAGCCACTGGCGCGGGGCGGGGGCGGCGGGGGTCATGCGGGGGGCCTACCACTTTTTCTACCATTGCCGCCCGGCGGCCGAGCAGGCGCGCTGGTTCATCCGGCATGTGCCGAAGACGCCGGGCGCCCTGCCCCCGATCCTGGACATGGAATGGACGCCCTTCAGCCCGACCTGCACCATCCGCCGGGACGGGGAGACGATCCGCAAGGAAGCCAGGATCTTCCTGGATATCCTGGAACGGCATTACGGCCAGAGGCCGCTGGTCTACACCACGGTGGACTTCTTCGATGACACCGAGCTTTGGCGGCTGAGCGGGGTGGAGTTCTGGCTGCGCTCGGTCGCGGATCATCCGCATGGGGTCTATGACGGCAACGCCTGGACGTTCTGGCAGTATACCTCGACCGGCCGGGTTCCCGGGATCGCGGGGCCGGTGGACATCAACGTCTTCGCAGGTTCGAAGCAGGCCTGGGCCGCCTGGTTGCGGGGCCGGTCGCTGTAGACGGTCATGCATGTGGCAAAAACGGACACGCTCTGTCGCCAAATGAGCGCAAACCCGACTCGGTAATTGTCATAGACTGCCATAGTCCTGCCCCGCTTTGACAGGACAAGAAGGGCAAGACCGAAAGGGACGCCCCATGAAAAAGACGATCAAGCTGCTGAAGAAGATTGGCCTTGGCCGCGTTCGCAAGGCCGAGGAAGAGACGACCTTCGACAAGCGTCTGAAGAAGGTCAACCGCACGCGCATCGTGAACCATGTGGGCCTTGGTGGCCCGGTGTTCAAAAGCCGATCTGAAGAGACGGAAGCCTGAGGCCCGCCATCAGGTCACGCAGTTCCTGTCGGGCCGCGATGTTCGACAGGCTCAGCTGGTCGACGCCGGTGTCCTTCAGGTCCAGAAGCGTGATGCCGCGCGGGAAGAGCTCGCGAAAGATCACGCGTTCCGAAAACCCGTTCAGGACGCGAAAGCCGATGCGGCGGGACAGCTCTTCCAGCGCGGCGCCGACCTTTTTCTTGTTGTGCATCTGCTGTGCGCCAAGCCGGTTGCGGACGACGATCCAGTCGATCGGCTGCAGGCCCGCCTGTGCCCGCATCTGCCGCGCGCCCCAGACCATCTCGGAATAGATCGACGGCCCCTTGATCTTGCCGGTCAACCCGTCCATCCGCGCCAAGAGGTCGAAATCGACGAAACTGTCGTTCAAAGGCGTGATCAGCGTGTCGGCAAGCGTATGGGCGACCTGGGACAGGCGCGTGTGGCTGCCGGGGCAGTCGATGACGATGTAGTCCTTTTCGGCGTGCATTGCCTCGATTGCGCGGGTCAGGCGGTGGTCCTGGTTCTCGCCACTTGATGGGTCGGGATCGGGCAGGTCGCGATAGTCGGGCGTGGGCAGGTCAAGGCCGGCCTGCGCCATGTAGGCGCGGCGGTTCTCGATATAGCGGCCGAAGCTTTTCTGCCGCAGGTCGAGGTCAAGCGCCCCGACCCGTTGGCCCAGGCGGGCAAGGGCGGTTGCGACATGCATGCAGGTGGTGGATTTGCCCGAGCCGCCCTTTTCGTTCCCGACGACGATGATCCGCGCCATTCTGTCCCCTGCCTTGCGTCCCGCCGCGTTCTAGTCGGGGACGGTGGCAGGGGAAAGCGGGTTTTCGCCGATCCCGGACGCGTCAGACGTCGGCCTTCTGGCCGCTGGCGGTGCGCGCCAGGAACTCTTCGGTCACGCGGGGCAGGCTTTCGATCAGCATCTGCTGGAAGCGCTGCTCCTCGGCCAGGTTCTGCTGCAGGAGGGGCAGCGCCGAGCTGTGGCCCATCGCCTGCGCCATCGTGATGAGCGAGGTGTAGGCGGCGATCTCGAAGTGCTCGAACATGTAGTCGGCCATGTGGTTCTTCAGCACCTCGTCAGCCGCAAGCGCGTTGCCCAGCGCATGCATCGAGCCCATCGCGGACATCGCCGTGTCCTTCAGGGTCGAGGCGCTTTCGCCCATGCCTTCGAAGATCTGGTCGAGCCGGGCAATCTGGCCCTCGGTCTCGCGCCGGTGCTGCTGCAGCATGGCGATTATCTCGGGGTAGCTTTCCAGGCGGCCAAGCTGGGCGTCAATCACCGACAGGGCCTGGCTTTCCATCGCATGCGCGTTGCGCAGGCCGGTGACGAAGAGTTCGTGGGTTTCTTCCGAATGGTGCATCTGGTCCTCGCTTTCAGGGTTGGTAAGGGCAACCGCTGCGGCAGGGGGATGTTCCAAATGGAAACGCCGCCCGGGATGGGGCGGCGTTCTGGGATCGCTTGCGACGGGTCTTAGAAACCGAGGCCGGCGTACTTGTTCTTGAACTTCGACACGCGGCCACCGGTGTCCATCAGCTTGGCCTGCTGGCCGGTCCAGGCCGGGTGCGCCAGCGGGTCGATGTCGAGCGACATGGTGTCGCCGTCCTTGCCCCAGGTCGACCGGGTCGTATAGGTCGAGCCATCGGTCATCTTGATGGTGATGGTGTGGTAGTCGGGATGGGTATCGGCTTTCATGGCTCCACTCCTCACTCGGCTTTTTCTTTGTAGTTGGTGACTTCGGCGATCCGGGCCGATTTGCCGCGACGGGCGCGGAGGTAGTACAGCTTGGCGCGACGGACCTTGCCGCGGCGGACCACTTCGATCGAGTCGATGTTGGTCGAGTAAAGCGGGAACACGCGCTCCACGCCTTCGCCGAAGGAAATCTTGCGGACGGTGAACGACGCCCCGATCGTGGCGCCGCCCTTGCGGCCGATGCAGACGCCTTCATAGGCCTGCACGCGGCTGCGCGAGCCTTCGGTCACCTTGTAGCCGACGCGGATGGTGTCGCCGGCCTTGAAGTCCGGGATGGTCTTGCCGAGGGAAGCGATCTGCTCGGCCTCGATCTGCGCGATGAGGTTCATGCGCTGTCTCCATTTTGCCTGCGGTGGTTTCCGCAGAGGTGATGCCGCGCCAGAGCTTCCGGTCTTCGTCCGGGTCCCCCCTGGTTGCCCAGGAAGCCCGCCGCAGGTGGCGCCTGCTTTGTGTGGTGCCGTCCCGTCGCGATGACCCTGCGGAAGAAGGCAGGCAGGCAAAGGGAATCGGGTCCGTGGGCCTGACGGTCCCGGACCGGGCGCGTATAGGGGGAAGGCGGGGTTCGGTCAAGGGCCGCCGGGGTTTCAGCGGCCCCGCTTTTCCCACAGATCCGGGCGGCGTTGCCGGGTCAGCTCTTCCGACCGCGCGCGGCGCCATTTGGCGATCTCGGCGTGGTTACCGGACTGGAGGACGGCGGGGATCTCTTGCCCCTCCCACAGGGCGGGGCGGGTGTATTGCGGGTGTTCGAGAAGGCCGTCGGAGAAGCTTTCCTCCTCGGTCGAGGCGGCGTTGCCGAGGACGCCGGGGATCAGGCGAACGGTGGCATCGAGGATGGCCTGGGCGGCGATCTCTCCGCCGGTGAGGACGAAGTCGCCAAGGCTGATCTCTTCGACCTGGTGGTGGTCGAGGACGCGCTGGTCGACGCCCTCGAACCGGCCGCAGAGCAGGGTCAGACCATCGGCCTGGGCCAGGCGGCGGGCGGTGGCTTGGGTGAAGGGCACGCCGCGGGGGGAGAGGTAGATGACGGGCCAGCGGGCACGGTCGACGGGGGTGCCGATGCGGGCGTGGCGGAAGGCCGCGTCCACCACGTCGGGGCGCAGGACCATACCGGCCCCGCCGCCCGCGGGCGTGTCGTCGACGTTGCGGTGCTTGCCCTCGCCAAAGTCGCGGAGGTCGATGGTTTCCAGCTGCCAGAGCCCGAAGTCCAGCGCCTTGCCGGTCAGGGACAGGCCCAGGGTGCCGGGGAAAGCGTCGGGGAACAGCGTGATGATCTTGGCCGTGAAGGCGCCCTTGACCAAGCGCGGCTCTTCCATGAGGTCGCGGGGCTTCAGCGTGGGCCGGATCGACAGGCGACCGTGGCTTTTCGGGGTGTCGGGGGCGTCGGACATGGGCGGGGATTAGCGCGAAAGGCCGGGCCTGGAAAGCCCCGGATCACGCGGTGCGCGGCGCGGCCTGCGGTGCCGGGGGTGCGTCAGGCTGGGCCGTCGTGGCCCGCGAGCCAAGCGCCGTCTCGACCGACCGGGCCAAGGCGCGGAGGCCGTCGCTGAGGTCGTCCTGCAGATGCGCTGGAAGATCCGAGTCGGGCAGGTTGTCGGCAACGCTGCGCAGACGCGCGGGATCGGGGAAATCGCTGGCGCGCGTCGGGAAGGCCGCGATCAGGGCCATCGCGCGGGGCAGGTAAAGCCGCAGGAGGTCGAGGTTGCCATTGGCAATCTCGAAGGCGTTGGCCATGCTTTCGGCGACTTGGCCCGGCGCGACGATCTCGGGCTCGGTGGCCCAGAACACCAGCGCGCGGCGGAGCGCCGCATGGCTGCGGTTCGGATTGGACAAGGCCGCCGTGAGCGCGTTCAACCGCAAGTCGGCGGCCGGGACGTCCAGAGCGTCGGCAACGGCGGCGGCAACCTCGGCATCCGGGGCGGTGTCGGGCAGGTTCAGAAGCGGGATGATCGAGGTCGCGGCAAGGCCGGGCGCGGTGCTGGAATGGGCGGCCTCGGCCTCGTCATCCAGGAAATAGCCGAGGCTTGCCGCCTCGCGGGCGTCCCAGAGCATACGGCACAGCGGGATGGCCAGGAAGGAGACCGACAGCGGCAACATCGGGTCAAGGTCGACGGCTCCGATATTCGCCAACCCACCCAGCCCGCGCCCGATGGCGAACAGGATGCAGACCAGAAGGAGTTGGGAAAGCACCTGCGCCAGCGCCGCGAGCCAGGCCGGGGCGGTCAGCCATTCGGACGGGGTCGAGGGCCACTGCTCGGGGCGGAGCACCATCAGCCAGACGACGAAGATTGCCGTGAAGGAAAACACCATGCTCCAGCCGAAGCCGCACAGGCCCGCGATCAGCGGCCCGAGGTAGAGCAAGGCTGCCATGCCCTTGGCAAGGCGCATGCGTGTCAGCATCACCTAATCTTCCTTCCCTGCACCCCAGTCCCCCGATTGGGCCGATCAGTCGGTCTCGTCCGGCATGTCGACGACAATGCGGCCAGCGGCCAGGTCGACATTGGGCACGATTGCTAGGGTAAAGGGCAAAAGCAGGGCCGATTTATGACGCGAGGTCGATATTTCGAGGATATCTCCTGCACCGTGGTTGTAGACGGCCGTGACTTTGCCGATCAGCTCGCCGCCCGTGTCATAGGCGGAAAGCCCGATCAGGTCGGCGTGGTAGAATTCGTCGTCGGGCAGCGAGGGCAGGCGTTCGCGCGGGACGTGCAGCGTGACGCCGCGCAGGGCATCGGCCTGTTCCTTGGTGTTGATACCCTTGATCCGCGCACCCAGCCCGCCCGAGACGGGTCGGGTGAGGGTGATGTGGAACAGGCGCGTGCCGTCCTCGGTCGAGAGGGGGCCGTAGGCGGCGATGTCGGTCGGTTCCGAGCAGAAGGACTTGAGCCGGACTTCGCCGGAGACGCCGAAGGACCCGGCGATGGCCCCGATGCAGATCAGGTCGGACATGTCAGCGCGTCTCCAGGATCAGGGCCTGGGCGCGGGCTTCCCAGCCGGCGCGTTCCAGTTCGGGCACGATGTCGTCCTCCTCGGGCCAACCGATGCAGAGATAGCCGATGAAACGCCAGTTGGGCGGGACGTCAAGGTCTTGCGCCAGGCGGGCGGCGTCGAGGATCGAGACCCAGCCGAGGCCAAGGCCCTGTGCGCGAAGGGCGAGCCAGAGGTGGGTGATGGCCCCCACGACGGAATAGGCGCGGGTTTCGGGCATGGTGGCGGCGCCCAGGCCGTGGCCCTTGGGCGTGGCATCGTCGCAGAAGACGGCAAGGTGGACAGGGGCCTCGGCCATGCCGGAGAGCTTGAGCCGGGCATAGGCCGCAGCGCGGTCGTCAGACTGGCAGGCCAGCGCCTGGGCGTTGCAGTCGCGGTAGTTGTCCAGGCAGGCGGCGCGGGCTTGCGGAGAGCTGACCCGCAGGATGCGCCAGGGTTCGGACAGGCCCACGGACGGGGCGAGGGCAAAGGCCTGCAGGCCGCGGGCGAGCAGGTCTTCGGGAACGGCGTCGGTGCGGAAGCGGCGCACGTCGCGCCGCCACCGCATGAGGTCGGCCAGCTCCTCCCGGAATTGGGGGCTGAACTGGCCGGTCAAGGGCTTACTCGGCAGCCGGTTCGGCGGCGCGGGCGGCCTTCTTGGCGGCGCGTTCGGCCATCGCCTTGCCGGGGGTGCCGGTCTTCGGGTTGTTGCGGACAGCCTTCGGACGGGCGCCGGCGGCTTCCAGGAAGCGGGCGACGCGGTCGGTCGGCTGGGCGCCCTGGCAGAGCCAGTAGGTCACGCGCTCCATGTTCATGACGACGCGCTTTTCGTCGTCCTTGGCGAGGAGCGGGTTGTAGGTCCCCAGCTTCTCCAGGAAGCGGCCGTCGCGCGGCATGCGCGAGTCGGAGGCGACGATGGAATAGAACGGGCGCTTCTTGGAACCACCGCGCGCGAGACGGATCTTCATAGCCATGATGTTACTCCTGTTTGGCTTTGGGCCGGGACATCCCGGTCATTTCTGGAAGGTTTCGTGGTGCCTGATAACTTCACTGATGATGAAGTTCAGGAATTTCTTGGCAAACTCCGGGTCGAGGTCGGCCTCTTCGGCCAGCCGCTGCAACCGTTCGATCTGCCGTGCTTCGCGCGCCGGGTCCGACGGCGGAAGGGCGTGTTCGGCCTTGAGTTTCCCCACGGCCTGGGTGTGCTTGAACCGTTCGGCCAGCGTGAAGACGAGGATCGCGTCCAGCCGGTCGATCGATTCGCGGTGATGTTTCAGCAGGTCCGCTGCCTTGGTCGCGGTGTCCATCAGGCCCCCCTCCTGGTGGTGTGACGTGCAATCGGTGTCATGCGACGGCCCCCGGGGAAGGGTGGCGCCAGATGTTGATCAAGGTTCCGAACACCTCGGACTGGCGCTCGGGCTTGGCGCCAAGACGACGCGCAACAGCTTCCGAGCGGGGATTGGCCGGGTCGATGTAGCTGATCGGAGGCTGGGCCGAGATGCGGGCGTGGTAGTCGTCGCGGGCTGCGCGGGCGGCTTCCACGGCGTAGCCCTGGCCTTCATAGCCGTCGAAGAGGTGCCAGCCGAGTTCGGGCTCGTCCCAGCCGTCGTGGTAGAGCATCCCGATGCGACCGATGAAGTCGCCTGCCTTGGTGTCGACCGAGAAGAAGCCGTAGCCCCGCAGAACCCAGTGGCCGATGTTTGCGAGGAGACCGCGCCAGACCCATTGCCGGTCTCGCCCGCCGCCGACGAACGCGGCACGGGGGCTGTCGTTGAAAGCGAGCATGGCGGGGAAGTCCGCCTCGCGCGGTTCGCGCAGCACCAGACGCTCGGTCTCGATGACCGGGATCGTCATGGTGATCTGGTGCGCGGTCTGGGGCATCACTTCTTCCGCATCAGCCCCGACAGGCCCGCAGGCAGGGTGATCCCGCGCGGGAAGCCGCCCATGCCGGGGGGAAGGCCGCCGCCCATGCCGCCAAGGCCGCCCTGCATGCCCTTGGCCATCTCGGCCAGCTGTTCGGGGGACATCTTCGAGGGGTCGGGCATGCCACCCTTGCCGAGGAGCTGCTTGACCATGTTCTTCATCATGCCCCCCTTGCCCATCTTCTTCATCATGTCCGCCATCTGCTTGTGCTGTTTCAGCAGGCGGTTGAGATCGGCGACGTCGAGACCCGCGCCAGCGGCGATGCGCTTCTTGCGCGAGGCCTGCAGCATGTCGGGGTTCGCGCGTTCCTTCTTGGTCATCGAGTTGATCAGCGCGATCTGGTGGTGGAGCATCTTGTCGTTCAGGCCCGCGGCCTCGGCCTGGGCGGACATCTTGCCCATGCCGGGCATCATGCCCATCAGGCCCTGCATCCCGCCCATCTTCAGCATCTGGTCGAGCTGCATCTTCAGGTCGTTCATGTTGAAGAGGCCCTTGGCGAAGCGCTTGGCCATGCGTTCGGCCTGTTCGGCCTCGAACGTCTCTTGCGCCTTTTCGACCAGGGCGACGATGTCCCCCATGCCGAGGATGCGGCCTGCGACGCGTTCGGCCTCGAAGGGCTCGATGGCGTCCATCTTCTCGCCAAGGCCGACGAAGCGGATCGGCTTGCCGGTGATGGCGCGCATCGAAAGGGCGGCACCGCCGCGGCCGTCGCCGTCCATCCGGGTCAGGACGACGCCCGAGATGCCGACCTTGCCGTCGAACTCGGTCGCGACGTTGACGGCGTCCTGGCCGGTGAGGCCGTCGACGACGAGGAGCGTCTCGCGCGGCTGGGCGATGTCGCGGACGGCCTGGACTTCGTCCATCAGGACTTCGTCGATGTGCAGTCGTCCGGCGGTATCCAGGAACACGACGTCATAGCCGCCGAGATTGGCTTGCGTCTTGGCGCGCTTGGCGATCTGGACGGCGGTTTCGCCCTTCACGATGGGCAGCGAGTCGACGCCGATCTGGGTGCCGAGTATCGCCAGCTGCTCCATCGCCGCGGGGCGGTTGGTGTCGAGCGAGGCCAAGAGGACCTTCTTGCCGTTCTTTTCCTTCAGCCGTTTGGCGAGCTTGGCCGTGGTGGTCGTCTTGCCCGAGCCCTGCAGACCGACCATCAGGATCGTCGCGGGCGGGTTGTCGATCTTCAGCGCTTCGGGCGCGTCGTCGCCGGCCAGGACGCGGATCAGCTCGTCATGGACGATCTTCACGACCATCTGGCCGGGGGTGATCGACTTGGTGACGGCGGCGCCGGTGGCCTTTTCGGTAACGCGCTTGATGAAGTCGCGGGCGACGGGGAGGGAGACGTCGGCCTCGAGCAGGGCCACGCGGACTTCGCGCAGCGCGGTGACGACGTCGGCCTCGGTCAGCGCGCCGGCCTTGGTGAGCCGGTCGAAGACGCCGCCAAGGCGTTCGGAGAGACTTTCGAACATCGCGTCACCCTTTCGTTAGCGTTCGCCCCGATATGGGGCGGCGAAACCTTGCTGCAAAGCGGAAGCGCACCCGTGGGCGCAGACGCGCTGACGGATGGCGATCCCGGGCAATGGCCAAGGGACCGGAAGCTGATGCCTCCGGGGAATTGGGGCGGGGATTACGCCGAAGCGGCGGGGGAGTCAATGACGCCGAGCATGTCGATGGCCAGGGTGGCCTGCGCGAGGGCGGTGACGGGGACCCCGGTCGAGCCGGGGCCGGGGCGAGGGAAGCGGGCGTGGCGAACGGCGAGGTTGCCGTGCAGGTCCTCGGGTCCCGGTCCTCCGGCGTAGTGGGTGGTCGCCTTCAGCGGCGTGAGGTGGGGCATCCGGTCCAGCGCAAGCGCGTCCATCGCCTGGTGCGCGGCCAGGGCGAGGTCGGCGGAAGTGCCGGACGCCGACATCCAGGCGAAGCGGCCTGCCTGCCGCAGGATCGCACCGCCGGGCGTGGTGGTGGCGCAGACGGGCGTGGAAGCGAGGGTCAGGACCGCGGTGACTCCGGGCCGCGGCGGGATCACGCGGGCGTCAGGATCGGGAATGTGGCTCGGCGGGGCGTCGGAAGCGAACCACTGGGCCATGAGAAGCCGGCTTTCGTCGATGTGGGAGAGAAGTGGCAGGCAGGACGCCATGTCCGGGCCGGAGAGATGGCAGAGGATGAGCGGGCCGCCTTCGACCAGCGTCAGGCTGGCGGGCCCGGCGCTGTGGCGGGTCGTCCGGGGGCTGGCGGCGATGGCGTAGAGGTCGACTTCGATCCGCATGCCGGGGTAGTAGAAATGCGGCAGAGGGACCGGAGCGAGAGCCGCGCCGGGGAAGGCGGCGGCCAGGGGTTCAAGCACTTCGGCCGGGTCGGCGCAGTCATGGTAGACGGTCAGCAGCGCTGGCTCGAACCCCGGCAGGTGCGCAAGGACCCCCTGCCCCATCCGGGCGATGAGCACGGCCTGCTGCTGTGCATCGCCGGGCGACTGCACCTGGCCTGCATCGTCCAATGGGCACTGGCCGCAGGTGGCGGCGATCCCCTCGGCCGCAACGGCCAGCGAACAGGCCACGGGAACCGGCATGTTCCACATCAGGCCCATCGGCAGGTGCAGCGGCCCTGTCATCGCACCGAACCGGGCGGGGCCATGATGACGTTTGCGGATGGCACCCTGGTCCCCTCCTGTCTGGTGGGCCGACAGTGTGACGGGCGCGTGCCCCCGGTCAAGCCTGCGACCCTAAGCGTCAGGCGACCGGCGGCAGGTCGTCCAGAGACCGGACCGCGTCGCAACGGGCGAGAAGGCCGTCCAGCGTCTCTCGGTCGATCCAGGGGAAGTTGACGGCCAGCGCCTTGTCGACGACGGCGGCGTGGCGGTGGCCACGGCGGCTGGTGCGTTCCCGCTGCAGCGCCCCGATGATCTTGTCCTGGCGCAGGACGGTGTCGTTCTCGAAATGCTGGGTGCGGATATGCGAGAAGAAGGTCGGGTCGGAGACGACCGGCCAGCGCGTCCAGACGTTGCCGTGCATCATCTGGTAGGGGTTCTTGTGAAACCCGCCGCCGTTCACCGTTGCCAGGCCGATTGCCGTCAGGAAGCGCTGCTGCATCATCGACACCCCGTCCGGCGCGTCGGGCCGGGCCGGGAAGAGGAAGATGCCGGTCGGGAAGGTGATATGGGTCGAGGGCGAGAGCACCCGGCTGACATGGCGCAGGCGCGAGATGTAGTTGACGGACACGGCGTCGTCGTCATCCAGCCGGAAATGCACCGAGCTGCCGCGAACCTTGTAGCCCGCGGCCTCGATCACGAAGCGGTGGAAGGCCTGGTCGCCGTGCCGGTGTGGCGAATATTCGACCACGGCACCGGGCAGGCGCTCGGCCAGCTTGCTCAGTCTGTCCTTGTAGCGGTCGGGCATCACGTCCGAGGACATGATGACGGTCTTGAAGCCGCCATCGGTCTGGTGGATCAGGCTGGGAAGGGTCAGGTTTTCGAACAGGAAGAACCGCCGGGCCATGCGGGTCTCATCGTAAAGCCGGGCCAGGGCAGATCCGTCCTCGTCCGGACGCTCGACCGTGTCGGTGACACCGTAGAATGAGAACCGGATATGGCCGTAGATCGGCCGGTCTTCGAACACGCGCGCACCTTTCCCGTTTGCCGGACAGAAAGGGCGATGCTCCCGGTCAAGTCAAGCGCCCGGCGGTCCGTCAGACGCAGCGAGCCAGCGGTTGATCGCGGCGGCATTGACTTCGGCAGACGCGCCCGCGCTTGAGCTTTGGGTCAGGGGCAGCGGGCCAGCGCCTGTCACCAGCACGGTCCGATGGGTCACGCTGACCGAGAGGTTGCCATCGTTCGAGGTCGAGGTGCTTCGCGAGGTTTCGACCTCGGCCCGCAGGATGTCGGTCAGCGGCAGGGTTTTCTCGTCCTCGCCCATCAGGCTGCGGGTCCGGATCACCATGGCCCCGGCGGCGCGGTCGAAGATCACGATCACCCGCTGGACGAAAAGCACAAGGCAGACCGCAAGCAGCAGGGCGGCAAGGCCGAAGCCCAAGGTCAGCCAGGCGCTTTCGCGCCACAGGACCATTGCCAGGGCCAGAAGGATCACGATGCAGACGCCCAGGACGGCACCCAGAACCCAGGGGCGTTGTTCAAGGACCAACCGGGCGGGCGTTTCCTGTGTGACCTGCATGGCTTGCTCCGTTCGGGCGAACTTGCCGGGTCCTGAGTTTGCCCGTCAAGCCGCCGAACCCGGCTTTGCCCTTGCAAATCGGCTGTCAAGCTGGGTTCATGTGCGCAGATGCACCACAGGGGGTCAGGGATGGAGAACTGGGACGAAATCCGCACGGCATTCCAGGTGGCGCGGCTGGGCACGGTCTCGGGCGCGGCCGAGGTCTTGGGCGTCCACCATGCGACGGTGATCCGGCACATCGACGCCTTGGAACGCAGGCTGGGCGCGAAGCTTTTCCAGCGCCACGCGCGGGGCTACACGCCGACCGAGTCGGGGCGGGACCTTCTGGCCGTGGCGCAGACGACCGAAGAGCAGTTCGCCCATCTCGTCAGCCGGATCAAGGGCCAGGGCGAAACGGTCGCGGGCGAGCTTGTGGTGACCTCGATCGCGGGGCTGGCGGATCTGCTGACCCCGGTGATGGTCAGCTTTCAGGAGAAATTCCCCGAGGTCCGGGTGCGGTTCCTGACCGACATGCGCGTCTTCCGCCTGGACTACGGCGAGGCACATGTGGCGATCCGGGCGGGCTCGGCCCCCGAGGAGCCTGACAACGTGGTCCAGCCGCTGACCCGGATGCAGGCGGGGCTTTATGCCTCGCGGTCCTATGTCGAGCGATACGGCCGACCCGCGTCCGAGGCGGAATTTGCCGGTCACCGCTTCGTCTGCACGGACGCCGAGGTCACCCGGGCCCCGTTCCACCGCTGGCTGCGGGCGACGGTCCAGCCCGATCAGATCACCTATGCTGCGACCGAGGTCGCCGCGCTGGAGCAGGCGGTGCGCCAGGGCGCGGGGATCGGGTTCATGATGAGCATCCGCGCCATGGAGGACCCCGACCTGGTCGAGATCCTGCCCCCGCGGCCTGAGTGGGAATCGCAATTGCGGATCGTCACGCATGTGGACCTGCACCGCACGCGCAAGGTCCAGGCCTTCCTGGTCCATCTGAAGGATGCGGCGAAGGAGTGGAAGTCCTGCGTCTGAATCTGTCGGGTCCGATGCTGGCGGGCGTGTCCGAGCCCGCGCGTGGGCATCTGGCGATGCTGGCCTTCTCGGCGCTGGTGGCGGGGTCCTTCTCGTTGGGCGTGCTGGCCGCGCCGCACATCGACCCCGGGGCCTTGTCGGTGGTGCGCTTCATCCTTGCCGGGGTGCTGGTCGGCGTGGCGGCGGTAGCTACGACGGGCATCCCGCGCAGCGCCTGGGTGGCGCCGTGGCGGTATCTGGTGCTTGGCGGGCTGTTGGGCGCGTATTTCGTGCTGATGTTCGAGGGGCTGAAGACGGCGGCCCCCGTGTCGGCGGCGGCGGTGTTCACGCTGACCCCGCTTATGGCCGCCGGGTTCGGCTGGCTGTTCCTGCGGCAGCGGCTGACCGGGCGGATGGCGATGGCCCTGATGATCGGCGGGGCCGGGGCGCTTTGGGTGATCTTCCGCGCGGACTTCGCGGCGCTGATGGCGTTCCAGGTCGGGCGGGGCGAGGCGATCTATTTCGTGGGTTGCGTCGCCCATGCGGCCTATGCCCCCCTGGTCCGCAAGCTGAACCGGGGCGAGCCGGCAGTGGTCTTTACCTTCGGGATGATGGTGGCGGGGACGGCGCTTCTGGCGCTGTACGCCTGGCCCGCCGTCATAGCGACGGACTGGGCGGCCTTGCCGGGGATCGTCTGGGTGACACTGGTCTATGTCGCGGTGGCGGCCAGCGCGATGACCTTCGTGCTCTTGCAATATGCCACCCTGCGGCTGCCGGCGGCGAAGGTGATGGCCTATACCTACCTCGTCCCCAGCTGGGTCGCGCTGTGGGAGGTCGTCCTGCACGGGCTGGTGCAGCCGGGCATGGTCCTGGTGGGCGTGGCGATGACGGTCCTGGCGCTGTTCCTGCTGCTGAAAGAGTAGCGGCTCGTCGTTGGACTTCGTCCCTCCCCGCTTGAGGAGCGGTCAGGGGAGAAACGCCTTCAGCCCGTCGGTGAGGTAGCGGTCCGCCAGCTCCAGCGTGCCGTAGGTATAGGCCGGGCCACCGAGGTCCTGCGCAGTGTCGCTGTCCGCGCGGGTCGAGAGCCAGGCGGTGAGCAGCACCCGTCGCAGGAAGATCAGCGAGGGGATCATCGCGCGGTCCTGGGGCCGCAGGGGGGCGATGCGGGTGTAGCCCTGAACCCAGGCGGAGATGAGGTCGGGCAGGCGCGGGTCGGTCTCGATGAAGCTCAGCGCCGAAGCGAGATCATAGGCCCACCAGCCGAAGCCGCAGTCGTCGAAGTCGATGGCGGTGAGGGCGTCGCCGTCGACCATCAGGTTCGCCAGACGCAGGTCGGCATGGATGAGGCCGAAGGTCTCGGGTCCGGTGCCGTAGGCGTGAAGCTTCGTGGTCAGCGCATCGGTCGCGCGGGCAAGGAGTGTTTCGCCGTCCCGGTCCAGCCCCTGCGCCTGCCGCCAGTGGCCCCAGTGCGGGTGGGGGCCGAGGATGGTCTCCACATTCCAGCGTTTGCGGGTGAAGCCCTTGGGCGGGGTCCATTGGCGGGCGTGGAGGTGCAGACGGGCGGTGATTTCCCCCAAGGGCGCGAACCAGCGGGCGAGGTTGTCCCCGGGCTGGAGTTCCTGGCCGTCGATGGGCGCGAAGGCAACCAGGAAGCGGCCGTCCAGTTCGGTGACAAGGCCCTGTGCGCCGGGGATCGGGCGAGTTGTGTTCAGGCCGGGAAGGTCCTGCAACGCGGTCAGCCAGGCGAGTTCAGAGGCGATCTCGGGTTTGGTGTGGTAGCCTTGGCGGTGGAGGCGGAGGATGAGGTCTCCGGCTGCCCAAGTCTCATTTTCCGAGCGGTTGAGGAGGGTGAGGGGCGTGTCCTCGGGCAGGCCGTAGACCGGGAGGGCGCGGCGCAGCAGGTCAGACATCGCCGCCCCGGCGGAGGAGGTAGATGTCCATGATCCAGCCGTGTTCGGCCCGGAGCCGGGCGCGGGTGGCGAGGATGTGGTCGGAGACTTCGGCGAGCGTGCCATGGATCAGGGTTTCCTCGGGCATGCCGACATAGGCGCCCCACCAGATTTCGGTGTCGGGCGGCAGCACGGTGAAGGCCCCGCCCTTGTCCAGCATCACGGCGAGCGTCGTCGCACCCTCGGGCCAGCCGTGGTCGCGAAGCTGGCGGCCGGTGGTGATGGTCACCGGCGCGGCGAGGGTGTTCAGTGGGATCGCGTGGGCAGCGGTGAGGGCCTGCAAGCTGGTGATGCCGGGGATGACCTTGACGGTCAGACCTGGCAGGCGGGCGGCGATCCTCAGCGTGCTGTCGTACAACGAGGGGTCGCCCCAGACCATGAGCGCGACGTTCTGTGCGTCGGGGCGGTGGGCGGCGATGGTCTCGGCCCAGACCTTGGCGATGGCGTCATGCCAGTCGTTCACCGCGCCGAGGTAGTCCTCCTGGTCGGCCCTTTGCGGGACGTCGTAATCGGCCACGGGGACGGGGGCGGTCAGGATCTGCGACAGGATCAGCTCCCGCACCTCCGCCAAGTCGGATTTCGCCGTGCCCTTGCGAGGGATCAGGATCAGGTCGGCCGCGTTCAAGGCCTTGATGGCCTGGCCGGTGACGTGGTCGGGATTCCCGGTGCCGATGCCGATCAGCCAGAGGGTGGTCATTCCGTCCCCTCGGCGAGGTTGCCGACGAGGATCAGGCCGGGCAGGGGCGAGCGGTCCTCGGCCAGCCGGGCGGCGAGATCGGCGACGGTGGAGCGGTGGAGGGTCTGTTCGGGCGTCGAGACGGATTCGGCCAAGAGGGCGGGGGTCGTGGGCGGCAGGCCGTGGGCGATCAGCGCCTCGGCCAGCGCGGGGAAGGTGCGCTTGCCCATGTAGATGACAGTGGTGGCCTGCGGGTCGGCGAGCGCCGCCATGTTCAGGCCGGGCGGCAGGTTGCCGGTCACGTCGGCGGCAGTGATGAACTGGACGCGCTGCGCGTGCTGGCGTCTCGTGAGGGGGATGCCCGCGGCGGCGGCGGCGGCCGAGGCGGAGGTGACGCCCGGGATGATCTCGCAGGCGATCCCGGCGGCGCGGACGGCGGTGAGTTCCTCTTCAAGTCGGCCGAAGATGCCTGAGTCACCGGATTTCAGGCGGACGACGTGCGCGCCGGTCAGGGCGTAGTCGACCAGAAGGCGGCTCACGTGGTCCTGCTTGGGCGAGGCGCGGCCGGCCCGCTTGCCGACGCCCACCAGGTCGGCCCCCGGTTTCGCCAGCGCCAGGATCGGGCCGGAGGACAGGTCGTCGAACAGGACGGCATCGGCGCGGGCAAGGGCCTTCACCGCCTTGACGGTCAGCAGGTCCGGGTCGCCGGGTCCGGCAGAGACGAAGGTGACGAAGCCGGTCATCCGCGCCCCCGATTTCTTCGAAGAAATCGGACCGGAGCCTTCGAAGGCTCCGAACCGGAATTTTTGAAAATTCCGGGGCCAGGCGGGACAGGTGGTTTCATGCGCTTGCGATCAGGTGGAAGAAGGTGCCGGTCGATAGCCCGCCGCCGGTCTGGAGTCGAGTGGAGCCGGTTTCGGCGACGGCGGCGCCGGTGGCATCGGTGACCTGGGCCAGGGGGGCGTCCGGTTGGTCGAGGATGGTGGAGTAGTGGAACTCATGGCCCCGCAGCCGGGTGCCCGCGGCCTGGCCGGGGATTGGCTGCGAAAGCTGGGCCAGCCGGTAGCCCAGGTGCATCTTCCGCTTCTCGAAGCTGGTGACGAGGCCGAGAAGCCCCGCCATCCGGTGCCGGGTGCCGTCCTTGTCGACGATCGCCTCGCCCATCGCCATGTAGCCGCCACACTCGCCATGGACGGGTTTCGTCTCGGCAAAGGCTCGGAGGCCGGTGCGGAAGCGCTCGGCCTGGCCCAGGGTTGCGCCGTGGAGTTCCGGGTAGCCGCCGGGCAGCCAGCAGGTATCGGCGCCGGAATCGGGGGCCTCATTGGCGAGGGGAGAGAAGGGCAGCACCTCGGCCCCCGCCGCCCGCCAGCCGTGCAGGAGGTGGGGGTAGACGAAGCTGAACGCCGCGTCGCGGGCCAAGGCGATGCGCTGGCCAGGGGGGATGATCTTCGCCGGGGTCGCGAGGCCTGCGGTCGTCCGGGCCGCCGCGATCAGGGCGTCGAGGTCCACGCCCTCGCGCATCAGCTGCGCCGCTTCGGCGATCAGCGCCTGCAGGGCGGGCTGCTCTTCGGCCTGGACCAGCCCGAGGTGCCGCTCCGGCATGGCGATGGCCGCGCGTTTCGGCAGGACGCCCAGCACGGGCAGGCCCGCCTCCTCCATGCCGTTGCGGATCAGGGCCTCATGCCGGGGCGAGGCGATACGGTTCAGGATCACGCCGGCCACCGTCACTCCAGGGCGGAACCGCGCCAGCCCCTGCGCCACCGCCGCCGCCGTCTGCGCCTGGCCCGAGGCGTCGATCACCAGAACGACCGGCCAACCCATCCGCGCCGCAAGGTCCGCCGACGCGCCATTCCCGGTCGCCCCCGGTGCAGCCACGCCGTCAAACAGGCCCATCGATCCTTCGGCAAGCACCAGGTCCGCGCCCTCGGCGGCGGCAAGCATCCCGTCCAGCATCGCTCCTGGCATCGCCCAGCTATCAAGATTGAACGACTCGCGCCCCGATGCCGCCCGGTGGAAGGCCGGGTCGATATAGTCCGGCCCGTTCTTGAAGGGCTGGACCTTGAGCCCCCTCTCCCGCAACGCAGCCAGAAGCCCCAGCATGACCGTGGTCTTGCCAGTGCCAGAGGCGGGAGCCGCGACCAGAAGCCCGGGGATCATCTGCCGGTTCCGGGGAAACGCGGGTGGGTGCCGACCGGGCGATAGCGTCGGTCGTAGTCCCCGGCGTAGAGACGGCTTTCCTCGAACCCCTCCTGCGCCAGCGCGGGGCCGACGAGGATCAGGGCGGTGCGTTCCACCTCATCCGGGACCGAGGCCTTGAGGTTGGCAAGCGTTGCCCGGATGATCCTCTGGTCGGGCCAACTTGCGCGCCAGACCACGGCCACGGGGCAATCCGCGCCGTAGTGGGGGATCAGCTCCTCGGTCAGCTTGTCGATCAGGTGGATCGAGAGGTGCAAGGCCAAGGTCGCCCCGGTCGCGGCGAAGGCCGGAAGGTTCTCGCGCGGGGGCATCTGGGTTGCGCGGCCCTCGGTGCGGGTTAGGACGACCGATTGCGCGAGGCCCGGCAGGGTCAGCTCCACCCCCAGCGCCGCCGCCGCTGCCGCGAAGGAGGGCACGCCGGGCGTCACGTCATAGGGGATGTCCAACTCGCGCAGCCGCCGCAGCTGCTCGCCCATCGCCGACCAGACCGACAGGTCCCCGGAATGAAGGCGCGCGACGTCCTGCCCGGCCGCATGGGCCGCCTGGATCTCGGCCACGATCTCGTCCAGCGACAGGGGCGCGGTGTTCACGATCCGGCAGCCGGGCGGGCAATGCGACAGCACCCCTTCTGGCACCAGGGACCCGGCATACAGACACACCGGAGAGGCGGCGATCAGGTCGCGCCCCCGCAGGGTCAGAAGGTCCGGCGCGCCCGGTCCGGCCCCGATGAAATGGACGGTCATGCCGCACCCTTGCAGAGGTGAACCCCTGCCCTTTCACATTTGCCCAAATATCCCCGCCGGAGGCCGTCCGAGCCGTTGCGCGCCCTTCGCGCGCAAAATGCGAGACAAAAGGCTTGCGCCGCAAGGCGCTCAATTTGATAACCGCCCGTCACTCCAGGCCCTCCGCAATGGCCGCTGTCGCCGTCCCGTCCGCCGACACCGCCCGGGCACCCCGCAACCTTGCGCCCTGCCCAGCCGCCGCCAGGGCCGCTGCCTCGGCCAGGGATCCCGTCCCGAACAGCGCCGCCACCCGGTCGGACCGCGTCGGCGTCCAGACCCCGCGCAGCGCTTCCATGTCAAGCGCCACCACCGGAAGGGACAGCGCCTGACCCAGGACCTGCAGCTCCTGCGCCTTGGTCGCGACCGTCGCCAGATGCGTCACTCCGGCAGGCCCGCCAGCCCGCGCCAGCGCATCCTGCAGCGCATCGAGCGTCGCGCCCGTCCTGAAGCCGAATCCCGCGACGATCATCGGGTGACGCTCCATTGCAGGATGGGGAGGGCGGCCTTCCAGCCGCGCTTGCGGCCGATGGCGGCGGGTTCTGACAGCTCGATCCTGAGAAGGTGGCCACCGTGGCGGGCGGACCAGTCGAGGACAAGGGCTTCGGTCTCCAGCGTGACGGCGTTCATGACAAGCCGCGTGCCGGGAGGGATGAGGTCCCAAAGGGCGTTCAGGAGGTGTTCGGACGCGCCGCCGCCGATGAAGACGACGTCGGGGGTGGGCAGGCCCTGCAGTCCTTCGGGCGCGCGGGCCTCGGTCAGGCGGTGGCGGTGGGATAGGCCGAAGGATTCCACGTTTCCCCGGGCGCGGGCGGCGCGAATGGGGTCGGCTTCAAGAGCCTCGACCCGGGCGCCACCGGCGAGGAGCCATTCGATGCCGATCGAGCCGGAGCCCGCGCCGATGTCCCAGAGGATTTCGCCTGCGCGCGGGGCGAGGGCGGAAAGGGTCAGCGCGCGGACGGGGCGCTTGGTGATCTGGCCGTCGTGCTGGAAGAGCTCGTCCGGCAAGCCCGAGGCGCGGGGGAGGCCGGGGTCGTTGGCCTCGATGGCGGCGGAGACGGGGGCGGCGATGGGACCGGTGGGCAGGCCCTGGGTGATGCGCTCCTGGGGGCCGCCCAGGCGTTCGAGGGTGGTGAGGCGGGCGTTGGGGTGGCCGTTGGCGGCGAGCCAAGCGACGAGGTCGGCGACGGCGGCTCCGTCCCGCAGCGTGCAAATTGCGCGGACTCCCTTGCCAAGGACCGGGCGGAGCCGGGAGAGCGGCGCGGCGTGGAGGCCGAGGCAAAGCACCTCCTCCAAACGCCAGCCAAGGCGGTTGGCGGCCAGCTGGAAGGTCGAGGGCGCGGGGTGCGAAGTCCATTCGCCGGGGGCAAGGTGGGCCATCAGGCTACCTCCTGCGCCGAACCAGAACGGGTCACCCGAGGCGAGGACGACAGTGGGCGCGCCGCGATGGGCCAGGACGGGGGTCGGGTCGAAGGGCACGGGCCAGGGCTGGCCCTTCCCGGCTGCATCCACCAGCGCGAGGTGACGCGGGCCGCCGAAGATTACCTTGGCGGCGGAGAGTGCGTCTCGGCTTGCGGGCGACAGCGCCTCCGGTCCATCTTCGCCCAGACCGATGATCGTCAGCCAGGGATCAGCCATGCCGCCCGTCCTTCCGCCCCGTGTCCTGCTTCTGGGCGGCACCACCGAGGCCGCCCGCATGGCCCGCGCCCTGGCGGAGGACGGGGTGGACGCGGTCTATTCCTACGCGGGACGGACGGAAAACCCGGTCGCGCAGCCCTTGCCGGTCCGCATCGGCGGGTTTGGTGGCGTAGAGGGACTGGCGGCGTACCTGAAGGCCGAGGGCATCACCCATCTGATCGACGCGACCCATCCCTTCGCGGCGCAGATGAGCCGGAACGCCGTGGAGGCCTGCGCGGCCTCCGGAATCCCGCTGATAGCGTTGGAGCGGGAGCCGTGGCAAGCTGCCGAGTGTGACCGCTGGACCCATGTCCCGGACCTTTCCGGTGCGGTGGCGGCTCTGGGGGAAGCACCACGCCGGGTTTTCCTCGCCATCGGGCGGCAGACCCTCGACGCTTTCGCCGTGGCCCCGCAGCACCATTACCTGCTCCGGCTGGTGGACCCGCCGACCGAACCCCTCCCCCTGTCCCGGGCTGAGGCGGTGATCGCGCGGGGGCCGTTCACGGTGGAGGGCGACCGGAAGCTGCTGACAGACCACCGGATCGAGGTGATCGTCGCCAAGAACGCAGGCGGCGCGGGGGCGGAGGCGAAGCTGGTGGCGGCACGGGAGCTGGCGCTGCCAGTGATCCTGATCGACCGGCCCTGGGTGCCAGAGCGTCCGGTGGCGCGAAGTGTTCAAGCAGTCATGGCTTGGCTGAGCGGCTGAGCCGGGACCAAGACTTTTCGAAAAGTCTTGCAAAATCCTTCGAAGGATTTTGGCGCCCCTCATTTCACGCTCCGGGGCGAGTAGACCCAGGGGCCGACGCGGCGGGTGGCGGAGTTGCCGACGATGACCACGGTGCGCATGTCGGCCATTTCGGGGGTGGCTTCGCCCAGGGTGACGGTGGTCAGGCGCTGCTCGGGGGTGGAGACGGCGCGGGCGAAGGTGATCAGGCGGTCCGGGCCGCATTCTTCGCGGAGGGTCGCAAGGGCTTTCACGAAGCCCTCGGGGCGGCTGGCGGAGCGCGGGTTGTAGAAGGCCATCGCGAAATCGGCGCGGGCGGCGTGGCGGAGGCGGGTTTCGATGATCTCCCAGGGCTTCAGGTTGTCGCTTAGGTTGATGCAGCAGAAGTCGTGGCCCAGGGGGGCGCCTGCAGCGGCGGCGGCGGAGAGCATGGCGGTGATGCCGGGCAGGACGCGGATGTCCAAGGCCTGCCAGTCCGGACGGCCCTCCAGCGCCTCGAAGACGGCGGAGGCCATGGCGAAGACTCCGGGGTCGCCGGAGGAGACGACGACCACCTTCCGACCCGCGGCGGCCATCTCCAGCGCGGCCCGGGCGCGGTCGAGCTCGACGCGGTTGTCCGAGGGGTGGAGGGTCAGGCCCTTGCGCGGCGCGACGCGGGCGACATAGGGGATGTAGCCGACGACGTCGGTGGCCTGTGACAAGGCCTCGGAGACCTCGGGCGTGACCAGCCGGTCATCCCCCGGCCCGAGGCCCGCGATGGCCAGCCAGCCGGTCATTCCAGGATCTCCGGGCGGCGGCCGTGGCCGTGGACGAGGACGATGGCGAAGTAGGGGCAGTCGTTCGGGTCGACGTCAGCGAGGCGGGCGACCCGTTGGCCCGGCATGGTGCCGCGTTCCACGATCCAGGCGGCGTGGAGCCGGCCCGTCCGCTCCAGCGCGCGGCGGACGCGGGGGAGGTTGCGGCCGGTCTTCATGATGACCAGCGCGTCTGCCTGGTCCATGTGTCGGACGAGGTCGTCCTCGGGCAGCGTGGCCATGAGGACGGTCAGCACGTCATCGCCCCAGGTGATCGGCGTGTCGGTGGCGTTCCAGCAGCCGGTCATGCCGGTGATGCCGGGGATGACCT
The DNA here is from genome assembly GCF_041913445.1 of Tabrizicola sp. Lineage (GTDB taxonomy): Bacteria > Pseudomonadota > Alphaproteobacteria > Rhodobacterales > Rhodobacteraceae > Tabrizicola. The sequence continues at coordinate 114,920 of NZ_JAYSFG010000003.1, forward strand.
CCACGGGCACGCGGCCCTGGAGGCGGGAATGCAGGTGCATGAAGCTTCCGTAGAAGAAGGGGTCGCCTTCGCAGAGGACCACCACGTCCTCGGTCAGCGCCAACTGGGCCAGCCGGTTGGCCCAGTCGTCGTAGAAGCGGGCGAGCGCCTGGGTGTAGTCCGGGCTGTCGAAGGGAAGCTCCGTGGTGACGGGGTATTCCATCGGGTATTCGATGGCGTCCAAGGGGAGCATGCCCTCGACGATCCGGCGGGCCTGGCCGGCGCGGCCTTCCTTGCGGAAGTAGGCGACATGTTTGGCGGACCCGATGGTGCGGGCGGCCTTGAGGCTCATCAACTCCGGGTCGCCGGGGCCGAGGCCCGCACAGATCACGCGTCCCATGTGCGGCTCCCCTTCTGTGCGCGCAGGAGCCCCCCACCCCCATCCCCTCCCCACGGGGGGGAGGGGAGGCACGGGGTTGGTGGGGTCAGTACCAGCGACGGCCGGTGTTGAACGCACGGGTTGCCCAAGACGCTTCCCCTCCCCCTTGCGGGGAGGGGAGAGGGGTGGGGGGCAACGCCAAGGCAAAGGGTGACGGGCATGGTCATTCCTTCCGCGAGGCCAGCGCGTTGACCGCCGCCACGGTGATCGCGCTGCCGCCGAGGCGGCCCTTGACGATCACGCTGGGGGCCGGGGGTGCCTCCATCAGCGCGTCCTTGGACTCGGCGGCACCGACGAAGCCCACGGGGCAGCCGATGATGGCGGCGGGGCGGGGGCAGGCAGGGTCTTCCAGCATGTTGAGGAGGTGGAAGAGCGCGGTGGGGGCGTTGCCGATGGCGACCACGGCCCCGGCGAGGTGGGGGCGCCAGAGTTCCAGGGCTGCGGCGGAGCGGGTGTTCTTCATCTCTTTCGCGAGCGCCGGCACCTTGGGGTCGTGCAGGGTGCAGATGACGGCGTTGTCCTTGGGCAGGCGGGCGCGGGTGATGCCCTCGCTGACCATGCGGGCGTCGCAGAGGATCGGCGCGCCGTCTTCCAGCGCGGCGCGGCCGGCGATGGCCATGCCGGGGGTGAAGCGGATGTGGGGCGCAAGCTCCACCATCCCGGCGGCGTGGATCATGCGGACGGCGACGATCTCTTCCTCGGGCGTGAAGCGGGCGAGGTCAGCCTCGGCCCGGATCATGGCGAAGCTTTGGACGTAGATCGCGGCGCCGTCGGTTTCATAGGTATGGGGCATTCGGGGCCTTCAAGTGGTCGAGGATCGCCTGCGGCGAGAGGTTGCGCAGGCTGGGCGTGTCATGGGCGGTGCCGTTGCGGATCAGGTCGTAGCCCTGGCCGGTGGCGGTGAGAGTAGTCTCGGCGGCGGTGGGGTGGGCGCAGCCCTTGGCGCAGCCGGAGATGTGGAGGGTTTGGCTTGGCGCGAGGTGCGGGGCGAACTGGCGGGCGAGGTTGCGGGTGTCGCCGAGGGCCTGAGGGCAGGCGGGGGCGCCGGTGCAGGCGGTGATCCTCAGGATTGGGTCCGAGGGGTCGGTGATGAGGCCGGGGATTGTGGGGAGCGCCGTAGCGCCGACGAGAAGGAGCATGCGCCAGGGGGTCGGGCGGAGGTCGTGGTTCAGGGCGGCGAGTTGGTGCAGCGTCTCCGCGCGCATCTGGCCGAAGGCGAGGGCGACGAGGGCTCCGTCGGGGTGGAGGCCGGGTACTGGGGTCGGGAGGGGTTCGGCGGGGGCGAGGGTGCAGTTTGGTGGAGCGATACCCTTGGCGATGAGGGCGGCCATGCGGCCGCGGCCATCGGTGATGCCGCCGTTTGCGACGAACCAGTGGGCCATGGCGACGGCGTCCTGGGCGAGGTCGGTGACGGGTAGGCCGTGGGGGTGGCCGTCGGGGCGGAGGATGAGCCTTCCGTCCGAGCTGCGTTCGACGCGGATGTCGACGGAGGCCCCGGTCAGGACCGGCCGCGGGCCGGTGTCGAGGGCAAAGCCGAACTTGCCGGGGAGATGCGGCATCCGGGTGAGGGCGGCGGTGAGGGTGGGCGCGAGGCGGTCGGTGTCGTCTTCTGGGCTGGCCGGGTGCCCCCCCCCCCCCCCCCACCCCCCCCCGGGGGGGGGGGGGGGGGCTGGTGGGGGGGGTGGTGTGGTACGGGGGGGGGTGGGGGCGCCCCCTCCCCCACGTGGGGGGGAGGGAGGCGCTTGGGGCGAGCGTTGTGAGGACCGGTTGGCCTTTGCGGCTCCCCTCCCCCCGGTGGGGAGGGGATGGGGGTGGGGGGCTGGTCCGAAACGGCGTGACGATGAGGTTGCGGAGAGTTTCGGTTTCGATGTTCGGGTCGACGAGGCCATGAGCGCGGAGGTCGTCGATGAGGCGGGGGTGGGAGGCCTCGGTCACGCCGCGCAGCTGCAGGTTGGCGCGGGCGGAGAGGTCGATGATGCCGTTGCCGTGGGTCTCTGACGCTTGCGCGATGGCCTTGGCCTGTGCGGGGGTCAAGCGGCCGAGTGGCGGGCGGATGCGGACGACGAGGCCGTCGCCGGATTGCATCGGACGGAGGGCGCCGGGGCACCAGCCCTTGATCTCCCAAGCGGTCATGCGCTGTGTTTCCGGGTTGGGGCGGGTTTCAAATTGAGCGCTTCGCGCGAGCCTTTTGTCTCGCCTCTGCGCGCGAAGGGCGCGCAACCGGCTCGGGCCGTGCCTCCGGCGGGGATATTTGAGCAAATGTGAAAGGCAGGGGTCATGCTGCACCATCCAGCCTTGCAGCGATGGAGTTGCGGCGGGTCTGCCAGAGACCGGCGTCGCGGAGGCGGCGGAAGAGGTCTTCCATGGCGGCGAGGGCGGCGGGGTTCTCGCGGCTCAGGAAGTCGCGGACCTCGTCGCGGCCAAGGGTGGCGTCGTGGTAGAGGTCGAAGAGATGCGGCGGGACGACCTGCGCAAGGTGGGCGAAGGCGGCCATGTGGTCGAGGGTGGCGGCGATTTCTGCGCCTCCGCGGAAGCCGTGGTTCATCATGCCTTCGGCCCACTGGGGGTTGGCGGCGCGGGCGCGGACGACCCTTGCGATTTCTTCCGTCAGCGTGCGGGCGTGGGGGGTGTCGGGGCGGGTCGCGTCGAGGTGGTAGAGGGTGGGTTTGGCTCCGCCCAGTTTCGCGACGGCGGCGGCGAAACCGGCTTCGTGGGCGGCGTAATCGGCGGCGATGAGGACGTCGGTTTCGGGGAGGTCCTGGGCGTGGACGAAGCTGTCTGACGCGAGGACGCGTTGTTCGAGGGCGGCGCGGGCCTCATGGGACTGGCCGTCGGGGCCGATCGCCCAGGAGGAGGCGTTGAGCCACGCCTCCCCGGCGGCGGCGCGGGCCTCATCCGTGAAGGTGTCGGCGGCGGTGCCCATGCCGAGGCCGTAAAGGCCGGGTTTGGGGCCGAAGACGCGGGCTTCGCGGGTGGTGTAGGGGTTGTCCTCGGGGGTCTCGTCACGCTGGGCGAGGGCCTCGGCCCCGGCCTCGAAGAGTTGGGCGAGGGTCGGGAAGACGTCGCGGAAGAGCCCGGAGACGCGGAGGGTGACGTCGATCCTTGGCCGGCCAAGGAGGGCGAGGGGGAGGATCTCGAAGCCGGAGACTCTGGCTGAGCCTTCGTCCCATTTCGGGGCGAGGCCTGCGAGGTGGAGGGCCATCGCGAATTCCTCGCCCGCCGTGCGCATGGTCGCTGACCCCCAGAGGTCGACGACCAGCCCGCGCGGGTAGTCGCCGTGGTCCTGCAGATGGCGGCGGATCAGTTCCTCGGCCAGCTTGACGCCCTGGGCGTGGGCGTTGCGGCTGGGTACGGCGCGGGGGTCGACGGAGAAGAGGTTGCGGCCGGTGGGGAGGACGTCGCTGCGGCCCCGGTTCGGGGAGCCGGCGGGGCCGGGGGGGACGCGGTGGCCGTTGAGCGCGGTGAGGAGGCCTTCGCGTTCCCCTGCCCCGTCGCCGAAGATGTGGAGACCCTGGCCGAACTGGCTTTCCTTCAGGTCGCAGACGAAGCGGTCGATCCTCGTGATTGCTTCGGCGGGGGTGGCGTTGGGGGCGAGGCCGAGGTCGGCGGCGACGCCCGAAGCTGCGGCCTCGTCGCGGATTGAGGCGATGAGGCGGGTGCGGCGGGCGGGGTCGAGACCGTCGGCGGTGGAGTATTCGTCGAGGAGCCGTTCGAGGCGCTGCAGTTCGGGGGGGACCACGCTTTGCGTCAGCGGCGGCGGCAGGTGGCCGAGGGTCACGGCGCCGATGCGGCGCTTGGCCTGGGCGGCCTCGCCGGGGTCGTTGACGATGAAGGGGTAGATGACTGGCAGGGGGCCGATCAGGGCCTCGGGCCAGCAGGTGTCGGACAGGGCGACGGACTTGCCGGGGAGCCACTCCAGCGTGCCGTGGGCACCCATGTGGATCAGGGCGTGGAGGCCTTGCGACCTGAGCCAAAGGTAGAAGGCGACATAGGCGTGGCGCGGGGTGCGGGAGAGGTCGTGGTAGCTGTCGTCGCGGGTCTGGACCTCGCCGCGTTCGGGTTGCAGGGCGACGAGGGCGTGGCCGCGGCGGGTGGCGGGGAAGTGGAAGGCTCCGTCCCGGACCGAGGGGTCGGTGACGGGGTCGCCCCAGGCTTCGGTCAGGTCCTGGCGGAGTTGGTGAGGGAGGGTTGCGAGGGCGGCCTCATAGGCGGAGAGGGGCCAGGTGAGGGTTTCGGTCAGGGCTTCGGCGAGGGGTACGCCTTGCGTGACCTGGTAGCCCTCGGTGGCGAGGGTCGTGAGCAGGCGGTCGGTGGAGGCCAGGGCGTCGAGGCCGACGGCGTGGGCCATCTGGTGCGCGCGGCCGGGGTAGGTGGAGAGGATTATCGCCAGCTGGCGGTCCGGCGCGGGGGTGGTGGCAAGGCGGTGCCAGTGGGTGACGCGGTCGACCACAGCCTCGATGCGCGCGGCATCGGCGCGGTGGGCGAAGCGGGAGAACTGGAGTTCGGGGTGCTTCTTGCCGGGGGATTTGTGGCTGACGATGCCGGCGAAGAGGCGGCCGTCGACCTCGGGCAGCACGACGTGCATGGCGAGGTCGGCGGGCGACAGGCCGCGGTCGGAGGCGGCCCAGTCGCGGCGGCGGGCGGTGGAGAGGGCGACCTGGAAGACAGGGCAGGTGGCCGCGTCGAAGGGCGTCGCGCCGTCGTCGGACTTGGCGGAGAAGGCGGTGGCGTTGATCACGGCCACGGGTGGGTGCGCGGTCAGGTGGGCGGCGAGCCAGTCGGCCACGCCGGGGGCCTTCAGGCTGGGGGCGAAGGCGCCGTAGGCCTGGAACCCTGCGGCGCGGAGGGCGTGGATCAGGGCGTCCACGGGCGCGGTGTCGCCGGAGGTCAGGTAGCTGCGGTAGAAGGTGACGAGGACGGGGCCTTTGGCGGGCGTCCCCTGCGGTGCCGTGGGCGCGGTGTTGGAGGCCGGGTGCCCCCCCTCCCCGGCCCTCCCCCACGTGGGGGGGAGGGAGGCGCTTGTGGGTGCGGTTGAGTGCGACGGCTGGCCGGGGCGGCTCCCCCCCCCCCCCGGGGGGTGGGGGGGGGGGGGGGGGGCGCCCGGCCTGAAAGAGGCGGACTGCGGGTCGGGGAGTGGCGCGGCTTCTTCACCCTTAAGGCGCGCGCTGGCGTCGGGCAGAGGTCCCGGGTCAAGCCCGGGACGGGAATTCCCTGGGTCAGGCGCAGCGATGACCCCCCGGTCGGGGTCATAGAACCCCATCTGCGGGACGGTTTTCTCGCCCATGACCGGCGCGGCGTAGATGCCCGCGGCAAGCGCCAGTTGCGCCAGGGCGGCATGGGCGGCGACGGCCCCGCCTTCGTCGCAGAGGGACTGGAGGCGGCGAAGGGTGGAGACGGGGAGCGTGGACAGCTCGTCGAGGCGCGGGTCGGGGCGGCCGTCGGCGGGGAGAATGGCGAGCGCGGTGCCGTTGCGGCGGGCGAGGTCCTGCAGGGTAGCGAGGCCGTAGGGCCAGTAGGCTTCGCCGCCGATCAGGCGGACGAGGATCGCTTTTGCGCCGGACAGGGTGCGCTCGGCGTAGGAGTCGACCGAAATGGGGTGCTTCAGAGCGATGATGTTGGCGAGGCGGACGGTGGGTTGGAACCCCATCTTGCGCGCGCGCTCATACCCGGCGGTGAAGGCGCCGAGATCGCTGTCGGAGAAGCTGAGGACGATGAGGTCAGCCGGGTCCTGACCGAGGTCGAAGGGGGTCTCGGTTTCCTCCAGCCCGTGGGATTCGCGGAAGACGACGTGCATGTCACGACCCCCAGGCGGAGGTGCCCCCCCACCCCGACCCTCCCCCACGCTGGGGGGAGGGAGGCGCTTTCGGCCTGCGGGATGGGGAGGGGTGGGTCACGTCGGTCAGGCCCCCAGGACCTTGCGGATCGCTGCTTCGTCGATGTCGTGATGCTCGGCGATGACGACCAGCTGCGACCGGCGGGGCGCGGTGCCCCAGGGCTTGTCGAACTGGGTGCGGACCCGCTCGCCCACGGCCTGGACGAGAAGGCGCATCGGTTTGCCCGCGACGGCGACATGGCCCTTCACGCGCAGGATGTGCTGTTCGCGGGCAAGGCGCTGGATGGCCGCCGTCAGGGCCTCCGGGTCGGTGACTTCGGGCAGGTCGATGACGACGGAGTCGAAATCATCATGCTCATGGTCGTCCTCGCCGTCATGGTGCGAGGGGCGGGAGGCGAGGTCGTCCTCGGCGGCGGCATTCAGGCCCAGGATCACGCGCGGGTCGATCACGCCGTCGGTCATGGGGAGCATGGGGACGGGGCGGTTCATCTCGGCGGTAATGACCTCCTTTGCCGCCGCAAGTCCCGCTTCCCCGGCGAGGTCGGCCTTGGAGAGCAGGATCAGGTCGGCGCAGAGGATCTGGTCTTCGAAGACCTCGGAGAGCGGGGTTTCGTGGTCGAGCGAGTCGTCGGCGGCGCGTTGGGCTTCGACCGCCTCGACGTCCGGGGCGAAGCGGCCTGCCGCGACGGCCTCGGCATCGGCGAGGGCGATGACCCCGTCGACGGTGATCCTCGACCGGATCGCGGGCCAGTCGAAGGCCTTGAGCAAGGGCTTCGGCAGGGCGAGGCCCGAGGTCTCGATCAGGATGTGGTCGGGGCGCTGGGGCATGGCCATCAGCTGCTCAATCGTCGGGATGAAGTCGTCGGCGACGGTGCAGCAGATGCAACCGTTGGCAAGCTCCACGATGTTCTCGACGGGGCAGTTCTCGTCCGCGCAGGACTTCAGGATGTCGCCGTCGACGCCCACGGTGCCGAACTCGTTCACCAGGATCGCCAGGCGCTTGCCCTGCGGGTTCTGCATCAGGTGGCGGATCAAGGTGGTCTTGCCCGCCCCGAGGAAGCCGGTGATCACGGTCACGGGGATTTTCGTCAGATCGGTCATTCGGCGGCCTCTTCGAGCGGCGGGAGGGGAGGGATGCGGGCGATGGATTGCTTGCGGAAGACGGTGGGGCGGTCGCGCCAGGGAACGATGCCGTCGGGGCTGTCAGCGTATTTCCCGGCGCCTTCCAGGATCGCGGGGACGTCGTCAAGGGTGAGGCGGCCGTAGACGTAGGACCAGGCGCCGGGTTTCGTCAGCGAGACGGCACAGCCGGTGTTGCAGGCGGAGAGGCACTCCACCCCGACGATGCGGACGCCTTCGGGCGCGGTTTCGGCGGTGAGGGCGGCGTGCAGCTGGGCGCCGGGGGGCGTTGAGCCCTCGGGCACCGGCTGGCCGGCCTTGCAGGTGGTGCAGACGAAGAGGGTCGTGCCCATCGGTGCCTTCCAAAAGGCGAAAAGGGTGGGCCAGCGAGGGGCGGGGACACCGCCGATCACCGGTCGCGGAACACCCCGTCCGCCGGTTTCAGTCCACGCTGGCAGGTCTCCCGGCTTGCGGATACGGGGCGATGGCCCCACGGCCCCCGCCTTCCCGGCATCCGCCAGTGGCCTTGGGACCTCTCCGGTCACGGTCGCGGGGGCGGCTGCTTAGGGTCGTTTCCGACCTGTCGCATTCCCTCTTCGCCTGTCATAAACAGGCACCAGCGCCAGCCCACCTGAGGCAAGCACCCCCTCCTTGTCAAGGATAGGACCGACCATGACCGACCCTGTTGCGACGCCTGAGACCGCGCCTGCCACCGACGAGCTTGCCCGCCACGCCCAGAAGATGGCGAAGAAGAAGGCCGCGCGGGACAAGATCATGGCGGGGAAAGAGGGGGAGAAGGGGCTGATCATCGTCCACACCGGGGCGGGGAAGGGGAAGTCGTCCTCGGGATTCGGGATGATCCTGCGCTGCATCGCGCATGGGATGCCGTCGGCCGTCGTCCAGTTCATCAAGGGGGCCTGGGATACGGGCGAGCGGCGGCTGATCACCGGGCATTTCAGCGACCTTTGCCAGTTCCACGCGATGGGGGAAGGCTTCACCTGGGAAACGCAGGACAAGGCGCGGGACATCGCGGCGGCGCGGGCGGGGTGGGAGAAGGCGAAGGAGCTGATCCGGGACCCGGCGATCCGGATGGTGCTGCTGGACGAGATCAACATCGCGCTGCGGTATGATTACCTGGATATCGGGGAGGTTCTGGAGTTCCTGAAGCAGGAGAAGCCGCCCTTGACCCACGTGGTCCTGACCGGGCGGAATGCGAAGGAAGAGCTGATCGAGGCCGCCGACCTGGTGACCGAGATGACGCTGGTCAAGCACCCGTTCCGGGCCGGGATCAAGGGCCAGCCGGGGGTGGAGTTCTGATCTGTCCACGGTGGACAAACGGCGGGATCTTTTTGGAATCAATGGCTTGGTCGCGGGCGTTAGGAATCTGGAAACCAACGGAAAAACAGGGAGAGGCGAGGATGCGGAATACGGGTTTGAAGCTGATGGCGGCGCTTCTGATGCTGACGCTGGCGGGCTGCGCGCCTCTGGTCGTCGGTGGCGCCGCGGCGGTGGTCGCGGACGAGGTTGTCGAGCAGGACAAGGGCGGCGACGGGCTGTTCTGAGGGCAGGCCTGCAGAGGCGGCTTCGGCGATCATGGGTTTGGTGGGCTCGGTCAGGGTCAGGAACACTCCCACCCCGGCGCGTTCGCGGTCGATGACGTCTTTGAGGTCAAGGATCATGCTGAAGACGACGTTCTCACCCGCCTTGACGGAGACGATAACGAGCGTGGTGCCCGTGGCCCTAAGTAGAGCCGCCCGTCGAGGCCCCGGTCCGCGCCTTTCTTGCAGAAGTTGCCGGGCTGGGCGGCGATGAGGGAGAGCGCACATTTCCCGAACTCATGATACTTGCCCTGCGCGGCAAGGTCGCGGGCGGCGTGGATGTCCTGCGGGACGCCGTGGGTGGTGAACTGGACGGCGGGAAAGGCATCGCGCAGGCGCTTTTCGATCAGGCCGATGGCAAGGTGGGTGACGTCGATGCCAATCCACTGCCGACCGAGCTTTTCCGCCGCATGGACGGTGGTGCCGCAGTCGCAGAACGGGTCGAGCACCACATCGCCGGGGTTAGAAGAGGCGTTGAGGATGCGTTAAAGGAGGGCGACCGGTTTTCCTTGGGGTGGCGCCTAAGGCGTTCCTTGGCGGCGGCGTCCTCAAAATGCAAAGGCCCCGCCGAAGCGGGGCCTAGGGACGTTGACAAAATCTAGACTGGTCAAAGCTTGTCATCGCTCGGCGACCAGCCTGCCTAGTGATCTAGGTCTTAAAGCCCGATGACCGGGAACTTTTTCTAGATAGGCCATTCTGGGTTTGGAATCAAGTTTCCCATCCCCAGACCCCACAGGACACCGTGACGAACTGCCTTTAGATCGTCGCCAGTCGCTTGCGGGTTTTCCCATTTTCGGCGCCCAACCTTAAAGCCGTCTAAACGCCAAGCGCCAAGGTTCATCACCATGTCGCACTTTGCCCAGCAAGGCAGATCATCCGGCTCTTGCGGATGATAGTTCTTTGACAGACGCACGTTGAAAGGCAGCTTGTGGATTGGTGCAGTCAGACTGATGGGCACGATCGTGACAATGTCGTTCCGGTGCGGCAGACGTGGCGAAATGACCATGACAGGCCGCACCTTGACCATCTCAGGCACCCGGAATCCGTCGAAATCGCAGATGAGGATTTGGCCAGCTCTTGGGTGATACGCGAGGGTCATTCGGCATTCTTGGCCAAAGATGGTCTACAAATGGTTAACTCGCCCCCCTCGGCCTCGGCGCTGTCGTTCCGGTGCCAGATGTCGTCGAAGGCCTCGATCTGCGCCGTGCTCGCCGACCCGTCGGTGCGGCGGATGGTGCGCTGTAACGCAGCCTACGGCGGGCGGTGGGCGGGGAGAGGAGCGGGGCAGACCCCGACCTCCGCGCGCGAGTCAGTCCAGCTGCCGCGCTTCGCTGACCAGCATTATCGGGATGCCGTCACGGATCGGGAAGGCCAGGTGGGCGGCCTTGGAGATCAGTTCCTGCTTCTCGGCGTCGTAGGTGAGGACAGCGTTGGTCACCGGGCAGACCAGCGCCTCGAGCATGCGGCGGTCGGCGGGCTCGCTCATTGCAGAATCTCTTCTTCGCCCGAGCCGCGCAGCGCGAATTCGATCAGGGTCACCATCGTTTCGCGGCGGGTGACGAGGGTGGGCGCTTCAAGGAGGGCCTGCTTGTCCTCGGGGCTGAACGGGCAAAGCATGGAGAGGGAGTTGATGAGGAGTTCCGTCTCGGCCTCCTTCAGGCTGTTCCAGTCCGTCGACAGGTTCAGCTTGGTGAAGTAGCGGCCGAGGAGGCCCATGAAATCCTCGCGCCGGAAACCAGGATCTTCCTCGGTCGGGCCAAGGTCTCGGGCGAAGGGGGTCCAATCGATCATGCAGCGGCGGTATGGGGTGAAGCCCTGCACCTCTTCCTTCACGCGGTAGCGCGAGATGCCCGAGAGGGTGATCATGTAGCGGCCGTCCTCGGTCTCCGAGAACCCGGTGAGGCGGCCTGCGCAGCCGATGGCCTGGAGGCGCTTTTCGCCGCCCGGGGTCTCGCGCGGCTGGATCATGCCGATGAGGCGGTGCTTGGTCTTCATGCAGTCCTCGATCATCGCGAGGTAGCGCGGTTCGAAGATGTGCAGGGGAAGGCGCGCCCGGGGAAGCATCAGCGCTCCGGGCAGGGGGAAGACCGGAATGGTGTCCGGCAGGTCGGCTGCGGTGATCATGGGCATTTAGTTAGCCCGGGCACGGCGTCAGGCAAATATCATCGACGAGAGTTTGCGACGTCCGGCCAGGACGATGGGGTCCTGCGGCTTCAGCGCGTCGAAGATGGTGAAGAGCTGGGCCTTGGCGGCACCGTCGTTCCATTCGCGGTCGCGGCGGAAAAGCTCCAGCAGCTGGTCGACGGCTTCCTTCGGGTTCCCGGCGGCAAGAAGCGCGGCGGCCAGGTCGTAGCGGGCCTGGTGGTCGTTCGGGTTGGCCTCGACGGCGGCGCGCAGTTCGGCCTCGGGTCCGGCATTGGCGGCCTGCTTGGCGAGTTCCAGCTGGGCGCGGGCGGCGTCGAGGTCCTTGGATTTGGCGACCTTGTCGGGGGCGGCGGCGATGAAGGCTTCGGCCTGGTCGAGATTGCCCAGCGCGAGGTGCGCGCGGACGAGGCCACCATAGGCGGCGGCGTTTTCCGGCTCCTCGCCCAGAATGGCGGCGAAGGTCTCGGCGGCGTCGACGGCGGCGCCTTCGGCCAGCATGTCCTCAGCCGCCTGGATCGCTTCGGCGAGGCCACCGTCACCGCCCAGAGCCGAGACGCGGTCGATGAAGGCTTTCAGTTCCGAGGCGGGCACGGCGCCCTGGAAGCCGTCGACGGGCTGGCCCTGCCAGAAGGCATAGACGGTCGGGATCGACTGGATGCGAAGCTGGGCCGCGATGCGCTGGTTCTGGTCGACGTCGACCTTCACCATCCTGACCTTGCCCTTGGCGGCCGTCACCGCGGCTTCCAGCATCGGGCCGAGCGTCTTGCAGGGGCCGCACCAGGTGGCCCAGAAATCGACGATGACGGGAACCTCGCGGCTGGCCTCGATCACGTCGGCCATGAAGGTGGCTTCGGTCGCGTCCTTGATCAGGTTCGCGTCGGCTTGCGGTTTTTCGCCCAGACCCAGCATTTGGACCTCCGGAAGGATGTTTGCCCTTATATGGCCGCTGGGGCGCGAAAGGCCAAGGGTGGATCGGGCGGGTCAGCCCCAGTCGCAGGCGGCGATGTGGTCGTTCACCATTCCCGAGGCCTGCATGAAGGCGTAGGTGATGGTGGGGCCGACGAAGTTGAAGCCTTCGGCCTTGAGCGCCTTCGACATGGCCTGGGACTGGGCGGTCTGCGAAGGGACCTGGGCCGTGGTGGCGGGGCGCGAGCCGGGGGGCGGGGCGAAGGACCAGAGGAAGGGCGAGAAGCCCTGACGGGCCTCGATCAGGAGGAAGGCCTGGGCGCCGCGGATCGTGCCCTCGATCTTGCCGCGGTGGCGGACGATGCCGGGGTCTTGCAGCAGCCGGGTGACCTCGGGCTCGCCCCAGGTGGCGATGACGGCGGGGTCGAACCCGGCGAAGGCGGTGCGGAAGCCCTCACGTTTGCGCAGGATGGTGATCCAGGCGAGGCCCGCCTGGAAGCTTTCGAGGATCAGAAGCTCGAAGAGGCGGTGGGGGTCGCGCTCGGGCCGGCCCCATTCGTGGTCGTGGTAGGCCATGTAGAGCGGATCGGTCCCGCACCAGGCGCAACGGTTAGAATTGTCGACATTTTCCATGGCAAAACCCCGGGTGGACGCGGCGGGAAGAATTGGAACAAAATGGGAATGTTGACCTTCCGTTTACCGATCCCGGCCTAGGGTGTCGAGCGTGAAGTCAGCGTCGGGGGCAGGACATGAGCTACATGAAGGGGCCGAAGGTGTCGAAGTTCGACCGGGACCCGCTGGTGTCCAGCCCGCTGAACGCGGCGATCTCGGCGCAGGACCGGGAGACGCTGTCGATGGTCGCCTCGGCCCTGAAGGACGGGCGGATGCGGCTTGCCTTCCAGCCCGTGGTCTATGCGGTAGATCCGACGATCATCGGCTTCTTCGAAGGCTTCATCCGCCTTCTCAACCTGCGCGACCAGGTGATCCCGGCGCGCGACTTCATGCCGGTGGTGGAAGAACGGCAGATGGGACGCGAGATCGACTGCGCCTCGCTGCAACTGGGCCTCTTGGCAATGCAACGCAATCCGCAGATCCGGGTGTCGATCAACATGTCGGCCCGGTCGGTCGGCTATCGGCCCTGGGTCGATATCCTGCGCCGCGCCCTGCAGGAAGCACCCCGGCTTGGACAGAACCTGATCCTGGAGATCAACGAAGCCTCGGCGATGCAGGTTCCGGACGTGCTGAAATCCTTCATGGCCGAGATGCGCGAACACGGGATCGTCTTCGCGCTGGACGATTTCGGGGCCGGGATGACCTCGCTTCGTGTGTTGCAGGAGCTGTCCTTTGAAATCGCCAAGATCGATGGCAGCCTGGTCAAGCACATCGACCGCGTGCCGGAAGAGCAGCGTGCCACCAAGGCGGCAATCGCCATCGCGCAGGAGCTGGGCATGTATGTCGTCGCCGAATCGGTCGAGACCGAGGGCGAGGCGCAGTGGCTGCGGCAGGCCGGGGTGGGCTGCCTTCAAGGCTATCTGTTCGGCGCACCGACCGTGACGCCGGACTTCCGGGCCTTCCGCCACGGTCGGCCAAATCTGAAGAAGTAGGCCCCGCTGTCCGGCGGCCCGGCGACCGATTGATGGACGGCGCGGAAAGGAGGGACGGACCCGGCAAGGCCTGCGGCCGGTAGAGGGACTGGTTTGCTCAAGGGTCAGAGACCCGTGCGGAACAGGTCCTTTTGCGACATCGAAAGCAGGAATCGCCGCTGCGACTCCATCGTTCTTGCAACTGCAGCAATATGCCCTTAGGGCAGAATTGATGCGGCGCGAAGCCCCTCGTGCCGTGGTGCCGTGCGTGGCGCTAGTGGGAGAGGAACCAGATGACCAATGTCGTAATCGTGTCGGCGGGCCGCACCGCCGTAGGCAGCTTCAACGGCTCGTTCGCCAATACTCCGGCGCATGACCTGGGTGCCGCTGTGATCGAGGCCGTGGTGGCCCGCGCGGGGATCGACAAGGCAGAGGTCGAGGAGACGATCCTGGGCCAGGTGCTGACGGCGGGTCAGGGCCAGAACCCCGCCCGTCAGGCGCATATCAAGGCGGGTCTGCCGAAGGAAGCCAGCGCCTGGTCGCTGAACCAGGTCTGCGGCTCGGGCCTGCGCGCCGTCGCGCTGGGCGCGCAGCATGTGCAGCTGGGCGATGCGCGGATCGTCGTCGCGGGCGGGCAGGAATCGATGTCGCTGTCCCCCCATGTTGCGCATCTGCGCGCGGGCCAGAAGATGGGCGACCTGAACTTCATCGACAGCATGATCAAAGACGGTCTCTGGGACGCCTTCAACGGCTACCACATGGGCCAGACGGCCGAGAACGTCGCAAACCAGTGGCAGATCAGCCGCGACATGCAGGACGAATTCGCGCTGGCTTCCCAGAACAAGGCCGAGGCCGCGCAGAAGGCCGGCAAATTCAAGGACGAGATCATCCCCTTCACCGTAAAGACCCGGAAGGGCGACACGGTGGTCGATGCCGACGAATACATCCGCCACGGCGCGACCATCGACGCGATGACCAAGCTGCGTCCGGCCTTCGTGAAGGATGGCTCGGTCACCGCAGGCAACGCGTCGGGAATCAACGATGGTGCCGCTGCGGTGGTGCTGATGACCGAGGAAGAGGCGGCGAAGCGGGGTCTGAAGCCGCTGGCCCGGATCGCGTCCTACGCCACGGCCGGGCTTGATCCGTCGATCATGGGCGTCGGTCCGATCCATGCGAGCCGCAAGGCGCTGCAGAAGGCGGGCTGGAAGGTCGGGGACCTGGACCTCGTTGAGGCGAACGAGGCCTTTGCCGCCCAGGCCTGCGCGGTGAACAAGGACATGGGCTGGGACCCGTCGATCGTGAACGTGAACGGCGGCGCGATTGCCATCGGCCACCCGATCGGCGCCTCGGGTGCGCGCATCCTGAACACGCTTCTGTTCGAGATGAGCCGTCGCGGCGCGAACAAGGGCCTGGCCACGCTCTGCATCGGGGGCGGCATGGGCGTCGCCATGTGCCTGGAGCGCGCCTGACTGTTGCTGCGGCGCAGCAAATCGCCGCAATAGCGAAACGGGCGCGCAATAATGTTGCGCGCCCGATTTCGTTTCGGTAACAGGATTTCAATAGCATACGGAAGCATACCCAAGGGAGGAGAATCACGATGGCACGGGTTGCATTGGTCACGGGCGGGTCGCGCGGCATTGGTGCGGCGATCTCGGTCGCGCTGAAGGCGGCGGGCTACAAGGTCGCGGCGAACTACGCCGGCAACGACGAGGCGGCTGCGGCCTTCACCAAGGAGACTGGCATCCCGACCTACAAGTGGTCCGTGGCGGATTACGACGCTTGCGCGGCGGGGATCGCCAAGGTCGAGGCCGAGGTCGGCCCGGTGGACGTGCTGGTGAACAATGCCGGGATCACTCGGGACGCGATGTTCCACAAGATGACTCCGGCGCAGTGGAAAGAGGTGATCGACACCAACCTGACGGGTCTCTTCAACATGACCCATCCGCTGTGGTCGGGGATGCGGGACCGCAAGTTCGGGCGCGTGATCAACATCAGCTCGATCAACGGGCAGAAGGGCCAGGCCGGGCAGGCGAACTATTCGGCGGCCAAGTCGGGGGACCTTGGCTTCACCAAGGCGCTGGCGCAGGAGGGCGCACGGGCCGGGATCACCGTGAACGCGATCTGCCCGGGCTACATCGGGACCGAGATGGTGCGCGCCATCGACGAGAAGGTGCTGAACGAACGGATCATCCCGCAGATCCCGGTCGGTCGCCTGGGCGAGCCGGACGAGATCGCGCGGATCGTCGTGTTCCTTGCTTCGGACGACGCGGGGTTCATCACCGGATCCACGGTCAGCGCGAACGGCGGGCAGTTCTTCGTCTGACGGAAGTTCGGCGGGGGTTGAAAGGCCGTCCTTCGGGGCGGCCTTTTCCTTTTGCGGGCGGACGGTTATGCAGCGGCAAGAGGGGGACGCATGAGCAAGGCACGCGCAACGCTGATCGGCTTTTCGGCCGTGCTGATGTGGTCGCTCCTGGCGCTGTTCACCATCGGCAGCGCCCCGGTTCCTCCGCTGCTCTTGAACGCGATCTGCTTCGGGATCGGCGGGCTGATCGGGCTGGTCTGGACCGCTCGGCAGGGGTTCGGAGTGCTGCGGGGGATCAGCTGGAAGGTCTACGCGTTCGGGACCCTCGGGTTGTTCGGGTACCACTTCCTGTATTTCACCGCCTTCCGACTGTCGCCCACGGCGGAAACCGGCCTTATCGCCTATCTCTGGCCGCTGTTCATCGTGCTGATGTCGGGGTTCCTGCCGGGCGAGCGGTTGCGCGCCGCGCATGTGATCGGCGCCCTGATCGCCTTGGCGGGCGCGGCGCTGATCGTCCTGGGGCGGGCGGACGAGGCGGACGGATCGGCGCTTGGCATGGCGCTGGCGTTTGGCTGCGCGCTGACCTGGGCGGGGTATTCGGTCCTGTCGCGGCGCCTGGGCTCGGTTCCGACGGAAAGCGTGACGATCTATTGCCTGGCGACCGCAGCCCTGTCCGTAGTTACCCACCTGGCGCTGGAAGAGACGGTCTGGCCGCAGAGCGGTCTGGGCTGGGCGGCGGTCGTCGCGCTGGGGATCGGACCCGTGGGCGCGGCCTTCTTCACCTGGGATATCGGCATGAAGCGGGGCGACATCCAGCTTCTTGGCGTGGCGAGCTACGCTGCACCCTTGCTTTCGACGCTGGCGCTTGTCGCGGCGGGCATTGCGCAACCGACCTGGACCATTGCCTTGGCGGCGGTGCTGATTGCCGGGGGGGCGGGGGGGGGGGGGGGGGGCGCCCCCCCGCCGCGGGGGGGGGGGGGGGGGGGGGGGGGGGGAGAAAAAAGACAACAGAGAGGATTTTTTA
>NZ_JAYSFG010000003.1:131857-296903 GCF_041913445.1 Tabrizicola sp.
CCTGGACCATTGCCTTGGCGGCGGTGCTGATTGCCGGGGGGGCGGCGCAGGCCGCGCGGGCCAGCGCCGGAAAGGATCAGTGAGCGCTGAGGCGGGCGATCTCTTCCTTCAGCTTCAGCTTCTGTTTCTTCAACTCGGCGATCTTAAGATCATCCACGCCTGGGCTGCGCTGAGCCTGCTCGACCATTTCAGAGAGGTTTTCGTGTTTCCTGCGCAGTTCCACCAGATGCGATGCGACCGTCATGGATCCCTCCTTGGTTGTTGATGGGATCAGTGCACCACGAAAGCCGAGTCGTGTCATCACCTGTTACGGTTGTGTGACAGAATGATGCGGAGAATTCAGCGGAACGCTGCCAGCAGGTCGGCACCGTCCCGCAACACCGCGTTGGCGGCAGGGGTATAGCTTTCCCGGTCCCCGTCATGCGCGGCCCCGGCGTGGATCACGAAGGGCGCGAGCAGACGGAACGGCGCGCGGCCGCCTTTGCGGGCCTGGACGATGACGCGCAGCGCAGGTCGTCCCTCACGCGGGGCAAGGGGCAAGACAGCGGCCGAGCCAAGCTTGGGCGGCAGGGCCGCAAGGACCTCGGGCAGTCCATCGGCGCCGCAGATGAGGGTCAGCCAGCCCCCGGGGCGCAGGCGGCGGGTGGCGGCGGCGACCCAGTCGGCGAGGGGCGTCTCGACCTGCATGGCCGTGGCGCGGGCCGCGACGGGCGAGGGGCTGCCGCCGGCGTGATAATAGGGCGGATTGGCGATCACGTGGTCGAAGTCGCGGCGAAGCTCGCGGGGCATTCGGGCGAGGTCGCCCTGGTGCACCTCGACCGGAATGCCGTTCCGTTCGGCATTGCGGCGCGCCAGATCGGCATAGGCCGGTTGCAGCTCCAGCCCCGCAAGGAAAAGGCCCGGCACCCGGTGGCCAAGACACAGGGCCGCCGCCCCTGCCCCGCACCCAAGGTCAAGCACGGACTGTCCCGGTTCGGCCGGGCAGGCGGCGGCGAGCAGCACCGGGTCGGTCGCGGCGCGGTAGCCTTTCACGGGCTGCAACAGGCGCAGGCGGCCGCAGAGGAACTTGTCGTCCGAAAGCTGGTCCTCGGCGAACATCACGGGTCAAGCGGGATGTCGTTGTCGCGCAGGATCGCGGCGGCGCGGAAATGGTCCCGCTCGGCCACCATCAACCGGCGCGGCAGAATGCCCAGGCTGCCGTCCAGGACGCTCATGTGGACGTCCAGTGGAAAGGCCGCTATACCCTCGCCCTCAAGAAGGACCGTGGCGAAGGCGATCACCGTGGGGTCGGTCGTGCGCAGAAGTTCCTTCATGGATCTCAGGTAATCCCGCCCTTCGCGCGGGGCAAGGGCGGCAGGCGGCATGGACGGGTCGGGCGAGACGGCGGTGGACAAGGCAATGGCGCCGCAGGACGCGCTGAGCGATGCGCTGTCGGCAGACATGGCGGCGGTCAACGCGCTGATCCGCGCGCGGATGGCAAGCGAGCACGCCCCCCGCATCCCCGAGGTGACGGCTCATCTGGTCGAAGCGGGCGGAAAGCGGCTGCGGCCGCTGCTGACGCTCGCGGCGGCGCGGATGCTGGGCTACGGCGGGCAGGACCACGTGAAGCTGGCGGCGACGGTCGAGTTCATCCACACGGCCACCCTTCTGCACGACGACGTGGTGGACGAAAGCCAGCGCCGGCGCGGACGGCCGACGGCGAACCTTTTGTGGGATAACAAGTCCTCGGTCCTGGTGGGCGATTACCTTTTCGCCCGCAGTTTCCAGCTGATGGTCGAAACGGGCAGCCTTCGGGTGCTGGACATCCTGGCCAATGCCTCGGCCACAATTGCCGAGGGCGAGGTGCTGCAACTGACGGCGGCGCAGGACCTGAAGACCGACGAGGCGATCTACCTGCAGGTCATCCGGGGCAAGACGGCAGCGCTGTTCGCTGCGGCGACCGAGGTAGGGGGCGTCATCGCGGGGGCCGACGAACGCCACGTCACAGCCTTGCGCGACTATGGTGACGCCCTGGGCATCGCCTTCCAGATTGTTGACGATATGCTGGATTATGGCGGCTCGGCCACGGTGATCGGCAAGAATACCGGCGACGATTTCCGTGAACGGAAGCTGACCCTGCCACTGATCAAGGCGGTGGCTCGCGCCACGGCGGAAGAGCGCAGCTTCTGGACCCGGGTGATCGAGAAGGGTGACCAGCAGGAGGGCGACCTGGCCCAAGCCATGGCGATCCTGGCCCGCCACGACGCCATATCTGCCTGCCGCTTGGATGCCCTGGGCTGGGCTGCCAAGGCCAAGGCGGCGGTGAACAGCCTGCCCGAGCACCCGCTGCGCGACATTCTTTCCCGGCTTGCGGATTTCGTGGTAAGCCGCGTGGCCTGAGCGACAGGAAGCACTTGATCCGTGAAATGACCGAATTAGGATCATTTTTTGGACAAAGTTCTTGAATAATCGGTACGAAACGGGGTGGTCTGATCCATCAGACCATCACGGCTGCAAGGGCAGCCGGGGTGTTTCGGGCGGTGCGATGTGTTTCTGGATGCAACAGTTCGGCAGGCACGCTTGGCCCTTCAGGCCTTGGTAACCTGAACCGGCAACAATGAAGACGCTTCGGACGGTGTTCCGGGGTGCGGGGTGCAGAACATGAATCTCTTCGGCTGGCTCTTTGGACGGTCCTCGAAATCGAAGTCCGCGGCGCGCTTCGATGGCAGCGAGCAACAGAAGATCGAGGCCACGAAAGCGGCAGTCCAGTCGGTTGCGCAGGGCAATGGACCCGCCGCTGGCCGGTTTCCCAAGCTGTCCGACAGCAGCCCGGAAGTCCTGACCCAGACGCCGAACAGCGCGGTGGTGGCCAAGGACGGCCCGACCCCGGCGGTCAACATCTGGGAGCTTGAGGAAGAGGAGCCGGCACCCGCCGCTCCGGCCCCGACCCCGGCGCGCGAAGTCGCGGCCGACGCCAGCGCGCGTCGTCGGGCGACGCGGACCAAGACCCGGGTCCTTGGCTTCGAGCCGCAGCCGGCGGCGGTGGTGCCGCTCTTCGACGAAGGCCGCATGGAGGAATCGATCGAGCCGGGCGACAAGGCGGGCGTGGTGATGTACCCGACCGGCTGGCTGGTCATCATCTCGGGGCCCGGCCGTGGCGCGGCATTCCCGGTGATGCGGGGCGTGTCGCAGATCGGGCGCGGCAGCGACCAGACCATCTCGCTCGACTTCGGCGACATGGCGATTTCCCGCCAGAACCATGCGGCGATCGCCTATGACCCCGCCACGCACCAGTTCCACCTGGGCCATGGCGGCAAGTCGAACCTCGTGCGCTTGAACGGAAAACCCTTGCTTACTACCTCGGTTGTCACCGACAAGGACGTCATCCAGATCGGTGAAACGACGCTGATGTTGAAGGTTTTGTGTACGCCAGACTTTAACTGGTCTGCGGTCGAGTCCGAGGGAGACGGTAATGATATGGCGATCGCGTGAGCCACGATATGATGTGGCTTCCGGCATAAGCCAGGGCGCGCGCGACTATCAGGAAGACGCGATCACCGCGGATTTCCCGGTCGGCGCCGAGGCCGGCTTCGTCGTTCTTGCAGACGGGATGGGCGGCCATGCCGCCGGGGACGTCGCCTCCAAGATCGTGCTGACCGAGGTCTTCAGCGAGCTGAAGTTCCATTTCGCCGATGTCACGGCCTTCGAGACGCGCGCGCCGGAAATCCTGCGGTCCGTCGCGGATCTTGCAAACGAGACCTTGCGCCAGCACACCCGCACCCACCCTGAGACCGAGGGTATGGGTGCCACGCTTGTGGTCCCGGCACTGGTGGAGAACAGGCTCTGGTGGATCTCCATTGGGGATTCGCCGCTGTTCCTGTTCCGCAATGGCCGGCTGACCCAGCTGAACGAAGACCATTCGATGGCGCCGCAGATCGATTTCATGGTGAAGTCCGGCCTGATGGACCCGCAGGTGGCGGCCAATCATCCGGACCGCAACTGCCTGATCTCGGTCCTGATGGGCACCCGGATCCCGAAGATCGACTGCCCGACGAAGCCGTTCGAGCTGAAGGCGGGCGACATCGTCATCTGTGCCTCGGACGGGTTGCAGTTCCTTACGAATGCCCAGATCGAGAAGGTGCTGAACAAGTACCGCAAGACCCGGTCCACCGAAATCGCCGAACGGCTGTTGGAAGAGATCACGCGGCTGGACGACCCGGACCAGGACAACATCAGCTTCACCGTGATCAAGGTGAACGACGCCTCGGCCCGCGGCGCGGAGGATCGGCCCCAGGCTCCCACGGTCGCCGTGGCCCGCCCACGGCGGCTGACGACGGTCGCGCCGGATCACCTGCGGCAGCCGGGGCAGAAGTCGGCGGCTGCCCACACGCTTGCCCCGGTCCCGGTCCAGGTCCCGAACCCGCTGCCCGAAAGCCGGGCCGAGCGCGCGCCTCGCCGGGTCGTCGAGGCGGTGCAAGAAAGCAACCCCGATCCGGCGGTTGAGGATTTGTCCCCTGCAAGGTTGCGGCCACGGCGAGTCACCGTCATAAAGTAAGACATGGCAGATACCGACGGAGAACTCACAGTCGCCCAGCGGCTTGGCCGCGCGCTTGACCGCGGGCTGTTTCCTGCCGGCGGTCCGGCCGAGGCTGCCGAGCGTCTGATCGAACGGCTGGAACGCCCGGCGCGGATCGCGCTTCTGGGCCTGCCGGGTTCGGGCAAGTCGTCGATCCTGAACCTGCTGGTCGGAACGGTCGTCGTCCCGGAAACTTTGCGCCTGCCGACGATCATCGTCCAGCACGGCGACGTGGGGCGGATGCTGTGCACGCTGACCGACGGGACCACGAAGATCGTTCCGGGCACGGACCTGGCGGATGCCCTGCCGCTGGCCCCAGCGCTGGTGACGCTGGAGATCGACCTTCCTGCTTTGAAGGTCATCAGCCTTCTGGAAGTGTCCGCCGGGCCGATGGAGGCCGAACAGAAGCGCGCCGCGACCTGGGCCAGCAAGCGGTCGGACATCGTGATCTGGTGCACGACCTCGTATTTGCCGAAAGAGCAGGCGGTCTGGGAAAGCCTGCCGGATGCGGTCAAGGACAACAGCTTCATGTTCCTGACCAAGGTCGACCTCCTGGGCAGCCGGGATGCTGCGCAGGCGATGCATGACCGGGTCGAGCTGCGCGCCAGCGAAGAGTTCCGCCAGATCCTGTCGATCTCGGCCAAGCAGGCGCGGGCGGCGATGCCTCCGGGCGGACAAGTCAACCGCGAACTGTTCCGGGACAGCGGCGCCTCGGCGGTGATCACGGCCATCAAGACCCGGGTTCAGTCGGGTCGCCGCGCGGACATGGACACGGCCGAGTTGCTTCTGGCGCGGCACGTCGAGGCAAGCGAGCTGGTCGCCAAGCGCTTTGCGGATGCCGAGGACGACGCTCCCAAGGTCTGGACCCCTCCGCCCGAGCCGGTGGCCGAGCCGGTGCCTGCCGCCGAGCCCGCGCCGGTTGTCGAGACCCGGGCCGAGCCAATGGCAGTCCCGGCGCCAGAGCCTGAGCCATTGCCGGAGTCGGAACCCGAACCAGAGCCGGTGGCCGAGGCAGAGCCCGTCGTCGAGACGCCGGCGCCCGCCGTGGAGCCGGAACCGGCGCCCGAACTGGCGCCCGAGCCGGTGGCCGCCGCTGCGCCGGTCGAGCCGGAACCGCAACCGACGCCCGAGCCCAGCGCGCCGGAACCGGAGGCCGAGCCGTCAGGGACCCGGCGGCGGTTCGCCGACCGTATCAAGCGCGTTTCGTCGGATGGCGACGCGGCGGCTGCGCCTGCGGTTCCGCTGCGGACGACCTGGAAGTCCAAGGCCGAGACCGAGGCCTCGCCTGCACCAGCGCCCCAGCCGGAACCGGAGACGGCTCGGGAAAGCTCCCGTCGCCCGCGTGCCTCGGCCGTCGCTCCCGTCGCCGAAGAGCCCGCCGTGCCTGTGGTCGAAGAGGCGGCATCGCCTCCGCAGCCGGACCCGGTGCCCGAGCCGGAACCGGAACCCGTCGCGGCCGCGCCGGAGACGCTTGCCGAGCCGGATCTGCTTCCCGAGGACGAGGAACCGGTGGCGGAACGGCCCAGACTGCGCGACCGCCCTGCCCGTGCGGTAACGCCCAGACCCGAGCCCGCCGCCGAAGCGCCCCGGGCGATCCGACCGCAGTTGTTCGGTGCGCGGCGCCCCGCGGCGACGGGCCGCGACCTGCCGCTGCCCGACCTGTCCGCGCTGCGCGCCACGCCCGAGGAGATGGAGGCGGCGCTGGAGGAAAGCCAGCGCGAGGAGCTGGCCGGCGCCGAAGAGGGTGAAGAGCCCCCGGTGCCCGATCAGGGCCTTGACGTCGAGGCGCCGGAACCGGAAGAGGAGCCGGCCCCGGTCGCACGCGCCGAGCCGCCCCAGGATCTCCCGCGGCTGTTCGACCGCGAACCCCGCGCTCGGCCCGCTG
The DNA here is from genome assembly GCF_041913445.1 of Tabrizicola sp. Classification (GTDB taxonomy): domain Bacteria; phylum Pseudomonadota; class Alphaproteobacteria; order Rhodobacterales; family Rhodobacteraceae; genus Tabrizicola. The sequence continues at coordinate 138,298 of NZ_JAYSFG010000003.1, forward strand.
CCCCCGTCGACACGCCCGCCGCACCACCGCCGTCCGCGCCGGTCACGCGCTCTCCGCGGGTGGCGGTGGCGGCGCCGTCGGCCGCTCCGGCGACGGCCGTCCCGGATGACCAGTTCTCGCCCGCGGCGATCATGCGGCGCGAGCCGCGCATCGCGCCCGACGCCCCCGCGCCGCGCCGGGAACGTCCCCGGATCGCCCCCCGCGCCGTGCCCGTCGCGGCCCCCGGCCCCGCCGCTGCGGCCCTGCCGACGACCGAGCAGGGGCTGGTCGACGAGGCCGTCGGACTGATCGCCGTGCGGTCGGCCGGCCTTGCCGGCGTTGTCGATCCCGAGGGCAAGGTGCCGGTCGACATGATTCTGGAACACGCCCGGGAAACTAGCGAACAGCTGCAGAACGTGGTATCGCGTGGCCGTTCCGAAGAGATGCGCAGAATCAGCAGTGACGTGGGGGAGGTCTTGGACCTTATCATGTTGATGCAGTTGGAAAAAGGTCATGCACCTGCAGATGATGCTCTGACGCTTCTTCTACAACTTAAACGCGAATTGGAAACATTACGCACAGTGTGACGTCATTGTGAGCGTAGAATCGTCAAGAATGTGCCCAATTGGGACCACTTTCCAAACTTATGACACGATTGCGAGGACTTGTGCGTTGCGCTTGCGAACGAAACGGATCGAGCCCGCAGGTATGAGGTGATCATGGGACTGGGTGCCGTAGCTGAGAACCAGGACGAGCTGGATGGGGTGGATATCCAGGAGCCGGAGGTTGCGCTGAAACGCAATTTCCCGGGCCTGACCCGTATTGCCGACGCCATCACGCAGTTCGAGGATGTGCTTCGCGATTTCGTGACGATGGCCGACCCGGACACTTCGAAGAAGGTGACCCGGATCATGAGCCAGGTCCGGGAAGTGGAACCCTCGGTGACCGTGATCGGCCAGATCAAGGCCGGGAAGACCTCGCTTCTGAACGCCATGATCGGCGCGCCGGGGCTGCTGCCGACGGATGTGAACCCCTGGACGTCGGTCGTCACCTCGCTGCACATCAACACGCCCTCGCCCGAGCTGAACGTGAAGGCGAAGTTCAAGTTCTTCGACAACGCCGAATGGGAGAAGCTTGTCTCGAACGGCGGCCGGATCGGCCAGCTGGCGGCGCGTGCCGGGGCGGATGACGAGCTGGAGAAGCTGCGCCTGCAGGTCGTGCAGATGCGCGAGAAGGCGCAGGCGCGCCTGGGCCGCAAGTTCGAGATGCTCTTGGGCACCGAACACCGCTACGGCACCGTGGATGACGCGCTTCTGCGCCGCTACGTCTGCGTCGGCGACGAGGAAACCGGCGGTGCCGAGGCGGGCCGCTTCACCGACATCACCAAGTCGGCGGACCTGTATATCGAGCGCGAAGATTTCCCGATCATGATGTGCATCCGGGACACCCCCGGCGTGAACGACACGTTCATGATGCGCGAGCAGATCACCATCAACGCGGTCCGCGACAGCCGGTCCTGTATCGTCGTCCTGTCCGCACACCAGGCGCTGACGACGATGGACATGGCGCTGATCCGCCTGATCGCGCACCGCCAGTCGCGCGAGATCATCATCTTCGTCAACCGGATCGACGAACTGCCCGACCCGGCCAACCAGGTCCCCGAAATCCACCGCGCGATCCTGGAGACGCTGGAAAAGAACAACGCGCCGCCGGACATCGACATCATCTACGGCTCGGCCCATTGGGCGAACTCGGTCCTCGAAGGCAAGATCGACGAGATGGCCGAGGATTCGACCGATTCGGCAATCAACTGGACCCGTGCGGCCTTCGCCGACAAGATGAACGACTGGTCGGCCGAACAGCTGGTCTGGCACGCCTCGGGCGTTCCGGCACTGCTGGATGCTTTGGGCCAGCGGATGTACGAAGGCCCGGTCCGCGAGGCGCTGCAGAAGTCGTCGCGCCAGGCGCTGAACCTAGCGCAGTCGCTGGACGTGGTCGATCAGGTCCGCATCCTGGAGTCGGACGGCCAGCTGAACCGGACGATGACGCCCGACCAGCTGGACAGCGAGCTGCGCAAGATCGAACTTGCCGCGGTCGAGAAGCTGACTGCGCTGACGAACAACGTCTGCAAGGATTTCACCAACCGCATCGACCAAAGCTATGAGCGGTTCCTGGATCGCGCGACCAACAGCCTGATCGAACACCTGCAGGCCAACGGCGAGGACGCGACCTGGCACTACAGCCCGCTGGGGCTGCGGATGCTGCTATCCTCGTCCTACCAGGTCGTGCTGAAGAAGATGCATGCCATCGCGGCCGAGGTGAACAACGAAACCGCGGTCAAGATCGCCGACCTGTACGGCAAGACCTTCTCGATCACGGTCGAAGGCTTCAAGATCGAGACGCCCGTGGTGTCCTACATCCCGCCGCCGATCAACCTGGGCCAGACGATCGCGCTGGACCTGCAGGTCAGCTGGTGGAAGGGCTGGTGGCAGCGCCGCCGCGGCTACAAGGCCTTTGCGCAGGACTTCAACAAGCTGATCCGGGCGGAAACCGATCCGATCATCAACGACCTGAAGACCATCCAGATCGGGCTGTTCCGCGAACGCACGCAGGCCACCCTCAAGGACTTCCTGCAAGAGCAGCGCGAACTTCTGATGAGCGCTCTGGCATCTTCCGAGATTTCGATGGAAGAGATGAAGGAACTCTTCGGCGTGAACGCCTGGGAGGACCGGCAGGAATGCCTGGCCTCGATCATGGACGAGCTGGCGATTTACGCCGACTAGGTTCTGCAAGGGTACGAAAGGACCTGAGGAATGCCGCTGACCCGCAAGCCCCGCATCGCCATCATGGGCGAATTCAGCTCGGGAAAGAGCACGCTTTGCAACGTGCTGATGGGGGCGAAGCCTCTGCTGGAGAAGGTGACTGCAACGCAGCTGCCTCCGGTCTGGCTGTCCTACGGCCCCGACGACGCCTACACGATGGGCCTGGACGGCCATGCCTATGACCTGGACCTGGCAGAGCTGGAGCAGGTCAGCCTGGAAACCACGGAACATGTCCGCATCTTCATGAAGAGCGACATCCTGCGGTACTGCGACCTGATCGACATGCCCGGGATCTCGGACCCGTCGATGTCGTCGGAAGTGTGGGAGCGGATGGCGCACCTCGCGGACGCGGTTCTGTGGTGCACCCACGCGACGCAGGCCTGGCGGCAGTCCGAATCGGGCGTCTGGTCCACCTTCCCGCAGGAAATGCGCCGCAACAGCCTGCTTCTCGTCACGCGCTTCGACAAGATCCTGGGCGAGAACGACCGGGCCAAGGTCCTGAAACGCGTCAAGCAGGAAACCGACGGCCTTTTCGCCGACGTCTACCCCGTGTCACTGCTCCAGGCGATGCGCGCGGGCGACGACGAGGAGAAGTGGCGGGCCAGCGGGGCGGACGACTTCACCAAGGCCCTGTTCGAGGTCATCCACCGCATCATCGACGAAGGCCACCCGGAGAAGGGTGACGAGGAGAAGCCCACGATCCAGCCTGATCCGGCGAACGAGACCGAGGTCGGCCAAAGCCTCATCTCGAAGACTTTCGAGCGCCTGATGGTCATCCGCAACACGCCGGTCATCAAAGTCCTGCCACGGCGCGTTGCCGCCGGCGAACGGCTCTTGCGCACGGAACGGCCGACGGGTGAAACCGGACCGACCACCGTGTCCTTTGCGGACCAGCTGGTCGGGATCGACGAACCGGCGCCGATGCCCCGGCTCAAGAGTTTTTAAGCCGGGAAAGGCACAAGCTTGGGTGTGACTGAAAGCCTTGGCGCCGTCGTGAAGGCGTATCCGCAGGCCCGTCTCGTGGCCTTCGCGGACCTGTCATCCCGCATGATCCTGTCAAGCGCGGGCACGCTCTCGACCACGCAGGAACATCTGGACAGGCTTTGCGACCAGGCGCGCGCCAGTTTCGACGATCCGCTCTTCGCGCTGGCGGTCGAGGCTTTCGGGGAACCCAACGGCGCGGTGGTCATGGGGCCAGAGAACCTGCGGGTCTTCTTGCGCTCAGAGACCGAACCGGCCGATGCCATGTGCTGCATCTGCGACCACGGCATTGACCTTCCTGCGTTTGTGGCCAAAATCCGCAGCACGCTTGAAAGCATCACTCATGCTGGGTGACGAGGGCCGGGCAGACCGTTGAACAGGGGCACGATTCCCATCCTTGCGCGTCTGCAAAGCCTGCAGACGGCCGCCCGCATCGTGCCGGGCGGTGGGTGGGTCGTTTCCGAAGCGACGGATAGAAACCCGGTGGCCCAGCTGCTTCGCGTCACGAACGAGACGATGCTGGCCCGGTCGCTGCGATTCGTATCGATGGGCGGACCCAGCCTGACGCTGGATGTCGCGGGGCGCCGGATCCTGCGTGTGACGGACGCTCAGGGACTGGTCGGTGCCGAGACCTGCCTTGGGCGCGAGGCGCTTGAGGACGAGAACAAGGACGACCTGATCAAGCTCCTGCAGGGCGTCGCGATGCCGCGGCAGGAGTTGCACGTGATCTCGGGCCCCGTCGGGCGTGGCGGCGAGGAGGTCAGTGTCGGCCTTCCGGTCGCGCTCTTGGCGGACCTGCTTCTGATCGATCTGAACGCGGTCGGCCCCGACGAGGACCCGGTGGCCGCACCGCAGGAGGAAACAGCACCGCCAGCCGCGTCGTCCGACGGCAGCCCGGCCGAAGGCGGTGGCCTGGCCGGTTTTGCGGCGGCGCTTGGACCGTCTCTGGTCGCCTGGCTGATCAAGGGCGGCAGCGAGGATGGCCGGTCGGAGGGACCGGAGGAGATGGTCTCGCACCTGGACGGCTTTCTGGGGGAGGAGCAGGCGTCGCTGGAGCAGCAGTTCGACGTCCTTTCCGCTGCCCCGGGGGATCCGATCTGCATGACGCTGGGCGCCACTCTGGTCGAGGGTCACAGCATCGTGGCCGCCCGCATCGGGGCGTCGATCCTGCTGGGCGTCATCGAGGGCGATGCGACGACGGCAACCCTTGGCGCGTGGCGGGCCGCGCTGGCTTAGGCCTGTGCCGCATCGCGAAAGTCGTTAAAATCCTTTGGGTTAAGCGCGCGTAAAGGCTGCGGATGCTATTCCTGTTGCTGGGTGTATGGCTTGGGTGATGTGGGATGGCTGCGCAAGGCAATGCGGCGCCGGTCATCATCAAGCGGAAGAAGGTCATCAGTGGCGGGGGCCACCACGGCGGGGCATGGAAAGTTGCCTACGCGGACTTCGTGACCGCCATGATGGCGTTCTTCCTCTTGATGTGGCTGCTGAACGCGACGACGGAAAAGCAACGGAAGGGGATCTCGGACTATTTCAATCCGACGATCCCGGTGAACCGCATCTCGGGCGGGGGCGACGGCGCCTTCGGAGGTGACAGCGTCTTTGCCGAAGAGACGATGGCCCAGACCGGGACCGGCGCGATGGACCGGAAGACCTCGGCCAGTTCCGCCGATGCCGCCGGAGATGAGGCCGGCAAGGGGGCAGCGGGCGAGGGCCGGGCCCAGTCCGAGCTGGAGGACGTCGAGAAGGCGCTTCTGGCGCGGGGCGGTGAAAGCAACACGATGGAACGGCTGCTGCGCCATGTCGTCACCCGGGTCACGGATGAGGGTCTGGTGATCGAGCTTTTCGATCTTCCCGATGCCCCCTTGTTCGATGCGGACAGCGCCGAGCCAACCAAGGTCACATTGGCGCTTGTGGATCTTCTGGGCGAAGTGCTGAACCTGACCACCAACGAGATTGCGGTCTCTGGCCACCTGCGTGCCCATCCGGTGACGCTGATCGACAATCCGGTTTGGGACCTGTCAGCCGACCGCGCCCAGCGCACCCGTGAACTGCTGGAGGCGGCGGGGATTGACGCGGCGCGGATGCAGCGCATCTCGGGCTTTGCCGACCGCAAGCCCGCGGTGGCCGATCCTGCGGCCGAACGCAACAACCGGATGGAGATCATCCTTCTGCGCCGCGACAGATAATCCTTCGACTTTTATCCATTAGGCGCGTGTTAAGGGGCCGTGCTGCAGGGTCGTTCCACCAGGAATCGAAGCTGCAGAAAGGCGCTTTCCATGACGATTTCCTCCTCGCTTTCGGCGGGCGTGGCCGGTCTTAACGCGAATGCAACGCGGCTAGCCTCGATTTCCGACAACATCGCGAACTCCAGCACCTACGGCTACAAGCGCGCCTCAACCGATTTCACCAGCATGGTGATCACCTCGTCGCGCGGGTCGGGGACCTATTCGGCCGGGGGCGTCCGGGCCTCGACGATCCGCCTGATCGACGAACGCGGCGACCTGGTGGGGACCGGGAACCCGCTGGACCTGGCGATCGCCGGCCGCGGGATGCTGCCGGTGATCAACGAAGTGTCGCTGGGCAATGCGCTGTCGGACACCCCGCTTCTCATGACGCGGACCGGCAGTTTCCGTACCGATGCGGACGGGGTGCTGAAGACCGATTCGGGTCTGGTGCTGCTGGGGTGGCCAGCGAATGCCGACGGCACGATTCCGTCCAATCCGCGAGACACGATCTCGGGCCTGGTTCCCATCGTGATCAACACCAACCAGACCGCAGGCGATCCCACGACGACGATGAACCTTGGCGTCAACCTGCCCGCCACCTACACCGAGGCCGGATCGACCGCCGTGCCGCCTCCCCTGTCGGTGGAATACTTCGGCAACCTCGGCACCTCGGAGTCGCTGGAGATCACCTTCATCCCGACCGTCCCGGCCACCGGCTCCTCGAATGCCTGGACCATGCAGATCCGCGACAGCGCCGGCGGCGGCAACCTGATCGGCGAGTACAACCTGACCTTCGACGACAGCCGCGGGGCGGGGGGCACGCTGGCCTCGGTCACCGTGGTGTCGGGCGGGGCCTACAACGCCGCCGACGGCACGCTGGCCCTGACCGTGGCCGGCGGCCCGCTGACCGTGGGCATCGGCCGCGCCGGCGACCCGAACGGGCTGACCCAGCTTTCCGACAACTTTGCGCCCGTCTCGATCACCAAGAACGGCTCGCCCGTCGGCAACCTGACTACGGTCGAGGTCGACGAGAAGGGCTATGTGAACGCCACCTACGACACCGGCTTCACCCGGCGCCTGTTCCAGATCCCGCTGGTGGATGTGCCGAACCCCAACGGGCTTCTGTCGCTCTCGAACCAGACCTACCAGGTCTCGCCCGACTCGGGGTCGTTCTTCCTCTGGGATGCGGGGTCCGGGCCGACCGGGTCGATCCAGGGCTATTCGCGCGAGGGATCGAAGACCGACGTCGCGGCCGAACTGACCAGCCTGATCCAGACCCAGCGCGCCTATTCGTCCAACGCCAAGGTCATTCAGACGGTGGACGAAATGCTGCAGGAAACCACCAACATCAAGCGGTGATAGGCGATGAGCGTCACCTCCGCCCTTGCCGGGGCCCTGTCGGGGCTGTCGGCCACCTCGCGTCAGGCGGAGATCCTGTCGTCGAACGTGGCCAACGCGACGACGCCCGGTTATGCCCGCCGGGAGGTAAGCCTTGGGGCTGCGGTCCTGGCAGCGCATGGTCAGGGGGTGCAGATCCTGGGCGTCCGCCGCGACGTCGACCGGCATCTTCTGGGCGAGCGTCGGCTGGCGGAAGCCGGAACCGGCGAGCGCAACGTCCGGGCCGAGTTCCTGCAGCGCGTCGAACAGGCGCTTGGCAGTGCGGACAGTCCCTCGTCGCTGGCGGCGCGCCTGGCTGCCTTCGACCAGTCCCTGGTCGAGGCGGCGGGTCGGCCGGAAGCGCAGGCCCGGCTGAACGGTATCGCCACCACCGCCAAATCGCTGATGGCCGGGTTCGCGGCAGCCACGACCGACATCCAGAACGCCCGCGCCTCGGCAGACCGCCGGATCGGCGAGGAAGTCACCCGGCTGAATTCCACTCTGCAGCAGCTGCATGAGCTGAACGTGAACCTCCGCTCGTTCACCGGGGCGGGTCGCGACGTCTCGGCGCTTCTGGATGAGCGGCAGCGGCTGGTCGACCAGATCTCGGCCATTGTCCCGATCCGAGAAGTTCCGCGCGACCTGAACCAGATCGCGCTGTTCACCACCGGCGGAGCGCCGCTGCTGGACGGCTCGGCGGCCGTGTTCGGCTTTACCCCGGTCCACACGATCACCCCCGAGATGACGCAGGCACTTGGCGGGCTGTCCGGGATCACCATCAACGGCCGGCCCTTCGACACTGCCGGTTCGGCAAGCCCGATCCTGGGCGGCACGCTCGGCGCGCTCTTTGCCGTGCGGGACGAGCTTGCCGTCACGGCCCAGGGCAAGCTGGACGCCGCGGCCCGCGACCTGGTGGAGCGGTTCTCGGGCCTTGACCCAAGCCTGGCTCCCGGTGCGGTCGGGATCTTCACCGATGCAGGCGGCGCCTTCGATCCTTTGGACGAGGTCGGCCTGGCCGGCCGCTTGCGCCTGAACCCCGCCGCCGATCCGGCCCAGGGCGGCGCGCTCTTCCGTTTGCGCGACGGACTGGGGGCCGCGACCGAAGGGCCGCCCGGCAATGGTGCGCTGCTGAACGCACTGCACGCTGCCCTGTCCGGAGCGCGGCCGCTCTCCTCGACCGGCTTCCCCGCCGGAAACCGCAGCTTTGCGGTGCTGACCTCGGACATCCTGTCCGACACTGCCGCCTTGCGGCTCTCTGCCCAGTCCGAGCAGAGCTTCACCGCCGCCCGGCTGACCGCACTGACCGACCTTGAAGACCAGAACGGCATCGATACCGACCAGGAAATGCAGGAGCTTCTGGTGATCGAGAAGAACTACGCCGCCAACGCCAAGGTGATCCAGGCGGTCGCCGACATGATCGACACGCTGATAAGGCTTGACCGATGACCCGGATCTCGGTTGGCGACGCAAGCATGACCAACATCCTGTCGCGGCAGGGGGCGGACCTGCGGGCCCAGGTGCAGCACGCTGCGCAGGAAGTCGCGACTGGGCGCCATACGGACATCGGTCAGGTGATGCGCGGCGACCTGTCCCCGCTTCTGGCGGTGGACGCAAGCCTGGCGCGCCTTGCGGCTTACCGGACCAACACTACCGACGCGGCCTTCCAGACGGCCGCACAGCAATCAGCGATTGGCGGCCTCTCGCAGCTCGCCGCCGGGATCACCATGACCCTCATGGGCTCACGCGACTTTCCGACGCCCGCCCAGGTGAACGCGACCGCCGCGGAGGCTCGGGGGCGCCTCGCCTCGGCGGTTGGGTTGGTCAACACGCAAGCCTCGGGTCGGGCGGTGTTCTCCGGCACGGCCACGGACACGGTCCCGCTGGGCAGCGCAGACGACATGCTGGTCGCGCTCGAGACGGCTGCGGCGGGGGCGACGACGGCGGGGCAGGTCGAGGCGGCGGTGAACGGCTGGTTCGCCGATCCGCTTGGGTTCGGGGCCTTCTACCAGGGCGACGTGGCGCTATCGGCAGCCCCCATCGCGCCAGGAGAGACGGCGGACCTGTCGACCACCGCGATGGATCCGGCGATCCGCGACACGCTGGCAGGCTTCGCGATGGCGGCGCTGATCGACCGCGGCGTACTGACCGGGAATCCCGAGGAACGCGCGCGGCTGGCGCAGATTGCCGGGCAGACCCTGCATCGGACCGAGGATGCCCGGATCACCCTTTCTGCCCGGATCGGCACGGTGGAAGCGCAGATCGAAGCCGCGCGGACCCGCAACGCGGCCGAGGAGACCTCGCTTGGCATCCTGCGGTCCGACATCGGATCGGTCGATCCCTACGAAGCCGCGACCCGGCTTGAGACGGTCCGGGCACAGCTTGAGTCTCTCTACCTCGTCACCGCCCGCGTCTCGCGGCTCAGCCTCACGGAGTATCTCAGATGATCCGCTTCCTTCTGGCCCTGATCCTGTCCGCCGGCGCCGCGCTGGCCGAGCCGATCCGGATCAAGGACCTGGTGGAGTTCGACGGCGTGCGCGGGAACGACCTGGTGGGCTACGGGCTGGTTGTCGGGCTGAACGGGACCGGCGACGGGCTGCGCAACGCGCCGTTCACCGAAGAGATCATGGCGGACCTCCTGGAACGGCTGGGGGCCAACGTGACGGGCGAGGAGTTCCGGCCGAAGAACGTGGCCGCCGTCTTCGTCACCGCCCAGCTGCCGCCCTTTGCGCGGGCGGGCGGGCGGATCGACGTCACGGTCTCGGCCATCGGAGACGCGAAAAGCCTGCTTGGCGGGACGCTGGTGATGACGCCCCTGAACGGGGCGGACGGGCAGATCTATGCGGTGGCCCGGGTGACGCAGGGCGTGCCCACCGCTGGCGTGATCCCCTCGGGCGCGCGGGTGGAGCGGGAGGTGGAGTTCGACTTCGCTGGCCTGCCGTCGCTGCGGCTCGCGCTGAAGTCGGCGGATTTCACCACGGCGGCGCGGATCGAGCAGGCGGTGAACAAGGAATTCGGCGCGCGGGTGGCCGAGATGACTGACGCGGGGACAGTCTCGGTGGACATCGGGGCGACGGGGATGCGGTCACCGGCCCATGTGCTGGCCCGGCTGGAGGGGATCCTGGTGCAGCCGGAAACCCGGGCGCGTGTGGTGGTGGACCAGCGGTCCGGCACCATCGTGATGGGGGCGGACGTGCGGATCAGCCGGGTCGCGGTGGCGCAGGGGAACCTGACGCTGCGGGTCGAGGAGAGTCCGCTCGTCTCGCAGCCGAACCCCTTCACCGAAGGAGAGACGGTGGTGGTGCCACGGTCGAATGCCTCGATCGCGACCGAGGGGACAGGCCTTGCCGAGGTGCGGGGCGGGACGGACCTGGCCGAGGTGGTGGCCGGGCTGAACGCGCTGGGGGTGGCGCCGCATGACATGATCGACATCCTGAAAAGCATCAATGCGGCCGGGGCGCTGCATGCCGAATTCGTCGTGAACTGAGGGATGTCCGGTGTGGACAGAAGTTTCCAGCATTTGGAATCAACGCGTTGACTGTGGACATTCGGAATTCGTTTACCGTGTCTTGGCTCTCGCCGATGCAGGTGATGCGCCAGGTTCCAAGGTCAGTGGACCTTGAGCCTGCCGGTGTCCGTGCCCACGACCGGGCAGGCCGGGTGCGCCGCCCCGGCGAGGAGGCCTGAAAGGCAACGGCGAGCGGCCCCATGCAGAGGCCTGAGCCCAAGGTTGACCCTTCGGGGCCGCAAGCGTAATCCGGGGTGGATCCAGCAAAGAGCACACCCTTGGCCATCCATCTGCACCAATCCGACCTTCCCGACGGCCTGATCCTTGGCCCCGTCGTCGCCATCGACACCGAGACCATGGGCCTTGACCCTCGCCGGGACCGGCTTTGCGTGGTGCAGCTGTCCGACGGCAGCGGCGACGCGCATCTGGTGCAGATCGCCAAGGGCCAGACCCGCGCGCCGAACCTGGAGCGGCTTCTGGCCGACCCCGCCACGCTGAAGCTGTTCCACTATGGCCGCTTCGACATCGCGGTGATGAAGAAGGCCTTCGGCGTCACCACAGCCCCGGTCTGGTGCACCAAGATCGCCTCGAAGCTGGTGCGCACATTCACCGACCGGCATGGGCTGAAGTATCTCTTGGCCGATCTGGTCGGCGTCGATGTCTCGAAGCAGCAGCAGACCAGCGATTGGGGGGCCGAGGTGCTGACGGAGGCGCAGAAGGAATATGCGGCCTCGGACGTCCTCTACCTGCACCAGCTGAAGGCCGAGCTGGAAGCCAGGCTGATCCGCGAGGACCGGCTGGATCTGGCACAGCGGCTGTTCGCCTTCCTGCCGACCCGGTGCGAGCTGGACCTTCTGGGCTGGGAAGATACCAATGACATCTTCCTCCACTGACCTTCTGGCCACCGGCCGCCGGGTGATCCGCCGCGAGGCGGGGGCGCTTGAGACCCTAGCCGAGGCGCTGGACGGAGCCTTCTCGCAGGCGGTGAGCCTTCTGATGGACGCGCGCGGCCGCGTCATCGTGTCGGGCATGGGCAAGTCGGGCCATATCGCGCGGAAGATCGCGGCCACCTTCGCCTCGACGGGAACGCCCGCGCATTTCGTCCATCCGGCCGAGGCGAGCCATGGCGACCTGGGGATGGTGGCCGAGGGCGACGTGCTGATCGTGCTGTCCAACTCGGGCGAGACGCCGGAACTGGCCGACCTTCTGGCCCATGCCAAGCGCTTCGGCATCCCTCTGATCGGTATCACCAGCCGCGACGGGTCCACCGTGATGCGGCAGGCGACCGTGGGCCTTCTGTTGCCGCAGGTGCCGGAAGCCTGCGAGAAGGGGATCGTGCCCACGACCTCGACCACCATGACGCTGGCCTTGGGCGATGCCCTGGCCATCGCGTTGATGGAACATCGCGCCTTCACGCCGGACCATTTCCGCATGTTCCACCCCGGGGGCAAGTTGGGGGCAAAGCTTCTGAAGGTCCGCGACCTGATGCATGACGAGCCGCCCTTGGTGGCCGACACGCTGCCGATGGGCGAGGCCCTGCTGGAGATCACGAGGCGCGGCTATGGCGTCGTGGGAGTGACCGACGCCAACGGCGATCTGATCGGGATCATCACCGACGGCGACCTGCGGCGGCACCTGGAAGGCCTGCTTCTGCACCGGGCGGGCGAGGTGATGACGCCCAACCCGCGCACCATCGGCCCCGACGCGCTGGCGGGCGAGGCGCTGGCCCTGATGAACGCCCGCAAGATCACCTGTCTTCTCGTCACGGCGCCCGACACGCGCCGGGCCATCGGCATCCTGCATGTGCATGACTGCCTGCGGGCCGGTGTCGTCTGAGTGGCCCAGGCCGACCGGCATACGCGCGTGGTGGGCTGGCTGAAGGTGGCCCTGCCGCTGATGGCGCTGGCGATCCTGTCGACCCTGTTCCTCGTCGCCCGCCGCGTGGACCCCGAGGCCGCTCTGCCCTATGCCGAAGTCGACGTCGAGGACCTTGCGCGCGAGCCGCGGATGACCGCGCCAACCTATGCCGGTACGACGGAGGACGGCGCCTCGGTGACCCTGTCCGCCGACGAGGCGCGCCCGGCCGCAGATGGTGCTCCTGCCAAGGCGGCGGCGCTTCGGCTGGACCTTGCCACCCCCGACGGTGGCCGCACCGAGCTTGTTGCAGCCCAGGCGCAGATGGACGACACCGCGCAGCAACTGGTGCTGTCGGGCGGCGTTACCGTGACGACCTCGACCGGCTACCGGCTGGAAACGGCAGAGGTCGCGGCCAAGCTGGACCGGACCGGGCTGGAAAGTCGGTCTCCGGTCATGGCCACGGGCCCGGCGGGCGAGATCAGTGCCGACGGCATGGTGCTACGTCAGGACAACCGGACCCCGGGGTCCTATGTTCTGGTTTTCAAGGGCGGCGTCCGGCTGATATACCAACCGGGCAGCTGAGACGGCTGCAGAGGTTCGACGCATGGCATTTCGACTTGGTTTTCTGGTCCTGACCCTGGCGCTGGCGGCGACGACTGCCGGGGCGCAGCAGAAGATCGCGTTCGGCGACCTGAACCAGGACACCAGCCAGCCGGTCCAGGTGACGGCCGACCAGCTTGCGGTGAACAATGCCGACGGCACTGCGATCTTCACCGGCAACGTTGTCGTGACCCAGGGCGAGATGAAACTCGCTGCCGCCGAAGTGAAGGTCAACTACGGGACCGAACAGAACGACATCGAAAGCCTGGAGGCGACCGGTGGTGTGACGGTCACCAACCTTGGCGACGCGGCCGAGGCGCAGGAGGCCGTCTATACCATCGATTCCGGCGTGATCGTGCTGTCCGGGGATGTGCTGTTGACGCAGGGCGGCTCGGCCATGGCAGGGCAGAAGCTGACGATCAACCTTCAGGACGGGACCGGGCTGATGGAGGGCAGGGTGACAACGACCTTCCAGCCCGGGGGCAACTGATGGCGCCCGAGCTGAAGGTGACAGAGGGCCAGGCCGGGTTGCAGATCCGCAGCTTGCGGAAGAGCTACAAGAAGCGTCCGGTGATCCGGGATGTCTCGATGACCCTGCACCGGGGCGAAGTGGTGGCCTTGCTCGGGCCGAACGGGTCGGGGAAGACGACCTGCTTCTATTCCATCGCCGGCCTTGTGATGCCCGAGGGCGGGCAGGTCCTGATCGACGGCAAGGACGTGACCGCCCTGCCGATGTACCGCCGCGCCCGGCTGGGGATCGGCTACCTGCCGCAGGAGGTTTCGATCTTCCGGGGCCTGACGGCCGAGGACAACATCCTGGCCGTCTTGGAGATCGTCCAGCCCGACCGCCACAAGCGGCGCGAGCGCCTGGAGGAATTGCTGTCGGAGTTTTCCATCACCCATCTGCGGCGGACCCCGGCCCTGGCGCTGTCGGGCGGTGAGCGGCGGCGGGTCGAGATCGCGCGCTGCCTTGCGGCGGACCCGAAATACCTGCTCTTGGACGAGCCTTTCGCCGGGGTGGACCCGATCGCGGTGGGGGAAATTCGCCACTTGGTGCATGACCTGAAAGGCCGTGGGATTGGCGTGCTAATCACCGACCACAACGTCCGCGAGACGCTGGAGATCGTGGATCGCGCTTATATCCTGCACGACGGCAAGGTTCTGATGAGCGGGACGACGGACGAGGTCGTGCGCGACGAAACCGTGCGGCGCGTCTACTTGGGCGAGAACTTCCGCATCGTCTGACCGAACGCATCGATTCGGTTGACAAGGGGCCAGAGGGCTGCGCCAAATACCCGCAATGCGTGCGTCATTTGCCACCGGTTTGCCCCGTCGTGCCGCGAAGACTTCAGTCGGCTGTCCTTGCGTGACGCAACGTTCCTTCCATCTCTATTATAGGGGTGCGGTCCACAGGGGCTGACCCCGAAGTACGCTGGAAGCATGTGAAAGGAGAGGCCATGCGCTATCAGATCAGTGGGAAACAGATCGACGTCGGCGAGGCTTTGCAGACCCATGTGAAGGCCGAAATGGGCGAGGTGGTGGAGAAGTACGCCCAGCGTCCGACCGAATGTGTCGTGGTTTTCTCGCGGGTTGCGCATGAATTCGTCTGCGAGGCGGTGATCCATCTGTCCACCGGCCTGACCGCGCAGGCCAAGGGGCACGCGGCCGAGATCTATGCGGCCTTCGAAAGCTGCCGCGAGAAGATGGACAAGCAGCTCAGGCGCTACAAGCGGCGGATCCGCAACCATCACTCGAACCGTCCGGGACCGGTTGAATTCGGCGGGGCGTCCTCGTATATCCTCGCCGCGAACGAGGACACCGAAGAGGCCGAGCCGGACAGCCTGCAGCCCGTGGTCATCGCCGAGATGGAGACGAAGATCCCTTCGATCACCGTGGGCGAGGCCGTGATGCAGATGGAGCTGGCGGGGCAGAAGATGCTGGTGTTCCGCAACGAAGGACATGGGGGCGTGAACGTCGTGTACCGTCGGGATGACGGGAACATCGGCTGGATCGACCCTCGCAACAGCAAGTAAGGCGCCCTTGCGGCGCAGGATCGTCACGGCCCGATGGAACTTTCCAAGCTACTCGTCCCAGGCGCGGTTCGCGTGGTTGGGCAGTTCACCTCCAAGAAGCGGCTGTTCCAGGAACTGGGCGAGATCGCGGCGCAGGCCTATGGGCTGTCCGGCGCGGCGGCGATCGACGGGCTGCAGGAACGCGAGTCGCTGGGTCCGACCGGCGTGGGGCATGGCATCGCCCTGCCCCATGCGCGGCTGGAGGACCTGAAGGGGATCATCGGGGTCTTCCTGCGGCTGGAGAAGCCGCTTGACTACGACAGCGTCGACCGGCAGCCGGTGGACCTGGTCTTCGGCCTGTTCGCGCCCAAGGATTCCGGGGTTGATCATCTGAAGGCGCTGGCATTGGTCAGCCGGACGATGCGGGACCCGGCGGTGGTGGCGAAGCTGCGGGCGAATTCGGACCCGGCCAAGCTGTACGCGATCCTGACAGAGAGCCGGGCGCCCCAGGCGGCTTGATCCTGTCCACGGTGGACAATCGCCTGGCTTGCAAGGAAATCAATAGCTTGGGTGCGGGCGTTAGGGGTTTCTTAACGTCTGACCGCGGCTCTTTCCCCCTCACCCTGGCCCTCTCCCCCGTGGGGGAGAGGGGACGCCGGTTGTGAATGTTTTTCTGCCTTCCTTGGCGGAGGCCTTGGGGCTGGTCAGGTCCGCCAGCGGGTAAAGCCGAAGCCCATGTAGTCGCGCTGGTAGGCTTCGGCGG
Source organism: Tabrizicola sp. (assembly GCF_041913445.1). Taxonomy (GTDB): domain Bacteria; phylum Pseudomonadota; class Alphaproteobacteria; order Rhodobacterales; family Rhodobacteraceae; genus Tabrizicola. The sequence goes on from NZ_JAYSFG010000003.1 coordinate 154,419, forward strand.
CGGCGGTTTCGAGGGTTTCGTCCCAGATCGACAAGAGCGCGGCCTCGGCAGGGTCGGGGGTGACCGCGGGCGGAGGGACGCCTGCCTCGGCGGCGAGGGCGGCCAGCCCTTCGGCCAAGCGGTCTTCGCGCAAGAGATGGTCCAGCGGCTGGAAGCCTGCCATGCCCTGCACCAGCGCGGTCTGGCTGGCGAGGCTGGGGTCGACCCGCGACCCGGTCTGACCGCCGGTGGCGAGCCGGCAGTAGGTCAGGAAGATCAAGAAGGCGGCGCGTTCGGCACTGGCGGTCGCGAAAGGTTCGCCCGGGGGCTGAAGCTCGGCCAGGAAGCCGTTGATCAGGATGCGGCGGAGGTCCTGCGCCTCGCCCATCACGATCTTGCGGCGGAAGGCGGCATGGGCGCGCAAAAGCGGGTGGCGCAGCACGGTGAAGCTGCGGTGGCCGGGATGACGGCGCTTCCATTGGCGCAGCGTCTTCTGCTCGAATCCTTCGGTCACCGCGCCCAGTCCCGCGAACCAGTCGCGGACGGCGGCCTCGGGGCCAGAGCGGATCGGAAAGAACAGGAGGCCAGCCTCGGAGGCCAGCGCGTTCGGCACGCCAGCGGCGCGGCGGGGTTCGAAGCTGGGGGTCCGACCAAGATTGAAAACGTCGATGGCGGCGATGGCTTCGGCAAGGGCTTCGGGGTTCTCCAGCTTGTCCTCCAGGGGGCCGGGGTTCTGCTTCTTCAGCGTGTCGTCCAGGGATTTCAGCCGCGCCTCGACCCCCAGAAAGGCCGCGAGCCCGTTGATGACCTCGAGCGAGCCAAGGTCGTCGTAGTCGAGGTAGAAGGCGGTCTGGCCCGTGGTCTGCAGTGCATTGAGAAGGAACAGCTGGAAGGCCTGGATGTCTTGCAGAAGCTTCAGGAATTCCGGCACGTCGAAACGGACCTTGGCGGTCTTCAGCCGCTTCGGATTGGTCAGCTTCCACTGGTCGGTGGCCTGGGCGATCTTCCAGGACACGTAGCTTTCCACGGGGTTGCGCGTGAGGATGATCTTGGCGCAGCCGGGGTCGGGCAGCACGTCATCGAGGATGCGCAGGTCGTGGTCGTGGAAGAAGCGGAAGCCGGGCAGACCGTCGGTTTCCTCACGCAGTTTGCGCAGCAGGGGCCGCGGGTCGCGGTCGCGCTCTTCCATGGTGATCCCGAAAAGCTCAGTCCGGTCCTTCTTTCCCAGGATGTAGCGGTTGAAGACTTCGCCATGGCTGTGGACGCCCGGAAGCGCGTTCAGGTTCGCCTCGAGGAGGTTCGACCCGGTCCGCATCTCGGCGAAGACGACGAAGCTGTGGAAGCGGCTCATCTGACGACGCGGGGCCGGGCGAAGGAGGGCGAGGGCGAGGCAAGCTCGGCGTCGGAAGGGAAATCGCCCATCAGGACCGGTGCCATGCCCTGGTTGCGCAGGTCCTGAAGGAAGCCGCCGAAGCCGTGGAGATCCTGAAGCCGTGGCAGGTCGGTCACGCGATGCGCGGCGCGGGGGTTCAGGAGGTCGACAAGCTGCTCCAGCGGTTCGGAGGGGTTCTCGATGAACTCGGTGAGAGACCAGATGCGGATGCGGGCCTTGCTTTCGGGGCCCTTCAAAAGCTGCAGGAAATCGCTTTCGACCTTCTGCAGGCGCGCCGCCTTGTCCCTTACGTCGGCGGCACTGCGGCCGGATTGCCAGAGCGGGATGGCGAAAGCGCCGGTCACCACGAAGATCGAGGCGTTGGGGTCGGACACGATGGTCGGCGCGATCGCCTGTTCATCCTCGGGTCCGAACTGAAAGCACTGCGTCTCGCCCCGGGTGTTCCAGATCAGGTTGGCCAGGAAGCTTTTCGGGTTGTAGTCGCGCAAGGTCGGGCTGTCGGACAGGCCGCCCTTGAAGACCGGCTCGCCCCCCGCGAACTGGACGCGGTCGAAGGCGAAGAGATGGCCGTGGACCCGCGCGTCCAACGCCCGCGCAAGCCAGGGCTGGAAGTCCGGGATAAGCTGGGCGAAGCCCGAGAAGACGCCATAGGGCGCGGCGAACTGGGTTCCCCCGCGGGCGCGGGTCGGAAAGCGGCTTTGCATGTAGAGGCCGGGGCGACCCGAGACCCGCCGCTCGACCGCCTTGGCGAAGAGCCGGTTGATCTTGCCGGGGCTGGGCACCGGGGCATGGGCGCGGTCGCCGTCGGGCGTGAGGAAGGTATCGTAGAGAAGCTGCGCCTGCGGCCAGGCCTTGCGCGCGATGAAGGCATCGGCCTGGCGCAGGAGGTGCAGGTGGTCGTCGTAGAAGATGTAGGGCCGGCCCTGGTAGTCGAACTTGGACAGGGTCAGCGAGCGGCTTTCGATGCGGGGCGAGACCTGGCGCACGAGGCTTTGAAAATAGCTTTCATCGGGGATCCAGACGCGGCGGAAGTAGCGGTCGATGCGCGCCCGGTCGGGATGGTTCAGGATCGCCTGGAGAGTCGGTCGGGTCAGGCACCACCACTGGCTGCCGAGATGCGGCACGAGGCCCGGCGGAAGGCGGCGGCGGAAGCCCAGCTTGCGCTGGAGCGCGACATAGCTGTCGAAAAGCCGGCGCTGGCGCTTCCAGGAAAAGGGAAAGCGGAGGGTGAAGCGTTCCTCGTTTAGCCCGCCGATGGTCCAGCCGACATCGGCGGTCGTGACGCTTTCGATGAAGTCGGTGATCGGATGGGCGGCGAGATGGGCCTGCAAGGCGCGGACCGGCTTGATCGGCAGGCAGGAGCCGGAGGCGAGGAGGACGTGGCTGACCTCGGGGAAGTCGGCCAGCATCCGGTCCGCAGCCACAAGCGTGGCCTCGACGATCCCGAACGTGCCCCATTCACAGGCGAAGCGGCCGATGAAGCGGATGTCGGGCAGGTCCTTCAGCGCGGCGCGCAGCGTGTCGAACTGGGCCTGCGGCGTGCGGGCGTCGACGTGGACCACCACGGGACAGCCGTGCATCGCCCAGTGCCGTGCCAGTTGCGCTGCACGGTCCAGCGCCGCATGGCACAGCATGATCACGCCCATTTTGACGTCCGGGAGGGTCACGCCCAGTTTCCCTTCGACATCAGGCCGAGAACTTCCAGCTGTCTCCAGTTGACGTATTTCTCGCTCCAGTTGCACCAGAGATCGCGCTCACGGGCGATGCCTTCGCGGTAGGCGCGGTACTCGGCGCTTTGGGCGTAGTGTTCGCCGCGCGCCAGTTCCTCGGCGGCGCGGGCGGCGAAGGTGTCGAGGAACTTGGCGTGGAGGAGGACGCCCGAGGGCTTTTCACCGCCCTGGTCGTCGTAGACGAGGTTCAGGCGGCGGGGCAGGGCCATGTGGGTCGAGGAGACATAGGCGTAGGAGCGGTGCCATTTGACGAGGGGCGTCTTGTTCATCGCGGGCGCGCGCTTGGGGCGGTCGGTGAAGAAGAGCCGGGCGCGGGGGCCGCCCTGGATCCAGAGGTTGCGGTAAAGCGGGTTGCGGGAGATGACGTAGTTGCCGCTGTCGAAATACTGGGCGATCTCGAAGGGATTCTGGCCCTCGCGGTAGGGCTGCTCGTGCATCGGGCCCTTGGGGTACATGTCCAGCATCATGGCGCTGAAGCTGACCGTCTCGCCGCTGTCGAGCCAGTCGGTCAGGGCGCGGAGGGGGCGGGTCTCGCAGAAGGGGTAGACGAAGAATTCGTCCACGTCGACGGTGAGGCACCAGCGGCCGTGGCCGTAGCGGCGCAGCAGGTGCATCATCCAGTCCATGCCGAAGCGCGACTGCTTGTAACCGGCGGTGGCGGACCAGACCGAGACGTCCGGCTGCTCGGCCAGGTATTCGCGCGTGCCGTCGTCCGAGCCGTTGTCGACGATGAGGAAGTGGTCGATCCCGAGGCGACGGTAGTATTTCAGGAAATAGGGGAGCCGCACCCTTTCGTTCCGGACGGTGGAAAAGAGGAGGATCGGCTGGGCGGGCAGGTTGGCCGTGCGGTCGGAGACGGGGCTGAGCTGGCGGCGGCGGCGGAAGGCGCGGGCGATGAGGTACTGGCGACGGATGCGCAGTCTGAGAAGGGTCATCAGGCCCATCCGCGACACCCAAGTCTGCAACCGTGAACCGTCATACCCAACCGCCCCGCGACATGAGGCCCAGGGCCTCCATCTGTCGCCAGCCGATGTAACGAGTGGACGCCGACGTATGCAAGACCGGGTCTGCAGTCAGATGGTCGTAGTAGGCGGCATATTGAGCGGCGTTGCCGAAATGCTCGCCCCGTTCCTTCTCTTCGGCAGAGCGTTCGGTGATCCCGGGGAGGAACTTGGTGTGCAGAAGGACGCCGGACGTCAGCTCGCCCCCGTCGGTCGCGTAAACCTCGTTCAGCCGGGGCGGCAGGAGGGAATGGGTCGAGTTGACATAGGCGTGGCGCCAGTGCCAGCGGACCAGCGGGATCTTGTTCAGGGTGGGCGCGCGGCGAGGGTCGGTGGCGAAGAAGGCCCGCGCCCGCGCGCCGCCCTGGATCCAGAGATTGCGCATCCGCGGCTGGACCTGCACCTGGTAGTTGCCCGCATCGAACCAGGCGAGGTGGCGAATCGGGTCGTCGTCCGGCCCGACCTCGCCCTGCGAAACCGACCCCAGGGGGTACATGTCGATGGTCAGCGCGCCGAAGCTGTCGCGGCCCTGGTCCTGCAGCCAGCCCGTCAGCGCAGGCAGCGGTCGGGTCTGCCAGTAGGGGTAGATCAGCAGCTCGTCCGCATCCAGCGTCAGGCACCAGTGGCCGGAGCCGTGACGCATCTGCAGCCAGGTCAGCCAGTCCATCCCGAAACGGGCGGCCTTGTAGCTGGACGTGGTTCGCCAGAGGGAAAGGTCGGGCTGATCCAGCAGAAGATCGGCCGTGCTATCGGTGCTGCCGTTGTCGACCGCCAGGAAGTGCCGCACGCCCAGTGCGCGGTGATGGCGCAGGAAATGCGGCAGGCGCGCAGCCTCGTTGCGGACGCAGAGGAAGCAGAGCACGTCCTCGGGTTCGATCCGGGCGGTGTGGTCGGAGAGGGCGTCAAGCTCACCCCGTTTCCGCCAGGCGCGCCACAGGAGACGCTGGCGGCGCGTGCGCAGCTTCAGCGCCAGAAGGGCGCCGGTCACTCCGCCAGGTGGCGGGTCGAGATCACCGATGGGGCAGGCGTGAGGCAGGCCCCGGGGAAAGCTGCGCCTTGCTCCCGGGGACGGCAAGCTTACTGCGCGGCCTTCTGCATCGCGGCCATCTCGTGCAGGAAGTCGCCGAATTCCGCGCCGAACTCGGGCCGCGACAGGCCGAAGGCGACGGTGGCCTGCAGGAAGCCGATCTTCGAGCCGCAGTCATAGCGCTGACCGCGGAAGCGCAGGCCGAAGACGCCGCCCTTCTTCTTGGTCTCTTGCGCGATGGCGTCGGTCAGCTGGATCTCGCCGCCCGCGCCCTGCTTGATCTTGTTGAGATTGGTCAGCACCTGCGGCGTCAGGATGTAGCGGCCGATCACAGCCAGGTTCGACGGGGCGTCCTCGGGCTTGGGCTTTTCCACCATGCCCTTGACGCGGACGATGGACCCCATGTCCTCGCCAATGTCGAGAACGCCATAGCTGGAGGTTTTCTTCGGCGCGACTTCCATTGCGGCGACCATGCAGCCGCCGGTTTCGGCGTGGGCTTCCACCATCTGCTGCAAGCAGGGCTTTTCGGCGGCGATCACGTCATCGGGCAGGAGGACGGCGAAGGGTTCGTTCCCGATCAGGCGGCGGGCGCACCAGACGGCATGGCCCAGGCCCATCGGCCGGTTCTGCCGGACATAGGCGATGGCGCCCGAGTCCATGTTGGTGTCCTTCAGGATGTCCAGCAGGTCGGTCTTGTTCTTCTTCTTCAGCTCGGATTCCAGTTCCGGCGCGTGGTCGAAGTAGTCCTCGAGCGCAGATTTCCCGCGCGAGGTCACGAAGATGAATTCCTTGATGCCGGCGGCGCGGGCTTCGTCGATGGCGTACTGGATCAGCGGGCGATCCACGAGGGTCATGATCTCTTTCGGAATCGACTTGGTTGCAGGCAGAAAGCGGGTCCCGAGGCCGGCAACCGGGAACACTGCCTTGGTGATCTTCTTGGCTTTCATGACTCGTCCCTACCTGTATGTTCGTGTTCAATAGCTGTGTCGTGAAACGACTGTCAGGCGAATCTGACCTTATCCGGGCAGCCCCGCGGCAATATTGGCAACCTGCCCGATGCTAGACCCTTTCGCACCAAAAAACGACTCCGGGATGATCGTCCAGAGCCGCAGCGGCCGGTCAAGTGCGCCTTTCGTCACCCCGCCTCTGCAAGCATCCGTTCGATGATCGCAACGTCGGAGGGGTTGTTCAGTTCCCAGAACTGGCGGCCCTTCGCCTCGACCTCGACGCACAGCACCGGACGGCCGTTTTCCAGGAAGCGCAGCTGCTCCAGACCCTCGAGCGTTTCCAGGGGACCCACGGGCCAGGTCGGGTAGGCCAACAGTGCGGCGGGGCGGTAGGCGTAGACGCCGACGTGGTGGAAGACAGGCGTGGGCGCGTCGGGGGCATAGTCGCGCCCGGTGTAGGGGATGACTTCCTTCGAGAAGTAGAGCGCCCTGCCGCCAGTTCCGAAGACGGCGGTGGTGCCGCCGACGCGGCCATGGCGGCGGTCGTTCAGGAAGCCCGCGACAGCCCGGCCATCGCAGCGCAGGACGGGGGTGGCAATGTCGGCCTGGGGGTCGGCGGCCAGCCCGGCGATGAGGTGTTCGACAAACCAGGCGGGGGTGAGCGGCGCGTCGCCCTGGAGGTTCACGACGATGTCGTAGCCGGGAAGCTGGGCGGCCACCTCGGCACAGCGTTCGGTGCCATTGCGGGCGTCCGACGAGGTCATGACAACCTCGGCTCCGAAGGCGCGGGCGTGTTCGGCGATGCGGCTGTCGTCGGTGGCGACGACGACGCGGTCGATACCCTGGACGGAGGTTGCGGCCTCCCAACTGCGGCGGATCAGGGTCTTCTCGCCGTCGGGGCCCTTGAGCGTGACGAGCGGCTTGCCCGGGTAGCGGGTCGAGGCATAGCGGGCGGGGATGGCGACAAGGGTCTTCATTTGAGCGTCACCCCGGGTGCGTAGGCGATGAAGAAGGGGTTGTCCCAGCCGGGTTTGCCATAGGCGAGGGGCTGGTGGTCGTCGAAACGGACGACATGGCCCCCTGCCCCACGCAGGACGGCATCCCCGGCGGCGGTGTCCCATTCCATCGTGCGGCCAAGACGGGGGTAGAGGTCGGCCTCTCCGGTGGCGACAAGGCAGAACTTGAGGCTGGAGCCTGCGCTGGTCATGTCGCGGACGGCGTAGCGCGCGATGTAGTCGTCGGTCGCCTGGTCGCGGTGGGATTTCGACGCCACGACCATCAGCGCGGCGTTGTCGGGGGTGGAGACCCTGAGCGGAGTCACGGGGCCGGGGATGGGGCCGAAGGGGCCGGCTTCCTCGACCGACTTGCCGTCGGGAAGGGTGTAGAACAGGCGCTGTTTCGCCGGGGCGTAGACGACGCCCAGGGCAGGAACGCCGTCGCGGACATAGGCGATGTTGACGGTGAAGTCGCCGCGGCGCTGGACGAACTCCTTCGTGCCGTCGAGCGGGTCGACGATGAAGAAGGTCTGGGCGGTCAGGGCGTGGGAGGCGGCCTGTTCCTCGGTGATGAGCGAGACGTCCGGGAAGGCGGCGCGGAGGCCCGCGGAGATCACGGCATCGGCGGCCTCGTCCGCTTCGGTCACGGGGGAGGCGTCGCCCTTGGCGCGGACCTCGAAATCGGGGCCGTGGTAGACCTGCAGGATACGCTCGCCCGCTTCCAGCGCCAATCGGCGGAAAAGCGGCACCATGGTTGCAAAATCCATCACGTCTCCTGCGGCGAATTGATCAAGGGAAGTGCGGCCCTTATCCTTCGTCGTCAACGGAACGGCAAGATTCCTGCTGCAGGATGCCGCCGGAAGGAGAGGGCCCGCATGTTCCGCCACAAGCCGCACGAACGTACATGGCTTGGCCTGGGGTTCGAAACCCTGGAGCTGATCTATCACGTCGCGGTGCGCAAGCTGCGCAAGACGCACAACAACGCTGTGCTGGGGCTGGTGATGTCGATCGTCCAGTCGCTGCTGATGCTTTTGATCATGTATTTCATGATGAGCCTGTTCGGCATGCGCCGGATCGCGGTGCGCGGCGACTTCATGCTGTACGTGATGTCGGGCGTCTTCATGTTCATGACCCACATCAAGGCCATCGGCGCGGTGTCCAGTGCGGACGGCCCGACCTCGCAGATGATGATGCACGCGCCGATGAACCCGATCATCTCGATCATGGGGGCGGCGCTGGGGTCACTTTACCAGCAGACGCTGTCGGCGGCGGTAATCCTGTTCGTCTACCACGCGATCTGGAACCCGATCACCATCGACGAACCAGTCGGGATGCTGGGGATGTTCCTCTTGTCGTGGTTCTCCGGGGTGGGAATCGGGATGGTGTTCCTGTCCGCCAGACCCTGGCAGCCCGAGACGGTGGGGATCCTGGTGTCGATCTACCAGCGGGCCAACGTGATCGCCTCGGGCAAGATGGTGCTGGCGAACAACCTGGCCTCCAACCGCCGCGACTGGTTCGACTGGAACCCGCTGTTCCACACCATCGACCAGGCGCGGGGGTTCGTGTTCCTGAACTACACGCCGCGCTATACGGATTACCATTACGCGGTCTACTACGCGCTGGTCTGCATGATGATCGGCCTGATGATGGAATTCTTCACCCGCCAACACGCCTCGGCCAGCTGGAACAAACGGCGATGATCCGGATCCTTCTAACCCTGCTTTTCCTGGCCCTGCCGGCGCAGGCGCAGGACTTTCCCGCGCTTTACGCCGTCACCGGCGTCGCGGCAGACGATGTGCTGAACATCCGCAGTCGGCCTGATGCGGGCGCTCCGATCATCGGCGCGCTCGCCCCGGATTCGACGGGGGTCGAGGTCCTGGGCCGGTCCGGGAACTGGGCGCTTGTCAGTGCGGGCGAAGGGATGGGCTACGCCTCGCTGCGCTTCCTGTCGCGGGAGCCTGGGCCATCCTGGGCCGCTCTGGAGGCGCCGCTGACCTGCATCGGGACCGAACCCTTCTGGACGCTGGAGATCGACCCGGCCGCGGAAAGCACCCGCTTCCGCACGCCCGAGGCCCCGGATCCGGCCGCAAAGCCCATCACCGGGCTCTGGCCCGCGCAGCCTTGGGCGCGAAGTGCCGCCGTCGGCCTGGCGGACGGTCTGGCCGTCCTTACCGGGGCCGAGTGTTCGGACGGGATGTCAGACCGGAGTTACGGGATCGCCGTGGACATTTTCCGCACCCTGTCCGGCCGCGAGATCCGGCTTGCCGGATGCTGCAGCCTGGGCCGGCCCTGAGCAGGGAATAATGCGGAAATTTTGCGCATCATCGCCCAAGATTCGCGGCTCGCCCCGCGCGCGGACCGTTGCAGGCCCGAAATGGCCTGCCTATATACGCCTCACACGGGAGCCAGGCCGCCAGACCTGACCCCCATCCAGGGCGGGGATGCCTGCTTGCAAGGGTCCTTGCCGGAACATCGCCTGAAGTAAAGGGATACACACATGGCCAAAGTCATCGGTATTGACCTCGGGACCACGAACTCCTGCGTCGCCATCATGGACGGCTCGCAGCCTCGCGTCATCGAGAACTCGGAAGGCGCGCGCACGACGCCTTCGATCGTCGGCTTCACGGAAAGCGAACGCCTGGTCGGCCAGCCCGCCAAGCGCCAGGCCGTGACCAACCCCACCAACACCGTCTTCGCGGTCAAGCGCCTGATCGGCCGCCGCCTGGGCGACGCCGAGGTTGAGAAGGACAAGAAGCTTGTCCCCTACAAGATCGTCGACGGCGGCAACGGCGACGCCTGGGTCGAAGTGCGTGGCGACAAGTATTCGCCGTCGCAGGTCAGCGCCTTCATCCTGCAGAAGATGAAGGAAACGGCCGAGTCCTATCTGGGCGAGACCGTCACCCAGGCCGTGATCACCGTCCCCGCCTATTTCAACGACGCCCAGCGCCAGGCCACCAAGGACGCGGGCAAGATCGCGGGCCTCGAGGTGCTGCGCATCATCAACGAACCGACGGCTGCGGCGCTCGCCTATGGCCTCGACAAGAAGGATTCGAAGACCATCGCGGTCTATGACCTTGGCGGCGGTACCTTCGACATCACCATCCTGGAAATCGACGACGGCCTCTTCGAGGTGAAGTCCACGAACGGCGACACGTTCCTCGGCGGTGAAGACTTCGACATGCGCATCGTCCAGTACCTGGCGGACGAGTTCAAGAAAGAGCATGGCGTCGACCTGACGCTGGACAAGATGGCGCTGCAGCGTCTGAAGGAGGCCTCGGAAAAGGCCAAGATCGAGCTCTCGTCGTCCCAACAGACCGAGATCAACCAGCCGTTCATTTCGATGGACAAGAGCACCGGGCAGCCCCTGCACCTGGTGGTCAAGCTGACGCGCTCGAAGCTGGAAAGCCTGGTCGAGGACCTGATCAAGAAGTCGATCAAGCCCTGCATGGCGGCTCTGAAAGACGCCGGTGTCTCGAAGGACGACATCGACGAGGTCGTTCTGGTCGGCGGTATGACCCGCATGCCGCGCGTTGTGGAGGAAGTGACCAAGTTCTTCGGGAAAGAGCCCCACAAGGGCGTGAACCCCGATGAAGTCGTGGCGCTGGGCGCGGCCATCCAGGCGGGTGTTCTGCAGGGCGACGTCAAGGACGTGGTGCTTCTGGACGTGACGCCGCTGTCGCTGGGGATCGAGACGCTGGGTGGCGTGTTCACTCGCCTGATCGACCGCAACACGACGATCCCGACCAAGAAATCGCAGGTCTTCTCGACCGCCGAGGACAACCAGAACGCGGTGACGATCCGCGTGTTCCAGGGCGAGCGGGAGATGGCCGCGGACAACAAGCTGCTGGGCCAGTTCAACCTGGAACAGATCCCGCCCGCCCCGCGGGGCGTGCCGCAGATCGAGGTGACCTTCGACATCGACGCCAACGGCATCGTGTCGGTGAAAGCCAAGGACAAGGGCACGAACAAGGAGCAGGCGATCACCATCCAGGCCTCGGGTGGTCTGTCCGATGCCGACATCGAACAGATGATCAAGGACGCCGAGGCGAATGCCGAAGCGGACAAGGCCCGGAAGGAGCTGGTCGAGACCAAGAACCAGGGCGAAAGCCTGTTGCATTCGACCAAGAAGTCGCTGGCCGAGCACAGTGATAAGGTCGACCCGTCCACCGTCGAGGCGATCGAGCTGGCGATGAGCCCGCTTGAAGACGCGCTGAAGGGCGAGGATGCGGGCAAGATCAAGGGCGCGATCCAGAACCTGACCGAAGCCGCGATGAAGCTGGGCGAGGCGATCTACAAGGCCAGCCAGACTGAGGGTGGTTCCGGCGAGGAAGAGCCGCGGCCGGTGGATGACGATGACATCGTCGACGCCGACTTCGAGGATCTGGGCAACAACAAGCGGAAGTAAGCCGCGGAATTCGGGAAAAGGGGCGGTTCGGGAACGGACCGCCCCTCCTCGGTTCCTCATGGGGGTTTTGCCGTGGCAAAGCGCGATTATTACGAAGTGCTCGGGGTGAAGAAGGGCGCTTCGGCCGAAGAGCTGAAGAAGGCTTACCGGACGAAGGCCAAGGAGCTGCATCCCGACCGCAACTCCGACAACCCGCAGGCCGAGGCCCAGTTCAAGGAAGTGAACGAGGCCTATGACTGCCTGAAGGATGAACAGAAGAAGGCGGCCTACGACCGCTTCGGCCATGCCGCCTTCGAGAACGGCATGGGCGGGGGTCCGCGTCCTGGCGGCTATGGCCAGCAGGGCGACTTTGCGTCGGCGTTTTCCGACGTGTTCGAGGACCTGTTCGGCGATTTCATGGGCCGGGGCGGCGGTGGCGGCGGGCGGTCCCGGGCCCAGCGCGGCTCGGACCTGCGCTACAACCTGCGGGTTTCGCTGGAAGAAGCGTACTCCGGCATCCAGAAGACGATCACCGTGCCAACGTCCGTCACCTGCGACACCTGTCACGGGTCCGGGGCGGAGGGCGGGGCGGAGCCTGTCACCTGTCCGACCTGCAACGGCATGGGCAAGGTCCGGGCGCAGCAGGGTTTCTTCACCATCGAGCGCACCTGCCACCAGTGCAACGGCATGGGCCAGATCATCAAGAACCCCTGCCGGACGTGTAGCGGCCAGGGGCGGATGCAGAAGGAAAAGCAGCTCTCGGTGAACATCCCGCAAGGGGTGGAAACGGGCACGCGGATACGTCTGGCCGGCGAGGGCGAGGCCGGTCTGCGCGGCGGGCCGAATGGCGACCTTTACATCTTCATCGAGGTGAAGGAGCACGCGCTCTTCCAGCGCGACGGGGTGCACCTGTTCTGCCGGGTGCCGGTCAGCATGCCGACGGCGGCGCTGGGGGGCGAGATCGAGGTTCCCACCATCGACGGCGGCAAGGCGCGGGTGAAGGTTCCGGCCGGGGCGCAGTCGGGCAAGCAGATGCGGCTTCGCCAGAAGGGCATGCCGGCGCTGCGGTCGGCGAATACCGGGGACATGGTCATCGAGCTGGCGGTGGAAACCCCGGTGAACCTGACCACGCGGCAGCGGGAGCTTTTGAGGGAGTTCGAGAAGCTGAGCGAGGAGAACAACCCGGAAAGCTCCAGCTTCTTTTCCAAGGTCAAGGGCTTTTGGGACGGGATGAAGGGGTAACGGTAAGGTGGGGTTGAACCCCACCCTACGGCCTTAACGCTTTCTCAACCATGACCCGGCAATCTGGGTCGCATGGTCACGTCGTTCAATGAACCTTTTCTACCTTTGGTCGCGCCTGCGGGGGATGCCGATGAGGCCGAACCCCAGGCGCTGACCGGGCGGCTGCCGTCCTACATCGCAGACCACCGGCAGCGCCTGCGCGACCGCTTCATGCAGGCGGGCGGTGCGGCGCTGCCGGACTATGAGCTCCTGGAGCTGGTCCTGTTCCGCGCCATTCCCCGGCAGGACGTGAAGCCCCTCGCCCGGCTGCTCCTCGACACGTTCGGGGATTTCAACCGGGTCATCACCGCCTCCCCGGCCCGGCTGCAGATGGTCAAGGGCGCCGGGCCTGCCGTGGTGCTGGAGTTGAAGCTGGTGGAAGCCGCCGCGCAAAGGATGATGCGGGCGCGGGTGATCCAGAAGCCGCTCCTCTCCAGCTGGGACGCCCTGCTGGACTATTGCCACACCACCATGTCCCACCGCGAGACGGAGCAGTTCCGCGTCCTCTTCCTCGACCGCAAGAACGTGCTCATCGCGGATGAGGAGCAGGCGAAGGGTACGGTCGACCACGTCCCCGTCTACCCGCGTGAGATCGTCAAGCGGGCGTTGGAGCTGAACGCATCGGCGCTGATCCTGGTCCACAACCACCCCTCGGGCGACCCGACGCCCTCGGAGGCTGACATCAGCATGACCCACCAGGTCAAGGACGCCTGCGCCGCGCTGGGGATCACGCTCCACGACCACCTGATCATCGGCAAGAGCCGCGAGTTGAGCTTCCGCTCACAGGGCTACCTTTAGCCCACCCTTTGCGCTACGCCTAAGCGAATGAGCGAGTTCGACCTTGTCATCTTCGACTGCGACGGCGTGCTGATCGACAGCGAGATCATCAGCGCACGGATGCTGGTGACGGAACTCGCGCGGCTGGGGCTGACCATCGACCTCCCATACGTCGAACGCCATTTCCTCGGCCGCAGCTACCCCGTGGTGATGGAGACGATCCGGCGCGAGTTTGGCCTGGACCTCCCGCCCGAGTTCGAGGCGCAGTATCGTGAGGCGCTGCTGGCGGCCTTCCAGCAAGAGCTGAAGGTCGTCCCGCATGTCCACGAGGTGCTGCAACGGATCGGCGTGCCATTCTGCGTGGCCACCTCCTCCAGCCCCCGCAGGGTGGAGATGTCGCTGAAGCTGGTCGGGTTGACGGACCTTGTGGGGGAACGGGTGTTCACCTCCACCCTCGTCGCCAGTGGCAAACCGGCGCCGGACCTGTTCCTCTATGCGGCCGCCAAAATGGGCGCGGACCCGGCGCGGACGTTGGTGATCGAGGACAGCCTCACGGGCCTCCGCGCCGGGCTCGCCGCCGGCATGACCGTCTGGCGCTTCATCGGCGGCAGCCATCTGGGACCGCAGACACCCGAGGAACCGGAGGACGCCCGCCCGCATCGCAGGCTTGCCAGCTTCGCCGAGTTTTTCCAGATTGCGCCCGGTTTGGGCAGGCAGGCAGCATGAGCAACGAGCCGACATTGCAGGATGAAGCCGCCCGTGCGGGTTGGCTGTACTATGTCGCAGGAATGACCCAGGACCAGATCGCGACCGAGCTGGGGGTCAGCCGCCAGCGGGCGCAGCGCCTGGTCAGCCGGGCGATGGCCGAGGGGCTGATCCATGTGCGCCTCAACCACCGGATCGGGGCCTGCCTGGACCTGGAGTCCGCCCTCATGGACCGCTTCCACCTGACGCGCTGCCGCGTCGCCCCCTCGCTTGGGCCCGGAGTCGACCCGGCACGCACCGTCGCGCCTGCCGCGGCCGGAGAGCTTGAGAGGGTTCTCAGGACCACCCGGCCCCTGGTGATCGCTTTCGGGACCGGACGGGCGTTGCGGGCAATGGCGGAACAGTTCAGCTTCGCCGAGCCGGTGCAGCACCGCATCGTCTCGCTTTTGGGCAACATCGCGCCGGACGGATCGGCAACGCTGTACGACGTGATCAGCCGCATCGCGGAAAAGCTGAACGCGACCTATTATCCGATGCCCGTGCCGGTGATCTCGGACACGCCCGAGGAGCGTGAGTTCTTCATGCACCTGCGTCCGGTGCGCACCGTGTTCAACCTGGCGCGACAGGCGGACGTGACCTTTGTTGGCGTCGGTCAGATGGGGCCGGATGCGCCGCTGGCCCTTGACGGGTTCGTCACCCCCGAGGCCCTGCGTGAGTTGCAGGCGCTGGGTGCCGTGGGCGAGATCGGAAGCTGGATCTTCGACGCCCAGGGACAGTACATCGAGACCCCGCGCAATGCGCTTGTCGGCGGCGTGCGGGTCGAGCCGGGGCAGTCCCAGCCCGTCATCGGCGTGGCGGCGGGGCAGAACAAGGTCGGCGCCATCCACGCCGCACTGACCGGCCGCATCATCAATGGCCTCGTGACCGACGAAGACACGGCCACCGCGCTTCTGCAGCACGAATAACCGGCGAGTCCCTCGCAGTCGCAGCGTATGTGGGGGCTTGACGACTCTGGTCCGGCTGTGAGTAAATGCTCAACAGGCGAGGATTTGCTCATTTTCGCCATCAAGGGAGGACTACATGACAAAGACGCTGCGCGCCCTTATGGGTGCAACGGCTCTTGTCGCGCTTGCGGGCGTGGCATCGGCCGAGACGACCATCACCGTCGCCACCGTGAACAACGGCGACATGGTCCGGATGCAGGGCCTGATGGACGACTTCAACGCCAAGCACCCCGACATCAAGGTGGAGTGGGTGACGCTGGAAGAGAACGTCCTGCGCCAGAACGTGACGACCGACATCGCCACCGGCGGCGGCCAGTATGACGTCATCACCATCGGCACCTATGAAGTTCCGATCTGGGGCAAGCAGGGCTGGCTGGAAAGCCTGAACGACCTGCCAGCGGAGTATGACGTCGACGACCTGCTGCCGGCGATCCGCGGCGGTCTGACCGTGGACGGCAACCTTTACGCCTCGCCCTTCTACGGCGAGTCGTCGATGGTGATGTACCGCAAGGACCTGATGGAAGCTGCCGGGATGACCATGCCCGACGCTCCGACCTGGGCCGACATCGAGGCGGCGGCCAAGGCGATGACCAACCGCGATGCGGACATCAATGGCATCTGCCTGCGCGGCAAGGCCGGCTGGGGCGAGAACATGGCTTTCCTGACCGCCATGTCCAACAGCTTCGGCGCGCGCTGGTTCGATGAAAACTGGGTGCCGCAGTTCGACCAGCCCGAGTGGAAGGCGACGTTGGACTTCTACCTGAACCTGATGAACAACTACGGGCCTGCGGGCGCGTCGAACAACGGGTTCAACGAGAACCTGACGCTGTTCAACCAGGGCAAGTGCGGCATGTGGATCGACGCCACCGTTGCGGCGTCCTTCGTGACCGGCAAGGATTCGACCGTCGCTGACAAGGTCGGCTTCGCGCTCGCCCCGGACAACGGGCTTGGCAAGCGCGGCAACTGGCTCTGGGCCTGGAGCCTGGCGGTTCCGGCGTCGTCGGATGCCAAGGATGCGGCCAAGACCTTCATCAACTGGGCGACCAACAAGGACTACCTGGCACTTGTCGCCTCGAAGGAAGGCTGGGCCAACGTTCCTCCGGGGACGCGGACCTCGCTCTATTCCAACGAGGAGTACGCCAAGGTGCCGTTCGCCAAGATGACGATCGACAGCATCAACTCGGCTGACCCGACCAACCCGACCGTGAAGCCGGTCCCGTATGTGGGTGTCCAGTTCGTCGCCATCCCGGAGTTCCAGGGCCTGGGCACCACGGTGGGCGAGATCTTCTCGGCGGCGCTGGCTGGCCAGAAGACGGCTGACGAGGCGCTGGCCGAGGCTCAGGCCGCGGTTACCGAAGAGATGAAGGCCGCAGGCTACATCCAATAACAAGAACCGGGGGCGACCTCCCAAGGCCCCCGGATTCACACTCGGCTTGCGGACCCCCCAGAGATCCGCAAGCCGCCCTTCACAAGCGAAACCGTATCAGTGCTTGCGCGGCCCAATTCGCGGCCGCACCCTTTCGCCATCGGAAGCCCGGGGAGGCCGCTCATGTCCACGCAATCCAGCCGCCTGGCCGCCCGCATGATGGTGGCGCCCTCGGTGGTCCTGCTGCTGATCTGGATGATCGTGCCGCTGGCGATGACGCTGTACTATTCGTTCCGGCTCTATCGCCTGTTGTCGCCGGACCGGACGGGCTGGGTCGGGTTCAACAACTATCTGTGGTTCTTTAACTCGCCCGATTTCTGGCTGGCGCTGTTCAACACGCTGGCGCTGGTGGGCGGTGTGCTGATCATCACGGTGGTGCTGGGCATCCTGATCGCGCTTCTGATCGACCAGCCGGTGAAGGGCCAGGGCTTCCTGCGCATCCTGGTGATCGCGCCGTTCTTCGTGATGCCACCGGTGGCCGCGTCGATCTGGGAAAACCTGTTCATGCACCCGCAGAACGGCCTGTTCTCGGCCGTGGCGCGGGGCTTCGGGATGCAGCCGATCCTGTTCCTGGAGCAGTATCCCATGTGGTCGGTGATCGGGATCGTTTCGTGGGAATGGCTGCCCTTCGCGACGTTGATCCTGCTCACGGCTCTGCAGTCCTTGTCGTCCGAGCAGCTGGAGGCGGCAGAGATGGACGGGGCCTCGGCCTTTGCCCGCTTCCGCTACATCATCCTGCCGCACATGACCCGGGCGATCACCGTCGTGATCCTGATCCAGACGATCTTCCTTCTGGGCATCTTCGGCGAGATCTTCACGACCACGCAGGGCGGGCCAGGATCGGCCTCCACCACGCTTCCTTACATGATCTTCAAGCAGGCAATCGCGGCGAAGGACATCGGGCGCGCGGCGGCCGGAGGGATCATCGCCGTGATCCTGGCGAACATCGTGGCCTATTTCCTGATGCGCGGCCTTGGCCGCAACCTGGAGAACTAAAGATGGCCCGCGCCCTTTCCCCCCGCCGCCTGTGGCTCACCACCGCCGCCGCCTGGTTCGTGGCCCTGCTGATCTTCTTCCCCGTGTTGTGGATGATCCTGACCAGCTTCAAGACCGAACCCAGCGCGGTCGCGATGCCGCCGCAACTGTTCACCGCAGACTGGACGCTGGAGAACTATGCCGAAGTCTGGGCGCGGTCGGACTATCCACGGTTCTTCTGGAACTCGGTCGTCATCTCCGTGGGTTCCACCCTGCTTGGGTTGCTGATTGCGATCCCAGCCGCCTGGGCGATGGCCTTCGTGCCCGGGAAGAAGACCAAGGACCTGCTGATGTGGATGCTGTCCACCAAGATGATGCCCGCCGTCGCGGTGATGATCCCGCTGTATCTGCTGTTCCAGCAGCTGGGATTGATCGACACCAAGTTCGGCCTCGTCATCGCGCTGATGCTGATGAACCTGCCGATCATCATCTGGATGCTTTACACCTACTTCAAGGAAATCCCTGGGGAAATCCTGGAAGCCAGCCGCATGGACGGGGCGACGCTGTGGGGCGAGATCATCTATGTCCTGACGCCGATGGCGCTGCCGGGGATCGCCTCGACCATGCTCCTCAACATCATCCTCGCCTGGAACGAGGCGTTCTGGACCATCGTCCTGACGACCACCAAGGCGGCGCCCCTGTCGGCCTTCATCGCCAGCTTCTCGGCGCCGCAGGGCCTGTTCTACGCGAAACTCTCGGCAGCCAGCGCGATGGCGATCCTGCCGATCCTGATCCTTGGCTGGTTCAGCCAGAAGCAACTCGTCCGCGGCCTGACCTTTGGCGCGGTGAAGTGAGGACAACATGGGCAAGATCCAACTGACCAAGGTGCGCAAGGCGTTCGGCGAGGTCGACGTCATTCCCGGCATCGACCTGACCATCGAGGACGGCGAGTTCGTCGTCTTCGTGGGGCCGTCGGGCTGCGGGAAATCCACGCTGTTGCGGCTGATCGCGGGGCTGGAGGATACGACCTCGGGCGTGATCGACATCGACGGCAAGGACGCGACGAACCTGCCTCCGGCCAAGCGCGGTCTGGCGATGGTGTTCCAGTCTTACGCGCTTTACCCGCACATGACGGTGCGGAAGAACATCGCCTTCCCGCTGAAGATGGCGGGGATGGACCAGGCGGAGCAGGACAAAAGGGTGGAACGTGCGGCCAAGGTGCTGAACCTGTCGAACTACCTTGACCGTCGCCCGGGCCAATTGTCGGGGGGTCAGCGCCAGCGGGTGGCAATCGGGCGGGCCATCGTGCGGGAACCGGCGGCCTTCCTGTTCGACGAGCCCTTGTCCAACCTCGACGCGGCCCTGCGGGTCGGGATGCGGCAGGAGATTTCCGAGCTGCACCAGTCGCTGAAGACCACGATGATCTATGTGACCCACGACCAGGTGGAGGCCATGACGATGGCCGACAAGATCGTGGTGCTGAACGCGGGCCGGATCGAACAGGTCGGCGCTCCGCTGGAGCTGTACAACCACCCCCGGAATCTGTTCGTGGCGGGCTTCATCGGCAGCCCCAAGATGAACTTCATCGAAGGGGCCGAGGCTGCGAAGCACAACGCCCATACCATCGGCGTCCGGCCCGAGCATATCTCGGTCGGTGATGGGCCGTGGGAGGGTGTCGTGGGCCTGTCGGAGCATCTGGGGTCCGACAGCTTCCTCAAGGTCGCGGTCGAGGGTGTCGGCACGCTGACCGTCCGCGCGCCGGGCGAGGTCAATGCCCACCACGGCGACCGCATCCGGCTGGCTCCGGCCGGGAAAATTCACCGCTTTGATACGAATGGACTGGCACTATGAGACTTGCAGGGAAAACGGCACTTGTGACGGGCGGGGCGCGGGGCATCGGCTTGGCCTTTGTCGAGGCCTACCTGCGCGAAGGCGCGCGGGTGGTGATCGCGGACGTGGGCGGCGCTGAGGCAGCGGCGGCGAAGCTGGGGGAGCGGACGCTGGGGATCACGATGGACGTGACCGACCAGGCGTCGATCGATGCGGGCGTGAAGGCGGCGGCGGAGTGGGGCGGCGGGATCGACATCCTGCTGAACAACGCGGCGATCTTCGATCTGGCGCCCATCGTCGACATCACGCGGGAAAGCTATGACAAGATCTTCGCCGTCAACGTGGCGGGGACGCTGTTCCCGCTGCAGGCGGTGGCGAAGGTGATGATCGCGCAGGGGCGTGGTGGAAAGATCATCAACATGGCGTCGCAGGCCGGTCGCCGGGGTGAGGCGCTGGTGGGGGTCTATTGCGCCTCGAAGGCCGCGGTGATCAGCCTCACCCAGTCGGCCGGCCTCGACCTGATCAAGTACAAGATCAACGTGAACGGGATCGCGCCGGGCGTCGTCGACACGCCGATGTGGGACGCGGTGGATGCGCTGTTCGCGAAGTACGAGAACAAGCCCTTGGGACAGAAGAAGAAAGAGGTAGGCCTTGCGGTCCCCTACGGCCGGATGGGCCGCCCCGAGGACATGACCGGGGCCGCCGTTTTCCTGGCCTCCTCGGATGCCGATTACATCGTCGCCCAGACGTTGAACGTCGACGGCGGCAACTGGATGAGCTGAGCCATGACCGTGCAGATGCCTGCCTATGATCGTTCGAAGCTGACCCCGGGGATCGTGCATATCGGCCTTGGGAACTTCCACCGGGCGCATATGGCCGTCTACCTGGACGACCTGTTCGGGATGGGGTTGAACCACGACTGGGCAATCCTGGGCGCCGGGGTGCGCGAGGGCGACGCCCGGATGCGCGAGGCGTTGAAGGCTCAAGACTGCCTGTCGACGGTGATCGAGCTGGACCCTGCGGGCAAATCCGCCCGGCGGGTGGGGGCGATGATCGACTTCCTGCCGGTCGAGGCGGACAACGCTGCCCTGATCGCGGCGATGGCGCGGCCGGAGATCCGGATCGTCAGCCTGACGGTGACGGAGGGCGGTTACTTCATCAACCCGGCGACGGGGCAGTTCGACCCGATGCACCCCGAGATCGTCGATGACGCGGTCGACCCGCACAAGACCGCCTTCGGGGCAATCATCGCGGCGCTCAAGGCGCGCCGGGCGGCTGGGGTGAAGCCCTTTACGGTGATGTCCTGCGACAACCTTCCCGGCAATGGCCATGTGACCAAGGCAGCCGTGATGGGCCTTGCGGGACTTGAGGACCCGGACCTCGCCTACTGGATTGGCGACAACGTGGCCTTCCCGAACGGGATGGTGGACCGGATCACTCCGGCGACCGGGCCGCGGGAGCGGGCGATGGCGGCGGCGTTCGGGCTTGGCGACGACCCGGTGCCGGTGACCTGTGAGCCGTTCCGGCAGTGGGTGCTGGAGGACAACTTTCCGGCGGGGCGGCCTGCCTGGGAGAAGGTGGGCGTGACGCTGACGCCCCATGTCCACAATTTCGAGATGATGAAGATCCGCATCCTGAACGGCGGGCACGCGACCATCGCCTATCCCGGGGGCCTCATGGACATCGAGTTCGTCCACGAGGCGATGGCGAACCCGTTGATCCGGGGGCTTTTGGACAAGGTCGAGGTGAACGAGATCATCCCCTACATCCCGCCGGTGCCGGATACCAACCTGGGCGACTACTACCGGCTGATCGTGGACCGCTTCTCGAACCCCGAGGTCGCGGATACCGAACGCCGCCTGTGCCTCGACGGCTCGAACCGGCAGCCGAAGTTCATCGTGCCGTCGATCCGGGATGCCCTTGCGGCGGGCGGGTCTGTGGAGGGGCTGGCCTTGGTCTCCGCGATGTGGTGCCGGTATTGCTATGGCGAGACGGATAGCGGGACCGTCATCCCTCCGAACGACCCGGATTGGGATGCCCTCGTCGCGCGGTCGAAGGCCGCGAAGGCGCGTCCGGCGGCCTGGCTGGAGATGACGGCGGTCTATGGCGACCTTGGGCAGGATGCGCGGTTTGCAGGCGCGTTCGAGCGGTGGCTGAACCGGCTTTGGGCCGTGGGGACCAAGCAGACGTTGACCGAATACCTGGCTTAAGGCGCGGGAGCGTCGGGGGGCGGCGCGAAGTCGGGGACGACCCAGAGCTCGACCCGGCGGTTCAGTTGGCGGCCGATGGCGGTTTCGTCGCAGGCCATCGGGAGGGCTTCGCCGAAACCTTCCACGACCGGCAGATCCTGGGGCGCGAGGTCCGGGGCCACGGCCGCAAGCTCCTGCGCGACCTTGGCGGCGCGTTCCACCGAGAGCGCCAGGTTTGCCTCGGCCGCGCCCGATCCGTCGGAGAATCCAGCCAGCACCAGTTTCTGGTTGCGGAATTGGCCTGCCGCGATCAGCTGAGCAAGATCGGCGAGGTTGTCCTGCGACTGGGCGTCGAGGGTAGAGGAGCCATCCTCGAAGCGGAAGGTCAGGCTGACACGGTCCGCGCCGTCCATGATCCCCGCCAGTCGCTTCAGGTCGTCCAGCGTCACGTCCTCGCCCGCGCCCTGGATCGCGTTGATCAGCCGCAACCCGTCCGCCGTCATGGGCTGGCGGCTCGCCGAACGGTCGATGAACCCCGCCGCCGACACGGCCGCCTGGGCATCAGGCGTGCGCAGGAAATCCAGGAACTCACGGGTCAGAAGCGGCAGGCGGCGCTTGGGCGTCAGAAGAAGCACGGGCAGGGACAGGGGATAATCCTCGGCCTTGATCGCCAGGGAGGTCGGCAGAAGCGGGAAGCCGCAGCTGTCGGTCAGCGGCATCCGGCGGGCCGGGGCGATGGCCGAGCGGCCGGACACCGCAATGGCCCAGGGGTCCTTGGCTACCGCCTCGGCCAGGCTGGCAAGGTCCGGGTGCAGGACCGTGGCCTTGTCCTCGGTGCCAAGCCGGTCGGCCAGCGCGCGTTGCAGATCCGTCTCGGGCGCCAGTGCGTGCAGGACCACCGGCATGTCCGGGCCACCGATCTGCGCCCAGTTGTCGACTTCGCCCGCGAGGACCTTGCCAAGCTCGGTGGTGGAGATTTCCGGCGTGGGGTTGTCCGGGGCGACCAGCACCACAAGCGCATCCATCGCGACCGCGTGGCTGCCAAGGTCGGGCTCGGTCCGGAAGGCCAGCATGAGGTCGGCCGCACCATCCTGCAGCGTGGCGGTGGCAAGCTGGGGCGGCATCGCCGAGAAGGAGACCTCGGCCAGTTCCTTGCGACTTTCCGGGTCCAGGATGCGCGCGCCGTAAGCTTCGCCCGCACCCTCTTCGTAGACAAGGCCCCGCGACCTGGCGAAGGCCTGGAAGAGGGCCGGCAGCAGCGGCGCGGCGTCCGATGCCCCGACCACGCGCATGACGGCGCGCGGCGCGATGAGGTCGGGACAGGCGGGGCCTTCGCAGATCACGCCCTGGCCATCCACGGTCAACGGTCCGTAGGCGGTGTCGATCCGGTAGAATTCGCCGTCATAGCCCTGCAGAGTGCCGGTCAGCACGATGCCGCCCTCGCGGGCCACCAGGGTGACGTCCTGGGCAACGGCAGGTCCTGAAACAAACAGCGCAGCGCAAAGCGCCACGAGTCCTGCCTTCACATGCATACGCGGCCAATCCGGTCCTTACTTCGGAGCGGCAAGTTTCAGGCCGGGCGCAAGATTCTTCAACACCAGAATGTCACCCGCCGTCCCGCAAAGCGGCACGGCGACGGTCTGCTCGGTCGTCGTGGCAATACCGCTGGCCGAGTGGACGGTCTCCACCCTTAGAGTGCGGCCGCAGGTCGCCGGGGTGATCAGCAGTTCGCCGGTGATGTCTGCCGTACCCAGATCCTTGCCGGGCACCGAATAGACGCGCGCCAATACCGGCGACGGCAGGTTTGCCTGGCCAAGGGCTAAGACGCCCTGTTCCGTGCCGGACAAGCTGGGGCTGCCGATCAGAACGCGGTCGCCGTCCGTGACGCGGAGTTCCATCTCGAGCGGGCTGGCCCAGCTGATCGCGTAGCGGGCATAGGATGCGGCGTCAGGCACATCGACCCGACCGAGGACCAGCCGGGAATCCTCGAGATAGACCGCGACCATCGCATCGCTGCGCAAGGCTGGCAGCACGACGGAGGCCTGTCCGTCGGCCTTGGTCTGGGCCGAGAAGGACAGACCGGAATGCCGGACGACGAAGCGTTCGCCCCGGTTGCAGGGTGCGATCAGCCGTGCCTCGATCATCGCGCCGGGCAGCGTGGCAAGCGTCAGCTGGGCCTCGCATCCTTCGGTCACGGGTGCGGAGGCTTCGGCTGCGACCGACGTGATTCCGGTCACCCGCGCGAACCCCGCGTCCGAAGGCGTGCTCAGCGAGGCGGATTCCGGAATGGCAGCCGCGACACGGTCGGCAGGACGCTCGTCGCGCGCCGCTTCAGCCGCAGTCAGCAAAAGCGAATGCTCGGCCGCGGGGGCCTTCAGCGTCTCGGCAGTATGGGCGGCCCCTACGGCGACCGCCAGGACGGCGGACACCCTTAGAACCCTTTTGCCCCAAAGCATGGCAGTGCCCCGGTGAGAATCGTTACCGTTTCCGGGTTAGAGCCGAATAGGGGCGGAGAAATGGCATTATTTGGGAAGGCTTACGGTTTGCTGCCCTGATCGGCCGGGACCGAGGCCCCGGCCGGGCGACGCCTCAGGCGAGGCGACCGTGGCAGTGCTTGAACTTCTCGCCCGAACCGCAGGGGCAGAGGTCGTTGCGCCCGGGGTTGCCCCAGGTGGACGGGTCGGCTTCGTCGAAACCAGCCAGCCGCGTTGCGGCCTCGGCCACCGGGGCAGCGGCGACGGCGGCGGCAGCAGGAGCGGCCGCGGCGGCTTCCAGCACCTTCGGCTGCTGCGCCGCGGCCTGGGCGGCCGCCATCTGGCGCATCATCTCTTCCTGTTCTTCCTTGGTCACGGGACGGATGCGCGACAGCTGCTGGGTCGTCTGTTCCCGCAGCGAGTTCAGCAGGTTGCCGAACAGCTGGAAGGCTTCGGTCTTGTATTCGTTCAGCGGGTCGCGCTGCGCATAGCCCCGGAAGTTGACCACCGAGCGGAGGTGTTCCAGCCGCAGAAGATGTTCGCGCCACTTGCTGTCGATGGCCTGCAGAAGAACCTGCTTCTCGATGGTCTGCATGGTCGCGGCGCCGAACTTCTCGGTCTTCTCGGCCATCATCTTGTCCGAGGCCTCGATGATCCGCTCCAGCACGACGGCCTGGTCCACGCCCTCTTCGGCGGCCCAGTCGGCAATCGGCAGGTCCATGTTCAGCATGTCGCGGACCGAGGCGGTAAGCGCGTCGGTGTCCCAGGCGTCCGGGTAGGATTTCGGCGGCATGGCGAGGTCGACGAGATCCTCGATCACCTGGTGGCGCATGTCGGCGGCGACATCGGCGACGTGGTCGGCCTGCATGATCTCCATCCGCTGCGAGAAGATCGCCTTGCGCTGGTCGTTCATCACGTCGTCGAACTTGAGAAGCTGCTTGCGGATGTCGAAGTTGCGGCCTTCGACCTTCGCCTGCGCCTTTTCCAGGGACTTGTTGACCCAGGGGTGAACGATGGATTCGCCTTCCTTCATGCCCAAGGTCGACAGGATCTTGTCCAGCCGTTCGGACCCGAAGATCCGCATCAGGTCGTCTTCCAGCGACAGGAAGAAGGCCGAGCGGCCGGGGTCACCCTGACGGCCCGAACGGCCGCGGAGCTGGTTGTCGATGCGGCGGCTTTCGTGGCGTTCGGTCCCCAGGACGAACAGGCCACCGGCCTGCTTGACGGCCTCTTCCTCGTCCTTGTGGGCGGCTTCGATGCGTTCCCGGATGGCGACGTGGTCGCCTTCGGGATCGGCGGCGATAGCCTCCATGATCTTGAATTCGACGTTGCCGCCAAGCTTGATGTCGGTCCCGCGGCCGGCCATGTTGGTGGCGATGGTCACGGCGCCCAGCTTACCCGCATCGGCGACGATCTTGGCTTCCATCTCGTGCTGGCGGGCGTTCAGGACGTTGTGCTGGATGCCTGCGTCCTTCAGCAAAGCGGAGAGCTGTTCGGATTTCTCGATGGACGTGGTGCCCACAAGGATCGGTTGGCCCTTCGCATGGGCTTCCTTGATCGCCTCGAGGATGCCGTCGAACTTCTCGCGCGCGGTGCGGAAAACCTGGTCGTGTTCGTCGATCCGGGCGACGGGGCGGTTGGTCGGGACCTCGACCACGCCAAGGCCGTAGATCTCGCGGAATTCCTCGGCCTCGGTCGCGGCGGTGCCGGTCATGCCCCCGAGCTTTTCGTAAAGCCGGAAGTAGTTCTGGAAGGTGACGCTGGCGTAGGTCACGTTCTCGGGGTTGATCTTCACCCCTTCCTTCGCCTCGATCGCCTGGTGCAGGCCCTCTGACAGGCGGCGGCCCTTCATCATGCGGCCGGTGAATTCGTCGATCAGCATGACCTCGCCGTCGCGGACGATGTACTGCTGGTCCTTGAAGAACAGCTTGTGCGCCCGGAGCGCCTGGTTGACGTGGTGGACGATCGAGGTGCTTTCCGCGGCGTAGAGGCTCTGCCCCTCGGGCAGTATGCCGGCCTGGCGCAGAAGGTCCTCGATGACGTCGTTGCCCTCTTCGGTGAGGGTCACACCGCGGGTCTTTTCGTCGACCGTGTAGTGTTCGGGCTGCAGGTGCGGGATCACCTTGTCCACCGCGCTGTACAGCGGGCTGCGGTCCTGGCTCGGGCCAGAGATGATGAGCGGCGTCCGCGCTTCGTCGATCAGGATCGAGTCGACCTCGTCGACGATGGCATAGTGGTGGCCGCGCTGCGCCATGTCCTCGAGCGAGGCTTTCATGTTGTCGCGCAGGTAGTCGAAGCCCAGCTCGTTGTTCGTGGCATAGGTTATGTCGGCGCGGTAGGCGACCTTCTTCTCGTCATCGGGCTGCTGCCCGTAGACGACGCCGGTGGTCATCCCCAGCGCGGCATAGACCTTGCCCATCCATTCCGCGTCGCGCTTTGCCAGGTAGTCATTCACCGTGACGACGTGGACGCCGCGCCCGGTCAGGGCGTTCAGATAGGCCGCGAAGGACGCCATCAGCGTCTTCCCCTCGCCCGTCTTCATCTCGCTGATATTGCCCTGGTGCAGGAACATCGCGCCCTTGAGCTGCACGTCGAAGGCCCGCAGTCCCAGCGCGCGCCGTGCGGCTTCCCGGCAGTTCGCGAAGGCTTCGGGCAGGATCGCATCCAGGCTTTCGCCGCCTTCCTGCACGCGCTTCTGGAATTCGCGCGTCTTGGCGATGATCCCCTCGTCGCTCAGCTTCTGGAACTCGGGCTCGAGCGCGTTGATCTGCGCCACGATGGGGCGGACGGACTTTACCTTGCGGTCGTTCGGAGTGCCGAACACCTTCCGCGCAATCGATCCAAGACCCAGCATGTTTTCTCCGTGGGGCGGCTTCTCTGACAGCATCGTGTGGCCGTTGGGCTTGCCCGCCCTCACGGCCTTCCCTAGAAGGTCCAGAGCATGACCGGTCGAGCCCGTTCCACGCGACTGTCGCGATGTAAGGGGAAGCACTGGCATAGTCAACTTAAGCAGGCCGAAGGCCGCGATCAGGAGTAGGTGAAAATGATGAAACGCACGAAATTCTGGTCGGTCGTGGCTTTGGCGGCGGCGCTGTCCGGCCCCGCGCTGGCCGAGGGCGAGACGGCCGACACCGTGGTGGCGACGGTCAACGGCGTGAACATCACGCTGGGCCACATGATCGCGCTCCGCGAGACGCTGCCGGCAGAGTACCAGCAGCTGCCCGACGATGTGCTGTTCAAGGGGATCTACAACCAGCTGATCCAGCAGGAAGTCCTCGCGCAATCGGTTGGCGAGCTGGGGCCGCGTGTGCTGGCGACCATCGACAACGACAAGCGCGGGCTCGTCTCCGGCATCGCGATCGAGATGCTGGTGGCCAGCGCCGTCACGGACGAAGCGCTGCAGGCCGCCTATGACGCGCGCTTCAAGGACGCGGCGCCCCAGACCGAATACAATGCATCGCACATCCTGGTCGCGACCCAGGAAGAGGCCGACGCGATCAAGGCCGAGCTCGCCGCAGGCGCGGATTTCGCCGAGATCGCCAAGGCCAAGTCGACCGACACCGGATCGGGCGCCAATGGCGGTGACCTTGGCTGGTTCGGCCTTGGGATGATGGTCAAGCCCTTCGAGGACGCCGTCGTGGGCGCGAAGGTTGGCGAAGTGACCGGCCCGGTCCAGACCGACTTCGGCTTCCACCTGATCCTGGTCAAGGAAACCCGCGTGGCCGAGAAGCCCACCCTGGACCAGCTGCGCGAGGAACTGGCCGCCGAGATCGAGAATGCGGCCATCACGGCGAAGATCGAGGAACTGACCAAGGCCGCGACCGTGACGCGCGAAGGCGAGGGGTTGGACCCCGCGCTTCTGAAGAACTCGGCCCTGATCGACTGACGCACGCAAGCCTGGGGGACGGCGATGGCAAAGACTGACTGGAAGGCCGAAGCAAAGGCGCTGAAGAAGAAGGTCCGCAAGCTGAAGGACAGCCTGACTGCGGCCGCGGGTCCCGTGGCCGAGGCGGTGTCCGAGGCGGTGGGCGACGTGGTCGTCGCGGCGAAGAAGGCGCTGAAGCCGGTATCGCCGCTGGCCCCGGCCAGTTTCCCGGTGCTTCCTGCGATCAAGGGGGCCGAATTCGCCGCCGTCGAGGCCGGGGTGCGCTACCAGAACCGCAAGGACGTGATGCTGGTCCGCCTGGCGCCCGGCACCACGATGGCCGGGGTGTTCACCCGGTCCTCGACCCGGTCCGGCTGCGTCCGGGACTGCCAGGCGAAGCTTGCGATGAAGGTCCCGGACGGCGCGGGGGCGGCGATCATCGTCAACTCCGGCAACTCCAACGCATTCACCGGTCGCGTGGGCGATGAAGCCGTCGCAGCCGTCACGGGCGCTGTGGCCGAGGCGCTAGGGGTTCCTGCCTCGCGCGTGTTTTCCTCGTCGACGGGCGTAATCGGTGAGCCGCTGCCGTTCGAAAAGATCACCGCCAAGGTTCCCGACCTGGTGGCCGCGCTGCAGGAAGACGCCGTGGAAATGGCCGCGCAGGCGATCATGACCACCGACACCTTCCCCAAGGGCGCGGCGGCCACCGTGCAGGGCGAGGGCGGGGTGATCCACATTTCCGGAATTGCCAAGGGTTCGGGCATGATCGCGCCCGACATGGCGACGATGCTGGTCTACATCTTCACCGACGCGAAGATCGGCGCGAACCAGCTGCAGAAGATGATCTCGCGCAATGTGGATGCGACCTTCAACTCCATCACCGTGGACAGCGACACCTCGACCTCGGACACGCTTTTGATCGCCGCCACCGGCCAGTCCCCCGCTGCCGAGCTGAAGGGCCCGACGCTCAAGGCATTCGAGACCGCGCTGGCCGGCGTGATGCGCGATCTGGCGCTGCAAGTGGTCCGCGATGGCGAAGGCGCGACCAAGCTGGTCGAAGTGCGCGTCACCGGCGCGGCGACGGACGAGGATGCGGCGAAGGTGGCCTTCTCCATCGCCAACTCGCCGCTGGTCAAGACCGCGGTTGCCGGGCAGGACCCGAACTGGGGCCGGATCGTTGCCGCTGTGGGCAAGTCCGGCGCCCAGGCGGATCGCGACAAGTTGACGATCCGCTTCGGCGACATCCTTGTTGCGCAGAATGGCTGGCGGAACCCGGACTACCGGGAAGAGGACGGCGCCGCCTACATGCAGGGCCAGGAGCTGGTCTTCGCCGTCGACCTCGGCCTGGGCAAGTCGAAGCGGTCGGTCTGGACCTGTGACCTGACCTCGCGCTACATCGAGATCAACGCCGACTACCGCTCTTGATTTCATCTTTGCCCAAGTATCCCACGGGTGCAGCCTTGGTTGCGCCATTGGTTCGAGAAACCAAGGCTGCGGGGGGTGTGAAACCCCCGGGCTTCCACCCCGCGAAAGCCCCTGACATGAAGATCGTCCTCGTCTCTGCCGTCGCCCTGATCGATTCCGACGGGCGCGTCCTTCTGGCCCAGCGGCCCGAGGGCAAGTCGCTCGCCGGGCTCTGGGAGTTTCCCGGCGGCAAGGTCGAACCCGGCGAGACGCCCGAGGCCGCGCTGGTTCGAGAGCTGAAGGAAGAGCTGGACATCGACACCTGGACGTCCTGCCTGGCGCCCCTGACCTTCGCCAGTCACAGCTACGATGATTTCCACCTGCTGATGCCGCTTTTCGCCTGCCGCAAGTGGCAGGGCATCGTCCGCGCGACCGAGGGCCAGACGCTGGCCTGGGTGGCTCCGAACCGGCTGAGGGACTATCCGATGCCACCCGCCGATCTACCTTTGATACCCATTCTTCGGGACTGGCTTTGATACTGTGGGTTTTGCCGTGACAGAGCCCCGCTTTCGGGATTTAACTCGGCACAACCTCAGGTAGAGCCGACGGAGCCGCAGCATGTTGAGAACAATCCAGATCGGAAGTTGCATCCAGGTTCAGGGCGTGCTGGTGCGCAGCCTGTCGGATGGACGCATCGTCGTCAGCGACGGCAGCCGGGAATTCATCGGCTCGCCCATCCCCTTGGTGCGCAGTCCGCTCTGACCCTTTGGACCGAAAAAAAGCCGGGCAGATTGCCCGGCTTTTTTCTTTGCTGACGGTCGCGGTCAGTCCAGCGTGCGCTGGACTTCCTCGCGCTCGAAGATCTCGATGACATCGCCCTGACGGATGTCCTCGTAGTTTTCGAAGGCCATACCGCATTCCTGGCCCGAGATGACTTCCTTCACCTCGTCCTTGAAGCGCTTCAGCGTCTTCAGCGTGCCCTCGTGGATCACCACGTTGTCGCGCAAGAGGCGCACGCCCGCCGAACGACGCGCCACGCCCTCGGTGACAAGGCAGCCCGCCACCTTGCCGACGCCCGAGACCTTGAAGACCTCGAGGATCTTCGCATAGCCGATGAAGGTCTCGCGCACTTCGGCCTTGAGAAGGCCCGAGGCGGCGGCTTTGATGTCGTCGACCAGGTCGTAGATGATCGAGTAGTAGCGGATCTCGACGCCCTTCTGGGTGGCCGAAGCCCGAGCCGTCGCGTTGGCGCGGACGTTGAAGCCGATGATCGGGGCCTTCGACGCCTCGGCCAGGGCAACGTCGGTGTCGGTGATGGCACCGACGCCCGAATGCAGCACACGGACGCGGACTTCCTCGTTCCCGATCTTCTCCATCGCCTGGACGATCGCTTCGGCAGAGCCCTGGACGTCGGCCTTGATCAGGATCGGCAGTTCGGCGACGGACTGGTCGGCCTTGGCCTTGGCCATCAGCTGTTCCAGCGTGGTCGCGGCCCCTGCGGCGGCGCGCTTGTCCTTGGCGGTCTTGATCCGGTAGTCGGCGATCTCGCGCGCTTGCGCCTCGGTCTCGACGACGTTCAGCGTGTCACCGGCGGAAGGCGTGCCGGAGAGACCCAGCACCTCGACCGGAACCGAAGGTCCGGCTTCCGCAATGGTCTCACCCTTGTCGTTGATCAGCGCGCGAACCTTGCCCCACTGTTCGCCGACGACGAAGATGTCGCCCTTGCGGAGCGTGCCGTTCTGCACGAGCACGGTGGCCACGGGGCCGCGGCCCACGTCCAGCTTGGCTTCGATCACCGCCCCCGACGCCGCCCGGTTCGGGTTGGCGCGGAGTTCGAGGACTTCGGCCTGCAGCGCGATGGCTTCCAGGAGGTCGTCCAGGCCCAGGCCCGTCTTGGCCGAGACTTCCACGTCCTGCACGTCACCGGACATGGCTTCGACCACGACCTCGTGCTGGAGAAGGTCGGTGCGGACCTTGGTCGGGTTCGCCTCGTGCTTGTCGATCTTGTTGATCGCCACGATCATCGGGACCTTGGCGGCCTTGGCGTGGTTGATCGCCTCGACCGTCTGCGGCATCACGGCGTCATCGGCCGCGACCACCAGCACCACGATGTCCGTCACCTGGGCCCCGCGCGAGCGCATGGAGGTGAAGGCCGCGTGGCCGGGGGTATCGAGGAAGGTCACCAGCTGGCCGTTCGGCGTCTTCACCTGGTAGGCGCCGATGTGCTGGGTGATCCCACCGGCTTCGCCCGACACGACCGAGGTCTTGCGGATCGCGTCCAGAAGCGAGGTCTTGCCGTGGTCGACGTGGCCCATGATCGTGACGATCGGGGGACGCGGCAGCAGGCTGTCGTCGCTGTCCTTGACGGTGTCGATGACCTGTTCGACGTCGGCGTCGGACACGCGGACGGCCTTGTGGCCGAATTCCTCGATGACGAGTTCCGCGGTGTCGGCGTCGATGGCCTGGTTCATCGTGACCATCATGCCCATCTTCATGAGCGCCTTGACCACGTCGGCGGCCCGTTCAGCCATGCGGTTTGCCAGTTCCGAAACCACGATGGTCTCGGGGAGTTGCACGTCGCGGCTTTGCTTTTCGGCCTTGTGACCCAGACCCAGCGCCTTGGCGCGGGCCTTTTCCTGCTTGCGCTTGATCGCGGCAAGGCTGCGCTGGCGGCCGCCTTCGTCCGAGATGGCGTCCGAAAGGGTCAGCTTGCCCGAGCGGCGGCCTTCGTCGCCACCGCGCTTGGCACCACGGTCGGCGCGGTCGTCCTTTTCACGGTCGGTCTTGCGCGGCGTCGGCAGGCCGGGCTTGGCCGAAGCCGGGCCGCGCGCATCCTCGGTCGCTCCGGGCGCTGCGGGCGCGGCGCGGTCGGCCGGCTTGGCCGGTGCGGGCGGCGGCGTGGCCGACCGGGCGCGGGTGCCGAGCACGTCGGCCTTGCGGGCCTCGGCGGCGGCGATCCGGGCAGCGGCTTCGGCCTTGGCGGCGCGTTCCTCTTCCTCGGCCTTCAGGCGCAGGGCTTCCGCGCGTTCGCGATCCTCGCGCTCTTTCGCCTCGATCTCGGCACGGCGCTGGGCGCGCTCTTCCTCGCGGGCCTTGTCTTCCTCGGCCCGGCGGGCAGCATCTTCCACCTCACGCGCCTTGGCGGCACGCAGGGCAGCCAGACGACGCTCCATCTCGGCGTCCGAGATGCCTGCGGGGCGTTTCGACGGATCGCCAAGGTTGGTCGCGGCCGAGGCCGTGCCAGCGCCAGGCGCCCCCGGTTTCACCGGAGTGGGCACCACCACGCGCTTGCGCTTGGTTTCGACCACGACGCTCTTGGTCCGGCCATGGCTGAAGCTTTGCTTCACCTGTCCGGAACGGGGCGCGCCCCCAAGGCCAAGAGGTTTCTTGCCGTCAGTATCGCTCATGCGTTCTTCGTATCCTTCATGGCGGTCTCGCCGCCGTCATCCCCGTCCGACTGGGTTGGCAAATGCCCACGCAGTCCGGCGAGTTTTGCCGCTTCCTCTACAACACGAGTCCTGAGTCCACCAGCGGCAAGCGCGGCGTGTATCGCACGTTCGCGCCCGAATGCCAAACCGATTTCCCCAGCCGAAAGGCAGCCGATGAAGCCGTTTGCGCCATCCGGCGCGTGCAGCTTCGTCTTGCCCCGTTCCGACCCGTCGCTGGCCTGGATCAGCGTCGCCGCCGTGCCCTTGACCAGCCAGTCCTTCACCTTCTCGTAGCCCGTCACCGCGTCCCCGGCCTTGCGGGCCATCGACAACAGATCAATCGTGCGCTGAGCCACCAGAGTTTCGACCAGATCGGCCAGACCCTCGGGCGCTTTCGCCGGTTGCCGGGCGGCGCGGGAGAAGAGGTTCTTCTTCACCGCCTTGTCGATGGCAGCCCGGTCGGCCGAGACATAAATGCCCCGGCCGGGCAGCTTGCCCAGCACGTCCGGGACGATCTGCCCGTCAGGACCCAGGCAAAAGCGGATCAGACCCGCCTTCGGCTGGCTTTCCCCGGTCGCAATGCACTTGCGTTCGGGTTCGTCCCTGTCCTTTTCCCGGCCGCCGCGCGTCATTGCGCGTAACCCCGAGGCCTGAGATCAGGCCTCGGCCTCCTCGTCTTCAACACCCTCTTCTTCGGGCTGCTCCAACTCGGTCGGGTCGACCCAGCCCAGCATCACGCGGGCGGTCATGATCAGGGTCTGCGCTTCCTCAAGCGACATGTCGAACTTTTCGAGGACCCCTTCGTCCTTCTTGCGCTGGCCGTTCTCCGTGGTCCAGCCGCCAGCCAGCTCCCAGTCGGCGCAGGTGGCGAAGTCTTCCAGCGTCTTGATCCCGTCCTTGGCCAGCGCTTCCAGCATCTGGGGCGTCAGGCCTTCGAAGTTCACCAGGCTGTCCTCGACCCCCATTGCGCGGGCGTTTTCCATCGCCTTGGCGTTGGCCGCCTCCAGGTAGTCGCGGGCGCGGGCCTGGAGCTCGGCAGCCGTGTCCTCGTCGAAGCCGTCGATGGACAGAAGCTCGTCGAGTTCCACGTAGGCGACTTCTTCCAGGTTGGTGAAGCCTTCGGCGACCAGGAGCTGGGCCATCATCTCGTCAACGTCGAGCGAATCCATGAACAGCTTGGTGCGTTCGGCGAATTCGGCCTGGCGGCGCTGCGATTCTTCGGCCTCGGTCAGGATGTCGATGTCGAGACCGGTAAGCTGCGAGGCGAGGCGCACGTTCTGGCCACGACGGCCGATCGCGAGCGAAAGCTGCTCATCCGGGACCACGACTTCGATCTTCCCGGCCTCTTCGTCGAAGACGACCTTGGAAACTTCGGCCGGCTGCAGCGCGTTCACGAGGAAGGTCGCGGTGTCCTGGTTCCACGGGATGATGTCGATCTTTTCGCCCTGGAGTTCGTTCACCACGGCCTGAACGCGCGAACCACGCATACCGACGCAGGCGCCGACCGGGTCGATGGAGTTGTCGTAGCTGATGACAGCGATCTTGGCACGGCTGCCCGGGTCGCGGGCGACGGCCTTGATCTCGATGATGCCGTCATAGATTTCCGGCACTTCCATCTTGAAGAGCTCGGCCATGAACTGCGGGTCGGTGCGCGAGAGGAAGACCTGCGGGCCGCGTGGTTCGCGGCGGACGTCCTTGATGTAGCAGCGGATGCGGTCGCCGATGCGGTAGGCTTCGCGGCCGATCTTCTCGTTCCGGCGCAGGATGCCTTCGCCCCGGCCGATGTCGACGATGACGTTGCCGTATTCCTCGCGCTTGACGGCGCCGTTGATGATGGTGCCCTTGCGGTCCTTGAATTCCTCGAACTGGCGGTCACGCTCGGCCTCACGCACCTTCTGCAGGATCACCTGCTTCGCGGACTGCGCGGCGATGCGGCCGAGGTCGACGGGCGGGACCTCGTCCACGATCTCGTCCCCGATCTGCGGGTCGGCGAGGTAGGATTTCGCCTGCTTTACGGTGATCTGGGCGTGGTGGTTTTCCACCGCGTCATCCTCGACCACCGTCCGCACGCGGGAGAAGGAGGCGCGGCCGGTCTTGCGGTCGATCTTCACCCGGATGTCCATCTCGGCCCCGTAGCGCGACTTGGCGGCGCGGGCGAGGCTGTCCTCCATCGCCTGGATCACCAGGTCGGGGTCGATCATCTTTTCGCGGGCCACGGCTTCGGCGGTCTGCAGAAGCTCCAGCTGGTTGGCAGAGGTGATTGCCATCGGGTCTACTCCCTAGTGTTTCGTCTCGGGGGTGGGATCTTCATCCTCGTCCCCGTCAATCTCTTCGATCTCGTCGAACTGGCCGTCCGTGGGCTCGGCCACCTTCTTCTGGCGCAGCATCTCGGTGATCAGCGCGTCGGACAGGATCAGCTTGGCGTCCGACAGCCAGTCGAACTGGAGTCCGATGGTCACGTCCTCGCCGCCTTCCTCGATGGTGATGAGGACTTCTTCGCCCTCCACGCCAGCGAGGTCGCCCTTGAAGCGGCGGCGGCCGTCGATGAGTTCGGTGGTCTCCACCCGGGCCTCCCAGCCCTTCCACATCTCGAAGTCCTTGAGCCGGGTCAGCGGCCGGTCGATGCCGGGGGAGGAGACTTCGAGGACGTAGTTGTCTTCGAGCGGGTCTTCCACGTCGAGGACGGCCGAGACGGCGGTAGAGATGTCGCCGCATTCGTCGACGCCGATGCCGCCATCGGGACGGTCGGCCATGATCTGAAGGACACGCGTCTTGCCGCCCATCAGCCGCAGGCGGATGAGTTCAAATCCCAGCCCTTCGATCACCGGCTGGACGATGTCCGCAAGGCGACGGTCGATGGCGGTCTTGGCGACGAGATCGGTCATGGAGTCCAGAAACAAAAAAGCGGACCCAGCGGCCCGCCCGTGACTTTCGGTCGCTTCAGGTTTGGACCCTGAAGCAGCTGTTGAGGTGCATATAGGCGCCTTCACCCGAGTCTGCAACAGGAACCTTGGACGCGCGCGGGGCGGAACCCAACTCCGCCCAGCCGGTTTCCTCTGATTGAAGGGGTCGACACAAGCTGCAATAGTCCGGCATGTGCCGATAAAGGGGATGGCGGAATGGGCTCCGGGCCTGAGGTGAAGCGGTTGCGGGGGGTCGTCGCGGCGGCCCTCTTGTGGGCCGCAGCGCCGGCCCTTGCGCTGGACCGCCTGGACGTCGTCGTCGCGGGCGGGTCGGAGGATCTGACCGAGGCGGTACAGGGCGCGTCCCAGGTGCGGGCCTTGCAGGTGCAGGGCCAAACCGCCCCGCAGGACCTGTTGGCGGCCGCGCGATCGGACTATTCGCGCATTCTGGCAGCGCTTTATGCGAAGGGGCACTATTCGGTGGTGGTCCGGATCCGCATCGACGGACGCGAGGCCGCTGCGATCCCGGCGCTGGAGGCACCGACGTCGATTTCCACGATCCGGATCGAGGTGGACCCGGGCCCACCCTTCCGCTTCGGCGTGGCGCGGGTGGCTCCGCTGGCGCCCGAGACAGAACTGCCGGCGGAATTCAGGTCCGGGGCGGTGGCGGAAAGCGGCGCCGTCTCCTCGGCTGTCGACGTGGCGATCACCGCCTGGCGCGAGACCGGCCACGCGAAAGCCTTCGTGGCGTCCGAGGCGGTGGTGGCCGACCATGCGGCGCGGCGGCTGGACGCGGATGTCCGTCTGGACCCGGGGCCGCGCCTGCGCTTCGGACGGCTGGAGATCACCGGCGAAGAGCGGATGCGGGAGCAGCGGATCCGCAAGATCGCGGGCCTGCCCGAGGGCGAGACCTTCAGCGAAACCGAGCTGCGTCGGGCCGAGACGCGGTTGCGGCGGACGGGGATCTTTTCTTCGGTGGCGCTAAGCGAGGATGAGGCGGTCACCGCACCGGCCCTTCTGGGCATCACAGCGACGGTCGTCGAGCAGAAGCCGCGGCGCTATTCTTTCGGGGTCGAGATCGCCAGTCTGGACGGGGTGTCGCTGACGGGGTCCTGGATCCACCGCAACCTTATGGGCGGGGGTGAGCGGCTGGGGATCGGGGCCGAGGTGACCAACATCGGGTCGGGCGAAAGCGGCATCGACTATGCGCTGGAGGTCACGCTTGACCGGCCGGCCACGCTGACGCCTGACACGACCGCCGGTCTGGTGCTGGGCTTCGAGCATCTGGACGAGATCGACTACTCGCTCGATTCGGTCTCGTTCGGGCTGCAGTTCTCGCATATCTTTTCCGAGGAGCTGACGGCGCGGGCCGGGCTGACCTACGATTACCAGGACGGCACCGACCCCGGCGGGGACTTCACCTTCCGCAACCTGTCGCTGCCCATCGGCGTGACCTGGGACAAGCGGGACAACCGCAACGATTCCACGCGCGGCTTCTACCTGGATGCGACGGCCAAGCCCTTCCTGGGCTTCGGCACCACGGGGTCCGGCCTGCGGACAACCGTGGACGGCCGGGTCTACCGCAGTCTGGGTGAGCCGGGCCGGTTCGTCGTGGCCGCCCGGGCGCAAGCGGGCGCGGTTCTGGGGTCGGCGTTGCTTGAGACACC
The DNA here is from genome assembly GCF_041913445.1 of Tabrizicola sp. Classification (GTDB taxonomy): domain Bacteria; phylum Pseudomonadota; class Alphaproteobacteria; order Rhodobacterales; family Rhodobacteraceae; genus Tabrizicola. The sequence continues at coordinate 191,803 of NZ_JAYSFG010000003.1, forward strand.
GCGCGACGACCTGTTCTTCTCGGGCGGCGGAGGAACGGTGCGGGGTCAGCCCTACCGGTCGCTGGGGATCCCGGTCCTGCGCGGCTTCGGGCCGGAGTTCCAGATCGGTGGCAAGTATTTCCTGGGGGCCTCGCTCGAGCTTCGCGCCAAGGTCAGCGACAAGATCGGCGTTGTGGGCTTCGTGGACTGGGGCAGCATCGGTCTGGACGGCTTCACCGGCGGGTTCAGCGATTCGCATGCGGGGGCGGGGCTGGGGCTGCGCTATGACACCGGGCTTGGGCCGATCCGGCTGGACGTCGCCGCGCCGATCAGCGGCAGGACAGGCGACGGGGTGCAGATCTACGTCGGCCTGGGGCAGTCCTTCTGATGCGGCGGGCGCTTCTGATCGCGGCCTGCATGGTCCCCGGCCTCGCCTGGGCGCAGGAGGACGACCGCGACTACCTGACTGCGTTCCTTGAGGACACGTTGTCCGATGCGGGGCGGCAGGTGACAGTGACGGGCTTTGCCGGTGCGCTATCGTCGCGGGCGACCATCGAACAGCTGACCATCGCGGACGACCAGGGCATCTGGATCACCTTGAACGGGGTGGTGCTGGACTGGAGCCGGTCGGCCCTGTTCTCGGGCGAGTTGAACGTCAGCGAGCTTTCCGCGGAAGAGATCATCGTCGCGCGCCTGCCCGAGACGGACGATGGCACGCCAGAGGTCGAGGCTTCAGGGTTCAGCCTGCCGGAACTGCCGGTCTCGGTCAGCGTCGACCGGGTGGCTGCCGAACGGATCGTGCTGGCCGAGGAGGTGCTGGGCCAGCCGGTCGCCGGGACGCTGGAAGCCTCGCTGCAGCTGTCGGGGGGCGAGGGGCAGGCGAAGCTGGACCTCATCCGCCTGGGCGAGGGGCCGCAGGGCGAGATCACGCTGGATGCCTCCTATTCCAATGCCACGCGGGCCCTGGTGCTGGACCTTGTCGCTGAAGAGGATGCCGAGGGGATCGTGGTGAACCTGCTTGGCGTGCCGGGGCGGCCCTCGGCCTCGCTTCGGGTGCAGGGCGAGGGAACGATCGACGATTTCCTGGCGGATGTGGTGCTTGCGACCGACGGGGCGGAGCGACTGCAGGGATCGGTCCAGGTCCAAGAGGCCGAGCCGTCAGGCCACCGCCTGATCGCAGACCTTGCGGGCGACCTTGCGCCGCTGCTTGCGCCGGACCAGGTGGCGTTCTTCGGCAACGAGGTTGCCCTGAAGCTGGACGCGCGGCGGACAGCGGCGGGGCGGACGACGGTCGACCGGTTCGACCTGTCGGCGCGCTCGCTAGCCCTGGGCGGCACGGCCGAGATTGCCGCGGACGGTCTGCCGGAATGGTTCGATGTGACCGGAACGCTCGCCGCCCCCGATGGCGAGCCGGTCGGGCTGCCCTTCGCGGCAGATACCCTGATCACCCGCGCGGACTTCCACCTGCGGACCGAGCCGGGGCGGGAGGGCTGGTCGGGCGAAGCCGTGGTGGAAGGCCTGGACCGCCCGGACCTGAAGCTTGCGCGGGCGGAGCTGACCGGATCGGGCCGGATCGGCCGGACCTCGGCCGGGAACAGCTTTGGCGGGACGCTGGCGCTGAAGGCTTCGGGGATCGCGCCGACCGATCCGGCGCTGGCGCAGGCTCTTGGGTCAGAGATCGCGGGCTCGCTGCGGATGTTCCTGCAGGAAGGCGCCGGGGCGCTGCAGCTTTCGGATATCCGGCTGGAGGGCGCAGGGTTGACCGGGACCGGAGCGGTCAAGGTCGAGGGGCTGGAGGACGCCTTCCTCGCCAGCGGCAAGCTGACCGTGCGGGCTGAGGATTTCGCGCGTTTCTCGGGTCTGGCGGGGCGGCAGTTGGGCGGGTCGGGGACGCTGGTGGCCAGCGGATCGGCCAGCCGGCTTTCAGGCTTCTTCGACCTGGACCTGGCCTTCGACGGAACGGGTCTGCAGGTTGACGTGCCGCAGCTGGATCGCCTGCTGGCGGAGCGGTCCACCCTGTCCGCCTCGATCCGGCGGGACGAGGGCGGGACAGTGCTGCGTCGGTTGGACCTGGTGGCGGGGGGCCTGACGGCCAAAGCGGACGGGACATTGTCGAGCGAAGGGTCCAACCTTGCGGGAACGGTCCGGCTGGACGACCTGTCGGTTCTGGGACCGGGCTATGGCGGGGCGCTGGCCCTGGAGGGGAGCTTCACCGGCCGGCCCGAGGATGGTCGCGTGCAGCTGACCGGTACGGGGCGGTCGCTGCGGGTGGGTAGCCCCCAGGCCGACAGGTTGCTAGCCGGGGAAAGCCGGCTGGAGCTTGATCTTGGGGTGAAGGACGGGGCGCTGCAGGTGCAGTCGGCCCGGCTGGCGAACCCGCAGCTTTCCGCCACGGCTGCCGGCGAAATCACCGGCGATACAAGGCGGATCGAGCTTGAGGCACGGCTGGCCAACCTTGGCCTGATCGTTCCGGAACTTGAGGGACCGCTCACATTTGATGGGACAGCCACGCAGGATGCCTCGGGCTATGCGGTGAACCTTTCGGGCGCGGGACCGGGGCAGATCCGGGCCACGGTTACGGGGCGGATTGCCAATGGCTTCGGCTCGGCGGATCTGGAGATCCGGGGCTCGGGGGCGGCGGGGCTGGCAAACCTGTTCATCGCGCCGCGGTCGGCGTCGGGGAACATCGGCTATGACCTTCGGCTGAACGGCCCCCTGACGCTGGCGTCGCTGTCGGGGCGGGTGACGCTGTCGGACGGACGGATCGTGGACCCGAACCTGGGTCTGTCACTGCAGGGGGTCGAGGCGATTGGCAACCTGCAGGGGGGAAGCCTGCGGTTGCAGGCCACGTCGGCACTGTCCTCGGGTGGGAGGCTGCGGGTCGATGGGCCGATCCAGCTGACGGGCGCTCGCGATGCCGACCTTGCCCTGACCCTGGACGCGCTGCGCCTGTACGATCCGGAGCTTTATGACACCCGGGTCAGCGGCACGCTGTCCCTGCGCGGCCCGCTGCAGGGCGGTGCGCTTCTGTCCGGCGCGCTGTCCCTTTCGGAAACCGAGATACGGGTCCCGGCCTCGGGCTTCAGCTCGGCCGCCGCGCTGATGGACATCCGCCATGCGCGCGAGCCTGGGGCCGTCCGCGAGACGCGCCGGAAAGCGGGTCTTCTTGGCGAGGCGGGTGGCCGTGAGGGTCGCGAGCAGGCCCGACCGATTGCGCTAGATGTTACGATCTCGGCCCCGTCGCAGGTGTTCATTCGCGGCCGGGGGATCGACGCGGAACTGGGCGGTTCGGTGCGGCTGCTGGGCACGACCGAGAACGTCCTCCCCTCGGGCAGTTTCCAGTTGATCCGGGGGCGGCTGGATATCCTGGGCCGGCGGCTGGTCCTGTCGCGCGCCGACCTTAGCCTGGAGGGAAGCCTGATCCCGCAGATCAGTGTTGCGGCCAGCACGGAAAATGACGGGATCACCAGCACGGTGACCGTCGAGGGACCGGCGAACGATCCGGTGGTCAGCTTCGCCTCATCACCCGAACTGCCGCAGGAAGAGGTGCTGGCGCAACTGCTGTTCGGGCGCGGGCTGGACAAGATCTCGGCCCTGCAGGCGGCGCAGCTTGCCAATGCTGTGGCCGTCCTCGCAGGCCGCAGCGGCGAAGGCGTGGTGGGGAATCTGCGGCGCAACTTCGGGCTGGATGACCTGGACATCACCACGACCGAGGATGGATCGGCGGCGTTGAAGGCGGGGAAATACCTGTCCGAAAACATCTACACCGAGATCGAGATCGACCAGGAGGGCAAGAGCCAGATCAACCTGAACCTCGACCTGCGCGAGGGGGTCACGGTCAAGGGGCGTGTCGGCGCGGATGGCGAGACCGGGATCGGGGTGTTCCTGGAAAACGACTACTAGACCGTTACTCGGCATCCTCTTCGCCGCACATCACGACGCACAGAACCAAGGGCACCATCAGCCAGGGCAGCAAGCCCTTGCCGGAGGACGGGTTTTCCTCGACGACCACCGGAGGCTCTTCGACCACGACGACCGGCCCACCGGCCAGCGACGGCAGGGCGAGCGCCACGGAAAGGACGACGGCGAACAGCGATTTCATGACGACCCTCCTTTCAGCAACGTGCCGTGCTCAGGATAGGCATGTGACCCGTCCCGCAAACATCTGTCCGCGAGACAGGTAAAGAATACCTAAAAATGCGTGCATTTTGCAGCACTTTTCCAGGGATCAGCCTGGAAACGGGCGAATTCCGCCAGATGGTCAGTCGATGACGCGCGCGAAGTCGACGTAACCCAGTCCGGCGCTGACCCATTGGCGCGACTGGCGAATCGTTGTGCCCTCGATCCAGAATTCGTTGGTGACCTTCCCGCCGCCGGAACTCCGGGTGCAGGTTTCGGTCACATGGGTGGTCGCGTGGCTGCGGGCGAGGACGTCGATGCTTTCGCGGCCGACGGGGCTGGTGACGCAAGTGTAGGTGCGCCGCGTGCCCTGGTCGTCGGGGCCGAGGAAGAAGTAGACCCGTTCATAGGGCGTTCCGGTCCGCAGAAGCTGGCCGACCGAGGGGACCTGCGCCGACATCAGGTCGAAGCCAAGGCCTCGGGTCTGGATCAAGACACCGTCGCGCTGGGTGAAGGTCGCGCCGTCGGGCGTGGCCCAGGTCAGCACGCCCCCCTTCGCGTCGCTGACACCCAGGAACCCGGTTTGGCCAAGGGTCTTGGACGAGACGAGAAGGATCGGCTGACCTGCCTTCGCAAGCTCGGCCCGCAGGTCCTGGGGCGACGGGGCCTGGGCCGGGTTGGCCGGGGTGGCGTCGCTCTTGCCCTTCAGCTTGGCCATCCCGGTTTTCGCGGCAGCGCCCACCGCCGCAGCCAGGGGGTTCGGCGCGCGGTCGTTGCCGCAGCCGGCAAGCAGGGCCAGGCAAAAAAGCCCCGCCAGCGACGATTTCATCTGCTTCACCGCCAGACCCTTCCCCAGTCGGGATCAAGACCATCGGTGTGATAGTCGCGGATGGATTGGTAAAGCCGGTCGTCGACGTTCAGCCGCGCGCCGCCGTCGCCGCCGCTGGGCCGGAAGGTCAGGTCGAACCCGCGGCGGGTATCGCTGCCCAGCGCCCAGTTGAACGGAATGGTGATGCGAACGCCCTTGTCAAAGCCGCCCTCGCCGAACTCCTCGGCGCTGACGTCGGTGACCGTGGCGAAGGCGCCGACCCGCCAGCCGTTGGCGAACACGCGGTCCACCGACAGGGTGGCCCCCACGTCACCGGCCAGGTAGCGGCCCACGTCCAGCTGGCCGAGATAGCCGTTGCCGAAATCATAGTAGGCCGACACATGCCCCGTCATGACGTCGTAGTCGTATTCGCCAAAGCCCAGCCCACCATCGGTGTCGCGCTGCTTGGTGTAGTTGAGCTCGGCCCCGAGGGCGAGCTGGCTGTCCACCGGCTTCCACAGAAGCTCGCCCGAGACGCCCGCGTGCATCCGCTCCAGATAGCCGACCGACACGCGGGAGTAGAGGTTTTCCGCCGGGCGGGCGAACCAGGCCAGGGTCAGCTTCTCCAGCGCGGGGTCGCCGAATTCGGTGTAGCGCGACCCGTCGGTGCGGACGCGCGGCAAGGTCGAGGTCGAGGTGGAAAGCTCGCGGTTGCTGGCGATCTCCTTGTAGACCGAACCGGACAGCACCCAACCCGGGGCCATGTCGTAGCTGGCCTGAAGGCGCAGGCCGACGTCACCCTCCATCGGTTCGGACAGGCGGACGACGGGCCGCAGGCTCCAGCGGAACTTGGGATAAAGCTCTTCATCGCCGATCGACCAGGCCGGAGCGGGGCCTGCATCGGTCACGGTGATCCGTTCGCGCAGCAGGCTGGCGTTGTCGGCGGTGTATTCCAGCGCCTCAAGGTCGCTGCGGCGGATGGTGACCTTCGAGACGCCGATGCCGTTCACCACCGGGACGATCTCGAACACCTCGACCGAGGCGGGCATGACGTGGCTCAGCGCGCGTGCCGTGCGGCCGATGGCCTGCGATCCGGCGTCGATCCGGCCGTTGCGGATGCGGACCTGCACCGTGTCGGCGGTGTAGGCCAGGTCCTCGACCGCGATCCCGTCCTTGGCCAGCCGCTTGGCCAGGTTCTGGCGCAGGATCGGCCCGGCGTCAGGCTGGGTGACCCAGCCGCCGTCATAGGCCTCGGGGTCGGCGGCGCGGGCGGGGCGCGCCTTGACGGCGACCGGGGCCTTCCCGACGATCCCGCCCGTGGCGCGGCTTTTCGGGTCCAGGGTGATGTGGAAGGCCAGGGCGAATTCCGAGCCATAAAGCGAATAGGCCCCGAAGCGCATATACGGGTTGCGCTGGTACTCGATGCCGAAGTTGAAGGGGCTATCGCGTTCGATCAGCCCGCCCGTCTCCTCCAGCACATAGGCGTCCGAGGAGTATTCGGCCTTCAGCGTCCAGTTGTCGTTGACCTTGTATTCGACGCCCGCGAAGGGTGCCGCCTCGCCGCGGAACCACTGGTCGGTGTTGGGAACGCCCGTCGGGTCGACCGGAGGCCGGCTGCCGAAGGGTGATCCGATGCCACCATCCGTCCCCAGGCGGCCCCAGCCGAGGCCGGCAGTGACCTTCACCTTGTCCCCGAAGGTTTTCGTCGCCGCGACATATTCCGAGGAGTAAAGCCCCTTCCCCGTCAGGTCCTGCAACCCGATGGTCAGCGCCGGGGCGATCTTGCCTTCTTTCAGCACCTGGTAGCGCAGGTCGATGCTGCGATCGCTTTCATCGCCAGCGTCGTACCGCCAGGTCTGGAAGCGGAACGAGCCGGACAGGCGCTCCGAGAACTGGAAGCTCACCGTCGCACGGGTGATCGGCCCGATGAGCGAGGTCGAGAACGAGAAGGTCGCATCCTTCTGCGCATCGCCCGAGGGCATGTCGATCAGGCCAGTCGCGCCGTTCAGGTTCAGCGTGCCGGACATCTCGGCCAGGGCGGGAACGGTGACCAGCGCGGTGCCCAGGGCAAGCGAGGCAAGAAGGCGGGAGGAAGGCTGCATGGCGACCGGTTCTTGGGATGATGTCCCAAGTTATGCGAAGAACCCCAGGGCAGGGCAAGGGCGTTCCGTTGCGCAGGGCGTCAAAGCCGCTGGCTATGGCATTCCGGTCGTGACCCGAAGGGTCAACCCTCAAGCTTGATCCGCAACTCGCGCAGCACGGGCAGCAGCGCGCGCACCCGGTCGGCGCCCACGGCCTGAACGACCTCGGCAATCAGCGGCACGACGCTGGCCAGCGCGGATTCGCGGGCGGCCCGGCCCGAGGGGCTGATCGCGACGAATTTCTGCCGCGCGTCCTCCCAGTCGGGGCGGATATGGACGTGGCCGGCCCATTCCAGCTTGGTCAGCGTGTTGGTCATGGCGCCGCGCGTGACGTGGAACGACCGGGCAAGCTGCGCGGGGGTGCGTTCGTCGTTGACGCGCGCAAGGTGGTTCAGGACGCTGAAATGCGACAGCTCCATCCCCCGGGGCAGGACCTTCGAGATGCGGTTCCGCGCCAGCTGGTCGGCCATGAACAGCTCGCCAAACAGCGCGACCGCGATGTCGTCGGCCTTTTCCGCGCTCATGGCCCGTCGAAGTCCCGGTCGTGGCTCAGCGAGGGCACCCTGCCCCGCGCCTTCCCGACCTCGCCCAGGTCCAGGTCCACCAGCGTCACGCCCGGCTCGGTCCCGGCATCGGCGAGGATTTCTCCCCAGGGGGCGATGGCCAGCGAGTGGCCGTGAGTCTTCCGGCCCTTGCCGTTGGTTTCCGGGTGGAAGCCGGTCTGCGCGGGGGCAAGGACGAAGCATCCGGTCTCAATGGCCCGGGCGCGCAGCAGCGTTTCCCAATGCGCGGCACCCGTGATGTGGTTGAAGGCCGCCGGAACGGTGATGACCTGCGCGCCGCCTTGTGCGAGCCGGCGGTAGAGCGCCGGGAACCGGACGTCGTAGCAGACGGTCATGCCCAGCTTGGCAAAGGGCGTCTCGGCGACGACGGCCCTGGTGCCCGGCCGGTATCCTTCGCTCTCGCGGTAGACCTCGGTCGCCGAGACATTGACGTCGAACATGTGGATCTTGTCGTAGCGCGCGGCCACCGACCCGTCGGGCGCGATGAGGAAGCTTCGGTTGGCGAAACGTCCGTCGGCGTCGTGGGTCAGAAGGCCAAGCGACCCGATCAGCAGCCAGATTCCGGCCGCCTTCGCCTCGTCCCGCAGGGCGGTAAGGGTCGGGTCGTCCTCCTCATGCCGGAAGACGCTGCGCTGGTGGGCGCGGCTGGACGAGAGGCCGTTGGTCAGTTCGGGCGTCAGGACGAAGCCCGCGCCCTCTGCGACCGCCTGCCGGATGTACCCCACGGTCACCGGCAGGTTCGCCGCCGGATCATCGGTGACGGTCAGTTGGACCAGTCCGACACGCATCAGTCGGCCAGCATCGGGTCGAGCTTGCCGGCGTAATCCAGCGCGTGCAGGTCGTCCGATCCGCCGACATGCTGGCCGCCGATGAAGATCTGCGGAACGGTCCGGCGGCCATTGGCGCGCTGGGTCATCTTCGCGCGCAGGTCCGGGTCCTGGCTGACGTCGATCTCGGTGTAATCGGCCCCCTTCTTCTGCAGCAGCCGCTTGGCGGCATGACAGTAGGGGCAGAACGGCGTGGTGTAGATTTCGACCGGGCGCATGGCGGATTCCTCTTCCGCGCCAGTCTACAGGGGTTCAGCCGCCTTTCGCAACGCGTGCCAGCCCCAGCACGGAAACCGAGCGGGCCCCTGCCGCAAAAAGCGCCTCGCTTGCCGCCGCAAAGGTCGCCCCCGAGGTCATGACGTCGTCGACAAGCAGGATCTCACGGTCCCGGACACGCCGTTCCCGCGACTTCGGGACAGCGAAGGCATCGACCAGGTTCGCAAAGCGGGCCTCCCGCGTCTTGCCGTCCTGGTTGCCGGTGGACCGTCGCCGGATCAGGGCGTCGGGGCAATGCTCCAGCCCGGCGGCCTTGGCGATGTTCCGTGACAGAAGCGCGGCCTGGTTGAAGCGCCGGCGGAACAGCCGCATCCAGTGCAGCGGGACCGGCACCACCAGCATTCCGGGACGCAGGATCGGTTGCGCCGCCTTCAGCATCCAGCCCGAGGCGGGGCGGGCAAGGTCCATCCGATCGCCGTGCTTCAGCGCCAGGACCAGGCGTCGTCCGTTCTCGTCATACATCAGCGCGGCGCGACCACGGTCCCAGGGGCGGGCGATCGTCATGCAGTCATCGCAGAGCGCGCGTTCGCTGGCATCCTGACCGGGCAGCGGCAGCCCGCACTGGTCGCAGACGAGGCCGGAGATGAAGGGTGTCTCACGCCAGCAATCGGCGCAAAGGCCGAAGTCGGACTGCACCGGTTCGGAACAGGAGATGCATTGCGGCGGGTAAAGAAGCTGTAGCGCGCCTTGCAATCCCATCCCGCACCCCTAATGTCCCGGCGATGACCCAACCGCCGACCCTGACCGACCGCGAGGCGCTGGCCCGCCACCGTGCCCGTGCCCAAGCTTTGCCCGGGCATGAGGACGCACTGTTCCTGCACCGCCTTGCCCTTGCCGACCTTGAGGAGAGACTCAGCGAAGTTAACAAATCGTTTACGTCTGCAGCCGTGGTGACCGGTTTCCCTTCGATTTTCGCGGGTTGGCGGGAGGCAAGGGTCGTCCCGGACGACGAGGTGCTTGCACTTGAACCTGTCGCGCACGATCTTGTCGTGCATTTCATGGCGCTGCACTGGGCCAACGATCCCGTGGGCCAGCTTGTGCAATGCCGCCGGGCGTTGAAGCCCGACGGTCTTTGCCTCGTGGTCCTGCCGGGGGGCCGCAGCCTGCAGGAACTCCGTGCGGCTTTGGCCGAGGCAGAGGCGGCAGTGAGGGGCGGCCTCTCGCCCCGGGTGGTCCCGATGGGCGAGATCCGTGATCTTGGCGGGCTTATGCAGCGGGCGGGGTTTGCGCTGCCCGTCGCGGACAGCCTGCAGCAGACGGTTGAGTATCGCAGCTTCCCAGCCCTGCTGGCCGACCTGCGGGCCGCCGGGGAAACCAACGCGCTCCAGTCGCGACTTCGCCGCTTCACGGGGCGGTCCGTATTGACGGAAGCGGCCCGTATCTACGCGGATAGCTACAGCACCCCCGATCGCCGACTGGCCGCCACGGCCGAGCTTGTGGTCCTGACCGGCTGGGCCCCGCATGAAAGCCAGCAGCAGCCGTTGCGACCCGGCTCGGCCAAGGCGAGGCTGGCGGATGCGCTGGGGGTTCCCGAGAAGCCTTTGCCCAAAGACGGTTGACCCCGCCAACCAACCCCTTATGTCCCGTCCTGAACCATTGGGAAGAACACCATGCTGGATGCCCGGAGCACTGCCGTGACGGGGACCGTCGTCAATCCCGGCGAGGGACGCCTTGCCCATGCGCCCGCCAACCATCCGCCCGTGCGGCAAGCGAAGATCGGGGTGCTGCTGGCGAACCTCGGCACTCCGGACGCCTACGACTACTGGTCGATGCGGCGCTATCTGAACGAGTTCCTGTCGGACAAGCGGGTGGTCGACATCCCGGACTGGAAATGGCAGCCGCTTCTGCAGCTGATCATCCTGTCCCGGCGGCCTTTCACCAGCGGGGCGAACTACAAGCTGATCTGGAACGAGGAGCTGAACGAAAGCCCGCTTCTCACGATCACGAAGGCCCAGACCGCGGCGATTGCGGCGATGATGGCAGAAAGGCACGGGGCGGAGGTCATGGTCGACTTCTGCATGCGCTACGGCAACCCCTCGACCGAGGCGAAGGTGCGGGCGATGGTCGAGGCGGGGTGCGAGAAGGTGCTGTTCTTCCCGCTTTACCCCCACTACGCCGGCGCGACCTCGGCCACTGCGAACGACCAGTTCTTCCGGGCGCTGATGAAGGAGAAGCGGCAGCCGGCGGTGCGGACCGTGGCGGAGTATTTCGACCACCCCCTTTATATCGACGCGCTGGCGAAGTCGGTGGAGGCGGCCTATGCGAAGCTGGATCACCGGCCCGACGTGCTGGTGGCAAGCTATCACGGGATGCCGAAGCGCTACCTGATGGAGGGCGACCCCTATCACTGCCAGTGCGCAAAGACCTCGCGGTTGCTGAGGGAGAGATTGGGGTGGGAGAAGGGATCGATCGACACGACCTTCCAGTCGGTCTTCGGGCGCGAAGAATGGCTGCGGCCCTATACGGTCGAGCATGTGGCAGAGCTGGCGAAGCAGGGGAAGAAGCGGATCGCGGTGATGGCGCCGGCTTTTTCCGCGGACTGCATCGAGACGCTGGAGGAGATCAACGGGGAGATCCGGGAGGCCTTCGAACATGCGGGGGGCGAGGAGTTCACCTATATCCCCTGCCTGAACGATGACGAGGCCCATATTCAGGCGCTGGTCGCGGTGATCGAGGAGAACCTGGGCGGGTGGCTGCCCCGGAAGGGGTGATCTGTCCACGGTGGACATTTTCGGATTATCTAGCTGAATCAGATAGATGCTCGCGGACGGTAGGGGTTTGTTAACCCTGCCTCCGACCGGAACCGTGCGGCTTCGGCGGGCGTTTTCAGCCCATGCGGATCGCCACCTTCAACGTCAACGGGATCAACGGGCGCTTGCCGGTGCTGCTGCGCTGGCTGGAGGAGGCCTCCCCCGACGTTGTCTGCCTGCAGGAGTTGAAGACGGACCGCTTTCCTGCAAAGGCCACCGAGGCCGCAGGCTATGGGGCGATCTGGCAGGGGCAGAAAAGCTGGAACGGGGTGGCGATCCTGGCGAAGGGCCGCGAGCCGGTGGAGACGCGGCGGGGCGTGCCGGGGGTCGAGGATGGGCAGAGCCGGTATATCGAGGCGGCGGTGGGCGGGGTGCTGATCGGGGGGCTGTACCTGCCGAACGGCAATCCGGCGCCGGGGCCGAAGTTCGCGGCGAAGCTCGACTGGTTCCACCTGTTCCGCGACCATGCGGCGGACCTTTTGCGTCAGGAGGTGCCGGTGGTGCTGGCGGGGGATTACAACGTCATGCCGACCGAGCTTGACGTCTACAAGCCGGAACGCTGGAAGAAGGACGCCCTGTTCCGCCCCGAAGTGCAGGCGGAATATGCGGCTCTGCTGGAGCAAGGCTGGACGGATTGCCTGCGTCACCTGCATCCGGGAGAGCGGATCTATACATTCTGGGACTATTTCCGGAACGCCTGGGGGCGGGATGCCGGGCTGCGACTGGATCACCTGCTGATCTCTCCCGACCTGCGGCGGCGGCTGAAGGCGGCGGGGGTGGACCGGCACGTGCGGGGCTGGGAGAAGGCCAGCGATCATGCCCCGGTCTGGATCGAGCTGGACTAGACGGTTACGCCTTGCCGAGGCGGACGGTGGGGGCGATGCTGGCGGGATGGAGGACACCATGCGCCTGACCAACAGCGATATCGCCGAGCTGACCGAGTTCCGCCGCCACCTGCACCGCCATCCCGAGCTGTCCGGGCGGGAGGCCTGGACAGCCGCCGAGGTCGTGGCGGCGCTGCAGCCTCTGGCCCCCGACCAGATCCTGACAGGGCTTGGCGGACACGGCGTCGCGGCGGTGTGGGAGGCGACGGAACCGGGGCCGACCGTCCTCTTCCGGTCGGAACTGGACGCCCTGCCGATCGAAGAGTTGTCCGAGGCTCCTTATCGGTCCAGCGTGCCGGGCACGGCGCATCTGTGCGGGCACGAAGGGCACTCGACGATCCTGCTGGGACTTGCGCGATTGATCGCGCGCGATGGACCGAAGCGGGGCCGGGTGGTGCTGATGTTCCAGCCGGCGGAGGAGGACGGGTCCGGTGCCGCGGCAGTGCTGGCGGACCCGCGCTTTGCCGGGATCCGTCCGGACTGGGCCTTTGCGCTGCACAACATGCCCGGGATGCCCCTGGGACATGCGGTGATTGCGCCGGGAGCGGCCAACTGCGCCTCGGAGGGGTTGCGGGTGGTGTTCCGGGGGCGCACGGCCCATGCCTCGGCCCCCGATACCGGGGTATCGCCTGCCCTGGCACTGGCCGCGCTTATGCCCGCCGCGATGGCCGCCGGTCCGGGCGGGGCGCTGGGGCCGGGGTTCCGGCTGGTCAGCCTGTGCCATGCGCGGATGGGGGCGCCGGCCTTCGGGGTCACGCCCGGCGAGGGTGAGTTGTGGCTGACGCTGCGCACTCTGGCCGATGCCGACATGGCGGCACTGCGGGACGATGTGATGGGTCAGGCGCGCCATCTGGCGGAACAGCATGGGCTGGCGGTGGAGTTCAGCCACCACGACCGTTTCGCGGCCTGCACCAACGACCCCGAGGCGGCAGCGGCCATCGCCAAGGCGCTGGATGCGCTGGGACTGCGGCATGACAGCCGCGGCCTGCCGATGCGCGCGTCCGAGGACTTCGGGCTCTTCGGCAGCGTCTCGCGGTCGGCGATGTTTCTTCTGGGGTCGGGAGAGACCCTGCCCGCCCTGCACAACCCGGACTACGACTTTCCCGATGCGCTGATCCCGCAGGGCGTGGCGATCTTCGACCGGCTGAGACGCGATCTGCTGGGCTGAAATGACAGGGACCGCAGGCCGGATCGGCTGCGGTCCCCCAATCGCAGAAAAGTCCGTCGGTCAGATCAGGCGGACCTGCGTGCCGACCTTGGCGTATTCGTAGAGCTCTTCGATGTGCTCGTTGTAAAGACCGATGCAGCCGTTCGACGAGCGGCGGCCGATCTTGCGGGTGTCGTGCGTGCCGTGGACGCGGTAGTAGGTCCAGCCGAGATAAAGCGCGCGGGAGCCGAGCGGATTGTCCGGTGCGCCGCCTTCGACCACGTCGGGCCATTCCGGGTGGCGTTCCTTCATCGAGGCGGTCGGGCGCCAGGTCGGGTTGACGACCTTCTGGACGACCGAGGTCAGACCGCGGCGGGTCAGCTCTTCGGACAGCGGGACCGAGGTCGGGTAGAGACGGTAGATCGACTCATCCTCGGACCAGAAGTGCAGGGCGCGCGAGGTGGTGTCGGCCAGGATCGCCCCGTTCCGCAGGTTGTCGAAGTAGTCGCGCCACTGCAGCATCCGGAAGCTGGAGATGTTGTTGCGCACCGACGCCGAGGCCGGCTGGGCAAATTCGGTGGTGCCATCCTGTGCGAAGGACGGCAGGGCTGCCAGACCGGCGGCGCCAACCACTCCACCCAGGACCGCGCGACGGTTGATCGGACCGTTCGCCATGCTGATACTCCTCAAAGGCTGTCTTTTCCCGCGCATATAGCGGCTTTGTGACTTGGGCGCAAATCAAAGACCTGTCAGCGGGCCGCCGATTGCCGAGATGCCTGTTTGAACCTGCCGCAAGCTTCCGTTAAGGAGGGTCCGGAGAGCCGCAACAGACGGCGATGGACTGGTGGACAGAATGGATAGACGCGTTTTCCTGGTGCAGGGCCTGGCTCTGGCGCTTGCCGCCTGCGGGACGACGAGCGAGCCGCAAGTGGGCGCCGATGGCAAGCCCCTGCCGCGGGTGTACCGGATTTCGGACGAGCGCGAAGTGTCGTTCCGCTTCCTTGACGCGATGAACACGCTGCGGTCGGCGAAAGGGCTGCCGCAGGTGCAGTTCGACGCGAACCTGAACGCGGCGGCCGCGACTCATGCCCGGGACATGTCGGTGCAGAACCGGCCGTGGCACTTCGGGTCCGACGGCTCGTCGCCGCTGGTCCGGGCGCAGCGGGCGGGCTTCACCGGCCGGCTTCTGGGCGAGAACATCTCGGAGACCTACGAGACCGAGCTGGAGACGCTGTCTTCGTGGATGGCGCAGCCGGATACCCGCGTGGTGATCATGGACCCGCTGGCGACGCGGCTGGGCTTTGCCTGGTTCCAGGAGCCGGGCGGCAAGATCTGGTGGACGATGGTGACGGGGGCCTGAGCGGCCCTTCTGCCAGGCGGGATCAGGGGCCTTCGGGCCCCTTTTTCATGGCAGGATGAAGATGGGCGTGCCGGGCTTCACCATGGAATAGACCCGCTCCATCTCCTTGTCGGTGAGCGCGATGCAGCCCCAGGTCCAGTCGCGGCGGCTGACGCGTTCGTTCGGGCCGCCATGGATGAAGATGTCGCCGCCGGGGGATTTGCCCTGGGATTCGGCGAAGGCGATGTCGGTGGCGTTCGGGTAGGAGATGCCGAGCGACAGGTGGAACTTGGAATCCGGGTTCTTGTGGCTGATGAAGTACTGGCCCTCGGGCGTCTTGCCGTCGCCTTCGAACTGCTTGTGGCCTTCGGGCGCGAAGCCAAGGGCGATGTCGTAGGACTTCAGCACCTTGTCGTGGTGGAAGAGGTACATCTTGCGGTCGGCCTTGTGGACCTGGACCTGCGTCACCTCGGGTCCGTTGTAGCGTTTGAATTTCGAGCCGCAGCCGGCAAGCCCGAACACGACCACAAGGATCGTCAGAACCCGGATGAAGTGCATTCCCTAGTCCGCCTGTATTTTTTTCCAATGGATACAGGAAACTGGCCCGTTTGACTAGACGGATGGCGGGGCGGCGGGCTTCACGGATATGTCAGCGGGAGAGGCGCGCGACGAGCTCGATATGTGTGGACCAGCGGAACTGGTCGACGACCTGGATCCAGTCGAGGCGGTAGCCTGCGGCGACAAGGGCCCTGGCGTCGCGGGCGAAGGTGACGGGGTTGCAGGAGACGGCGGCGATCACCGGGATTTTGCTTGCTGCAAGGCGGTCCGTCTGCGCCTCGGCCCCGGCGCGCGGGGGGTCGATGACGGCGCCGGTGAAGGTGAGCAGTTCGTCGGGTTCCAGCGGGCGGCGGAAAAGGTCGCGGGTTTCCGTGGAGATGCGGTGGAGGTTCGGGGTGTTGCGGGCGGCAACGTCGAGCGCCTTGGTCATGGCGGCGTCGCCTTCGACGGCGTGGACCTCCATGTCCTGCGCGAGGGGCAGGGTAAAGGTGCCGACGCCGGAGAAGAGGTCGACGATGCGCTTCTGGGGACCGAGGGCTTGGCGGACGGCGTGGAGGAGGGCGGCTTCACCTTCCCGCGTGGCTTGAAGGAAGGCCCCGGCGGGGGGGACGACGGTGGCGGTGCCCATCGTCAGGGCCGGGCGGTCGCGGAGGGCGATGGTCTCTCCATCCCAGGTGAGGCGGGAGAAGCTGTGGGTTTCGACGAGGCGGGCGAGGTCCAGGCGGAGGTTCGCGTCGAGGGGTTTGCCGCCGGTGACCACGACATCTGGCCCGCCGCGCGTCAGGGTCACCTGCAAGGAGAGTTCCGTCGTGCGCGATCCTCCGGCCATGACCAGCGCCTGCAGGCCGGGGAAGGCCGCAAGGATGCCGGGGTGGAGGAGCTGGCAGTCGGGGATCTCCGCGATAGTGTCGGAGGCGCGGGCGTGGAAGCCGATCAGGACTCCGCTTTTGGTGCGGCGTGCCGAGAGGGTGGCGCGGCGGCGGGAATTCGGCGGTGAGGTCACGAGGGGGAGGAAGTCGGTGGAAAGGCCCTGACCGGCGAGCGCGTTGGCGACGACCTCTTGCTTCCAGGCGGCCACGAAGGGCTCCGAGGCATGTTGCAGCTGGCAACCGCCGCAGGCGCGGGCGTGGCGGCAGGGCGGCTTCACGCGGTTGGGCGAGGGGGTGACGATCTTGGGGTCAGCCAAGCGGTCGCCGTCGGGGGTGCCTTCCACGACTTCGCCGGGAAGGGTGCCGGGTACGTAGATCGGACCTTGGGCGATGCCGTGCCCAAGGTGCCCAAGCCGGTCGATGGTGACGATCACTCTGCCGCTTCCGCTTCTTCGTCTTCGGTACCGATGAAGCCGCCTGATTGCCGCTTCCAGTAGCGCGCGTAAAGCCCGTCTTTCTGGAGGAGCTCGTCATGGCTGCCGACTTCGACGATCCGGCCACGGTCGAGGACGATGATCCGGTCCATCGCGGCGATGGTCGACAGGCGGTGGGCGATGGCCAGCACGGTCTTGCCTTCCATCACGCGGCCCAGGGCTTCCTGGATCGAGGCTTCGACCTCAGAGTCGAGGGCGGAGGTCGCCTCGTCCAGCACGAGGATCGGCGCGTCCTTCAGGAAGGCGCGGGCAAGGGCGATCCGCTGGCGCTGGCCGCCGGAAAGCTTGACGCCGCGTTCGCCGAGGAAGGCGTCATAGCCCTTGCGGCCGTTGTGATCGAGCATGTTGGCAATGAATTCATCGGCTTCCGCGGCCTTGGCGGCGGCGATGATCTCTGCCTCGGAGGCCTCGGGTCGACCGTAGGCGATATTGTCGCGCGCGCTGCGATTGAACATCGCGGTTTCCTGCGTGACCATGCCGATCTGGCGGCGGAGCGACTCTTGCGTGACGCTGCGGACGTCCTGTCCGTCGATGGTGATGCGGCCCTGTTCGGGGTCGTAAAGGCGCAGGAGGAGCGAGACGAGCGAGGACTTGCCCGCCCCCGACGCGCCGACGATGCCCAGTTTCTCGCCCGCGCGGATCGTCAGGTCGATGTCCTGGACCCCGCCGCGGCTCCGGCCATAGGCGAAGGTAACGTGGTCGAACCGGATCTCGCCCTTGATGCGGGGGAGCGGGGTGGCGTCGGGGGCGTCGGCGAGGGTGTGCGGGACGGAGAGGGTGCGCATCCCGTCCTCGACCTCACCGACGCTGGTGTAGATCGACATGAGCGTGAAGCTGACCCAGCCAGACATCTGCGCGATCCGCAGCGCGATGGCCCCGGCGGCGGCGATGTCGCCCGCGGTGGCCGCGCCCTGTTGCCAAAGCATCACCGTACCGCCGATCAGAAGGACGGGCAGGACGCCCGCGAGCAGCATGAGCGCGAAGCGGAACCAGGTGGAGATGACGCCGAATTCAAGCGAGCGTTCGCGGAAGACCTCCATCGCGTCCAGCGCGACGCGGTCCTCGAAGGCGTGGTGGGCGAAGAGTTTGACGGTCTTGATGTTGGTGATCGTGTCGACGACCTGGCCCGAAACCATCGCGCGGGAGGAGGCGCGGGCGGCGGAGTTCTTGCGGACCATCGGCATGAAGAAGCGGATCAGCCAGATGTAGGCGATCAGCCAGACGAGCAGCGCGACGGCGACCTTGGCATCGACGGCGACGAGGAAGGCGACCGAGCCGATGACGGAGGCAAGCGCGAAGCAGACGGTGTTGATGACCTCGGTCGCCACGTCGGTGACGGCGCGGGCGGCCTGCATCTGTTTCTGCGCGATGCGGCCGGCGAAGTCGTTGTCGAAGAAGGTGACGGCCTGGCCGAGGGTCCAGCGGTGGAGGCGGGACAGGACGAGCGGCATCACGTTGGGGCCGATGATGATGCTGTTCGAGGCCGAGGAGACGGCGAAGGCGAGGGGGCGGAGGATCAGGTAGAAGACGAGGAACCAGACGACGAGGCTCCAGTGCGCGGCGAAGAAGTCGGTGGGGCCGGAGTTGACGGCGGCGTCGATGACCCAGCCGAGGATCAGGGCGCTGACCACTTCCGTGACGCCCGCGAGCGACGAGAGGATGCCCGCGACGATGAGCATCGGCCAGGAACCCGCCAGCGACCAGCGCATGAACGCGCCCAGCCGTTGCGGCGGGGGGCCGTCGGCGGGTCGGAAGGCATCGATGAGGGAGCCGAGGCTTTGAAGGGCGCTCATGGAGGAGAGGTAGGCCGGTCCTTGAGGGGAAGCAAGGGATTACGCCGTGCGGAGGTGCTCAGTTCCCTGTGAGGCGGGGGATCACTCCGCCGCTTCCTCTTCCAGGCCGATGAAGCCGCCGGACTGGCGCGCCCAGAAGCGGGCGTAGAGGCCGCCTTTGCGGAGGAGGTCGGCGTGGGGGCCGTCCTCGACCACCTCGCCGTCCTCCAGCACCACGATCCGGTCCATCGCGGCAATGGTGGAGAGGCGGTGGGCGATGGCGATCACCGTCTTGCCCTCCATCACGCCGTAAAGCGCGCCCTGGATGGCGGCTTCTGCTTCGGAGTCGAGGGCGCTCGTCGCCTCGTCCAGGATCAGGATCGGGGCGTCCTTCAGGATCACCCGGGCGATGGCGACACGCTGGCGCTGGCCGCCGGAGAGCTTGACGCCGCGTTCGCCGACATGGGCGTCGTAGCCCTTGCGGCCCTGCGGGTCCTCTAGCGTGAGGATGAAGTCATGCGCCTCGGCCTTCTTTGCGGCGGCGATCATCTGCTCTTCGCTCGCCTCGGGGCGGCCGTAGAGGATGTTGTCGCGGACCGAGCGGTGGAGGAGCGAGCTATCCTGCTGGACCATGCCGATCTTCTGGCGGAGGCTTTCCTGCGTCACGTCGCCGATGTTCTGGCCGTCGATCAGGATTGCCCCGCTTTCGGTGTCGTAGAAGCGCAGGATCAGCTTGACCAGCGTGGACTTCCCCGCACCGGAACGACCGACGACGCCGATCTTCTCGCCCGGACGGATCGTCAGGCTCACGTTCTTCAGGCCCCCGAAGCCGCGGCCGTAGTGGTGGGAAACGTTTTTAAGCTCCAGGAGGCCCTCGCGGAACTGGAGCGGCTTGGCGCCGGGCTTGTCGACCAGGGTGACGGGCTGGGCAATGGTCTCCATCCCTTCGGCGAGCGTGCCGAGGTTCTGGACGAGTTGGGTCGAGGCCCACATGATCCAGTAGGTCATCGAGTGCAGCCGCAGGACCAGCGCGACGGCCCCGGCGACGACGCCGACGGTGGCGAGGTCGTGGGTCCAGAGCCACATGGCCAAGGCGGAGACGGACAGGATCATCAGCCCGTTCAGGAAGGTCAGCGTGATGTCCATCTTGGTCACGATCCGCATTTCCTTCTGGAAGGTGCTGCGGGCGTGTTCGATGGCCTCCTTGGCGTAGTTCTCCTCGGATGCCTGGTGGGCGAAGAGCTTGACCGAGTGGATGTTGGTGTAGCTGTCCACCACGCGTCCCGTCACGGCGCTGCGCGCGTCGGAGGAGGCCGTGGCGGCGGGGCCGGCGCGGCGGATGGTCCAGCGCATCAGCGACAGGTAGCCGACGAGCCAGAGGAGGAGCGGAACCATCAGCCGGGGGTCCGCCTCGGCCAGCATGATCAGCGCGCCGAGGAAGGTGGCGGCGGCGAAGGCGGCCATGTCGAAGACCTGGAACACCGCGTCCCCGGCGGCGGGCGGGGCCTGCATGATGCGGTTGGCGATGCGGCCCGCGAAGTCGCTTTCGAACCAGCCGACAGGCTGGCGCAGGACATGGCGGTGCGCCCGCCACCGCATCATCGTGCCGAAGTTCGTCAGGATCGTGTTGTGGAGGAGGCCCACGGACCCACCCGCGACCAGGGGCCGGACGACCAGGATCACCAGCGCGGCGATCATGATCTCGGTCCAGTGGTTCTGCAGGAAGGCCTGGGGGGTCTGGCCGGACATCAGGTCGACGAGGCGGCTCAGGTACCAGATCATGCCGACGTCCAGCACCGCGTTGCCGACCGAGAAAAGGGCGGTGATCGCGAAGATGCCTTTGAACGGACGGATGTAGTCCTTCAGGAAGGGCCAGAGCTTGCGGGGCGGGGCGTCCTGCTCAGCATAGGGCTGATAGGGATCGACGAGGTTTTCGAGAAAACGGAACATTGGGGAGGACCCTGAAGAGATGCAGCAATGGGCTTGGGCGGGGCTGGTGAGCGACCGCCACGACGGGACCGGTCAACTCAGGCGAGCTGATGTGAGATCCCGTGTTCCATGCTGGTCTCCTTCTTGGGTCGGCCATGCGTAGCCGAGTCGCGGCGTTTTGTCACGCCCCTTTCAGCAGATCGTCCTTCGAGAGCGTCAGGTTGGAGGAAAGCCACTGCGATTCCAGCAGCTTGAGCTTTGCGCCAAGGGCTTCGCCCTGCAGGCCGGGCATCAGGTCGGCGGCGGAAACCGGGAAGCGGGCGGTCGCGCCGCGCTGGAGTTCGGCCTGCCAGTCGGTGGGGGGATGAGCGCCGAAGGTGGCGGCGCGAGCGAAGATAGCGTCGGTGCCAAGGGTCTCGCCCAGCCGCCAGCCCAGCGCGGCAGGGGTGTCGGAGGAGCCGGTGGCGGATCGGAGGGCGGTGAGGTCGCGGGCCTCGGCCTTGGAGAGGCGGAGCTGGTCGGTGTCGCCGCCGAGGACGGCCAGGCGGCGGAGCCAGCGGGGGTTTTCCTCGGCGTCGAGGTGGACGAGCGGGGCCAGGGCGCGGGGGTCGGCGCCGGGAAGGACCAAAGCGAGGATACCGGCGTGGGACATGGCGGCGACGGCGGGGGCGGGGTCGTGGGCGGTGAGGAGTTTCTTCAGCTCCGCGGTGATGCGTTCTTTCGAGATGCTGTTCAGGCCGTCGGCGAGCGCGGCGCAGGCAGCGAGCCCTTCGGGGTCGAGGCCCTCGGCCGGGTCGCCATAGGCGGCGTGGAAGCGGAAGAAGCGGAGGATGCGGAGGTAGTCCTCGCGGATGCGGATCTCGGGGTCGCCGACGAAGCGGACGCGGCGGGCTTGCAGGTCGGGGAGGCCGTGCAGGGGGTCGATCACCTGGCCGTGTCGATCGGCGTAAAGGGCGTTCATCGTGAAGTCGCGGCGTTGGGCGTCTTCCTCGATCTTGTCCGAAAAGGCCACCACGGCGCGGCGGCCGTCGGTCTCCACGTCACGGCGGAAGGTGGTGACCTCGTGCGGCTTGCGCTCGGCCACGACGGTGACGGTGCCGTGGTCGATGCCGGTCGGGACGGGTTTGAAACCAGCCCTTTCCGCGATGGTGGAGACGGTTTCGGGGGTCGCGTCGGTGGAAATGTCGACGTCGCTGACGGGTTCTTGGAGGAGCGCATTGCGGACGCAGCCGCCGACGAACAGCGCCTTGTGGCCCGCTGTTTCCAGCGCCTGCATCAGGCCTTGGGTGCCTGGGTGGGTCAGCCAGTCGCCGGTGATGGTGTTGGGTGAGACGCTCATGGGGGCAGGATAGGGGCGGATTCGCGAGACGGATAGGGGTGCGCTTGCGGCTGGCCCCCGGGGCGCTGCCCCGGACCCCGGGATATTTGGGGACATAGAATGGAAGGGGAGGGTTAGGCCTGCACTCGGTCCGCAAGCCCCCGCAGGATGCGCGCGGTGGCGCCCCAGATATAATAGGGGCCGTAGGGGACGGCATAGTAGCGGCGCCAGACGCCCATCCACCGGCGGCGCTCGATTGCGAAGCGGGCGGGGGTGAGGACGTGGGAGAGGGGGACAGTGAAGACCTCGTCGACCTCTCCGGCCTCGGGCACGGGGTCGAAGGGGCCGCGGATCAGGCCGACGAAGGGGGTGACGGCGAAGCCGGTGACGGTTTCGTGGATGGGGAGGTGGCCCAGGATTTCGACGCGGGGTTCGGGGAGGCCGATTTCCTCACGCGTCTCGCGCAGCGCGGCGGCCTCGGGGGTGGCGTCGGTAGGGTCGACCTTGCCGCCCGGGAAGGCGATCTGGCCGGGGTGGTGCTTCAGGTGCGAGGAGCGTTTGGTCAGGATCAGTCGGGGGCCATCCTCGCGCAGCCAGACCGGGACCAGCACGGCGGCGGGGCGGAGGGGTTTGTCCGTTAGGGGCCGGATGCCGGGGTTCAGGTCGAAATCCGAGGACGGCCCGGCGGGGCGGGCGAGCGCCGCGCGCAGGGCGTCCTCGGGGTTGGTCATTCCGGCTTGACCCCTTCGAACCCCAGGGTCTTGGGGTCCAGCTCGTAATGCGCGCCGCAGAACTGGCAGTCGGCGGTGACGACGCCTTCGGCGGTGGTCATCTGCGCGATGTCCTTCTGGCTGTAGATCGACATCGTGTTGCGCACCTTGTCCTCGGAGCAGGAGCAGCCAAAGCGCACCGGCTGGGCGTCGAAAACGCGGGGGCCTTCCTCGTGGAAGAGGCGGACGAGGAGGTCGGTGGGCGGGACCGAGGGGCCGATCATCTCCAGCGTTTCCACGGTGTCGAGGAGGAGGTTGGCTCGGTTCCAGTCCTCCGACTCGGCGCCGCCCAGGATGTCGGCGTGGGTCAGAAGGCCGCCCTCGCCCGAGCCCTGTTCGGCGGCGACACCACCCACGGCGGGCATGTGCTGCAGCATGATGCCGCCGGCGCGCCAGTGCATCGGGCGGCCGGGTTCGGTGCTTTCGCCGTAGGCGAGCTGGAAGCGGGTCGGGATCTGTTCGGACTGGGCGAAGTAGGTCTGGGCGCAGTCGGACAGGCTTTTCCCGGCGATGGGGGTGAAGCCCTGGTAGGGGAGCATGCCTTCGCCCTGGTCGATCATGACGGCGAAATAGCCCTCACCGATCTGGGAGAAGGGGTCGGCGTTCGGGTCCAGCCGGTCGGCGTCGTAGCTCGCGTAGGCGCGGATGCGGGCGGGCTCGCCGTCCTCGGTCGGGCCGTAGTAGTCGGTGGCGATGAGGCGGGCGGCGCCCTTGCCGCGGACCTGCAGCGAGAGCTTCCAGCGCAGCTTGATGGTCTGGCCGATCAGCGCGGTGAGCAGGGCGGTTTCGGCCACCAGGGCCTCGATCACCGAGGGGTAGGCGTGCTGCTTCAGGACCTGGTCGAGGACCCCGTCCAGGCGGGCGACGCGGCCGCGGATGCCCGAGGCGTCAAGCTGGAATGGCAGGACGGTATCGTCCCAGGCGATTTGCGAACCGGTGGTCATGGGGAGTTCCTGATGGTGCCAAATGCTGGCATATCGCGCCTATATAGGCAGAGCAACCGAAGGTCCAAGGGGTAAGGCATGATCCGGCGCTATGGCGAGGCGGTGAAACCGGGGCAGCGATACCGGCGGCGGCCGGGGGTCTATGCGGTGCTTCTGGACGGCGACCACATCCTTGCGACGCACCAGGCGGAACCGGTGCCGGAGTTCCAGCTGCCCGGCGGGGGGATCGACAAGGGCGAGCATCCGATCGCGGCGCTGCACCGCGAGGTGTTCGAGGAAACCGGCTGGAAGATTGCGGTGCGTCGGCAGCTGGGGGCGTTCCGGCGGTTCACCTACATGCCGGAATACGACCTTTGGGCCGAGAAGCTGTGCACGGTCTACCTGGCCCAGCCGGTGCGGCGGCTGGGTCCGCCGTCCGAGGCCGGGCACACTGCGGTCTGGCTGCCGGTCAAGGAGGCCCTGGTGCGGCTGGGGAATTCGGGTGACCGGGCGATGCTGGCGCGTGTGTTGGGCGTGCGCCAACAAGATCAGCGCCTGTAACTGAGCGGATGAACGCGGTCAGCTGCTGCGGTCAATCATGGCCGACCAGGCTTCGGCAAAGCCGGTAAGCGACAAGGGGACCGCCACTTGCGTTCCATCGGCCCGCGTCAGGGAAAAGCGCGTCAAGACCTGCGGATCGGCTGCGACCAGGGCAGCGACGACATCCTCGGGAAGGGGGCCGTCGGCCGCGCAGACCGCGCCGCGGCAGGCGCGCAAGGTCAGCGGGACCAAGGTCTCGCCCGCCGACCAGGTGATCGGCGCGGTTGCGACCACATCCACCGGGAACCGGGCCAGCATCGCGTAGTTCGGAGCCGGCTGATTGAAGAGACCGACCTGAAGCTGCATCACCGGCTTGCCGGTCGAATCGGCAATGTTCTGGTTCATTTCGCACGCCGTCGCCTTGCCGTCGTCGACGCAAGTCAGAACCCAGCTTCCAAAGGTCTCGCTGCTGGCGGTCGGCTGCGAAGGCTCCTGGGCCGCCACGGCGGATGCGAATGCCAGGGCGGCCAAGGTCAGACCTGCCGCGGAAACGTGGTGTCTTGCCGAGCGAGACATGGCTTTTTCCTTCATTCCGATTGCGCCGCCGGTTCGCCCGTCACCGCTGGTGTCAGCCGTCAATGCTGACGATTCCGTTCACGACCGCGTCCACACCGCTGGTGATCGTCCCGGTGTTGACGGCGCCAAGGGCCGTCGTCGACAAAGCACCCACCGTGCCGTTGACCGAGTACATGGTATTGGCAATCGACCCGTCGATGCCGGTCATGTTGGACGCGATGTTAAGCACGAGGACGCCAGTATCCGCGCTGCCGCCCAGCTGGTCGACCGCCGACGAGACGGCATAGGTCCGCCGGGTCTTGGCCTGGTCGACAGCTGAACTGACGCCCAGGGCGATTTCGCCGGTATTCACTGCGCCAAGCGCGGTGGTGCCCATGTCTCCGAAGGCAAGCGACGGCACTTCGAACTCGATCGCCTCGGTAGAGGCGTCGGCAACAACCCGTTGAGTGTGCTGGGTCAATCCCATGACCACGTTCGTGATCGAGCCGTCGATCCCCGCGCCCGCCGGGCCACCGAGATTTTCGGCGATGTTGACGAAAGTACCGTTCAGCTTCGCGAGATTGGTCCCCTCATCGACCTGGACGAGAACCCGCTCCAGCACGGAAAGCTGTGGCTCTTCTGGAACCGGATCGGGCTCGGGCTCGCTATCGTCTGGATTCGGGTCGAAAGGTGTCGGCGCAACGTTGCCGGTGCCGTCACCGAAGAGATCATAGACGGCAACCGTTTCACCGGCCGATTCGTTTTCGACCGTGGTCAGGCCGACGTTGACGCCGTGCCAGACCTCGACGCCGGTGATGGTCCAGCTGATGCTGTCATAAGTGCCCAGGAACTGGATGACACCGTTCCCCTCCTGCCCCGTAAGAGTATAGCCGGTCTCTGCGTCGCCCCCGGCGGTCAGGTATTCGTTGCCGCTCAGCACGACGAAAGGCTGGCTGAAGGTCAATTGCCCCTCGATGCCCGGCCTGCCCAACGAATAGATCCCCAGCACGGCGTTGGTGACATCGGTGCCGAATTCCAGCGTGTGCGCGAGGTACTGCGGCTCCGTGGCGCCTGTTGCGGTGATGATCTCGCCGGAGTTGATTTCCTCACCGCCATCAGGTGCGGTCGGCGACACCTCCGACTCATAGGCAGGACTGCCCCATTCGCTCCAGTCGAAATCCGTGGATGACGCTTGGTACACCTCTCCCGACAAGGTCAGGTTGATCGTGTTTCCCGTGATCGGATCAACAACGGAACCGGCAGCACCGGGAGCAAAGTAGATGCCCGGTTCGGTGCCCGTCAGCGGATACTCGGCCGGGAGCGTCCAGGTCGCCCAGTTGGTCGTATTCGCTTCGGCCATGGCCGCGCCCGACATCGAGAGGGTTATGGGAAGACCCAGGGCAACAGTGGTCAGCGCGGTGCGACCGGACAGGGCGAACTTGGTCATCTACTTCCCTTGCTGCAAGACCTGCCGGGTCAGGGGCAAGGCGCTTGACTTGTTATTATTCAAGAAATGGAGGTTATCCGGTCGGGCAGCATTTGACGCAGTTCCGGATGATAGTTGGCGACGCTCCTTCCATGAAGGGTGGTCCGAAAGATACTATCGGTCCAGTCGGGGGCGCGAGGCAGCGTTGCGCTTTGGTGAGTCCTTCAAGAGGAACACGGTCAGCCCAAAAGATCGAACACGATCCCCGATACGTCGTCTGGAAACGAGTCGGTCCCCGCCTTGGCGGTCAGGTCCCAGATCATCGCCTCCAGAAGGTCGGACCCGCTAAGATGGGCCGATAGGCGCAGGCTTTCGATCAAGCCGTCCTCGCCAAAATCGCGGCCATCGGGCAGCGGGCATTCGGTGAAACCGTCCGACACCAGAACCAGGCGGTCGCCGGGGGAAATTCGGGTCGTGATCTGGTCGTAGCGCGCGCCGTCGACAAGGCCGACGGGAAGGCCGCCGTGGCCAAGCTTCTGCACGCGCCCGTCGCGGTGGATAAGCATCGGATGGGGGTGGCCGGCCTGGACGAGGTCCATCCGGCCGGTCGCGCGGTCGATGACGGCAAAGGCCATGGTAAAGTATTGCTCTGCCTGGATTTCCTCCAGCATGAGGCGGTTGAAGCGGTCGACGACGGCGGCGGGGGGCAGCAGGATGTGCTCCCCCTCCGGTCCGGTCTGGAACGCGAGGTTCTGTTCCGGCGAGGACCCGGTCAGAAAACCGGCAAGCCGGGCTGTCATCATCGCCGAGGCCACGCCATGGCCGGAGACGTCGATGGAATAGACGACGACCCGGTCCTCGCCCACGCGGAAGCTGCCGACGAGGTCGCCGCCCACCCGGCCGGAATTCCGGAGGATCAGCGAGGCGCGCGACCAGCCGTAATCGCGGACGCGGTCGCGGATCAGCGTCTGCTGAAGCTTCCGCGCCTCGATCAGGTCGCGGTCGAGCGAATCGTAGAGTTTCTGCAACTCGACCAGGGTCGAGACGATGACCTTGTTCTTTGCCAGAAGCTCGGCCTGCATGGCGAGCATCCGTTCCCCGGCGCGCAAGCGGGCGCGCAATTCGCTGGACGCGACGGGTTTGGTCAGGAAATCATCGGCCCCGGCCTCCAGTCCGTCGGCGATTTCGGTCGTTTCGGACTTGGAGGTCAGCAGGATGAAATAGCCATAGCTTTCCCGATCCAGGCCCCTGAATTCGCGGCAGAATTCAAGGCCCGTCAGGCCCGGCATCATCCAGTCGCTGATGATGATGTCGATATCCGAGGAGCGGCACAAGTCCAGTGCGGCGCGGGCGTTTTCACATTCGCTGACGCGGTATCCCCAGCGGCGAAGCTGCATCGAGACCATGTGCCGTTGCGCCCGGCTGTCATCGACGACGAGCACGTGGCGCGGCACCTCGGCCACGGGCGTTCCATCCTGAAGTTTCATTGGGCTGACAAACACGCATCACCTCCGCTGCGGTCAGACTGGAGGCGGGGTGTTAACGGCGGGTGAAAGATCGAATGCGAGGGAAATCGGCGGCGGGCAGCCACGAATTGTTAAGGGCGATGTCGGCAGGATGCAGCCTTGGGTATGCCGAACGGGGTGTGGTGGCATGATTGACTGGAGACGGGTCGCAGAATTGCGGGAGGAGATCGGCGCCGACGGATTCGTCGAGGTCGCCGACATGTTCCTGGACGAAGCCGAGGGCGCGGTACAGGCGCTGGTCTCGGGACTTCCGCCAGCCGAGGTGGAGGGGCAGTTGCATTTCCTGAAGGGAAGCGCGCTGAACCTGGGCCTGTCGGACCTGGCCGCCATCTGCCAGGATGGTGAGCGGCGGGCGGCCGCAGGGCAGGTGATCGATACGGGCCAGGTCGCTGCGATCTGGCAGGCGTCGCGCGCCGGACTGCTGGGCGGGCTTGCCTCGGGCGAGGCGGGCGCGGCCTAGATCAGGAACTCGGACAGCGCCTCGTCGTTGGTGATGTCCCGGAAGGCAAGACCCGCCCCCTCCATCCGGCGGCGGAAGTCGTCGAAATGGCCGGCGGTCTTTGTCTCGATCCCGATCAGGACCGAACCGAAGTTGCGCGCGGATTTCTTCAGGTATTCGAACCGGGTGATGTCGTCATCCGGGCCGAGCAGATTCAGGAATTCGCGCAGGGACCCGGGGCGCTGGGGCATCCGAAGGATGAAGTACTTCTTCAGGCCGGCAAAGCGCTGGGCACGTTCCTTCACTTCGGGCAGGCGCTCGAAGTCGAAGTTCCCGCCAGAGGTGACGCAGACCACGGTCTTGCCTCGGATTTCCTCGGCGAGTTCCGGCAGCACGTCGACGGACAGCGCGCCTGCAGGTTCCAGGACGATGCCTTCGTGGTTCAGCATTTCCAGCATGGTGACGCAGATCCGGTCCTCGGGCGCGAGGAGGACATTGCCTGCATCGACCCAGGAGAGCATGCGGAAGGTGTTGTCGCCGATCCGCGCCACGGCGGCGCCGTCGACGAAGCTGTTCACGCGGGGAAGTTTCGTCGGAGTCCCTTCCTGCAATGCGGCCGTCAGGCTGGCCCCGCCCAAGGGTTCCACGAATCGGAAGTCGGTCTCGGGCGCCACATCGCGCAGGTAGCCGGTTACGCCAGAGGAGAGGCCGCCCCCGCCGACTGGCAGGACGACAAGGTCCGGGGCCTGTCCCAACTGCTCAAGCAGTTCGACGGCGACGGAGGCCTGGCCCTCGATGACGTCGGGATCATCGAAGGGGGACAGGAAATGCGCCTGGTGGTCGGCGCAATAGGACTGGGCGGCCGCGAGGGTCTGGTCGAAATAGTCGCCCGTCAGCTCGATCCGGATGTTGTCGCCGCCGAAGACGCGGGTCTTGTCGATCTTCTGTTGCGGCGTGGTGACCGGCATGAAGATCACGCCCTGGACCCCGAAGTGGCGGCAGGCGAAGGCGACGCCCTGGGCATGGTTTCCCGCACTGGCGCAGACGAACTGGTGCTGGTCCGGCTTGCGCTTGCGCACCTTGCGCATGGCGTTGAAGGCGCCGCGCAGCTTGTAGCTGCGGACGGGGGAGAGGTCCTCGCGCTTCAGCCAGATCTCGGCGTCGTAGCGGGCCGAGAGGAAGTCGTTCCGCTGGAGCGGCGTCTCGGGGAAGAGCTCGCGCAGGGCGGCGGTGGCTTGGCGGGCGGCGGTGCTGAACTGGGTCATGGAACCCAGATGCCGGAAGGGCGGGGCTGTGGCAAGGAATGCCTTGGTATGCCGGGATTGTAAGGGGCACAGGGCATTGCTTGCCCTTGGGGGCGTTTGGGATTAAGCGCCAGCAAAACCGCGCATGGAGCCTTCCCGATGCTGAAGCCCAAGAAAGTCGTCCTTGCCTATTCGGGCGGCCTTGATACCTCGATCATCCTCAAGTGGCTGCAGACGGAATACGGCTGCGAGGTGGTGACCTTCACTGCCGACCTGGGCCAGGGCGAAGAGCTGGAACCGGCGCGGGCGAAGGCGCAGCTGATGGGGATCAAGCCGGAGAACATCCACATCGTCGATGTCCGGGAAGAGTTCGTGCGAGATTTCGTGTTCCCGATGTTCCGGGCCAACGCGCTGTACGAGGGGCTGTATCTTCTGGGCACCTCCATCGCCCGCCCGCTGATCAGCCAGCACCTGGTGCGGATCGCGCATGAGACCGGGGCCGATGCGGTGGCGCATGGGGCGACGGGCAAGGGGAACGACCAGGTGCGGTTCGAACTGTCGGCCGCGGCGCTGGACCCCGCGATCAAGGTCATCGCGCCGTGGCGGCTGTGGGACCTGACCAGCCGGACGAAGCTTCTGGAGTTTGCCGAGGCGAACCAGATCCCGATTGCCAAGGACAAGCGCGGGGAGGCCCCGTTCAGCGTGGACGCGAACCTGCTGCACACCTCCTCCGAAGGCCGCGTGCTCGAGAACCCGGCGGAGGAGTTCCCGGAGTATGTCCTGCAGCGCGTGGTGCCGGTCGAGCAGGCCCCGGACACGGCCGAGATGGTGGAGATCACCTTCGAGAAGGGCGATGCGGTCGCCATCAATGGCGAGCGGCTGAGCCCGGCGACGATCCTGACCCGGCTGAACGAGCTGGGCGGCAAGCATGGCGTGGGCGTGCTGGACCTGGTGGAGAACCGCTTTGTGGGGATGAAGAGCCGTGGGGTCTATGAGACCCCCGGTGGGACGATCCTGCTGGAGGCGCACCGGGGGATCGAGCAGATCACGCTGGACGCTGGCGCGGGGCACCTGAAGGACAGCATCATGCCGCGCTATGCAGAGCTGATCTACAACGGCTTCTGGTTCAGCCCCGAGCGTGAGGCGCTTCAGGCGCTGATCGACAAGACCCAGGAACACGTGACCGGGACGGTGCGGGTGAAGCTTTACAAGGGCTCGGCCCGGACGGTGGCGCGGTGGTCGGAGCATTCGCTTTACAGCGAGAAGCACGTCACTTTCGAGGACGACGCCGGGGCCTACGACCAGAAGGACGCCGAGGGCTTCATTCGGCTGAACGCGCTGCGGCTGCGGCTGATCGCAAGCCGGAACGCCCGGGTGGCGAAGTAGGCTGTCCAGCGTGGACAGGATTGTCCACAAAGAGAAATCAAGGGGTTGCAGGGGGCGGTTTACGCCCCCTTAACTTTTGCGGCGACGGAGCCTCAGGGCGCGCGCGGCAACTCGGCCGGTTGACCGTTCCAGGTGCCCGAGAGGCTGAAGGATTCGTCCTTGGTGCGGTGGAGGTAGGTGAGCTTGCCCTCGGCAGCCCCGCGGACCGTCACGTCGATGCTGAGGCTGTCATCGGGTTCGTCCATCAGGATTTCGAGCGCCGTCCCGGTGAAGGAAAGATCCCGCCAGAAACTGCAGTCGATGAGAGAAAAGTCGGTCCCCTGGTCGCCGGGCGTGGCAAAGATCGTGCCGCCCAAGGGGCAACCGATCGAGACGGGATGGTCGCCATTCCAGGTGACCAGGGGGATATAGTGCAGAAGCTCGGTCTCGATGGCGCGGGCGACGTCGAGGGGCCGGGACAGCTGCTCGGGGTCGGTCAGGGTGAGGGGCACATAGGCGGCGATGGGGTCCTGTTCGCAAAGCTGCTCGCGCGCGGCAGGGAGCTTGCCGTCGTAGAGGAGGGCCTGGACGATCCGGTCGGGGCAGGGATGACCCCGGCCCCAGATGACGTGCGGACCGCCGGTCATGAAGATCCCGTAGGCGTTCCTTGCGTTGTCGAGGACGGAATAGGCCATCGAGATGGGCGTGATCGGGTCGTTGGACCCGTTCAGCACCAGGGTTGGCCAGTCGCCCCCGGCATAAGGCGCGGGGCGGGTCGCGGAACCCTGGTGGGGCCAGTAGGCGCAGGCCAGCCGCTCGATGAAGTAGGAGCGCAGAAGCCGCGGCGCCTGGGGCGCAAGGGCGCGGGCCTCGTCCAGGATGCGGCGGGCGCGGTCGTCGGGACTGCCCGCACCGCTGTCATAGTCAGAGCAGGTGATCCCGTAGTAGGCGGCGCCGAACCAGGCGGGATCCTCCATCCCGATTTCGGTTTCGGGGTCGATGAAGAGGTTGGAATAGCCAAGCTGAAGAAGCGGCACATGGTTGCCGCGTCCTGCGGCGGCCAGCGCCCGGAGAAACTCGGCCCGGCCTTCGGGTGAGTAGAGCGCATAGAAGGCGCTGGCTTCCAGGTGGCTGGCAGTGAGGCTGCGGTCGACCTGACCGCCGTGGCCGAGCGTGTAGGGTACGGTGACGGCGCCGGTGGCGAGGCGGGCGGCCAGGTCGTCGTAGACCTGCGCCGGGTCCGTCGCGAAATCCGCCTGGCAGGCCGGGATCCCACGGCAAAGCGCGAAGGTGTCGGACAGAAGCGCCTCGGCTGCAAGGGTGTAGCGGCGGTAAAAGGCTTCGGCGTCCAGCGTCAGGTCGACGACGCCGTCCAGGATCACGCCCTGCACCGCCTGCGGAACCTGGGTGGCATAGGCCTGCACAAGCTGGGTCCCGTAGCTTTCGCCGTAAAGCCAGACCTTTGGCGCGCCGATGGCCTGGCGGAAGGCCTCGGAATCGCGGATGGCCTGGTCGGTGTTCACCACGGGCAGCAGGTCGTCGGCCCCCATCTCGGCGGTGCAATCGGTGACATAGGTGCGGGCAGAGGCGAGGAGGGCCTCGGTTTCCGAGAGCGGGACGAAGGCGCTGTCGAAGCGGGCCTGGGCGATCGGGCAGGACAGGCCGTGGACCTGGCCGATGCCACGCTGATCGACGAAGACGATGTCCATGTTCTCGGTCAGCGATGGGTCGAAGGCGGAAAGGTAGCTGTCGGCCGAGGCAAGGCCCGAGCCCCCGGGGCCGCCGACGAAGTAGAACAGGATGCCCCGGCTTTCATTGGTGGCGAAGGACAGCGCGAAGGTGATGTCGAGCGTCCGCGCGGGATCGTTGGCGCGGTGGTCCAGGGGGACGGTCAGCGTCGTGCAGGTCAGGCTGCCCAGCTCGCAGGGAAAGAGGTCAAGGCCCGAGACCGCGTCCGAGAGCGAGGGGCCGGCGTGCGAGGGCGCGGCAAGAAGGCAAAGGGCAAGAAGGGCGTGGCGCATCCAGGTCCTGGGTCGGTTTCGGGTCAGCGGGATGGGCCCGCGCGCTGGGAGGCAGGCTATTGCGGGATCGGGGGCAGGCCAAGGAGTTTCGGACGGTCTGGCCCGGTCAGGCCGGGGCTTCACCTTCCGGTGAGCCACGGATCGGTGATTGGTCACGCGGTCCGGCTGGGGTCACGGTCCGCACGACAGCAGGGGAGGTGCGGATGTTTCGTTTGGCCATGGTGATGCTTCTGGGTCTGACAGGCGCGGTGAAGGCAGAGACGGCCATCCTCGCGGGCGGGTGCTTCTGGTGCGTCGAAGCGGATTTCGAGCCGGTGGCGGGGGTGAGCGATGTCGTCTCGGGCTTCACCGGCGGCGAGATGCAGAACCCGACCTACCGCAACCATGACGGCCACCTGGAGGCGGTGATGATCACCTTCGATCCGGCGGTGATCTCGTATGGCGAGCTGGTGGCGAAGTTCCTGCGGTCGGTGGATGTGCTGGATGCCGGTGGCCAGTTCTGCGACCGGGGCGCGTCCTACCGGACGGCGATCTTCGTGCAGGATGCGGCGCAGAGGAAGGCGGCCGAGGCAGCCGTGGCCGAGGCGGAGGCGGCGCTGGGGCAGAAGGTGGTGACGCCCGTTCTGGAGGCGGGGACGTTCTGGATGGCCGAGGGCTACCACCAGGATTACTACAAGTCGTCCGAGATCGTGCTGACCCGGGCCGGTCCGAAGAAGAAGTCCAACGCCTACAAGTTCTACCGCGAGGCCTGCGGGCGCGATGCCCGGGTGCGGGAGCTGTGGGGGGCCGAGGCCTTCCCGCGCTAAGGAAGGGGCGGCAGGCCCGCGGCGGCGCGGAGGTCCGGGGCGCGGACGTCAAGCTCTTGTCCCGCCAGCGGATCGGCGGCGGGGGTGCAGAGCCAGGCGATGGCGCGGGCGGGTTCGTGCGCGGGGGCGAGGTTCTCGCGCGGGATCTTCGAGACCGGGTTGATGCCCGAGGCGCGGATCGCGACCTGCATGTCGGTGTCGACGACTCCCGGGGCGAAGCCGAAGATCCGGATGCCCTGCTCCCCGTATTCCAGGTGGACGGAGCGCGTCAGCATGGCGAGGCCCGCCTTGCCGGCGCAGTAGGCCGACCAGCCTTCCTGTGGGCGGTGGGCCGCGCCTGAGGAGATGTTGACGATGGTCCCGCCACCCTTGGCAACCATTCCCCGCAGCGCGCGTTGGGTCGCGTGGAATTGCGAGGTGAGGTTGATGTCGATGCT
Organism: Tabrizicola sp.; assembly: GCF_041913445.1. Lineage (GTDB taxonomy): Bacteria > Pseudomonadota > Alphaproteobacteria > Rhodobacterales > Rhodobacteraceae > Tabrizicola. Next base: position 225,628 of record NZ_JAYSFG010000003.1, read on the forward strand.
GGTGGCCCAATCCTCGGCCGAGATGTCGAGGATCCGACCGATGGGGGCGATGACGGCGGCGTTGTTCACCAGGATGTCGAACGGCTGGTCCAGCAGGGTGGCCATCGCGATCCGGTCGGACATGTTCGCGAGGTGGCCGGTGGCGGGGATGTCCCCAAGCTCGCGCTGGGCGGCGGCGATGTTGGCGGCGTTTCGGGCGGTGAAGTGGACGGTGGCGCCCGCCTCGGCCAAGGCGCGTACCGTGGCGAGGCCGATGCCGCGATTGCCGCCGGTGACGAGGGCGGTCTTGCCGGAAAGGGTCATGGGGCCTCCTGTTCGATGGGAGTGCAGTGTGCGGCGGAGGGACGCCCGTGTCCACCGGGGTCGGGTTGACGCCGATCGGTGGGCGGGCGAGGGTCAGTGAAAGAGGAGATCGCGGTGCGCAAGCTGTTGATGGTTCTGGTGCTGGCGGGCTGCGCGGCGCGGGGCGAGTTCACCATGGCCCCCGAAGGTCTGGCCGGTGGAACGCCGGAGACGATCTTCGTCGGAACGACCCGGATGAAGGACGGCGAGGTCTATGCCTTCGGCCGGTCCGGCGAGCCGGGCTTCCTGCGCTATGACGTGGCGATCCCGCCCGAGCGGGAGCCGGGCGAGGTGAACTGGCCGCCGAAGACGCGGAAGCCGGACGGCAAGCGGGATTTCCTGACGCTGGACGCGCGCGGGTTCGATTCGGCGGATGCCTTCAGCGATGCGCTGCGGTCGGCGATGAAGCTGCGCGGGCAGACCGACGCGGTCGTCTATGTGCACGGCTTCAACAACACGATGGCCGAGGGCGTCTATCGGGTGGCGCAGATGCACCATGACCTGAAGGTGCCGGGCGTGGCGGTGCATTATGCCTGGCCCTCGCGCGGGTCGGCGCTGGGCTATGTCTACGACCGCGACTCGGTGATGTTCGCGCGGAGCGGGTTCGTCTCGCTTCTGGACGAGGTCGAGGATGCGGGGGCGCGGGAAATCATCATCATCGCGCATTCGATGGGGGCCTTCCTGACGATGGAGGGCCTGCGGCAGATGGCGTTGAAGGACGGGCCGGGCGCGCTGGACCGGATCAAGGGCGTGGTGCTGATCGCCCCGGACCTCGACCTGGACGTGTTCCGGGCACAGGCGCGCGACATCGGCAAGCTGCCCGAGCCCTTCGTGATCTTCGGCAGTTCGCGCGACCGCGTCCTGAACATTTCGGCCACGCTGTCGGGGACCGGAGACCGGCTGGGGAACATGGAAAGCGTGGCGCAGGTCGCGGACCTGAACGTGATCTACCTGGACACGGCGGCCTACAACACCGGGGACGGACACTTGAACCTTGGGGAAAATCCGGCGCTGCTCAGCCTGTTCGGCGGGCTGATCGGGATTGCGGATGCGTTCACGGCGGATGCCCGGGCGCGGGTCGGTCTGCTTCCCGGGCTGGTGCTGACGGTGCGCAATGCGACCGAGATTGTCCTGCGGCCCGTGGGGGCCATTGCAGAAGGGCGGCCGAGACTGGCGCCGCGCTGATCCGGGTGCGCGGCGGACTGATTGGCGACGCCTGGCCTAGCGGCGACGGAGGTAGACGTAGTAGGCCCCACCGCCCCCGTGCTTCAGGTGCGCCTCGCTGACCTGAAGCACCACGGGGCCGAGCGGCGGCAGGTACAGCCAGTGCGGCACCTGGTGGCGCAGCGCACCCATGCGCTGGGGGATCGGGCCGGTATCCTCGCGCCGCTTGCCCTTGCCGGTGATGACCAGCACAAGCCGCAGCCCGGCGGAATGGGCGTTGAGGATGAAGCGGATCAATTCGGGATGCGCCTCGGCCAGGGTCAGGCCGTGCAGGTCGATCCGCGCCTCGGGCTGAAGCTTGCCGCGCGTCATCTTGGCATGGGTGCCCGCGTCCATCCGCAAGGGGGCCTGGCCCAGAAGCTCGGGCAGGGTCGGGGCCAGTTCCCGCTTTTCCGGGGCGCGGTGCTTTTCGCCCAGGACGAAGGGCGAGAGGCGCGGCTTGGCATGGGCCATCGGCGGCGGCTCTGGCGCTTGGGGCGGTTCGGGCAGGTGGAGCGGCTGGCTGTGCAGCGGCCGCGCGGTCCGTGCGACGCTGCGCCAGAGGTCGGCTTCCTCGGGCGAGAGATGGCGGCGGCGGGGCATCGGACTAGTCTTCGAGCATCGCGAAGGCGCGGTCGATGGGCAAAAGAAGGACCATGCGGCCGGGGTCCTTGACCGTGCCTGCTGCCGCGCCTGCCTCCGCGCCGGTCCCGTAGAAGATGTCGGCGCGCTGCATGCCCTTGATTGCGCCGCCCGTGTCCTGGGCCACCATCAGGCTGCGGATCGGGCGCTTGCCATCCTTTTCGATCCAGACCGGGGCGCCCAGCGGCGTGAACTTGGGATCGATGGCGACCGACCGCAGCGTGGTGATCGACCGACCCATCGCACCGATGGGGCCGTCCTCGGGGTTCAGGGTGCCGATCTTGCGGAAGAAAACGTAGGAGGGGTTGGTTTCCAGCAGCTCCTTGCCGGACCCTGGGTTCGTCCGCACGTAGTTGGCGATCTCGGGCGCCGAGACCTGGTCCAGCGTATGGGTGCCGCGCCGGATCATTTCCTGCCCGACGGAGCGGTAGGCGTGGCCGTTCTTGCCCGCATAGCCCACCCGCATCACCGAGCCGTCCGTCAGCCGGATCCGGCCCGAGCCTTGGACCTGCAGGAAATAGACGTCCACGGCATCGTCCAGCCACGCGATCTCCAGCCCTCGGCCGGCGATGGCCCCGCCGTCGATGGCGGCGCGGGAATGGTAGACCATCCCTTCGCGCAATTCGGGCGGGCGGGCATAGATCGGAAAGCGGAAGCGGCCGGTGCGGGTCAGGGAGCCTTCAAGTTCAGGCTCGAAATAGCCGGTGAAAAGCGCGGGCGGCTGGCCGACGACGACGGGCTTGAAGAACAGCTCGAAGAAGCTGCGGGCAGAGGCTTCATCCTTCGGGACATCGGCGGCGAGGGCACAGATCGGTTTCCAGTCGGGCTGGTCGATCAGGTCGCAGGTGCCAAGGAAGGAATCCAGCGCGGCGAGATGGTTGTCATCGCGCCAGCCGTCGAGCGCTTCGAAATCAAGGACTTCGGCAGAAACGGGAACGGCGGCCATCACGGCCGCCGCGAAAGACAGGGTGCGGAGCGCGCGGCGCATCCCAAGGATCAGTCGCCAGTCGCGACCAGCTGCCAGTTCGGGTCGTCCGACCCCATCTGGCGGGCGAAGGTCCAGATGTCGCGGGACTTCTTCACCTCGCGCGGGGAGCCTTCGACGATCTCGCCGGCCTTGTTGCGCACGACGTAGTTCTGTTCGCCGACGAAGCGGACGGTGATCTCGGCCATGCGGGTATCGGGGGCGAAGGTCGCGTCGTGCAGCACCAGTTCCTTGATGCCAAGGAAGCTCGCCTCGACCGTCAGACCCTCGGCCTCGCGCGCGGCGATGGCTTCGGCGAAGCTCGCCTCGACGTCATCGGCGAGGAAGGGGCGGATGCGGTCAAGCTCGCCCTTTTCGAAAGCCATGAGGATCATCTCGTAGGCACCCCGGGCGCCCTGGAGGAAGGGGCCGACAGTGAAGGACGGTTCTGCCTTCTTCATCTCGGCCAGGGCGCGGGCGGCGTCCGAGCCTTCGGGAACGTGGTCGGTGATGTCGCGGTCGGGACCGCCCTCAATCACCTCGAAGTCGCGGCGGACGCGGGGGCGGACCTCATCCAGCGGGATCGGGGGCTTTTCGAAGCCGTCGCGGGTGCCAAGGACGGAACGGAGCTTCAGGATGAGGAAGATCGCGATCCCGGCAAGGACCAGGAGTTGGATCAGGCTTCCGTTCATGAATGACCTCGGACTTTCCGTTTAAAACCTTCGGGCTCGCCCTTATGTAGGGTGGGGTCGCAGCGAAGTCTACCATGCGACCGAAGAACGCAATCGGAGATTGGCGATGTGGGTCGTCCTGGCTGTCCTGGCTTTGCCGCTGGTGGAAATCGCCCTGTTCGTCACGCTGGGCGCGGAGCTGGGCCTGGGGCTGACGCTGCTGTGGGTTCTGCTGACGGCGGTGGTGGGCGTGCTGCTGCTGCGGGGCATGGCACTGGGCGGCCGCCGGGGCCTGCGCGAGGGGTTCCAGGAGGGGCTGCAGGACCCCCTGTCGCCGCTGGCGCACCGGGCGCTGATCGGTATGGCGGCGGTTCTGTTGATCCTGCCGGGTTTCTTCACCGATGCGCTGGGGCTGATCCTGTTGTTGCCGCCCGTACGGACTGCGATGATCCGGATGCTGGCCCGCAGGGTGCGGGGCGTGCGCATCATTCCCCGGGATTTTCCCTGAACATCCGTGGGTTGAAAGGCTTGGCAAGGTCTGGGTCTTAGCCGGAAATCTGCCGTTGTGGCGGGAACCTTTCGCCGCGTGGCAGGTTTAAGTCGGACTACCCGTCCCTTCCCAAAACCAAGCGAGGCCGCCCGTGGGTAATTCCCCCGAACTGAAGGATACTGTCGCGATCGTTCTGGCCGGTGGTCAGGGGACGCGGTTGTTCGAGCTGACGGGGCGCGACTGCAAGCCCGCCCTGCCCTTCGCGCGCTTTCATCGCATCGTGGACTTCACCATGGCGGCCCTGGCGCGGTCGGGGGTGGAGAGGGTGATGGTGGCGACGCAATATCGCCCGGAGGGTCTGTCGGCCCATCTGCGCGATGTCTGGAGCCCGGTCTGGGCCGAGGGCGGACTGATGTTGAGGGACGGGGCCGCTGCCAAGGGCGGCAGCTACCGCGGGACGGCGGACGTGCTGCGCGCCAATGCGGCAGAGCTGGACGCGATGGGTGCGCGCGAAGTGCTGGTGGTCGCGGCCGACCACATCTATTCGATGGATTACCGGGGCTTCGTCGAGGCCCACCGCGAGACGGGCGCTCCCCTGACGCTGGCGGCCATGCCGGTCCCGCGCGAGGAGGCCGGGCGGTTCGGCATCGTGACCGAGGGGCCGGGCCACCGGATCGCAGGCTTTGCGGAGAAACCCGACCAGCCGGCCGCGATCTTCGGGGATCCCAAGCACTCGCTGGCGTCCCTGGGGATCTACGTGGTCGACTGGCCCTGGCTGCGCGAGATGTTGGCTGATCCCAAGATCCTGGACTTTGGCGAGGACGTGATCCCGCTCGCCGTGCATGGCGGCGAGGCGGCGGTATGGCGCTGGGACGGCTACTGGCGGGACGTGGGCACGCTGGATGGGCTGCGGGAAAGCTGGCTCGACTTCGAGGCCGGACCTCCGCCCTGCCGGCGGCCTCTGGTGCCGGGGATGAAGGTGCGGATGCAGGCGGCGACGCTGCCGCGCGATGCCTTCCATGCCAGCGTGAACCTGGGCGGGTTGCGGCTGATGTCGCCGATGCTGGGAAGCGGCAACCCTGAACGCTGGACCGCGCTGGACCGGTCGATCCTGATGCCGGGGGCGCGGGTGTCTCCGGGCGTGCGGCTGACGAATGTCATCGTCGCGCCGAATACGGTGATCCCGCACGGGCTGCACATCGGCGAGGACCCCGAGGAGGATGCCCGCTGGTTCCGCGTCGCGGGTGAGACCACGCTGGTCAACTCGGCCATGCTGGCGCGACGGGGTGCCTTGCGGACGCCCGTCTTCTCGCTCTTTCACGGCTCGGTGGCCGGGACCCGCAAGGTGCAGGGGGCACAATGATCCACGAGCAACCTGCCGTATTGGCGTTTGATGCACTCAAGGGCCGCCCCGACACGATCGGGGCGGTTCCGGATGGAGAGGGCACCAACTTTGCGCTGTTTTCGGAAAACGCGACCCGGGTGGAGCTTTGCCTTTACGACGAAGCGGGCGAGGTCGAGACGGCGCGGCTGGACCTGCCCGAGATGCAGGGCGGCATCTGGTTCGGCTATCTGCCGGGCATCGGCGCGGGGCAGGTCTATGGCTACCGGGTGCATGGCCCCTGGGAGCCGGAGGCGGGCCACCGTTTCAATCCGGCCAAGCTGGTCCTGGACCCCTATGCGCGCGAGTTGCGCGGTGAGCTGGTCTGGGACCCGGCGGTCTTTGGCCACACCGGCGACGACCTGACGCGGGATGATCGGGACTCGGCGCCCTTCGTGCCCAAGGCGGTGGTGGTGGACCCGGACTTCGACTGGAACGCCGACGAGGCCTTGCGCCACCGCTGGGAGGACACGCTGATCTGGGAGGTGCATCCCAAGGGCGCGACGATGCGCCACCCGGAGGTGGATGAGGAGGATAGGGGATCGCTGTGCGGGTTGGCCTCGGACGCGATCATCGCACACCTTCAGCGGGTCGGGGTCACGGCCGTCGAGCTTCTGCCGATGCACGGCTTCCTTCATGACCAGTTCCTGCTGGACAAGGGGCTGAAGAATTACTGGGGCTACAATACGTTATCCTTCTTTGCGCCGCACCGTGCCTATCTGAAAACCGGGCGCGCGGACGAGGTGAAGGAAGTCGTGCGCAAGCTGCACAGGGCCGGGATCGAGGTGATCCTGGACGTGGTCTACAACCACACGGCGGAGGGGTCTGAGCTGGGGCCGACGCTGTCGTTCCGGGGGATCGACAATGCGTCCTACTACCTGCTGGCCGACAACAAGCGGCACTGTTTCGACACGACGGGCTGCGGCAACACGCTGAACGTGGCGCATCCGATGGTGCTGCGGATGGTGATCGATTCCTTGCGCTACTGGGTGCAGGTGATGCACGTGGACGGGTTCCGCTTCGACCTGGCCTCGACTTTGGGGCGCGAGGCCGCGGGGTTCGAGCGCGAGGGGTCGTTCTTCGCGGCGATCCGGCAGGACCCGGTGCTGAGCCAGGTCAAGCTGATCGCCGAACCCTGGGACATCGGCGAAGGCGGCTATCAGGTGGGAGGTTTCCCCTTTCCGTTCCGCGAATGGAACGACAAGGCCCGGGACGACATGCGCGCCTTCTGGCGGCGCGATCCGGGGTTGAAGGGCGACCTTGCCCAGCGGCTTCTGGGCTCGCCCATCCAGTTCGATCATTCGCAGCGGCCGGCAACGTCTTCCATCAACTTCCTGGCGGCCCATGACGGCTTCACCCTGCGCGACGTGGTGAGCTACGACGGGAAGCACAACGAGGCCAACGGCGAGGACAACCGCGATGGCCACGACCACAACCTCAGCCACAACCTAGGCGCCGAAGGGCCTACCGACGACGAAGGCATCCTGGAGGCGCGGCACCGGCGGTCGAAGGCAATGCTGGCGACGCTGATGTTGAGCCAGGGCGTGCCGATGCTGCTGGCGGGCGACGAGTTCGGCCAAAGCCAGGGCGGCAACAACAACACCTATGCCCAGGACAGCGAGATTTCCTGGCTGCATTGGGAGGCGGCGGATGAGCGTCTGGTCTCTGCCGTGGCTGACCTGGTGGCCTTCCGGCGCAAGGTCGGGCTGGCAGACTCCCGCTTTGCCCGCGCGCCGGGCGACGGCAACGACGGGCCCGAGATCAGCTGGCTTGGCCCCGATGGGCCGCTGGACGAAAGTGGCTGGGGACAAGAGACAGCGCTGGGGCTGCGCTATCACAGGGCGGAGGACGATCTGCTGATCGTCCTGAACCAGGGCCACGACGCGGAATTCGACCTTCCAGAGGGGTCGTGGCGGCGGCGGATGGACACGGCGGCTGATCCCATCGTGTGCGACAGGATCGAGAGCGGCAGGATCAAGCTGGGCTGGCAATCGGTGTCCGTCTGGCAGGAAGCCGCGGGGTAAGGGCCGGAACCCCGCAGGCCACCGAGGCGTTGGATTGGGGACTTCCCTCAACGCAACGGAGACGACAAATGGCCCTCGTCAGCGACCACGAGAACACCCAGAACCCGCCGAACATCCAGACCCTTCCCGCCGCCCGGATCTGGGAGATGCTGAAGGCGATCGACATTGCGATGCTGGTCACCCACAGCCCCGAAGGGCCGAAGGGCCGGCCGATGTCCACCATCCCCACGCCTGAAAAGGGGGTGATCTATGTCCTTACGGAAAGCGAAAGCTCGGCGGCGCGGGATATCCGCGTCAATGGCGCGGTGTTCCTGGGCTACCAGGGCCGTGGCGACTATGTCGCGCTGATCGGACAGGCGACGGTCAACCCGGACCAGGGCCTGGTCAAGGACCTGTGGAACCCCGGTGCCGAGATCTTCTGGCCCGGCGGGCCGGCGGGGCACGACATCGTGGCGCTGGAGATCGATCCCGGCCATGCCGATGTCTGGGACGGCCCGGGCATCCTGCGCGGGATCGCCGAGATCTTTGCGGGCGCGGTCAAGGGCAAGTCGCCCGACCTTGGCACGCGGGGCCAGGCCGAGCTGTAAGCTTACGCCGCGGCGGAGGTCGTCCTGTCGAAGGCATGGGAGAAGAGATCTTCCATGCCGTCGACGGCGAAATCCGCCGAGCCCTTCGCCGGGGGCAAGGGCTTGGTCTCGGTCGGGTCGGACCAGCGCGCCAGCCCAAGCTTCACGCCGGGCATCCGGCGGCGCAGAAGGCGCATCTGCAGGTCAACCGCGGCGCTGCGCGTCGCATCAAGCGTCACCACAACCACGGTTTCGGGTCTGAAGTCGGCCAGCATCCGCGGCAGCGCCGCACGCGGCGGGACGGTCAGCACCTCGGCCCCCTCCGCCTTCAGTGCCTGCGACACCATCCGGGCCGCGGCCTCGTCCAGCCGGGTCAGCGCGCCCATCACGACGATCTTCCGGCCCAGCCCGTCCAGGAGGCCGTTGCCGACCAGCGTGGAGGGGTCCGTGTCCAAGGACGGCCCGGTGGTTTCTTCGGCAAGGGCAAGCTCTTCTTCGACGACGGTTTCCAGCTCTTCCGTCAGCGTCCAGGCGGCATTGGCGATGCGCTGGGTCTGGTAGTCGGACAAGAGACCCGTCGAGTGGTCCGACTGCGCCAGGACAAGGGCGGGGATCGCGGTCTTGTCGTAGTAGTCCGCGAGGTAGCGCTTTGCAGTCGAGGTGGTGGCGGCCTCGGTGAACTCGACGATGCGGCCGGCGAGCAGGCGGTCGTAGAGCCGCGCGGAATCGGCAAGCACGGGCTGGTCGCCGAAGAGGATCGGGAAGACGCGCAGGCTGGGCACGTGGTGGCCGATCACCACGAGGCAGACCGTGAGCGGCGTGGCGATGATCAGGCCCATCGGCCCCCAGAGCCAGGTCCAGAACATCGCGGATACGATGACGGCCAGCGGCGAGACCCCGGTGCGGCTACCGTAGAAGAAGGGCTCGATGATGTTCGAGGTGACGAATTCGACGACCAGGAACAGCGCTCCGGTCCACAGGACGAGCGACCAGTCGGGCGAAACGGCGAAGGCCATCAGAAGCGGCAGGATCGCCGAGATGGCCGAGCCGATGTAGGGGACGAAGCGCAGGACCAGGGTGACAAGGCCGAAGAAGAGCGCGTTTGGCACGCCGATCAGCCAGAGGCCAAGCCAGATCGGAATGGCGTAGATCACGTTCACCACCAGCTGCGCCAGGAGGTAGGTGGAGACGCGCCCCCCGGCCTCGGCCAGAAGGCGCGAGGTGGCCAGGATGTTCGACCCTCCGATCAGCTGGACCAGCCGGTCGCGCAGGGTGGCGCGTTCGAGAAGGGCGAAGATGACGACGACGAAGATGAGGCCGAAGATCCCCACGGGGGCAAGTGCCGGCAGGATGATGTCGGTCAGCCATTCCCGCATGCCGGGTTGTTCAACGACCTCGACCTTCATGGTCGGGTCGGTGGCCTCGGTATCCGCGGCGAGACGTTCCGAGATCCGGTCCACCATGACCTGCAGGTGGGCGACGATCCGGCTGTCGGTGCCGGCGGCCAGAATGGTGTCCACCTTGGTCAGGACGTTGCCCTGGTACTTGGGAAGGTTCATGCCGATCTGGCTGAGCTGGTAGGCCAGGACCAGAACGAAGGCCGCCACGGCTGCCCCGGCGGCGACGACGGTGACGATGACCGCAGCCGTGTCGCGCAGGCCCCAGCGGCGCAGGTGGTTGACGACCGGCGTCAGGATGAAGGCGAACAGCATCCCCAGCGCCAGGGGCAGGAACAGGTCCTGCGCGACGTAGAGGATAGCGCAGACGGCGGCGATGGTGGCCAGGGTGGTGAGGGAAACGATGGAGTGGCCGGAGTCGGTCCACAGGTCGTCGCGATCCTGCCGTGTCATGGCAGCGTCATCGGTCTTCGGCATTCTCTCCCCCCGCGGAACCGCCTTGAAGAACGCCGCTGCCGGATCGGAGGTTCCCTGTCGCCCCGACACCCCCTGACTGGCAGGGCCGGGAACTTCCGGGCCGGTTCAGCGTTTGCGGTCGTTGGAGTGCGATAGTGCGAGGAGGGCGAAGATGACGTCACAGGAAGCCGGACGCAATGTCATCCTGATCAATGCAGCGGTGCTGTCCCTGCCGCGCGAGACGATCACGCTGGACGAGGCGGCGACGGTCTTCGTCGCGGGCCGGTCGGTGGTGCAGATGACCCTGGCCGAGCTGGCCCTTCCCGATGCCCATATGGTGCTGACCGATTTCAGCCAGAGCGCCTCGTTAAGTGCGCTGAACGCGACGCTGCAGGCAGCGGGCGGTCTGGACCGGCTGATCCTGGCGGCGGACGGCGAGGAAAGCGAGGCGGTCTTCTCGCTGATGTGCGCGGTCCTGACCTTCCGCCCGGCCCTGCGGCGGCGGCGGGGCGGTCGGATCGAGCTGATCCTGGAAGACGGGCGGGCGGTGCCTTCTCTGGTGGAGTTCCTGCAGCGGATCGGCGGCACCCTGGACCTGGACGGGATCGCGACCGAGCTTCGCATCACCGAGCGGCGCATCGTCCCGGCCGTCGCCTGACCCCTAGACAGAAAAATGGGCTGCGAGGTCATCGCAGCCCAGTAGAAGGGAGGCGGCAGGGAAGAACCGCTTCCTCAGGGGTTGGAGATCACCGCGTCATCATTCCGCGCACGAGCGAGATGACGAACAGGATGATGAAGATGACGAACAGGATCTGCGCGATCCCGGCCGAAGTGCCAGCGATGCCGCCGAAGCCGAGAACACCGGCGATGATCGCGATGATCAGGAAGGTAACTGCCCAACCAAGCATGGGATTTCTCCTTTGATTACATGAAGCCCCGCAGGGCCAAGCGTCCGATTGCTGGACAAACACGGGTCGGGCGTGTCGGTTCCCTGGGCACGGCAAGAATTCGCCCCGCGCCGCCTGCGGGGGAACCGGAAGCCCCTTTGACGATTGTATCCACACAGTGCCGGCGCCGTGACGCAGGGGCCGCGCAGGACATCCCAAAGGATTTCAGGAGAAGTGCGATGAACGCGAGCGACAAGGACACCTCACAGCGCGGCCAGATGTCGGGTTCGACCGGCGAGATGGAGCGCAACGGGCAGAATGCCGGCAAAAGCGCGACCCGCGCGGCGGGCTCTGCGGCGGATACCGCCAAGCGCGGCATGGAAGACATGGGCAAGTCGGTCCGCGATGGGGCCTCGACCATGAAGGACGAGGCGACGGACGCGATGGAAGAGGGCCGTTCGCGCGTGAGCGGCATGGTCGGCAAGGTCCAGGACATGGCACAGGACGCCAAGGAAGCCGTCGTCAGCGGGGCGGGCTCTACCCTGTCCGCAGTCAAGGACGTTGCCGTCGAAAAGGCGGACATGGCGCGCGAAAGCCTGTCGGACGTGGGCCAGAGGATCGCGGCGACGTTGGAGAGAGCCTCGGCCGAAGGCGACAACGACGCGCTGAAGTCGCGGGTGATGACCTCGGTCGCGCAAGGTCTTAGCACGGCCTCGGACGCGCTGCGGCAGCGGTCGGTGGCCGACCTGACCTCGGACGTCAAGGAACTGGCCAAGCGGCACCCGGGGGCCTTCATGGCCGCGGCGGCCGTCGCCGGTTTTGCGGCGGCGCGCTTCATCCGGTCGTCGAGCCGGCGTCGGATGGCGGATCGGGACACCGATTACGGCCAGGGACCGCGGGTCTGATGCGCGGGGTCGAGCCAGAGAGAGAAGGCACGCGGGCGCTTCTGTCCGAGGTCATCTCGGGCATGAGCCGGCTGATCCGGGGCGAGCTGAAGCTGGCGAAGGCCGAGGCGGCCGAGGGCGTCAAGCACGCCCTGGGCGGCCTGGTGAAGATCGCCATCGCGGCTGTCCTTGCCCTGGTCGGCCTGAATGTCCTTGCCGGGGCCGCCGTGGCCGCGCTGGCAGCCACCGGGATGGGTCCAGCCTGGGCCTCGCTGATCGTCGGCGTGGCGCTGTGTGTGCTGGCCGTGGTCCTGGTGCTGGCCGGCAAGGCGGCGCTGACGCTGCGTGGCCTGTGGCCGGACCGGGCGATGCGGGGCGCGCGCCGCGACGTCGAGGCGGTGCAGGCCGGGCTTAACGAGACGGGAGCATGAGATGGCTGAGAAAAGCATGACCGAAATCGAGCAATCGCTCGAACGTGACCGCCAGGCGTTGGCCCAGGCCCTTGTGGCGCTGCGGCACCGCCTGGACCCCGCAACCCTGATCGCCGAGGGCAAGGAGGCGCTGATGTCCAGGGCCTCGCCGCTGGTGTCGCGGGTGGACAGCACGGTGCGCGAGCATCCGCTGGCCGCTGCGGCAGCCGGCGTGGCGCTGGCGGCGCTGATCTTCGGGCGAAAGGCGATCAGCAGCCACGACGGGCCGGTGGTAACCCCCGTCACCACGGGCACGCGCTACGAGGCGTTGACCCGCTGGGAAGGCGAGGGCGGCCCTCCGGCCCCCGAGCCGGTGGACCCGGAGGAAGAGTGGCTGACGGAGGCACGTGGGCTGCGCCGGAACGCCAGGAAGATGCTGCGCCAGATCGACGATGCGGCCCGGCGCGGCCTGGCACCGGCCGCCCAACTGGCCAAGCACCGGGCCGAAGTCGTCTCCGCCCTTGCGGTCGACACGCGCGACGCCCTTGGCCGGGGGCTTGAGTCCCTGACCGGGACCGCGCGCGAACAGGCGATCCTGGCGCGCGAGCGGATCTACATGGGCAAGGTCGCCCTGGCCGAGAAGAGCCGCGTCCAGGTCGAGGAGCATCCGCTTCTGACCGGGGCAATCCTGGCGGCGGCGGGGGCGGGGCTTGCCTTCCTGTTCCCGCAGACGGAAACCGAGGATCGCCTGATGGGCGAAGCGCGGGACCGGCTGATGAACGACGCGATCAATGCCGCCAAGGCCGAGGCGATGAAGGCCAGCGAGCTGGCGCAGACGCTGAGATCGGCGCTGAAGAGCGACATCGAAAGCGCATCCGCGCTGCTGTCGCCCAACGATCAGCGACGACCCACCTTCCGGCACCACTGAGCCTTCCGGAACCGGCCCCTCGCGGGCCGGTTTCTTCATGGATGGCGCAGCGGGCTTCGACGCGGAAAGACGAGGTCGACCGACGCCCGCCCGTCGTGCAGCCGGACGCTGATCGTCCCCGAGAGCTGTGCCGCGAATTGTCTGAGCATCCGCTGCGGCAAGGAGACGAGTCCCTCGCTCACCTGCGGGCGGAGCTCGGGCACCTCGGGTCCTTCGACCAGAAGGTGGATGGTGCCCTCGTTCTCGGTCAGCGCGACGGCAACGGCATCCTTTTCAAGACCTCCGCGCGAAAAGTAGCATCCGATCGCCTCGGCCAGCGCGAGGGCCAGCGGGACCGCCGCCTCGGCGTCGATCTGGACAGGTTGCAGGCGCTTCGACGCCACGCCCAGCGCCACGCCGTGGATCTCTTTCAGCCGCTTGATCACGTTGCCGAGGATGACATCGACCGAGACATCCCGCTGGCCGGACACGGTGTAGAGGCTGGTGTGCGTGGACGAAAGCGCGATGACCCGGTTGATCAGACCGTCCAGCACGGCGCGCAGCTTGGTGTCCTCTGCCTCGCGACGGTACATCCGCATGATGGAGGCGATGATCTGCAGGCTGTTGCCGCTGCGGTGGCTGACCTCGCGGATCAGCAGGTCCTTGTCGACGACGAGGTTCTGCAGCTCGGCCTCTTCCTGCTCGATGGTGCGGATCATCTCTTCGTAGGCGGCGTGGAGACGCTGGATCTCGTCCGGGGCGCCGGCCATGTCGGGGATCTGCATCCGCTGGCGCGAGGACACGTAGTCCGCCATGGACCGGGACAGCGCACGGACGTGCCGCACGACAAGCCGGCTTGAGGCGAAGGCAGCAGCGACGAGGGCGGCAAGCCAGGTCAGAAGCGGCATCATGTAGGGGACGGCGACGTTGGTCCAGAAGCTGGCGCTGAGGGGCCGCCAGACCGATACCAGGACCAGGTCGTGCGCGATTGGCACCACGGAAAGGATGTGGCGTCCCCGGTCGTCTTTGACGAAGGTCGCCAGCTCTTTCTGCCTGGCAAGTTCCGCAAGCGTAACCTGGCCGGGGATGGCCACTTCGGGGTCTATCTCGGGATCAGAGGCGACAAGCACGCTTCCGTCGGCCACGACCGTTGCCAGATAGGTCGGTTTCCACTGCGACAGCGCATCGTCGTAGACCGAAGGCGACACGGCCTGGTAGGCAAGGGAAATCCCGACATACCCCTGGCTCACGCCCGCCGAGTCGAACACCGGGTGGCGAACGCCGACGATGGGCTGTTTCGAGAGCAGGCCGTGGCGGTCATATTCGAGCCCCGGAACTGCCAGCGCGACCAGTTCCTGGAACCTGGGATTCTGGGAAAGGTCATAGACCTTGCCGTCGGACGCGCAGGTGACGAGGCCGTTCTTCGGAGCATAGGCGACCATCGTGGCCTGAGGAAACTGGCGCTTGATGGCGGCCACCTGCTCCATGCAGGAGGGGCCACCGGAATTGGGCCGGCCAAGGACGGACGCAAGGATGCGGGCCGAGACCTGGGCCTCCTTGATCAGTTCGACCTGCGAACGGACGGACTGCAGCGCCGCCCCACCGACCCCCTTCAGGGTAGAGGCGTCCACCTGCTGAAGCGCGTCGCGGGTCTGGACCACGGACAGGATGCCCAGCGGCATGAGCGCAAGGATGATCGTCGAGCCCAGGCGCACGCCAAGGCCGCTGAAGCTTAGAAGTTGTTTGAGTCTTCGGATCAAAACCCGACTGCGGACGTTCGCATCACGACCGCCTGGGTTGCTCCGTCCGTACCGGAAAACATGTCCTCTCCGTTCTGCAGGTGCAGCAGTTCTGCCAGACGTTTCCGGGCGCGGCTAGCGCGGCTTTTGACGGTGCCGATGGCAACCCCCATCATCTCTGCCGCTTCTTCGCAGGAAAAGCCGGACGCGCCGACCAGGATCAGCACCTCGCGGTGTTCGGGGCTAAGCGTGTCGAAGGCGCGCTGGAATTCCTGCATCGCCATGTGCCCGTCATGGGCCGGCTTCACCGACAGGCTTGCGGCATGGATGCCCTCGCTGTCCTGCACCTCGCGCCGGGTCTTGCGGAGCGACGAGTAGAAGGTGTTGCGAAGGATGGTGAAGAGCCAGGCGTCGAGGTTGGTCGCGGGGTCGAATTTCTCGATGTTGGACCAGGCCTTCAGGATCGTGTCCTGTACAAGGTCATCCGCCATGGTCGCGTCGCGCGCGAGGCTGATCGCGAAGGCTCGCAGCTTCGGAATGGCCCCGGCGAGCCGATCACGGGGATCTGCCTGCTGCGGAGCTGGGAAGGCAGCGGTCATTCCGCCCCGTCCTTTCCTGCCGCCTTATTCTGGAGCTGGGCGAGAAGGTCCCGAAACCGGTCCGGCAGTTCCTCGTTCAAGGTCGCCGCGTAAACGCGTTTCAGGTTCTCGTCGATTTGCGCGCGGATGGCCTGCCGGTTTGGCACATCCCCCTCCTTATCCTTCTTCATCACATTCCATTCCCAACTTTGCGCCTTAACTCGCGCGACTACGTCATGGTTCCGGCCTATCATGCACCCGGATAATTTTGTTGCAGCGCTGGGAACCAAACGTCGTCTCGCAGGTTTGGTTCCCGTCGAATTGTGCAATCAGGGAGATTTTTTATGTTCGCACAGGAAGCGGTCGATCATTCCGCAACGGTGGCACGTCACCTCCCCTATCTTCGGCGCTATGCCCGGGCGCTGACGGGGAACCAGTCCAGCGGGGACAAGTATGCCATAGCCGTCCTGGAGTCGATCATCGCGGATCCTTCCCTGCTGACCGCACAGCCCGATCCCAAGGTGTCGCTGTTCGCAGTGTTCCACTCGATCTGGGCGACCGCCGGGGCCCCGGTGACCGATGCCGAGGATCACCTCACCAGCGCCGCGCAGGCCCATATGGCCGGGCTGACGCTGAATTCGCGCGAGGCGCTGCTTCTGAACACGGTGGAAGGTTTCGACCATGACCAGGTCGCGGCAATCATGGGCATCGACGCGGACGAGGCGCGCCACCTGATCGACGTTGCCGTGCAGGAGATGGAGCGGTCGGTCCGCGGGTCGGTCCTGGTGATCGAGGACGAAGCGATCATCGCCATGGACATTGTCGCCATCGTGGAAGGGATGGGCCACCGCGTCACGTCGAACGCCCGGACCCATACCGAGGCGGTCGAGATGGCGGCGGCGGAAAAGCCGGACCTGATCCTTGCCGACATCCAGCTTGCCGACAACTCTTCCGGCGTCGAGGCGGTCAACGAGATCCTGGCCCAGTTCGGGGACATTCCGGTCATCTTCATCACCGCCTTCCCCGAGCGGCTTCTGACCGGCGAACGGCCCGAGCCCGCGTTCCTGATCAACAAGCCGTACACCGAGGAACAGGTGCGCTCGGCAGTCAGCCAGGCGATGTTCTTCTCATCCACGGCCACGCTGCGGGCCTGAACCGACGGGAACCGGGGCGTGCGCTTGGGGGTTGACCCTCGTTGCATCCCCGGAAGCCCAAGTGCCGCAGGCCGCCATCCATCGTCATCCGTCCTCTCCGCCGCCGATCGAAATCTTCGTTACGGCGGCCGAGGCCTATCCGGCGCTGGAGCGCGCCTTCCTGCAGGCCGAACGCGAGATCGTGGCGGGCTTCCGGGTCTTCGACCTGAAGACGAAGCTGCGGTCGCCCGAGGGACAGTCCATCGGTCCGACCTGGTTCGAGCTGATGATCCACACCCTGCGCCGTGGGGTGTCGGTCCGGATCGTGCTGGCGGACTTCGATCCCCTAGCCCGGCCGCGTCTGCACCGGGCGACTTGGCGCAGCGTGCGGATGTTCTGGGCAGCGGCAGAAATGGCCGGTCCGGGCGCGCGGCTGGAGGTCGTGCCGTCGATGCATTCGGCGGTCGCGGGGATCTGGCCGCGGATCCTGTTCTGGCCCGTGGTGAAGACGCGCCTTGGCCGGGTGACGGGATGGTTGCGGCGGCAGGTCTCCTCGCGCCGGTTGCGAGCGCTGCGCGAGATGCCGGGGATCGAGGAGATGCTGGTTGCCAAGGACGAACTGCCGCGGCCAAGGCTGTTCGTCGTCCCGCCGCTGTATCCCGCCACCCATCACCAGAAGCTGGCGGTGTTCGACGAGCGGCGGCTTTACATCGGCGGGCTGGACCTGGACGAAAGGTTTTACGACACGCCGCAGCACCGCCAGCCGGGCCACCAGACATGGCATGACGTGCAGCTCATGCTCGACGGGCCCATCGCCCGGGATGGCCGGGCGCATCTGCTGGACTTCCTCGATATCATCGACGGAAAGGCAGAAGCGAGCGATCCCTTCCCCGACCGCACCGGTCTGCGCTTTGTCCGCACGCTGTCGCGGCGCCGGGGGCGAGGTGCGTGGCGGTTCATCTCGCCAGAGCCGGCGGTGGCCGAGATCGAGGCTGCGCACCGCGCCGGGATCGCCGGGGCGACGCAGCTTGTCTATGTCGAGACACAGTATTTCCGTGACCGCAGATTGGCGCGTCTTCTGGCCGAGGAAGCGCGGCGGAAGCCGGATCTGCGGATGATCCTGATCCTTCCCGGCGCACCCGACGACGTGGCGTTCGAGGGTTCGACCAGGTTGGACGCGCGTCTGGGGGAGTTCCTGCAGGCCAAGTGCCTGCGCATCCTGCGCCGCGGATTCGGCCGACGGCTTTTCGTGGGCGGGGCAGCGCAGGCGCGACGGACGGACGCGACGGGCCGGGCGCAGTTGCGGGGCGCGCCGCTGGTCTACATCCACGCCAAGGTCAGCATCTTCGATGACGCCCAGGCCATCGTCGCCTCGGCCAACCTGAACGGCAGGTCCCTGCGTTGGGACACCGAGGCGGGTGTGGTGCTGACCCGGCCGGCCGAGGTCGCTCGGCTGCGGCAAAGGCTGATGGCGCACTGGCTGCCGAAGGATGCGGCAGGGGAGTTCTTCGATCCCGACCGCGCGGTCGCTGCGTGGTGGCGATTGGCGGCGCAGAACGCCAAGCTGCCCCCCGAACGGCGGCGCGGCTTCCTGCTGCCTTACGACCTGCGCTCGGCCGAGGAATTCGGGCGCGCCTTTCCGCTTGTCCCCGACGAAATGGTGTGATGCGCGGTTTCTTGCCGGATCGCACCGATCGGGCATCGCGGTCGGAACTGATCCCGCCAACCGACGTTGGGATTTCACAAGCGGTCAGGTGCCGCAAGAAATCGCAACCAAGGAGATTCACGTGAAAGCTCTGCTTCTTACAACCGCTCTGGCGGCTGGCTTCGCATTGCCTGCGATGGCGCAAGACGCCGCCTCCCCGTTCCAGACCGAGGCCGCCGGCCCGTCGCTTGCGGCGTCCGAGGTGATCGGTGCCCGCATCTATGCAAGCGAAGGCGCGATCGATGCCGACGCCTATTCGGGCGTGCAGGAAGGCTGGGAAGACATCGGCGAAGTGAACGACATCATCCTGGGCCGTGACGGCACCGTCGACGCGGTCCTGGTGGATATCGGGGGCTTCCTCGGCATGGGTGAACGTCAGATCGCCGTGGACATGGCGGCGCTGAAGGTCGTCCAGGACGATGCGACCGATGCCGATGACTGGTTCCTGGTGCTGCAGTCCGACCGGGCCGGCCTGGAGAGCGCGCCGGAATACGTGATGCCGGGCGCCCAGCCGATGGCCGAGGGTGACGCCAACGCTGATGCGAATGCCGACGCAAATGCTGACGCAAATGCCGGTGCTGCCGAAACCGATGCCAATGCGGAAGCTGGCACCGATGCCGTCCAGCCCGACACCACCCAGCAGGGCACGGCAACGGACGAAGCCGTGGCCGAATCGACCGAAGGTGCGGCCACCGAAGGTGTCGGCAATGCGACCGAGACCGAGATGCCCGCGGATGGCGACGTGGCCGCCGAGGGCAACGAGACCGAAGGCGCTTCCGCCTCGGCCCCGGCTGTCAACGCGGACGGCACCATGACGCTGCCCGATGGCTACACGGCCGTCGAAAGCGACGTGCTGACCGCCGAGCTGCTGACGGGCGCCGACGTCCGCGACCCGAACGATGCTTCGATCGCGGAAGTGTCGGACCTTGTGCTGACCGGCGAAGGCCAGGTGACGGACGTGGTGCTTGACGTCGGCGGCTTCCTCGGCATCGGCGCCCGTTCGGTCGCCATCCCGATGGACCGCCTGACCGTGGCGCAGACCGAAGGTGGCGCTGTGCGGATCTGGGTCAACATGACCAAGGAAGAGCTTGAAGCCCTTCCCGAGCACACCGTGCAGTAAGCAATGGTCGTCCGCTGTGGCAGTGCCCTCTGACAGCGGAAGGCCCGGCCCGCATCCACTCCGGTGGGTGCGGGCCACTTTCTAGGGAGTCGGGTTCAGCGCCGGTTCCACCGGGAACGACAGGCGGATCACCAACCCCTCGGGTCCGTATTCCCGCTGAATGTTCCCCCTCAGTTCGCCTTTCAGACTGGCATCGATCAGACGCGATCCAAAACCGGAGGTCCGGTTGTGCGGTTCGTGCGGCAGGTCGATACGCTCGGTCCAGACGAGGTCGAGCCAAGGAATGCCCATCTCGGGCCGCAGGGACCAGCGGATTTCCAGGCCCTGCCCACCCACGGAAAGCCCGCCGTATTTCATCGCGTTGGTGAAAAGTTCATGCACCACGAGCGCGAAGGCATGGGCCTGTCGTTCGTCCAGTCGGACCGATGGCCCATCGACCCGGTGCGCGACTTCGGTGGCATCCAGGCTTTGCTGCAGCTCCTTCATCAGGACGGACCGCAGATCGGCCTGTGCCACCGCATCACCGACCAGGATCTCCTGCACCGCCGACATGGCCTGCAGCCGCGCGTCGAAGTCGGTGGTGAAGGCCTTGACGTCCGTCGCCCCCCGCGCACTTTGCCGGGCGATCGACTGGATGCGGGCGATGTGGTTCTTGATGCGGTGCTTCATCTCTTGCAGGAGAAGCTCGCGGTAATCGGCCTCGCGGGCAGCGGCGGCGGCCACGGCGCGGGCCTGCACGGCCTCTTTCTGGCGCGCCACCACGGCGTAGGCGGCGGCGGCGGCGAAGAGAAAGCTCGTCAGGCCCAGAAGAAGGCTGTTCAGGTGCCAACCACGGCCCGAAGTCGCCGCGTCGGACCAGGTGTCGAAGGTCCATTTCCGACCGAAGACCACCAGATCGTGGCGATGGTGCCAGGGACGCTCACCCGCCTGGGCGCTGTCGTCGAAGAGCGGCAGGTCGGGTTGTTCCAAGTCGACGATGCGCATGACCACCGGCAAAGGCGGGCCCGCGGCCAGGGCCGCGCGGATCAGGTCCCCGCCCCGGAAGGGAGCGTAGACGAAGCCGTTCACCGGACGCGCCTCGGTGCCGGGTGGAGGGGTGCTGTCCTTGAATGGAAGATAGATCAGGAAGCCCGCCTGCTTTTCGCTGGTGATTTCCTGCACAAGGTGCACCGGCGCGGTCATCTGCGCCTCGCCGGTCAGCATGGCCAGTTCCATGGCCGCGCGGCGATGGGCTTCCGAATACATGTCGTATCCCAGGGCGGCGCGGTTGCGGTCGTTCTGCGGCTCGAGAAGGACGATGGGGGTCTGCCAGGGCTGGCCCGTCTCGGGATGGACCTCGACCCCAAGGCCGTAGTGCCGGCGCACTTCCTCTTCCGCCAGCGCGGTGTCGGTCCGCGCGATCATCCGGGCAAAGCCAATGCCCTGGACGCCCGCAAGCTCGTTCACGATGTCGACCGAGGACAGGAAGCGCAGGAATTCGTCCCGCAAGATGTGGCCACGGGTGGCAGAGAGAAGCCCACGCGCGGCGCGGAGCACGATGACATGCTGCTGCAGGCGGGACACCACGCGGTCGACGGCAAGTTCCGAGCTTCGTAGGAACTCGGCCTCCTGCCGCCGCTCGGCGCCGGAATAGACCGCGACGGTGACCGCGATTCCTGGCAGG
Organism: Tabrizicola sp.; assembly: GCF_041913445.1. Classification (GTDB taxonomy): domain Bacteria; phylum Pseudomonadota; class Alphaproteobacteria; order Rhodobacterales; family Rhodobacteraceae; genus Tabrizicola. The sequence continues at coordinate 246,790 of NZ_JAYSFG010000003.1, forward strand.
AACGCCAGTACGAAGACAAGCTTCGGAAGCTGGGCGGACAGGAATTCCTTCAACGCCTGGCGCTTCGGTCAGAGGATCGGCCGCACATCTTCCTTCTCCATATCCATCAGCGCCAGCCGGGACAGTCCGGGATGATCCAGCATCTCCAGCCGCCGACCCGCGATTCTGACCAGCCCCTCTGCCCGAAGAGCGACGATGACCCGGCTGGTGTGCACCACCGACAGGCCCAGCGCGTCCGACAGGTCGTGCTGCCGGAAGGGAAACGGGACTGTACCGCCGTCCTCCATACCAAGTGCCACAAGCCGTCGCCAGATGCGCACCAATGCCCAGGCGATGCGTTGGGTTGCATCGCGCTGGCCAAGGGTCGCCACCGTCTCGCCCAGGAAATGCTCTTCGACGGCGGCAATCCAGGTCAGGTCATAGGCCCGCGGGGGATGACTGCGGAACAGGTCCCACACTCCGTTGCGGGGAAAGGTGCAAAGCACGGTGTCGGTCACCGCGGTCACCGTGTGGCGCGCTTCGCCCATGATCCCGGATTGCAGGCCGACCAGGTCGCCAGGAAAGACGAAGCTGATGACCTGGCGCTGCCCGCTTTCCAGCGTGACCGAACGGACCGCCAGCCCCGACAGCACCGTGTAGAGCGAGGCCGAGGGCTGTCCCTGGACCAGGATGTCGCCACCGGCGGGGACGAGTGTCTCGCCCCGCTTGAACTGGCGCTGGAACTGCAGCTCGTCCCCGGTCATCGGAACGAACAGCGGGCGGCAGCGCAACGGGCAGTCCAGGCAATCGGTGACGGCCGTCATCGTTGTCCTTCCGGATTCATCACAGGTTGATGCGGGTGGTGCGCTTTACCTTCATGGTGTCCGGCGGGCACGTCAACGAGGCAAAGGCAGGATATTGCAGAATCGATACTTCGTGATCGAACCCGACCCGATCATTGCGCAGGATCTGGCGCATGCTATCCAGGTGCATGACCCGGCGGCCGAGGTCCTGGTCTTCCCGTCACCGGACGCAGCCCTTGGCGAGCTTGCGCTGCGGCCGCCCAAGGCGGCGTTGATCCACTATGCGCCCCGGGGGTTCAGGCGGACTCCGGCGGGGATCGAACTGGACCGCCTGGCGGTTCCCTATGCCTTTCGCGGTATCGTCGAGGACGACGGCGATGGCGCGCCTGTGCTTGCTTCCCCGTTCAGCGAGAACTCGGTTGCTGACCTGCTGCGGCGGATGCTGGCCCAGGGCTAGGCCTTGGCCACCAGGATGTCGCTGGCGGCGCCCATCTGGTCGGCGACAGACCGAGGGCGTCGCAGACTGGGATTGCGGCGAGCGGCTGGCTGCAGCAAAGTCGGGATAATCGGCGACGACGAAACGCCTGTCCAAAGGTCAGGGAGACGACATGCGATATCATACACCCACCAGCTTTGCGGACGCTGCGGCGATAGCCGCCCAGGCCACGGGAACCCTGCGCTTTCTGGCGGGGGGGACGGATGTCCTGGTGCAGATGCGCGCGGGCATGGTTCAGCCGGATGACCTGATCGACCTCAAGCACATCCCGGGCGTGGACAAGATCGAACGGACGCCCGAGGGCGGCTGGCGGATCGGAGTCGCGGTGCCGGGGATCGTCCTTGGGAGCCATGCCGAGCTGGTGCGCGACTGGCCGGGCGTGGTCGAGGGGATGAACCTCGTCGGCTCGACCCAGGTGCAGGGCCGTGCGACCTTGGCGGGGAACCTGTGCAACGGCTCACCCGCCGCCGATTCGGTGCCGGGGCTGTTCGCGGCGGGGGCCGTGGTGACGGTCACGGGGCCGAACGGTTCTCGTGATATTCCGGTGGAGCAGGTTCCGGCCGGGCCGGGCAAGACCAATCTGGCGAAGGGCGAGGTGATTTCCTCGATCACCCTGCCGCCGCGCGGGAAGAACGGCGGGGATGCATACCTGCGGTTCATTCCGCGGACCGAGATGGACATTGCGGTCGTGGGCTGCGCGGTGAGCCTACGGCTGGATGGCGACAAGGTGGTGGAAGCCCGGGTGGCGCTGGGGGCGGTGGCTCCGACGGTGCTGCTGTCCGAGACCTGCGCCAAGGCGATCATCGGCACGACGCTGGACGATTCGGCCATGGCGGCGCTGGCCAAGGCGGCGGAAGGGGAAGCGAAGCCCATTTCGGACAAGCGCGGGACCAAGGAGTTCCGGATCGAAGTGGCGGGGGTATTGGCGCGGCGGGCGGCGAAGATCGCCTATGACCGGGCGAAAGGAATGACCAAATGAGCAAGATTCACGTCACCACCACCGTCAACGGCGACCCGGTCGAATTCCTCGCCGACCCGCGCGAGACGCTGCTGGATGCGCTGCGGAACCACCTGGACCTGACCGGCACCAAGGAAGGCTGCGGCACGGGCGACTGCGGGGCCTGTTCCGTGACCGTGGACGGGACGCTGGTCTGCTCCTGCCTGATGCTGGCCGCCGAGGCGAACGGGAAGCGGGTCGAGACCATCGAAGGCATGGCCAAGGAAGAGCTGCACCCCTTGCAGCGCAAGTTCATCGAACATGCGGCCCTGCAGTGCGGTTTCTGCACCCCCGGCATCCTGGTGGCCGCGAAGGCTTTGCTGGAGCGGAACCCGGACCCCACGGATACCGAGGTGCGCTACTGGCTGGCCGGGAACCTGTGCCGCTGCACGGGCTATGACAAGATCATCCGCGCCGTTCAGGACGCGGCGGCGGAGATGCGGCAGGAACATCGGGGGGCTGCGTGATGGCACGGGATGATGTGAAGACTGGATACAAGTACGTCGGCACCCGCCCCAACCGTCCCGACGGGCTGGACAAGGTGACGGGTCGCGCGCGCTATGGTGCGGACTTCTCGCTGCCCGGGATGCTTTGGGCCGCCGTTGTGCGTTCGCCCCACGCCCATGCACGGATCGTGAAGATCGACGCGTCGAAGGCGCTGGCGCTGGAGGGGGTGAAGGCCGTGGTGACTCGCGCCGACCTGCCGACGGGGCTGACGGGCGAGGACCTGAACCTGCAGGACAACACTCTGGCCGGGGAGAAGGCCCTTTACGACGGCCACGCGGTGGCGGCGGTGGCGGCGACCTCGCAGCTGCTGGCGCAGGACGCAGCGCGGCTGATCGAGGTGACCTATGAGGTCCTCCCGCATGTGACCGACGTCGATGCGGCGATGGCCCCCGGCGCTCCGGTGATCCGTCCCGGCGTGGCGGACTATTCGGTGCCGGAAGGCATGCACGGCAACGTGGCCCGCTACATGGAGTTCGGGCACGGCGACGTCGAGGCGGGCTTTGCCGCCGCCGACGTGGTGCGCGAGCACACCTACAAGACCGAGGCGACCCATCAGGGCTACATCGAACCCCATGCCGCCGTGGGCCAGCTGGGCGAGGACGGCCGGGGCGAGATGTGGGTCTGCACGCAAGGCCACTGGTACATCCGCCGGATGTCGGCGGCGGTCGTCGGGATCGAGGCGGCAAACCTGCGCGTCACCCCGTCCGAGATTGGCGGCGGCTTCGGCGGCAAGACCACGATCTTCATGGAGCCGCTGACGCTGGCCCTGTCGAAGAAGGCGGGCGGGCGGCCGGTGAAGCTGGTGATGTCGCGGTCCGAGGTGCTGCGGGCGACGGGGCCGACGGCCTCGGCCTCGATGGACGTGAAGATCGGGATGAAGAAGGACGGCACGATCACCGCCGGGCAGGTCTTCTTCCGGATGCAGGGCGGGGCCTTCCCCGGCATGTCCCCCATCGGTGAGGCGCTGCCTTGCGCCTTTGCCTGCTACGATATTCCTAACCTCAAGCACGAGGCGGTGGAGGTCATCGCCAACCGTCCCAAGGCCGCGGCCTACCGCGCTCCGGGTTCGCCGATGGCGGCCTTCGCTGTGGAAAGCATGGTCGACGAGCTGTGCCGTGAGCTGGGTCTCGACCCCATCGAGGTGCGGCTGAAGAACGGGGCGAAGAACGGGTCGAAGTCGTCCTACGGGCCGGTCTACAACGTGATCGGTCTGCAGGAAACTCTGGAGGCCGCGAAGGCTCACCCCAACTACGCGATCCCCTTGGGCAAGAACCAGGGCCGTGGCGTCGCCTCGGGCTTCTGGTTCAACCACGGCGGCGAGACCTCAGTCTCTCTGGCCATCGGTGAAGACGGCACGGCCACCGTGATGATCGGCACGCCCGACATCGGCGGCAGCCGCGCCTCCATCGGCCTGATGGTCGCCGAGACGCTGGGCATTCCGTATGAGGACGTGCGGGTGAACGTCGTGGAAACCGGGGCTCTTGGCGTCAACGAACCCACCCACGGCAGCCGCGCGACCTTTGCCAGCGGCAAGGCGGCGGTCGAGGCGGCGAACCAGGCGATCAAGGAGATGTGCAAGCGCGCAGCGGCGGAGTGGGAGATCGATGCCGAGGCGGTCGAATGGAAGGACGGCGCGGCGCATCCGGCTGGCCCGAACGCGGGCAAGTTCCCGCCCATGACCATCGGCGAGATCGGGTCCAAGATGGGCGGCTCGGGCGGGCCGATCTCGGGTCACCACGAGGTGACGGCGGGCGGCTATGGGGCGAGCTTCGGCACGCATGTCGTCGACGTCGAGGTGGACCCGGAGACGGGGCGGACCACGGTGCTGCGCTATCTGGTGGTGCAGGATGCGGGGACGGCGATCCATCCGGCTTACGTGGAAGGCCAGTATCAGGGCGGCGCGGCGCAGGGGATCGGCTGGGCGCTGAACGAGGAGTACGTCTACGGCCCCGACGGGCGGCTGCAGAACCCGGTCTTCCTCGACTACCGCATCCCCGTGGCCAGCGACCTGCCGATGATCGATACGGTGATCGTCGAGGTCCCGAACCCCGGCCACCCCTACGGCGTCCGCGGTGTGGGCGAGACGGGGATCACTCCGCCGCTGCCCGCCATCGCCTCGGCCATCGCGGGGGCCACGGGCGCGCGGATCCGCAGCCTGCCGTGTTCTCCGCCGAAGGTGCTGGCGGCGATCAAGGCGCTGAAAGGCTGATGGCGAAGGTCCATCTCTGGGCCAGCCTGCGGCGGTTCGCCGACGGGCAGGAGGTGGTGGAGGTGGACGCCGCGACCGTGGGACAGATGCTGGATGCGCTGGAAAAGGCGCATCCGGGTCTGGGACCCGCGATCAAGGCCGGGCTGTCGGTGGCGGTGGATGGCGAGGTCATCGCCAACAACCGCGCCGCGCCGGTGAAGCCGGACAGCGAGGTCTTCCTGCTGCAACGCCTGAAGGGCGGTTAGGCCGCCGGTCCGAGCGACACGATGGGCGCGTCGGTCAGGTAATTCTGCTTCATGTAGCTGATGAAGTTGTCGCGGAACTGGCGCGTGTGGGCATGGGCCAGCGCATCGGCCCGCGCCACGTCACGGTCGCGGATGGCGGCCAGCATCTCGTCATGCTCATCGGTCAGAAGGACCTCGCCGCCGCCCTGTTCGAGATAGTCGAAGTGCAGGTGCAGCATGCGGCGACCCTGGTTCAAAAGGCGTTCGTAGAAGGCCGCAAGATAGGGGTTCCGCCCAGCGTGCGCGATGGCCATGTGGAAATTCTTGTTCGCCTCGGACATCGCCAGATGCTCGCCCTTCGACACCGTGGCGACGAATTCCTTCTGCCGCCGGGCGATGGCCTTGAGGTCCAGATCAGTCCGCAACTCGGCCGCCAGCCGGGTGTTCATCCGCTGGGCGACATCCAGTGCCTCGACGTATTTCGGAAAGCTTTGCAGGTCGATGGGGGCCACCACGGTGGAGCGGTTCGACAACGTCACCACCAGATCGTCGCCCGCCAGCCGGATCAGCGCCTCGCGCACCGGGGACCGGGACATGCCGAACCTCTCCGCCAGTGACGTCTCGTCCAGCACTGCGCCGGGTTCGAGGTCCAGCGACAGGATCTCGTCCCGCAGGGTTTCGTAGGCGAATTTCACGCCTGTGCCCTTGACCCGTTTGGGTTCCGTCTCGTCACGCATGGCGGGCCTCCCCTCTGTATCGGAGGATACCGGAAGGACGGCAACAAGTCGACACGGTACATTCTGAGTTTGACATGTCGTCACTCTGTCGTCATGTTGCGCGGGAAAGTCCATGCCCGAAGGAGTTCCATGATGTTGAAGCTGTCCGGCGTCATGCCTGCGCTTGTCACCCCGTTCGATGCGAAGGGTCAGATCGACTTCAAGGCCTTCGAAAAGCACCTCGTGGCGCTGCGCGAGGCCGGGGTTTCCGGCTGGGTGCCCTGCGGGTCCTCGGGCGAATACAACCTGATGAGCGACGACGAACGCGACCAGGTGCTGCGGTTCGTGGCTGATTTCGCCAAGCCGGGCGAGACGCTGATCGCCGGGACCAACGCGCCCTCCACCGCAGGGGTGATCGCCAACACGAAGCGCGCCAAGGAGATGGGCTATCACGCAGTGCTGCTTGCGGTGCCGTTCTACACCAAGCCGACGCAGGCGGAAATCATCCGGCATTTCAACGCGGTGATCGACGCGACCGACATGAACATCGTCCTCTACTCCTACCCCGGCAAGGACGGGGTGGAGATCGAGTACGAGGCGCTGGACGCTCTGGCCGACAACCCGCGGATCATCGGGATCAAGGAAAGCTCGGGCGTGCTGCAGCGGGCCATCGGGATTTCGCAGCGCTATGCGGGGCGGATCCAGCTGGTCTCGGGGTCGGACGACATTGCCTGGGACTTCATGCACTGGGGCGCGGACAGCTGGATCTGCGGGCCGGCCAACTGCATGGCGAAGCCCGTGTGCGAGATGGATGCGGCCTTCCGCGCCGGCAACCATGCGCGGGCGAAAGAGATCATGCAGGCGGTCTGGCCCGCGATGAACGTGCTGGAATCGGGCAAGTTCGTGCAGAAGCTGAAATATGGCTGCGAGCTGCAGGGCAACCCCGTGGGCGAGTGCCGGATGCCGTTCGGCCCGCTGACCGACGCCGAGAAGGCCGAGTTTGCCGCCGCGATGCAGCCGATCCTGAACTGGAAATGACCACGGTCGTTATCGGCGCGGGCATCATCGGGACCGCCATCGCCCATGACCTGCAGAAGCGCGGCCGTCAGGTCGTGCTGCTGGACCGCGATGCGCCCGGCAAGGGGGCGTCCTTTGGCAACATGGCCTCGATCGCGGTGACCGAGTTCATGCCGGCCTCGCGCCCCTCGGTCTGGAAGCAGATCCCGGGCTGGATGCTCGACCCGGAAGGCCCGGTGCGGGTGCGGCCATCCCACATGCCGAAGCTGGTGCCGTGGTTCCTGCGGTTCATCGCAGCCTCGCGTCCTTCGAAGCTGCGCGAGCTGGAGGCGCAGGGGGCCGCACTGTGCAGCCGCGCCTTGGGGGACACGCTGGACCTTCTGCGGGAGACGGGGCTTGAGGACCAGATCAGCGACGAGGGCTGCCTGTCGCTTTACACCGACGAGGCGGAGTTCAAGGCGGATCGCGACCATATCGAGATCCTGGAGCGCTTCGGTTTCCCGCATGAGGTGATTGGACGGCAGGCGATCAAGGCTCTGGAGCCGGAGCTTTCGGACAAGATCGGGATGGCGGTCCTGTTCTCGCAGAACCGGTCGATGAAGGACCCCTACAAGCTTGTGCTCGCGCTGGCGGATCGGTTCCTGGGCCTTGGCGGGCGGATCGAACAGGGCGAGGTCGTGGGCTTCTCGCGTTCCGACGCGATGCGTGAGGTGATGCTGAAGGACGGGCGTCGGCTTGCCGCAGACGAGGTGGTGATCTGCGCCGGGGCCTACTCGGCCAAGTTGGCGAAGGATTTGGGTGAGCCGATCCCGCTGGAGACGGAGCGGGGCTATCACACCCAGATCATGGCGCCGGGCATCTCGATGAAGCACTCGATCATCTGGCCAGCGAAGGCGTTCATGGTGACGCCGACGGCGGGGGGCATCCGGGTTGGCGGGACCGTGGAGATGGCGGGGCTGGACGCCGCGCCGGACTATCGGCGGTCGAAGGTGACGGTTAAGCGCGCGCGGGAAGCTTTGCCGAACCTGCGCTGCGAGGACTTCACCGAATGGATGGGCCACCGCCCAGCGCTGCCGGATACCGTGCCGATCCTGTCGGCCAGCGCCCGGACGAAGGGGCTGTTCTATGCCACCGGCCACGGGCATCTTGGCCTGACCTATGCCGCCACCACGGCCCGGCTGATGGGAGAGCTGATCACGGGGGCGAAGCCGTCGGTCGATCTGCATCCCTACCGGGTCAACCGCTTCTGAGGAGACCGCGATGCGCTGGAGCCGGACGATACAGACGGTGGATGTCCATTGCGAGGGCGAGATCGGGCGGGTCATCACCGGGGGGGTGCTGAACGTCCCCGGGGCGACGATGGCCGAGAAGCTGCACCACCTGAACTCGGTCGATGACGGGTTGCGGCGGTGGCTGTGCTCGGAGCCGCGGTCGGGCCCGGCGGGCTCGTTTTGCCTGCTGACCCCGGCGTGTGATCCGCGGGCGGATGTCGGGTTCATCGTCCTGCAGCCGGACCAGGCGCACGCGATGTCCGGGTCGAACGCGATCTGCGCGACGACGGCTCTGCTCGAGACCGGGATGGTCCCGATGGTCGAGCCGGTGAGCCGGGTCACGCTGGACACGGCCGCAGGGCTGGTGGTGGCGACGGCGGACTGCAAGGACGGGAAGGTCGTGCGGGTCACGCTGGACATGCCGCCCGCGTTCCTCGCGAAGCGGGGGGTGATCGAGACGGAGGAGTGGGGGGCGGTGGAGTACGACCTCTGCTTCGGCGGGGTCTTCTACGCGCTGGTCGACGTCGATCAGGTGGGCCTGACCATCGTGCCGGAGAAGGCGCGGGAGCTGGCGGTGACGGGGGTGGAGCTGCGCGCCCGGATCGCCGAGGTTGAGCCTGCCCTGCATCCGACGACACCTGCCTTGAACGGGCTCTCCTACGTGATGTTCCGGTCGGCGGAGCCCGACGGGGCGGTGCGGACCTGCACGACCCTGCGGCCGGGGCGGGTAGATCGGTCGCCCTGCGGGACGGGGTCGAATTCCAACATGGCGGCCCGGTTCGCGCGGGGGTTGGTCAAGGTGGGGGACCGGGTCGTGTCACGGTCGACCATCGGGGGGGAGTTCGTGACGGAGCTGGTCGAGGAGACCGAGGTCGGCCCCTACAAGGCGGTGCGGAACCGGGTTTCGGGGCGGGGGTGGATCTACGGGATCAGCCAGATCGGGCTGGACCCGTCGGACCCGTTTCCCGCCGGATTCCGGCTTTCGGATACTTGGGGCGGGTAAAGTGTCCACGGTGGACAGACCGGTATTTTCCCTTTGGAATCATCGACATCCTCATTTCCGTTAAGGATTCCGAAAGGTTTGCCGATCAGCGGGTAAGGGCGGTCATCTGGGCCGCTGCCGCGTCGGCGTCGCCGCGTTCGATGGCGCGGATCAGGGCTTCGTAGGCGGGGGCCTGGGGGTCCGCGAGGCCCTCGGGCGGGGCGGTGAGATCGTCGTTCAGGCGGGCGCGGACAGAGACGGCCACGCCGAATTCCATGACGGCAGAGGCGGCGCGGAGGAAGGGGTTGCCGGAAGCCTCGGCCACGACGCGGTGGATCTCGAACTCGGCCATCGCGAAGGGCTCGGGCTGGTGGGACATCACCGCGCGCTGGTTGAGCCAGTAGTTGAGGAGGCGGACGTGCTCGGCCTCGCGGTGCTGGGCGGCGAGCCGCGCCGCCTGCACCTCGAGGCTTTCGCGGATGGTCTGGAAGGAGGCGAGGAAAGCAGGGGACGGGCCGCTTTCCAGCTTCCACGCCAAAATCTGGCGGTCGAAGAGGTTCCAGCGCGACTGCGGCAGGACTCGGGTGCCGACCTTGGCGCGGGCTTCGACGAGGCCCTTGGCTTCCAGCGTCTTCAGCGCCTCGCGCAGGACGGTTCTCGACACACCGAAGCGGTCCATCATCTCGGCGTCGCCGGGCAGGCTTGAGCCGACGGGCATGTCGCCGGAGACGATGGCCCGGCCGACCTCGTTGATCACGTAGGAATGGTAGTTCCGCGCCGCTGGCCGCCCGGAGAGCGTTCGGATCAGGCTCCCGGGTTCGCTCATGTCACTCCACGGCCCTTAGGTTCGGCGCGGCCCGGCCCGGAAGACCAGCCGTTGCAGCAGGATGAACATAAACAAAAGCACGCCGACGACAATCTTGGTCCACCAGCTGGAAAGGGTTCCGTCGAAGACGATGTAGGTTTGCACCAATCCCTGCAGCATGACGCCGATGAAGGTCCCCGCGACGAAGCCATAGCCGCCGGTGAGGAGCGTCCCACCGATGACGACGGCGGCGATGGCGTCTAGTTCGACGCCGAGAGCATTCAGGGAGTAGCCGGCGGAGGTGTAGAGCGAGAAGACCACCCCGGCGAGACCGGCGAGGAAGCCCGAGAGCGCGTAGATTGAGATGGTGGTGCGGGCCACGGGGACGCCCATGAGGGCGGCGGAGGTCTCGGACCCGCCGAGGGCGTAGACGTTGGAGCCGAAGCGGGTGCGGTGGGCGAGGAGGATCGCGCAGGCGAAGACGACCAACATGATGATGCCCACGACGGTCAGGCGGCCGCCGCCCGGCAGGAGGATGTAGCTTTTCTGGACGGCGGTGAAGAAGGGGTGCTCGATCCCGATGCTATCGGGGGAGAGGACCGAAGCACCCCCCCTTGCAAGGAACATCCCTGCAAGAGTGACGATGAAGCTGGGGACTTTCAGGTAATGGATCGCGGCCCCCATGATCGCGCCGAAGGCGGTGGCGACAGTTAGCGCGATGGCGAAGGCGATCAGCGGGTGGAGGTTCAGCCACATGATCAGGACGGCGACGAGGACGGTGGTGAAGCCGATCACCGCACCGACGCTGAGGTCGATGCCACCCGAGAGGATCACGAAGGTCATGCCCACGGCGGCGATGCCGAGGAAGGCGTTGTCGGTCAGGAAGTTGCCGAGGACTCGGGTGGAGAGCATCGCCGGTTGCTGCGACACGGCCAGTGCGTAGGCGAAGAGAAAGATCAGGGTCGTCGCCAGAAGCGGGCGCAGGCTGCGGGTCATTTCGGGGCTCCGGGCAGGCGTCGGACCAGGCGGGCCGAGAGGGGCGATTGCAGGACGAGGATCACGATGATCACCGCCGATTTGACCACGAGGTTGAATTCCGGCGAGAAGCCCGAGATCAGGATGCCGGTGTTCATCGCCTGGATGATCATCGCGCCAAGGACCGCCATCGGGATCGAGAAGCGCCCGCCCATGAGGGAGGTGCCGCCGATGACGACAGCGAGGATGGCGTCGAGCTCCAGCCAGAGACCGGCGTTGTTGGCGTCTGCGCCGCGAATGTCGCCCGCGACGATCAGGCCGGAGACGGCGGCGCAGAAGCCAGCGAAGGTGTAGACGATCAGGAGGAGCGTTCCGGCCTTGAGGCCCGCGAAACGGGCGGCGGAGCGGTTGACGCCCACCGCCTCGATCAGAAGGCCGAGGGCGGTGCGGCGGACAATCAGGGTGGCGAGGATCATTAGGACCAGGGCGATGACCACGGGCATCGGGAGGCCGAGGAAGCTGCCGGTGCCGATGAAGATCAGAAGCGGGTCGGAGAAGGTGACGATGGTCCCTTCGGTTATCAGCTGGGCGAGGCCCCGGCCCGCGACCATCAGGACCAGGGTGGCGATGATCGGCTGGATTTCCAGCACGGTGACGAGGATGCCGTTCCAGAGGCCACAGAGGAGACCCACGCCGAGGGCCGCCAGGACGGCGGTAGGGGCAGGGGTGCCGGAGGTGACGAGGGTGGCGGCGGTGGCGCCCGCGATCGCCATCACGGCGCCGACGGAGAGGTCCACGCCCTTGGTCGCGATGACCATCGTCATGCCGATGGCCAGGATGGCGACGGGGGCGCCGCGGTTCAGCACGTCGATCAGGCTGCCGAAGAAGCGACCGTCCTGCCAGGTGATGGTGAAGAAGCCGGGGAAGAGGATCCAGTTGACCAGAAGCACGGCGGCAAGCGCGATGACCTGGGGTTTGGTCAGGAAGCTGGTGATCGGGCGCGCCCTCGGCAGGGGCGGCTGGGTCGTGGGGCGCAGGTCGACGGTGGGGCGGGTCACGGGCGGGCCTCTTGCGGTGTTCCGGCGATGGCCTGGACGATGGCGTCGGGGGCGATGGAGTCTCCGTCAAGCTCGGCCACCATCTCGCGGTCGCGCATGACGACGATGCGGTTGGAATAGGCGACGACCTCGTCCAGCTCGGAGGAGATGACGAAGAGGGCGAGGCCTTCCTCGCGCAGGCGGTTGATGGTGCGGACGATTTCGGCGTGGGCGCCGACGTCGATGCCGCGGGTGGGTTCGTCGAGGATGAGGAAGGTCGGATCGATGGCGAGCCAGCGGGCGAGGATGACCTTCTGCTGGTTGCCGCCGGAGAGGAGCTTGACCGGCATGTCATGGTCGGCGGCGCGGATGTCGAGCGCCTCGGCGTAGCGGCCCGCCAGTTCCACCTGGTCCTCGCGGTTCAGGGCCTTGAACCAGCCAAGCTTGGCTTGCAGGGCGATGATGATGTTTTCGCGGACGGAGAGGTCGCCGAAGATGCCGTCGAGCTTGCGATCCTCGGGGCAGAAGCCGAAACCGGCGGCGACGGCCTGGGCGGGGTTGCGGATGGTGATGGGGGTGCCGTCGACGGTGATCTGGCCGGTTTCCGAGCCGTCGACGCCGAACATCAGGCGGGCGACCTCGGTGCGGCCCGAGCCGAGGAGGCCCGCGACGCCGACGACCTCGCCTTCGTGGACGGAGAGGTCGAAGGGGGCCATGCCCTTGCGGCCGATGCCCTGGAACTGGACGCGGACGGCGCCTTTCGAGCTTCCGGCGAGGGCAGTGGGGTGGTGGTCGAAGGCCACGTCCTTGCCCAGCATCATGCGGACGACGTCGGTGGTGTTGAGGGTGTTCAGCGGCTGGCTGGCGACCTTCTTGCCGTTGCGCAGGATCGTCACGCGGTCGGCAAGGTCGAAGACCTGGTCGAGGAAGTGGGTGATGAAGATGATCGCAAGGCCCTTGGCCTTGAGGGTGCGGACCACGTCGAACAGGCGCTGCACCTCGTTGCGGTCGAGGCTGGCGGTGGGTTCGTCCAGGACGAGCACCTTGCCAGAGAGCTCGACGGCTCGGGCGATGGCGACAATCTGCTGGACGGCGACGGAGTATTCGGAGAGCTCGGCGCGGACGTCGATGTCGAGGCCGTAGCGGGAGAGGAGGTCCTTCGCGGCGGCGTCGATGCGCTTGCGGTCGACCATGCCCCAGCGGGTGGGCTGGCGGCCGAGGAAGAGGTTCTCGGCGACCGAGCGGTTGGGGAGGAGGTTGACCTCCTGGTAGACGGTACCGATGCCGTAGGTCTGGCCGTGCAGGGGGTCGCGGAGCGTGATGGGCTGGCCGTCGAGGAGAAGCTCGCCGCCGTCGGGCTGGTAGGCGCCGGTCAGGATCTTGATCAGCGTCGATTTCCCCGCGCCGTTTTCGCCGAGAAGGGCGTGGACCTCGCCGGCGTTGGCGGTGAAGTCGACGGTATCAAGCGCCCGGTGCTGGCCGAAGATCTTGACGATCCCCCGCGCCTCGAGGACTGGTTTTGGGTCTGTCATCATCGTCCCTCCCCCGCAAACTGTCCGCCGAACGGGCGGATAAAGCAATTCCGCCGGGCGAAGCCCCTCAGACTTCGCCCGGCGGCGCCTTGGCGAGGAAACCTAGTAGCCAAGGCCTTTGCGGCGGTCGTATTCGCCCTGCGGGTCATCCGCCGGCGTGTACAGTTTCGACTCGGTGATGATGAACTTCGGCGGCTCGGTGCCCGCATCCCAGTAGGCCTGGAGCGCGTCGAAGGCCGGGCCGGCCATGTTGGGGGTCAGCTCCACCGTGGCGTTGGCTTCACCGGCGACCATCGCGGCGAAGATGTCCGGCACGGCGTCGATCGACACGACGAGGATGTCGGAGCCCGGCTTCAGGCCCGCGTCCTTGATCGCCTGGATGGCGCCGACGGCCATGTCGTCGTTGTGGGCGTAGACCGCGCAGATGTTCTTGCCGCCGTCTTCGGCCTTGATGAAACCTTCCATCACTTCCTTGCCCTTGGACCGGGTGAAGTCGCCGGTCTGGCTGCGGGTGATGGTCAGGTTGGCCTTGCCGGCGATGGCTTCCTCGAAGCCCTGCTTGCGGTTGATCGCGGGCGAGGAGCCGACGGTGCCCTGCAGCTCGACGATGTTGCACTGCTTGTCGCCCACGGTGCCGACGAGCCATTCCCCGGCGACGCGGCCTTCCTTCACCTGGTCGGAGGCGACGGAAGTCAGGTAGAGGTCTTCCGGGCCTTCGATGCCACGGTCAAGGAGCACGACGGGAATGTTCGCTTCCTTGGCTTCGGTCAGAACCTCTTCCCAGCCGGTGGCGACGACGGGGGCCACGAGGATCGCATCGACCCCTTGCGCGATGAAGCCGCGGATCGCCTTGATCTGGTTTTCCTGCTTCTGCTGTGCATCCGCGAACTTGAGGTCGATGCCACGGGCCTCGGCCTCGGCCTTGGTCACGCTGGTCTCGGCGGCACGCCAGCCAGATTCGGAGCCGATCTGCGAGAAGCCGATGACCTTGCCCTGCAGGCCTTCGGCGTAGGCGGTCGAAAGCAACAAGCCAGCCAGTCCCGCGCCAAGCGCGAGAGTCTTGATAACACTCATGATTTCCCTCCCAGTGGAAACTTTGGCCACTCTCCTCGGGTGGCTGGGATGACGGTAGCAAAAGTAATACTATATGCAAGAACTCTGTTCACGGGGCCGTGTGCGGGATGCTGCGGCTGCGTGGGCGGGTGGCGGAAGAGCTGTCCTTTCAGCGGGTTCGTGGCAGAGGATTGACGCTGCAGCGCGGCAAGAACGGGCGCTCTCAGTCCGGGGTAAAGTCGAAGCGCATCACGTGGCGGTAGGTCTGACCGGGATCGAGGCGGGCAGACGGGAACTGCGGACGGTTTGGCGAATCAGGGAAGCGCTGGGTTTCCGCCGCGAAACCGGCGAAGCGGGGATAGTGCGCGCCGCCCTTTCCTGGTGTCCGGTCGAAGTGCGCGCCGGTATAGAGCTGGACGCCGGGTTCGGTGGTGGAAAGCCGCATCCGCCGGCCCGAGGCCGGATCGACCGCCTGAAGGCAGCGGCGCAGGCCGTTCTGGCCGACCGGACCGAAGAGGCAAAGGTTGTGGTCAAAGCCTCCTTCGCCCGGCATGTCCTGCCCGATGGTCCGTAGTGCGCGAAAATCGAAGGGCGTGCCGGTGACGGACAGGACCTCGCCCGTCGGGATCAGCCGGTCGTCCACCGGGACGTAGAACCCGGCTTCGACCTGCAGCTTTTGGCCGAGGATGTCGCCCGCCCCCTGGCCGGCCAGGTTGAAGTAGGCGTGGTTCACCAGGTTCACGACGGTGGGCGCGTCGGTGGTCGCCTCCATCTCGATCACCAGGCCGTCGTCGATCCGATAGGTCGTGCGGGCGGACAGGGTGCCGGGGTAGCCCATCTCTCCGTCCGGGGAAGTGGTGGTGAAGGTGACGTGGGTGCTGGAGTGGCTTTCGATCTCCCAGATCTTGAGGTCAAAGCCGTGCCCGCCGCCGTGCAGGTGCTGGGCGGCCTCGTTCTGGTCCAGTTGCACGACGCGTCCGTCCAGGGTGAAGCGTCCCCCGGCGATGCGGTTGCCATAGCGGCCGCACGTCGCACCGACATAGGTGCCGTGGGTCTGCCAATCGTCCAGGCTGTCGTGGCCCAGCACGATGTCCGCCAGGGACCCCCAACGGTCGGGGACCCAAAGCTCGGCCAGGCGCGCGCCCCAGGTGAGGAGTTTCAGGCGGAGGCCTTCGCCTTCCAGGGTGATGGCCTGAACTTCGTGGCCACCGGTGTGGCCGATGGGGGTTGGGGTGGACATCTCAGTTGGCCCAGTCCTGAGGGAGAAGCGCGTCGGGCATGTTCTGGTAGGCGACGGGGCGGAGCCAGCGGCGGATGGACATGGTGCCCACGGAGGTCGCGCCGAAGTTGGTGGAGGCCGGATAGGGGCCGCCGTGGACCTGGGCGTCGACGACTTCGACTCCGGTGGGGAAGCCGTTGGCGAGGACGCGACCGGCTTTCCGTTCCAGGACGGGCATCAGGGCTTTCGCGAGGTCCAGGTCGGCGTCGTCGAGGTGGAGGGTGCAGGTGAGCTGGCCTTGCAGGCTGCGGGCGATGTCCTGCATTTCCGCCGCGTGGCGGACGCGGACGACGAGGCCGAGGGGGCCGAACACTTCCTCGGCCAGGGCGTGGTTGGACAGCCAGTCGTGGCCGGAAACCTCGAAGAGGTAGGGAGTGGCGTTGCGCAGGTCGCAGGTGGTGGTGAGGACGGAGCGGACCCCGGCGCCTTGGGCCACGCGGTCGCGGCCCTGGCGGTAGGCCTCGGCGATGCCGTCGGTGAGCATGGTCTGCGGGCCGACGGCGGCGACGGCGGTCTTGGCAGTTTCGACGAAGCGGTCGGCTTCGGGGCCGTCGATGACCACTGCGATGCCGGGGTTGGTGCAGAACTGGCCCGCGCCGAGGGTGAGGGACCCGGCCCAGCCCTTGGCGATCGCCTCACCGCGGGCGGCGAGGGCCGCGGGGAGGAGGAACATCGGGTTCACGGAGCCGAGTTCGCCGAAGAAGGGGATGGGCTCGGGGCGGGCGGCGCAGAGGTTGAAGAGCGCGCGGCCCCCGGCGAGGGAGCCGGTGAAGCCGACGGCCTTGATGTGGGGGTGCTGGACGAGCGCCTCGCCCACGTCGCGCTTGCCGCCCTGGATCAGGGAGAAGGTGCCTGCGGGCATGCCGGTGGCCTTGATGGCGGCGTCGATGGCCTGGGCGACGATTTCGGCGGTGCCGGGGTGGGCGGAGTGGCCCTTGACGACGACCGGGCAACCGGCAGCGAGGGCGGAAGCGGTGTCGCCCCCGGCGGTGGAGAAGGCGAGGGGGAAGTTCGAGGCGCCGAAGACGGCGACGGGGCCGATGGGGCGCTGGATGAGCTTGAGGTCCGGGCGCGGGGCGGGCTGGCGGTCGGGCAGGGCGGCGTCGTGGCGGCGGTCGAGCCAGTCGTCCTTGAGGATGTGGGTGGCGAAGAGGCGGAGCTGCATGGTGGTGCGGCCGCGTTCGCCCTCCAGCCGCGCGGCGGGGAGGCCGGTTTCCTGGGTGCCAATCTCGGTGATCTCGGGTCCGCGCGCCTCGATCTCGTCGGCGATGCGGTTCAGGAAGGCGGCGCGTTCGACGCGGGTCTTGGCGGCGTAGGCGGGGAAGGCGGCTTCGGAGGCGTCACAGGCTTTGGCGACATGGGTGGGGGTGCCGACGGAGAACTGGTGCGAGGGGCCGTGGGCGGGGGAGGAGGCGAAAGTCTGGTCGTTCCCGATCCAGTCGCCCGCGATCAGGTGTTTTCCGGTCAGCATCTGGTGTCTCCTTCAGAAGTCGAAAGCGTCGGTGACAAGCCGCTCGCCCAGGGTGAGGGCGTCGGCGACGTGGACCATCGGGGCGAGGTCGACGTCGGATAGGCCCCGGCGGACAAGGTCGGCCATGCGGGCATAGAGGGCGGGGTATTCGCCCATGATGGTGTTCTCGCCAGCGGAGGGTTTGCCGTCGATCTCCAGCACGTTGCCGCCCATGCGGAGGGCGAGTTGGCCCTTGTCGGTCTGGATGTCGATGTCCCAGGTCTGGGGGCCTTCCTGCCGCCAGTCGAAATCGGCGGTGACGTTGCCCGAGAAGGTCAGCTGCGCGGCGATGGGGGTCTGGCGGTTGGCGGGGAATTCCAGCGTGGCTTTGGTCAGGTGGACGGGCCTCGGCAGAATTTCGGTGAGGATGGAGAGCGCGTTGATGCCGGGGTCGAAGACGCCCATGCCGCCGGGCTGGAAGACCCAATCCTGGCCGGGGTGCCATTTTCGGACGTCCTCGCGCCAGGTGATGTGGGCTTTTTGGATGGTTTTGTCGGCGAGCCAGGCCTTGGCGGGGGCGACGGCGTGGGCCATGCGGCTGTGCCAGGTGGCGAAGAGGGTGAGGCCTTTGGCTTTCGCCATCGCCTCCAGCGCGTGGACTTCGGCGAGGGTCGCGCCCGGGGGTTTCTCCAGCATGACGTGGCGGCCTGCCTGGAGCGCGGCATAGGCATAGGCATAGCGGGGGACGGGGGGCATGCAGAGCGAGACGACGGGGACGTCGGGACGCTCGGCGAGGAAGGTGGCGAAGTCGGTCCAGGCGGGAACGCCGTCGACCTTGCCGCTGCGGGAGATGGTGGCGGCGAGTTCGAAGTCCGGGGAGGCGCTCAGCGCGGGGACGTGCTGGTCCAGGGCGATCTTGCCGATGCCAACGAGGGCGACTTTGGTGCGGGTCATGGGGTGGCCTTTCTGTCAGGCGTCGCGTTCGGGGATGCCGGGGTGCCCCCCTCCCCATCCCTCCCCCACGGCGGGGGGAGGGAGGTTCCTGGGCGCAGCGTCGGTCCCGGTCCGGGGGCGCTGCGCGTGTCGTCAGTGGCTTTCGCGGGCAACCGCGTTGCCGCGGCAGCCGACGAGGAAGTCCATGTCCGCGCCCTTGTCGGCGCCCTGGACGTGGTCGTGGTAGAGCTTGGCGTAGCCGGAGCCCGGCGGTTCGACGGCGGGTTTCCACGCGGCGAGGCGGGCTTTCAGCTCTTCGTCCGAGATGTCGAGGTGCAAGCGGCGGTTGGCCACGTCCAGCTCGATGAAGTCACCGGAGCGGACTACGGCCAAGGGGCCACCGCGAGCGGCTTCGGGGCTGGTGTGGAGGACCACGGTGCCGTAGGCGGTGCCGGACATGCGGGCGTCCGAGATGCGGACCATGTCGGTGATCCCCTTGCGCAGGACCTTGGGCGGGAGGCCCATATTGCCGACCTCGGCCATCCCCGGGTATCCGCGCGGGCCGCAGTTCTTCAGGACCATGACGCAGGTTTCGTCGATATCCAGCGCCTCATCCTCGATCCGGGCCTTGTAGTCGTCGATGTCCTCGAACACGACGGCGCGGCCACGGTGCTGCATCAGGTGCGGGCTTGCGGCGGAAGGTTTCAGGACCGCGCCGTCGGGGGCGAGGTTACCCTTCACGACGACGATGCCGCCGGATTGGGTCAGCGCCTTTTCGGTCGGCAGGATCACGTCGTCGTTGTGCGACTTCACGTCCTTGACCTCATCCCAGATCGCGCCGCCCGAGACGGTGAGCGCGTCCTTGTTCAGAAGCCCCGCCTCGCCCAGGCGCTTGATCACGGCAGGGATGCCGCCGGCGTAGAAGAATTCCTCCATCAGGTATTTGCCCGATGGCATCAGGTTGACGATCGTGGGCACGTCCTTGCCCCAGGCGTCCCAGTCGTTCAGCGTCAGGTCGATGCCGCAACGGCCCGCGATGGCGAGGAGGTGGATCACCGCGTTGGTAGACCCGCCGATGGCCGCATTGGTGCGGATCGCGTTCTGGAAAGCCTCGCGGGTAAGGATGTCGGAGGGTTTCAGGTCGTCCTTCACCATCTGGACGATGCGGCGACCCGTGAGGTGGGCCATGACGCGGCGGCGCGAGTCCACGGCAGGGATCGCGGCGTTGCCGGAGAGGGTCATGCCCAGCGCCTCGGCCATGCTGGCCATCGTCGAGGCGGTGCCCATCGTGTTGCAGGAACCGGGGGAGCGGGACATCGACGCCTCGGCCTCGACGAATTCCTCGGCGGTCATTTCACCGGCTTTGACGGCCTCGGAGAACTTCCAGAGGTGGGTGCCCGAGCCGACGCGTTCGCCCTTGTAGTAGCCGTTCAGCATCGGGCCGCCCGAGACCATGATCGTGGGCAGGTCGACCGACGCCGCGCCCATCAGGAGCGAGGGGGTGGTCTTGTCGCAGCCGACGATGCAGACGACGCCGTCCATCTGCTGGCCGCGGATGGTTTCTTCCACGGCCATCGCGGCGAGGTTGCGGAACATCATCGCGGTGGGGCGAAAGCCGGATTCGGAGACGGAGAAGACGGGGACGATGACGGGGAAGCCGCCCGCCTCATACACGCCGTGCTTGACCCGTTCGGCCAGGTCGCGGGAGTGGGCGTTGCAGGGGTTGAGCTCCGAGAAGGTGTCGAGGATCCCGATCACCGGGCGGCCGTCGAAGAGGTCGGCCGGCAGGCCCTGGTTCTTCATCCAAGAGCGGTGGTAGATCGCGTCCTTCGAGGTTCCGGCGAACCATTCCTGGCTGCGAAGCTTGCGGGGCCAGGGGGCGGGTTTGAACTTGGTCATGGCTGGCCTCTTACAGCTGGTGAACGCGGGTTGCGCCCTTTTCCTTCGGGGCGAAGGTCAGGGTGTTGCGGAGGGGTTGGCCGAAGTCGGGGACCTCGATCTCGAACGTGTCGCCGGGTTGCGTCTTGATGCCGTCGGCGAAGGAGAGCGTCGCGGTGCCGAAGTAGTGGACGTGCAGGTCGCCGGGCTGGCGGAAGATGGAATACTTGAAGTGGTGGTGTTCCAGGTTCGCCAGCGTGTGGGACATGTTGGCCTCGCCACTCAGGAACGGTTTCTCCCAAAGGGTCTTGCCGTCGCGGAGGATGCGGCTGGTTCCGCGCACGTCGGACGGAAGGTCTCCGACAAGGATTTCCGGGCCGAAGGAGGCGACGCGGAGTTTGGAATGGGCGAGCCAGAGGTAGTTCACCCGTTCCGTCACATGGTCGGAGAATTCGTTGCCCAGCGCCCAGCCGATCCGGTGCGGCGTGCCGGTGGGGCAGTTGAGGTAGATGCCGACGATTTCCGGTTCCTCGCCGCCATCCTCGGCAAAGCCGGGGGCTTCCAGGGCGGCACCCGGGGCGACAGCGGCGTAGCCGTTGCCCTTGTAGAACCATTCGGGCTGGGCGCCGACCTCTCCCGCAGCGGGGCGGCCGCCTTCGAGGCCCATGCGGAACATCTTCATGCTGTCGGTCAGGGTTTCCGCGCCCGAGAGCTTGGCGTGCATCGCGTCGCGGGCCGAGGCCGAGCCGAGGTGGGTGAGGCCGGTTCCCGTCAGGTGCAGGTGCGCCGGGTCGGGGTGGCTGACCGGCAGGTCGAAGGTGGCGCGGGTCAGGTCCACCGTCTCACCAAGGCCGCGGCGTTCGATCTCGGCCGCGATGCCGTGGCTGGCGTTGATCGCGGCGGCGGCAAGTTCGTAGACCGAGGGCGTGTTGCGGATCGCGCGGGCCTCGGTGCCCTGGCGGACGACGGGGCCGATGCCCTTGACGGTGGAAAGGTGCATGGCGGGTCTCACTTGTTCTTGTTGTAGACGTCGAAGATGACGGCGGCGAGGAGCACGAGGCCTTTGATCATCTGCTGGTAGTCGATGCCGATCCCAAGGATGGACATGCCCATGTTCATCACGCCCATGATCAGCGCGCCGATGACGACGCCGACGATGGTGCCGGACCCTCCGGCCATCGCGGCCCCGCCGATGAAGACAGCGGCGATGGCGTCAAGCTCGAACCCGGTGCCAGCCTTGGGGGTGGCGGAGTTCAGGCGGGCGGTGACCATCATGCCCGCCAGCGCGGCGAGGACGCCCATGTTCACGAAGCAGAAGAAGACCAGCCGCTCGGCCCGGATACCGGACAGCATGGCGGCCTTGTAGTTCCCCCCGACGGCATAGATGCGGCGGCCCTGGACGGTGTTTTCGGTGAAGAAGGCGTAGAGGATGATCAGGATGGCGAGGACCACCAGCACGTTCGGCAGGCCCCGGAAGCTGGCGAGCTGCCAGCCCACGAAGGCCATGGCGGCGGCGATGATGATGGTGCGGCCCCAGAAAAGGCCGGTGGGTTCGGGGGTGATGCCGAATTCCGCGTCGCGGGAGCGGGCGCGGAGGCCGATCCAGATGACGACGGCGATCGCGATGGTGGTGACGATCAGGGTCAGGCCGTGGGGTTTCTCCAGTCCCGTGAGGTCGGGGATGAAGCCCGAGGACATGGCCTGGAAGGCCTTGGGGAAGGGGCCGATGTTCTGGCCGCCGAGGAGCCAGAGGGTCGCGCCGCGGAAGACGAGCATCCCGGCGAGGGTGACGATGAACGACGGGATCCGCCAGTAGGCGACCCAGTAGCCCTGGGCGGCTCCGATCAGGCCGCCGACGATCAGCGTCAGGGGGATGACGGCATAGATGGGGAGGTCTAGGTCGACGGTCAGGTAGGCGGCGACGGCCCCGGTGAAGGCGGCGACGGAGCCAACGGAAAGGTCGATGTGCCCGGCGACGATGATGAGCAGCATCCCCAGCGCCAGGATGATGACGTGGCCGTTCTGCAGGAAGATGTTGGTGATGTTCGGGGCCTGCAGGAACATCGGTTTTCCCTGCATCGCCACCAGCACCGAAAAGAGCGCCACGATGGCGACCAGCGCCAGCAGCATGCCGTTTTCGCGGAGGTGCCCGCCCAAGGAACTTTGCTTGTCAGCCATTCACGCCACCTTCCCTGTGGTCTTGCCGCCGTTTCTGTTGTTGTCCTTCACGATAAGCGCCATGATCCGTTCCTGGCTTGCTTCCTCACGCGAAAGCTCACCCACGATACGGCCCTCGTTCATCACGTAGATGCGGTCGCACATGCCGAGGAGTTCCGGCATTTCCGACGAGATCATCAGCACGCCCCTGCCCTGTTCGGCGAGGTCCTTCATGATCGTGTAGATCTCGAACTTCGCGCCCACGTCGATGCCGCGCGTGGGTTCGTCGAGGATCAGGAGTTCGGGATCAGTGAAAAGCCACTTGGACAGGACAACCTTCTGCTGGTTGCCGCCCGAGAGGTTGACCACCTTCTGCTGCACGCCGGGGGTGCGGATGGCGAGCTGCTTGCGGTAGCCCTCGGCCACCTGCGCCTCGCGTCGTTTGTCGAGGATGGAGTTCTTGACCATGCCGAAGAGGTTGGCGAGGGAGATGTTCTTCAGGATCGGTTCTTCCAGGATCAGGCCCAGCGCCTTGCGGTCCTCGGTCACGTAGGAGATGCCTGCGTCGATCGCCTTGGTCACGGTGGAGACGTCGACGGGTTTTCCGTGCATCTTCACGGTGCCCTGGTGGCCTTTGCCGTAGCTGCGACCGAAGAGCGACATGGCAAGCTCGGTGCGGCCGGTGCCCATCAGGCCGGCGATGCCGACGATCTCGCCTTTGCGGACGTTGAGCGAGACGCCCTTGATCATCTGCCGCCCAGCCTGTTCTGGGTGCATGCAGGACCAGTTTTCCACCTCGAACAGCATTTCGCCGGGGTTCGGCGTGCGTTCGGGGTAGCGGTGGGCCATGTCGCGGCCGACCATGTCGCGGATGATGCGGTCTTCCGAGATCTCCTCCTTGGACAGGGTGGAGACGGACGTGCCATCACGGATCACGGTGATGCGGTCGGCGACGCGCCCGATTTCGTTCAGCTTGTGGCTGATGATGATCTGGGTGACGCCCTGGGCCTTGAGTTCCAGCATCAGGTCCAGCAGGCGGTCGGCGTCGGCTTCCTGCAGGGCTGCGGTGGGCTCGTCCAGGATCAGGAGGCGGACGTTTTTCGACAGGGCCTTGGCGATCTCGATCAGCTGTTGCTTGCCGACGCCCAGCTTGCCGACGACGGCGCTGGGGGGTTCGTTGAGGCCGACCTGGCGGAGAAGCTCGCCGGTCTTCTGCATGGCAAGGGGCCAGGAGATGACGCCGTTGGTCGCGACCTCGTTGCCCATGAACAGGTTCTCGGCGATCGACAGCAGAGGGATCAGCGCAAGTTCCTGGTGGATGATGATGATGCCCTTCGCCTCGGAATCGCGGATCGAGCGGTTCTGCAGGGGCTGGCCGTCGTAGACGATCTCGCCGTCGTAGCTTCCGTGCGGGTAGACGCCCGACAGGACCTTCATCAGCGTGGATTTGCCCGCGCCGTTTTCGCCGCAGATGGCGTGAATTTCACCGGCCTCGACCGTCAGGCTGACCCGGTCCAATGCCTTGACGCCCGGGAAGACCTTGGTGATCCCGCGCATTTCCAGAAGTGTCGACATGTCCCCTCCCGAAAGGGAACTGCCCGCGCGGGAGCGGCGCGGGCAGGCCCAGGATCAGCTTACTGCAGCTGGTCCGCGGTGTAGTAGCCCGAACCGACGAGGACTTCCTCGTAGTTCGACAGGTTCACCGACACGGGTTCCAGAAGGTAGGACGGCACGACCTTGACGCCGTTGTCGTAGGTCGAGGTGTCGTTGATCTCGGGCTCGCCGCCCGCAAGGACCGCGTCCACCATCTTGACGGTGACCTTGGCCAGCTCACGGGTGTCCTTGAAGATGGTCGAGTACTGCTCGCCCGCGATCATCGACTTGACCGAGGGGATCTCGGCGTCCTGGCCGGTGACGATCGGCATCTTCAGGTCGCCCGAGCCGTAGCCCACGCCCTTCAGCGAAGACAGGATGCCGATGGACAGCCCGTCATAGGGGGACAGCGCGCCGTGCAGCTGCTTGTCGCCGTAGTTCGAGGACAGGAGGTTGTCCATCCGGGCCTGCGCCACGGCGCCGTCCCAACGGAGCGTGCCGACCACGTCCATGCCCATCTGGCCCGACGGGATGACGATGTCGCCTGCGTCGATCAGCGGCTGCAGAACCGACATCGCGCCGTCGTAGAAGAAGAAGGCGTTGTTGTCGTCAGGCGAGCCGCCGAACAGTTCGACGTTCCACGGCTTCACGTCGCCGAAGCGCTCTTTCAGACCGGCAACCAGCGATTCCGCCTGCTGCACGCCGACCTTGAAGTTGTCGAAGGTGGCGTAATAGTCGACCGAGCCGGATTCACGGATCAGGCGGTCATAGGCGATGACCTTGATGCCCTGGGCGGCGGCGTTGTCCAGCGCGTTCGACAGCGTGGTGCCGTCGATGGCCGCGATCACCAGCGCCTTGACGCCCGAGGTGATCATGTTCTCGATCTGGCTCAGCTGGGTCGGAATATCGTCTTCGGCATATTGCAGGTCGGTGGCATAGCCAGCCTCCTGGAACGCCTTCACCATCGACTCGCCGTCCGAGATCCAGCGCGACGAGGATTTGGTGGGCATCGCGATGCCGATGGTGCCCTTGTCCTGGGCGAAGGCAGGCAGCGCGGACAGGGCGGCGGTGGTGCCGGCAAGGGCCATAAGGCCGCGGCGGGTCAAGATCATCTTGTTTCCTCCCGATGATTCTTACTGTGCATCCGCTTTGGGCGCGCATTTGCGGCCCCTGCTTACGGACGCGGCGCAGATTGCGCGGGGCAGACATGTCTGTCAAATAGGGCTTGTGCGTGAAATCATAACAGTATCGTCATGAATCTGTCCGAAGCCGGTCTTGTGGCGCAGTTGCGCCGGATGAAGCCCGTGCAACTGCGACTGCTGGCCGAACTGGACCAGGTGGGGGCCCTTGGGCTTGCGGCGGCGCGGATCGGGATTGCGCAGCCTGCGGCTTCGCGCCTTTTGGCCGAGATGGAGGCCTTGCTGGGGATCGCGCTGCATGAACGGCAGGGGCGCGGTTTGCAGCTGACCCCGGTCGGGCAGGCCTTGGCACGGCGGGCGGCGCGGATCGAGATCGAGCTTGCGGATGCGGCGCGCGAACTGGCCGAGGCGGCGACGGGACGGGCCGGGGTCGTGCGGGTCGGCGCGGTGACCGGCCCGGCGCTGAGCCTGGTGATGCCGACGCTGATCGCCCTGCAACGCGAGTTGCCGGAGTTCCGCTCCGAAGTGACGGTGGCGACCTCGGTCACCCTCTGCGAGCTTCTGCGCGAAGGTCGGTTGGACTTTGCGCTGGCCCGGCTTAGCCCCGGGGAGACACAGCTTTCGGCCCGGGTCATGGCGGGAGAGCCGCTGTCGCTGGTGGTGCGCCGCGGGCATCCGCTGCTGGTGCGGCCGATCCTGTCGGTCGATGACCTTCTGGCTTACGACTGGGTGATGGGGGACGACGGGACGCTGCTGACGCAGACGGTTGTCGGGCGGTTGACCGAGTTGGGGTTGCCACAGCCGAAGCGGCGGATCTCGACCTCGTCCTTCCTGTTCACGCTGGCCCTTTTGAACCAGACCGACGCCATTGCGCCGCTGGCGCGGCCGGTGGTGGACAGTTTCGCGGGCAATCCTTCTGTGCCATTCGTGTCGCTGCCGATCGACCTGGGGCTGCAGGTGGCGCCGTTCAGCCTGGTGACGCGGGCCGGGGCGCAGATGACGCCCTCGGCCCAGAGGTTGATCGACGCGATGCTGGCTTAGGCGTTGCGGTCCAGCCAGTCGGCGAACTGGGACACCACGTCCGGGTCGCAATCCACCAGGTGCTGCGGGGCGGGGTAGTCGCCTTCGTGCACATCCTTGGCGAAGCGGGACATGGCGTCGATCCGCAAGGCCTGCAGCCGGTCATACTCGGCAGCGAAGTCGGCGTAGACCTTGGCGTGGCGCGGGATCTTGCCGCGGTTCTGGCCGAGCACGTCGTCAGTGAACAGGTACTGCGCATGCCCGCCGGCGCCCGCCCCCATCGAGATGAGGAAGAGGTTGGTCTTCTCGGCGATGAGGCGGGTGATGGAATGAGGCACGACCTCGATTTCCACGGCGAAGGCCCCGGCTTCCTCCAGCGCCTTGCATTGGTTCCAGACGAGCTGCGCGGTTTCCAGTGTCTTGCCCACGGCCTTGAAACCGCCGGTCCAGGTGCGTTTCGAGGGGATCAGGCCGACATGGCCGCAGACCGGGAGGCCGTTGTCGGCCATCGCCTTCACGGTCGCCAGCGAGCCCGAGCAGTAGAAGGCGTCGGCGCCGTGCTTGTAGAGCGGGAAGGCCCAGCGCAGGAAATCGTCGGTGGCGCCGATTTCGTAGAAGTTCTCGCCGGGGAAGATGAAGGCATCCGGCGCGACCTCGCGGAACCGGCGGTCGTAGACCATCGCGGGGGGGACGGAGAGAAGCTCGACCCCCGCCTTCGCGGCGGCCTCGGCTTCCTCCAGCGTCTCGACGCGAAGCATGGCGAACTGGTGCTTGCCGCGCTGGTCCAGCAGGTCCTTGACGGTGGGCGGGGCCATCACGCCACCTCGACGTAAACGCGGTCGCCTTCGACCTTCACGGGGAAGGTTTTCAGGTTCACGCAGACCGGGGCGCGCATCGCCTCGCCCGTGCGATAGTCGAACTGGCCGTTGTGCTTGGGGCATTCGATCAGGTGGCCCATCACGAGACCGTCGCAGAGGTGGACGTTTTCGTGGGTGCAAAGGCCGGCGGTGGCGAAGAACTCACCATCGGGCGAGTGGTAGATCGCGAAGGTCTTGCCGGCGTGATCCCAGCGGATCAGGTCTTCTTCGTCCACGTCCGAGGTGGAGCAGGCGTCAATCCAGGGCATGTGCTTGTCCTTATTCTGCGGCGGCGGGGGGCATCATGCCCGGCACGTATTGGTGGAAGTCCTCGCGATAAGGTTTCGCGGTGGGCGGCAGGTCACGGCGGATGAAGTAATCTTCGTTCATCACCTGGCGCTTGATGGCGGGCCACATCTCGGCGAACGCCTGGGCGATGGAGGTGTTCGGCGGGGGAAGGTCGTTCTTGATGACCTCATGCAGGCGCGGCAGCGCGTGGTAGGGGACCATCGGGAACATGTGGTGTTCCACGTGGTAGTTCATGTTCCAGTAGATGAAGCGGCTGATCGGGTTCATGTAGACCGTGCGGCTGTTCAGCCGGTGGTCGATAACGTTGTCGGCGAGGCCCCCGTGCTGGAGTAGCCCGGTCATGATGTGGTGCCAGGCGCCGTACATCCGGGGCAGGCCGATCACCATCAAGGGCAGGATCGAACCCATCCACAGCGCCAGCGCGATGGTTGCGGCGTAGATCGAGACGTGGATGATCGCGACGCGCTGGACCTTGCCCCATTCGCTTTGCGGGACATAGGTGCGTTCCTCTGGCGTCGGGCCGGAGATGGCGTTCCGCAGAATCCGGGGCACGAAGGCGATGACGTCGAGAATGCCGAAGAAGTTCAGGATCAGCTTGGCCACTTCCGGCGGGCGCATCACGGCGATCTCGGGGTCGCGGCCGACGAAGTAGGTCTCGGAATGGTGGCGCGCGTGGCTCCACCGCCAGGTGGCCGAGTTGCGCATGATCATGAAGCTGGCGATCTCGTAGACCCAGTTGTTCATCCACGGGGTCTTGAAGGCGGTGCCGTGGCCACATTCGTGCCAGCGGGAATCGGACGCCGAGCCGTAGAGGACGCCATAGGCCAGCCAGAACGGCGCCGACCACCACGACGGCCAAAGCGCGATGCCGATCCCGGCGAACAGAACCATGCAGCCATACAGGATGATCGTGTCGCGAATCGCCGGCTGGTCGCTACGCGCCATCAGGTCCTTCATCACCTTGCGCGGCACTTCTGTATGGTACCATTCGGCCGCCGTAAGCCCGCTTTCCACCGCGCGCCTGGCGTCGGGTCCGAACAAAGAGTAGTCCCGCTTGCCCATCCTTGACCTCCACTTCCGCGTCCCCGGCGGGGAACGCCTCCTCCCCCACGTGGATAAGTCGGGGTTGGGCAAATCTCCAAGAGGAAAGCTTGCAGGTTTCGTCACGGTCCATCATGATCCGGCATCTCCTTGATGGAATTTCGTCAGATCATGGCAAACCGGCCCACCATCCATGACGTCGCGCGGGAAGCCGGCGTTTCCAGCGCCACGGTCGACCGGGTGCTGAACGGCCGCGAACGGGTGCGCGAGGAAACCGCCCGCAAGGTCTATGAGGCCGCGCGGCTGATCGGCTATCACGCCGCGCCGCTGATCGGGCAGCGGGTGCAGGCCGACCTGCCGCGTCTGCGCCTGGGGCTGGTGCTGCACAAGGAACGCCAGTCCTTCTACCAGCAGTTCAAGGAGGAAGCGGAGCGGGCCGTGACCCAGGCGACGGGGGTTCGCGCCTCGCTGCAGGTGGCCTTTGCCGCCTCGCAGTCGCCCAAGGACTTCACCGAGCTGATGGAAGGGATGGCGGGGCGCGTCGATGCCATCGCCGCGACGGCGGTGACCCACCCGGAAGTGACCGAAGCGGTGATGCGGCTGAACGCGAAGGGCATACCCTGCTTTTCGCTGCTGAACGACTTCGGCCAGGGCGTGCGGCAGAACTATCTGGGGCTCAACAACCTGAAGGTCGGGCGGATCGCCGCGCATATGATCGCCACGGCGTCGCACAATGCCGGAAAGATCGCGGTCTTCGTCGGTGGCTATCGCTGGCACGGGCACGAGTTGCGGGAAACCGGGGTGCGCAGCTATTTCCGGGAACATGCGCCGCAGTTTCAGGTGCTGGATACCCTGATCAACCTGGAAACCCGGCAACTGACCTACGAGGCGACGCTGGACCTCTTGAACCGCCACCCGGACCTGCGCGGGATCTATTGCGCCGGCGGCGGGATGGAGGGGGCCATCGCGGCGATCCGCGAGGCACGACAGCCGGGCGAAGTGGCGCTGGTGGTCAACGAGCTGACGCCGGAAAGCCGGGCGGCACTGATCGGGCGGCACGTGACAATGGTCATCGCCACGCCCCTGCAGCGCCTGTGCGACGACCTCGTCCGCCTGGCGACCGAAGCGGTAAGCGACGGGTTGAAGCCGGTCCAGGGCCAGCACTTCCTGCAGCCCGATCTCTATTTGCCCGAGAGCGTCTGACGAAAAACAATCAACCTCCTGCGCGCGTTTTCGTCAGAGATGATGGGAACTCCCCCGCGACGGATTGACGCGACGGCAGAGTCTCGCGGATGGTCCGGCCCAAGAAATTGCCGCGGTTGGGAGGCCGGGAATGATCCACTTCGCACTGAACCACATGACGGTGGCCCGCCTGTCCTTCCGCGAGCTTGTCGCGCTGGCAAAGGACCTGGGCTGCGTCGGAATCGAGGTCCGCAATGACCTGCCTCAGCCGCTGTTCGACGGGATGGACCCGGCGGAAGCGGGTACCCATGTCCGCGCAAATGGACTGCGGCTGCTGGCGGTGGCCGAGGTGAAGCGGTTCAACGACTGGTCGTCGGACAAGGAAGCCGAGGCGCTGGCGCTGATGAAGATCGCCAAGGCCGCCGGTGCCGAGGCGGTCAGCCTGATCCCGCGCAACGACAACCTTGGCATGGGCAACGGCGAGCGGCAGGCGAACCTGCGGGTGGCGCTGAAGGCGCTGAAGCCGATGCTGGAGGATCACAACCTGGTCGGCATGGTGGAGCCGCTGGGCTTCGAGATCTGCGCTTTGCGCTACAAGGCGGAAGCGGTTGAGGGGATCGAGGCTGTGGGCGGCAAGGGCCGGTTCAAGCTGGTCCATGACACCTTCCACCACACGCTGGCCCATGGCGGCCCGCTGTTCCCCGAACATACCGGGATCGTCCACGTCTCGGGCGTGGTGGACCAGGAGGTCGGGATCAACGACATGCGCGACCCGCACCGCGTCCTGGTGACCCAGGGCGACCGTCTGGGGAACGTCGAGCAGGTCGCCGCACTGCAGGCGGCGGGCTGGAATGGCCCCGTCAGCTATGAGGCGTTCTCGCCCGAGGTTCACGCACTGGCGGACCCTGCAACAGCCCTCCGCGCCAGCATGGACTTCATGGCGCGGGTTCCGGCTTGAGTGATTTTGCAACCGGTTGCAAGAATCGGTTGACGCAGTGCGGGCGACTGCACAGTCTGATGCACACGACCCTCGCGCCCCGCAGGGAGGCGGTGCCGAGGCCACATGATTGAACCGCTGTAACGGACAGCGGCAATAACCGGGAGGAGATACCCATGAAGAAGACCCTGATCGTTGCAGGCTTTGCCTCGCTGCTGAGCACCACCGCGATGGCGGAAGGGATCGGCGTATCGATGGCGCTGTTCGACGACAACTTCCTGACCGTCCTGCGCAACGGCATCCAGGAGCAGGCGGATGCCGCCGGCCTGAAAGTGCAGATCGAGGACGCGCAGAACGACGTCGCCAAGCAGCTGGACCAGATCAACAACTTCATCGCCTCGGGCGTCGATGCGATCATCGTGAACCCGGTCGACACCTCGGCCACCCAGGCCATGTCGGACGCCGCCGCTGCTGCGAACATCCCGCTGGTCTATGTGAACCGCCAGCCGATCAACGTCGACTCGCTGCCCGACAACCAGGCTTTCGTCGCTTCCAACGAGTCGGAATCGTCGCGCCAGGGCTTCATCGAGCAGTGCAACCAGTGGAAGGCTGCCGGCAAGGATGAAGTCAGCGTCTACGTGATGCAGGGCGAACTGTCGAACCAGGCCGCCGTCCAGCGCACGCAAAACTACTACGACGTGATGGAAGCCGGCGAATGCGCGGTGAAGGTCAACGTGATCGACCAGCAGACCGCCAACTGGTCGCGGGATCAGGCGCAGTCGCTGATGACCAACTGGCTGTCGACCGGCACGGCCTTCGACGGCGTGCTGGCCAACAACGACGAGATGGCGCTGGGTGCAATCCAGGCGATGAAGGCGGCCGGGATCGACATGGCGTCGGTGATCGTTTCGGGCGTCGATGCGACCCAGGACGCGCTGGCCTCGATGCAGGCCGGTGAGCTTGACATCACCGTGTTCCAGAACGCAGCGGCCCAGGGCGGCGGCGCGCTGGATGCGGCGGTCAAGCTGTCGAAGGGCGAGGCGGTGGACCAGAAGGTCTACATCCCGTTCGAGCTGGTGACCCCGGCGAACATCGACGGCTACCTGTCGAAGAACTAAGCCCCTTCCGGGCACCTCGGGGCGGCTGGCAGCAGTCGCCCCGTTTTTCTGGCAGGATGGTGTACCATCGGCCAACCTGATTGCATCCTGGGGGAGGGACGGCGACGTGGCAGAGGCAACGCATGGCCTGGGCGGCCTGAAATACGATCCGGCAAAGCGGACGCGGGCGCCGGAATGGAACGTGTTCGGTGCGCTGGTGCTGATCGTCCTGGTCTTCGAGATCCTGAACCGGATGCAGGGGGGATCGTTCCTCTTCAACATGCGGGACAACGTCGACGCGATCTTCAACCAGCAGCGTCTGGACATCATGATCCTGCAGGTCGCGATCATCGGGATCATCGCTCTGGGGGTGACGCAGGTCATCATCATCGGGGGGATCGACCTGTCCTCTGGATCGGTCGTGGGGGCCACCGCGATGATCGTGATGAGCTTTGCCCAGACCGCGATGGTCAACGGCAACCCGAACCCGAAGGCGATCTTCGGCGATTGGGCGATGGACCTGCCGGTGATCGTGCCGATTGCCGTGGGTCTGGCCTGCGGGCTTCTGGCCGGACTTATCAACGGCTTGCTCGTGGCCTACACGAAGATCCCGCCCTTCATCGCCACGCTGGGCGTGATGGTCAGCGCCCGGGGCGTCGCGCGCTGGTGGTCGAACGGCCAGCCGGTGAGCTTTCCCACGGAAACCTATGGCACACTGGCCAACGGAGACCTCTTGGGCGGCATGACCTTCGGCCTTCTGTCCTGGCCGGGCCAGAACCCCGCCGTGGTCTTCGTCCTGCTGGCGATCCTGTTCCACGTCATCATGAGCTACACCCTTTACGGCAAGCGCTGCTATGCCATCGGGTCGAACGAGGCCGCAGCGCGGATGTCGGGGATCAACGTCGACCGCCACAAGGTGCTGGTCTATGCCATCGCCGGGCTGCTGGCGGCCGTGGCGGCGGTGCTTCTGACCTCGAAGAACCTGACGGCGCAGGCGGGCATGGGGGTGATGTATGAACTCGATGCCATCGCGATGGCGGTGATCGGCGGGGTCAGCCTTGCAGGTGGACGGGGGTCGATCCTGGGCACCGTCCTTGGCGCGGCGATCTTCTCCGTCATCATCTCGGGCTTCACCTCGATCAAGCTCGACGCCTACTACCAGGAGATGGTGAAGGGCGCGATCATCGTCGGCGCCGTGGTGCTGGACCAGTGGCGGCAACGCAAGCGGACTCGCGGGTAAGGGGGCAGAAGCATGTCGAAAATCATTCTGGAAACCCGTGGGCTGACCAAACACTACGGCGGCGTCCACGCGCTGGAAGACGCGAACTTTATCCTGCACGAGGGCGAGCATGTCGCCGTCGTGGGCGACAACGGGGCGGGCAAGTCCACCTTCGTGCGCCAGGTGACGGCGGTGGAGCAACGGACGAGCGGCGACATCATCTTCGACGGGCAGCCGGTAAGCTTCGCGGGACCGCTGGAGGCTCGGCAGGCGGGGATCGAGACCGTGTTCCAGACGCTGGCCCTGGCTGACGACCTGGACGTGCCGTCGAACCTGTTCCTCGGGCGCGAGCTCTTCAAGTTCAAGCTGGGGCCGTTCTCCTGGCTGGACCGCAAGACGATGCGTGACCGGACTCTGGAGGCGCTGAAGACGACGGCGGTGAAGATCCCCAACGTCGACAACCCGATCCGAAACATGTCGGGCGGGCAGCGGCAGTGCGTGTCGATCGCGCGCACGGCGGCCTTTGCCTCGAAGCTCGTCATCATGGATGAACCCACGGCGGCGCTGGGGGTGCAGGAAACGGCGCAGGTCGAGAACATCATCCGCGGGCTGAAGGACCGGGGCATCCCGATGATCCTGATCAGCCACAACCTGCGGCAGGTCTTCGATCTGGTGGACCGGATCGTGGTTTTCCGCCGGGGACGCATCGTCGCCTCCTTGCGGAAGGACGAGACCGACGGCAATGACATCGTGAGCTACATCACCGGCGTGAAGGGCGGCAGCGACGCCGCTTACGCCTGAGATTCGAAAGCCGGGGTCAGCCCGGGACAAGGAGAGACTATGACGATCAGGTTCGGGCTTCTGGGTGCGGGGCGCATCGGGAAGGTTCATGCGAAGGCGGTGACGGGGAACCCGGCGGCCAAGCTGGTGGCGGTAAGCGACGCGATGCCGGCGGCGGCGCAGGCGATTGCCGACCAGTATGGCTGCGACGTGCGGACGATCGACGCGATTGCGGCGGCCAAGGACATCGATGCGGTGGTGATCTGCACGCCGACGGACACCCATGCCGACCTGATCGAGCAGTTCGTGAAGGCGGGGAAGGCCGTGTTCTGCGAGAAGCCCATCGACCTGAGCCTCGCCCGTGTGAAGCAGTGCCTGGAGGTCGTGCGCGCCAACAAGGGCACCCTGATGGTCGGCTTCAACCGCCGCTTCGACCCGCATTTCCAGGCGGTGCGGGGGGAGATCGACAAGGGTACCATCGGGACGGTGGAAATGGTGACGATCACCAGCCGCGACCCGGGGGCTCCGCCGGTCGACTATATCAAGCGGTCGGGCGGCATCTTCCGGGACATGACGATCCATGACTTCGACATGGCGCGGTTCCTCTTGGGTGAGGAAGTGTCCGAGGTTTCGGCGATGGCGGCGGTTCTGGTGGACCCGGCGATCGGGAAGGCGGGGGACAGTGACTCGGTCCAGGTGATGCTGAAGACGGCGTCGGGGAAGATGGCGGTGATCTCGAACTCGCGCCGGGCGACCTATGGGTACGACCAGCGGATCGAGGTGCACGGGTCGGGCGGGTCTGTCGCGGCGGAGAA
Source organism: Tabrizicola sp. (assembly GCF_041913445.1). GTDB lineage: Bacteria > Pseudomonadota > Alphaproteobacteria > Rhodobacterales > Rhodobacteraceae > Tabrizicola. The sequence continues at coordinate 281,079 of NZ_JAYSFG010000003.1, forward strand.
CCAGCGGCCGGTCAGCATCGAAGTGGCTACCGGGGCGGGCTATACCCGGCCGCCGCTGCATGACTTCTTCATGACCCGCTATACCGAGGCCTATGCGGCCGAGATCGCGGCCTTCATCGACGCGATGGCGGGCAAGGCCAAGGCTTCGCCGTCCGGCGAGGATGGGCTGCTGGCCCTGGCCCTGGCCGAGGCGGCGCTGAAGTCGGTCGCCGAGGGTCGCGTCGTGAAGATGAGCGAGATTCTCTGAAATCTGTCCACGGTGGACAGTCTTTCCGGCTGAATGAAATCAGGCGCTTAGCCGTATGCATTCAGGAAGTGTTAGCAATGGCCGGCCCTCGGGTCGGCCATTTTCGCATGGCCCGGGGGCCACACACGGCTTTGCATTGAGACCGGCCCCCCGGTCTGATAGAAGGCCGCAAATCCCGTGAGGAGAGACGGATATGGGTCAGGAAACCCCAGCAGACAACGGCGCGGCGACGACGGCGGCGGCACCGCCGCAGATCAAGATGCAGGTTCTGGCGCAGTACGTGCGCGACCTTTCGTTCGAGAATGCCGTGGTGCAGAAGGGCCTGAGCGCCGGAGAGGTCCAGCCGGACATCCAGGTCGCGGTCAGCCTGGACGCACGCAAGCGCCCGGTGGCGAACCAGTATGAGGTCATCACCAAGTTCAAGGTGACCTCGAAGAACAAGGTCAACGGCGACGTGCTGTTCCTGCTGGAGCTGGAATATGGCGGGACCTTCCACATCGAGGGCGTTTCGGACGAGCAGATCCACCCGTTCCTGCTGATCGAATGCCCGCGGCTGCTGTTCCCCTTCGTGCGCCGGATCATCTCGGACGTGACGCGCGACGGTGGCTTCCCGCCGCTGAACGTGGATACGGTGGATTTCATGGCGCTGTACCGGCAGGAGCTGGCACGGCGGGCGCAGGCGCAGGCGGCTTCGGCGGCGCCGACCGAAAAGGTCAACTGACTTTTGGTCGGGTGGGGGGGCGGCGTCCCCCTCACCCTGACCCTCTCCCCCCCGGGGAGAGGGGACGCTTGGGGAACGGGCAGCGCCCGGTTCTTTGGGCGTCAGACGTCCTTCTTCCAGATTGCGGCGTCCCCCAACTTGGCCAGCATCGCAGCGTGGGCGGCGAGTTCCTCTTCGGTGATCCGGGGTGGAAGCGGTTCGGGCCGAGGGCGCGGGCGCCAGGTGATAAGGTCACCCGAGGCACTGCGGGCCGGCGCCGGGGCGGCGCTGGAGAGAACCAGGTCGGGCTGGCGGCCGCCAATCAGCTCTAGATAGACCTCGGCCAGGATTTCGCTGTCGAGCAGCGCGCCATGCTTTTCGCGCATCGAGTTGTCGATGCCGAAACGGCGGCAGAGCGCGTCGAGCGAGGCGGGGGAGCCGGGGAATTTCGACCGGGCGATCATCAGCGTGTCGGTCGCGCGGGCGAAGGGAAGGCCCGGGAGGCCGCAGCGTTCGAGCTCGAAATTCAGGAATTTCATGTCGAAGGCGGCGTTGTGGATCACCAGCTGCGCGTCGCCGACGAAATCGAGGAAGGCCTGTCCGATGCGGGCGAAGACCGGCTTGTCGCGCAGGGTCACGCCGCCGGGGACGGGCTTGCCGGGGGTTTCCAGGATGTCATGGCCGATCCCGTGCACCTCGAAGGCCGCGACGGGCATGCCGCGTTCGGGGTTGATGTACTGGTGGTAGGTGCGGCCGGTGGGCAGATGGTTGTACAGCTCGACTGCGCCGATTTCGACGATGCGGTGGCCCTCGGCGGGCTCGAAGCCCGTGGTTTCGGTGTCGAGGACGATTTCACGCATCTTTGGCCCGCCGGATGTCTGTCAGCACTTGTTTCACAGCCTGGCGGGCGGCTTCAAGGCTGGTCGTGGGGATGATGTAGTCGGCGCGAGCGCGCTTCTCGGCGTCGGGAAGCTGGCGGGCGAGGATGGTCTGGAATTCAGCCTCGGTCATCGCGCCACGGTCAAGGACGCGCTGGCGCTGGACCTCGGGCGGGGCGGAGACGACGGCGACGGCGTCACAGGCCTTGTCGAGGCCGATTTCATACAGGAGGGGGACGTCGAGGAGGAGGATTTCGGCATCCTTGTGGGCGGCGATGAAGGCGGCGCGGTCGGCGGCGACGAGGGGGTGGACTGCGGCGTTGAGACGGTCAAGTGCGGTGGGGTCGGCCTGGATCAGCGCGCGGAGCGTGGCGCGGTTGACGCTGCCGTCAGGGTCGATGGCGTTGGTGAAAAGGCTTTTCACGGCCAGTGCGGCAGGCTGGCCGGGTTGGTACAGGCGGTGGACGGTGGCGTCGGCGTCCCAGACGGGGATACCTTCCTCGGCGAACATCTTCGCCGTCGTGGACTTGCCCATGCCGATTGAGCCGGTAAGGCCAAGGATGAAGCTCATGCGGAAAGCACGGCCTTGCGGGTGGCCTCGTCCACTTCGGGCCTGGTGCCGAACCAGCGTTCAAAGCCGGGGGCGGCCTGGTGGAGGAGCATCCCAAGGCCGTCGACGATGATGCCGCCGCGTTCCTCGGCCTCGATCAGGAATTGGGTCTTGAGGGGCGTGTAGACGAGGTCGTTGCAGACCGCACCGGGGTTCAGGCGGTGCATGGGCACGTTGAAGTCCTGCTTGCCGGTCATGCCAAGCGCGGTGGTGTTGATGACGGTGACGGCGTCATCGAGAAGGTTCGGGGCCTGCACCCATTCGTGGACGTGGATCTTGGCACCGAAGTCCTGGCGGATCGCGTCGGCGCGGGCGCGGGTGCGGTTGGCAAGGCGGATTTCGGGGACGCCGACCTCGATCAGCGCGGCGACGACGGCGCGGGCGGCACCGCCTGCCCCAAGCACGACGGCGGGGCCGGAGGCGGGTTTCCAGTCGGGGACATGTTGGCGGAGGTTCGCGATGAAGCCCGAGCCGTCGGTGTTGTCGGCGTGGATCTTGCCATCCTTGCGAAAGATCAGCGTGTTGGCCGCCCCGATCAGCGCGGCGCGGTCGGTGACAACGTCGGCGATCTGGAGGATGGCTTCCTTGTGCGGGATGGTGACGTTGCAGCCGACGAAGCCGAGTTCCGGGAGGGTTCGCAGGAGGCGGGGCAGGTCGACGGGGGCGATGTCGATCGGGATGTAGTGGCCCTTGATGCCGTAGCGTTTCAGCCAGTAGCCGTGCAGCGCGGGGCTGCGGCTGTGGGCGATGGGGTGGCCCAGGACGGCGGCAAGCGGGATGCGGGGGTGATCGGTCATGTGGCGATCATGCCCCGGTTCCCCATCCAAGCCAACAGCGGCAGAAGCGGTAGGCCGAGAATGGTGAAATGGTCGCCGGTGATGGCCGAGAAGAGGCGGACGCCTTCCTCCTCGACCTTGTAGCAGCCGACGGAGTGGCGGATGGAGTCCCAGTTCCGGGTCACGTAGTCGTCCAGGTAGGCGTCGGAGATGGGGTGCATGGTCAGGCGGGCCTCAGACACGTGGCGCCAGACGGGTTCGGCGTTCTCATAGACGACGGAGGCGGAGAGGAGTTTGTGGGTCTTGCCTCTGAGCTGGCGGAGTTGGTTGCGGGCGTCGTCGGGGGTCTCGGGTTTGGCGAAGGTCTGGCGGTCGAGCGCGAGGACCTGGTCGCAGCCGAGGACGAGCGAGGTGGGGTGCTTTTCGGCGACCTTGCGGGCTTTCATCTCGGCCAGGGCATCGGCGATGTCGCGGGGGGAGGCACCCTCGGCCACAAGGGCGTCGCGGATGGTCGCCTCATCGACGCGGGGGGCGACAGGGGTGGGATCGAGGCCCGCGGCGCGGAGCATCTGGAGCCGCGTGGGGGAGGTGGAGGCGAGGATCATGGACGGGGGCAAGGCTGTGAATATCCTCGGTTTGTTCCTGGGTCCCGGATGGGGGTCATCTGGGGCCTTCGGCGGGTTCTGTGGGCAGACGGGCAGTCCTGCGGAGACTGGGCCAGAGATATCCCGCTGTGCGCGGGTTTGTCACGCGGGACGGGAGAAATGGTTGTGCCGGGGGTGGGGATGGCCGTTTCCTGTGGATAGTCTGCGGCATTAACTTTTCATAAATACTTGTTTTCACGGTATTTTATTACGTTCCGGCGCCGGGGCAGCCAGTTTTCCCGGATTTGTCCCCAATGCCCTCCTTGTGGATGGATCTGGGGGCCGGCAAGGAAATCCCGTCTTCCACAGGGCCTACATCATCCACATTCCTTCTTTTCTTTATTCTTTATAGAAGGAGGGGCGCAGCGACCGAGGACAGGGACATGCTTGAGACGATCACCGATTTCCTGGCCGACTGGTACCTGGTGACCAAGTCGCTGCATGTCGTCTCGGTGATCTCGTGGATGGCGGGGATCTTCTACCTGCCGCGGCTGTTCGTCTATCACGTCGAGCAGGTGGAGGCCGGGTCGAAGACGGATGCGATGTTCCAGACGATGGAGCGGCGGCTCCTGCGCGGGATCATGAACCCGGCGATGGTGGGGACCTGGGTCTTCGGCCTGGCGCTGGTGTTCACGCCCGGCGTGGTCGACTGGTCCTTCGTCTGGCCCTGGGTGAAGGCGGCGGCCGTGCTGGGGATGACCTGGTTCCACCACTGGCTGGGCTACCGCCGCAAGGAGTTCATCGCAGGGACCAACACGCGCTCTGGCCGGACCTACCGGCTGATGAACGAGGTGCCGACGATCCTCATGCTGGTCATCGTGTTTGCAGTCATCACCCGCTTCTGATTGACTTTCGCGACGTCTGCGCTTAGGTGCGGCTTTGCAGGGCCGTCCGGTCCATCGCATCTCCCGTTGCACATCTGCTGAGACCCCCGCGAAAGGGCGTGGTCCGCACAAAGGTATCCCATGACTGTTGAACGCCTGAACCTTGCCGAACTGAAGGCCAAGACCCCCGCCGATCTGCTGGCGATGGCCGAGGAGTGGGAGATCGAGAACGCGCCCAGCATGCGCAAGGGCGAGATGATGTTCTCGCTTCTGAAAGAGCATGCCGAGGAAGGCTGGGAGATCGGCGGCGACGGCGTGCTGGAAGTGCTGCAGGACGGGTTCGGGTTCCTGCGGTCGCCGGAAGCCAACTACCTGCCGGGTCCGGACGACATCTACGTTTCGCCCGAGATGATCCGCCAGTTCTCGCTTCGCACCGGCGACACCATCGAAGGCGTCATCAAGGCACCGCAGGACAACGAGCGCTATTTCAGCCTGACCAAGGCCACGAAGATCAACTTCGACGACCCGGAGAAGGCCAAGCACAAGGTCCACTTCGACAACCTGACGCCCCTGTACCCCGATGAGCGGCTGAAGATGGAAGTCGAGGACCCGACGATCAAGGACCGTTCGGCCCGGATCATCGACCTCGTCTCGCCCATCGGGAAGGGCCAACGCGGGCTGATCGTGGCGCCGCCGCGGACCGGCAAGACGGTGCTTCTGCAGAACATCGCGCATTCCATCGCGACCAACCATCCCGAGTGCTACCTGATCGTCCTTCTGATCGACGAACGGCCCGAAGAAGTCACCGACATGCAGCGCACGGTGAAGGGGGAGGTCGTCGCCTCGACCTTCGACGAACCGGCGACGCGGCACGTGGCGGTGGCGGAAATGGTGATCGAGAAGGCCAAGCGGCTGGTCGAACACAAGCGCGACGTGGTGATCCTTCTCGACTCCATCACCCGTCTGGGCCGCGCGTTCAACACGGTGGTCCCGTCCTCCGGCAAGGTGCTGACCGGTGGTGTGGACGCGAACGCGCTGCAGCGGCCGAAGCGGTTCTTCGGTGCGGCGCGGAACATCGAGGAAGGCGGGTCGCTGACCATCATCGCCACCGCGCTGATCGACACCGGCAGCCGGATGGACGAAGTGATCTTCGAAGAATTCAAGGGCACCGGTAACTCGGAAATCGTGCTTGACCGCAAGGTCGCCGACAAGCGCGTCTTCCCGGCGATGGACATCCTGAAGTCCGGCACCCGGAAAGAGGACCTGCTGGTCGACAAGACCGACCTGCAGAAGACCTACGTGCTGCGCCGCATCCTGAACCCGATGGGCACGACGGATGCGATCGAGTTCCTTATCTCGAAGCTGAAGCAGACGAAGACGAACTCGGAATTCTTCGAGTCGATGAACACCTAAGGCGGGGCGATGGACACGATCTATGCCCTCGCCACGGCGCGGGGTCGGTCGGGCCTCGCTGTGGTACGGATCTCGGGACCGGGCGCGGTGGCGGCCGGTCTTGCGCTTTGTGGGACGCTGCCTGCGCCGCGCGTGGCGGGGTTGCGCCGGCTGGTCTGGGGCGGGGAACTGCTGGACGAAGCTTTGGTGGTTTCCTTCGCCGAGGGCGCAAGCTTCACCGGCGAGGCGGTGGTGGAGCTGCACTGCCACGGCGGCCCGGCGGTGGTGGGCGCGGTGCTGCGAGCACTGTCCGAGCAACCGGGGTTGCGGCTGGCTGAGCCGGGGGAGTTCACGCGGCGGGCGCTGGAGAACGGCGTGCTGGACCTGGCGCAGGTCGAGGGGCTGGCGGACCTGATCGATGCCGAGACCGAGGCGCAGCGGCGGCAAGCGGTGCGGGTGCTGTCGGGGTCGGTGGGCCAGAAGGTGGACGGCTGGCGGCGCGATCTGATCCGGGCGGGGGCGCTTTTGGAGGCAACCATCGACTTTGCGGACGAGGACGTGCCGGTGGACGTCTCGCCCGAAGTGCTGGCGCTGATCGATGGTCTTATGGCTGACCTGGGGCGCGAGGCAGCGGGGGTGACGGCGGCGGAGCGGATCCGAGACGGGTTCGAGGTCGCCATCGTCGGTGCTCCTAACGCCGGGAAGTCGACGCTGCTCAATCAGCTGGCGGGACGCGAGGCGGCGATCACATCCGAGATCGCGGGGACGACGCGCGACGTGATCGAGGTGCGGATGGAGATCGCCGGGCTGCCGGTGACCTTCCTGGACACGGCAGGCCTGCGCGAGACCGAGGATCGGCTGGAACGCGCCGGGATCGAGCGGGCTTTGGCCCGGGCCGAAGTGGCGGATTTGCGGCTGTTCCTGACGGATGGGTCGCCTCTGCCGCTGGATCCGGTCGGCGATGATCTGGTGGTTCTTGGGAAATCGGATACCAAATCTGGTTGGTCGGGGCTGGCTGTGTCTGGGAAAACGGGTTTGGGCGTGCCGGAATTGATGGCGCGGATTGGCGAAATCCTTGGGGAACGCGTGGGGTCCGCCGGCGCGTTGGTGCGCGAGAGGCATCGCGTCGCTGTTACAACGGCGATTGCTGCTCTGGCCGAGTCACGGGCGGAAGTGGTAAGACCTGACTCGCGCGTCGAGCTGGCGGCGGAGCATCTTCGGCAAGCCGTCCGGGCCTTGGATGCCCTGGTCGGCCGAGTGGATGTCGACGACCTTCTGGGCGAGATTTTCGCCAGCTTCTGCATCGGTAAGTGAGGGTTTCACGTGAAACACTACGACGTCATCGTGATCGGCGGCGGCCATGCGGGGGCCGAAGCGGCTGCCGTTGCGGCGCGGATGGGCGTGTCTGTTGCGCTGGTGACGCTGCGAGTGGAGACGCTGGGCGCGATGTCCTGCAACCCGGCGATTGGCGGGCTTGGGAAGGGCCACCTTGTTCGCGAGATCGACGCGTTGGACGGAGTGATGGGCCGGATGGCCGACCGGGCTGGGATCCAGTTCCGGTTGCTGAACCGTCGGAAGGGGCCTGCTGTGCAGGGTCCGCGCGCGCAGATCGACCGGCGTCTTTACCGTGAGGCAATGCGGGCAGAACTGCTGGCGACACCAGGGCTCGATGTAATCGAAGGGGAAGTTGCCGGGCTTCGGATGGCTGGCGGCGCAGTGTCCGGCGTGGTGCTGGCCTCGGGCGTGGAGCTGGCTTCGGGCCGGATCGTGCTGACGGCCGGGACGTTCCTGAACGGGGTGATCCACATCGGCGACCGTCGGATGTCGGGCGGGCGGATGGGCGATTCGCCGTCGAAACTGCTGGCGGCCCAACTGTCGGAACTGGCGCTGCCCGTCGGGCGGCTGAAGACAGGCACTCCGCCGCGACTGGATGGGCGGACCATCGACTGGGCGCGGTTGGAAAGCCAGCCGGGGGATGAAGTGCCGTCGGTGTTTTCCTTCCTGAACCGGGCCCCGGAAGCACGGCAGATCAGCTGCGGAATTACTCATACGTCCGAGGCAACACACCAGATCGTGCGGGATAACCTCGACCGCTCTGCCATGTATGGTGGTCATATCGAAGGCGTCGGTCCGCGCTATTGCCCGTCAATCGAGGACAAGGTGGTGCGCTTCGCCGACAAGACCTCGCATCAGGTCTTCCTGGAGCCGGAGGGGCTGGACGACCACACGGTCTATCCGAACGGCCTCTCGACCTCGCTGCCGGAAGAGGTGCAGCATGCCTATATCCATACGATCCCGGGCCTGGAGCAGACAGTGATCCTGCAACCCGGCTACGCCATCGAGTACGACTATTTCGACCCTCGGGGCCTGCATCGAACGCTGGAAACCCGCGCAGTGGCGGGCCTGTACTTCGCAGGACAGATCAACGGAACGACGGGGTATGAGGAAGCGGGGGCACAAGGGCTTGTAGCTGGTCTGAACGCAGCTGCTGCAGCTAGTGGCCGTCCAGCGGTCGAGTTCAGCCGGACAGACAGTTATATCGGCGTCATGATCGACGACCTGACGTCCCGAGGCGTGACTGAACCCTACCGCATGTTCACCTCGCGTGCCGAGTTCCGGCTGACAGTGCGGGCAGACAATGCAGACCGGCGGCTGACGCCACTGGGGTTGGCGGCCGGGTGTGTTTCGGATCTCCGGCGTGCGGCCTTCGAAGCCAAAGTGGAAGCGCTGGAGGCGGGCCGCGAGGCTTTGTCCGCGGTGATGATCGGACCCAAAGCGCTGAACGACGCCGGGATCGCCGTCAGCAAGGACGGTGGCAAAAGGTCGGCTTACGATGTGCTGTCGCTTCCTGGCGTCGAGCTCGATGTTGTTGCAAAGGCCTTCCCTGCCTACGAGATGCTGAGTTTCGAGGTTCTTGAACAACTACAGGTCGATTCCACATACGACCGCTATTCGGACCGGCAAGCGAAGGAAGTCGCGGATCTGCGGAAACAGGAAACACAGCGAATCCCGGTGGACTTCGATTACAGCCGGATTTCCGGCCTTTCGAATGAACTCAAGCAGAAGCTGACACGGGCGCAACCTGAGTCGATTCTCCAAGCTTCCCGCATAGAAGGTGTTACGCCCGCTGCGCTTCTTCTTGTCCTTGCGCACTTGCGCAAACCCAGCGACCGGCTTGCGGGATGACAAAAGTCGACGCGCTTTCCGTAGGCGGAGTGAGTGTTTCACGTGAAACATTCCAGGCTCTCCAGAATTTCGAAGCCCTCGTCCGCCGTTGGAACACAGCGATCAATCTCGTCAGCAAGTCTACGCTTCCCCAGCTGTGGGAGAGACACATCGCTGATTCGGCGCAGATTTTCTCTTTGTGCCCGGCTGACGCGCGAGTCTGGGTCGATTTGGGAGCTGGGGGAGGCTTTCCGGGGCTAGTCGTTGCGATCATCGCGCAAGAGAGACTGCCCAACTTCCGCGTGACGCTTGTCGAGTCGGACCTCCGCAAAGCCACGTTTCTGCGCCAGGCCGCGAAAGCTTTGGATTTGGCAGTTACTGTACGCGCGGAACGGATCGAAGCGCTTGAGCCGATGCACGCGGATGTCCTGTCGGCGCGAGCACTCGCAGCGCTGCCCGCGCTCATTGGTTATGGTGCGCTTCACTTGAAGCCTGATGGCATCGGGATCTTCCCGAAAGGTGCGCGCCATCAGGAAGAGCTTGCCCAAGCCCGAAAGGACTGGGCTTTCGATGTTGACTCGCAGCCAAGCCTGTCAGATGGCGAGGCTGCAATACTTGTGATCAGGAACATCCATCGTGTCCGCAATGACTGACGGCCCCTACATCCTTGCGCTTGCCAACCAGAAGGGCGGCGTCGGAAAGACGACGACAGCGATCAACCTGGCTGCGGGGCTGGCAGAACTTGGCAAGAGAGTCCTTCTTGTGGACATCGATCCACAAGGCAACTCGTCCACCGGATTGGGCGTACGACCGGACGCGCGGAAGAAGACCAGCTATGACCTGATTGTCGACGGCGCTGACCTACAAGATGTAGTAATGGAGACCGGGGTGCCGGACATCCTGATCATCCCGGCCAATGCGGACCTGTCCTCTGCGGATCTGGACATCGTGTCGAACGAGAAGCGCAGTTTCCTGCTGCACGACGCCTTGCGCCGGCCCGAGATGGACCAGTACGGGTTCGACTACATTCTGATCGACTGCCCGCCTGCGCTGAGCTTGCTGACAGTCAACGCTCTAGTCGCCGCGCATTCGGTCCTTGTCCCACTGCAGTGCGAGTTCTTTGCGCTGGAGGGTCTGTCGCAGCTGATGCTGACGATTCGCGACGTCCGTCGTTCCGCCAACCCGGACCTGAGGATCGAAGGTGTTGTGTTGACGATGCATGACCGCCGCAACAGGTTGACAGCGCAAGTCGAAGCGGACGCGCGGGCGAATATGGGCGAGCTGGTGATGAAGACGACGATTCCCCGGAACGTCCGCATCAGCGAGGCGCCGTCCTATGCCCTGCCGGTGCTGACCTATGATCCGGGATCGAAAGGCGCGGAAGCCTACCGGGCCTTGGCGAAAGAGATCGCGGATCGCCGTAAAACCCCCGAAGTTTCAGAGGCCTGAGCATGTCGAAGAACGAAAGAAGAGGCCTTGGCCGTGGGTTGTCCGCGTTGATGGCAGACGTCCATCTCGCGGGTCCGGAGCAGATGGCATCGGCACGGAAGGCCGAGCTGCACGTGCCTGTAGACAAGCTGGAGCCGAACCCGCAGCAGCCGCGTCTGGATTTTCGGCAGGAAGAGCTCGAATCATTGGCTGATTCGATTCGGCAAAAGGGAGTTATCCAACCGCTGATTGTGCGGCGGAAGCCCGGGCGGGACGCTTATGAAATCGTGGCCGGAGAGCGGCGCTGGCGGGCGGCGCAATTGGCTCAGCTGCACGAAGTTCCCGTTGTTGTACGGGACCTTAGCGACTCGGAAGTGCTGGAAGTCGCGATCATCGAAAACATCCAGCGCGCGGACCTGAACGCCATTGAAGAGGCGCTGGGGTTCCGCCAACTGATGTCCCGATTCGGGCATACGCAGGAAAAGCTGGCCGAGGCCCTGTCGAAAAGCCGCAGCCATGTCGCGAATCTGTTGCGGCTGCTGACGCTGCCCGATGATGTGCAGAACCTGGTGCGCGACGGGAAGCTGTCTGCGGGCCATGCACGCGCGCTGATTGGCAGCCCGAGGGCCTCGGAACTGGCGGCGCAGATTGTCGCGAAGTCGCTTTCAGTCCGCGAAGTCGAGCGGCTGATGAAGGCGCAGGACAGCGCGAAGCCCTCCAGTCCAAGGGCGGCCAAGGGCGCGGAAAAGGATGCGGACACGCGGGCGCTGGAGGGGGACCTTTCTGCGAACCTGAAGATGCCGGTACGGATTGAACACTCGTCGGGTGGCGAGAGTGGGGAGTTGGTGATCCGGTACGGTTCGCTGGAGGACCTCGATAGGTTGTGCCGAATTTTGTCCCAGCTACCAGATGAAGATTGATCAGTCGGCGGACTGACGGTCGGCCAGAAGGGCGCGGAGGATGCCGTTCAGCATCATCACGCCCTGGTCCGTCGTGCGGATGGTGTCGCCGTCGCGGGTGAGAAGGCCGAGGGCCTCGACCTCGGCGAGGGCCTGTTCCGACAGGGGCTGTCCGGCAAGACCGGCGAAGCGCGAGAGCGATGCGCCTTCGCGGAGGCGGAGAGCGAACATCAGGTATTCGCTGGCGCGGTCCTCGGCGGCGAGGCGGTCGGTGGTTTCGGCGGACCCTGGGTTGGCGAGGGTGCGGGTCAGCCAAGGGGTGGGCTGGCGTTCGGCCTCCGTCGCGAATCGGGCCGAATCAAGGGTGAGTCGGCCGTGGGCGCCGGGGCCGATGCCGGCGTAGTCGCCCATGCGCCAGTAGATCAGGTTGTGGCGTGATTCGTCGCCGGGTCGGGCGTGATTCGACACCTCGTAGGCGGGGAGGCTGGCTTGCCGCGTGATCTCTTGCGTCAGTTCGAACATGTCGGCGGAGAGGTCTTCCTCGGGGAGGCCCTTGAGCAGGTTCTTGGCGTGCATCTGGCCGAAGACGGTGCCGTCCTCGATGGTCAGTTGGTAAAGCGAGAGGTGGCTGGTGCCGAAGTCGATCGCGCGGTGGAGTTCGTCGCGCCAGGCGGGAAGGGTCTGGTTCTGGCGGGCGTAGATCAGGTCGATGGAGACGCGGTCGAAGGTGAATTGAGCGATGGCGATGGCTTTGGCCGCCTCATCCACCGTGTGCATCCGGCCGAGGCGGCGGAGGTCGTCGGGGTCAAGGGATTGGATTCCAAGGGAAACGCGGTTGACGCCGGCTTTGGCGTAGCCGTCGAAGCGGGCGGCCTCGACGCTGCCGGGGTTGGCTTCGAGGGTGATCTCGACGTCGTTCGCGAGGGTCCAGGTGGCGCGGATGCGGTCGAGGATGCCCTGGACGGTTGCGGCCTCCATCAGGGAAGGTGTGCCGCCGCCGAAGAAGACGGTGTTGAGGATGCGGCCTTCCGTGAGGGCGCCGATGCGGTCGATTTCGAGTTCGAAGGCGCGGAGCCACTGGGTCTGGTCGATGCGGGCGGCGACGTGGCTGTTGAAGTCGCAGTAGGGGCATTTCGACTGGCAGAAGGGCCAGTGGAGATAGAGGCCGAAGCCGGCGTGGCGCCAGTCTTCCATCAGGGGAACAGGGCGGCGACGAGTTTCTGGAAGGCGTCGGCGCGGTGGGAGAGGCGGTTCTTCTCCCAGCGGTCCATCTCGCCGAAAGTCTGGGTGTAGCCGTCGGGCATGAAGATGGGGTCGAAGCCGTGGCCTTGTTCGCCGCGGCCGGGCCAGACCAGGCGGCCGGGGGATTTACCTTCAAAGACAAGGTCTTGGCCGTCTGGGTGCGCGAGGACGAGGGTGCAGCAGAACTGGGCGGTGCGGGGTTCAGGGGCGTTGATGGCCTCCAGCTCGCGCCAGACACGCTCCATGCCTACGGCGAAGTCGCGGCCTTTGGCGGTGGTGGCCCAGTCGGCGGTGAAGACGCCGGGGGCTCCGCCAAGCGCGTCGACGGCGAGGCCGGAGTCGTCGGCTAGCGCAACGAGGCCAGAGGCTTTCGCGGCGGCGTGGGCCTTGAGGCGGGCGTTGCCGACGAAGGTGGTCTCGGTTTCCTCCGGTTCGGGGAGGCCGAGGTCTCCGGCCCCCACGACGGTGATGTCGAAGGCGGCCAGATGATCGGCGATCTCTTCCAGCTTGCCACGGTTGTGGGTGGCGACCAGGAGGCGATCCCCGCGGTGCAGCATCAGAGGCCCAGGGCCGCTTTCTGGGCGGCGACAAGGGCGGCGTTGCCCTGGCGGGCGAGGTCGAGGAGGTGGAGGAGTTCGTCCTGACTGAAGGCGGAGCCCTCGGCGGACATCTGGACCTCGATCAGCTTCCCGGCGCCGGTCATCACGAAGTTGCCGTCGGTCCCGGCGGCCGAATCCTCGGCGTAGTCGAGGTCGAGGACGGGCTGGCCGGCATAGACGCCGCAGGAGACGGCGGAAACGTGGTCGAGGATCGGGTCGGAGGTGATCACGCCGGAGGTCAGGAGCTTGTTGACCGCCAGCCGCAGAGCGACCCAGCCCCCGGTGATCGAGGCGCAGCGGGTGCCGCCGTCGGCCTGGATCACGTCGCAGTCGACGACGATCTGGCGTTCGCCCAGGGCCTGACGGTCCACGCCCGCGCGGAGGGAGCGACCGATAAGCCTTTGAATTTCCTGGGTTCTTCCGGACTGCTTGCCCGCCGCCGCCTCACGACGCGTCCGCGAATTGGTGGCGCGGGGCAGCATCCCGTATTCCGCCGTCACCCAGCCCTGGCCGGTGTTCTTCAGAAAAGGGGGCGCCTTGTCCTCGATCGTGGCTGAACACAGGACATGCGTTTCGCCCATCTTGATCAGGCAGGAGCCTTCGGCATGTTTCATCACGTTGGTTTCGATTGAAACCGCCCGAAGATCGCTTAGTTTTCTGCCTGACGGGCGCATTGCTGGACCTTTCGCTGGAATGCGGCCACATATGCAACCACAGGCACCGGATGCAAGGCCGATTGCTGAACCCATGACCACCCCGCAACCCATCCTTAGCGACATGAACGACCGCACCCGCGAGGTCTTCCGGCGGGTGGTCGAGGGCTATCTGTCCTCCGGTGAGCCGGTGGGCTCGCGGACGTTGACGCGCACGATGTCCGAGAAGGTCTCGGCCGCGACGGTGCGGAACGTGATGCAGGATCTGGAGTATCTGGGGCTGCTGGACAGCCCGCATGTCTCGGCGGGGCGCATTCCGACGCAGATGGGTCTGCGGATGTTCGTCGACAGCCTGCTGGAGGTGGGCCAGGTCGCGCCGGAGGATCAGGAGAAGATCGACGCCACTCTGGGCGTGAATGACCACGACGTGACGACCCTCCTGGACGAGGTCGGCGCTGCGCTGTCGGTCATCACGCGAGGGGCGAGCGTGGTGCTGGCGCCGAAGCGGGAAGCGGCGATCCGGCATATCGAGTTCGTGAGCCTTGGGCCGGATCGGGCGCTGGTGGTGCTGGTCTTTGCCGACGGGCAGGTGGAAAACCGGGTTTTCGTGCCGCCGCCGGGGCAGACGCCGTCCTCGATGCGTGAAGCGGCGAATTTCCTGAATGCTTTGGCCGAGGGGCTGACGCTGTCCGAGCTTCGGGCGCGGATCGTCAGCGAGATCGCGCACCGGCGGCAAGAGATCGACTCCCTCGCGCGGGACCTGGTGGAAAGTGGCCTTGCGCTCTGGGAAAACGCGGGCGAACCGTCCGAGCGGCTGATCGTCCGCGGCCGGTCGAACCTGATTGGCGAGGCAGCGGATCAGGCCGAGATCGACCGAATCCGCGTGCTGTTCGACGACCTGGAACGCAAGCGGGACATTGCCGAATTCCTGAACCTGACCGAGGCGGGCGAAGGTGTGCGCATTTTTATCGGGTCCGAGAACAAGCTTTTCTCACTTTCCGGTTCAAGTCTGGTGGTTTCTCCCTATATGAACGCTGATCGAAAGATCATCGGCGCGGTGGGCGTCATCGGTCCGACTCGGCTGAACTATGGCCGCATCGTCCCGATCGTCGATTACACCGCCCAGCTGGTGGGCCGCCTGGTCAGTGACCGCGGCAAGGGCTGAAGAAGGACGAAGCGCAATGTCGCAGGAAGAAACCACCTCGCCTCAGGTGGACGTGGAAGAGTTTGAACCGCAAGTCGATGAGCTGGAGGCCCTTCGGGCCGAGCGCGACGAGCTGCGCGACAAGTTCATGCGGGTGCTGGCGGATGCCGAGAACAGCCGCAAGCGGGCCGAGCGGGACCGGAAAGAGGCCGAGATGTATGGCGGCACGCGCCTGGCGCGCGACCTGCTGCCGGTCTACGACAACCTGAACCGCGCGATTCAGGCGATCCCGGAGGAGTCTCGGGCGGCCTCGGCCGCGCTGATCGAGGGGGTTGAGCTCACCCTGCGTGAGCTGACCAATGTTATGACGAAGCACGGGATCACGATGATTTCTCCGGCGGTCGGGGATCAGTTCGACCCGCAGCTGCACCAGGCGATGTTCGAAGCGCCTCTGCCGGGGACCAAGGCCGGGCAGATCATCCAGGTGGCGACGGAAGGCTTCCTGCTCCACGACCGGCTGCTGCGCCCGGCGCAGGTCGGGGTGTCGTCGAACGTCGGTTGAGCTGTAGGGTGCGCCAACAAGTCGCACCCGCCCGGTGTGGGCCAACAAAGGCGACACCACGC